>NZ_JAOOPY010000009.1 GCF_025486315.1 Variovorax sp. N23 | reverse complement strand
GCGAGGAGCAGCAGCGAAGTCCGAAGGACCGCAGTCGTCTGCCGCCCACAGCCCTACCGCCCGCCGACGCCCCACGCACAGAACAATCGGCGCATGACAGCAAGCACCGTCGCAAGCCACGCCTTGCTCCCCACAGGCTGGCACAAGAACGTCCGCCTCGAATGGAACGACAACGGTCAACTGACCCACGTCGAACCGAACACGACTGCATCGGCAGCGATACAAGGCCCCGTCATTCCCGGCACGCCCAACCTCCACTCCCACGCCTTCCAGCGCGCCATCGCCGGGCTCACCGAGTACCGCGGCGAGGCCAGCGACAGCTTCTGGAGCTGGCGCACGCTGATGTACCGCTTCGCGCTGCGGCTCGACCCCGCGCAGCTCGAAGCCATCGCGTTGGGCCTCTATGTCGAGATGCTGGAAGCGGGCTATACGTCGGTGTGCGAATTCCATTACGTGCATCACCAGGGCGACGGCCGGCCGTATGCCGACGATGCCGAGCTGGCGCATGCGCTGATGCGCGCGGCGCAGCGTGCGGGCATCGGCCTCACGCTGCTGCCGGTGCTGTACCAGACGAGCGGCTTCGGCGCCAAGCCGCCGAGCGACGGGCAGCGCCGTTTCATCCGCTCGACCGAATCGATGCTGCGTCTGCTCGAGAGACTCAAGCCACTGTGCGATGCGCAGGGCGCACGCCTCGGCCTCGCGCCGCACTCCCTGCGCGCGGTGCCGCCCGATGCGCTGCGCGACGCACTGGCCGGACTCGACGCCATCGACCCGACCGCACCGGTGCACATCCACATCGCCGAGCAGACGCAGGAGGTCGACGACTGCGTGGCCTGGAGCGGCCAGCGCCCCGTCGCCTGGCTGATCGACCACGCCCCCGTCGATGCGCGCTGGTGCCTGGTGCATGCGACGCACATGGATGCCGACGAGTACCGCCGCGCGGCCGTGAGCGGCGCGGTCGCGGGCCTGTGCCCGACCACCGAAGCGAACCTCGGCGACGGCATCTTCGACCTGCCCGCCTGGCGCGCGGCCGGCGGCGTGTGGGGCATCGGTTCCGACAGCCACATCTGCGTGAACGCCGCCGAGGAGCTGCTGATGCTCGAGTACAGCCAGCGCCTCGCCACGCGCCAGCGCAACGTGGCGGCTGATGCATCGCAACCGAACGTCGCGAGCGCGATGACGCTGGCGGCGGCGCAGGGCGGGGCGCAGGCGTCCGGCCGTGCCGTCGGCGGCCTTGCCGTCGGGCAGCAGGCCGACTTCACCGTGCTCGACGCCACGCACCCCGCGCTCGCCGGCCTCGACGTGCCCGACATGCTGTCGTCGCACGTCTTCGCCAGCCACCGCACCAGCGCGATCGATGCCGTGTGGGTGGCAGGCCAACCCCGCGTGCAGGCCGGCCGCCATCCGCTTCACGACAGCGCGTCGGCCGGCTTCGTCGCCGCGCGCCGCCAACTGCTTCAGGATTCCCCATGACCTTTCAAACCACCGAACCCCCCTTCCGCTTCCGCCAGGGCACGCGGCCCCTGCTGATCTCCATGCCGCACGTCGGCACGCATGTGCCGCCCGCGCTGGCCGCGCGCTTCACCGCGGAGGCGCGCCAGGTCCCCGACACCGACTGGCACCTTGAACGCCTCTACGACTTCGCCGACGAACTCGGCGCGTCGGTGCTGGTCGCCACGCACTCGCGCTATGTGATCGACCTCAACCGCCCGCCGGATGGCGCCAGCCTCTACCCGGGCCAGAGCGTCACCGGCCTGTGCCCCGTCGACACTTTCGACAACACGCCGATCTACGAGGCCGGCGACGTGCCCGACGACGACGAGATCGCCGCGCGCCGCGACGCCATCTGGCAGCCCTACCACGCGAAGCTCGCCGAAGAACTCGCGCGCATCCAGGCGCAGCACGGCATCGCCGCGCTGTGGGACGCGCATTCGATCCGTTCCGTGCTGCCGCGCTTCTTCGACGGCAAGCTGCCCGACCTGAACCTCGGCACCGCCAAGGGCGCGAGCTGCGACCCGGCGCTGGCGGAGACGCTGCGCGGCATCGCCGAAAACGCGACCGGCTACACCGGCGTGCTCAACGGCCGTTTCACCGGCGGCTACATCACGCGCCACTACGGGCAACCCGCGCAGAACGTGCAGGCGGTGCAGCTGGAGATGACGCAGTCGAGCTACATGCAGGAGGCGCTGCCCTTCGACTACCTGCCCGAGGTCGCGGCCGGCGTGCAGCCGCATGTGCGGCGGATGATCGAGGCCGTGCTCGCGTTCGTCGAGGCCAAGCGTGGCTGATGCGGCCTTCATCGATGCACTGATCGCCGCGGCCGGCGCCGACGCCGTGCAGACCGGCGACGCCGTGCCGCTACGCCATCGCACCGACTGGAGCGGCGTCACGCCGGTGCAGCCGATCGCGCTGGTGCGCCCGCGCAGCACCGACGCGGTCGCGGCCGTGCTGCGCGTCTGTAGCGAATTCCGCGTGTCCGTGGTGCCGCAGGGCGGCCTCACCGGCATGGCCGGCGGGGCGGTGCCGGTCGCCGGTGCGATCGCGCTGTCGCTCGATCGCATGAACGCCATCGAGTCGCTCGACGTGGCGGCCTCGACCATCACCGTGCAGGCCGGCGTCACGCTGCAGGCCGTGCAGGAAGCCGCGGCCGAGCAGGGCCTGCAGTTCGGCGTGGACCTCGGCGCGCGCGGCTCGTGCCAGATCGGCGGCAACCTCGCGACCAACGCCGGCGGCAACGGCGTTCTGCAGTTCGGGATGATGCGCGAGCAGGCGCTCGGGCTCGAGGTGGTGCTGGCCGACGGCACGGTGCTGCCCATGCTGCGCCCGATGATCAAGAACAACACCGGCTACGACCTGAAGCAGCTCTTCATCGGCGCCGAGGGAACGCTCGGCGTGATCACGCGGGCCGTGCTGCGCCTGCGCCCGGCACCGCGCGCGAAGGCGACCGTGCTGGTCGCGGTCGTCAGCTTCGAGCAGTCGCTGGCACTGCTCGGCCGGCTGCAGGCGCGCTTCCCCGGCGCGGTGGCGGCCTTCGAACTGATGTGGCGCGACTTCGTCGCCGCGTCGCTGCAATGGCAGTCGCTGCGCGAACCCTTCGACGCGCCGCACCCGTTCGCGGCGCTGGTCGACGTCACGGGCCGCGACGAAGACGAACTGCGCACGGCGATCGAGGAACTGCTCGGTGAATCGATGGCAGCCGGCGAGGCGCTCGACGCCGTCATCGCGCAGTCGCAGGCCCAGGCCCGTGCGCTGTGGAAGATCCGCGAGGCCACGGCCGAACTGCCGGCCCACATGCACCCGCCGATCAACTTCGACGTGAGCCTGCCGATGGCCGACATCGGCCGCTTCGCCGACACCTGCCGCGCCGCGCTCGACGCGCGCTGGCCCGGCAACATCGCCGTCTTCTTCGGCCACGTGGGGGACAGCAACCTGCACCTCTCCGTGGACGCCGGCACGGTCGGCGGCGACGAGCATGGCGTCGAGCAGCTGGTGTACGACCAGGTCGCCGCGTTCGGCGGCAGCGTGTCGGCCGAGCACGGCATCGGCACGCACAAGAAGCCCTGGCTCGGCGCCAGCCGCACGCCGGCCGAACTGGCCGCGATGCGCGCCATCAAGCAGGCGTTGGACCCGCACCAGCTCATGAACCCCGGGAAGCTCTTCGATCGCGTCTGAGGATGTGCAGCGTGGGCACCGATCACCCACCACGGCAGGTCCTTTGGACGCTTCCTACAATCGTGGGCTATGAAGCCCATCGTCTACACCCGCGGCCAGGCCCTGCCTGGCATCCTCGCCCAACGCATCGCCGTGCTCGACGGCGCCATGGGCACGATGATCCAGCGCTTCAAGCTCACGGAAGAACAGTACCGCGGCGAGCGCTTCAAGGACTTCGAGCGCGACGTGAAGGGCAACAACGAGCTGCTGTCGCTCACGCGGCCCGACGTGATCCGCGACATCCACGAGGCCTATCTCGCAGCCGGCGCCGACCTGATCGAGACCAACACCTTTGGCGCCACCACCGTCGCGCAGGAGGACTACCAGATGGCGCATCTGGCGCGCGAGATGAACGTCGAATCGGCCAAGCTCGCCCGTGCCGCCTGCGACAAGTACAGCACCCCGGACAAGCCCCGCTTCGTCGCCGGCGCCCTGGGCCCGACGCCCAAGACGGCGAGCATCAGCCCCGACGTGAACGACCCCGGCGCCCGCAACGTCGACTTCGAGACGCTGCGCGCGGCGTACTACGAGCAGACCGAGGCGCTGGTCGAGGGCGGTGCCGACGTGATCCTGGTCGAGACCATCTTCGACACGCTCAACGCCAAGGCGGCGCTGTTCGCCGTCGACGAGTACTTCGAGAACTCGGGCGAGCGCCTGCCGCTCATCATCAGCGGCACCGTGACCGATGCCTCCGGCCGCATCCTGAGCGGCCAGACCGTGACCGCCTTCTGGCACAGCGTGCGCCACGCGCAGCCGCTGGCCATCGGCCTGAACTGCGCGCTGGGTGCGGCGCTGATGCGGCCCTACATCCAGGAACTGGCGCGTGTCGCGGAAGACACCTTCATCAGCTGCTACCCCAACGCCGGCCTGCCCAACCCGATGAGCGACACCGGCTTCGACGAGACGCCCGACGTGACCGCGCGTCTGCTGCACGAGTTCGCGGCCGACGGGCTGGTGAACATCGTGGGCGGCTGCTGCGGCACCACGCCCGACCACATCGCCGCCATCGGCCGCAGCGTCACGCCGCTGGCGGGGCGCACACTGCAGGGCACGGCGTTCTACAGCGAAGCGGCCTGAGCGCGACCCTGTCCTGGGCAAGTGGCGCGGGGCGGTGGCTGATTGACAAGGCCGCCGAAGCCGGCCACCGTGGGACCACCAAGCAACCGGATGACAACATGAACAGGATCGCTCAACGCTGGCTCGCCGTCGGGGTCTTGGCGCTCGCCCTACCCGTCGCGGCCTCGGCCCAACAGGCCTTCGCGCGCAACACCGTGAATCTGCGGGCCGGCCCCGCGGGCAACTACCCGCTGATCGCGACGATCGGCGCCGGCCAGCCCTTCGAAGTGCTCGGCTGCACCAGCGGCTACAGCTGGTGCGACGTCGTGATGCCCGACGGCCTGCGCGGCTGGGTCTACGCGCAGAGCGTCGACTACGCCTACGAGCAGCGGCGCGTGCCGATCGCCACCTACGGCGCGGCCATTGGCATTCCGCTCGTGACCTTCGCGATCGGCAGCTACTGGGGCAACAACTACCGTGACCGCTCGTTCTACGACGACCGCCGGTATTGGGGCAACCGGCCGCCCCCGCGGCGTGAAGAGGGCTGGCAGCGTCCGGCGCCGCCGCGCGCCGAATGGCGGCCGAATCCGTACCGGCCGAATGCAGGCAACGACTTCCGTCCGGATCGAGACCGTCGCGATGATCGTGACGGGCGGCGCGACGATGAGCGCATGCGTCAGCAACAGCGGGTCGAACAGCAGCGTCAACAGCAGGATCAACAGAGGCAGCAGTTGGAACGACAACGCCAACAGCAGCAGGCGCAGCAGCAACGACAGCGGCAGCAGGCGCAGCCACAGCCTGGCTACCGTCCGCAGCCGCAGAGCCGCCCCGACGTCCAGCAGCAGCGTCAGGATCCGGCGCGTCAGGTGGAGCGCGCCCAGCGCGAGAACGTGCGCAGGGGCTTCACGCCGGACGGCCGGCAAAAGGAATAGCCGCCGCGGCTCAGCCTCTCAGGCCGTGCTTGGGGCTGACTTGTCCCTCGCAATCAGCGCCACGAAGCGCTGCGCCCCCAACCCCAGCGGCCGCTCGCGCGACCACACCACGTCGACCCACAGGTCGAGCCCGTTGCTCAGGTTCTCGAACGGGATCTCCAGCAGCGCGCCGGCCGCCACGTGCGGCTTGGCGAAGGCGCGCGGCAGCCAGCCCCAGCCGAGGCCGGCGGTGATCAGGCTCAGCGCGGCCAGCGCGTTGTCGGTGCGCCAGACGTGCCGGCCGAAGACGAAGCGCGGGTCGCTGGTCGTCAGGTCGCGCCCGGCCACCACGATCTGCCGCGTGTTGTGCAGATGTTCCTCGCGCAGGCGTCCGCCGGCGGCGGCCAGCACGGGGTGGGCCGGGGCCATCACCGCGACCATGGTATCGCTCGCGACTTCCTGAAAACCCTCGCGGCCGTCGAGGCTCGGCCGCTCGAACACCAGCGCCAACTGCGCGCGCCCGGCATGTAGCAGCGCCAGCGCGTCGGCCTGCGGCGCTGCGAGCACCTCTACTTCGAGCAGCGGGTATTCGGCCGCCAGCGCTGCGAGGGCGCCGCTCCACGGCGCCGCCAGCAGCTCGGGCGCGATGGCCAGCGTCAGCCGGTTCTCCAGGCCTTGCGTGAGGGCCAGCGCCTGCACTTCGAGCTGCTTGAACTGCGCGGCCAGCAGGCGCGCCTGCGGCTCCAGCGAGCGGGCGGCGGCGGTCGGCTTCGGTTCGCGCCCGCTGCGGTCGAACAGCGGCAGGTCGAGCTCGGCCTCCAGTCCGGCGATCGCCATGCTCACGGCGGACGGCACGCGCCCTAGCGAGCGCGCCGCCGCGGAAAACGAGCCGTGGTCGAGCACGGCGAGGAAGACCTGCAGGTTGTCGGTGGAGAAGGCCATGCGCCCGATCTGTCAGATTAATTGAAAGAAGATGACTTTTTATATCAGTCATCAGCACATAAAGTCCACCGTCTGTTCACTGTCTTCCGGGGATTTCCATGCAAGGGCTCAAGCGCCGTGTCGTCTACATCACGCTCTACGAAGGCATCGCCATCGTCGCAGCGAGCGTGGGGCTGGCATGGATGTCGGGCCAGGGGCTGGGGCACTCGGGCGTCCTGGCGGCCATCGCGTCCGTGATCGCCGTGTTGTGGAATTTGAGCTTCAACTGGCTCTTCGAGCGTTGGGAGTCGCGCCAGGCGGTGCGCGGGCGCAGCGTGTGGCGCCGTATCGCGCACGCCATCGGGTTCGAGGGCGGCCTCGTCGCCTTTCTGGTGCCGACCTTCGCCTGGTGGCTGGGCGTGAGCCTGTGGGACGCGCTGGTGATGGATCTGGGCCTCGTGGTGTTCTTCCTCGTCTACACCTTCGTCTTCAACTGGGCCTTCGACGCCGTCTTCGGCCTGCCGGCCTCCGCGACCGGCATCGCCCAGCCCGCCTGACGCCCAGCACGGCCGGCGGCCGTGCAACACTCGGCGCATGTCTTCTTTGGAATGGGCCGCGTCCGCCCTGCAGGTGTTCGACGGGGTGGTCCAGGCCAGCGCCGGTTTCCGCAGCCGCGACGGCCAGCGGCGCATGGCCGAGCAGGTGGCCGACACGCTGGCAGCGGCCACCCTTGGCAAGACCGACGGCGATGACGGCGACGGCCTGGCCGACCCGCCGGTGCGCGCCATCGCGGTGATCCAGGCTGGCACCGGCGTCGGCAAGTCGCTCGCCTACTGCGCCCCCGCCATCGCACTCGCGCTGGCACGCAACACCCGCGTCGTGATCTCCACCGCCACCGTGGCGCTGCAGGAACAACTGGTCCACAAGGACCTGCCGGCGCTCGCCAAGCTGATGCCGGAACCCTTCCGCTTCGCCTTGGCGAAAGGCCGCGGGCGCTACGTCTGCCATCTGAAGCTGGAGCGGCTGACCGGGATGATGGCCGAGCACGACGACGAGGAGGACGAGGTCGAAGACGATCTCTTTGCTGACGACGACGCGGCCGCCACCGCCCGCCCCACGCGGCCTGCGCACGAAGTGGAGGCTCGCCTCCAGTTCTACACGGGCATCGCCCAGACACTGGCGGCCGGCGCCTGGGATGGCGACCGCGACACCCTCGACACCCCGCCGGCCGCCGACGCCTGGCTGCCGATGGCGGCCGACGCCGCGTCGTGCACCGGCAAGCACTGCCCGTCGTTCAACCAGTGCGTCTACTACGAGCGGCGCAAGACGCTGGTCGGCGCGCAGGTGGTGGTGGTCAACCACGATCTGCTGCTGGCCTCCATCGGCAACCGCCAGCTGCCCGAGCTGGACAACTGCCTGCTGGTGCTCGACGAAGCGCACCACCTGCCGGCCACCGCGCTCGCGCAGTTCGGTTGCCGCATGGACCTGGGCCGCCACGGCTGGGTCGAGCGCCTGGCGCAGCGCGCGGTGCGCGTGGGCGTGCGCTTCGAGGTGACCGAGGTGGCCGACGTGCCGATGCACGCGGCCCAGATGCGCCAGGCGCTGCAGGAGACCGAGCGCCTGGTGATGGACCTGCACGGCGACGGCCTGAAGTCCGACCTCGCCGGCCCGGCGGGCCTGCCCGGCCGCGGCCCCGCGCGTGCGCGCCTGCCGCTGGGCGCCTTGCCCGAGGCGCTGCAGGGCCCGCTGGGCCGGGTCGCGCACCACGCGTCGGGCTTTCTCGATGCCCTGCGCGTGATCGCCAGCGCCCTGCGCACCGAGATGCGCGAGCAGCCCGCGATGGCCCGCAAGCTGTCGACCCTGTACGCCCAGCTCGGCGCGCTGGCCCCGCGGCTGGAGCAGACGCTCGACACCGCCCAGCTGCTGTTGCGCGAGGCCGCGCCCGACGCGGTGCCGGCGGCCAAGTGGTTCACGCTGCAGGTCGACGGCGACCAGGCCACGCTGCAGGCGCACGCCAGCCCGCTGCTGCCCGGCGCGACGCTGCGCCACCACCTGTGGAACAAAGTGCGCGGCGCGGTGCTGACATCCGCCACGCTGACGAGCTGCGGCCACTTCGACTTTTTCCTGCGCGAGTCGGGTCTGCATGGCGACGAGGCCGCCACGACACTGGAAGTGCCCAGCCCCTTCGACTACGCCGCCCAGGGCCGGCTGATCGCCGTCGAGACCCGGGCCGACCCGCGCGATGCGGCCGGCTACGTCGCCGAGATGGTCCAGTCGCTGGTGCGCGACCTGGCGGAGGTGCGGCACGGCGCGCTGGTGCTGTTCACCTCGCGCGACCAGCTGCGCCAGGCCGTCGAGGCGCTGCCCGCCGCGCTCAAGCCGCGCGTGCTGCTGCAGACCGCCATGCCGCGCCAGCAACTGCTCGCCACCCACCGCCATCGCGTGGCCGAGGGGCTGCCGTCGATCATTTTCGGCATGCAATCGTTCGGCGAGGGGCTCGACCTGCCGGGCAAGCTGTGCGAATCGGTCTTCATCGCCAAGCTGCCCTTCGCACCGCCGGACGATCCTGTGGGCGAGGCGCGGGCCGAGTGGCTGCGCACGGTGGGGCGTGACCCGTTCACCGAGTTGGTGGTGCCGGCGACGGCCATTCGACTGGCGCAGTGGGTGGGGCGGGCCATTCGAAGTGAGGAGGACCGGGCTTCCGTGTATTGCTACGACCGGCGGCTGGTGCGGACTTCGTATGGGCAGCGGTTGTTGAAGGGGTTGCCGCCGTTTGCTTTTTCTATGGTGCGGGTGGGGGATGTTGTCTCGGCATAGAGCGCCCGGCAGGCGGTGCGGGCCGATCGACCCCGGTGCGCCGGCCCTTCGGGCTGCCTTGCGGTGTTCGCCTTTCGCGGGGTCCCGCCCAAACTCGCTGCGCTCAAACAAGGGCGAGCCCTGATCCGCGAAAGGCTGCGCTCCTCAGCGACGCACAGGGGATCGCCCGACCCGCACCGCCTGCCGGGCTTGGGGTGCGCGACGATTGCGCTCGCTGGAGGAAGATGCACAACGGCCGCGTCCACGTCGGTGGGTGGTATGTCTTTGGGCGGCTGTTGAGGCTCCGGCGAGCACCGCAGGGGCAGGCGGATCAGGGCCGCGCGTGTTTGAGCGCAGCGAGTTTGCGCGGACCCCGCCTGACGCGAGGAGCAGCAGCGAAGCCCGAAGGGCCGGAGACGTCTGCCGCCCAAAGGCATACCGCCCGCCGACGCCCCCACACCACACCGAAGCCCCTCGACAACCATCACTCCAATCAAAGGCAACTAAAATCGACGACCCCGAGGAGCGTTGCAGCGGCACCCCCGCCAGGCTCGGGCCCCTTCCCGCAACGACGCTCACCTGACCCTCGCGAATCCAGGTGAGCCCATGTCCGAAACTTCTTCCCCTGCCGTCACGTCCGTCCCCCCGATGAAGCTGTCGGGGCTCGAGCCCGTGCGCATCGGCGACGGCACGCTGTTCGTCAACATCGGCGAGCGCACCAACGTCACCGGCTCCAAGGCCTTCGCGCGGATGATCCTGAACGGCCAGTTCGAGGAGGCGCTGGCGGTCGCGCGGCAGCAGGTCGAGAACGGCGCGCAGGTGATCGACATCAACATGGACGAGGCCATGCTCGACAGCAAGGCCGCGATGGTCCGCTTCCTGAACCTGATCGCGTCGGAACCCGACATCGCGCGCGTGCCGATCATGGTCGACAGCTCGAAGTGGGAGGTCATCGAGGCCGGCCTGCGCTGTATCCAGGGCAAAGGCATCGTCAACTCGATCAGCATGAAGGAAGGCGAGGACCCCTTCCGCCACCATGCCAAGCTGCTGCGCCGCTACGGTGCTGCCGCGGTGGTGATGGCCTTCGACGAAAAGGGCCAGGCCGACACCTACGAACGCAAGGTCGAGATCTGCCAGCGCGCTTACCGCATCCTGGTCGACGAAATCGGCTTCCCGGCCGAGGACATCATCTTCGACCCGAACATCTTTGCGGTCGCCACCGGCATCGAGGAACACAACAACTACGCGGTCGACTTCATCGAGGCGACGCGCTGGATCAAGCAGAACCTGCCGGGCGCCAAGGTGTCGGGCGGCGTGTCGAACGTGAGCTTCAGCTTCCGCGGCAACGACCCGGTGCGCGAAGCCATCCACACCGTGTTCCTGTACCACGCGATCAAGGCCGGCATGGACATGGGCATCGTCAACGCCGGCATGGTGGGCGTGTACGACGACCTCGAGCCGGTGCTGCGCGAGCGCGTCGAAGACGTGGTGCTCAACCGTCGCCCCGATGCCGGCGAGCGCCTGGTCGAAGTGGCCGAGACCGCGAAGAGCGGCGCCAAGGACGAGAGCAAGCGCAACGACTGGCGCGGCACGCCCGAGGCGCCGGTGAGCGTCGGCGACCGGCTCAGCCACGCGCTGGTGCACGGCATCACCGAGTTCATCGTCGAGGACACCGAAGAGGCCTACCAAGGCATCCTCGCCAAGGGCGGTCGTCCGCTGCACGTCATCGAAGGCCCGCTGATGGACGGCATGAACGTGGTCGGCGACCTGTTCGGCGCCGGCAAGATGTTCCTGCCGCAGGTGGTCAAGTCGGCCCGCGTGATGAAGCAGGCCGTGGCGCACCTGCTGCCCTACATCGAGGAAGAGAAGCTGCGCGACGAGGCCGCCGGGCGTGACGTGCGCACCAAGGGCAAGATCATCATCGCCACCGTGAAGGGCGACGTGCACGACATCGGCAAGAACATCGTCACCGTCGTGCTCCAGTGCAACAACTTCGAAGTGGTGAACATGGGCGTGATGGTGCCGTGCCACGAAATTTTGGCGCGCGCCAAGGTCGAAGGCGCGGACATCGTGGGCCTCAGCGGCCTGATCACTCCCAGCCTGGAAGAGATGCAGTACGTGGCTGGCGAGATGCAGCGCGACGACCATTTCCGCATCAAGAAGATCCCGCTGATGATCGGCGGCGCCACCACCAGCCGCGTGCACACGGCCGTGAAGATCGCGCCGCATTACGAAGGCCCGGTCGTCTATGTGCCCGACGCGTCGCGCAGCGTGAGCGTGGCGCAGTCGCTGTTGAGCGACCAAGCGACCAAGTACATCGACGAACTCAATGCCGACTACGACAAGGTGCGCCTGCAGCACGCCAACAAGAAGCAGGTGCCGCTGTGGCCGCTCGCCAAGGCGCGCGCCAACAAGACGCCGATCGACTGGACGGGCTACACGCCGCCGGTGCCGAAGTTCATCGGCCGCCGCGTGTTCAAGAACTTCGACCTGACCGAGCTCGCGAAGTACATCGACTGGGGGCCGTTCTTCCAGACCTGGGACCTGGCCGGGCCGTTCCCCGCGATCCTGAAGGACGAGGTCGTGGGCACCGAAGCGGTACGCGTGTATGCCGACGGCCAGCGCATGTTGAAGCGCCTGATCGAAGGACGCTGGCTCAGCGCGAGCGGCATCGTGGGCTTCTGGCCCGCGAACACCGTGAACGATGACGACATCGAGCTTTACACCGACGAGACGCGCAGCGAAGTCGCGATGACCTGGTACGGCATGCGCCAGCAGACGGAGAAGCAGGCGATCGACGGCGTGATGCGCCCGAGCCGCTGCCTGGCCGACTTCGTCGCACCCAAGGACAGTGGCCTGAAGGATTACGTCGGCATGTTCGCGGTCACGGCCGGGCTCGGCGTCGAGAAGCGCGAGAAGTTCTTCATCGACGACCTCGACGACTACTCGGCCATCATGTTCAAGGCGCTGGCCGACCGGCTGGCCGAGGCCTTCGCTGAATCGCTGCACCACCGCGTGCGCACCGACCTGTGGGGCTACGCCGCGGACGAAGCCTTGAGCAACGAAGACATGATTGCCGAGAAGTACCGCGGCATCCGCCCCGCGCCCGGCTACCCGGCCTGCCCCGACCACAGCGTGAAGCGCGAGATGTTCGAGGTGATGCAGTGCGCCGACATCGGCATGACGCTGACCGAGAGCCTGGCCATGACGCCGGCGGCCAGCGTGAGCGGCTTCCACCTGAGCCATCCGGCGTCGACGTACTTCAACGTCGGCAAGATCGGGCACGACCAGTTGGTTGACCATGCCCGGCGGCGCGCGGTGAACGAGGCGGAACTTGAGCGGCTGCTGGCGCCGAATCTTTAAATCTGCCGCGTTCCGGCAGGCGTTATAGCTGTGAACAGACCGAGCGCAGCAAAGTACTTCCAGGCCAGATTCCGACTCATGACACAACTACCAGATTTTTAGCCACCGTGGTTGTGCGTCGGAGTGCTATCTCTATGCAGGTTGCGTGGCATCACCATCCATCCGAACTAACCGGCCCTTTTAGTCGACTACCACTGGACCCGCCACATGCCAGGACCGGTGCACTTAGCGCAGTGCTGCATCGACTTCCAATCGTCTCTGCCTTCATGCCTTATTACGCCCTTCCTCGCCTTGTCAGCAGGTTTCGAGCTTTGCCACTTATTGTGATTGCAGTCATTGACTATTTTGAACTTGTCGTGGTCGCCAGCTTCGTTGATCTTTTTATAGAACCGCACCTCGCCGGGCTGCGGCGGGCTAGATTCATCGTTTGAGGCGGGTGCCGCCTGTGGGTTGACGACACTTGCTTCGGTGGCATATTGGAGCTGGTACTCAAGCGAGGCTCGCCTTCTCTTGATCTCATCCAGCTCTATCCTGAGCGCTTCGTTGGTTGCTTGCAGTTGGTCGATAAGGTTAAGTGCTGCCTCGTAGTCGACCGCGCGCGCTTCGAGCTTCTTGATCCTTCCTCTGATCTCGTCTTTTTTAATGGCGTCGATCTGTTGTGGCTCCTGGATGGATATCGACATCGCTGCAAGGACACGATTCCTCAGCTGCGAGCGAAAGCGCGATGAGTATTCGTAGTCCTTCGATGCGTCTTCTGGCAGAAGGCGTGACGCAGTCCAAACAGTCGAGCGAGGAAAGTTTTCGCTGCCGCGGATTGGCCAATAGATCCGAATTGCGCCGAGATAGCAGGAATCAATTTTGCCTACAGCACTTGTGAAGTCGCCCGAAGCCTCTTCGTTAATTCGGTAGATTTCCGCCGCGCCGGAAAGATCATGAGCGATCTGGTCTGCAATTCCGGGCCAAACTTCTTCGCCATCGACTTCAGAAACAACCACCACCGGCAGCTTTCGCGAACTGCCGCCCCTGAGTCGCGTCGCGAGGGCTTGCGCCCCTTCTCTATCGTTCACCCGCGTGACTGACGTCGACAACGGGTTGTCGAAATAGCGCCAATCGTCGAAAAGATTGATTGCATCTCGGATGACTTCCGGGCACTTTGCATCGGTGAAAATTTGGGCGACAGAGTCTTCGGGATTGGATACAGTCAGGTTGGCGTACAGCGTCAATCGGTCGGTAGTAGTGAGTACGGCAAGGTGCGTTGTGAAGTTCAGCCCAGCCCGAGATTTCTCCTCCAGCTTGTATTCCGTAACGGCATCTTTCTCGTTTGCGTGTTTGTCGATTCGGTATAGGCCCGCATCGTCCCGCTGGGTCTTGGACTTGAAGAACCCTTCCTTTTCTAGCGGAGCATCAGCCCCCTTCTTCACAAGCCATCTTTCAAAAAGCCCGTCCAGTGCGGGCAATCTTTGAGCGATCTGGTCAGGGGTCAGTTCAGGGGTATTCAGCAGATATGAGGCAATCGTTTGCATCCTGGCTCCGTGTCGATGGTCGTGCTGTGAGCATACTTGGTGGCGTTGAGCAGGCCGTGAACGTCGGAGCCACGGCGCATGCGCGGGTGCCGGTCACATGTCGAAACGCGCTCCCGGCGCTCACCGACAACCCAAGGCTTCACTTTCATGCACAGTGAAGCGCTATGCCCCAACCCAAGTCATTGACGACTGCCTGCCCTGAGTGCGGCCAACGCAACCGTGCGGACGCTCGCTTCTGCGAAGCGTGTGCCGCGCGGCTCGGCGCGGAGCCGTCGATCGGGTCGACGCGGGCCCCCACGCGTGCACCGCTGCCGCCAGCGACGGCTCCGGTGCCGCTCGCGGCCGCAGGTGTGGGTGCGGCCCATGGCGACAGCCGCTTCGACGCGCCGCGAACGGTGCACTCCCGTCCGATGCCGCTGCCTGAGGCCAGCAACAGCAGCTTCTGGTTCAAGTTCGGCATGGCCGGGCTGGCCGTGATGATCGGCTTCATCGCCTGGAGCCTGTACATGCTCACGGGCAGCAAGGTGCCGACGCAACTCCCTGCGGCGCAGGTCGGTGCGGAGACGCCGCCGGTGGCGGCATCGCCTGCCCCGGCCAGTTCGAGCGTGGCGCCGAGCAATAGGCCTGCAACCGCTGCGCCATCGCCCAGCACCGCTGCAGCGACCGACGCACCGCCGCGATCAGCCACCCCGACAGCGCGCGCGCCTCGCCCAGCATCGACCGTACCGCCCGCAGCGCAACGCCCCGCCGCCGAAGCGCGCGAGCGACAGGCGCCGCAACGCCAGGCGGCGACAAGAGAACGCGTGCGGCCGCCGCCTTCCGAGGTGCGTCCCGCCGATTTCGGCGGCTGGGTCGAACCCTCGCGCCCGCCGGCCATGACGTCGGCGCCGAACTACCAGGATGCCGGTCCGCCGGTCGTGTCAGGCCCCGGCCCGCGTGAGCCGCTTCCGATGACATCCCCAGCGCAGCCCGTCGGCAGCGTGGCCACCACGGGCCAGCAGGACCTCGGCCCGCCGGTCACCGCCGGGCCGGGCCCGCGCTACGACTACTCGACGCCGAACGCGGCCGGCCGATAGCCGACGCTTCAGAGAACGACCGGCACTTCCGTCGCCGGCGGCGTGTTGCGGCTGCGGCCGGCGCGCACGATGCCGTCGATCATCACCATGCCCACGCCCGGGAGGTCGCCGAGCGCGACGCTCTCGAGCAGGCCGGCGGCCGGCGAATGCTGCGCGCGGTCCATGAAGACGAAGTCGGCATCGCGGCCCACTTCGATCAGGCCGCAATTGAGGTTGCGGATGCGCGCCGTGTTGCCGGTCGCGAAGCAGAACACCTGCTCGGCCGGGATCTGCGCGAAGGCCGTGATGAACGACACCATGCGCAGGATGCCCAGCGGCTGCACGCCCGAGCCGGCCGGGCCGTCGGTGCCCAGGATCACGCGGTGCGGGCACTTCAGTTCGATCGCGGCACGGGCCGCGGCGATGGCCGTCTTCTCGTTGCCGTTGTGCACGATCTCGATCGCGCGCGACGACTTCTCGCACAGCTCGCAGACATGCGCCTCGGGCAGCGAGGTGTGGCCGCCGTTGATGTGGCCGATGACGTCGGCGTCGGCCTCGAGCACCACGTCCTTGTCGATGTAGCCCGAGCCCGGCACCGAAGGACCGCCGGTGTGGATGGTGCTCTGGATGCCGTACTTGCGCGCCCACGCCACCATCTCCTTGGCTTCGTAGCCCGCCTTTACCGTGCCCAGGCCCACTTCGCCGAGCAGTCCCACGCCGGCCTCGGCGAGTTCCTTGAAGTCGCTCTCGACCATGCCCTTCTCGATCACCGGCGCACCGGCCAGCACCTTCACGCCGCTGGGGCGGAAGTTGTCGTAGGCGCGCTGCGCGGTGATGGCCAGCGCCTTCAGGCCGACGATGTCCTTGGGCCGGCCGGGCAGGTGCACCTCGCCGGCCGAGATCATGGTGGTCACGCCGCCGTTCATCGACGAATCGATCCAGCCGAGCTGGCTCTGGCGCGGCGTCCAGTCGCCGAAGACCGGGTGCACATGGCTGTCGATCAGCCCGGGTGCAACCGTGGTCTTCCGGCAGTCGATGACGGTCTTGGCGCCCTCGACGTCGCAGTCCTTGTACTTGCCGACCGCGGTGATGAGGCCGTCGACGACCACGATGGTGTCGGCGTCGAGAATGGGGCGGTCGATGTCGCCCGAGAGCAGCAGCCCTATGTTCTGGATGACGACCTTGCCCGACTTGCCGCCGGTTGCGATTTCTGCCATTTGATGTCCTCGTGGGGAAGTGAGAGTTCTGGGTTTTCGTCGGCGCGCACCGTGCGCAGCAGCGTTTCGATCACGAAGTCTTCCCAGTGCGTGACCGCCGCCGGCAACTCCAGCGGCTCGCCGAGGAAGGCGGTGAGCGTGTGGCGGTTGGCGGTGTAGAAGTAACCGGTGGCCGCGATCAGCAGGTAGACGTCGCGCGCCACCAGGTCGGTGCGGAACAGGCCCTGCGCCGCACCGCTCTGGAGAATCTCGGCAATGATCGCGACCGCGCGCGACGAGTATTCGCGTGCCCGCAGCGACTTCGAGATGTGCCGGCCCTTGTGCAGGTTCTCGGTGTTCAGCAGCGTCACGAACTCGGGGTTCCTGCGGTAGTAGCCGAGCACGAAGCGGATCACGTCGGTCAGCGCGTCGACCGGGCGCGTGGTGTCGAGGTCGAGCGCCGCTTCGGCATCGTCCATGCGCTGGTAGATGCCCTCGAGCACCGCGATGAACAGGCCTTCCTTGCTGCCGAAGTAGTAGTAGATCATCCGGTCGTACGACTTCGCGGCCCTGGAGATCTTCTCGACGCTGCCGCCGTCGTAGCCGTACTTGGCGAACACCTTGGTGGCCGCCTTCAGGATCGCATCGCGCGTGGCCTGCGCCGCAGCCTCGCGCACCCCCGTCTTGCGCTGGGGCTTGGCAGCAGGCTTGCGGGTGGTCATGCGTTGGCGCAGTGTAGGCGTGCTCGGACCATGCCAGCGACATCCGCGGGACTGGCTTTGCCAGACCGCAGGATGTGCCCCCCCGGGGGGGAGCCGCGCAGCGGCACGGGGGGGGTCATTTCTCAGCGAAAGCGCGTTCGACGACGAAGTCGCCAGGGGTGCTCGTGTTGCCTTCCTTGAAGCCGCGCGCTTCGAGCATGTGCTTCAGGTCGACCAGCATGCCGGGGCTGCCGCACAGCATCACGCGGTCTTCGGCGGCGTTGATGGGCGGCAGGCCCAGGTCGTCGGTGAGCTTGTTGCTCTCCACCAGCTCGGTGATGCGGCCCCGGTTGCGGAACTCCTCGCGGGTGACCGTCGGGTAGTAGAGCAACTGCTTCTGGATCATCTCGCCCAGGAATTCATGTTCGGGCAAGAGGTCGGTCACCAGGTCGTGGTAGGCCAGTTCGTCGACCTGGCGCACGCCGTGCACCAGAATGACCTTCTCGAACTTCTCGTAGGTCTCCGGGTCGCGGATGATGCTCATGAACGGTGCGAGGCCGGTGCCCGTGCCGAACAGGTACAGGCGCTTGCCCGGCAGCGTGTAGTCGATCAGCAGCGTGCCGGTGGGCTTGCGACCCACGATGATGGTGTCGCCGACCTGGATGTGCTGCAGGCGCGAGGTCAACGGGCCGTCTTCCACCTTGATGCTGAGGAACTCGAGATGCTCCTCGTAGTTCGGGCTGACGATGCTGTAGGCGCGCAGCAGCGGCTTGCCGTTCACCTTGAGGCCGATCATGGTGAAGTGGCCGTTCGAGAAGCGCAGTGCCGGGTCGCGCGTGGTGGTGAAGGTGAACAGGCGGTCGGTCCAGTGGTGAACCGAGAGGACGCGTTCTTCGCTGAATGCACTCATGAAATGACTCGATGGAAAGTGGACGAAATGGCGGGCGACAAAAGCTTGAAAACGGGGGCTGGCGGCCTTAACAAGCAGACGCCGGCTGAGGCTGCCCAATTGTCGTTCACCGTATGCACCATGCCGGTGAGCCCTGGAAAACACTCATGCAAACATCGGGCCGGATCGGTAGATTCCGGCTCATTGATGTAGTGAACACCACATGAACGTGGAGTGGATGCTACACAAATGACAAATTACGCACAAGCGTGGAACCGGCATGTTTGTTGCACGTGTCGGCTGCACGCTTTCTGAGAGAACGCCACGATGACTGAACACACGAAGACCGATGGATTGCCGGGCATGGACCTGCCGGTGGTCCCCGAATCCGCCGGCCTCGGCAAGGCCCCGCTGCGCAACGACCGCATGAGCGCGGCCAAGGTCGAGTGCAATGCCTGCCCGGTGCTCTGCCAGATCTCCGACGGCCGCACCGGCGCCTGCGACCGCTACGCCAATCGCGACGGCGTGCTGGTGCGGGTCGACCCGGTGGTGCTGCTGCGCCGCGAACTCAAGAATCCATCGCCCGCGCTCGTCCCCTTTGCCCGCGACGGCGCCGAGCCGGCCGCCGAAGGTGCCCAGGCCGCTGAAACCGACTGGAACGGCGACCTGCTGCACGCCGACGAGGTCTTCGTCACCGGCGTCGGTTCCTCCACCACCTACCCCGACTACAAGCCCGCGCCCTTCATCGTCGCGTCGAAGGCGCAGGGCGTCGACATGGTCACCGTGGTCACCGAAGGCATCTTCAGCTACTGCAGCCTGAAGGTGAAGATCGACACCGACCGCTTCCTCGGCGCCGAACAGGCCAACGTCCGCTACAAGGGCGAGGTGGTCGGCCACGTCACCACGGCCGAGTACGGGTCGCAGATGCTGTCGCTCGGCGGCGTGCACCACCTGACCGGCGGCAGCAAGAAGGAGGGCCGCATGGCGCTGGAGCTGATGCAGAAGCTCGGCAATAAGCAGCCGGCCGAATGCACCATCGACGGCGGCGCCAGCCTGGTCATCCAGGCGGGCCGCGCGCCCATCGTCAACGGCGTGGAGGAGGCGCGCATGCGCGTGGGTTGCGGCTCGGCGGCGGTGGGCATCTTCGCGCGCCAGTTCGCCGGCGTGGCCGACGAGGTGGTGGTGGTCGACGACCACATCACCGGCGTGCTCACGCAGCACCAGGCGGGGCGCTGTCTCGACATGCCCGAATCGGGCATCAAGATGCTCGGTCGCAAGTCGACGCCAGGGCGCTACTTTCAGGTGGCCAACCCCGGCAACGGCTGGGGCGGCACCGACATCGCCGATCCGCTCTCGATCATCGAGGGCTGGGAAGAAGGCGTGGCCAAGCCGGGGCTCCGGCTGCTGATGACGTCCACCACCGGCGAGCATGCGCAGTGGTACGTGCTCGACGAGGCGCTGGTGCCGGTCGAGCAGCCGATGCCGCCGGAAGTGCGCCGCATCGTCGATCGCATCGGCGAGAACTGCGAACCGTCGCTGTGCACCGTGCTCTTCCTCGGCGGCGCCGGCGGCAGCCTGCGCGCGGGTGTCACCGAGAACCCGGTGCTGCTCACCCGTGCCATCAAGCGCGCGCTGGTCAACGTCACTTGCGGTGGTGCGCCGGCCTACGTGTGGCCGGGTGGCGGCATCACCGTGATGGTCGACGTCATGCGCATGCCCGACAACAGCTTCGGCACCGTGCCCACGCCGGCCATCGTGGCACCCATCGAATTCAGCATGCGGCTCGATGACTACGCCGCGCTCGGCGGCCACGTCGACCATGTGTTCCCGTTGCAGGAAGCGCTGGCGCGCGGTGCCTGGCAGGACGACGGCGCGCCCGTCACGCGCCAGTGGGTGCGCATCGACGACGCCAACCCCTGGCCGCTCGGCCAGCCGCCGATGCTGGGCTGACCCTTGCACGCCGAACGCCATCAGCTCGACGCCCAGCGTTGGCATCTGCACCACGGCCCGATCGATCTGGTGATCGAGGCCGAGGGCGATGCCGCGGCCGTGGCGTCGGCGCATGGGGCGGCGTGGGCGCGCTTCGAGCCGCTGCTCGCCGAGCTGGTGGGCGAGCTGCCGCTGCTGCGGCAGCCGGTGGGCGCGCACTGCGCGCTGCAAGGCCCGATCGCGCGCCGCATGTGGCACGCCTGCGCGCCGTTCCGCCCGGCCTTCATCACGCCGATGGCGGCGGTGGCCGGGTCGGTGGCCGACGAGATCATCGCCTGCTACCGCCGCCCCGGCATCGAGCGCGCCTGGGTCAACAACGGCGGCGACATCGCGCTGCACCTGGCGGCCGGGCGCTCGGCGCGTGTCGGCCTGTTCGCCGACATCGCGCAGTTCGACCTCGCCGATGCCGGCCCGCTCGCGATCGACGGCCAGTTCGTCGTCGATGCGGCCGAGCCGGTGCGCGGCGTCGCCACCAGCGGCTGGCGCGGCCGCAGCTTCTCGCTCGGCATCGCCGACAGCGTGACGGTGCTCGCCGCCACGGCCGCGCAGGCCGATGCGGCGGCCACCGTCATCGCCAACGCCGTCAATGTCGACGACCCGACGATCCGCCGGCTGCCGGCCAGCCAGTGCAAGGACGACAGCGACCTCGGCGACATCCCGGTGACGGTCGATGTGCCGCCGCTGGCGCCCGCGACGGTGCGCCGTGCACTCGATGCGGGCGCGGCCCGCGCGCGCAGCCTGCAGAACGGCGGAAACGCCTGGGCCGCGATGCTGGTTTGCCAGGGGCAGTGGCGTCTTGTCGAACCCTTATGCTCCATCACCGCGGCGACGCCGCGCGATGCAGTTGGTTCAGTATTTGCTTAACGAATGGCGAGCTTCATTCCATGATCGATATCCGCCGCGTCTTCACCCATGTCGAGCACATCCACCACGAGTTCGGCCCCCGCGCCGCAACGCCGTTGGTGCGTGGCGCCATCGGCGTGGTGATGACCAACCCTTTCGCGGGCCGCTACGAGCCCGACATCCTGCCCATGATGGCCTTGCTCGACCCGGTGGGCGTCGACATGGCGCACAAGCTGCACGCCGCCATGGATGTGCCGCTCGAGCAGATCGCCACCTACGGCAAGGGCGCCATCGTCGGTGCCGCCGGCGAGCTGGAGCACGGCGCGCTGTGGCATGTGCCCGGCGGCTATGCCATGCGCGAGCTGCTCGGCTGGAAGGGCGACCGTGCCGCCTACACCGCCGGCAAGGCCGAAGAGAAGACGGGCCAGCCGGCCAACGCGCTGTCCATCGTGCCCTCGACCAAGAAGGTCGGCCCGCCCGGCGTCACGCTCGACGTGCCGCTGACCAACATCAACGCCAGCTACGTGCGCGGCCAGTTCGACGCCATCGAAGTGCGCGTGCCCGGCGCGCCGGCGGCCGACGAGATCGTCTTCATCCTCGCGATGAGCACCGGCTACCGCATCCATGACCGCGTGGGCGGCCTGCGCGCAGAGAACATCAGCAAGTGGGACGGCCTGCGCTGAATCCCGAGACAAAGGAACACACCATGAGTGCCAACATCCGCAAGTTGATCGTGCAGGTCGACGAGACCCGCAAGGAAATGGGCCAGGACATCACGCCGCCCACGCGCCGTGCCGTGGCCATCGCCGTCATCGAGAACCCGTACGCCGGCCGCTACAGCGAATCGCTCGACGAACTCATCGCCATCGGCGAGGAGCTGGGCGCACTGCTGGGCCAGAAGGCCGTCGCGGCATTGGGCATCGCGCCGGGCGATGCGCAGAGCTACGGCAAGGCCGCCATCGTCGGCGAGGCCGGCGAGCTCGAGCACGCCGCCGCCATCCTGCATCCGAAGCTGGGTGCACCGTTGCGCGTGGCGGTCGAGAAGGGCGCCGCGCTGGTGCCCTCGGCCAAGAAGCGCGGCACGCTGGGCACCGCCATCGACGTGCCGCTGGGCCACAAGGACGCCGCCTTCGTGCGCAGCCATTTCGACGCCATCGAGGCCCGCGTGTCCGACGCGCCGCGCGCCAACGAGATCGTCGTGGCCGTCGCCGTGACCGACAGCGGCCGTCCGCTGCCGCGCATCGGCGGCCTCCAGCATTCCGAAATCAAAGGTGAAGACGGTCTGCGCTGACCACACCGTCACCGAGCCTGCCCCGTTGTGTTTTCTCTGTTCGACCTCTCCAGGAGTTTCCCCATGAACCCATTGCGTCATGTCTTCAGCGCGGCCGCCGTCGCCACGCTCGCCACCGCTCTCGTTCCCGCGCATGCGCAGGGCGTGATCAAGATCGGCGAGATCAACAGCTACAAGGCGCAGCCTGCCTTCCTCGAGCCCTACAAGAAGGGCATGGACCTGGCGGTCGAAGAGATCAACGCCGCGGGCGGCGTGAACGGCAAGAAGATCGAAGTCATCAGCCGCGACGACAACGCCAACCCCGGCGACGCCGTGCGGGTGGCCGAAGAGCTCGTCTCGCGCGAGAAGGTCGACATGCTGGCGGGCACCTTCCTGTCGAACACCGGCCTGGCCCTGACCGACTTCGCCAAGCAGAAGAAGTTCTTCTTCCTCGGCGGCGAACCGCTGACCGACAAGATGACCTGGCAGGGCGGCAACCAGTACACCTTCCGCCTGCGTCCCGGCACCTACATGCAGGCCGCGATGCTGGTGCCCGAAGCCGTGAAGCTGAAGAAGAAGCGCTGGGCCGTCGTGTACCCCAACTACGAATACGGCCAGTCGGCCGTCGCCGCGTTCAAGACGCTGCTCAAGGCCGCGCAGCCCGACGTCGAGTTCGTCGCCGAGCAGGCCACGCCGCTGGGCAAGGTCGACGCCGGCAGCGTGGCGCAGGCGCTGGCCGATGCCAAGCCCGACGCGATCTTCAACGTGCTCTTCGGCGCCGACCTCTCGAAGTTCGTGCGCGAAGGCAACACGCGCGGCCTGTTCAAGGGCCGTGAAGTGGTGAGCGTGCTGACCGGCGAACCCGAGTACCTGGACCCGCTGAAGGACGAGGCGCCCAACGGCTGGATCGTGACCGGCTACCCCTGGTACGGCATCAAGACGCCGGCGCACGAGGCCTTCAAGAAGGCGTATGAAGCGAAGTTCAACGACTACCCGCGCCTCGGCTCGATCGTCGGCTACAGCATGATCAAGTCGGCCGCCGCCGGCATCGCCAAGGCCAAGAGCACCGACACCGAGAAGCTGGTCGCCGCCTTCAAGGGCCTGCAGGTCGACACGCCGCTGGGCAAGATCACCTACCGGCCCGAAGACCACCAGTCGACCATGGGCGCCTTCGTGGGCCGCACCAAGAACGAGGGCGGCAAGGGCGTGATGGTCGACTACGTCTACCTGGACGGCGCCGACGCCAAGTACCAGCCGTCCGCCGCCGACGTGAAGAAGTCGCGTTCGGCAGACTGATCGAGCAAGGCAGAACGATCCATGAGCTTTTCAGGTTTCATCGTCCAGCTGCTCAACGGGCTGGCGAGCGCGTCGTCGCTGTTTCTGGTGGCGGCAGGTCTGTCGCTGATCTTCGGCGTGACCCGTATCGTGAACTTCGCGCATGGCTCGTTCTTCATGGTGGGCATCTACATCGCCTACACGCTGGTCGAGAAGCTGGGCGGCAGCCTGGGCTTCTGGCCGGCCCTGCTGCTCGCCGCCGTGGCGGTGGGCCTCCTCGGCGCGCTGATCGAAGTGGTGCTGCTGCGCCGCATCTACAAGGCGCCCGAACTCTTTCAACTGCTGGCCACCTTCGCGCTGGTGCTCGTCATCAAGGACGCGGTGCTGTGGCTCTGGGGGCCCGACGAGCTGCTGGGGCCGCGCGCGCCCGGCCTCAAGGGCTCGGTCGAGATCCTCGGCCGGCAGTTTCCGTCCTATGACCTGTTCCTGATCGTGGTCGGGCCGGTCGTGCTCGGCCTGGTGTGGCTGCTGCTCACCCGCACCCGCTTCGGCACGCTGGTGCGCGCCGCCACGCAGGACCGCGAGATGGTCAGCGCGCTGGGCGTGAACCAGGCCTGGCTCTTCACCGCCGTGTTCGCGCTGGGCGCGCTGCTGGCCGGCCTGGGCGGCGCGCTGCAGCTGCCGCGCGAACCCGCGACGCTCGAGATGGACCTCAACACCATCGGCGCCGCCTTCGTGGTGGTGGTGGTCGGCGGCATGGGCTCGCTGCCCGGCGCCTACGTGGCCGCGCTGCTCATCGCCGAGATCAAGGCGATCTGCATCTGGCTCGGCGTGGTCGACGTGTTCGGCATCCCGATCTCCTTTTCCAAACTCACGCTGGTGGTCGACTTCCTCGTGATGGCGGTCGTGCTGGTGTGGCGACCCTGGGGCTTGATGGGCCGCGCGCAGGCGCCGAGCCGCTATGTCGGCATGCAGGAAGAGCCGCTGCGCCTGCCGAGCCGCGCCTACGTCGTCGGCACCGCGGCCTTCGCGCTGGTGCTGGCCGCCATGCCCATCCTCACGGCCGATGCGCCGTACACCATCGTGCTGCTGATCGACCTGCTGATCGCGGCGCTGTTCGCCGCCAGCCTGCACTTCATCATGGGTCCGGCCGGCATGCATTCCTTCGGCCACGCGGCGTACTTCGGCCTGGGGGCCTACGGCGCTGCGCTGCTGGTGCGCGCCATGGGCCTGCCGATGGAGCTGGCGCTGATCGTCGCGCCGGTCGTCGCCGCCCTCGGCGCCTTCGTCTACGGCTGGTTCGCGGTGCGGCTGTCGGGTGTGTACCTGGCGATGCTCACGCTCGCCTTCGCGCAGATCACCTGGGCCGTCACCTACCAGTGGGACAGCTTCACCGGCGGCAGCAACGGGCTGACCGGCGTGTGGCCGTCCGAATGGCTGTCGGACAAGCGCGCCTATTACTGGGTCACGCTGTTGCTGGTCGGTCTGGGCGTGTGGTGGCTGCGCCGCGTGTTGTTCTCGCCCTTCGGTTATGCGCTGCGCGCGGGCCGCGACTCGGTGCTGCGCGCCGACGCCATCGGCATCGACGTCAAGCGCATGCAGTGGGCCGCCTTCGTGGTGGCCGGCACCATGGCGGGCCTCGCGGGCTCGCTCTTCGCGTTCTCGAAGGGCAGCATCTCGCCCGAGACGCTGGCGGTCGGCAAGTCGGTCGACGGCCTGGTGATGGTGCTGCTCGGCGGCATCCAGACGCTGGCCGGCCCGGTGGTCGGCGCGGTGACCTTCACCTGGCTGCACGACACCGTGGCGCGCAACACCGACTATTGGCGCGCGATGCTCGGCGCCATCATCCTGCTGCTGGTGCTGCTGTTCCCGCAGGGCATCGCGGGCTCGATCAAGCTGATGGTCGACCGCTGGCGCGGCAGCTCGAAAAAGAAGGATGCGACGGCGCTCGGGGAGGCGAAGGCATGAAGGCTAGGGGGCTTTTCTTCTGCTGCATCGCCGCGCCGGGTGCCGTTGCATATCCGTCTCGCGCCCACCGTTCCCCACGAGATTTCCGATGACCCTTCTGCAAGTCAACAACCTGGGCAAGTCCTTCGGCGGCGTGAAGGCCGTCGATGGCATCAGCTTCGACCTGGCGCCCGGTGAACTGCTGGCGCTGATCGGCCCCAACGGCGCCGGCAAGTCGACCACCTTCAACATGGTCAACGGCCAGCTCAAGGCCGATCAGGGTTCGATCACCCTCAATGGCGTCGAACTCGTCGGCCGCAAGCCGCGCGAGATCTGGCGCCTGGGCGTGGGCCGCACCTTCCAGATCGCCGAGACCTTCGCGTCGCTCACCGTGGTCGAGAACGTGCAGATGGCGCTGCTCTCGCACGACGGCAAGCTATTCTCGATGTGGCGCCGCGCGGCCGATCATCGGCGCGACGACGCGCTGGCCCTGCTCGACCAGGTCGGCATGAAGGTGCAGGCCGACCGCCCCTGCAGCGAGCTGGCCTACGGCGACGTGAAGCGCGTCGAACTCGCCATCGCGATGGCCAACGAGCCCAAGCTGCTGCTGATGGACGAGCCGACCGCCGGCATGGCGCCGAAGGAACGCAATTCGCTCATGGCCTTGACCAAGGACCTGGTGGTCCGGCGCGGCATGGCCGTGCTCTTCACCGAGCACAGCATGGACGTGGTCTTCGCCTATGCCGACCGCATGATCGTGCTGGCCCGCGGCCGGCTCATCGCGCAGGGCAAGCCGCTGGAGATCCGCGACCACCCGAAGGTGCAGGAGGTGTACTTCGGCAGCGGCAAGACCTTCGAGAAGATCGCCGAGAAGGCCGCGGAAGTGAACGCGGCGGTGGGAGCAGACGCATGAGCAGGCACCACGAGACATTGCTGACCGCCCAATCGCTGTGCGCCTGGTACGGCGCCGCACAGATCCTCTACGACGTCGACCTCGAGGTGCGCCGTGGCGAAGTCGTCGCGCTGATGGGCCGCAACGGCGCCGGCAAGTCGACCACGCTGAAGGCGCTGATCGGCATGCTGGCCAAGCGCAAGGGCGCGGTGAGCTTCCTCGGCCACGACATCTCCAAGAGCGAACCGCACCACGCGGCCAAGATGGGCCTGGGCTTCGTGCCCGAAGACCGCCGCGTGTTCACCGACCTCACGGTGATGGAGAACCTCGAGGTCGGCCGGCAGCCGCCGCGCCGCTGGGCCGACGGCAGCGAGGCGCCGCTGTGGACGCCCGAGCGCCTGTTCAAGCTCTTCCCCAACCTCGGCGAGATGCCGCAGCGCCCGGGCGGCCGCATGAGCGGCGGCGAGCAGCAGATGCTGACGGTCGCGCGCACGCTGATGGGCAACCCGTACCTCGTGCTGCTCGACGAGCCCTCCGAAGGCGTTGCTCCGGTGATCGTCGAGCAGATGGCGAACATGATCCTCGAGCTCAAGGCGCAGGGCGTGAGCATCCTGCTGTCGGAGCAGAACATGCACTTCGCCGAGCTGGTGTCCGACCGGGCCTATGTGCTCGAGAAAGGCCAGATCCGCTACCAGGCGACGATGGCCGAGCTGGCCGCGAACGACGATGTGCGCCGCGCCTACCTGAGCGTCTGATTTCAGCGTCCGATCACCATTCTTCCTCCACCTTTGCCAGGAGCCCCACCATGCAACGCAGAACCCTTCTTCACGCCGGTGCCGCCCTCGGGCTCGTGGCGCTGTCGCCGCAGCTCTTCGCCGCGGGCCAGCGCAAGCCGGCCGCCAATGCCGCGCTGATCGTGGTCGACGTGCAGAACTGCTTCATCGAGGGCGGCACGCTGCCGGTGAAGGGCGGGGCCGAGGTGGTGCCGGTGATCAACAAGCTGGCGGGTGCCTTCCAGAACGTGGTGGTCACGCAGGACTGGCACACGCCCGGCCATGCGTCCTTCGCCACGGCCTACCCGGGCAAGAAGCCCTTCGAGACGACCATGCTCAAGTACGGCAAGCAGGTGCTGTGGCCCGATCATTGCGTGCAGGGCACCGACGACGCGTCGCTGCACAAGGACCTGAAGCTGCCGACGGCGCAGCTCATCATCCGCAAGGGCTACAACCCCGGCGTCGACAGCTACTCGGCCTTCGAGGAAGCCGACCACAAGACCGTGACCGGCCTGGCCGGCTACCTGAAGGCGCGCGGCATCAAGACGGTGTACGTCACCGGCCTGGCCACCGATTTCTGCGTCGCCTGGACCGCCATGGATGCGCGCAAGGCCGGCTTCGAGGCCTATGTGATCGAGGACGCCACGCGCGGCATCGACCTCAACGGCTCGCTCGCCGCCGCCTGGAAGCAGATGGCCGCCAAGGGCGTGAAGCGCATCCAGTCGACGGACATCCTGAGCGCATGACGCTGCGCGGTGTCAGCGCGAGGTTCTGATCCCGAGATGCCTGGACTCTCGCTGACCGTCAACGCGCAGGCCGTCGTCGTCGATGCCACGCGCGAGGCGACGCTGCTCCATGTGCTGCGCAACGAACTCGGCCTGAACGGCCCGAAGTACGGCTGCGGGCTCGGCCAGTGCGGTGCTTGCACCGTGTGGGTCGATGGTGTCGCGGCGCGCAGCTGCGTGATTCCGGCGCACGGCGTGGCGGGGCGGGAGATCACCACACTCGAAGGGTTGGGCACGCGTGCAGCGTGGCATCCGGTGCAGGCCGCCTTCGAGGAAGCCCAGGCCGCGCAATGCGGCTACTGCCTCAACGGCATGGTGATGCAGGCCGCGGCCTTGCTCGCGCGCGAGCCGCATCCCAGCGAAGAGCGGATCCGTGCCGAGCTGTCCGCCAACCTGTGCCGCTGCGGGACGCATGTCGAGATCATCCGCGCCGTGCAGCTGGCGGCCTCCCGGCTGGCGGCAGACGCATGACGAATCCGCGCCGCGCCGACGCGCCGCGCACGCGCGCCGAGTTTCTCTCGGCCGAGGGCGTGCTGGTCGTGACGCGGCCGACACCGCCCGCCGCGCCGCCGACGCCGGGCCAGCCGATCGCGGTGTCGGGCAACCCGGCCGAGGGCGACGAGATCCTGCTCGCCGTGTGGGACGACGGCAGCGCCTCGGCCCTGCACGGCCACGTCGACCTGGGCACCGGCATCCAGACCGCGCTGATGCAGATCGTGGCCGAGGAGCTCGACCTCGGCATGCCCTGCATCCGCGTGATGCTGGGCGACACCGCGCGCGTGCCCAACCAGGGCGGCACCATCGCGAGTGCATCGATCCAGATCCACGCCCAGCCGCTGCGGCTGGCCGCGGCACAGGCGCGTGCCTGGCTGCTGGCGCGCGCGGCCGAGCGGCTCGGTGCACCGGCGGCATCGCTCGAGGTGCGCCACGGCATCGTGCGCGTGGCCGACGACGTGTCGCGCCAGGTGGCGTATGCGCAGCTGGTCGCAGGCCAGCGCACCGTGCTCACGCTCGCGCCCGACACGGCGCTGAAGAATCCGGCCGACTACCGCGTCGTCGGCACGCGCCAGCCGCGCGTCGACATTCCGGCCAAGCTGGCGGGCGAACTCGTCTTCGTGCACGACATGCGCGTGCCCGGCATGCTGCACGGCCGCGTGGTGCGGCCGCCGTACGCGGGCGCCGACCACGGCGACTACATCGGCAACACGCTGGAATCGGTGGACGAATCGTCCATCGCGCACATCCCCGGCGTGCGCGCCGTGGTGGTGCTGCGCGACTTCGTCGGCGTGGTGGCCGAACGCGAGGAACACGCCGAACAGGCGATGCGCGAGCTGCGCGTCGCCTGGAAGGCCTGGCCCGGCATGCCGGACCTGTCGAACGTGGCGCAGGCGCTGCGCGACAACCCGTCGACCCAGCGCCTGCTGGTCGACGACGGCGATGTCGACGGCGCCATCGCGCGCGCCGCGCAACCCATGCGTCGCACCTACGTGTGGCCCTACCAGATGCACGCATCGATCGGGCCGTCGTGCGCGCTGGCCGACTGGCAGGCCGACGCGGCAGACGGTTTCGCGCTTCGGGTATGGGCCGGTTCGCAGAGCCCGCACGTGCTGCGCGCGGACCTCGCCAAACTGATGGACCTGCAGGATGTGCAGGTCGACGTGGTCCGCATGGAAGCTGCCGGCTGCTATGGCCGCAACGGCGCCGACGACGTGGCCGCCGACGCCGCGCTGCTGGCGCGTGCGGTCGGCGCGCCGGTGCGCGTGCAGCTCACGCGCGAACAGGAGCATGCGTGGGAGCCCAAGGGCGCCGCGCAGTTGATGGATGTGAATGGCGGGCTCGACGCCGACGGCGGCATCGCGGCCTACGACTTCGAGACCTCGTACCCGTCGAACGGTGCACCCACGCTGGCGCTGCTGCTCACGCGCGCGGTCGAGCCGGTGGCGCAGGCCTACGAGATGGGCGACCGCACGGCGCGCCCGCCTTACACGGTCGAGAACCTGCGCGTGAAGGTCAACGACATGGCGCCGATCGTGCGCGCCTCGTGGCTGCGCGGCGTGTCGGCGCTGCCGAGCTCCTTCGCGCACGAGTCGTACATCGATGAACTGGCGACGGCCGCCGGTGTCGACCCGGTGCAGTTCCGGCTGCGCCATCTGCACGACCCGCGCGCTGCCGAACTGGTGCAGGCCACCGCGCAGAAGGCCGGCTGGCGCATGCGCACCGGGCCGCAGGAGAACGCCGATGGCGGATTGGGGGAGGGCGGCGACATCCTCTTCGGCCAGGGCTTCGCGTATGCGCGCTACGTGCACAGCAAGTGGCCCGGCTATGGCGCCGCCTGGGCCGCCTGGGTGGCCGATGTCGAGGTGAACCGCACCACCGGCGAGGTGCATGTGCGCCGCGTGGTGGTCGGCCACGACGCGGGGATGATGGTCAACCCCGCGGGCGTCGAGCATCAGATCCACGGCAACGTCATCCAGACCACCAGCCGCGCATTGATGGAAGAGGTGCGCTTCGCGCCGCAGCAAGCGGACGGTGCGCCGGCGGGTGAGGTGATGGCCGGTCGGCCGCCATCCGGCGTGGTGGCGAACCGCGAGTGGGGCGGCTACCCGATCATCAACTTCCGCCAGGTGCCGGTGATCGAGGTGATGCACATGCCGCGGCAGGGCGAGGCACCGCTGGGCGCGGGCGAGTCGTCGTCGGTGCCGGGCACGGCGGCGATCGCGAATGCGATCTTCGATGCGACGGGGGTGCGCTTTCGCGAACCGCCGTTTACGCCGGAGGTGGTGCGTGCGGCATTGAATCCGCTGTCGGCGCCGGCCGGTGGCGAGGCGAATGCCGACACGCCGCGCCTCGATGCCATGCCGATCGCGCCGCCCGCGCGCGTGCCGGCCGATGCGCCCTGGCCGAAGCGCAAGAGCGTGTGGGCCACGGCCAGCGCCTTGCTCATCGGCGGCCTCAGCGTCGTGGCGGGCGTGCTCGGCTGGCGTTCGGCCATCGCGCCGGTGTCACTCACCGCACCGGTCTACAGCGCGACGACCATCGAGCGCGGCCGCGTGCTCGCCGCGATGGGCGACTGCGCCGTCTGCCACACCACCGACGGCGGCACGCCCAACGCCGGCGGCCGTGCGATGGACACGCCCTTCGGCACGATCTACACCACCAACCTCACACCCGATCCCGAGACGGGCCTGGGCCGCTGGTCCTTCAGCGCCTTCCAGCGCGCGATGCGCGAAGGTGTCTCGCGCGATGGGCATCACCTGTACCCGGCCTTCCCGTACACCGCCTTCGCCAAGACCAGCGACGACGACCTGCAGGCGCTGTACGCGTACTTCATGGCGCTGCCGCCGGTGCGTGCCGAGACGCCGAAGTCCGACCTGAAGTTTCCCTTCAACGTGCGCCCGCTGATGGCCGGCTGGAACGCGCTGTTCCACGACCCCGCGCCCTACGCGCTGGTCGCGGCACAGAGCGCAGAGTGGAACCGCGGCGCCTACCTGATCAACGGTCTGGGCCACTGCGGTGCCTGCCATACGCCGCGCAACGCGCTCGGTGCAGAGCAGGGCGGCAGCGCCTTCCTGTCGGGCGCGATGGTCGACGGCTGGGAGGCGCCTGCGCTCACCGGCCTGTCGAAGGCCGCCGTGCCGTGGACGGCCGACGCGCTCTACGGCTATCTGCGCCACGGCCATGCCCCATCGAACGGCACCGCCGGCGGCCCGATGGCCGAGGTGGTGCGCGAACTGCAGCAGGTGCCCGACGACGACATCCGCGCGATGAGCACCTACCTCGCGTCCTTCAACCCCACGGTGCCCGATCCGCAGGCGCTGGCCGCGCAAGCCGTGCAGACCGCGGCCGCCAACAAGGGCCGCCTGCTCGGCGCGCCGCAGCGCCTGTTCGACAACGCCTGCGCCGCCTGCCACCACGACGGCGACGGGCCGACCCTGCTGGGCGTGAACACGCCGCTCGCGCTCAACACCAACCTCACGAGCGACCGGCCCGACAACCTGCTGCGCACCATCCTCGACGGTGTGCGCGAGCCGGCCACGAAGGACATCGGCTTCATGCCCGCCTTCGGCGGCGCCCTGGACGACGCGCAGATCGTCGAGCTCGCCGGCTACATGCGCGCGCGCTTCGCGCCGCAGGCCGCGCCCTGGCCGACGCTGGCGAAGGACGTGGCGCGGCTGCGCGCCGAAGCCACCGTCAAACGCTGATCAAGCCTTCGCGGCCACCGCGTCGGATGCGGCCCCGGTTGGCGCCAGCAGCCCTTCGATCTCCGCATCCTTGGCGGCCCAGATGGCGGCCAGCCAGCGGTGGAACTTGCCGCGGAACACCGAGTCGGCGACGTAGTCGCCCTGCGCGAATTCGGCCGGAATCGGCACTTCGCGCGCCCGCACGATCACGCGCGTCGTGCGGCCGCAGAGAAAGTCCCAGAAGCTCGGCACGCCGTCGGGGTAGACGATGGTCACGTCGATCAGCGACTGGAACTTGGCACCCATCGCTTCGAGCGCGAGCGCCAGCGCGCCGGCCTTGGGCTTGAGCAGGTGACGGTAGGGCGAGCCTTGCGCCTTGTGCTTGTCGGCGGTGAAGCGCGTGCCCTCGGCGAAGTTCATCACGCTGGTGGGCACCAGCGCGAACTTCTCGCAGGCGCGGCGCGTGGTCTCCCTGTCCTGGCCGCGCAGTGCGGGGTTCTTGCGCAGGTCGGCCTTCGAATGGCGCGCCATGAAGGGAAAGTCGAGCGCCCACCAGGCCAGGCCGATCACCGGCACATAGATGAGCTGCTGCTTGAGGAAGAACTTCAGCAGCGGAATGCGGCGGTTCATGGTGTGCTGCAGCACGAAGATGTCGACCCACGACTGGTGGTTGGCATTCACCAGGTACCAGCCGCGGTAGGCTAGGCCGTCGATGCCCTGCACGTCCCACCTCGTGCGCTGGGTCAGGCGCATCCAGCCGCTGTTGCAGGCGATCCACGCGGTGGCCACGCCGTTGAGCACCGGGTCGATGGCCTTGCGCACGGCGGCGAAGGGCAGCACCAGCTTCACCAGCGCGAGCAGGAAGACCAGGCTGCACCAGAACAAGGTGTTGATGACGAGCAGCAGAAAGGCGATGGCGCCGCGGACGACGGGGGGCAGGAAACCGAGCATGGACGGGCGGCGCCGCGAGGGCGCGAGTGAGCGCGAAGACTGCGATTGTGCGCACAAGACGGCCGGGGGCTTTCTGCGCCAGATCAGCCCGATGCGCAATCCCTGCGGCGCGCACGTGGCGGCCGGGCGCGTTATCGTTGCGGCGCACGGTCTTCGCGGCCGGCGAGCCCCTCAGAACTTCAGAGCCGAGACAACACCATGCCCCTCTCCCTCAGCGCCTCTTCCTCTCTTCCGCACGACGCGGCCCGGGCCACCCTGGTCGGCCGCCTCTGGCAGCCGGATGTCGGTCCGGTCCTGGTGGCGGTGCACGGCGACCAGCTGCACGACCTGTCGCGCGTCGCGCCCACCATGAGCCAGTTGCTCGAAGGCGACGCGCCCGCGACCGCCGTGCGCGCCGCGCTGCAGGACAGCATCGCGCATCGCATCGCCTCGCTCGACGCGGCCCTGGCCAACAGCGACGAGACGGTACGCGACACCACCCAGCCCTGGCTGCTCGCCCCCTGCGACCTGCAGGCGGTGAAGGCCAGCGGCGTGACCTTCGTCGCCAGCCTGCTGGAGCGCGTCATCGAGGAGCAGGCGCGCGGCGACGCGTCCCGCGCCGAGGCCACGCGTCAGGCCATCGGCGACGTGCTCGGCGACAACCTCGCGGACATCGTGCCGGGCTCGCCCGAGGCGGCGCGCGTCAAGGAAGTACTGATCGCGCAGGGCGCGTGGTCGCAGTACCTGGAGGTCGGCATCGGGCCCGATGCGGAGATCTTCACCAAGGCGCCGGTGCTGTCGGCCGTGGGCACGGGCGCCGACGTGGGCATCCATTCGGGCTCGGTGTGGAACAACCCCGAGCCGGAGGTGGTGCTGGCGGTGAACAGCCGCGGCCAGACGCTGGGCGCGGCGCTGGGCAACGACGTGAACCTGCGCGACTTCGAGGGCCGCAGCGCGCTGCTGCTGGGCAAGGCCAAGGACAACAACGCGTCCTGCGCCATCGGCCCCTTCATCCGCCTGTTCGACGGCGGCTTCGGCATCGACGACGTGCGGCGCATCACGGTCGGCCTGCAGGTCATGGGGCCGGAAGGCTTCACGCTCGAAGGCTCTAGCTCACTCGCGAAGATCAGCCGCGATCCGCTCGACCTGGTGGGCCAGGCCATCAACCAGCACCACGATTACCCCGACGGGCTGATGCTCTTCCTCGGCACCATGTTTGCGCCTACGCAAGACCGCCATGGCCCCGGCCAGGGCTTCACCCACGTCGTGGGCGACCAGGTGCGCATCTGGGCCCCGGAACTCGGCGCGCTGGTCAACCGCGTGGTGCACGCCGACCAGGCGCCGCGCTGGCGCTTCGGCATCACCGCGCTGATGCGCAACTTGGCGCACCGCGGGCTGCTCTGAGCCTTACCAGGGCAGCGGCTCGCCCAGGTGGAAGAAGCCGCCGCTGGGGCCGTCGGCCGGCAGCGTGGCGAGTTGCACGCTCGTCTTCGCACCGTCGGCCACGTTCATCGGCGCATTGCTGCCGCCCATGGCGGTCTGCACCCAGCCGGGGTGGGCCGAATTGACCTTGGTGCTGCTGCCCTTGAGTTCGTAGGCCAGGTGCACCGTGTAGGCATTCAGCGCCGTCTTCGAGGCGTCGTAGGCGGTCGCCTTGGCGTCGTAGATGGGCGACGTGGGGTCGCTGTGCAGCGTCAGCGAACCGAGGATGCTCGACAGGTTGACGATGCGGCCGGCCGGCGCCAGGCGCAGCAGCGGCAGCAGCGCCTGCGTGACCGCGATGGGCGCGAACAGGTTGGCGTCGAAGGTCGCGCGCAGCACCTTGTCGGGCACCGTCGAGGGCAGGTAGCGCTGTGCGCCGCCGGGCTCGCCTTCGAGGTACACGCCGGCGTTGTTGATCAGGATGTCGAGGCGGCCGGCCTTCTTCTGGAAGAAATCGAAGGCGCGGCGGTGGTCGGCATCGTCGGTCACGTCGAAGACGATCGATTCGGCCTCGATGCCTTCCTCGCGCAACTGGGCGACGGCGTCGCGGCCGGCCTCGGCGCTGCGGGCGCCGATCACCGGCAGGATGCCGAGGGCGCCGAGCTGGCGCGCGGTTTCGAAGCCGATGCCGCGGTTGCCGCCGGTGATGAAGGCGATCTTGCGGTCGAGGGGGGTGCTCATGGTTTTCTCCTGCAGAGGTGGTTGACCGCGCGGGGGTGCGCCGCCATGACGCGATGGTCGCGCAGCCGGTCGCGATGCGCTCGCCGGCTTTTCTAACGCAGTGTTCGCCGAAAAGCCAACAGTGGCCGGGCACCCGGCGCGGGTCGTTCAGCGCAGCGCGCGCCGGTACTGCACCGCCTCGGCCACGTGCACCTGCTGCACGGTTTCGGTTGCGGCCAGGTCGGCAATGGTGCGTGCCACCTTGAGGGCCCGGTGCGTGCTGCGTGCCGACCAGCCCAGCCGCGCGGCCGCGGTGTGCAGGAAGCCGAGCGCGGCCGGTTCCAGTGCGGCGTGGCGGTCGATCGCCGCGCCCGCCAGCGCCTGGTTCGGCGTGCCCTGGCGCGCGATGGCGCGTGCACGCGCGGCGACCACGCGCGCACGGATGTCGGCGGTCGATTCGCCCGGCGCGGCATCGAGTAGCTGCCGCGGCGCGATCGCCGGCACCTCGACGTGCAGGTCGATGCGGTCGAGCAGCGGGCCGCTGAGCTTGCCCTGGTAGCGCGCCACCTGCTCGGGCGTGCAGCGGCAGGCCTTGAGCGCGGAGCCAAGATGGCCGCAGGGGCAGGGGTTCATGGCCGCGACGAGCTGAAAGCGCGCGGGGAACTCGGCCCGGCGCGCCGCGCGCGAGATGGTGATCGTGCCGGTCTCGAGCGGCTCGCGCAGGGCTTCGAGGGCGGCCCGGGCGAACTCGGGAAATTCGTCGAGGAAGAGCACCCCCTGATGCGCCAGCGAGATCTCGCCGGGCCGCGGCGGCGAGCCGCCTCCGACCAGCGCCACCGCGCTGGCGGTGTGGTGCGGCGATGCCGTCGGCCGGCGCATCCACGTGTCGAGCGTGAAACGTCCGCCGAGGCTGGCGATGGCGGCGCTCTCGAGGGCTTCCTCGACCGTCATCGGCGGGAGCAGCCCGGCAAAACGCTGGGCCAGCATCGACTTGCCCGAGCCTGGCGGGCCGACCATCAGCAGGCCGTGCTGGCCGGTCGCCGCGATTTCCAGCGCGCGCTTGATGCCGGCGTGGCCCTTCACGTCGGCGAAGTCGGCGTAGGCCGTGGCGGCCGTGGCCGGGCTGGGCGCCACACGGGCCCAGCCTGCGGCCGGCGGCGCTTCGGGCCCACCCGCCGGCTGGTGCAGGAACTGGCCGACCACGTCGAGCAGGTGCTGCGCGCCATAGACCACCGCGTCGGGCACGAGCGCCGCCTCCTGGGCACTGTCGGCCGGCAGCACCAGGCGTGTGGCCACCCCACCGGTGTGCAGCGCCAGCGCCATGGCGAGCGCACCACGCACCGGCCGAAGATGTCCCGAGAGTGAGAGCTCACCTGCGAACTCGTGGCCGGCCAGTCTGTGGCCCTCGATCTGGCCACTGGCGGCCAGGATCCCCAGAGCGATCGGTAGGTCGAATCGGCCGGAATCCTTGGGCAGGTCGGCCGGCGCGAGGTTCACCACGATCTTCTTGTTGGTCGGGAATTCCAGCCCGGCGTTCTGGATGGCCGAGCGCACGCGTTCGCGGGCCTCTTTGACCTCGACGTCGGCCAGCCCCACGAGCGTGAAGCTCGGCAAACCGTTGGCCAGATGCACCTCGACCGTGACAGCAGCCGCGTCGAGCCCAAGCAGGGCGCGGCTTTGCACCAAAGACAGACTCATTTCTCTCCCTTTCACCAATGTGGTGCGATCTTGTACGTCTGGAGCGACAGCGCTCAGATTGGTGCACCTCTTGGCGGTGAAACAATTTTCGCCATGTTTCAAGCCGTGACAGTCCTTCTTCTGTCGGCCTCGCGCCCTGGACCCGTGCAGTTTGGCACGCTCCCTGCTTTGACAGGTTTCCCCCTACCTTCAAATCCTGCACAGGAGCCAAATCGATGATGCACCGTAAAACTGCCCAGGCCTTGGCCGTGGTCGCCCTCGCCACCCTGCCGATGTTCGCGAGCGCGCAACTGACGGCCAACGTGGCACTCACGAGCAACTACAAGTTCCGTGGGCAGGACCAGGACACGGGCCGCACCCGCGCCTTCAAGCCGGCGATCCAGGGCGGCTTCGACTACGCCTTCGGCGAAACGGGCTGGTACGTCGGCAACTGGAACTCCAGCGTCAACTGGCTGCCGGGCAACAGCATCGAGAGCGACCTGTACGGCGGCTACAAGTTCACCGCCGGTGGCGTGGCCTGGGACGTGGGCGCGTTGACCTACATCTACCCGGGTGCCAAGCAGGGCGACACCACCGAGCTGTACGGTGCCGGTACCTACGGTCCGCTGACCCTGAAGTACTCGCACACGATCTCCAAGGACTACTTCGGCTGGGCCCAAGAGAGCTCGGGTTCGGGCTACAAGGGCCGTAACACCGGCTACCTGAACCTGGCGTTCGCCCAGGAAGTCGCGCCCTCGCTGACGCTGAAGGCAGCCGTGGGCTACACGCGCTTCAACGGCGGCATCAAGGACTACACCGAGCTCAGCGGCGCGAAGATCCCGAACTACGTTGACTACGCACTGGGCGTGTCGTATGACTTCGGCAGCGGCGTGGCGCTGTATGGCGGCGTGCAGGGCGCGAACAAGAAGGACTACTTCGGCTTCGTGAACAAGGCGCGCGCCATCGTCACGCTGAGCAAGACGCTGTAAAGAACAAAGGCGCGGCCCATGCTGCCGCGCCGACCCATTTCATCTCTAGGAGAAACGCCATGAAGCTGGTCACAGCCATCATCAAACCATTCAAGCTCGACGAGGTCCGCGAGGCACTGTCGACGATCGGTGTCCAGGGGATCACCGTGACGGAAGTCAAGGGTTTCGGTCGCCAGAAGGGCCACACCGAGCTCTACCGCGGCGCGGAGTACGTGGTCGACTTCCTGCCGAAGGTCAAGATCGAAGCGGCCGTGGCCGACGAACTGGTCGAGCGCGTGATCGAGGCGGTCGAGGGCGCTGCCCGCACCGGCAAGATCGGCGACGGGAAGATCTTTGTCTACAACCTGGAACAAGTGGTGCGCATCCGCACCGGTGAAACCGGCCGCGAGGCACTCTGACCCGCATCGAGGCACGAAAGAACCATCGACATGAAAAAACTGCTTGTCTCACTCGCGCTCGGCCTGAGCGTGCTCACGGCCGGGGTGACCGGTTTCGCACAGACACCCACGCCGAACGCACAGGAAGCCGGCGCAACGTCTGCCTCCGCACCCGCTGCCGCGACGCCAGCGGCCGCGCCGGCCCCGGCCGCAGCCCCTGCTGCTGCTGCCCCGGCTGCCGAAGCTGCAGCGCCGGCCGCTGCGGCCCCGTCGTTCAACAAGGGCGACACCAGCTGGATGATGCTGTCCACGCTGCTCGTCATCATGATGACCATCCCCGGTCTCGCGCTGTTCTACGGCGGCCTGGTCCGCAGCAAGAACATGCTGTCGGTGCTGATGCAGGTGATGGTCACCTTCTCCATGATCGTGGTGCTCTGGCTCATCTACGGCTACAGCCTGGCGTTCACCGAGGGGAATGCCTTCATCGGCGGCTTCGACCGGCTCTTCATGAAGGGCATCTTCGATGCGGCCACCGGCACCTTCGCGCCGGGCGCGACCTTCAGCAAGGGCGTCTACATCCCCGAGCTGCTGTTCGCCGCCTTCCAGGCCACCTTCGCCGGCATCACCTGCTGCCTGATCGTCGGCGCCTTCGCCGAACGCGCCAAGTTCTCGGGCGTGCTGGTGTTCATGGTCATCTGGTTCACCTTCAGCTACGCGCCGCTGGCGCACATGGTGTGGTTCTGGATGGGTCCTGACGCCTACACCGCTGCCGGCGTCGTGGACGAGATGAACGCCAAGGCCGGTCTGATCTGGCAATGGGGTGCGCTCGACTTCGCCGGCGGTACCGTCGTGCACATCAACGCAGCCGTCGCCGGCCTGGTGGGTGCTTACGTGATCGGCAAGCGCATCGGCTACGGCAAGGAAGCCTTCACGCCGCATTCGCTGACGCTGACGATGGTCGGTGCCTCGCTGCTGTGGGTGGGCTGGTTCGGTTTCAACGCCGGTTCGGCTCTGGAAGCCGGCACCAGCGCCGTGCTCGCCTTCATGAACACCTTCTCGGCCACCGCCGCTGCGGTGCTCGCATGGTGCATCGGTGAAGCGATGATGCGCGGCAAGGCGTCGATGCTGGGCGCAGCGTCGGGTGCCGTCGCCGGCCTCGTGGCCATCACCCCGGCTGCCGGCAACGTCGGCCTGATGGGCGCGATCATCATGGGCTTCATCGCTGGCTTCGCCTGCCTGTGGGGCGTGAACGGCCTGAAGAAGCTGCTGGGTGCGGACGACTCGCTCGACGTGTTCGGCGTGCACGGTGTCGGCGGTATCGTCGGCGCGCTGCTGACCGGCGTGTTCAACACGCAGGCCCTCGGCGGCCCAGGCCTGGTCGGTGACTGGGTCACGGCTTCGGTCACCTCCAACGGCATCGGCGCACAGGTCTGGATCCAGCTCAAGGCCGTGCTGCTGACCATCGTGTGGTCGGGCGTGGTGGCCTTCATCGCCTTCAAGATCGCCGATCTCACCGTCGGCCTGCGCGTGACGGAAGAAGAAGAGCGCGAAGGCCTCGACATCTCCGCCCACGGCGAAACCGCCTACAACAGGTAACACCCCCGGAGGGCCTGGCGCACTGCGTGTCGCCTGGCCCTTCCCCCTCAAGGGGGCAACACCAGCGGCCCGGCAAAGCCGGTTCCGCGGTGTTCCTGGCAGGGATGAAAGAACGAATAGACGAACGAGTTTTCAGCGAGAGTCTCCTTTGGATGTTCAGCCCGCAGTGCTTCGGCACCGCGGGCTTTTTTTTGTCCTCCGCGCGCGGGCTGGGCTGCGGCCGCGACCGACAATGGCCCCATGAACTGGACCCCCCTCGACGACAGCGTGTGCCAGCTCGGCGAATCGCCGTTCTGGCATCCGGACGAACAGGCGCTCTACTGGCTGGACATCGTGGCGCGCACCGTGCTGCGCACCCGCGGCGATGGCGGCGCGATGCGCATCGAGCGCTGGCCATTGCCGAGCGAGCCCGGTTGCATGGCCCCTGCGCGCAGCGGCGGCCTGGTGCTGGCGCTGCGCGACGGCATCTACCGCGCCCGCGAATGGGGAGGCGCGCTGCAGTTGCTGGTGCGCGCCGAGCACGACACGCGGACCATGCGCTTCAACGACGGCAAGTGCGACGTGCTGGGCCGTTTCTGGGCCGGCACGATCAACGAAGCCAAGGACCGCGCCAACGCGGCGCTTTTTTGCCTCGATGCACGCGGCGGCCGGTCGCCCGTCTTCACGCCAATGGCGAACGAGGCCACGACCGCCAATGGGCTGGCTTTCTCGATCGACGCCCGCACGCTCTACTGGGCCGACACCGCCTCGCACGCGGTGCGCGCCTGGGCGTGGGACGCGGGCGCCAACACGCTGTCGGGCGAACGCGTCTTCACCCGTTTCGACGCCAAGCCCGCGGGATGGACGCCCGAGTCCGGCTTGCCCTACGACGGCCGCCCCGACGGCGCCACCGTGTCGGCCGACGGCCACTATTGGGTGGCGATGTTCGAGGGCGCCCAGGTGCTGCGCTTCGCGCCATCCGGCGAGCCGGTGGAAGCGCTGTCCCTGCCTGCGCAGTGCCCGACGATGCCCTGCTTCGGCGGGGCCGACCTGCGCACGCTCTTCGTCACCACCGCGGCCAAGGGCCGCAGCGACGCCGAGCGCGCGCGCCTGCCCCATTCCGGCAGCGTGCTCAGCACCCGCGTGGCGACGGCCGGCCTGCCGGTGAACTTCTTCGAGGATTGATGCGCACCAGTGGCGGGCACCGCGGCAGTACCATCGACCGCATGAACCCCGAGCTTCACGCCATCGCGGCGCGCATCCGCGCCACCACCGCTGCCGGCACGCCGCTGCGCATCCGTGGCGGCGGCACCAAGGACTTCTACGGCGAGCCGGTCGATGGCGAGGTGCTCGACACCCGGGCGCTGGCCGGCATCACCAGCTACGAGCCGAGCGAACTGGTGGTGACGGCGCAGGCCGGCACACCGCTGGCCGAACTCGAAGCCGTGCTGGCCGAGAAGGGCCAATGCCTGCCCTTCGAGCCGCCGCACTTCGCCACACCTGGCAGCGATGCCGGCAGCGGGGGCGGCACGGTGGGCGGCATGGTCGCCGCCGGCCTGTCGGGGCCCGCGCGCGCCAGCGTCGGTGCCGTGCGCGACTACGTGCTGGGCGCGACGCTGCTCAACGGACGCGGCGACCTGCTCAGCTTCGGCGGGCAGGTGATGAAGAACGTCGCCGGCTACGACGTCTCGCGCGTGCTGGCCGGTTCGCTCGGCGTGCTGGGGTTGATCACCGAGGTGAGCCTCAAGGTACTGCCGGTGCCACCGGCCGAGGCCACGCTGCGTTTCGCCTGCGGGCAGGCCGAGGCGCTCGAACTGCTCAACGGCTGGGGCGGTCGGCCGCTGCCGCTCAACGCGAGCTGCTGGGTGCCCGAAGCCGGCGACGGCGTGCTGTACCTGCGCCTGCGCGGTGCGGTGGCGGCGGTCGAAGCCGCCTGCGCGCATCTGGGCGGGGAGCGGCAGGGCGACGTCCGGGCCGACTGGGACGCCTGCCGCGACCAGCGATTGCCGTGGTTCGCCGACGCGCCGGCAGGCCGGGACCTCTGGCGCCTCTCGGTGCCGCAGACCGCGCCGGTGCTCGCGCTGGGCAGCGAGCCGCTCGTCGAGTGGCACGGCGGCCAGCGCTGGTATTTTGCGGCGCCCGGCGAGGGCGCCCGATTGCGCGAGGCGGCACGGGCGGCCGGCGGCCACGCGACGCTGTTCCGCGCAGCGCGGCACGACCCGGCGGTGCCGCGCTTCGATGCGCTCGCGCCGCCGCTCGCACGCATCCACCACGCGCTGCAGCGCGAGTTCGACCCGGCCGGCATCTTCAACCGCGGGCGTCTCTACCGCGCCGAGACCGCGCTCGGCTAGCCGGAGCCCGACACCACCGCCATGCGCCGCCTGCTCCATCTCACCGGTCAGCATCGGACCGCCTCGGTCGACCGGATCTTCGGCCTGCTGCTCGCCTTCAATGCCGGTGCCGTGAATGCCGGCGGCCTGCTGGTGGTGCACATGTACACCTCCCACATGTCGGGCTTCGCCTCGCAGGTGGCCGACGGGCTGGTGCTGGGCAACGTGCCGCTGGTGCTCGGCGCGCTGGGTGCGCTGCTGGCCTTCATCGCCGGTGCGGCCACGACGGCCGTGATCGTGCATTGGGCCCAGCGTCACCATCTGCGCAGCGCGTTCGCGATACCGCTGATGCTCGAGGCGGCGCTGCTGCTGGTCTTCGGGCTGCTCGGCGCCATCACGCTCACCTGGCCGACGCCCTTCGCGGTACCGCTCACGGTGCTGCTGCTGTCGTACATCATGGGCCTGCAGAACGCGCTGAGCTCCGCCATGTCGCACGGCAAGATGCGCACCACGCACATGACGGGCCACGTCACCGACCTGGGCCTGGAGCTCGGGCGGCTCTTTTATCGCAACCATCGTCTGACGCCCCCCGAACAGCGGGTGCGGGCCAACCGCGTCGCCCTGCGTTTCTACGGCGGGCTGCTCGGCATGTTCATCGTCGGCGGCCTCGTCGGCGCCGCCGGGTTCAAGTACATCGGCTTCGTCTGGGTCGTGCCGCTGGCCGCGCTGTTGCTGGCGCTGTCGCTGCCGCCCTTCCGGCGGGACCTGCGGCGCTCGACCTACCTGCAACTGCTGCTCGGCTCGGCCGCGCGGCGCTTCGGACGACGCGCGCCACCCTCCGGCCCGTAGGGCGCTCACAATCGCTGCAGAACGAGACACCCCACGATGCAAACCCAACTGGCCCCCGAATTCCAGGGCACGGCGGATGGCCGCGAAGCCGAAGCCATCCTGCGCAAGTGCGTGCACTGCGGCTTCTGCACCGCCACCTGCCCGACCTACCAGCTGCTCGGCGACGAGCTCGACGGTCCGCGCGGCCGCATCTACCTGATGAAGCAGGTGCTCGAGGGCCAGCCGCCGACGCGTGCCACCCAGCTGCACCTCGACCGCTGCCTGACCTGCCGCAACTGCGAGACCACCTGCCCGAGCGGCGTGCAGTACGGCCATCTGGTCGACATCGGCCGCAGGATCGTCGACGAGAAGGTGCCGCGACCGGCGATGGAATCGGCCACGCGCTGGCTGCTGAAGGAAGGGCTGACCTCGCCGCTCTTCGCGCCGGCGATGAAGCTGGGCCAGTCGGTGCGCGGCTTGTTGCCCGAGACGCTGCGCGCCAAGGTGCCGGCCCGGCAAGACGCCGGCACCTGGCCGACGCGCACGCATGCCCGCAAGGTGCTGATGCTTGCCGGCTGCGTGCAGCCGTCGATGATGCCCAACATCAACAGCGCGACCGCGCGCGTGCTCGATGCCGCCGGCATCCAGACCGTGATCGCGCCCGAGGCCGGCTGCTGCGGTGCCGTGAAGTTCCACCTCAACGACCACGAAGGCGGCAAGGCGCACATGCGCGCCAACATCGATGCGTGGTGGCCGCACGCCGAGCGTGACGATGTGGAAGCCATCGTCATGAATGCCTCCGGCTGCGGCGTCACGGTGCGCGACTACGGCCACCTCTTCAAGGACGACCCGGCCTACGCGCTGAAGGCCCGGCGCATCAGCGAACTGACGCGCGACCTGAGCGAGCTGCTGCCGGACCTGGTGCCCATGCTCAAGCCGCGCGTCAGGGCGCCGGCCGGCGTGGTCGCCTACCACCCGCCGTGCACGCTGCAGCACGGCCAGAAGCTGCGCGGCGGCGTCGAGGTGAACCTGCGTGCGCTGGGCTTCGACATGCAGGTCGCCAAGAGCGAAGCGCACCTGTGCTGCGGCTCGGCCGGGACCTACTCGGTGCTGCAGCCCGAGCTGGCCTACCCCCTGCGCGACCGCAAGCTGGGGCACCTGAACCAGTTGCAGCCGACGACCATCGTGTCGGCCAACATCGGCTGCATCACGCACCTGCAGAGTGGCAGCGAGACACCGGTGCGGCACTGGGTCGAGCTGCTGGATGCGGCGCTGACGCCGGCCTGATCGCACAGCGGGCGGCGTCATCGGCCGACGCGCGCGGGCCAGACGGTGCGGCACGCTCACTGCCTGTCCAAATCCGAGGAGTTCCGCACATGTCACCCCGCCGTTTGCTGGTCGTTCAATCATGTGTCGCGCTGGCCTGTGTCGGGGCGAGCGCGCTCACGCTGGTGCAGGCGCAAGGCGCCGTGCCCGAAATGCGCAGCGAAGGTCCGGTCCGCTATGCCTGCGGCGGGATCGGCGTGGACGAGTCCACCGCCATGCGCGCGGCGATGAAGTCGCATCCGCTCTCGCTGCTGTTTGCGCGCGCCGACGGTGCCTACCTGGCGGACGTGGCGGTGACGCTGACCGGCGCGGCGGGGCCACCGGTCAGCTTGCGCGCGGGCGGGCCCGTGTGTCTGCTGAATCTGCCCGCGGGCAACTACACGGTGGAAGCGGCCAGCGAAGGCGTGCGCAAGCGCCAGACGGTGACCGTGGGCGGCGCGCCCAAGACGCTCGACTTCCGCTTCTAGCCCGGCGTCGCCGTCTCGGGCGCGCACTGCGGCAGCCCGATCGTGAACTGCGTGCCCGCGCCGGGGCTGCTGGTCACGTCGATCCAGCCGCCGTGGCGCGCCACCACGGTGTTGACCACCGCGAGCCCCAGGCCCCAGCCGTGCGCCTGGCCGGTGCCGGTGCGCCGGACCCCTGCTTCGCGCACGCGGGACAGGCGGTCGCTGTCCATGCCGGCCCCCTCGTCGCGGATCGATAGCAGCACCTCGGAAGACTGCGCGTCCGCCGACGGATGGGTGGCCACGCAGACGTGGATCCGGCTGCCGGGCGCGCTGTGGCGGATTGCGTTGTCGAGCAGGTTGCGGATGGCGCGCATCAGCAGGGCGCCATCGGCCAGCACGAAGGCGTCGTCATCGTGCAGCCGCTCCACGATCGTGACTCCGCCCTTCTGGGCGTAGGCCCACACGGCGTCGAGGGCGTCCATGGTCACGCTCGCGACGGACACGGCGACGATGCGGTAGTCGGTCGACTCGGCCTCGAGCATCGTCATGAAGCTGTCCGCCATCGTGAGGGTGCGCTGGGCTTCGCGCGCCACGGCGGCGTTCAGGTCCCGGGCGGCCAGCGCCGAATCGCCCGCGGCATGCAGCTCGAGCAGGCTCAGGATCGACACCTGCGGCGCGCGCAGGTCGTGCGAGAAGAACGAGAATAGCGCGGCGCGTTCGCGCTCGGCCTGGCGCTCGCGGGTGAGGTCGCGCAGCACCACGATCCAGCGTTCCGACGCCGGGCCCGCTTCGCCCTTGCCGATGCACACCGCCTGGGCGCGGAACACCGAGCCGGTCCCCGTCATGTATTCGCCGGTCGCGGCCTCGCGCCACAGCGAAGGCAGCGCCGACGTGGCGTCGGGCGGGCCGTCGACGATTTCGAGCCGTTGCAGGGGCGCCAGCAGACTGAAGAGCTGGCGTCCGGCCAGCGTATCGCCCTGGCCTTCGGGCCGCACCCGCCCCCAGGTGGTGGGCGTCAGCAGTGCACAGGCGGCGGCGTTGGCCTGGCCGATCAGGCCATCGCCCCGGCAGATCAGCACCGCGACCGGCATCAGCGCCAGGCTGTCGCTGAGCGTCGACTGCAGCATCACCAGACGATCGATGGCGCGATCGAGCGAATGGGTGCGCTGCTCGACCGAATCCATGGCCACCGGCCGGGCCGCCGGCGCCGGCTCGAACGCACCGGCGGGCACGGCGTTCAGGGCGTCGACGCGCTGGCGGAAGAACTGCATCAGCGCCGCCAGGCGCCGCCAGCTCCACATCACATAGGCGGACGCGATGCCGGCGAGCGGCGTGGCGATGGGCAGCGCCGTGCGGGCCTCGTGCAGGGCGACGATGCCCAGGCCGGCCGTCACCGCGCCGAGCAACAGCGCACCGACCGCCGCATACCGCGCGAACACGAGAAAGAAGGTCAGCGCCGTCCACAGCGGCAGCGCGATCCAGAGCCACACCGTGAGCGTGTCCGGGAATTCGATGGTGCGGCCCTGCATCAGCACGTCGAGCGCGTTGGCGTGCACCTCCACCCCAGGCAGGGCGGTGCCCCGCACCCCCATGCCCGTCACCGCCAGCTGATCGCCGAGCCGCGAATCCTCCACCGCGCCCACCAGCACGTTCTTCCCGCGAAAGGTCTCCGGCGGCACCGTGCCCAGGAGCACGTCCACATAGGACACCGTGCGGTAGCTGCCCGCCGGCCCGGCCAGCCGGAACCCGAAGCGCGACAGTCGTGTCCACTGGCCGTTGGGTTCGAAGCTCGGCCGTGCCGGCGCCGCATCCGCCGCGCCGGATGCGATCAGCACCCCGACATACGGCGCCAATCGTGCCGGCGTACCTTCGTAGCGAAACAGCGTGCGCACCCGGTCGTCGCGGTCGGCGTTTGCGTTGACATGGCCGATCCCGTGCGCTGCCGCCGCCAGGACCGGAACGGGCGCGCCGTAGCCGACCGGCGAGGGCGCGCCGGCCGGCATCGCACCGAAGTTCAGCGGCAGGTAGACCGGCAGCTTGGTCATCGCGGCGGCGAGCGCGGCATCGTCCTCCGGGGGGCCGGGTGTGTCGAAGAACACGTTGAACAGCACGCTGCGCGGCGCATGCGGCGCCAGCTGTTCCAGCAGCCGCGCATGCATCGTGCGGGACCAGGGCCAGGGGCCGAGCGCCTCGATGCTGCGCTCGTCGATGCCGATGATCACGATCTCGGGCGAGGGCGCTGCGCGCTCGTCCGTCCGCAGAACCCGGTCGTAGAGCAGGCGGTTGATGTCGTCCAGGCCGGGGCGATCGTTGACCCACAGCAGGACCAGGGGCAACAGCGCGGCGATGAGCAGCCACTCGATCAGGAAACGGCGGCGCATCGGTCGGCGGCTTCGGGGACGGCGCGTCGTCTCAGGATTCGGCCGGCGCCACATCCGGGCGGACCCACTCGAGCCGATAGCCCTGGCCGTACACCGTCTGCAGTTGGATGCCGTTCACCGGATGAAGACCGAGCTTGTTGCGCAATCGGTAGATGTGACTGTCGAGGGCGCGTGAAGACAAGGCGTCGCTGCGCTGGCTGCCCTGCTCGAGCAGGTAGGAGCGCGACACCGGCTGGCCGATGTGCCGGAACAAGGCCAGTGCCATGCGGAATTCGCGGTCGGTGACCTCGCAGCGCTGCGCCATCCCGCCCGAGGGCGAAGCAATCTCCACCACCAGCAGGCCGCGGTCGAACAGCCATGCGCCATAGCGTTCCTGCAAGGGCGTCTGTGTGGCCGCATTCGCCTGCGCCGTGTCATGGTGCTGCTTGAGCAGTCTTCGCACACGGGCGCACAGCTCGAGCGTGCGAAAGGGCTTGACCACGTAGTCGTTCGCCCCCTCGTCGAGCGCTTCGGCGATCTGCCGCTCGGAGCCGTGCACGCTGAGCATCAGCACCGGGGTCTCGTCCTTCTGGTAATCGCGCAGCCAGCGGAGCAGGTCGATGCCATCGAGGTCGGGCACCGTCCAGTCGAGGATCAGCAGGTCGAAGGTGTCGAGCCGCAGCGCCCGTCGCAGCGCTTCGCCCTTGTCGAAGGGGACGATCGTGATGTGCTCCTCCGGCAATGCCATCTGCTGGTTGAGAGCCCTGATCACATGCACCCGCTGGTGGGTGTCGTCTTCGAGTACGGCGATACGCATCTTCCGAATGTCCTACATGCCAAGAGTTCTGCGGTAAATGTCGCCGAATCTGAGGCTTATCGCGAATTTTTTGCAGCATCTTCGACGAACGGACGGCTCCCAAATTGTAACTTCTGGTCGCTGTTTAGCCAATTAGATAACAGTTTCTGACCGGAATTGACAGCAAATCTCGCAAAAACTCGCGCTTTCTGCCGCTCTCGTATCTGCCTCGACACCATCCGCCCTCGATCAGGGAGTCGGGCCCAAAGCAACCGAACGACGTTGCGCCAAGGCCTTCAATCGGAATGGAAACAAAGGGGCGAGATCGTGAATAAAACTTATCGGTCGATTTGGAACGAGGTGCTGGGCGCCTGGGTGGCAGTACCGGAAATCGGCGGCGGTCGCCGCAAGGGCGCATCGAGGGCTGCCGTCGGCGCGGCCGTCCTGCTGCTGGTCGGCGGCGTGGCGCAGGCTCAGGTGAAGATCGGCGACAACCCGACCACCATCAATCCGGGCTCCTTGCTCGAGCTCGAGAGCACCAACCGCGGCGTGTCCATGCCGCGCGTGGCACTGACGGACCGGGCGACCTGGACCCTCAACGGCAACCAGCCGGTGGAGGGGATGATGGTCTACAACACGAACGCCACCACCGGCGTGAATGGCCTGCAGGCCGGCATGGCGGTCTGGAAGGGCGGGCAGTGGATCAGCGTGGACGAGACGCCGTACTTCCACGTCAACTCGACGGCGGTGGGCAACTCGACGTTGGCGAACTCCGGTGCCACGGGTGCGAATTCCATTGCGGTGGGGCCGAATGCCACGGCCTCGGGCGATGCCAGTTACGCCGCCGGTCTGGGCGCCACGGCTTCTACGGGCAACAGTGTTGCCATCGGCGCCAATGCCGTTGCCAGCAACGGTGGCTTGGTGGCCATCGGCCACAACGCGCAATCGCTGGCACAGAACACCATCGCGATCGGCGGGACGGCCTCGGTCCGGCTCGGCATCGCCATCGGCTTTGCCTCGAATTCAGCGGGCAATGGCGCCATCACGATCGGTGACGCCTCTTCGTCGACCGGCGCGTACAACGTGGCCCTCGGCATGATCTCCAAGGCAACCGGTACTGCCTATGCCACTGCGCTGGGCTACAACGCCACCGCGTCGGAAACCAGCGCGACTGCGCTCGGTGTCAATTCGGTGGCATCAGCCTACCGTGCCACGGCCTTGGGCCGGCAGTCGACGGCGTCGGGTGAAAGCTCCGTGGCCGTCGGTAGCGGGGCTGTTGCCAGTGCACTCTACAGCGTGGCACAAGGTTTCGAAGCCAACTCCTCGGTTGAAGGTGGTGTCGCGCTGGGTTCGAGCGCGGTCTCCGACCGCGCCATTGCCGGCAGCCAGGGCACCATCCCCGCCGGCAGTTCGCTCATCACCTACAACACGACCGACAGGACGCTGCTGGGTGCCGTGTCGGTGGGCAACGCCACGAGCTACCGCCAGATCACGAACGTGACCACGGTGCTGGCGCTGGGCAGCACGGCTGCGATGGCAGGTGATGTCGTGCAGACGACAGGCGGCACGCTGGGTGCGACAGCAACCGGTGCATCTGCCATTGCGTTGGGCAACAACGCCGAAGCCAGCGGCACCAGCATGACGGCCATCGGCGGGTCGGCAGGCGCCGGGACGACGGGCTCCGACATCATCGTCATCGGCAACAACGCCGGTCAGAACATGAACGGCGCCTACATCACGGTGATCGGCAACGGCGCGGGCACGAATCTGACGGGTCAGTACAACGCGGTGGTTGGCTACAAGTCGGGCGAGGGCGTCACGGGCAACTCCAACACGCTGCTCGGCGGCTATGGGGCGGGCACGGGCACCACGGGCGACTTGAACACCAGCGTGGGGAGCTTCAGCGGTCAGAGCATCACGGGTGATCGCAACACCAGTATCGGCACACGTGCCGGCCAAAACTACAACGGCGCAGCGGGCGGCAACGACAACACCGCCGTGGGCTACCGCGCCGGTCAGAACGCAGCGAGCAGCGGCAACACTGCGCTCGGCAATGTCGCAGGCAATGGTGTGACCGATGGCGGCAAGACCTACCAACTCACCACGGGTGAAGGCTGGACCATGAACGGCGTCTTCAACAGCGCCGTGGGCGCGGGTGCCGGCCAGCTTGTCAGCGGTGCCGACAACGCGGCGCTGGGCACCAACGCCGGTGTCGGCGTCACCGGCAGCGGCAACGTCGCGGTCGGCAAGGGCGCAGGCAGCGGAGCCATCACCCCGGGCGGAACGGTCAATTGCATGCAGCCTGGCGTGAAGGACGGTTGCAACCAGGCAGGCACCACTGTCGGAACGCTGGCCGTCGACAACACGGTCGCCATAGGCACCGCCGCCATCGCCAAGGCGACGAACGCCATTGCGATCGGCACCAACGCTGTAGCCAGCAGCGCAAGCGCCGTGGCCATCGGTCAGGGCGCTCAGGCCAACGGTCAGCAAGCCATCAGCGTGGGCACCGGCAACATCGTCAATGGCAACAACGCCGGTGCCTTCGGCGATCCGAACACGGTGAACGGCAACGGCTCGTATGCCTTCGGCAACAACAACACGGTCAATGCGAACAATGCTTTCGTCATGGGCAACAACGTGACGGCTGCTGCGGGCCTCGATGGCGCCGTGGTGCTGGGCAACGCTTCTACGGTGACGGCTGCCACGCCGACGGCAAGCAACGTCATCAACGGCCGGACCTTCACGTACGCGGCGGCCGGTGCAGCCCCTGCGGCCGGCGATGTCGTTTCGGTCGGCTCGGCCACGGCACCCCGCCAGATCCAGAACGTGGCCAACGGCCAAGTGACGGCGACCAGTCTCGACGCGGTCAACGGCAGCCAGCTGTACAGCGTGGCCGATCAATTGAACACGACCATCACGGCGAACAAGACCAAGTACTACCACGTCAATTCGGTCGGTGGCGGCAACGAGGCCAACGACGGCGCCACCGGCGTTGACGGGATCGCAGCAGGCAAGAACGCATCGACCAGTGCCGATGCGGGTGTCGCCATGGGGCTCGGCGCAACTGCCAGCGGGGCTGGCAATGCGGTCGCCGTCGGCAGTGGGGCTGTGGCCTCTGCGCAGAATGCACTCGCCTTGGGCGCGGGTTCGGCCGCGAGCGCCGAGAATGCGATTTCGATGGGCTCAGGCTCCCAGAGCACTGCAGGCCAAGGGACGGCGATCGGCAATGGCAGCTTCGTCAGCGCCATCGGCGGCACGGCGACCGGCTTCAATGCCGGGGCGATCGGCGGCAATGCGGCGGCCTATGGCGCCAATGCCTACGCTGCCGGCCTGAGCTCGGCGGCCTTCGGCGACGAAGCCCAGGCCCTGGCCGCATCGAGCGTCGCGCTGGGTGCGACGGCGATGGCGACTGTGGCCAACGGCGTGGCGCTGGGCAGCGGCTCGGTGTCCGACCGTGCGGTCGTGCCGACGCAGGGCCAGATTCCGGTTGTCCTGACGCCCGAAGGCGGCAGCATCAGCGTGCCCTACAACACCACCGACAAGACGCTGCTCGGCGCCGTGTCCGTCGGCAACGCCACCAGCTATCGCCAGATCATCAACGTGGCCGACGGCACACAGGCCAACGACGCGGTCACCAACGTCGATGGCTCGGTCAACTACAACAGCGTGACCATGGGCGGCAACAACACGACCGGCCCCGTCAGCATCCACAACGTGGCACCGGGCGTGGCCGGCACCGACGCGGTCAACGTGAACCAGCTGACCACGGTCAATAACAACCTGAACAGCCGCATCGATTCGGTCAACAACCGCATCGACGGCGTCGCCAGGAACGCCTACGCCGGCGTCGCCTCGGCGATGGCGCTGCAGATGCCGGCGAGCTATGTCCCGGGCAAGACGGTCATGCGCCTGGGCGTCGGCAGCTTCAAGGGCGAAGGCGCGGTGGGCATCAGCTTCCGCCGGACGGCCGACAACAACGCCTGGAGCCTGACGGGCGGCCTCGCCACCAGCCGCGCCGGGGTGGGCGCCACCGTCGGCGCCGAATGGGTTTTCAACTGATCACGAAGGGACTGCATTCATCATGAAAACGCTTCTTCAAGCCAAGGCACCCGTCGCCGGCTACGCGCTCCCGCTCATCGCCGCCTGCGTGGCGGCGGTCGTGACCATCGGTTGCGCCGCGCCGAGCCACACCATCACGCCCGAGATGCAGGCAGGCGCGGCCGCGGACAACCCGGCACCGCCGAAGGAGGCCGACTTCCCGGCGCTGACCTCGGCCAAGTGGCAGCAAGGGAGTTTCCCGAGCCTCGAGGCACTGCGCGCCATGCGCACCGGCATGGGCAAGGACCAGGTGCGCGAACTGCTGAGCTTTCCGCATTTCAGCGAAGGCCTGGGCGGTGTGCGCGAGTGGAACTACATCTTCCATTTCCGCACCGGCCCGGGGCCGGCGTACATCACCTGCCAGTACATGGCGCGCTTCAATGCCGACGTGCTGACGAACGGCATGTACTGGAAGGGGCCGGGCTGCGCGGACCTGCTGGCGCCTGCGGTGGTCGCGGCCAAGCCGGCGGCGCCGGTGGTGCAGCCCCTGCCGGTGGTGCCCGCAAAGACCACGCTGGGGGCCGACGGCCTGTTCCGCTTCGACCGCAGCGCGGAGGGCGACCTGCTGCCGGGCGGCCGGCAGCGCGTCGAGAAACTCGCGGCCGACCTGCGCGGGCAGACCTTCGATCGGGTCGTCGTCACAGGCCACACCGACCGGCTCGGCGCCGCGGCCTACAACGACGCCCTGTCACTGGCTCGCGCGCAGACCGTGCGGCAGTTGCTGGTGCAGAACGGCGTCGATGCCGCGCGCGTGCGTGCCGAAGGCAAGGGCGAGCGGCAGCCGGTGGCCCACTGCACCGGCACCGCCCGGACGCCCGCGCTGATCGCCTGCCTGCAGCCGGATCGCCGCGTCGAGATCGAAGTCCTGGGGCTCCGGTAGGGCGCGCGGCACGGGTACGGACACGGTGCGCTCGCGATCCGCGCGATGCCCCGTGTCCGGCGCCGAGAACATGCGCCGGACGCATTCTTGAACATTTGTTGCCGAATAGTTTGCATTTTCGGGGCGAAATGCGCCCGAAATCTCGCAAAACCTCGCCATTGCTGCCGCGACGCCTTTCTTCCCGACACCATCCGGCCCCATCAGGGAAGTCAGCCGCGCCACAAGACGCGCAGACGTCGCGCGGATTTATTCAGAACACAAACGGTACATGCCATGGACGGGACGCAGCACGGATCGAGAGGGCACATCGGGAATCCCCGGTCGTGGTCTGCCGTGCCCCGCGCCGCCGTCCACCCTGTCGCCGCCACGGTACACCCACGCTGGGGCGTACCGCCATCCTTTGCTGTCACGCCGACGCTGTACTTCCACGCCAACTCCAGCGGTGCTGATTCGCTGGCTGTTGGCGTGGAATCCGTCGCCATTCCTTCGCCGGCCGCCATGGCGGTCGCACAGCGCGTGTCCTGACCCGTCAGGGGACGGACCTCTCTCATGTTTGTCTCAACGATGCCTGTCTCCCCATCCGGACGCCCTGGGTTCAGGGTGGTCGTCGCCGTCCTGGCCGCGATGGTCATGGCCGCCACGCCTCTCGCCTTCGGTCAGCAGCAGGACACCGCGGCGCCGTCGGTCGGCACGGTGGCGCGCCTGGCCGGACGCGCGGGCGTGCAGACTTGCCTCGACGCGGCCCGTCGCTTCGGACCGGCGTTGACGGGCACCGCCGGCAGCCATGCCGCGGTCGCCATGAGCCATCCTGCGGCGCCGGACGCCGCGACGCTGGGCGTGGTGATCGAACGCAACGATGCGGCAACGACGAGCCTGGTGAGTGCGGCCTTTGCGCCGACCGCACGGGGCGGCTGCGACCTGAGCTACGACAAGGTCGACGTGTGGCGCAAGTCGTGCCAGGACGTCGCGCTCGAGGAGCTTCGCCATACCCAGGCACTGGAGCGTCTGGGCGAACAGATCGCCGTCATTGCCCTCAGCCCCACCCATCACATCTACCTGATTCGGATTGCCGGCGGTTGCGTCAGCGTGACGAAGGAAGTGCTGTACCCGTGACGATGCCGCACGGCTTGCGCAACGCAGCTGCGCTGCCGCGGGGCCGGTGCGCACCTCCTGCAGACACGGTGAGCTGACCATGGATTTCTGGATCGTGGCCTTGGTCATCTGGCTGGCGCTTCTTTGCATCATCGTCGGCGTCCGGATGGACCGCAACGATGCGACGTGGGTTCGAGACATCGCGTTCGAGCCCACCGAAGCGATCTCGCCGCATCAGCTCTTCGGGCTCCTGCTCGGCGCCAACCTGGCGCTGCTCGAACGCGACGACTTCAACCAGCTCGCGAGCAGGCTGTCGCCTCGGCGTGTCCGCCGACTGCTCGCGCGGTACTGGAACATTCATTCCGCGCGCGATTTCCAGAAGGTGGTGGCCGAACGGCTCCGTGGATTGGGGGCGCTGTCCGCCGAAGAGGCCGAAGCCTTCGATGCCTGGTGCAGCGGCGCGCCCGTCGACAGCCTGGCCTACCGGTCGCTGCGCGATGTGCTGGCCTTTCTGTCGATGCACGCCCGTGTCGTGAAGCCCGGCGAACTGCGCGACGCGCATTGCCACATGGTGGCGTGGGATGTGCAGCAGGCGGCCTACCTGCTGCGGCTCGGCTTCACGATGGGCTATGCGTCCCGCGAGGCCGTGTGGACCGCCCTCGAGCGCCTTCGGCAGACGGCGCGCGCGAGCTGCGCGTCCTGGAAGGACTATTCGCTGTCGGCCCTCGTCGGGATGGGGGTGCGTGGCGTGGTCGACCTCGAGGACATCGGCGACTGGTACCACATCGCGCGCAGCCACACGGCCTTCCTCGCCGCCCGGCGCCCGCTCCTGGCGTGCGCCTCGGACTGGGCCGCGCCCGGCCGCGCCTCGCAGGACGAACCGCTGGCCCGTTCCTTCGCCGTCGGGTGGCCGACCACGGCCTTCGATTCGATCCGGTAGCCGAGCTCGGCCTCGACGTTCAGCCCCGCAGCGCCGCTTCGATGTCCTTCGCGAGCGACGCCGGCGTGTCCAGCGGGGCGTAGCGCCCGATCACCCGTCCGTCGCGGCCGATGAGGAACTTGGTGAAGTTCCACTTGATGACGGTGCTGCCGAGCAGGCCCGGCTTCTCCTGCACGAGCCACTGGTACAGCGGCAGCGCGTCGCTGCCCTTGACGTCGACCTTCTGCATCATCTGGAAGCTGACGCCGTAGTTCTTGGTGCAGAAGGCGCCGATCTCGTCATTGCTGCCCGGGTCCTGTCCGCCGAACTGGTTCGACGGAAAGCCGAGAATGCTCAACCCCTCGGACGCATAGCGCTGGTGCAGTGCTTCGAGCCCGGCGAACTGCGGCGTGAACCCGCACTGGCTGGCCGTGTTCACGATCAGCAGCACGCGGCCACGGTAGTCCGCCAGCGAAATGGCGTGGCCGTCGATGGCCTGCGCGGTGAAGTCGTAGATCGATGCCATCGGTGCTCCTCGGGGGTGGAAGAAGACCGCGCCTTCGGCGGCACGGCGCTCAGTGGTGCTTGTCGCTGCGTGCGATCGACAGCAGGTGCTCGACTTCTTCGGGGTACCGGCGCAGGTTGTTCTCGTGCCAGCGCTTGATGATCCACATGAAGCCCGCGACCACGACGCCGAAGGCGGTGATGGCCGAGTACGCCGACAGGCCGAGGCCGGTACAGGCGCTGTAGAACGCGCCGAGGATCAGGATGCAGGCCTGCTCGTTGAAGTTCTGCACCGCGATCGAACGGCCGGCGCCCATCAGGTTGTGGCCGCGATGCTGCAGCAGTGCGTTCATGGGCACCACCAGGAAGCCGCCCAGCCCGCCGAGCAGGATGAGGAAGGGCACCGCCACCCAGATGTTGCCGATGAAGTTCATGCCGATGACGAGCAGGCCCATGCCGATGCCCAGCGGAATCACGCGCGTGGCCATGTCCAGCCGCATCTTCATCGAGGCGACCACCGCGCCGATGGCGGTGCCGATGGCGACCACGCCGGTCAGCGAGGACGCCTGCGCGGTGTTGTAGCCCAGCGCCAGCGAGGCCCACGACAGCACGATGTACTTGAGGTTCCCGCCGGCGCCCCAGAACAGCGTGGTGGTGGCCAGCGAGATCTGGCCGAGCTTGTCGCGCCACAGGCGGGCGTTGCAGTGCCAGAAGTCCGGCAGCAGCGCGGCCATGTTGCGCGCGAAGCTGTGTTGCGGGTTGATGCGCAGCGGCCGCATCTCGACGCCGGTGTGCGGGATGCGCGTGTTGAACCACGCGGCCAGCATGTAGACGAAGATCAGTGCGGCGATGGCCGCTTCCGGCGGCGTGCTGATGCCGGTGTCGATGCCGGGAATGTCCCAGGCCAGCAGCTGGCTCGACACCGCGTGGCCCACCAGCTGTCCGCCCAGCACGATGCCCAGGATGATCGAGGCGATGGTCAGCCCTTCGATCCAGCCGTTGGCCTTGACCAGCTGCGACGCCGGCAACAGCTCGGTGAGGATGCCGTACTTGGCCGGCGAGTAGGCGGCGGCGCCCAGGCCGACAACGGCGTAGGCCAGCAGCGGGTGCGAGCCGAACAGCATCATCATGCAGCCCACCACCTTGATCGCGTTGCTGATGAACATGACGCGCCCCTTGGGGTAGGCATCGGCGAAGGCGCCCACCAGCGGGGCGAGCGCCACGTAGAAGAGCGTGAAGATCGGCACCAGCGCTGCCCGCTGCCATTCGGGGGCACCGGACGACCGCATCAGTTCGACGGCCGCGACGAAGAGCGCGTTGTCGGCCAGTGACGAAAAGAACTGGGCCGACATGATGGTGTAGAAACCGCGCTTCATCGATGGGCTGGCTGGCCAGGGTGGGGCTGGCGCTGTGGTGGTGCGGTAGAAAAAAAGACTTCGCCGAGACGGCGAATGCGCGGTTATAGCATGGGGGTGCGATGCCAAAATGGCGTTCCCTGCAGCGGCAACCCCCATCGTGGCAGGGCGTTTTCTTCTGCCTGAGAGGTCCTGTTTCGTGCCCCGTCCCATCCTCGCCACCATCCATGCCGGCGCCTTGCGCCACAACCTGGAGCGCGTGCGGCGCTCTGCACTCGAGTCGCGCGTCTGGGCCGTCGTCAAGGCGAACGCCTATGGCCATGGCATCGAGCGCGTCTTCGATGCGTTCCGCGGGGCCGATGGCTTCGCGCTGCTCGACCTGGCTGAAGCCGAGCGCGTGCGCGCACTCGGCTGGCGCGGCCCTGTCCTGCTGCTCGAAGGCGTCTTCGAGGCCCGCGACCTGGAACTCTGCTCGCGCCTGGGCCTGTGGCATGCCGTGCATTGCGACGCCCAGATCGACATGCTGGCGGCCCACAAGACGCAGGTGCCGCACCGTGTCTTCCTCAAGATGAATTCCGGCATGAACCGCCTGGGCTTCCCGCCCGAGCGCTTCCGTGCCGCGTGGACCCGGCTCAACGCGCTGCCGCAGGTCGACGAGATCTCGCTGATGACGCACTTCAGCGACGCCGACGGCCCGCGCGGGATCGCCGAGGCGCTGGCCGCCTTCGAGCGCGCCACGCAGGACCTGCCCGGCGAGCGCTCCATCGCCAACAGCGCTGCCGTGCTGCGCCATGCGCCCGAGACGCGCATCGACTGGGTGCGCCCCGGCATCGTGCTCTACGGCGGCGTGCCCGACTTTCCCGAGCACGACAGCGCGCACTGGCAGCTGCAGCCGGGCATGACGCTGTCGACGCGGCTCATCGGCACGCAGGACCTGCAGCCCGGTGCGACCGTCGGCTACGGCTCGCACTTCGTGGCCGAGGCACCCATGACGATCGGTGTCGCCGCGGTGGGCTATGCCGACGGCTACCCGCGTCACGCGCCCACCGGCACGCCGGTGCTGGTCGACGGTGTGCGCACACGGCTGGTGGGCCGCGTCAGCATGGACATGGTCACGGTCGACCTCACGCCGCTGCAGGCGGCCGGGCGCCCGGTCGGCTTCGGCAGCGAGGTCACGCTGTGGGGCCGCGCGTCGAACGGCGACGCGCTGCTGCCGATCGACGAGGTCGCGCGCGCCGCGGGCACCGTCGGCTACGAGTTGATGTGCGCGGTCGCGCCGCGCGTGCCGGTGGTGCTGGGCGACTGAGCGCACCGCACCCATGAAGGTTCTTTCCAACTGGCGCTCGGTGCGTCTCTGGGAAAGCGGCTTCGAGCGCGACCTGCACCGGCGCCACAGCCTGCGCATGCACGGGCTGCTGCTGGGCATCTGCACGCTGCTGCTGATGTGGGCCGTGTCGGCGCTGCAGATGCTGGCCGGCAACGACTCGCTGGCGTTGCGCTACGCCGTCACGCTCGGCGTGGGTTACCTCGGCTACCTGGGCCTGCTGCGCTGGTGGGCGCAGCGGCTGGTCGAGGGGCGCGCCGACATCGACCCCGACATTCCCGACGTGCTCGACCTCACGTCCAACCGATCGACCTGCGCCGAGGCCGGGGATGGCCATGCGGTGGGCGACATCGCCAGTGGCGCGCTCGAAGCGGCAGCCGGTGCCGACGAGGGCGCCGTGGTCGTGGTGCCGGTGGTCGCCATCTTCCTGATCGGCATCGCGCTCGTGGCGGGCGCGGGCGCCCTGGCGCTGCTGTACTTCGGCTGGGACGCGCTGCTCGCAGTGGCCGTCGAGATCGCGTTCTCCTACGTGTCGGCGCGCGCCGCCGTGCGTGTGGCGCGCGAAGGCTGGCTCAGGGTCGCCGTCAAGCTCACCTGGAAGCCCTTGCTCGGCGCGCTACTGTGCGCCGTGCTGCTCGGCGCCGTCATCGACCGCTTCATGCCGCGGGTGAACTCGCTGCCGCAGGCGGTGCGCGTGCTGCTGCACCGCTAGCGGCGCAGCAGCGGCGCTTCGGTTCAGTACAGCCCGAGCTGCCGCGTGCGCAGGCGCGCCAGCCCCAGCAGGGCGGCCGTGAAGGGCGTCGGCACGCCGGTGCGCTGGCCGAGTTCGTGCACCACGGTCACCAGCGCGTCGAGTTCGACCGGCCGGCCGGCTTCCACGTCCTGCAGCATCGAGGTCTTGAAGGCGCCGAGCTTGCGGGTCACCGCATGGCGGTCCTCGGGCATCTCGGCGATCGGAATGCCGATGCGCGCGCCGATCTCCTTGGCTTCGAGCATCACCGCCGAGATGAAGCCGCGCACCTCGTCGTCGGCCAGGATCAGGTCGGTGGTGGCGCCGGTCAGCGCGCTGATGGGGTTGACCGTCATGTTGCCCCAGAGCTTGTACCAGACGTCCTTCTGGATCTGCGGCGAGACGCGCGCCTCGATGCCGCCTCGTACCAACAGCGCGGCCAGTGCTTCCACACGCTCGCTGGGCTGACCGGAGGGCGTGCCGACGATCAGCCCGTTGCCGAAGTGGTGGCGCACCACGCCGGGCGCATCGAGCGCGCAGCTCGCATGCACCACGCCGCCGACCACATGGCGCGCCGGGATGGCCGCCGCGATCGCGCCGTCGGGGTCCACGGCCTGCAGCCGCGTGCCGGCCAGCGCGCCGCCGAAACCGCCGTCGAGAAACCACCACGGCACGCCGTTCATGGCCGTGAGCACGAGGGTGTCGGGGCCGATCAGCGGCGCGATGCGTGCGGCGACACCCGCGAGCGACGGGGCCTTCACGGCGATGACGACCACGTCCTGCACGCCGAGCGCGGCCGGGTCGTCGACCGCATTCACCGCCACCTGCGTGCGCTGGTCGCCGCGCACCACCACCAGCCCGTCGCGGCGCAAGGCGTCGAGCGTGGCGCCGCGCGCCACCACGTTGAGTTGCTGGTCGGCCTGCGCGAAGGCAGCGCCGATCCATCCGCCGATCGCGCCGGCGCCGTAGATGCAGATGTTCATGGCCGCGATGGTGCCAGAAGGCGCGGCGCCATCGCGCCGCACGCTCAACGCCTCAACCTTCGGCGGTGAAGCCGACCTGCTTGACGATCGGGCCCCACTTCGCCGTGTCCTTCTTGATGAGGTCGGCCAGCTCGGTCGGTGTCGACGCCATCGCTTCCAGCCCGAAGGTGCCCAGGCCGTCGACCACGTCCTTGGAGGTGAGCGCGGTCTTCATCGCCGCGTTCAGGCGCGCCACCAGCTCGGGCGAGGCCTTGGCCGGCAGGAAGAAGGCGAACCACTCGCTGTGCGCCATGTTGGCGATGCCCTGCTCGCCGAACGTGGGCACATCGGGCGCGAAGCGGCTGCGCTTGGCACCCGACACGCCCAGGATGCGCACCTTGCCGCTGGGCAGATGCTGCGTGATGTCGCCGATCGGGCCCGACACGGCCGAGATGTTGCCGCCCAGCAGGTCGAGCATGGCCGGTTGCGTTCCGCGGTAGGCCGCGTGCTTGAGCTCCACGCCGCCGCTCTTGCCCAGCAGCGCGCCGATGAAGTGCGGCGTCGAGCCGGCCGCCGGCGAGCCGAAGTTCGCGCCGGTCGGGTTGGCCTTGGCCCAGGCCAGGAACTCGGGCACCGTCTTCACGCTGGCGGGCACCGACGGCCCGACCGCGAAGCCGAAGTCGAACGCGCAGCCCAGCGACACCGGCGTCAGGTCGGTCTGCGGGTCGTACGCCAGCTTCTTGTAGATGTGCGGGTAGATGGTGAGCATCGACGTCGGCGTCTGCAGGATGGCCGAGCCGTCGGCCGGCCGGCCCTTGATGTAGCCGATGGCGATCTGCCCGCCCGCGCCGGTGCGGTTCTCCACCACGGCGGCCTTGGCGAACTCGGGGCTCAGTTTCTGCGCCACGCGGCGGCAGATGGTGTCGGAGGTGCCGCCGGCGGCGAAGCCGGTGACGATGGTGGTGGTCTCGAGCTGGGCCTGGGCGAAGGCCTGCTGGCCGATGCCGGCCAGCAGGGCCGAGGCGCCGGTGGTCTGCAGCAGGTGGCGGCGGGTGAAATGCATGGTGTCTGTCTCCGGAGGTTGGAAAGGGTCACGCGCACGGGAAAACCCGGCGCGTGCCGAACCTTTATTTTTCCAGCAGCGGGTGTATCGGCACCCCCGCGTTTACGCCACGTTCGGCCGTTTTTTTCAGTAGCCGTTGACCGTCGGCGTGGCCGCGCCTTGCTTGTAGCGCGCCAGCAGCGCCTTGGCCGCCGCCGTCAGCACCACGGTGTCGACGCCGACCGCCACGAAGAGCGCGCCGGCGGCGAGCCATTTGCGCGCCTGCTCTTCGGTCGTCGCCAGAATGCCGGGCGCCTTGCCCGCCTTCAGGATGCGCGCGATGCCATCGGCGATGGCGGCCTGCACGTCGGGATGGTTCGGCTGGCCCGGAAACCCCATCGATGCCGACAGGTCGGCCGGGCCGATGAAGACGCCGTCGACGCCCGGCGTGGCGGCGATGGCGTCGAGGTTCTGCATCGCCTCCACCGTCTCGGCCTGTACCAGCAGGCAGGCTTGCGCGTTGGCTTCGTGGATGTAGTTCGGGTGGGCCTGCCAGCGCGAGGCCCGCGCCAGCGCGCTGCCCATGCCGCGGATGCCCTCGGGCGGGTAGCGCATGGCCTGCGCCAGTTGCGCGGCCTGTTCGGCGGTGTCGACCATCGGGATCAGCAGCGTCTGCGCGCCGATGTCGAGGTACTGCTTGATCAGCGCCGTCTCGCCCACCGGCAGCCGCACCACCGGCTGCGTGCGGTGCGGCAGTGCGGCCCAGGCGCTCGAGATGGCCTGCAGCTGCGCCAGCACCGAGCGCACGTCGTTGGGCGCGTGCTCGCCGTCGATCAGCAGCCAGTCGTAGCCAACGCCGGCCAGGATCTCGGCGGCGTAGCCGTCGGCCAGGCCGACCCACAGGCCGATCTGGGCGGGGCCGTTCTGCATGGCGGTCTTGAAGGTGTTGAGGGGGGTGTGCATGAGGTGGGGACTCCGATGGTGACCTGCGATGAATGCGCGGATTATTGAATGGTCGGCGGCGCGCGCTGCCTACACTCGTGCGATGGCCAAGGAAAAAACCAACTACGTCTGCTCCGATTGCGGGGGCACCAGCGCCAAGTGGCTGGGCAAGTGCCCCAGCTGCGGCGCCTGGAACACGCTCGTCGAACAGGTCGCGCAGCCCGCGGGCGGCGCCGCCAACAACCGCTTCGGCACGCAATTCGCCGCGCTCGGCGGCACGGCCGAACTGGCGGTGCTGTCGGAGATCGAGGCGAGCGACGTCGACCGCACGCCCACCGGCATCGACGAGCTCGACCGCGTGCTCGGCGGCGGCATCGTGCCTGGCGGCGTCACGCTCATCGGCGGCGACCCGGGCATCGGCAAGTCGACGCTGCTGTTGCAGGCGGTCGATGCGCTGCAGCGCCAGGGGCAGAACGCGCTGTACGTGTCGGGCGAGGAGAGCGGTGCGCAGGTCGCGCTGCGCTCCCGCCGGCTCGGGCTGGAACGCTCGCAGGTGCAGGTGCTGCCCGAGATCCAGCTGGAGAAAATCATCGCCACGCTCGACGCGCATCGGCCGGCCATCGCGGTCATCGACTCGATCCAGACGGTGTATTCGGACCAGCTCACCTCCGCGCCCGGCTCGGTCGCGCAGGTGCGCGAATGCGCGGCGCACCTCACGCGCTTCGCCAAGGCGAGCGGCACGGCGATCGTGCTGGTCGGCCACGTCACCAAGGAAGGCGCGCTGGCCGGCCCGCGCGTGCTCGAGCACATGGTCGACACGGTGCTGTATTTCGAAGGCGACACGCATTCGAGCTTCCGACTGGTGCGGGCCATCAAGAACCGCTTCGGCGCGGTCAACGAGATCGGTGTGTTCGCCATGACCGAGCGCGGCCTCAAGGGCGTGAGCAACCCCAGCGCGATCTTCCTGAGCCAGCACAGCGAGCCGGTGCCCGGCAGCGTGGTCATGGTCACGCTCGAAGGCACGCGGCCGATGCTGGTCGAGATCCAGGCGCTGGTCGACAACGGCGGGCCGAGCCCGCGGCGCCTGTCGGTCGGCCTCGACCGCGACCGCCTCGCGATGCTGCTGGCGGTGCTGCACCGCCACGCCGGCGTGGCCTGCATGGACCAGGACGTGTTCGTCAATGCGGTGGGCGGCGTGCGCATCACCGAGCCCGCGGCCGACTTGGCGGTGATGCTCGCGATCACCTCGAGCCTGCGGGGCAAGCCGCTGCCCAAGGGCTTCATCGCCTTCGGCGAAGTCGGCCTGGCCGGCGAGGTGCGCCCCGCGCCGCGCGGCCAGGAGCGCCTGCGCGAGGCCGCCAAACTCGGCTTCAGCGTGGCCGTCGTCCCCAAGGCCAACGCGCCGAAGAAGGGCGCGAAGGAGATCGAGGGGCTGACGATCCATGCGGTCGAGCGCGTGGAAGAGGCGCTGGACATCGTGCGCCGGCTGGACTGAGTGTCCTGCCGCGCGCAGCGACAATGCGGCCCATGAATTTTCAGAAAGTCTTCGTACCGCTGGCCGGTCTGCTGCTGCTCGGCCTGTCGTACCGCAGCTTTGGCTGGAGCGGCGTCGCCGTGGCTTGCACCGGCATCGTGATGTTCCTGCTGCTGCATTTCACCCGCACGATGCAGGTACTCAAGCGCGCGGCCGATCGGCCGATCGGCTACGTGGCGAGCGCGGTGATGCTCAACGCCAAGCTCAAGCCGAACGTCACGCTGCTGCACGTCGTGGCCATGACGCGATCGCTCGGCGAGCTCAAGACGCCGAAGGACCAGCAGCCCGAGACCTACCGCTGGACCGATGGCGGCCAGTCGTACGTCGAGGCGGTGTTCCTCAACGGCAAGCTGCAGAGCTGGGCGATGACGCGGCCGCCGGCGGAGGCCGACGCCGCGCCTGCCGCATTGCAGGACGGCGGCGCGCCGCCTTCGGCCTAGAACGGCGCGTCTTCTTCGGCGTCGGCTTCGGCCGTCGTCGATACAACGGCTGCAGCAGGCTGGGACGGCTCGGCAACCGCCGCCGTGAACGCCGCCTCGCCACCCAGCGCATCGAGCAGCGCCGGCACCAGCTCGCCCAGTTCACCGGTGGCGATCGCCACGTCGGCATCGAAGTTGTCTTCCTTCTTGCCGTCCTTGGCGTCGTCCGTGCCTTCGAGGAACACGATCTTGCGCAGCTGCATCGTCTCGCTCAGCTCGAAGGACACGCGGTCTTCCCAGGTCATGGCCAGGCGCGTCGGGCGCTTGCCGGCGGCGATGTGCTGCTTCACTTCCTCGATGTCGAGCGCGTGCTTGGCGTAGCGCACCACCGACTTCGATTCGTCGGTGGCTTTCAGCTCGCACTCGCGGTCGATGGTGAAGCCGGCGGGTGGCTCCTGGCTCGACAGCCAGCCCGACATGGCGGTGGCCGGTTCGATGTGCGTGTTGACCTGCGTCACGGCGAAGCCCTCGAACGACTTCACCAGGCTGGTCACCACCTCGTCGGCACGCGCCGCGTTGGTGGCATTGATCACCAGCCGGTGTTCCTTGGGGTCGATCCACACGGCCACGCGCGCATGCCGCGTGAAGGCCATCGGCAGCAGCTCCTGCGTGATGTCTTCCTTCAGGTCGCGCTTTTCCTTCTTGCCCGGCTTGCGGCCGGTGGTCGCCTCGATCTGCGCGCAGCGCTCGTCGACCTTGCGGCGCACCACGGAGCCGGGCAGCGTCTTGGCCTCGATCATGAATTCGAGCACCCACTGGCCGCCGACGGATTCGACCAGCGGGCCGTGGTCCTGGCCGCGCGGCTCGGTCCAGCCGGTGGACTTCTCCTGCGACGGGGTGCAGGGCACGAAACGGAACTTGTCCAGCGCGGCTTCGGCCTCGGTCAGCGATGGCGACCAGCCGCCTTCGATGCGGTAGACGATGACGTTCTTGAATACGGACACGGAATCCCTTTACTGACGGATTGGCAAAGCCGGCCATTGTCGCGGGACCGGCCGCGCCCGCCGCCGTAAAATCGAAAGCTTTTGCGACATCTCCCCCCGGAGGTGCCCTTTCCCCCAGAAGGACAAACAACATGAGCGTGCTCCCCCCCTCGCTGGACGACCGCGACGGCAAGATCTGGATGGACGGCCAGCTGGTCGACTGGCGCGATGCCAAGATCCACGTGCTGTCCCACACCCTGCATTACGGCTGCGGCGCGTTCGAGGGCGTGCGCGCGTACAAGACGGTCGACGGCACGGCGATCTTTCGCCTGCAGGAGCACACCGACCGCCTCTTCAACAGCGCCAAGATCCTGCGCATGACGCTGCCCTTCACCCGGGAAGAGCTCAACGAGGCCCAGAAACAGGTGGTGCGCGAGAACCAGCTCGAGAGCTGCTACCTGCGCCCGCTGGTGTGGATCGGCTCCGAGAAGCTGGGCGTCAACCCGCGCGGCAACCGCATCCACGCCATGGTCGCGGCCTGGGCCTGGGGCGCCTACCTCGGCGAAGAGGGCATGAAGCGCGGCATCCGCGTGAAGACCTCGAGCTACACGCGCCACCACGTCAACATCACGATGACGCAGGCCAAGGCCGTCAGCAACTACAGCAACTCGATCCTCGCCAACATGGAAGCGCTGGACGACGGCTACGACGAGGCGCTGCTGCTCGACGCGAGCGGCTTCGTCTCCGAAGGCGCCGGCGAGAACGTGTTCGTGGTGAAGGACGGCGTGGTCTACACGCCCGACCTGTCGGCCGGTGCCCTCAACGGCATCACCCGCAACACCATCCTGCACATCTGCAAGGACCTGGGGCTCGAGCTCGTGCAGAAGCGCATCACGCGCGACGAGGTCTACATCGCCGACGAAGCCTTCTTCACCGGCACCGCCGCCGAAGTGACGCCCATCCGCGAACTCGACCGCGTCGAGATCGGCAACCGCGGCGACGGCGGCTCGCGCGGCCCCGTCACCGAAAAGATCCAGGCCGCGTTCTTCGACATCGTGAACGGCAAGAACCCCAAGTACGCCCACTGGCTCACGAAAGTCTGATCATGGCCACCACCCAAGCAGCCGTCGAATTGCTCGCCGCCGACCTGAACCACCAGGGCGGTGTGTTCTGCCCGAATCCCAAGGCGGACATGAAGCTCTGGAACAGCCACCCGAAGGTCTACCTCGACGTGGCCCGCAGCGGCGAGGCCAAGTGCCCGTACTGCGGCACGGTCTACCGGCTCAAGGCCGGCGAGACGGTCGGCCACGGTCACTGAGCCGGCCCGCGTGTCCGAAGCGGCCGGCGCCCGCCCCACGCTGACCATCGGCGTGCTCGCGAAGAACGAGGCGCACCGCATCGACGCCTGCCTGCGCAGCGCCGCCTTCGCCGATCAGCTGCTGGTGGTCGACAGCGGCAGCACCGACGACACGGTGGCCCGCGCCGAGGCGGCCGGCGCCACGGTCGTCACCTACGCCGACTGGCAGGGCTTCGGCGTGCAACGCACGCGCTTGCTTGCGCACGCGACGGGTGACTACCTCTTCTTTCTCGATGCCGACGAGACGATCACACCCGCGCTGCAAGCCGAATTGCAGGCCGTTGTCGCCTCGGGGGCGGTGGGTGTGTGGTGCGTGCGCTGGCGGCTGGTCGCCTTCGGGCAGGAGCTGAAGTACTTCCGCTCCCAGGCCAAACCGGAGCGGCTGTTCAGGCGCTCCACGCTGCTGAGCTACGAAGGCGTGGTGCACGAAGAAGCCAAGCTCAGCGAGCCCGGGCTTCCTCGTCATGTGTTCCGGAGCCCGCTGCTGCACCATTCGCGCGAGACGGTGCGCAGCAGCCTCGTGAAGCTCACGCAGTACACCATGCTCGGCGCCGCCAAGCGGGCCCAGCGCGGCAAGCGCGGCGGCGTGCTGCGCGGGCTGGCCTCGGGGCTGTCGATGTTCGTGCGGCTCTACGTGCTGCACCTGGGCTTCCTGTGCGGTGCCGCGGGCTTTCTGTACTGCGTCTTCGTGTCGCTGGAGAGCTTCTTCCGCTATGCCGCGATGCGCTTCGATCGCGACCAGCTGACCCAGACCGAAGGCCGCTGAACGGCGTTGACGGCGTTGACGGCGTTATCGGTTACTTGCGCCCGGACGGCGCGAAGGCCGAGGCCCAGGCCGAACAGCTCCAGGCGGCCCACTTCAACGCATGCTTGGGCTGCAGCAGCAGGCCGTAGAGCACCGCTGCCGGCGGCCCCCCCACCATCGTCTTGAGCAGATAGCGCCAGGCGGCACCGGCGCCCAGGTACTTGCGGATGGCCAGGTGGCGGGAGCGCGCGTAGTGGTAGTGCTTGCGAAAGCTGGTCTTCCAGCTGGGCGTGGACGACGCGCCGCCGATGTGCTGCGCATTGGCTGCCGGTTCGAACAGGCAGTCGAAGCCCGCCAGGCGAAGCCGCAGGCACAGGTCGTCGTCTTCGTAGTAGAGGAAGAAGCGTTCGTCGAAGCCGCCGATGGCGTTGTAAGCCTCCGTGCGCACCAGCAGGCAGCAGCCATGCAGCCACTTGGCGGAACAGGTGCCGTCGGGCACGCGGTAGGGCGAGCGCAGCCGGGGCTCGTAGAAGGCCTGGCGAAAGCACATCTGCGCGCTGCCGTCGGCCAGCCAGCTCTGCGGCGCCACCACACCGGCCGTGGTGTAGCGCTGCAGCGTGGCGAGCAGCGTGAGCAGGTCGGGCACGTCCAGGGAACAGTCTGGGTTGAGCAGCAGTGCGTAGGGCGTGCGCACATGGCGCATCGCGTCGTTGTTGCCGGTGCCGAAGCCGCCGTTCTCGGCGCGTTCGACCAGCGTGGCGTGCGGCAGGTGTCGTCGCACGGCGTCGACCGTGCCGTCGCCGCTGGCGTTGTCGACGATCACCACCTGCTGGAACGGTGCCAGCACCGAGGCCAGGTGCTCGACGAGGGCGTGGCTCTTGTAGGTCACGCAGACGACGGTGACGAGGTCCGTGTCGATGCTCATGGTTCGATGCGGGCGGCGCGGGCAGGCTGCTTCATCGTCGGCGCGAGTGGAATGCAGGCGAGCAGCAGGATGAAGACGTGCCGGTGCGTGAAGTCGGCCCAGAGCCCGTTGGCGAGCCCGGCCGTGACGTAGATCAGCAGGATGCCGGCGTAGATGTCGCGGTAGGGCGCGTCCAGCCGGCGGATGTAGCGCGCCAGCGCCACCAGCAGCGCCAGGTAGACGAGCAGGCCCACGGTGCCTTGCTCGGTCCAGATCAGCAGCATCTCCTGGTGCGGGTGGCCCATCAGGAACGCGTCGAACTGCGGCAGGTTCTCGATGGCCTTGCGGTAGAGCGGCTGCCATTGGCCCAGGCCGTGACCGAAGACAGGGGCGTCCTGGATAAGCGGCAGGGTGCGGCGCCAGAGCTCGAGCCGGATGCCCATCGAGGTCGGCTCGCGCTGAGCCGCATAGCGCGTGACCTCCTGCGTGACCGACTGCAGCAAGCGTTCGCGCACCGGCTGCACCGCCCACGAGAGCGCGGCGATGGCCACCAGCAGCGCGCCCGTCGCGGCAACGGCGCGCCACCCGGCGCCCCGCCGTCCGAACAGGCGCCATGCCCAGTAGACGATCAGCGGCACCAGCGTGATGTAGGTGGTGCGGCTCTTGAGGATGAACACCACGTTGACGAGCGTCAGCAGCGCCAACGCACAGGCGAGCATCCTTTGCTTCGGCCGCTGTGCGACCAGGGCGACGGCCACCGCCATCGACGCCAGCATGAGGAAGCCCAGGCCCTGCTGCGTGTATTCCTTGAAGACGGTGTTGCGCATGGCAGGCAACGCCAGGGCCACCTCGCGCTGCGGGAAGATGCCGAGAAACTGGCCGCACGAGATCAGCAGCACCAAGGCCACCGCCGCCGCGAAGGCGACCAGACCGCGCCGGCGCCAGGCCGTGTCGGTGAGCAGGGTGCCGAGAATGAGCGGATAGCACAGTGCCCAGATTGGTGTACCGGTGAGCAGGCTGGCATGCCCCGCAGCCCAGGCGTGCACGCCGCTGAGCACCATCACGCCCCACCACGCCAGCGCGCCGATGACGACCGGGTGCCGTGCCGAGGCGATCCAGCGCTCGCGCGTCTGGCTGCCGAGCAGCGCGCAGACCAGGCTCAGGGCCAGGAGGATGTTGGTCGCCGGCTTGTTGAGGGAGACGGCGAAAAGACTCAGGACCGCGAACCAGCGACCCGAAACGAGCAGCGCATCGCGGGCGGCATCCACCCATCGGGTGGGCGTGGAGGTCATGGGAGGCGGTGGCGAGGGCAAGGACATGCCGCGGGGCGCGCCCGATGCGTGTCGGGCCAGATCGTTGGGGCATTCGATCTTAGCCCGCGCCCGGACGGCGTTTGCGGCGCCCCGGCCGCGCGCGGCATTCAAGTCCGCGGCAGTTCGATCACGAAGCTCGCGCCGCCGCCGGGCCGGTCCTCGCAGCGCACGCTGCCACCATGCCGCTCGGCGATCGACTTGACCAGCGCCAGGCCCAGGCCCACGCCGCCTTCGCGCTCGCTCGCGCCCGGCAGCCGGTAGAAGGGCTCGAAGATGCGCTCGCGCAGCGCCACGGGCACGCCCGGGCCGCGGTCGTCGACGCGCACGCGCGCCCAGCGCCCGTCGGCTTCCAGGCGCAGCTCGATCGTGCCGGCCCCGTAGCGGCGCGCGTTCTCCAGCAGGTTGCGGATCGCGCGGCGCAGCAGGCGCGACACGCCCTGCACCTGCAGCGCCGTGCTGTCGGTGCCTTCGGCCAGGTCGAGCTCGGCACCGGCACGCGCGCTTTCCTCGGCGGCCAGGCCGATCAGGTCGACCGTCTCGATCGTGCCCAGGTCGGCCTCGCTGGCATCGAGCCGGCTCGACAGCAGGATTTCGTCGATCAGTTGGTCGAGCTCGCCGATGTTGCGCGAGATCTCCTCGCGCGCCGTCGGGCTCGGGCGCTCGCCCATCAGCTCGAGCCCCATGCGGATGCGTGTGAGCGGCGAACGCAGTTCGTGGGAGGCATTCGCCAGCAGCGACTTGTGCGAGCGCACCAGCGTCTCGACGCGCGCGGCTGCCGAATTGAAGCGGATCGACAGGTCGGCCACCTCGTCCTGCCCGTCCTCGGGCACGCGCGCCGACAGGTCGCCGTCGCCCCATCGCTGCACGCCGCGCTGCAGCGTCTCCAGGCGCTGCGTCAGGCGCCGCACGATCGGGAACAGGCCGATGGCCGTGGCCAGGCCGACCAGGCCCAGCAGCCAGAAGAAGCCGGTCTGTGGGCGCACCCACGGCGGTGGCCCGCCTTGCCGGTCCTGGCGCGGGCCGAACTGCATCTGGAACACCTGGCCGTCCTTGAGCGAAATGGTGAACTCCAGCCCCTCGCCGGGGCGGCTGGTGCGCAGCGATGTGCCGGTACCGATCACGCGGTCCTGCGTGTCGCGCAGCACCACCTCGCGCGGCAGCGGCGCCGTGCGCTGCTCGTCGGCGATCTGCCACGCCCAGCCGGCCGCCAGGGTGACCACGGCCACGCCGGCCAGCACCGCCAGCCAGATGCGGACGTAGAGATGGCGCGTGAACAGCTGGATCATTGCTTCGCTCCGCCTCTCAGTTTCCCACCACGCTGCGCGTGACCCGCAACCGACAAAACCGGCGCAGCCCAAAGTCAGGGCACCCGCGGAACTGGCTCCGCCAGGCCGCTGGGTGCGCCCCCTTGAGGGGGAAGCGCCGCAGGCGCATCGGGGGTGGTTTCATTTCAGTCCTGCTGCTTGGCGAAGACGTAGCCCACGCCGCGCACGGTGAGGATGCGCTTGGGGTTCTTGGCGTCGGCCTCGATGGCGGCGCGGATGCGGCCCATGTGCACGTCGATCGAGCGGTCGAAGGCCTCGAGCTCGCGGCCGCGCACCGCTTCCATGATCTGGTCCCGCGTGAGCACGCGGCCGGCACGCTCGGCCATGGCGACGAGTAGGTCGAACTGGTAGGACGTGAGGTCGGCCAGCGCGCCGCTGACGGTGACGGCGCGCGCGTTGCGGTCGATCTCGAGCGTGCCGAAGCGCATCAGGGTCGCGGCCGCCGCCTCGCTGGTGTTGTCGCCGCGGCGGCGCAGCACGGCGCGGATGCGCGCCAGCAGTTCGCGCGGCTCGAAGGGCTTGGGCAGGTAGTCGTCGGCGCCGATCTCCAGGCCGATGATGCGGTCCATCGGGTCGCCCTTGGCCGTGAGCATCAGCACCGAGACCTTGGCCAGCGCACCGGGCAGGGCGCGGATGCGCCGGCAGACCTCCAGGCCGTCGATGTCCGGCAGCATCAGGTCGAGGATGACCAGGTCGGGCGCGTGCTGCTGCACCTGCTCGAGGCCGGCCTGGCCGTCGGCCGCGTGCGCGACGCCGAAACCCGACTTCGCCAGGTACTCGCTCACCATCTGTGCGAGGCGGGCGTCGTCTTCGATCATCAGGATCTGGGGAGTGCTCATTGCGGCCATGATGGGTCGGCGCCGCCAAGGCGGCTTGAATGCTCCGTAAAGTTAACGTAAATGGGTCGGTCCGGGCGTCCCATCGTCGCCGGTGGCAGCACCGGCGGCAATGGCTAAGCCGGTTCCGCCGCGCCCCCGGCCATCGCGTCGAACAGCATGGTGCATTCGATCGCCGAGTCCGCCGGCCAATGCTGGGCGAGCAGCGCGCACAGATCACCGTCGCCCAGTGCAGGGTCGCAAGCCAGCGCGCGTGCGTGGATCTCCAGCGCCAGTTGGCGCAGCAGCGCGACCGATGCATGGATGCGTTCGCTGAACTGCGCGTCGTCGAGCGTGTCGGTCAGGCTGCGGTTGAGTTCGGCGAACCAGGGCAGCGCGGCGTGGTCGAGCATCTGCGCCACGTTGCGCTTCTCGCTCGATGCCGACCAGGCGCGCAGCAGCGCCTGCACCGCGATGTTCAGCCGCTGGCAGTGCTGCAGTTCGTCCTTCAGGCTGCCGAGCAGGGCCAGGTCGGTCAGCCGATCGTGGAAGAAGATCTGCGAGAGCACGCCCCAGTAGTAGCTGTAGTCCCAGATGACCTTCACTGGCAGCACCTCGGGGTCGCCGAACAGGCCGTACTGGTCCTGGTAGAGCGCCAGGGTGCTCTCGTAGAACGAGTGGTAGATCTGGTCGTAGAGCTGCGCCCGCGCCTCCACCGAATGGCCGGCGCGGTCGTGGCCGATCAGGTCGGTGATGTAGGTGTTGGCGATGGCGATGAAGTCGCTGCCCGGCGAATAGAAGGGGTCGAGGAACAGGCCCGCCTCGCCGGTCAGCGCCCAGCGCTGGCCCGAGAACACCTGCTTGCAGCCGTACGAGAAGTTCTTGAAGAAGGCGAAGTCCTGCAGCAGGTGGCGCTTGCCGTCGAGTTCGTCGAACAGGCGCGGCTGGTACTGCGCGAACCAGTCCATCGCCTTCTCGAAGCTGTCCATGATGTCGAGCGCGTGGTAGCGCGGGTCGGCCACGATGCCCACCGAGTGCGAGCCCGAGGCCAGCGGAATCAGCCACACCCAGTAGCCCGCGCCGACCAGGTGATTGGTCGACAGCCAGCGCGCCTGCGGGTCGCAGCGGGCGCGCCATTCGGGGTCGTCGCTCCAGTCGTCGAGCGTGATGCGCTCGCCGATGCGGAACCACACCGCATGGGCTTCGTGCGCGTTCGGTTCGGCCAGGCCCAGCTTGCGCTTGAGCAGGCCGGCGCGGCCGCAGGCGTCGACGATCCAGCGCGCGGCGATGACGTTCGTCTGCCCGTCCTGCGTCCAGCTCAGGCGGTGCAGGCCCTGCGCGTCGTCGGCCAGGTCGATCTGCCGCACCATCGCGTGGTCGGTGAACTTCACGCCGCGGCGCGCGGCCTCCTCGCCCAGGTAGTTCTCGAAGATGCCGCGGTCGATCTGGTAGCTGGGCACCGACAGGAAGCGGCTGGCGCCGATTTCGGTGACCTGGTCGATGTCGCGCCGGCCTTCGCTGAAGAAGAAGCGGAAGCCGAACTTGCGCAGCTGCTCGCCGTGCATGTGCGGCTTAAGGCCCAGCACCGTGTCGAAGTAGTGGGCACCGATCTCCACCGACGACTCGCCCACCTTGTGCGCCGCATGCGGCACCGGGTGGGCGCGGCGCTCGAGCACCAGCACGTCGATGTCGGGGAAACGCTTCTTCAGCTGCAGGGCCAGGGTGAGCCCGGCCAGGCCGCCGCCCATGATCACCACGTCGTGCCGTTGTTCGTGCGCTGTCGTGGCGATCGTCATCGGCATCAGCCTTGCGTGAGTTGGAGTTGCAGCGAGAGGCGTGCCGACAGCGGCATGGCGAGCGTCTCGGCGCCGCCCGCGGCCAGCGCCTCGAACAGCGGCAGCGCGTCGGCCATGGCATTGGTGGCCAGCGCCTGCGCGGCCTCCGAGCGCGGCGCGATCGGGTGCGACGGCCCCGCCACGAGCGACCAGTCGAAGGCCGCCACGGTGCGGTCGGTGCGCTGCGGCGCGATCACCAGCGCCACCGCCAGCAGGCCGCGGCTGGTCGTGACCGACGCGAGCGCGCCGACGGCCGGCATGTCGTAGCCCACCAGCAGCACCGGCTGGTCGTCGGCCGCGCACTGCGCCGCCGCTTCGAGCAGCGCCGACGCGAAGGTCGTCTCGTAGGCCGCGACCGAGTTGCTCGCCGCCATGCAGCCCACGCCGATCGTCCAGTAGCCCACGGCGGCGTTGTGCACCGAGTTGTGGAACTTGATCGGCGAGAGCACCGTCGGGTCGCTGGCCAGCACGCCGCACATGTAGTCGTTGATGCCCAGGTCGCCGTGCGCCGACGCGAAGATGCAGGGCAGGTCCTTGGCGTCGCGGCCCGAGGCGGCGATGGCGTTGGCCGCCACCTCGAGCGCCAGTGCCACGGTGTCGGGCGCGCGACGTCGCTCGGCCGGGGCCAGCACCTGCGGGGAGGGCCGCTTGGCCGGCGGGTCGATCGGCGCGCCGGTGCCGGTGAAGGCGGCGCGGGCGATGTCCCAGCCGGGCAGCGTTGGCGCCCAGAAGGCCGGGCCTTCGATGTACAGCGTCGGTGTCTTCACGATCGCGCTCATGCCTGCACTCCCTTGCCGAAGACCAGTGAGCAGTTGTTGCCGCCGAAGCCGAAGGAGTTGGACAGCGCCACCTTCACGTCGCCGCGCGCGGGTTCGAGCTTGATCTGCGGGCCGCAGTCGGTGTCGAGCTGCGTGGTGTTCACGGTGCCCGGCATCAGGCCGGTCTCCAGCGACAGCAGGCTGATGGCTGCCTCGACGATGCCCGCCGCGCCGAGCGTGTGGCCGGTGAAGCCCTTGGTCGAGCTGGCGTGTGTGCTTTCGGGGAAGCGCCGGGTGACCAGTGCGCCTTCGACCTCGTCGTTCTTGGTGCTGGCCGTGCCGTGCATGTTGATGTAGTCGACCGCCTCCGCCGTCAGGCCGGCGCGGGCCAGCGCGTCGTCGAGTGCGCGCTCGGCGCCCAGGCCCTGCGGGTGCGGCGTCGACATGTGGTGCGCGTCGCTCGCCTCGCCGTAGCCCAGCAGGTAGAGCCCGTCGGCCGTGGTGGCCTCGGCACGCTCCACCAGCGCGAAGCCTGCGGCCTCGCCCAGGCTGATGCCGTCGCGCGTCGCGTCGAAGGGCTTGCACGGCTGGGGCGACACCAGCTCCAGCGAATTGAAGCCATACAGCACGCTGCCGCAGAGCGTGTCGACGCCGCCGACCACGGCCGCGTCGATCAGGCCCAGCCGGATCAGCCGCTCGGCCGACGCGAAGACCTTGCCGCTCGACGAGCAGGCGGTCGAGATCGTCTCCGACGGGCCATCCAGCCCCAGCGCCGCCTGCACGAACATCCCCAGCGAGTGCGGCGTGTGCACCAGCGGGCGCGCCTGCGTGGGCGGGAAGGCGCCCTCGGCCGTGAGCTGCGTGTAGGCGTCCTCGGTCTCGCCGATGCTGGACGTCGAGGTGCCGAGGATCACCGCGATGCGCGATGGCCCGTATTTGGCGCGTGCCGTCGCCACCGCGTCCATGAAGCCGTCGGCCTGCAGGCCCATCCAGGCCAGCCGGTTGTTGCGGCAGTCCCAGGCGGCCAGCGACTCGGGCAGGCGCACGTCCTCCACGCCCGCCACCCGGCCGATCCAGGTCGGCAGGCGCGCGCCGCCGGCGGGCACCTCGCCGAAGTCGTTGGCCCGCAGGCCGCTGCGAGAGGTTTCGAGGGCGTCGAGCAGCGACGCCTTGCCCACGCCGACGGCCGAAGTCGCGGTGTAGGCGCTGATCTGGAGGGGAGGGATGCGGGACGGCACGATGGTGGTCGGGAAGTGGCGAAGCGCGAACAATGCCACAGACTAGCAGCGGGCCGGGCACTCGCGCGTCGGCCGGCACCCCGTGCCGGGGGTATTCAGCCGGCGTCGCTGCGCTGCAGGCGCGCGGCCAGGCTGACCAGGACCAGCACGGGCACCCCCAGCACCGCCGTGCCCACGAAGAAGGGCACGTAGCCGTAGGCGTCGACGAACACGCCCGAGTAGCCCGCCAGGAACTTGGGCAGCAGCAGCATCAGCGAGCTGAACAGCGCGTACTGCGTGGCCGAGTAGCTGATGTTGGTCAGGCTCGACAGGTAGGCGATGAAGGCGGCCGACGCGATGCCGCCGGCCAGGTTGTCGGCCGACACCACCAGCACCAGCATCGTCATGTCGTGGCCGTGGGCGGCCAGCCAGGCGAACAGCAGGTTGCTCGCCGCGCTGAGCACCGCGCCCAGCATCAGCACGCGCATCACGCCCAGGCGCATCGACAGGATGCCGCCCACGAAGGCGCCGACCAGCGTCATCACCACGCCGAACACCTTGCTGACCGCCGCCACCTCTTCCTTGCTGAAGCCCATGTCGACGTAGAAGGGGTTGGCCATGATGCCCATCACCACGTCGCTGATGCGGTAGATGGCGATCAGCGACAGGATCAGCACCGCCTGCCACTTGTAGCGACGGATGAAGTCGGCAAAGGGCTCGACCAGCACGTTCTGCAGCCACTCGGCGGCGTTGCGCGCCCGCGGCATCACCCGCTGGGCGGGCTCGGACGACAGCAGCACCGTGACCACGCCGACCGCCATCGAGGCGGCCATCACCAGGTAGGCGGCCTTCCAGCCGGCGTTCTGGTAGCCGGCGGCGCCGGTGATCTCGGTCCACGCGGCGATCGACAGCACGCCGGCGCCGGCCCAGATCATCGCCAGGCGGTAGCCCGTCTGGTAGGCGGCGGCCAGCGCGGCCTGCTTGCGCGTCTCGGCCGATTCGATGCGGAAGGCGTCCAGCGCGATGTCCTGCGTGGCCGAGCCGAAGGCCACCAGCAGCGCGCCCCACACCAGCGGCGCCAGCCCGCCGCGCGGGTCGGCCATCGCCATGCCGACCAGCCCCCCGATCACCAGCGCCTGCGCCAGCAGCAGCCAGCTTCGGCGGCGGCCCATGCGCCGGGTGAGCAGCGGGATGGGCAGCCGGTCGACCAGCGGCGCCCAGGCCCACTTGAAGGCGTAGACCAGGCCGACCCAGCTCAGGTAGCCGATCTCGCTGCGCGCCACGCCGGCTTCGCGCAGCCGGAAGCTGAGCGTGCCCAGCACCAGCAGCAGCGGCAGGCCGGCCGAGAAGCCCAGCGCCAGCATGCGCAGCGTCGCGGGTTCGAGGTACACCTTGAGCGCGTCGCGCCAGGACAGCGGCGCTTCGGACAAAGGGGCGGGGGAGGCGTCGGCGGCCGAGGGTGGGGACATTGAAGGGGCGATCGGGGTGGCTGCTTATTATTCCCGCATGTGTTCACGCTGCGAGCTTCCCATCGGTCCCTGGCACGCGCGCCGGGCTTTCCTCGCCTTGGCGGGGGCCGCCGCCGTGACGCCCGCGTTGGCGCAGGTCGAGGTGGGCAAGGCCTCGGCCGCGCGCAACCTGGTGCCCGCCGACACCGTCGAGCAGGCCGGTGTGCAGCAGTACGACCAGCTGCTCCAGCAGGCCAAGGCCAAGGGCGCGCTCGCGCCCGCCGGCCACCCGCAGCTGCAGCGGCTGCGCACCATCTCCGCGCGGCTCATCCCCTTCGTCGGCCCGTGGAATCCGCGCGCCGCCCAGTGGAAGTGGCAGATCAACCTGATCGGCAGCCCCCAGATCAACGCCTTCTGCCTGCCCGGCGGCAAGATCGCCTTCTACACGGGCATCCTCGACCAGCTCAAGCTCAGCGACGACGAGGTCGCGATGGTCATGGGCCACGAGACGGCGCATGCCCTGCGCGAGCACGCCCGCGCGCGCCTCGCCAAGAGCGCGGGCACCGGTGCGGCACTGTCGATCACGGCGCAGCTGCTCGGGCTGGGCCAGGTCGGCGACATGGCGGCGCGCGCCGGCACGCAGCTGCTGTCGCTCAAGTTCAGCCGCGGCGACGAGACCGACGCCGACCTGGTCGGCCTCGAACTCGCGGCCCGCGCCGGCTACGACCCGCGTGCCTCCGTGTCACTCTGGCAGAAGATGGCCGCCGCCTCGAAGAACCAGGGCGGCCTGAGCTTCCTCTCGACCCACCCCAGCGGCACCGACCGCATCCGCATCCTCGAAGCCAACATCGGCAAGGTCGACGGGCTGTACCGGGCGGCGAAGCGCGGTTGAGCCCGCGCCCCATCTTTTCCTGACCCACCGAATCCAGGCTGCCGGGGCTTGCTAAGCCCCGGCAGGCGTTGGCACGCCACTTGCATCTCATCTTGTACACAAGACAGGATGCTTGATGATGGTGCATGCAAGGATTTCGCAGCCGACCGATGACGGGCAATCCGCCGACCCGGGTGTTGCCGACCCCGGTGCCGCCGCCTGGATCACGCGGATCGACCCGCCGATCACCGGGGCGCAAGCCAATGGCCCGCTGGCCGGGCTGCGCTTCGCGGTCAAGGACAACATCGACGTGGCCGGCCTGCCGACCACCGCCGCCTGCCCGGCCTTCGCCCGCGCGGCGGCCGCGCACGCCCAGGTGGTGCGGCGCCTGCTCGACGCCGGTGCGGTGCTGGTCGGCAAGACCAACCTCGACCAGTTCGCCTGCGGCTTGAACGGCACGCGCTCGCCCTACGGCGCGGTGCCCAACAGCTTCGATGCGCGCTACGTGTCGGGCGGCTCCAGCTCCGGTTCGGCGCGGGTGGTGGCCATGGGCGAGGTCGATTTCGCGCTGGGCACCGACACGGCGGGCTCCGGCCGCGTGCCGGCGGGGCTCAACAACATCGTGGGCCTCAAGCCGACCAAGGGCCTCCTCAGCACGCGCGGCGTGCTGCCGGCGGCGCAGAGCGTCGACTGCGTGTCGATCTTCGCGCGCACCGTGGAGCTGGCAGCGCGCGTTCTGAGCGTCGCCATGGGGTACGACGCGGCCGACCCCTATTCACGCGCGCTCACGCCCATCACAACGCCCTTGCCTGCCCGCCTGCGCATCGGCGTGCCGTCGCAGCTCGAGTTCTTCGGCGATGCCGACTCGGCCGCGGCCTTCGAGCGCTCGCTCGCCCAACTCGAAGCCCTGGGCGCCACGCGCGTGCCGATCGACTACGCCCCGCTGGCCGAAGCCGCGGCGCTGCTCTACGACAGTGCGCTGGTGGCCGAGCGCTACGCCGCGGTGCGTCCCTTCTTCGACGCACACGAGGCCGAGGTGATCGAGCCGGTGCGCAGCATCCTGGCGCGCGGCCGCCAGTACAGCGCGGCCGACTTCGTCGATGCACAGACCCAGTTGCGCGCCCTGGCGCAGCAGGCCGCGCCGATGTGGAAGCACATCGACATCCTGGTGGTGCCGACCTCGCCCACGCACTACACCATCGCCGCGATGCAGGCCGATCCGGTCGCGCTCAACCAGAACCTCGGCGCGTACACCAACTTCGTCAACCTGCTCGACTACGCGGCGCTCTCGGTGCCGACGTGCCTCCGCAGCGACGGCCTGCCCTTCGGCCTGACGCTGATCGGCCCGTGCGCCAGCGACTTCCAGCTGGCCGATCTGGGCCAGCGCCTGCACCACGCGACCGGGCTCACGCTCGGCGCGACCGGCGCGCCGATGCCGGCACCCGTCGCGCTGCCGCTGCTCAAGCCGGCCGCCACCGTGAAAGTGGCTGTCGTCGGCGCGCACCTCTCGGGCATGCCGCTCAACGGCCAGCTGACCGAGCGCGGCGCCACGCTGTTGTGTGAAACGAAAACCGCCCCGCAGTACCGCCTCTACGCGCTGCCCGGCACCGTGCCGCCCAAGCCCGGCATGGTGCGCGTGCCCGCGGGGGGCGCCGCGCTCATCGTCGAGGTGTGGGAGATGCCCGCCACCGCCTACGGTTCCTTCGTCGCACTCATTCCGGCGCCGTTGGGCATCGGCACGCTGACGCTTGACGACGGCAGCAGCGTGCAGGGCTTCGTCTGCGAATCGATTGCGCTCGACGGCGCGGAAGACATCACGCACCACGGCGGCTGGCGCCGCTACATCGCATCCCGCCAGGCGGCGCTCGCCTGAGCGCGGCCTCCTCTTTCTTCGCTTCAACCATTACGCAGGAGTCGGCCCATGGAATCCCCGAACAAGTCATTCGCAGCACGCGCGCCCCAGCCATCGCGCCGCCATGTGCTGCAGGCCGGTGCCGCCGGCATCGCTGCGCTGGCCGCGCCATCGCTGGTGCTGGCGCAGGCCACGAAGATCCGCATCGGCTTCTGGCCGGTGGCCGCGGGCCTGCCCTTCTTCGCGGCGGTCGACAAGGGCTACTTCAAGGAAGCGGGCCTCGACGTCGAGCCGCTCAAGTTCGCCGGCGCGCAGCAGGTGATGGAGGCGATGCTCTCGGGCCGCTCCGACGGCAGCTCGAACGGCACCGGCTCGGCCAACCTGGCCATCGGCGAGATCGCGCAGCCCGGCCTGTTCAAGATCTTCTGCACCAACCCGAGCAACGCCAAGTTCGTGCTCGACGAGTTCATCACCGCCAAGGACAGCCCCTTCAAGACCGTGGCCGACCTCAAGGGCAAGAAGGTCGCCTCGGGCCCCGGCATCCAGAACGTGACGCTGTGCAAGACCATGCTCGAGCGCGCCGGTGCCACCGGCGCCACGGTGACCGAACTGCCTATCGGCCAGCATGTCGCCGCGCTGGTGGCGGGCCAGGTCGACGCCTGCTACACGCTGGAGCCGACCGGCACCATCGGCCGCATGAACGGCACCACGCGCGTCATCGAAGCGGGTGTGGTCGCCAAGTACATCCTGGGCGACCCGATGGCCCCGTGGCATGGCGGCGCGGCCAGCCTCACGACCGAGTTCATCAAGAAGAACCCCGAGGTGGCGAAGAAGTTCATCGCGGCCTATGCACGCGGCGTCGAGCTGGTGCGCACACAACCCAACGACGCCCGCCAGTACATGAAGGGCTACACCGCCATCGAAGGCGCGCTCACCGCCGAAGTGCCGCTCGCGTCGTACATGCTCTACAACGAGTTCAAGCCGAGCGACGTCGCCTACTTCCAGAAGTTCTACGACCTGTTCACCGAGAAGGGCATCTTCGAGAAGAAGGTGCCGGTGGATGGGCTTCTGTACAAGGCCTGAGCCATGGCCGACACCTCCGTCGCGCCTGTCAGCGTCAGTTCTGGCGCCGCCCCCAAGCCCTGGTCACCGCCTGCGAACGGCGCGGCCAGCGCGGTGCCCAAGCCGCCGCTGTGGGACAAGCTGCTGCCCTTCATCGGGCCGGTCGTGCTCTTCATCGTCTGGGACCTGGTCGTGCGGCTCGGCTTCATCAAGCCGATCCTGCTGCCGGCGCCGGCGGATACCGTCACCACGCTGATCACCGGCCTGGCCGGCGGCCCGCTGCTCACCGACTTCGCGGTGACGGTGTGGCGCACGGTGCAGGCCTTCCTGATCGCGGCCGTCGTCGGCGTGCCGCTGGGCGTGCTGCTGGGCAGCAACGAGCGGGTCTACCGCAGCGTCGAATTCCTGATCGACTTCTTCCGCTCGACGCCATCGTCGGCCCTCATCCCGCTGTTCCTCTTGATCTTCGGCGTGTCGGACATCAACAAGATCGCCATCGCGGCCTTCGGCGCCTTCCTCATCGTGATCTTCAACAGCGCCTACGGCGTCATCAACGCGCGCAAGCAGCGGGTGATGGCCGCGAAGGTGATGGGCGCCTCGCGTTGGCAGGTGTTCAAGGACGTGCTGATCTGGGAAAGCCTGCAGCCGTCGTTCGTGGGCTTGCGCTCCGCGGTGTCGATGGCGCTGGTGATCGTGATCGTGGCCGAGATGTTCATCGGCTCCGACGCGGGCCTCGGCCACCGCATCATCGATGCGCAGCAGGTGCTCAACGTCAAGAGCATGTACGCGGCCATCCTCGCCGCGGGTGCGTTGGGCTATGCGCTCAACATCCTGTTCCTGGTCGCCGAACGCAAGATCGTTCACTGGAGTGGAAGATGAGCGCAGTCCTCAACGGCCCGGTGTACGCCGACGTGCCCACCCCCGCCTTCCAGCCCGGCCCGGCCGGCACGCACATCACGATCCGCGGCCTCACCAAGTACTTCGCGGGCTGGCCGCTGTACGAGAACTTCGACCTCGACATCCCCAAGCACAAGATCGTCTCGGTCTTCGGGCCGAACGGTTGCGGCAAGAGCACGCTGATCAACATGATCGCGGGGCTGATCCCCATCGATTCGGGCGAGATCCTGTTCGACGGCAAGTCGCTCAAGGACACGAAGATCGGCTACGTGTTCCAGAACTACCGCGAGGCGATGTTCCCGTGGATGCGCACCATCGACAACATCGCCTACCCGCTGCAGCTGGAGGGCAAGTCGAAGGCGGAGGTTGATCGCCGCATGGAAGAACTCGTCGCGTCCTTCGACGTCAAGTTCGACCTCAAGCGCTTTCCCTACGAACTCTCGGGCGGGCAGCAGCAGACCGCGTCGATCATGCGGGCGCTCGCACCCAACCCCGAGGTGCTGTTCCTCGACGAGCCCTTCTCGGCGCTCGACTTCGAGATGACGCTGTTCATCCGCGAGAAGCTGCAGGAGGTGTTCATCCAGACCGGCACCACCATGCTGCTGGTGTCGCACGACCTGGAAGAAGCCGTGTACCTGGCCGACGAGGTGCTGCTGCTGACCAAGCGACCGACCAAGGTCGCCGAAATCCTGAAGTACGACGACGCGCGTCCGCGCACGCTCGAAACGCTCAGCTCGGCCAGTTTCGTCGCGATGAAGAAGCTGAGCCTGGAGATCTTCCAGCGCGAAGTGCGCCGCTGATCACGCACACCGAAGGAGCCGCGATGACCCCCGCCCAGACCGAAGCCTATGTCGACGCGGCGGCTGCCGCGCTCGGACTGAACCTGCGGCCCGACCACCGCCCCGGCGTGCTGCGTTTCTTCGCACTGGCCGCCGAGATGGCGGCCGTGGTCGACGCGGTGCCGCTCGATCCGCATGCGGAATCCGCGGTGTCCTTCGTGCCGGTGAGCCCGAAGGAGAAGGACGCATGAACGCCGATGCCTTGATCCTGCAGGACGCTGCGGCGATGGCCGAGGCCGTGCGCAGCGGCGCGACCCGCGCCGTCGCGCTGGTGCAGGCCAGCCTCGACCGCATCGCGGTCACCGACGGCCGCGTCAACGCCTTCACCGACGTGGTGCGCGAACGCGCGCTGCGCCGTGCCGCGCAGGTCGATGCGTCGCTGGCCTCCTCGAACGGGCATCGCACCCGCGAGCTGCCGCTGCTCGGCGTGCCCTTCGCGGTGAAGAACCTGTTCGACATCGCCGGCCTGCAGACGTTGGCCGGCTCGAAGATCGAACGCGACAGCACGCCCGCCCGCAGCGATGCCGCGCTGGTGCGCCGGCTCGAAAGCGCTGGTGCTGTGCTGGTCGGCGCGCTCAACATGGACGAGTACGCCTACGGCTTCACCACCGAGAACAGCCACGTCGGCCCGGCCCACAACCCGCACGACCTGACGCGCATCGCAGGCGGTTCGTCGGGCGGTTCCGGCGCCGCGGTGGCGGCCGGCCAGGTGCCGCTCACGCTCGGCTCCGACACCAACGGATCCATCCGTGTGCCGGCCTCGCTGTGCGGCATCTTCGGGTTGAAACCGACCTTCGGCCGACTGCCGCGCACCGGCACCTACCCCTTCATCTCCAGCCTCGACCACCTCGGGCCGTTCGCGCGTTCGGTGCGCGACCTGGCGCTGGCCTATGACGCGATGCAGGGCCCCGAGACGCATGCACCGCTCGACCCGGGATGCGCGCAGCGCGCGGCCGAGCCGGTCGCGGCGCAGCTGTCGCACGGCACGCGTGGCCTGCGCATCGGCGTGCTGGGCGGCTATTTCCGCGAGCGGGCCCAGCCCGAGGCCCTGAGCGCGGTGGACCGCGTCGCCGAGGCCCTGGGCGCCAGCCAGGCCGTCGAACTGCCGATGGTCGAGGCCGGCCGCGCCGCCGCCTTCCTCATCACCAACGCCGAGGGCGCCGCGCTGCATCTGCACGACCTGCGCCAGCGCCCGCAGGATTTCGAGCCGCTGTCGCGCGACCGCTTCCTGGCGGGTGCGTTGATCCCGGCGGCGTGGGTGGCGCGTGCGCAGCGCGTGCGACGCCTCTACGCCGAGCAGGTGGCCAGGTTGTTCGAGCGCTTCGACATCCTGCTGGCGCCGTCGACGCCCTGCGCGGCGACGCCCCTCGGCGCAGAGTGGTTCGAGCTCAACGGCCAGCGCCTGCCGGTGCGCCCCAACATGGGCGTGCTGACCCAACCGATCTCGTGCATCGGGCTGCCTGTGTGCGCCGTTCCCGTGTGGGGCGCGCACGCGAGCCTGCCGATCGGCGTGCAGGTGATTGCTGCGCCTTGGCGTGAAGACCTGGTGTTGCGCGTGGCGGCTGCACTCGAGGCTGCCAACGTGGTCCAGGCGCCGGTCGCTGCGCTATGACTTTGCGTTGTCCGTGGCGGGCTCACGCCGACGGCGTACTCCCCTCCGCGAATGTCCCCCGGCCTGCGGCCTCCTCCTTGATTTCGCTGCGGGGAGCACGCCATCGACGCGAGCCAGCAGCGCAGCGGTTCATCGGCGGATATCGCACGACGTGCCCCGTGGCCTCGGCACGCGCCCCGAACCATCTCAACGAGGTTGGTACGCTTTATGCACACAGTCTTGTATCCAAGATTCATTGCTTCGTCTTCTCCGTTTCCTCCCACTTTTGGAGCACACCATGAGCCAGATCAATCGCCGCGACTCCCTCAAATCCATCGCCGCCCTCGGCGCCGCCGGCACGCTGGGCGGCTGGAGCGCGCTCGCCAGTGCACAGGCCAAGCCGCTGACCGTCGGCGTCATCTACGTCGGCCCGCGTGACGACTACGGCTACAACCAGGCGCATGCGCAGGCCGCCGCCGAAGTGAAGAAGATGCCCGGCGTGAAGGTGGTCGAGGAAGAGAACGTGCCCGAGACCGCGGCCGTGCAGAAGACCATGACCGGCATGATTTCGCAGGACGGCGCCAAGCTGCTGTTCCCCACGTCCTTCGGCTACTTCGACCCGCACATCCTGGCGCTCGCACCGAAGAACCCCGACGTGCGCTTCTCGCATTGCGGCGGCATGTGGACCGAAGGCAAGCACCCGAAGAACGTCGGCAGCTTCTTCGGCTACATCGACGAGTGCCAGTACCTCAACGGCGTGATCGCCGCGCACATGACGAAGAGCAACAAGATCGCCTTCGTCGCTGCCAAGCCCATTCCGCAGGTGCTGCGCAACATCAACGCCTTCACGCTCGGGGCGCGCTCGGTCAAGCCCGGCATCACCTGCAGCGTGATCTTCACCGGCGACTGGTCGATGCCCGTGAAGGAAGCCGAAGCCACCAACAGCCTGGCCGACCAGGGCTGCGACGTGTTCACGATGCACGTCGACGGGCCGAAGGTCGTCGTCGAGACGGCGGCCAAGCGCGGCAAGATGGTCTGCGGCTACCACGCGAGCCAGGCCAAGCTGGCACCGCAGGCCTACCTCACGGGCGCCGAGTGGAACTGGCTCACCGCGTACAAGACCATCATCGACGCGGCCCAGGCCGGCAAGCCGCACCCCAACTTCCTGCGCGGCGGCCTCAAGGAAGGCTACGTGAAGATGTCCGCCTACGGCCCGGCCGTGACCGACGCCGCCAAGAAGCAGGCCGACGGCATCAAGGCGCAGATGATCGCGGGCACCTTCGACATCTTCAAGGACGGCATCAAGGACAACAAGGGCGCCGTCGTGGTGCCAGCCGGCAAGTCGCTCAAGCAGACCGACCTCGAGCTCGAGAAGATGAACTACCTGGTCGAGGGCGTGTTGGGTTCCATCTAAGGTCACGGCCATGCGCGCCGCGCTGAAGGAAATCGCCCTGCCGGCCTTCGCCATCGCGGCGGCGCTGCTCGTGTTCGGGGTGCTCGTGTGGTTTGCCGGGGTGAGCCCGGTGGACGTGTGGGTCACGCTCTTCAAGGGCGCCTTCGGCGACTGGTTCTCGTGGCAGAACACGCTGCAGCGCGCCGCGCCGCTGATGCTCACTGCGCTGTGCGTGGCCATCCCGGCGCGCGCGGGGCTGGTGATCATCGGCGGCGAAGGCGCGGTGGTGCTGGGCGGGCTGGCCTGCGCCGCCTTGCCTTACGCGATTCCGCTGCCGGGCAACATCGTCGGCACGGTCGCGATCTGCATCGCCGGCGCGGTGGCCGGCGCGCTGTGGATCATGCTGGCGGGGTGGCTGCGGCAGTACCGCGGCATCAACGAAACCATCAGCAGCCTGCTGCTGGCCTACATCGCGATCGGCATCTTCAAGCACCTGGTCGAAGGCGCGCTGCGCGACCCGGCCAGCCTGAACAAGCCGTCGACGCGCTCGCTGCCCGACGGGCTAGGCATCGGCGGCATCGCGGGGTCGGACGTGCACTGGGGGCTGGTGATCGGCATCGTGGCGTGCGTCGGGCTCGGCCTGTGGCTGCGCATCACGGCATCGGGCTTCTCGGTGCGGGTGGTGGGCGGCAATCCGCGCACCGCGCAACTGGTCGGCCTGCCGGCGACACGGCTCATTCTGGCGGCCTGCGGAGTGGGCGGTGCCTGCGCCGGCGTGGCGGGCGCGGTGGAGGTGGCGGCGGTGCACACCAACGCGAACGCCTCGCTCATCGCGGGCTACGGCTACGCGGGCATCCTGGTGTCGTTCATCGCGCGGCACAACCCCATCGCGATCATTCCCGTGGCCATCCTGTTCGGCGGCTTCGGCGCGGCGGGCAGCTTGTTGCAACGGCGGCTCGGCCTGCCCGATGCGTCGGTGCTGGTGCTGCAGGGCATCGCTTTCGTGCTGATCCTCGCGAGCGAAGGTCTGCGGATGGTCGACTGGAAGACGCTGCTGAAGAACCGCATGCCCAAGGCCGTGCAGCCCAAGCTCACCAAGGAAGCCGCATGACCGCTGACCAGTGGATCGCGTTGGTGGCCGGCATCATCGGCGGCGCATTGCGCGTGGGCGCGCCCTTCCTGTTCGTGAGCCTGGGCGAATGCCTCACCGAGAAGTCGGGGCGCATCAACCTCGGCCTCGAAGGCGTGCTGGTGCTGTCGGCCATGGCGGCCTTCGGTGGCGCCTATCTCACCGACTCGGCCTGGCTCGGCGTGCTGATCGGCGCTTGCGCGGGCGCGGCGCTGGCCTTGCTGCACGGCCTGCTGTGCTCGCTAGACCGCGTGAACGACGTGGCGACCGGCATTGCGCTGATGCTGCTGGGCACCGGGCTCGCCTTCTACCTGGGCAAGCCGTTGATCCAGCCGCAGGCGCCGCAACTGCCGGCCATTCCGCTCGGCTTCTGGAGCGACAACACGGTGGTGCAGTCGGCGCTGCAGATCAATGCACTGGTGCCGCTGGGCATCGTGTTGGCGGGCCTCATGGTCTGGGGCTTCGCGCGCACCCGCGCCGGCTTGCTGGTGCGCATGGCGGGCGATTCGGCCAATGCGACGCGGGCGCTCGGCTACTCGGTGTCCGGCATCCGCATCGCGGCGACCACGGCAGGCGGCTTCATCGCGGGCCTCGGTGGTGCGTCGCTCACGCTGTTCTATCCGGGAAGCTGGAACGAAGGCATCTCCAGCGGCCAGGGCCTGATCGCGGTGGCGCTGGTGATCTTCGCGCGCTGGAGCCCGCTGCGCTGCGTGGGCGCGGCCTTTCTCTTCGGCGGCGCGGGCGCCATCGGCCCGGCGTTGCAATCGATTGGTGTCGGCTGGGGCTATCACCTGTTCAACACCGTGCCCTACGTGCTGACGCTGGTCATCCTGGTATTCACCTGCAAGCCGGGCAGTGTCGCCATCGGCAGCCCGGGCGAGCTTTCGTCCACGAGGTAATTCAGCGCCATGTTCATTCCTGTTGCAGTGCTGCAGTCGCTTTTCCTCGCGCAGCACCGGTGGCTTGGTCGAGGTGCGGGCCAGGGGCGGGATCACGCCGACGGCGTACTTCCCTCCGCGAATGTCCCCCGCCGTCAGCCTTCGGCTGCCGGCTCCTCCTTTATTTCGCTGCGGGAAGCACACCATCGGCGGGATCCAGTCGCGCAGGGGTTGATCCGTTCGCACGACGCAGCGCGTCCAGGGCCGAGGGTACTGGGTGTTCCCCGCAGCGAAATCAAGGAGGAGGCCGCAGGCCGGGGGACATTCGCGGAGGGGAATACCCGGTGGCCTCGGCACGCGCCCAGATCGAAATTCCGGCGCCGCGCGCAGACCGAAACCAACTGCAAGGAGACAAGCGAATGAGTGGCTTCGGAGGACTGAACAAATCGGAAAACGGCGTCGTCGTCGGCCTCGTGCAATGCCAACTGCCCGTGGTGCGTACGCCCGAAGAGCTGGCGGCGCAGACAGCACGCATCGTCGAGCTGGTCGGCAAGGCGCGGCGCAACCAGGGGACCATGGACCTCGTCGTGTTCCCCGAATATTCGCTGCACGGCCTGTCGATGGACACATCGCCGGACATCATGTGCACGCTCGATGGGCCGGAGGTCGCGGCCTTTCGCAAGGCCTGCATCGACAACACGATCTGGGGCTGCTTCTCGATCATGGAAGCCAACCCCGGTGGCAACCCGTACAACAGCGGGCTGATCATCGACGACATGGGCGCCATCCGCCTCTACTACCGCAAGATGCATCCGTGGGTGCCAGTCGAGCCCTGGGAGCCGGGCAACCTGGGCATCCCGGTGTGCGACGGCCCCAACGGCAGCAAGCTCGCGCTCATCATCTGCCACGACGGCATGCTGCCCGAGATGGCGCGCGAGGCCGCGTACAAGGGTGCCGAGATCATCATCCGCACGGCGGGATACACCGCACCCATCCGCCACGCCTGGAAGATCACCAACCAGGCCAACGCCTTCTGCAACCTGGCCTACACCGCCAGCGTGTGCATGTGCGGCAGCGACGGCACTTTCGACTCGATGGGCGAAGGCATGTTCTGCAGCTTCGACGGCACGGTGATGGTCGAGGGCGGCGGCCGCGTCGACGAGATCATCACCTGCGAGCTGCGGCCCGACCTGGTGCGCGAAGCCCGCACCGGCTGGGGCGTGGAGAACAACATCTACCAGCTGTATCACCGCGGCTACGTGGCGGTGAAGGGCGGTGCGCAGGACTTTCCGTACACCTACATGCAGGACATGGCGTCGGGCCAGTACAGGCTGCCGTGGAGCGACGACGTGAAGGTGATCGACGGGACATCCTGCGGCTTCACGGCGCCGCTGCGCGCGTACAAAGGCCCCGAGTCGCACCCGCTGGCGCCCCAGGTGCCCAGGACCGTGCCCGACATCCCCGAACAACCCGATTCCTCGCACCGCAAGGCGACCGGTTCATGACGACTGTCCAAGCCCAACCCTACGCCTGGCCCTACAACGGCGACCTGCGCCCGGAGAACACCGCGCTCGTCGTCATCGACATGCAGACCGACTTCTGTGGTCAGGGCGGCTATGTCGACGTGATGGGTTACGACCTGTCGCTGGTGCAGGCGCCGATCGAGCCGATCCGGAAGACGATGGCGCGGATGCGCGCGTTGGGCTTTCACATCCTCCACACGCGCGAAGGCCATCGGCCCGACCTCGCCGACCTGCCGGCCAACAAGCGCTGGCGCTCGCGGCAGATCGGCGCCAACGGGGTGGGCATCGGCGACGACGGGCCGTGCGGGCGCATCCTGGTGCGCGGCGAGCCGGGCTGGGAGATCATTCCCGCGCTGGCACCGCTGCCCGGCGAGGTGGTGATCGACAAGCCGGGCAAGGGATCGTTCTACGCGACCGACCTCGAGCTGATCCTGCGCACGCGCGGCATCGAGAACCTGATCCTCGCCGGCATCACGACCGACGTGTGCGTGCACACGACCATGCGCGACGCCAACGACCGCGGCTTCGAATGCATGCTGTTGAGCGACTGCACGGCCGCGACCGACCACGGAAACCACCTCGCGGCGCTGAAGATGATCACGATGCAGGGCGGTGTGTTCGGCGCGCATGCCGACTCCGAAGCACTGCTGGCCGCATTGGCCTGAGCCTCCTGCAAGGACCGACCTCATGAACGCAGTCGCCACCCCCATCGGTGCCTTGCCCGTCGCCACCGGCGCGCTCGCGCTCGACACCTACCAGCTCACCAAGCGCTTCGGTGCCTTCACCGCGATGGACAGCGTGACCATGCGCGTCGAGCCCGGCACGGTGCATGCGCTGCTCGGCGAGAACGGCGCCGGCAAGAGCACGCTGGTGAAGTGCGTGGCCGGTTTCCAGCGGGCGGAGGAGGGCAGCATCCTGATCGACGGGCGCGAGCAGGACATCGCCAACCCGATCGTCGCGCGCGCGCTGGGCATCGGCATGGTCTACCAGCACTTCACGCTGGCGCCCGGCATGACGGTGGCCGAGAACCTGCTGCTGGCCGGCGGCAAGACACCCGCGCTGATCGACTGGAAGAAGAAGCGCGCCGAGCTGGAGGCCTTTCTTGCGACCACGCCCTTCAGCCTCGACCTCGACGTGACGCCATCCTCGCTCGCGGCTGGCGAGAAGCAGAAGCTGGAACTGCTCAAGCAGCTGTACCTGAAGCCGCGCCTCTTGATCCTCGACGAACCCACGTCGGTGCTGACGCCGCAGGAAGCCGACGAGGTGCTCGGCCACGTGCGCGACTTCGCCAGGAGCGGCATGTGCACCGTGCTCATCATCACGCACAAGTTTCGCGAGGTGATGGCGTACGCCGACAGCGTGACGGTGTTGCGGCGCGGCAAGGCGGTGCACCACTGCCAGGTGGCTGACACGACGCCGGCGTTGCTGGCCGCGGCCATGATGGGCGAGGGCGCGCCGGCGCCTGCCGAAGACGGCGCACCCGTGGCGGCGGTACCGACCGGCCGCGCGCTGCACACGATGAAGGCCGTGGCCGCCGATGCGCCGATCGCGTTGAACGTCGATCGACTGCAGGCCATGGGCGACCGCGGCACGCTTGCCGTGCACGACCTGAGCCTGTCGGTGAAGGCGGGCGAGATCCTCGGCGTGGCCGGTGTTTCGGGCAACGGCCAGCGCGAGCTGGTCGAGGCGCTGGTCGGCCAGCGCGCGCGGCTGTCGGGCCAGGTCACGGTGATGGGACGGCCCTATGCCGCCACCCGCAGCGAGAACCGCGAGCTGAAGGTGCGCAGTCTTCCCGAAGAACCTTTGCGCAATGCCTGCGTGGGTGACTTGAGCGTGGCCGAGAACATGGCCCTGCGCGACTTCGACCAGCCACCGCTCGCGCGCGGCGGCCTGCTGAACTTTCCGACGTGGCGCAGCCGTGCCCGCGAATGGATCGCCGAGTACGGCGTGAAGACGCAGGGCGAGGGCGCGCCGATCCGCAGCCTGTCGGGCGGCAACGTGCAGCGCGCCGTGCTGGCGCGTGAACTGGCGGGCGATATCAACGTGCTGATCGCGGCCAACCCGGTGTTCGGTCTCGACTTCGCAGCGGTTGCTGAGATCCACTCGCGCATCGTGCAGGTGCGGGAGAAGGGTGGAGCGGTGCTGCTGATCAGCGAAGACCTCGATGAACTGCTGGAGCTGTCGGACCGCATCGTCGTGATGAGCGAGGGGCGCGTGGTGTTCGAGACTCCGGCGGCGACGGCGGAGCGGCGTGAGTTGGGGGCGCATATGGGGGGGGGGCATCATTGATGTGTTCTTGCTCGTTCGCGTTGCTTGCGGAGAGCGCCCGGCAGGCGGTGCGGGCGGGGCGACCCCGGTGCGCCGGCCGCTTCGCGGCTTCCCTGCGGTGCTCGCGCCATCGGCTGCGTCGCAGAACTCGCTGCGTTCACTTCGTTCTCTGCGCTCAGACAGCTGCGACGAGTCAGTTCACGAAGCGCGCTGCGCGCGCAGCCGATGGCCCTGCGCGCCTTGGCGGCGCACAAGGGTCGCCCGGCCCGCACCGCCTGCCGGGCTTGGTGGCGCGGGACGATTGCGCTCGCCGGAAAGGGATGCACAACGATCGCGTCCGCGTCGGTGGGTGGTATGTCTTTGGGCGGCTGTTGCGGCTCCGGCGAGCACCGCAGGGGCAGGTGGATCAGGGCCGCGCGTGTTTGAGCGAAGCGAGTTTGCGCGGACCCCGCCTGACACGAGGAGCAGCAGCGAAGCCCGAAGGGCCGGAGACGTCTGCCGCCCAAAGGCATACCGCCCGCCGACGCCCCCCGGCACGTCAAGCAACCGAACGCTGAAAGCAAGACATGCGCATAGCCCAAGCCCAACCCTTCCCCTACGACTTCGACCTGCAGAAGACCGCACTGGTCCTCATCGACATGCAGCGCGACTTCATCGAACCCGGTGGCTTCGGCGAGACCTTGGGCAACGACGTGTCGCTCCTCGAAGCCATCGTGCCGGCAACGAAGAAGGTGCTTCAGTCGTGGCGCGCTGCCGGCGGTCTGGTCGTCCACACACGCGAAGCGCATCAACCCGATCTCTCCGACTGCCCACCCGCCAAGCGCAACCGCGGCAACCCGACATTGCGCATCGGCGACGAAGGCCCGATGGGGCGCATCCTGGTGCGGGGCGAACCCGGCAACCAGATCATCGACGCGCTCGCGCCCATCGCGGGCGAATGGGTCATCGACAAGCCCGGCAAGGGCATGTTCTACGCCACCGGCCTGCACGAGAAACTGCAGGCGCGCGGCATCACGCATCTGCTGTTCGGCGGCGTGACGACCGAGGTGTGCGTGCAGACCAGCATGCGCGAGGCCAACGATCGCGGCTACGACGGCTTGCTGCTCGAGGACTGCACCGAGAGCTACTTCCCCGCCTTCAAGGTCGCGGCCATCGAGATGATCCACGCCCAGGGCGCCATCGTCGGTTGGACGGCGCCAAGCGCGCATCTACTGGCGGCGCTCAAGGACTAACATCGACCCCGTGTCCGCTCTCGCTCCCACCTTTACCCCCGAACCCGACGTTGCCGTGTTTCGCACGCGTGCCGACGAGGTCTATGCGCAGCTCAAGCGCGACATCTCCGAATTCAAGCTCGTCCCCGGCGACCGCTTCACCGAGAACGAGATCAGCGAGCGCCTCGGCGTCTCGCGCACGCCGGTGCGCCAAGCGCTGTTCCGGCTGCAGCAGGAAGGCTTCGTCGAAGTGCTGTTTCGCAGCGGCTGGCGTGTGTTGCCCTTCGACTTCGACCAGTTCGAGCAGTTCTATGACCTGCGCATGATCCTGGAGACGACGGCCGTGCACCGCCTCTGCGAAACCGACCGCCACGTCGACCGCGGCATGCTCGACGCACTTGCTGGCATCTGGCTCGTGCCGGCCGCGCAGCGCAGCAGCGACACGGTGCAGGTCGGCCTGTGGGACGAGGACTTTCACTGCGCCTTGGTGGCCGCGGCCGGCAATGCCGAGATGGCCCGCGTGCACCGCGACGTGACCGACCGCATCCGCATCATCCGCCGGCTCGACTTCACCAAGCAGCCGCGCATCGACGCGACCTACGACGAGCACGCCAAGATATTGAAAGCCGTGCGCGCCAATCGTGGCGACCAAGCCGCGATGCTGCTGCGCGCGCACATCGAGACCAGTCAGGCCGAGGTGCGCAAGATCACGCTGCACCAAGTGCACCTCGCGCGTCGTAGCGGACAAGTCAGCAGCCGGTAACCGCAGCCGGCAATCACCCACGGGAAAGTGCGGGCTTCCTGGGGGTGTCACAGAGTGTTTTTCTAATGGGCGACGGCGCCCCGCATGACGCGGAGCCCGCCGGCCAGCGATGGGCCATGTGCCCTCGTCGCGTCGGCGATCCCTCATCCTCGAAGAGATCCTCTCCATGAAAAAGACCCTCATCGCCGTTGCGGCACTGACCGCCGCCGCGGGCGCATTCGCCCAGTCCACCGTCACCCTCTTCGGTGTGCTCGATACGTCCGTGGCCCACATCTCCAGCGGCAGCAGCAAGGTGACCGGCCTCTCCAACGGCGGTCTGTCCAGCAGCCGCCTGGGCTTCCGCGGCACGGAAGACCTCGGCGGCGGTCTCGCGGCCGGTTTCTGGCTCGAGGGCGGCCTCGCCGTCGATAACGGCAACAGCAGCGGCTATGCCTTCGAGCGCCGCTCCACCGTGAGCCTGTCGAGCAACACCTTCGGCGAACTGCGCCTGGGCCGCGACAAGGTGCCCGCGTACCTGAACATCGAGACCTTCGACCCCTTCGGCGATACCGGCGTCGGCGGCGTGAACGGCTCCAACCTCGTCGGCAGCGCCAGCGGGGCCGTCGGCACGGCCGAAGGCAGCGGCCCCAAGCGCGCGAGCAACGGCATCAACTACCTGCTGCCGGCCAAGCTCGGCGGCTTCTACGGCCAGGTGCAGTACGCCTTCGGCGAGCAGGTCGACACCCCAGCCATCACCAACGAGTCGCTGCGCGACAGCGCGGGCTTCCGCATCGGTTACGCCGCCGGCGCGCTGAACGTGGCGCTGGGCTATGGCCAGGTGCGCGGCGGCACCACGACGGCCGATGTCGACTACCGCGCCACCAACATCGGCGCGTCGTACAACTTCGGCTTCGTCAAGCCGATGGTGCTGATCGCCACCGAGCGCGGCAACGGCCGCAAGGTCGAGCTGTACGAGGTCGGTGCGACCGTGCCCGTGGGCGTCGGCGAAATCCGTGCGGCCTACAGCATGTACAAGCGCAAGGACATCTCGGATGCGGACTCCAACCGCTTCGCGCTGGGCTACGGCTACAACCTGTCCAAGCGCACGCAGCTCTACGCGACGGTCGCACGGGTCGACAACGACGACCGCGCCAACCGCGGCCTCACCGTGTCGTCGTCCTCGCTGGCCAGCCCGACCATCGCGGCGGGCCGCAACGTGACGGGCTACGAGTTCGGCGTTCGCCACAGCTTCTGATCGCGGCAGCGCGGCGGGTCATGCGGGCGGCGGGGCATCCGCCCGCCCGGGCGACTCGCCCACCTGCGCGAGCAGCCAGGCCCGGAAGATCTGCAGCGCCTTCATCTGCGCGGCCCCTTCCGGGTACACGAGGTAGTAGCCCTTGCTGTAGCGCCAGCTGCGCGTCGACAGGCGTTGCAGCCGCCCCGCCTCCACCATGTCGTCGCCCATGTAGGGCGGCAGCAGCGCCACGCCCATGCCGGCGACCGAGGCGTTGAGCGCCATCGACATGATCTCGTAGCGCGGCCCCTCGCGGCCCGCTTCGCCGGCGATGCCTTCGCGCCGGAACCATTCCTCCCACGCACCCGGCAGTGTCTGGTGATGGATGAGCGACGCGCGCGGCGTTTCTGCCGTCACCGCATCGCCATGCACCGCCGTCCACGACGGTGCCGCGTAGGGTGACAGCACCAGTGGCACCACGAAATCGCTGCGCAGGCCCGGCCGCTGGCCGTCGCTGAATTCGAGCGACGCGTCGACCGGTGTCGTGCCGAAGTCCACCGGCCCCACGCGCGTGCCGAGGTTCAAGGTGATCTCGCCATGCGCCCGCGTGAAGGCGGGCAGGCGCGGGATGAGCCAGTAGGTGCCCACCGAGGCGCCGACCGACAGCGACAGCGCACCGCCGTGGCCCTTCAGCGCCATGACGTTGACGGTCGCGCGCTCGAGCCGCTGCAACAGCGGTGCGATCTCGCCCAGGTAGTAGCGCCCGGCATCGGTCAGCGCCAGCGCTTCGCGCCGCCGCGTGAAGAGCTTGACGCCCAGCCGGTCTTCCAGCGACTGCAGCTGCCGGCTCACGGCGCCCTGCGTCAGGTGCAGTTCGTGCGCCGCCGCCGTGAAGGAGCGCAGCCGGGCGCTGGCCTCGAGGCACAGCAGGGACATGGTGGAGGGTGCACGGAACATGGTCGGTTCATGAGGAAAGCACACGTTCGGTGCGCGGAAAGCGAGATTTCATGCGGATGCGCCGCAATGAGGCATGAGCACAGTGCATGCCAGACGCAGAAAACGTGGTTTGTCGGCGTGCGCGGCCCCACGGATCATTCGCGCCGTTTCCCGGGATTTCCCTCCGTGTTTGCACCGATGAAAGCGTGAACAGATGACCTCGTACCGCCCCTCGCGCCGCACCCTGCTCCAACTGGGGTCGGCGGCCGTCCTGACCGCACCCCTGCTGGCCCGCGCCACCTGGCCCGACCGGCCGATCCGCCTCGTGGTGCCGTCCGCCGCGGGCGGTTCGCCCGATGCCATCTGCCGCGTGCTGACGCCGGAGCTGGGCCGCGCGCTGAACCAGTCCTTCGTGATCGACAACAAGCCCGGCGCCAGCGGCAACATCGGCATGAACGATGTCGTGCGCGCCGCGGCCGACGGCTACACCCTGGGCTATGCCAACGTCGTCACGCTCGCCATCAACAAGGCGCTGTTCAGCAAGCTGCCCTACGACCCCGACAAGCAGTTGGCGCCCGTCGCGCTACTCGGCTACGTGCAGAACGCCCTGGTGGTGCGCAAGGACCTGCCGGTCAATTCCATGAAGGAGCTGATCGCGCTCGCGAAGTCGAAGCCCGGCGCGCTCAGCATGGGCTCGGCCGGCAGCGGCACCACCGGCCACCTGAGCGGCGAGCTGTTCAAGAGCCTGACCGGCACGGCCATCGTGCACATCCCGTACCGCGGCAGCCCGCAGGCGATCCAGGACCTGATGGGCGGGCAGGTCGACCTGATGTTCGACAACCTGAGCTCGATCGCACCGCACATCCGGGCCGGCCGCTTGCGGGTGCTGGCGGTGACGGGCGCGACGCGCAGCCCGCTGTTCCCGGCCATCCCCACGGTCGCCGAATCCGGCCTGCCCGGCTACGACGTGGTGGCCTGGGGCGGCATCGTGGCGCCGGTGGGCACGCCGTCGGCCATCGTCCAGCAGATCAATACGGCCATCAACGCCGTGCTGGCGATGCCGGCCATGCAGGAAAAGTACGCCGCGCTCGGCTTCGAGACGACCATCGGCCCGCCGGAGCGCCTGTCGGAACGCGCGCGCCGCGAAACGCCGATGTGGGCCGACGTGGTGAAGCGCTCCGGCGCGCAGGTCGATTGAGCGCCGCATGTTCGACCTGATCATCGAAGGCGGCACGGTCATCGACGGCACCGGCGCGCCACGCGTGCGCGCCGACCTCGGGATTCTCGCGGGCCGCATCGCGCGCATCGGCGACCTGGCCGACGTGCCCGCCCACGCGCGCTTCGACGCGCGCGCGCGCATCGTCGCGCCGGGCTTCATCGACGTGCATACGCACGACGACCGCCTGCTGCTCGACGCGCCCGTCGGCGCGCATCCCAAGCTGTCGCAGGGCGTGACCACGGTGGTCACCGGCAATTGCGGCATCAGCCTCGCGCCGCTGCGCAGGGCAACGCCGCCACCCGCGCCGCTCGACCTGCTGGGCGACGACGTCTGGCGCTACGACCGCTTCGGCGATTACCTCGATGCGCTGGAGCAATCGGGCCCCGCCGTGAACGCGGCCTGCCTGGTCGGCCATTCGACGCTGCGCGTGCGCCGCATGGCGCGCCTGGACCGCGCGGCGACGCCCGACGAGGCGCAGGCCATGGCGGCCGATCTGGCCGAGGCGATGGCGGCGGGGGCGCTCGGCCTGTCCACCGGCCTCTACTACCCGACGGCGACCGCGGCGACGGCGGAGGAAGTCATCGCTGTCGGCGCACCGCTGACCGCGGCCGGCGGCCTCGTCACCATGCACATCCGCGACGAGGGCGACGCCATCGACACGGCCTTGCGCGAGGCGCTGCACATCGGTCGCACGCTCGGCATCGACACCGTGCTGTCGCACCACAAGCTGATCGGTCGCAACAACCATGGGCGTTCGGCCGAGACGCTGGCGCTGATCGAGCATGCGTCGCAAGGGCAGGGCGTGTGCTTCGACTGCTACCCCTACAACGCGTCGTCGACCATCCTGCTGGCCTCGCGCGTGCGGCAGTCCGACGACGTGCGCGTCACCTGGTCGAAGGCCGACCCGTCGGCGGCGGGCCAGTCGCTCTTCGCACTGGCCAAGGCACGCGGCGTGGCGCCGGAGGCACTGGCCGACATGCTGCAGCCGGCCGGCGCGGTGTACTTCGCGATGAGCGAAGACGACGTCAGCCGCATCCTTGCGCACCCGATGGCCATGGTCGGCTCCGACGGACTCGCGCACGACGTGAGCCCGCATCCGCGCCTGTGGGGCACCTTCCCGCGCGTGCTCGGGCATTACGCGCGCGATCGCCGCCTGTTCTCGCTGGAGATGGCCGTGCACAAGATGACCGGCCTGAGCGCGCGTCGCTTCGGCCTCGCCGGTCGAGGCGTGCTGGCGGTCGGCCACCACGCCGACGTGGTGGTGTTCGACGCGCAGCGCGTGGCCGACCGCGCCACCTACGCGCTGCCCACCGAGGTCAGCACCGGCATCGATGCGGTGTACGTGAACGGCCGCCTGGCCTGCCGCGACGGCGCGACGCAGGACGTGCACGCGGGGCGCGTGCTGCGCCGCGGCGGGACGGCATGAAGCACGGCGCGCTCGCTCAGTCGAGCGCCGCGAGCCGTTCGCGCAGGAACTCCGCGAAGGCATAGGCGATCACCGGCAGCTGCCGGCCGCGCAGGCTGGCCAGCACGAGTTCGCCGCGCGGAAAGCCGCGGTCGTCGATCTCGCGCGCGACGATGTCGGGCTCGTTGAGCACGGTGCCGATCGCCATCTGGAAGGAAATCGACGCGCGGTCGTCCAGGCAGCCGCGCAGGAACTCGAAGCTGTTGCTCTCGACCATCGGCTGGAAGCGGATCGAGCTGCGCGCGAGAAAGCGCTCCAGCAATTGCCGCCCGCCCGTGTCGCGGTTCGGCAGCACCACCGGGTAGTCCACGCACTGGCGCAGCCGCAGGCCCGGTGTGCGCGCCAGCGGGTGCTTCGCATGCATGACGGCCATGAGCTTCTGCTCGACCACATCGATGCGTTCGATGTCGGATTCGGGCGCCAGGTTGAAGACCAGCGCGAGTTCGGTCTCCAGGTTGCGCAGCGCGTCGGCCGCCTGCACGTGGTCGCCGATGCGTGCCTCGAACGCCACCAGCGGATGGGTCTTGCGGAACGCCGCGATGGCCGCGGGCAGGAAGCGCGGCGCCAGCGCCTGGCTGGCCACCAGCCGGACGCGACCGCGGCGCAGGCTCTGCAGCTCCTCGATCTCGGAGCGCACCCGGTCGAGCTCGGCGCCGCGGTCGCGGATGTAGCGCACGAACAGCTCACCCGCCGCGGTCAGGCGCATGCCGCGCGGCAGGCGCTCGAAGATCGGCGTGCCGAGTTCTTCCTCGATGTCCTGGATGCGGCGGTTGACCGCCGAGGGCGCCACATGCAGCCGTTCGGCCGCCTGGCGGATCGAGCCGATGCGGGCCACTTCGTCGACGTAGCGCAGCAGGCGCAGATGGTTCATGCGGACGGATATTGCAACGATCGTGCCGCGCGTAATGTTGCCCTTTCGGCAACGGTCATGACGCGATAAAGCGTCAAAGCGGCGCGCTATCTGGCACGTCGGGTGCATGGCATCCGGCATGAAAGCCCCCTCGCGCTCCCCACGCCCCAAGTTGGCGCCGACGACGCCCGACAGCGCGGCATCCTTCGGCCCGGCGGTGCACAACACATGGCAATTGAAGGGCGAGCAGGGCGACCCGCGCGTCAGCCTCGTGCGCAAGGCGCGCCAGCCGCGACCGTTGACCCTTGCCGACGCAGCGCCGCAGCCCGTGGAGATCGACCTCGCACGCACGGCGCTGATCGTGGTCGACATGCAGAACGACTTCTGCCACCCCGAGGGCTGGTTCGCGCAGAAGGGCCTCGGCACCAAGGCGGCGCGCAAGCCGATCCCGGTGCTGCAGACGCTGCTGCCGGCCTGGCGCCAGGCCGGCGGCGCGCTGGTGTGGCTCAACTGGGGCATCCGCGCGGATCGGGCGAACCTCTCGCCCACCATCCAGTTCAAGGGCAAGCGCACGGCCGATGGCGTGGGCTATGCCGAAGCGTCACCCATCGACCACGGCCCGTCGCTGGTGCAGGGCAGCTGGGGCGCGCAGGTGATCGACGAGCTCACCGTCGCGCCCGGCGACCTCACGGTCCACAAGCACCGGCTCTCGGGCTTCTGGGACAACGAACTCGACAGCGTGCTGCGCAACCAGGGCATCACCACGCTGCTCTTCGCCGGCATCAACACCGACCGCTGCGTGTTCTCGACGCTGCAGGACGGCGCCTTTCTCGGCTACGACTGTGTGCTGCTGCAGGACGCCTGCAGCACACCGTCGCCTGCCTACGTCAGCAAGGGCGTGCTCTACATCGTGCAGCTGCTGCACGGCTTCGTGGCGAGCGCGGCGTCGCTGATGCGCGCGCTGCCTTCGTCGCCATCCCGTTCCCGTTCGTCTTCATCCCCACCCCAGGAGTCCTGAACCATGACATTCCTTTCCTCCCGCCTGCTGTCGGCCTGCGGTCTCGCGCTGGCGCTGGCCGCCACCACGGCATCGGCCCAGGTGCCGATCAAGCTGGTGCTCAACTGGAAGTACGAAGGCGCGCAGGCCTGGTTCTTCCTGGCGCAGGACAAGGGCTACTTCAAGGCCGAAGGCCTGGACGTCACCATCGACCAGGGCGAAGGCTCGGCGGCCTCCATCCCGAAGGTCGCGGCCGGTGCCTACCAGGCCGGCTTCGGCGACATGAATGCGCTGATCGACCTGGCGTCGAAGCGCCCGGCCGATGCGCCGGTGGGCGTGTACATGCTCTACAACACGCCGCCCTTCGCGCTGGTGGTCAAGAGCGACAGCCCCATCAAGACGCCGAAGGACCTCGAAGGCAAGACCGTCGGCGGCCCGGCCAACGACGGCGCGCTGAAGCTGTTCCCGGCCTTCGCCAAGATCGCGAAGATCGACGCGAGCAAGGTGACCATCACCAACATGGCGCCCAACCTGCGCGAGCAGATGCTGGTGCGCGGCCAGATCGACGCCGGCTTCGGCTACGTGACGACCGTGAGCCTCGCCGCCAAGGGCATGGGCCTGGACCCGGCGAAGGACCTGCGCTTCATCCGCTACGGCGACCACGGCATGGACCTGTACTCCAACACCGTGTTCTTCGCGCGCAGCTTCGTCAAGGAGAACCCGAAGGCAGTCCAGGGCTTCGTGAAGGCGCTCAACCGTGCCGTCAAGGAAGTCATCGCGAATCCCGAGGCCGGCATGGACGCCGTCATGAAGCGCGAACCGTTGCTGAAGCGCGAGGTCGAGAAGGAGAAGCTGCTCGCCACGCTCAAGAACGACATGAGCCACCCCGAGATCGCCCGCATCGGCCTGGGCGATGTCGATGACGCCCGCCTGACGAAGAACATCGCCATCGTCGTCGAGGCCAACCAGTTGCCGCGCGCGCCCGAGACCAAGGAAGTGTTCGACCGCAGCTTCCTGCCGGCGCGTGCCGACCGGCCTTCCACCACCAGCGCGCCCTGATCCCCCACACCCGCTACACGAGAGACTTTCCATGGACCTGCAACTCAAAGACAAGGTGACGCTGATCACCGGCCCGGCCAAGGGCATGGGCGCCGCGATCACGCTGGCCTTCGCGCGCGAAGGCGCCAGGCTGGTGCTCGCCGGGCGCGACACCGCCGCGATCGAACCGGTCGCCACCGAAGCGCGCGTGCTCGGCGTCGAGGTGATCGTCGTGCCCTGCGACCTCACGCAGCCGCTTCAGACCGAGGCGCTCGCCGTGCGCGCCCTCGAGGCCTTCGGCCGCATCGACGTGCTGGTGAACGTGGCCGGCGGCTCCGGTCCGATCGGCAAGACCGGCTGGGAAACCACCGCCGAGGAATTCAACGAGATCGTGCAGCTCAACATGACCGGCTGCTTCAACACCATCCACGCCGTGCTGCCGTCGATGATCGAACGCAGGAGCGGCAAGATCGTGAACGTCGGCGGCACCTTCGGCCTGCGCGGTCGGGCCGGGCGCACGGCCTACTCGGCCTCCAAGTGGGGCCTGCGCGGCATCACCAAGAGCTTCGCGCTCGAGGCCGGCCCCTACAACATCAACGTGAACAACGTGGCGCCCGGCATGGTCGACGGCCCGCGCTTCCGCGAGAAGGTGTGCGCCAACATGGCGCAGAAGCTGGGCATCACGCTCGAAGAGGCGATGACGCGCCACGCCGCGGACTACGCGCTCAAGCGCGTGTCGACCGACACCGACGTGGCCAACGCCTGCCTGTTCATGGCGAGCGAGGTCTCCAGGCAGATCACCGGCGTCGACCTGCCCGTCGACGGCGGCTGGGCAGCACTGTAAGGAGCGCGACATGAAAGAAGTCGACCTCGTCATCCGCGGCGCGCGCATCGTCTCGCCGGACCAGATCATCGAAGCCTCGGTCGCCATCGCGGGCGAGCGGATCGTGGCCGTCGGCCACGACGACACCATGCCGCCCGCGCGCGAAGAGATGCGTGCCGACGGCCTGTACCTGCTGCCCGGCGCCATCGACAGCCACGTGCACTTCCGCGACCCGGGCTACCCCAACAAGGAAACCTGGAAGACCGGCTCGGCCGCCGCCGCGATGGGCGGCGTGACCACCGTCTTCGAGATGCCCAACACCCACCCGGCCACCGGCACCATCGAGGCGCTGCGCATGAAGCAGAAGGCGGCCGAGGCGTCGTACTGCGACTTCGGCATCCATGGCCTGCTGGGCGACGACACCGTTGACCGCCTCGAGGAACTGCTCGACGCCGGCGTGACCAGCTTCAAGGCCTTCGTCGGCAACACCTTCGGCAACCTGCCGGCACCGACCGACGGCGCGCTGCTCGAAGGCTTCGAGAAGCTCGCGCCGCTGGGCATCCGCACGGTGGTGCATGCGGAGAATTCGTCGATTCTGTTCCGCCGCCAGAAGAAGATGCAGGAGGCCGGCCGCATCGATGCGATGGCGCACCTGGCCGCGCGCCCGGCAGTGGCCGAGATCGAGGCCATCGGCCGCGTGCTCACGCTGGCCGAGTGGACCGGCGCGCGCGTGCACATCGCGCACCACAGCGCGGCCGATTCGCTGTTCCTGCTGCGCGAGGCCAAGCGCCGCGGCGTCGACGTGACGGCAGAAACCTGCCCGCAGTACCTGCTGCTCAACACCGACCACATGTTGAAGCTCGGTGGCGTGATGCGGCTCAACCCGCCGATCCGCGAGGCGCGTCACAACCAGCCGCTGTGGGACGCGCTGATGGACGGCACGCTCGACATGATCGCCACCGACCACGCGCCGCACACGCCCGAAGAAAAGACGCGCGAGAGCATCTGGGACTGCGACTGCGGCTTCCCTGGTGTCGAGACGCAGATGCCGCTGATGCTCACCGAAGTGAACCGCGGCCGCGCCTCGCTGATGGACTACGTGCGCTGGAGTTCCGTCGCGCCGGCCAAGGCCTGGGGCCTGTATGGCACCAAGGGCGTGATCGCGCCGGGCGCGCATGCCGACATCGCCTTCGTCGACATGGAGCGCGCCGGCATCCTCTCGCAGAACAAGCTGCAGAGCATCAGCAAGATATCGCCCTGGAACGGCCGCCCTGTGAAGGGCTACCCGCTGCACACGCTGCTGCGCGGCCGCTTCGTGATGCGCGACGGCAAGCTGGTGACCGATGCCGTGGGCTGGGGCCGCTCGGTGAAGACGGTGCAGCAGATGCCTAGCCCCAAGCCGCGCAACACCGAGCACTACAGCAGCGCCATCCTCGAGACGCCGCCCGGCGTGCCGCGCACCGCGGTGCCGGTGGGCGAGGTGGACTGGAGCGCATCGTGAGCCAGAACGTCGGTGTGCACGTGGTCGCGTGCCGCGGCCCCGGCGACCTGAGCGGCGTGCAGGCGCTGATCGACGCGGGTGACATCGATCCGTGCCACATCGTCGCGGTGATGGGCAAGACCGAAGGCAACGGCTGTGTCAACGACCACACACGCGACTTCGCGGCCACGGCCTGGTGCCACTTCCTCGCGCCGTATCTCGACTGCACGGCCGACGCGGTGCATGCGCGCGTCGCGTTGGTGATGTCCGGAGGCACCGAGGGCGTGCTGTCGCCGCACTTCACGGTGTTCACGCGCGAGACGGTCGATTCCGCACCGACGCATGGCGAGAAGCGCCTGGTCGTCGGCATCGCCCACACCCGCGACTTCGCGCCCGAAGAGATGGGCCGCATGGCGCAGGTGGAGGCCACCGCCGACGCGGTGCGCGACGCCATGCGCGACGCCGGCATCGCCGACGCGGCCGACGTGCACTTCGCGCAGGTGAAATGCCCGCTGCTCACCTCGGCCAAGGTCGACGATGCGCTGCGGCGCGGCGCCGAGCCGGTCACGCGCGACACCTACGAATCGATGGGGTATTCGCGCGGCGCCTCGGCGCTGGGCGTGGGCCTGGCGCTGGGCGAGATCGCGCCCGAGCGCTTGAGCGATGCGGCGGTGCTGCACGACGCCACGCTGCATTCGGCGCGGGCGTCGGTGTCGGCCGGCATCGAGCTCGAAGGCAACGTCGTCATCGTGCTCGGCGAGGCAAACGGCAGTGCATCGGCCTTCCGCATCGGCCACACGCTGATGCGCGACGCGGTCGATGCGGTGGGCGTTCGCACGTTGCTGCGGACGTACTTCGGGCTCGACCCGGAGCGCGATGCCGGCGCCATCGCGTCGCGCCTGGTCAACCTGCTCGCCAAGGCCGAGGCCAGCCCCGACGGCCGCGTGCGTGGCGCGCGCCACACCATGCTCAACGACTCCGACATCAACTCGACACGCCATGCGCGCGCGGCCGTGGGCGGCGTGCTGGCGTCCGTCGTGGGGCGCACCGCGCTCTACGTGTCGGGCGGTGCCGAACACCAGGGTCCGCCGGGCGGCGGACCGGTGGCGGCCATCGTGCGCATGCCTTCTTCCTGAACGACCTCTCTTTCCGAAAGACACCATGAGCCAGAGCTTCATCCAACTGTCCGACGTGATGCTGCGCTACGGCGGCGGCACCATCGCGCTCGACCACACCACGCTGGGCATCGCCGAAGGCGACTTCGTCGCGCTGGTGGGGCCGAGCGGCTGCGGCAAATCGACCATCCTCAAGCTGGTGGCGGGGCTGCTCAAGCCGACCTCCGGCGCGGTGATCGCCGGCGGCCGCGAGGTCGGCACCGTGGGCACGAAGCCCGCCGCAGCGCATGCGTCGCAGGCACCGCGCCTGCGCATCGGCCTGGCGTTCCAGAACCCGACGATGCTGCCGTGGCTCACGATCCGCGAGAACGTCATGATCCCGCTGAAGATCGTCCAGCCCTTCCGCCAGGACTTCGCGAAGAAGAAAAAGGGCGAGTACCGGGACCGCGTCGACGCGCTGCTCGCGCAGGTCGGCCTCAAGGGCTTCGGCGACAAGCGGCCGTGGCAGCTCTCGGGCGGCATGCTGCAGCGCGCGTCGCTGTGCCGCGCGCTGGTGCACGAGCCCGAACTGCTGCTGCTGGACGAGCCCTTCGGTGCGCTCGACCAGTTCACCCGCGAAGAGCTGTGGGACATCATGCAGAGCCTCTGGATGGCCCGCCGCCCCACGGTGCTGCTGGTGACGCACGACCTGCGCGAATCGGCCTACCTCGCCAACCGCATCTGCGTGATGAGCTCGCGGCCCGGCCGCATCCTGGAGACACGCGATGTCGGCTTCGCCCGGCCGCGCACGCTGGAGAGCAGCTACGCGCCCGAGTTCGCGACGCTTGTGCAGCAGCTGCGCATGCGCATCGCCGAAGCCCGGCGCGATGGCGACGCCACGCCTGCGCCTGCTGTGGCGGCTCCCGTGATCGAAGAGGTGGCGGCATGAACGCGCTGTCTCCGGTCCTGCGCCAGCGCGTGCTGTCCGCCGCCGCACTCATCGGCTTCTTCGTGCTGTGGGAAGTGATCTGCCTCGCCTTCGGCGTGTCGGACCTCATCCTGCCGCGTCCGAGCCAGATCGCCGCGGTGCTGGTCGAGAAGATGCCGCTCCTGTGGCCGCATGCGCTGCAGACGCTCTACACCACCTTCGTCGGCTTCGCTTTCGGCGTGCTGGCGGGCATCGTGATCGGGGTCGGCATCGGCTCGTCGAAGCTGGCCTACGACGTGACCTACCCGCTGCTGGTCGGCTTCTCCAGCATCCCGAAGGTGGCGGTGGTGCCGCTCTTCGTCGTGTGGTTCGGCGCGGGCACGGTGCCGGCCATTCTCACGTCGATGGTGATCAGCATCTTCCCCGTGGTGGTGAACGTCGCCACCGGCCTCGCGAGCACCGAGCCCGAACTGGAAGACGTGCTGCGCGTGCTCGGCGCGCGCAAGCGCGACATCCTGTGGAACGTCGGCCTGCCGCGCGCCATGCCCTACCTCTTTGCGTCGCTCAAGATCGCGATCACGCTGTCCTTCGTCGGCACGGTGCTGGCCGAGACGGTGGCGTCGAACAAGGGCATCGGCACGGTGATGATGATCGCCAGCGGCAACTTCGACGTGCCGATGGTGTTCGCCGGGCTGTTCCTGCTCGCGGCCATGGGCGTGGTGCTGTATGCGCTGTCGTCGTTGGTCGAGCAGCGCGTGACCGGCTGGTCGCAGCGCAAGACCGATCTCGCGACGGGCGGCGCATGAACGTCGACATCCCGCTGCCCGACGGCACCACGATGCGCGGCTGGCTGGCCCGGCCCGCCACCTTGCCGGCACCGGCCATCGTGATGGTCCACGAGTGGTTCGGCCTCAACCCGCAGATCGTTGAAACCTGCCAGCAGCTGGCCGACGCCGGCTACCTGGTGCTCGGGGCCGACCTCTATCGCGGCGAGGTGGCGAAGGACGTGGACGGCGCACGCACGCTGATCCAGACGATTCGCGACGACGCGGCGATCGCCACGCTCGGCGCCTGCGCCGCGTACTTGCGCGCATCGCCGGATGGCAACGGCAAGGTCGCGTCGATGGGCTACTGCCTGGGCGGCGGTTGGGCGCTCGACATGGCGATCGCCGGGCAGGTGGATTCGGCGGTCGTGTTCTACGGCAACGTCGAGCGCAGCGACGCGCAGGTGGCGCGGATCCGCTGTCCGCTGCTCGGCCATTTCGGCGAGCGCGACGAAGTCTTCACGCCGCCCACCGTGAAGGTGCTAGCGGCCCAGCTCGAAGCGGCCGGTGTGGCCGATCACCGGTTGCATTGGTACCCCGCGGGCCACGCCTTCGCCAACCCCTACCGCCCGCTGTACGACGCGCCGAGCGCATCGCTCGCGTGGCAACGCACGCTCGATTTCCTGCAGCGCACCGGCGCGGCCTGAGTCGCCGCGCGCCTTCCCTTTCCATCGCTATCTTCAGGAGCTTCCATGCACCATCGATTTTCCCGCCGCCTGGCCGTCCTGGCGTTCGCGTCCCTGGCTTCGGCGTGCGCGCTGCAGCCGGCCATGGCCCAGGCCGTCACGCCCATCAAGTTCGTGCTCGACTGGAAGCTGCAGGGCATCCATGCCTGGTACTACCTGGCCGAGGACAAGGGCTACTTCGCGCAGGAGAAGCTGGCCGTGACCATCGACCAGGGCGACGGCTCGGCCGCCACCGTGACCAAGGTCATGGCGGGTGCCTACCAGGCCGGCTTCGGCGACGTCAACGCCATCGTGCAGAACGCCGCGGCCAAACCGGGCCAGGCACCCGTGATGGTCTACATGCTCTACAACCGCGCGCCCTACGCATTGATCGTGAAGGCGTCGAGCCCGGTCAGGACGCCCAAGGACCTCGAAGGCCGCACGCTCGGCACGGCGGCCGGCGGTGCGGCAGCGCGCATGTTCCCGGTGATCGCGGCCAAGGCGGGGATCGACGCGACCAAGGTGAAGTGGACCAACGTGGCGCCCAACCTGCAGGAGCAACTGCTGCTGAAGGACCATGTCGACGGTGCGGCTGTGTTCTCGGTGACCAGCTACATGAACCTGGTGGCGCAGGGCGTCCACCCAGACAAGGACATCCGCTGGTTCCACTACGGCGACTACGGCGTCGAGCTCTACGGCAACGGCGTGATGGTGTCGCAGCAGCTCCTCAAGGACAAACCCGAGGCCGTCGCCGGCCTGGTGCGCGCGGTGCACAAGGCCGTGCGCGACACCATCGCCGACCCCGATGCCGCCATCGCCGCGATGATGAAGCGCGAGCCGCTGCTCAACAAGGACCTGGAGAAGCGCCGCCTGATGTACACGCTCAAGACCATCATGCTGACGCCCGAGGTCGCGACGCAGGGCCTGGGCGACGTGAGCGATGCGCGCTTCGCACGCTCGTTCCTGCAGCTCAAGGAAGCCTTCGACCTGCAGCGCGTGCCGACGGCCGCCGAGGTGTTTGACCGCCGCTTCCTGCCGCCGCTGGCCGAGCGCAGGGCCGCTGTGAAATGACGACGGCTGACCCCGCCACGCTCGACTGCGCCTGGCTGCTGGCCGACCCCGGCGCCGCACCCGCCCAGCGCGACATGCGCATCACGCTCGCCGACGGCCGCGTCGATGCGCTCACGCCGCTGCCTGATGCGGTGCCCGGCCGACGGCGGCTCGCCCTGCCGGCGCTGGCCAACGCACACGACCATGCGCGCACCCACCGCAGCGCCACGCTGGGCGCCTTCAACCAGCCTCTGGAAAGCTGGCTGCCCTTTCTGGGCCTGACGCCGGGCATGGACCCGTACCTGTGTGCGGCGACCTCGTTCTCGCGCTCGCTGCGCCATGGCGTGGTCGACCTGATGGTGCACTACACCCGCGTGCAGGGTGGAATGCCTTACGTCGACGAGGCGGCCGCGGTGGCGCGTGCCGCGCGCGACGTGGGTGTGCGCATCGGCTTCGCGGTCTCGATGCGCGACCGGCATGGCATCGGCTACAGCGACGACGCGACGGTGCTCGCGGCGTTGCGGCCGGGCATCCGCGAGGCGGTGGCGCAGCGCCTCGCCGTGAAGCCGGTCGAGCCGGCGCAGCAGCTCGCGCAGGTCGACGAGGTCGCGGCCATGGTCGCGTCGGACGGTCACGCCGCGCATGTCGATGTGCAGTACGGGCCGACGGCCGTGCAGTGGTGCAGCGCGCCGTTGCTCGAAGCCATCGCACGCGCATCGGCCGACAACGGCCGCCGCGTGCACATGCACCTGCTCGAAACGAAGTACCAGCGCGCCTGGGCCGACGAGGCCCATCCCGGGGGCATCGTCCGCTTCCTCGACGACATCGGCCTGCTGAGCCCACGGCTCACGCTGGCGCATGCCACCTGGGCGCGGCCGGAAGAACTGGCGCTGATCGCCGAACGCGGCGCGAGCATCGCGGTCAACACCAGCTCGAACCTCGGCCTCAAGTCGGGCATCGCGCCACTGGCCGAGATGCTCACGCAAGGCTGCAAGGTCGCGATGGGCCTCGACGGCATGGCCTTCGACGAAGACGACGACGCGCTGCGCGAGGCGCGCCTGGCCTATGCGCTGCATCGGGGCTGGGGCTACGACACGACCATGACGCCGGCGCAGCTGTGGCGCTTTGCCTCGCGCGGTCGCATCGCGCCCGGCGCACCGGCCGACATCGTGCTGCTCGACTGGGATGCGCTCGACGACGACCCGCTGTTCGACGACATCGACCCGCTCGACCTGCTGCTGGCGCGCGGCAACGGCCGCCACATCCACACGGTGATCGCGGGCGGCCGCACGGTGGTCGATGCCGGCCGGGTGTGCGGCGTCGACGAGCTCGCGTTGCAGGCAGAATTGCGCGGCCGCCTGCGCGCCGCGCTCGCGTCGGACGCCGGCCATCACGGCTGGCGCCGAACCGTGCAGGCCCTGGCCCAAGACCTCGCCCCCTTCTACCGCGACGGCCACCTCGGCGGCTGCTGCGGCTGACTACGAACTCCACCCATCCCATGACCCGACTCAAGATCACCGCCGGCGGCTACGAATTCATCGCTGAAACCCATCCCGATGCCCCCCTCACCGTGGCGGCCTTCTCGAAGCTGCTGCCGTACCGGCAAAAGCTGATTCACGTGCGCTGGAGCGGCGAGGGCTGCTGGGTGCCGCTGGGCGAATTCAAGCTGGAGAACGACGGCACGCCCGTGGGCTTCGAGAACCACACCAGCCACCCGTCGGTCGGCGACATCCTGTTCTACCCGGGCGGCTACAGCGAGACCGAGATCATCCTGGCCTACGGCGCCTGCAGCTTCGCCAGCAAGATGGGGCAACTGGCCGGCAACCACTTCCTCACCATCGTCGAAGGCAAGGAAAACCTGCGCGCGCTGGGCGTGAAGGTGCTGTGGGAAGGCGCGCAGGACGTGCTGTTCGAGCTTGCCTGAGAGCCCCCGGCGCGCGGCCGGCCGGCCGCGGCTAAAGATGGGCGAACCGGTCCTTGCTCATCAGTACATCGACCCGATGGACCCGGGCCGCGACATCGAGGATGGCGTTCATCCGCTCGATGTCGCGGAAGATGTCTCCGCCGCCGCCTTCCACATGGGCCTGGCGCCCCGCCAGATCGGGAAAGGCCTCGAAGATGCCGAAGCGCGTCGTCGAGAACCGGACCGCGAACCAGGGGCCGGTGGCGGGCTCGTCTTCGACACAGGCCCGGATGTCGCGCAGCATCTGCACCACCGCGTCCTCCTGCCCGGGTCGCGCCTCGATCTCGATGAAGAAGGCCTTGCGGCCTTCTTCTCCCTGGTCCCCCAGCACCTGCACGCCGGGGTGACGGTGGGGGCGGGGTGTCGCTCGGTCGGTCATGGGCATCTCCTTGTCAGATGCGTCAATGTAGGCCGCAGGTCCACGCGCGCCTTGCCGGAACGTCGCGACTCCTTGCCCGATCGTCCAGGCTCGCTTTACGGGGGGCCGCCTCGCGACAAGAATGCGGCATGTTCGACGACCTGCGGCAGGCAACCCTGCGCTACACCAGCACCCACGGCGAGGCGGACGGTGTCGCGAGGACGCCGGTAGCCGGCCTCTACCTGGTCCAGCGCACGTCGCGCAGCGAGATCGAACACACGGTCGTCCGTCCGCTGGTGTGCATGGTGCTGCAGGGCCGCAAGCAGGTCGCCGTCGGACGGCACGGGATGTCCTATGGCGCCGGCGACACCATGATCGTCACGGGCAACGTGCCGACCGCGAGCCGGATCGTCGAGGCGAGCGTGGTCCGTCCGTACCTGTCGATGGCGCTGGACCTGGACCCCGCGTTGATCACCGATCTCGTCACGGGGTCGCCCGAAGACGGCGCAGTGCCGGGTCAACCGCAGGCGGACCAGGACCTCGGCGACGCGCTCAGACGGCTGGTGTCGCTGCTGGATCGCCCGCAGTCCCTCGCCGTGCTCAAGGACGCACTGCTGCGCGAGATCCACCATTGGCTGCTGATGGGCCGGCAGGGCCATGCCATCCGGAACCTGGGCCTGCCCGACAGCCATGCCCGGCGCATCGCGCGTGCCGTGGCCCTTCTGCGCGCGGACTATGCCCGGCCACTGCCCGTCGACCGTCTTGCCGTTGCAGCCGGCATGAGCCGCTCGGCCTTCCATCAGCATTTCCGTGCCATCACGTCGATGTCGCCGCTGCAGTTCCAGAAGCACCTCCGCCTGATCGAGGCCCGGCGCCTGGTGCTGTCCGAGGGCCGCTCGTTGAGCCGGGTGGCTTCCGACGTGGGCTACGAAAGCAGTTCGCAGTTCAGCCGCGAATACGCCCGCATGTACGGGCAGCCGCCGATCCGGGACAAGGAGGCGTATCGACGTTCGATCGGCGCGAGGCGCGCGACGGCGGCCGGTCCGGTCAGAGGTTGAACTCGTAATCCACCGTGATCGGCGCGTGGTCGCTGAACTTCATGGTCTTGTAGATCGACTCCTCACGCGCCAGCGCCGCCAGCGTCGGCGTCGCCAGGTGGTAGTCCAGCCGCCAGCCCACGTTCTTCGCATAGGCCTGGCCGCGGTTGCTCCACCAGGTGTAGGCCTCGCCGGTGGTGTCGGGCTTGAGCTGGCGGTAGACGTCGACCAGGCCGGCGCCGTCGGCGCCCGCGTCGAGCAGGCGGGTCAACCAGGCGCGCTCCTCGGGCAGGAAGCCGCTGTTCTTCATGTTGCCCTTCCAGTTCTTCAGGTCGATCTCCTGGTGGGCGATGTTGATGTCGCCGCAGAGGATGAACTCGCGTTCGCGCTTGAGCGCATTCAGGTGCGGGAAGAAGCCCTTGAGGAAGCGGAACTTGGCGGCCTGGCGTTCTTCGCCGGACGAGCCGCTCGGGAAGTAGCAGCTGATGATCGACAGCTTGCGCGTCGGCGTGTCGAAGCGCAGTTCGAGGTAGCGGCCCTCGGCGTCGAACTCGGCGTCGCCCCAGCCGACGATGACCTCGCTGGGCGCATGCTTCGTGTAGACCGCGGTGCCGGCGTAGCCCTTCTTCTCGGCGAAATGGAAGTGGCCCTTCAGGCCGGCCATCTCTTCGAAGCGGCCTTCGATGTCGCTGGCCTGGACCCGGATCTCCTGCATGCAAATACAATCCGGCGCCAGTTCGGCCACCCAGTCGGCCACGCCCTTGGTGGCGGCCGAGCGCAGGCCATTGAGGTTGAGGCTGGTCAGTTTGAACAAAAGGAATTCCCGATGGCTGAGGTGAAGGGGGCGGGCGGCAGGCTCGCACTGGATTTCGTGCAGTTCGCGCTCGACGCCGGCGTGCTGCGCTTCGGCGAGTTCAAGACCAAGGCCGGACGGCTCAGTCCCTACTTCTTCAATGCCGGCCTGTTCGACGACGGCGCCAAGATGCTGCGGCTGGCGGAATTCTATGCAGAGCGGCTGATCGACAGCGGCCTGGAGTTCGACATGCTCTTCGGCCCGGCCTACAAGGGCATTCCCCTGGGCGCGGTGCTGGCCGCCGAGCTCGCCCGGCGCGGGCGCAACGTGCCCTTCGCCTACAACCGCAAGGAAGCCAAGGACCACGGCGAAGGCGGCACGCTCGTCGGCGCCAAGCTGCAGGGCCGCGTGCTCATCGTCGACGACGTGATGTCGGCCGGCACGGCGGTGCGCGAATCGATCGCGACGATCCGCCAGGCCGGCGCCACGCCGCATGCGGTCGTCATCGCCCTCGACCGGCAGGAGATGGCGACGGAGGGCGGCGTGGACGTGGCCCACAGCGCCGTGCAGTACGTGCGCAACCAGCTGGGGATGCAGGTGCTGTCGATCGCCACGCTCGACGACTTGCTAAAGTACCTGACAGAACGCGGCGGCGGCGAACTCGGCGCCCACCGCGACAAGGTGCTGGCGTACCGCCAGCGATACGGCGCCGCCTGACGCCTGGCCGGTCACGGGAGAACGGATGCAGCTGCGGAACCGAACCTTCTTGGCGACCTGGTCGCTCTGTGTGCTGGCCGCCGCTGCCTCGGCGCAGGGGCCGACGGCCTCGCCCGGCATCTACAGCTGCACCGACAGCCGCGGGCGGACCCTCACCGCCGACCGGCCGATCGCCGATTGCGCCGACCGCGAACAGCGCGAACTCGGGCCCAGCGGCACCGTGCGCCGCACCCTCGAACCCACCTACACCGCCCGCGAGCAGGCCGAGCGCGAAGAGCGCGCGCGGCAGGCGGCGATGCAGGCGTCGCGGCTGAACGAGGAGCGCCGGCGCGAGCGCGCGCTGCTGATGCGCTACCCCAGCCCGGCGGCGCACGAGCGTGAACGGTCGGAGGCGATGCTGCAGATCAATGCCGTCATCGAGGCGGCCCGAAAGCGCCTGGGCGAGCTGGCGACCGAGCGCCAGGGCATCGACGACGAGATGGAGTTCTACAAGAAGGACCCGAGCAAGGCACCGCCGTCGTTGCGCCGCAAGCTCGACGACAGCGAGCAGAGCGTGGCGATCCAGAACCGCTTCGTCGCGGCCCAGGAAGACGAGAAGAAGCGCGTGAACGCGCGCTTCGACGAGGAGCGCGCGCGGCTCAAGCCGTTGTGGCCGGCCAACGCGGCCGGCGGTGGCGCGGGCCGCTGAGCCCGCCCCACCCGCTCAACCCAGCTTCGTTTTCAGCAGCGCATTGACCTGCGCCGGGTTGGCCTTGCCCTGGCTGGCCTTCATGACCTGACCGACCAGCGCGTTGAAGGCCTTGTCCTTGCCGGCGCGGTATTCGGCGATGTTCTTCTCGTTGGTGGCGAGCACGCCGTCGATGATGGCTTCGAGGGCGCCGGAGTCGCTCATCTGCTTGAGGCCCTTGGCCTCGATCACGGCATCGATCCGAGACAAGTCATCGGCAGCGCGGGCAACATATTCGGCCGGCAGCGGCGCGCCGCTGAACTCTCCCGCAGCCCATAACACATCGAATACTTGCTTCGCTGCATTGTTGGAAATGGTGCTGTCCGAGATGCGGCGGATCAGCGCTGCGATCATCGTCGCGCTGACAGGTGCGGAACCGATTCCGATGTCTTGCGCGTTCAAACGCTTTGCAATCTCGCCAGTGATCCAGTTGCTCGCCAGCTTGGGCGCCGCACCCGCTGCCACCGCCGCATCGAAATACTGTGCCAGCGCCACGCTCTGCGTGAGCTGCGCGGCGTCGTAGGCCGACAGGCCGTGCGTGGTCACATAGCGCTCCGCCATCGCACGCGGCAACTCCGGCATCTCGGCCTTCACCCGGTCGATCCATTCCTGCGCGATCGCCAGCGGCGGCAGGTCCGGGTCGGGGAAGTAGCGGTAGTCGGCCGCGTCTTCCTTGGTGCGCATCGCGCGGGTTTCGCCGGTGTCGGGGTCGAACAGCACGGTCGCCTGCTGGATGGCGCGGCCGTCCTCGATCTCCTCGATCTGCCAGCGGATCTCGTAGTCGATCGCCTGCTGCATGAACTTGAAGCTGTTCAGGTTCTTGATCTCGCGGCGCGTGCCCAGCTTGGCGCCAGGCTTGCGCACCGACACGTTGGCGTCGCAGCGGAAGCTGCCTTCCTGCATGTTGCCGTCGCAGATGCCGATCCAGGTGACGATCTTGTGCAGCTCCTTCGCATAGGCCACGGCCTCGGCGGTGGAGCGCATGTCGGGCTCGGTCACGATCTCCAGCAGCGGCGTGCCGGCGCGGTTCAGGTCGATGCCCGACTGGCCGATGAAGTCCTCGTGCAGCGACTTGCCGGCGTCTTCTTCCAGGTGCGCGCGCACCAGGCGCACGGTCTTGGATTCGTCGCCGACGAAGAAGCTCACGGCGCCGCCCTGCACCACCGGGATCTCGAACTGCGAGATCTGGTAGCCCTTGGGCAGGTCGGGGTAGAAGTAGTTCTTGCGCGCGAAGACGCTGCGTGGCGCGATGGTCGAGCCCAGCGCCAGGCCCAGCTTGATGGCGCGTTCGACCGCGCCCTTGTTCATCACCGGCAGCGTGCCCGGCAGCGCCAGGTCGACCGCGCAGGCCTGCGTGTTCGGCTCGGCGCCGAAGGCGGTGGAGGCGCGGCTGAAGATCTTGCTGGCGGTCGAGAGTTGCGCATGCGTCTCGAAGCCGATGATGACTTCATAGCCCTGCACCAGCGGGCCGGTCGGGCGGCCTTCCTGCTGCGCTTCGAAAGTGTTCACGGGGTCGCTCATCTCAAATTCCCTTGGGCGCGCGTGCATGCCAGTCGGTGGCCTGCTGGAAGCGGTGTGCGGCGTTCAGCAGCTTCGCCTCGGCGAAGTAGTTGCCGATCAGCTGCAGGCCGACGGGCATGCCGTTTTCGCCGAAGCCCACCGGCAGGCTCATGCCGGGCAGGCCGGCCAGCGAGCCGGGCAGCGTGAAGATGTCGGCCAGGTAGTCGGCGACCGGGTCGTCGCCATGCTCACCGAGCTTCCAGGCCACGGTCGGTGCGGCCGGGCCGGCGATCACGTCGCAGTCCTGGAAGGCCTGCTGGAAGTCGTCGGCGATCATGCGGCGCACCTTCTGCGCCTGCAGGTAGTAGGCGTCGTAGTAGCCATGGCTCAGCACGTAGGTGCCGATCATGATGCGGCGCTTGACCTCGTCGCCGAAGCCTTCTTCGCGCGTCTTGCCGTACATGTCGGCGAGGTCGCGGTAGTCCTTGGCGCGGTGGCCGAACTTGACGCCGTCGAAGCGGCTCAGGTTGCTCGACGCCTCGGCGGCCGCCAGGATGTAGTACACGGGGATCGACAACTCGGTGCGCGGCAGCGTGACGGCCACGCGCCTGGCGCCCAGCTTCTCGTACTCGGCCAGGGCCGCATCGACCGCGGCGCGCACGCCGGGCGCCACGCCCTCGCCGAAGAACTCCTTCGGCACGCCGATGCGGAGGCCCTCGAGCGAGCCGTTCAGCGCGCGCGAATAGTCTTCGGCCGGCCGGTCGATCGAGGTCGAGTCGCGGTCCAGGTCGGGGCCGCACATGGCCGACAGCAGTAGCGCGCAGTCCTCGGCCGAACGGGCCATCGCGCCGGCCTGGTCGAGGCTCGACGCGAAGGCGACCATGCCGTAGCGCGAGGCGCGGCCGTAGGTCGGCTTGATGCCGGTGATGCCGCAGAAGGACGCGGGCTGGCGGATCGAGCCGCCGGTGTCGGTGCCGGTGGCGGCGGGCGCCAGGCGCGCGGCCACGGCCGCCGCGCTGCCGCCGGAGGAGCCGCCGGGCACGCGGCCGGTGTCCCACGGGTTTCGCACGGGCACGACGGCGTCGGCGCCGACGGCGGGCACGGCCACGTTCTCGTTGGCCGACCCCATGGCGAACTCGTCGCAGCTGAGCTTGCCCAGCGTCACGGCGCCGGCCTCAGCCAGGCGCCGCACCACCGTCGCGTCGAAGGGCGAGCGGTAGCCCGCCAGCATGCGCGAGCCGGCGGTGGTCGGGAAGTCGGTGGTGACGAAGATGTCCTTGTGCGCGATGGGCACGCCAGCGAGCGCCGGTGCGTTGCCCTGCGCGATCAGCGCGTCGGCCGCCCGGGCCTGCGCCAGCGTCACGTCGGCATCGGCCGCCACGAAGGCGCCCAGCGCCTGGTGCGCATCGATGCGCTTCAGGAAATGCCGGGCCGCTTCGACCGCCGAGACCTCGCGCGATGCCAGGGCCTTGGCGAGGCCGGCCACGCCCAGTTGATGCAGGTCCGCGCTCATTCGATCACCTTGGGCACGAGGAACAGGCCGCGCTCGACGGCGGGGGCGCTCTTCTGGTTGGCCTCGCGGTTGTTCGGCTCGCTCACCACGTCGTCGCGCAGGCGCAGCGTGATGTCTTCGATGGCGGCCACGGGGTGGGCCAGCGGCTCGAGGCCGGAGGTGTCGACGGCGCGCATCTTCTCGACCAGGTCGAAGAAGCCGTTGATCTGGCCCTGCAGGCGCGTGCTCTCGTCGGGCGCCAGCTGGAGGCGTGCCAGCGTGGCGATGCGGGCAATATCGGTGGAGGTGAGTGACATTCGGAAATGAGGACGAAACGGTGTCGAAACCGGCCCCGCAGGGGGGCGAAAACGAGGGAAGTCCAGGGGATTCGGGTATTATCCCGCCTTTGCCGCAACCCCCGCGAACGCGCCGGCTTTTGCTGCAAAAACCATCAATCCATCCCTTCAGACGACCCAAAATATAGAGCGACGACCTGCCGATGCGCATGCCGTGCTCCAGAGGAATTCCACATGTTTGGAGCTTTCCGTCGGTACTTTTCGACCGACCTCGCGATCGATCTCGGCACCGCCAACACCCTCATCTTCGCCCGCAACAAGGGCATCGTGCTGGATGAACCGTCGGTCGTGGCCATCCGCCACGAAGGCGGCCCGCACGGCAAGAAGGTGATCCAGGCGGTCGGCCGCGAAGCCAAGGCCATGCTGGGCAAGGTGCCCGGCAACATCGAGGCGATCCGCCCGATGAAGGACGGCGTGATCGCCGACTTCGTGATCACCGAGCAGATGATCAAGCAGTTCATCAAGATGGTGCACCCGCGCTCGCTGCTCGCGCCGAGCCCGCGCATCATCATCTGCGTGCCCTGCGGTTCGACCCAGGTCGAGCGCCGCGCCATCAAGGACGCGGCCGAAGCGGCCGGCGCCACCTCGGTCTACCTCATCGAAGAACCCATGGCCGCGGCCATCGGCGCCGGCCTGCCGGTGTCGGAAGCGTCGGGCTCCATGGTCGTCGACATCGGCGGCGGCACCACCGAAGTGGGCGTGATCTCGCTGGGCGGCATGGTCTACAAGGGCAGCGTGCGCGTCGGCGGCGACCGCTTCGACGAGGCCATCATCAACTACATCCGCCGCAACTACGGCATGCTGATCGGCGAGCCGACGGCCGAGGTCATCAAGAAGACCATCGGCTCGGCCTTCCCGGGCTCCGAGGTCAAGGAGATGGAGGTCAAGGGCCGCAACCTCAGCGAAGGCGTGCCGCGCAGCTTCACCATCAGCAGCAACGAAGTGCTAGAAGCCCTGACCGATCCGCTCAACAACATCGTCTCGGCCGTGAAGAACGCGCTGGAACAGACGCCGCCCGAACTGGGCGCCGACATCGCCGAGCGCGGGATGATGCTCACGGGCGGCGGCGCGCTGCTGCGCGACCTCGACCGCCTGCTGGCCGAGGAAACCGGCCTGCCGGTGCTGGTCGCCGAAGACCCGCTGACCTGCGTGGTGCGCGGCTGCGGCATCGCCCTCGAGCGCATGGACCGTCTGGGCAGCATCTTCACCTCGGAATAACCCCGGCGGTCGCGTATGCCGCTCGGCACGCTGGATCGCTCCGCGCCACCGCTCTTTCACCAGGGGCCATCGGCGCTCAGCAAGCTGATCTTCTTCAGCGCGCTCGCCGTGTTCCTGATGGTGGCCGATGCGCGCTTCCACCTGACGCAGCCCGTGCGTGCCGCGGTCGGGGCGGTGCTCTATCCCTTCCAGTGGCTGGCGCTCAAGCCGGTGCAGCTGTTCGCCCAGGGCGGCACCTACCTCGAGGACCTGCAGGTGGCCCAGCGCAACGAGGCCGATGCGCGGCGCGCGCTCGCGCTGCAGGCCGAGCGGGCGAGCCAGGCCGACAGCCTGTCCAAGGAAAACGAACGGTTGCGCGCGCTGCTCGAACTGCGGCAGACGACGCAGACGCCGGGCCGTGCGGCCGAGGTGCTCTATGACGCGGCCGATCCGTACACCCGCAAGGTCGTCATCGACCAGGGCCTGTCCAGCGGCATCGCCCCCGGCTCGCCGGTGATCGACGAGCGCGGCGTGATCGGCCAGGTGACGCAGGTGCTGCCCTTCAGCAGCGAGGTCACGCTGGTGATCGACCGCGACCTCGCCATTCCCGTGCAGAACACGCGCACCGGCGCGCGCAGCGTGGCCTTCGGCGACGCCAGTGCGCACGGTGGCGGGCTGGAGCTGCGCTTCATGGCCGCCAACGCCGACCTGCAGGAGGGCGACCTGCTCGCCACCAGCGGCGTCGACGGTGTCTACCCGCCCGGGCTTCCGGTCGCGAAGATCGAACGCATCGAGCGCCGTGCCGATGCCGGCTTCGCCCGCATCTACTGCCTGCCGCTCGCGCAGGTGACGGCGGCGCGCTACGTGCTGGTGCTGACGCCGATCGGCAGCGCGGCGACGATGCGCTCGGCGGCGGCCGCCTCGGCGTCGGCGTCGGCCGCCAGCGCCAAGAAGAGCGGGGAGGCCAAGCCGAAGGCGCCGGCGGCTTCCGAGGCGAAACCCGCCGCGCGCCGAGAAGGGCGCACGCCATGATCAAGCGCCCCGGCCAGCAGCAGCTCCTGCTGCCCGTCAATCCGGTCTTCATCTGGGCCAGCCTGATCGTGGCGCTGCTGCTCGACATGGTGCCGCTGGGCCGCGCGGCCTGGGCGCCCGACCTGCTGGCGCTGGTGATCGTCTTCTGGAGCGTGCACCAGCCCGCACGGATCGGCATCGGCGCGGCCTTCGTCTTCGGCCTGTGCATGGACGTGCACCAATCGGCCATGCTCGGCCAGCATGCGCTGTCGTACACCACGCTGGGCTTCTTCGCGATCATGTGGCACCGCCGCCTGCTCTGGTACCCGGTGCTGTCGCAGGCGCCGCAGGTGCTGCCGCTGTTCGCCGTGTCGCACCTGATCGAGCTGGCCATCCGCATGATCGGCGGCGGCGTGTTCCCGGGCTGGTCCTTGCTGATCGCGCCCGTGATCGAGGCGGCGCTGTGGCCGCTCGTCAGCCTCATCCTGCTGGCGCCGCAGCGGCGCACGCCCGAACCCGATGCCAACCGCCCCCTGTGAACTTGCTCCGCGCGCGCTGCGCGCGTAGTCTGCGTCCCGCATGACCGAGATCCGCAACGTCGCTGCCGACCTCGCCCGCTTCAAGCGGCGCGTGCTCGTCATCGGCCTGGTGGTGCTCACCGCCTTCGGACTGCTCTGCGCACGGCTGGTCTACCTGCAGGTGGTGCGGCACACCGACCTGGCCGAGCAGGCCGAGAGCAACCGCACGGCGGTGGTGCCGGTGGTGCCCAACCGCGGGTTGATCCTCGACCGCAACGGCGTGGTGCTGGCATCGAACTACTCGGCCTATACGCTGGAGATCACGCCCTCGAAGGCCGGCCAGGTGGACGAGACCATCGACGCGCTGGCCGAGGTGGTCGACATCACGCCGCGCGACCGCCGGCGCTTCAAGCGGCTGCGCGAAGATTCGCGCAGCTTCGACTCGGTGCCCATCCGCACGCGCCTGTCGGACGAGGAGGTCGCCCGTTTCGCGGCGCAGCGCTACCGTTTCCCGGGCGTCGAGATCAAGGCGCGGCTGTTTCGCAATTACCCCTACGGCGAGACGGCGAGCCACGTGCTCGGCTACATCGGCCGCATCAACCAGCGCGAGAAGGAAGCGATGGAAGAGTGGCCGGAGGAAGAGGTCGCCAACTACAAGGGCACCGACTACATCGGCAAGCTCGGCGTGGAGCAGAGCTACGAACAGACCCTGCACGGCCTGACCGGTGTGGAGCAGATGGAAACCTCGGCGGGCGGGCGGGCCGTGCGGCGGCTGGCCAGCCATCCGTCGACGCCGGGCGACACGGTGATGCTGTCGCTCGACATCAAGCTGCAGAAGCTGGTCGAGGACATGTACGGCGATCGACGCGGCGCGCTGGTGGCCTTCAACCCCCAGACCGGCGAGGTGCTGGCCTTCGTCAGCAAGCCGACCTTCGATCCCAACCTGTTCGTCGAGGGCATCGACACCGAGAGCTGGAAGGAACTGAGCGAATCGCTCGACAAGCCGCTGCTGAACCGGGCCCTGCGCGGCACCTACCCGCCGGGCTCGACCTACAAGCCCTTCATGGCGCTGGCCGCACTCCAGACCGGCTCGCGCGGGCCGAGCGTCGTGGTCAACGACCCCGGCTACTTCAACTTCGGCGGACGCCGCTTCGGCAGCCCCGAGGGCAACATCGGCGGCGTCGACATGCGCCGATCGATCCAGCTGTCGAGCAACATCTACTACTACTCGCTGGCCAACGAGATGGGCGTCGACAAGATCCACGACTTCATGAAGCCGCTGGGCTTTGGCCAGATCACCGGCATCGACCTGGGCGGCGAGTTGCGCGGCGTGTTGCCCAGCACCGAGTGGAAGCGCAACGCCTACAAGCGGCCGGAGCAGAAGAAGTGGTACGCCGGCGAGACCATCTCGCTGGGCATCGGCCAGGGTTACAACAGCTTCACGATGCTGCAACTCGCCCAGGCCACGTCGATCGTGGCCAACGGCGGCGTGCGGCATCGGCCGCACGTGGTGCTCGCCACCCGCGACACGGTCACGGGTCAGATCAAGTCGGTGATCCAGCCGCCGGCGGAGAACCTGGGCTTCTCGCCTGCGAACGTCGCCGTGGTGCGGGAGGGCTTGGTGAGCGTCGTCACCAGCGGCACGGCGCGCGGCGTGTTCGCCGGCGCGGGCTATCAGGCTGCCGGCAAGACCGGCACGGCGCAGGCCGTGACGCAGGCCCAGAACACCAAGTACAACGCCAGGGCGCTGGAAGAGCACCAGCGGGACCACGCCCTCTTCATGGGCTTCGCGCCGGCCAACGACCCGAAGATCGCGGTGGCCGTGATCGTGGAAAACGCCGGCTGGGGTGCCGGTGCGGCCGCGCCGATCGCACGCCGCGTGATGGACTACTGGTTGATGGATCAGTACCCGAGCGAGGCCGACATGGCGGCGGTGCGGGTGGGCAAGGCGACCGCGCCGATCGGCAAGCCGCGCGTGGCCAGCGAGGTGGCGTGGCCGCCGGTGCCCGCGAACACGCCGGCTACGGCGCCCTGAGCGTCACCATTCGCCGAGCTGGCGCACGCGCTGGTCGAGGTCCATGCGATCGAAGGCATCGACGGACGGACGTGCGACTGGAATCTGCAGGGGCGAAGTCACGGAGCGCGAGGGCGTCTTGCGGCGCCCCATGGCCCGCGCGATGCGCTGGCGCCACGTGGCCGCCGACGCATCGGCAGTGCGGAAGGTGGGGGTGTGGGCGGGCATCGCAGCTCCTTGAAGGGGTCTGTGGATCTTCCGCCGGGTATCCGTTCTGCGGGAAATACTTTCTGTGAACTTCGTCGTGTTTCCGGGCCTTGTGCGCGCCACTGTAGGCCGCGCACCACAATGAGGCCCGCTTCAACGGCGACTGCATCCGCGCAGGCAAAAAAAAGACGCCGTCCAGCGGCGTCTTTCTTCATTTTTTGCGGCCCCTCTGTGGAAGCCTGTTGTCTCGGGTTCTTCGAGTTCTGGGCGAAAGCTTTGTCTCCTCGGCACCCCGCGCGGCGGGCAGGGCCCGTTTGCGAGTGGCGCAACTTTAGGGTGTGCACCGAGGCAGTGCATTGGGAATAACCCGTTGGTAGACACCTGCTTCTCCCAGAAGTGTTCCAAAGCGTGAGGAATTTTCCCCTCAGCCCGCCGCCAGCGCGGCGTTGCGGATGCTCTGCAACGTGCTGCCGGGCGTGATGGCTTCGGGGTCCAGCAGGCAGTGCAGGATGGCCGGCTTGCCGCTGGCCCGCGCGCGCGCCAGCGCCGGGCCGAACTCTTCCGTGCTCGTCACCCGTTCGCCGTGCCCGCCGAACACCTCGGCGTAGCCGCGGAAGTCGGGGTTCTTCAACTGGGTGGCGCTGATGCGGCCGGGGTAGTGCTTCTCCTGGTGCATGCGGATCGTGCCGTACATCGCGTTGTCGAGCAGGACCACGATGATGGGCAGGCCGTACTGCACCGCGGTCGCGAATTCCTGGCCGTGCATCAGGAAGTCGCCGTCACCGGCGAACACGACCACTTCGCGCTGCGGCCACAGGCGCTTGCCGCCCACACCCGCCGGCAGGCCGTAGCCCATCGAGCCACTGGTGGGGGCCAACTGGCTCGCGAAGGTGGTGAAGGGCCAGAAGCGGTGCACCCAGGTGGCGAAGTTGCCCGCGCCGTTGCAGAAGATGGTGTCGGCTGGCAGCACCTCGCGCAGGTGCGTCATGACCTCGCCCATCTGCATCGGGCCGGGGATGCGGATCGGCGCCGGGTCGCTCCAGGCCAGGAAGTCCTGGTGCGCCTGGGCGGTGGCGGCGGCCCATGTCGGCGGCGCCGAAGGCCGCAGCGACGCGACCGCCGCCGCGAAGGCCTGCGGCGTCGCGTGGATGGCCTGCGTGGCGCGATACAGCTTGCCCAGCTCGTCGGCGTCGGCATTCACGTGCACCAGCGCCTGCTGCGGCGTCGGGATGCCGATCAGCTCGTAGCCCTGCGACGGCACTTCCGACAGGCGTCCGCCGACCAGCAGCATCAGATCCGACGCGCGGATCGCCTGCAGCAGCTTCGGGTTCGCACCCAGCCCCAGGTCGCCACCGTACGACGGGTGCTTCGCGCTGAACAGCATCTGCCGCCGGAACGAGCAGTACACCGGCAGCGCGAAGGCGTCGGCGAAGCCGGCGAACTGCTGCACCGCGGCGTCGGACCAGCGGCTGCCGCCGAGGATGACCACCGGCCGCTCCGCCGCCTCGATGCGCTGCTGCAGCTCGGCGATCTGCGCTGCGCCCGGGTGCGTTTCCGCCACGGCGTAAGGCAGGGCGTCGGCAACCGTGGCGGCCTCGGTCAGCATGTCTTCCGGCAGCGCAATGACCACCGGACCGGGCCGGCCGGAGGTCGCGACGTGGAAGGCGCGCGAGATGAGTTCAGGCACGCGCGCCGGGTCGTCGATCTGCACCACCCACTTGGCCATGCTGCCGAAGACCGCGCCGTAGTCGAGTTCCTGGAAGGCCTCGCGGCCCAGCGCGTCGCGCGCGACCTGGCCGACGAAGAGCAGCAGCGGCGTCGAGTCCTGGTGCGCGATGTGCACGCCGGCCGATGCGTTGGTCGCGCCCGGCCCGCGCGTGACGAAGCAGACGCCCGGCTTGCCGGTGAGCTTGCCCTGCGCCTCGGCCATCATGGCCGCGCCGCCTTCCTGGCGGCAGACGGTCACGGCGATCGAGGCGTCGTGCAGCGCATCGAGCACCGCGAGAAAGCTCTCGCCGGGCACGCAGAACAGCTGCTCGACGCCGTGGGTGATGAGTTGGTCGACCAGGATCTGGCCGCCAGTGCGGGGTGTGAGTGTCGTCATGAAAATATCAGTCGCCGATGTCGAAGGTGACGCCTTGCGCGAGCGGCAGGGTGGTCGAGTAGTTGATGGTATTGGTAGCGCGGCGCATGTAGGCCTTCCAGGCGTCAGAGCCGGCCTCGCGCCCGCCGCCGGTTTCCTTCTCGCCACCGAAGGCGCCGCCGATCTCCGCGCCGCTCGGACCGATGTTCACGTTGGCGATGCCGCAGTCGGACCCCGCCGCCGACATGAAGCGCTCGGCCTCGCGCATGTCGAGCGTGAAGATCGACGACGACAGGCCCGCGCCCACCGCGTTGTGCCATGCGATGGCCTCGTCGAAGGTCGAATAGCGCACGACGTAGAGGATGGGCGCGAAGGTCTCGCGCAGTGCCGGGCCGGCATGCGAGCTCAGTTCGACCAGCGCGGGACGCGCGTAGTAGGCGTCTTGCGTGCCGATGCCCTCGACGCGCTGGCCGCCGTGCACGGTCGCGCCGATCTCGCGGCATTCGCCCAGTGCCTTCTGCATGCCGTCGAAGGCGGCGCGGTCGATCAGCGGGCCGACCAGCGTGCCGGCCTCGCGCGGGTCGCCGACCTGCATGCTGCCGTAGACCTTGGCCAGCTTGGGCACCAGCACGTCGTACACGCTGTCGTGCACGAACAGGCGGCGCAGCGTGGTGCAGCGCTGGCCGGCCGTGCCCATGGCGGCGAAGGCGATGCCGCGCAGCGCGAGGTCGAGGTCGGCCGACGGCGCCACGATGGCCGCGTTGTTGCCGCCCAGTTCGAGGATGGCGCGAGCGAAACGTGCGGCCAGCTTGGGCGCCACCTGGCGGCCCATCGCGGTCGAGCCGGTGGCCGAGAGCACCGGCACGCGGTGGTCGTCGACCAGCACCTCGCCGATGTCACGCTGGCCGATCAGCAGTTCGAGCAGGCCCTCGGGCGCATCGCTGCCGAAGCGGGCGATGGCGCGCTGGGCGATGGCGTGCGTGGCGAGCGCGGTCAGCGGCGTCTTCTCGGACGGCTTCCACACCACCGAATCACCGCAGACCAGCGCCAGCGCCGCGTTCCACGACCACACCGCCACCGGGAAGTTGAAGGCCGAGATGACGCCGACCACGCCCAGCGGATGCCAAGTTTCCATCATCCGGTGCTCGGCGCGCTCGGTGGCAATGGTCAGGCCGTAGAGCTGGCGCGACAGGCCGACGGCGAAGTCGCAGATGTCGATCATTTCCTGCACCTCGCCGGCGCCTTCCGAGGGCACCTTGCCGACTTCGAGCGTCACCAGCCGGCCGAGGTCGGCCTTGTGCAGGCGCAGCTCTTCGCCGAGCAGGCGCACCAGTTCGCCGCGGCGAGGTGCCGGCACGTTGCGCCATTGCAGGTACGCGGCGTGGGCACGGCCGATGGCCGCGGTGGCCTGGGCGGTGGAGGTCTCCGCGACGGAAGCGATCTTCTCGCCGGTGATGGGCGAGCGCACCGGCAGCGAACCGCCGGTGGTGGCGTCGCGCGGTACGCCGAGGCGCTGCAGCAGCTGGTCGACCTCGGTCGGCAGGGAGGAGGGGGTGGCGGCGTGGGCGGCGTTCGACATGGCAGGGTCCGGCAAGAAAGGCGACAGCGAGACTGTCCGCCACCTCGGCCGGCTTGCATAGCGAAAATGCGGAAGGAGTTGATGCTGAGGGAGAATGAACTCAAGAAAAACGAGGCGGCGCGCTCATGGTGGAGCGCTCACCCGTTCAGCGCTTCATTCCCCCTCCGAATGACGATGTTCAAAAAATCCTTCCTCCCGCCGGTCGCCGACCTGCTCGCCTTCGAGGCGGCCGCGCGGCACCACAGCATCTCGCGCGCGGCGGACGAGCTGCACCTCACGCAGAGCGCGGTGTCGCGGCAGATCCGCCAGCTCGAGCAGCAGCTGGGCATCGCGCTGTTCCATCGCGTGCGCCAGCGCATCGTGCTTACCGACATCGGCCGCGTCTATGCGGCCGACGTGCGCGCCGTGCTGCAGCAACTGTCGGGCGCCAGCCAGAAGGTGATGGCGTCGGCCGGCGGCGGGCTGCTCAACCTGGCCGTGCTGCCCACGCTGGGCACGCGCTGGCTGATCCCGCGCCTGGGCGGCTTCGTCGAACGGCATCCGGAAGTCACGGTGAATTTCGCGGCGCGCTCCGAGCCTTTCGACTTCGCGCAGGAGCCCTTCGACGCGGCGATCCACTTCGGCGCACCGCACTGGGCCGGCGCGGCCTGCGCCTATCTGATGCACGAGGCGGTGGTGCCGGTCTGCAGCCCGGCCTTCGCCGCACGCCATGCCATTCGGCAGCCGGAAGACCTGGCGGCGGTCGTGCTGCTGCAGCAGAGCACCCGGCCGACCCAGTGGGCGGAATGGTTCGAGCAGGTCGGCGTGGCCGGTGCGCCGGCGCTGCGCGGGCCGCGCTTCGAGCAGTTCGCGATGATCGCGCAGGCGGCCGTGTCGGGGCTCGGCGCGGCGCTGCTGCCCAGCTTCCTGGTCGAGGCCGAGATCGCCGCCGGCGCGCTGACCGTGCTGTTCCCCCAGGCGCTGACCAGCGACGACGCCTATTACCTCGTCTACCCCGAGTCGCGCGCGCAGGTGCCGCTGCTGCTGGCCTTCCGCGCCTGGATCGTGGGCGAGGCGCAGGCCGATGCGGCGGCGATCAGAGACTGAGAGAGTTTTGGCCGTGCTCGAAAGGCGCGCAAAGCGGGCGTGGATAAACGTAAGTCCTCACGATCCGCCGGGGGCCGCCTGCTAATTTGTTGCAGCGGTATGGCGGTTGTTCGTCGATACGGCTTCGGGGAGTGGGCAGGCGCAAGAAGACATCCTTCAGATACGCAGGCGCACATGCCGTGCCCGTTGAACGAACACCGCCTCTCTAAAGGCGAGCCAAGAATCACCTGAGGATGCGGTCGGCGTGTGACGGTCACAAACGTTCAAGACCTGCGGAGGAGTTCTCACTAAATTAAAATAAATCGAGAATAAAACTGGAGCATCGCGAATGGATTGGCGTATAGGCGTCTTGCTGGTGGGCGTCGGAATTATTGGCGGATTAATGAATGCGCTTGCGGGGGGCGCAACGCTGATCACTTTTCCCGCCATGCTCGCGGCAGGGCTGACCCCTGTCGTTGCCAATGCATCGAATGCAGTTGCGGTATTTCCCGGGCACCTGATTGCGGCGTTCGCAGATCGCGAAAAGCTGCCCTCCTTCGATCGCCGACTGCTCTACCTGACCGCCGCCGGAATATGCGGTGGTGCGATGGGAGCATTCGTCTTGATGGTGATACCCGAGCGGTTTTTCGTTCTTCCCGTTCCCGCATTGATCGCGTTTGCGACATTGCTCTTCGCGTTTGCCCCCCGGATACAAGCATGGTCATTGCGTAGAAAAACAAAGCCGGAGACGCCAAGTTCAACCAAAGGCGTGGCGGCACTGGCAGCAGCATCGGTTTATGGCGGTTTTTTCGGCGCGGGCCTCGGCGTGATTTTGACGGCTGTTCTGGCAATCACCGAGCCAAATGACATCCGGGCCATCAAGGTCCTCAAGAATCTTCTGGCGACATGGGTGACCTTCACCGCAATTGTCATATTCATCAGCAAAGGCATGGTGCAGTGGCACGAAACCCTTTACATGCTGGGGGGCGCGATTGCAGGAGGATATGCCGGAGGTCTTCTGATTCGCGTGCTTCCTGCCAATTACGTCAGGTACTTTGTGATCATTGCAGGAACTTTGATGAGCGTGGTCTACGCCATCAAATACTGGTTCTGAATTTCAACAAAAAAGCTGCCAAGGTTTCTAATTTCATTGGACTGGAGTAGATCGATGGATATCGGATTCATGACTTTTTCCAAACTGGCATTCGGCCACTGGGAAGGGCAGCCACTCTACGCATTGGCCGAGCTCGGTGTGCCGGAGCTCCTGGCTTCCGGGCCAAAGACCTGTGCGGCACTCGCCGAGCAGCTTGAATGCCCGGAAGATGCGTTGGAGCGACTCCTGGACAGCGCCGTCGCACTGAAGATTCTTTCGTTCTGCAACGGCGAATACAAGAACGAAGAGTGCGCCCAGAGATTCATGACCACCGCAACCGGAGAAACGCTGATTCATTGGATCAAGATCATGAGCCGCTGGAAAAGTCCCTGGATCGAATTGTCCACAGCCATAAGAAATGGCGAGACCACCGACGATCAGGCCAAGTGGCTGGGAAAGGATCCGGAGTTCATGCGTGACTTCATTCTCGGCATGCATGAGTTCGCGTCGCGTTCAAGCGCGCAATTCGCACAGGCGCTAAATGACGTGCCAGTGACCAGGTTCATCGACGTTGGCGGCGGCGCGGGAACCTACACCATTGCACTCTGCAAAGCGCGGGCAGAGACCCGGGCGACGATTCTCGACCTTGCCAGTGTCTTGCGCATCACCGAAGAAACCGTTGCCAAGCACGGATTGAGCAAGCAGATCGACACCCGGGCCATCGACTACCGGGTTGACGAATTCGGTGAATACGCCGATGCCATTCTTTTTTCAAACGTATTGCATCAGGAAAGCGCGAGCAACTGCCGGTCCATGCTGGACAGGGCCAAATCTGCTTTGCGCCAAGGAGGAGCGCTGGTCATTCAGGGCTATTTTCTGAATGACGACCGGCGCTCTCCGCATTTCACCACCTTGCACAATCTTTCGGCACTGGCCCTGTGGGATGGCGGCCGCAGCTGGACCCTTCGGGATATGCAGGAACTTATTCTCGAAGCGGGATTTTCGGAGCCGGAAGTAAAAACCAGGGACAGCAGTGGCTTGAGCATCATCGTGGCTCGAAAGCACTGAAATCGTCATCCAAACCGAAAGCCAATTATGCAAAACCAGACAAGCATGGATACGGAATCCCGAATCATCGAGTGGATCGTCGAAAACAAGGGGGTTGCTCCCGAGGTCATAAAAAATTCCGACCTCATAGAGAGCCGAATCCTCGACAGCATGCAGTTCCTTGATTTCATCATGTTCATCAATGAGATCGTGGAAAGCGATGTTTCTTCGCAGATATCCGTCGAAACCCTGCGCCGCGTCGATTCAATTACGGAATTTGTGAATCGGAGAGTTTCAAAGGAAATCGCCTGAATTCGCTTGGAGACGGAAAAATGAAGATCGACAACACGCGCATGGCCAGGCTGATAGACCTCTCGAAAAACAAGTCGCACGATCCTTACGAGCGATTCGAGTGGCCTTCCAGCATCGAAGAAGATACCTTGTGGTGCAACGAGGAATTGCTGACAACGCACGGCACGGAATTTCACGAAATTCTTTCCAGCGAGCAGGTCCGTGCCTTGAGCAAATGGGAGTCGGTTAACTTTTTCAGTCTCAATGTGCATGGAATACGAGGCGTGCTCGAGTTTTCCAGCAGATGCATCTATGAAGAAAAATACAAGGATATCTCTGAATATCTTCATGTATTTATAGGCGAGGAAAATTTCCACATGTGGTTCTTCGCGAAAGCCTGTCTGGATTACGCCGGAAAAATATACCCGAACCTGAAATTCGACGCGGGGCGAAATGATGCGCCGCATCCTCACAACGATCTCTACATGTTCGCGAGTACGTTGATATTCGAGGAATTCGTCGATTTTTATAACCACAGGGTGGGCGTCAACAACGAAATCGTCCCGATCCTGAAGGAAATAAATTACCAGCATCACGTAGACGAGTCGAGGCATGTCTCGTTCGGGCGTGACGTGGTGCGAAGGCTGTATGAAGAAGCAATTGCCGAAAGCCCCGACGCGGAAGCTGCCCGAAGCGAGATTTCCGGCAAGGTGATCAATCTGTTCAAGTATTTCACCAGCCTCATGTACAACCCGCTGGCTTACCGCGACGCAGACATCTATCGGCCGCTAGGTTTCTCCAGCGGCAGCGCCATGCGCAACGCGCTGCGAAATCACCCGTCAAGGGCTGCAGCCCACGAGACCTGGTTCAAGCGCAGCGCCGACTTCTTCTGCAAGGCGCAAATGGTCGACCGCATCGACTTCCAGACGCTCTGAAATGCCAGATGAAATCGAGGCATCAAGAATGACAGAAGTCAAAAGCTCAAGGGCCGTGGACTCGTTGTTCGGTGCCACGGTTCCGGTCCTGCAAGCCGGCATGGGCGGCGTTGCCCAACACGAGCTCGCAGCGGCCGTCTGCGAGGCGGGGGCATTCGGAATGGTGGGGTTGTATCGCCATCAGCCAAACGAGATTCTCGAACTGATCGCGGCCACTGCCAGATTGACGGACCGCCGTTTCGGCGTGAATTTCGTTCCCTTCGTTCTCTCGGACGACGAGTTGATCGAGCGGATCGGTGTCGTCTTGCAAAGCAATCCATCCCGACCGCCCATCGTCACGTTCTTCGGCCTGCCGAGCCCGCAAGTGCTTGGTGCAGTGGCCGGCCGCGCGGACTTCGGTGTCCAGGCCGGTACCTTCGCGGACATCGAACAGGCCTTCGATGCGGGAGCCAGCTTCACGGTGCTCCAGACAACGGACGCCGGTGGCCACCACCTGGGTGGAATCGACAGGGCCCAGGCCATCCGAAGCGCGAAGCTTCTGAAGCTCTCGGCGCGCATGGTCTTCCTGAGCGGGGGAATCAGTACCTCTGGTGAAGTCAAAAGTGTCCTGGACGCGGGGTTCTCCGGCGTTCTCTGCGGGACCATCTTTGCCGCGGCCCTCGAGTCCGCGGCGCACGCCGAATACAAGCAGATCATCGTCGACGCGCGGGCCGAAGACACCGTGATCACGGACCGCTTCTCGATCGGTTGGCACACGCACACCCATCGCGTGGTGAGAAACAAGACCTGTACAGACGATCTCATGCCGGCTCACATCATCGGCAAGGTCCACTACTTCGGAAAAAACCATCCGATCCCGAGATACAGCGTGGCAGTCCCCACGCGAAGCACCGAGGGCGAGATCGCCGCCATGGCGCTCTATTGCGGCACGTCCTGCAAAAGTGTCGACCGCATCGCGACCGCCCGGGAAATCGTGAATCAACTGATTCTTTGAACGCAATGTCACACAAAAGGAGTCCCCGATGCTGATCGAGAAAGAGTGGAGAGAGGTCAAGCAAACGCTCGAGACAACCCTGGACCGGGTTTTTGGAATTGCCGCCGACGCAACGTCCGAGTTCGACAGCGTGCTCACGCACGACCAGATCAACGCGCTGGGGTATGTCAGGAATTTTCCGCACCTCACCTGCGTCATGTGCTCGATAGAGCCAGAAGAACTGCAGAATTTCTCGAAGCATGGGGCGCCGCTCAACAGCCTGTTTCGAGGCCTGGTTGCGGATTACGCGCTGCTGCCCGCCACTTGCTACAAGGTCTATCTGGGACTGATCGGGCAGGACTTTACGGCCGAAAGAATCGAGTCCTGCATCGCCCGCTGCTTCCGGCACGAAGACAAGGCGCTCGACGAATACCGGGCCGTCAACTTCACGATGAAGGAGTACGTGTACCTCGGCACGCCGGAAGGTGCCCAGGGCCATCTGACGAACGGCTACGCCAAGCTGGCGTCGATCTTCGACCAGTTGCAGATTCCGATCGGTTGCGAGGTCGCGACGGATCCGTTCTTCGATGCATCCAGCTCCGTGGCCAAACTGTCCGCGCTGATGCCGACCAAGCGAGAGATGGTTTTCAACACGCACGCCGTGTCGTCGATGAACTACCACCGCAATTATTTCGGGGAAAAGTTTGACATCAAGTGCAACGCCGTGTCGGTGCATACGAGTTGCGTTGCATTCGGCATCGAGCGCTGGATTGCAATGTTCAAGGAGCACTTCGGGACGTCGGGCGAGGCACTGGCGGCGCTCCGCCGCGTTGCCTAGCGACAGACGCGTGACCGGCATGGACGCCTCCCAGTGCTTCTCCCCAGGCCAGGTCCGGACCCAGGAGTTTCTGGTCGATGAACGCAGCACGGCCAGAAGCCTGGGCGGTGATGACGAGGTGCTTGGCACGCCCGTCATCGTCTATTGGCTGGAGATCATGGCGTCCGACTGGATTCACGATGCGACCGGGCACGCCGGCAGGTCGCTGGGGCAGTTCGTCTCCCTGCAGCACGCGGCGCCCGTGTCGCAAGGCGCAGCGGTCACCATCGAACTGAAGGTCGACCTTGTCTTCCTGAACACGGTCCGGTTCGCAGTGTCGGTGACCGCCGCGGAAGATTCGCATCTTGTGGCGCGAGGGCGGCATGACCGAGCCATATTCGGAATTTAGGGTGCGCATTCTTCTGTTCGCCGAAACCCGGAGCGAGGCGCCGGATACGGTGCACGCTCTCGGCAGAAGAATGCACGCGCTGAAGGTCGCTGCGCGGCGGACGAGCCTGGGAAAGCCCTACATTCCCGGCACCGGATGTTTCGGCTACAGCGACTGCAATCGGATGCAGGGCTATTTCTTCTCGAACAAGAAATATGTGGGGATGGATCTCGAGGATTCGCAGCGGCCCGATCTTCGCGTCCGCCAGCGAAGCCTGCATGCGGTGGTCTCGCGAATCGATCTTGCATCCGCCGACTTCCTGCCGCTCTGGGTGGCCAAGGAATCCTCGGCCAAAGCCATGGGGATCGGAATGCGCGATGGCTTGAAGAAGCTGACGCTGCTCGAAGCACCCCGGCCGCTCGGGGATTCGGAGTCTGTCTTTCATCTTGGTTACGCAGGGCAGCGCATGGAGTCGCGCGTCCGGGTGCTTGGCAAGCACCTGATGGCCATCAGCTATCTGAGCCGCTATGGCGTGCCGGATATCCGTTGTTCGCTCTACAGCTAACCGGGGGCGCATGGAAAAAACAATCCTCGACAGGCTGGCGCTTCATGCGGGCGATCCGAACTGCGGCACCGCATTTGTCTTTCTCGCCGATGGAGAGCGCGAGAGCGATCGTATCGATTTCGCACAGCTCCATGAGGCCGCGCGTTGCATGGCGCACGGCCTGGCGCAGCGCGGCTTGCGTGGCCACCGGGTACTGCTCATGTACCAGCCCGGCCTCGACTTCATCGTGGCCTTCTTCGGCTGCCTGGCCGCGGGCGCGATACCGGTTCCGATGAGTCCGCCCAGAGTCGCGTCGGACGATCACCCATGGTGCCGGATCGCGACGGACTGCAAGGCATCGCTGCTCCTGCTGGACGCCGCGACCGAAAGGATCATCGAAAAGTGTCCGCCGATGGGTTGGAAGTCGACCTTGCCGGTGGAGGTCGCTGCCTGGCGCAGTCGGGCGCACGAGGCAGATCCCGAGGCTTCCTGTCTCATCAGGCCGGAGGCGAACGACCTCGCATTCCTTCAGTACACCTCCGGCTCGACAGGCGTGCCGAAGGGCGTGATGGTGACGCACGCCAACATCATGGCCAACGAAGCGTCGATCAAGGATGCCTTCGGCCACGGCGGCAAGACGGTCGTTCTCGGCTGGCTTCCGTTTCATCACGACATGGGGCTCGTCGGCACCGTCATGCAACCGGTGTTTCTTGGCAGACCTTGCGTGCTGATGCCGTCGGCCGCGTTCATCCAGAAGCCGTTGCGATGGCTCAAGGCGATGTCGCACTACGGCGCCACGACCAGCGGCGGTCCGAACTTCGGATACCAGCTATGCCTGCAGGCGGTGTCGGAGCAGGCGGTGCGCGACTGCAAGGACATCGACCTGTCCGGGTGGTCCGTGGCATTTGCCGGCGCGGAGCCACTGCGGGCCGATGTGCTTCGCGCTTTCGCAGAGCGCATGCAGCCACTCGGCTTTCGCTCCGATGCGCTGCTGCCTTGCTATGGCATGGCCGAAAGCACGCTCATGCTGACGAGCAGGGCCGCTCCCATGCCGTTGCAGGTTCACACGCTCGACCGCGACGAACTCACGCGCGGGCATGCGATGGACGCGATGACTGCGGCGCACAAGAGTACCGCCAGCCTGGTGAGTTGCGGGCAATCCTTCGGCCCGGACCGCGTCATCGTCGTGGACCCGAACAGCCGGCTGCCGGTGCCCGACAACGTCGTTGGCGAGGTGTGGGCCAGTGGCCCGAGCATCGCCCGCGGATATTGGAACGATGCCGATCTCACCCGGCAGGTTTTCCAGGCCAACCTGGCGAACGAGACAGGCCCGTTCTTTCTGCGCACCGGAGACCTTGGGTATTCCAGAAACAACGAGCTCGTCATCACAGGCCGCCGCAAGGAACTGTTGATCGTGAACGGGCGCAACTACGCGCCCCAGGACATCGAGATGATCGTGCAGCGCCAGGACCCGGCGTTCCGGCCTCAGGCCGTCGTGTTCATGGACGAGGCGGCGCAAGACAACGGACTTGTCGTCATCCAGGAGGTCTACACCCACCTGGCCCGACGTCTCGACGCGCAATTGCTCGGCCGACGGATCCGCGGCGCAATCGCGGATGCGTGCGGACTGCGCATCGCGACAGTCGTGCTGACCACCCACCGGCTGCCGGTGACGACCAGCGGAAAGATTCGGCGCAGCGCCTGTCGCGACGCATGGAAGCTGGGTGCCATCAAAGAGATCGAAAGCACCTGCGCGGCCTGAGCGGCCGGCCTACAAAAAACATTGGCAAGGAAAATCATGACAAGAGACGCGAACCCTGTTCCGGCGGCATCTGCGCCTGTGGTCGACCGGGCGAGAACCGTGGACCTGGTGCTCGCGTTCGTCGTGACCTTCGCGCCGCCGGTGGCCCTGGTGCTCGGCCTCGGGCTCTGGTACACGGGCGCGCTGGTTCCGGGCCCGACCGAATTCGTCATCGTGTTCTGCATGCACGCGTTGACCATTCTCGGCGTGGAGTTGGGCTACCACCGGTTGCTGTCCCACAGGTCCTACCGCGCCCACCGGTGGATCAAGATTGCCCTCGTGTCGCTGGGTTCCATGGCGTTTCAGGGGCCGGTGATCTGGTGGGTGTCCATTCATCGCAAACACCATCGCTTTCCCGACAAGGTCGGCGACCCTCATTCGATGTACGTGCACGGCCGCAGCGGCGAATGGACCGCGCAAGGCGCCGTGCATGCGCACATGGGATGGCTGTGGTCGCGCGGCAGCATCGGCAAGGGCGGCTTCACGGAACTGGCGGGGGACCTCTACAAGGACAAGGATCTCTTCTGGATCCACATGCACTACCTGTATCTCATGCTGGCCACGTTCATCGTGCCGGCACTGATCGGCGGGCTGGTCTACCAGACCTGGCAAGGCGCGCTGAGCTGCCTGCTGTGGGGCGGGTTCGTCAGGATCTTTCTTTCCAACCATCTCACGTTCTGGTGCATCAACTCGGTGTTGCATGGCGTGGGGCGCCGCGCCTACGACACGGACGATCACAGCACCAACCTGGCGATCCTTTCGCTCTTCACCTGGGGGCAGGGGTGGCACAACAACCACCATGCGTACCCCGCCGCCGCCGTCATGAGCCATCGGCGATGGGAGCTCGATCCCGGTGCCTGGGTCCTCTTTCTGCTTTCCCGGGTGCGGCTTGTGGACCGGATCATCGTCGTCCCCACCGATCTGGCGTCTCGAAGCTTCAAGCCCGTCAAAACTTCCGTCGAGGGCCAGCCCGTCCGGCCGATGCCATTGCCCAGCGCAAAGGAGTCGCCGTGAACGCAGCTGCCGAGTCAGCTTCGCAGGCGGACAAGGAATTCCTCGGGGTCGACACACCGGGGTTCTTCTCGCTGACGCAGGACGGCACGTTGAAAACCATCGACCTGTTTCGGACATGGGAGCGGTTAGCGCCGCTGTGGTGGCAGCATGTCACCGGGACCTCGCGCGACGCCTACTGGAAGTCCGTCGGCCATTTCATCGTGGCACGCTACGCCAAGGTGACTTGCGCGGCGCAGGGCCTTGAAGTGGGAACCCGCATGCTGACGCGGCTCGTGACATCCGCGGGCACCCGGCCGCGCGGCGCGGGCGGACAAGAAGCCGGCGCGGTCGATCGCTTCGAGATGCGACGCGAGGCCGACGGCCTGCTCGTCGGTGCGGTGGAGCAGGCCTGGACCTGGATCGACGCCTCGGGCGCCAAGCCGATCGTGGCCGCGGCACCTCCGCCCGGACTGCACTGCATCCAGCACACGTTGGCATCGGTTCCAACACTGCCGCAAGAAGACGCGCTGGAAGAAATCGACCGCTTCACCTGGAGCGCGAGAGAAACGGACCCCAACCGGCACGTCTCGTTCCTCAGCTACTTCGATCGGGCCGACGACGCACTGGTCAAGGCAGAGGGTTCTGCGGGCCCTGGGCCTTTCAGCTGGGAGTCCTGGTATCGGCGCGAATGCCTTGCCGGAGAACCCATGAAGATGCTCTCGGCCACCCGGCGTCCGAACGGCTTGCAGATCGAATTTTCCGGAGCGAACGACGACATCCGCCGCGTGGTCATGCGGCATCGCAAAGGCCTGGGCACTGGAGCGGCATGAGGCGCCTGTACAACCACTTCAGCGTTGCGCGCCAGCCGCACGCAGAAGACCCGTTGTCTCCGGTTGTCGATGGGACGGCTGCATGGTCCACGGCCCGATGGAGCTTTCTGGCATTGGCGCTGACCTTCGGCGTGGCCTACAGCTTCGGCGCGTTCGTCGGCCCGATGGCCGCCGACATGAATGCAAGTCCGGACCAGATGGGCTGGGTGTTCGGCATTTCGACATTCCTGTTCCTGATCCTGGGCGTAGGGACGGGGCAGCTGTGCGACCGGCATGGCCCCCGGCGCCTGGTCGCGGTCGGCGGGCTCCTGATCGCCGCGGGGCTGGTGCTTTCGGCCCGCGTCGACGATGTGCGCCTGCTCTACCTGACCTATGGCGTCTTCGTAGGGGTCGGCGTGGCGTGCATCTACATTCCCGTCATCTCGAACGCAGGGTGCTGGTTCGACAAGCACCGCTCGAAGGCCCTGGGCCTCACGGTCACCGGCGTTGGCATCGGCACGCTGATCGGCGCACCGGCCGCCGCATTGGCGGTGCAAGCCTTCGGGTGGCGGCCGGTCGCTACCGCCCTGGGAGGGATGGTCGGCCTTTTGCTGCTGCTCATCAGCCCGTATCTGAAAAGAGCACCTCAGCATGGGGTCCAGCGTCCGAACTGGGACGTGCTCAAGCAGGTGGCAACCCATCGGCAGTTCGTCTTGATCTATCTGTCCGGCATCGGGATCGGGTTCACGCTCTACATGCCGATCGTGTTCCTGGGCCCGTTCGCCATCGGCCTGGGTGTGCCGCCCGTCGAGGCGGCGACCCTGGTCGGCGCCATCGGCGTTGCCAGCGCGGTGTCTCGTCTCCTGTTCGGAGGGCTCGGCGATCGTTTCGGGCCGATGAGGGCCTATCAGCTCAGCACGGCGCTGGTGATGGCGGCCTACCTGGTCTGGGTCTTCGGAAACTCCTACAGCGCGCTGCTGTGCTGCGCACTTGTCCTGGGCATCGGATACGGAGGCATCACCGCCTCCACACCGGCTTTGCTGATGAGCCTGTTCGGCAGGGACCGGATAGGAACGGTGATCGGTGCCATGACGAGCAGCAGCAGCTTCGGCTCGCTGGTGGGGTGTCCGCTCGCCGGCATCCTCATTCAACGCCAGGGCTTCGAAGTGACGGTCGGAGTCTTCGCGCTCATCGCCGCCTGTGGCATGGCCGCCGTGGTGTCGCTCCAGCGCACGCCCTCCACCACCGCCTGAACCATGCATGCGTCATCGCCACCCTACAGCCCAGGAAGGTACCAAGCAATGAATCTTCGCAACTACATCGGCATCGCATGCACGGGCCACGAGAACGCCCTGGCCATCGTGAACTCGCGAGGCGAAATTGTCTTTGCCGAAGGCGTGGAGCGCTTCTTGCAGAACAAGCGTGCCATCAACACGCCTGCCGACGATCCGCTGCGAATGCCCAGGCTCATCGAGAAATATTGCGAACCGGGCGCAGAGCTGGTGGTGTCCAGGTCATGGAGCGGCACCGCCAGGGACAGCATGCGCGAGGACGCGCTGGCCATGCGCAAGGCCATGGTGGGTTGCGATCCGGGTACCGATCGCGACTGGTTGATGCGCGTCCTGTTCCAGATGGGAATGTGGGACACCTTCGTCGGCCCCAACCTCCAGCTGGCGGGCACCGGCGTCAGCCGGTATTGCGATGCGACGCAGACGAAGCTCCACAAGAAGGACTACGTCCACCACAAGACGCATGCCGCCTATGGCTGCCTGGTGAGCGGGTTCGACGACGCCATTGCCGTCGTCTTCGATGGGTATGGCGAAGGGGCCAGCAACAACTACTTCCAGTACGAACAGGGGAAGCTCACAGAGCTGGTCTTGCCCAAGTCGTCGCGCAACCTGTATGGCTCCCTAGCCAGCCTGGGCATGTACTACGGCCACACGGTCTGCGGCCTGTTCGGCTTCGAGATCTCCAACGGGGAAGAGTGGAAGGTGATGGGGCTCGCGCCCTATGGACGCCTGGACCGGGAACTGCTCGCGCTGCTGCAAAAGCACATCTTCGTGGATGGCTGCAACATCGTCATGGACGCGCATGGCAAGAGCACCTACCTGGCGCTGCAGAAATACGCCAAGCGGGCGGACCAGAGCTACGAAGATGTCGCGGACGTCGCGTTCACGACGCAACATCATTTCAATGAACTGCTGGTCGAGATACTCAACCGGCTTCATGGCCTGGGTCTCTCAGAAAACCTGGTAATGGGGGGCGGTTGCGCGCTCAACTCCACATTCAACGGCATCATTCGTCAGCGCACGCCGTTCAAGCGTGTGTTCGTGCCGCCGGCGCCGTCCGATGACGGCAATGCCGTTGGCGCGGCGCTGCTTGCGTACTACGAGGACCACCCCGGCGCCGTGCCACCCACCTCGTTTCACTCTCCCTATCTCGGTTCGGCCATCGAGGACAAGGAGCTTGCCCCTTACCTGGCGAACGGTCACATGCTCGGGCAGGTCGAGCTGGCACCGTCCGACGTGGTCGGCTATGTTGCGCAAGCGCTCGCGCGCGGCAAGATCGTGGGCTGGATCCAGGGCAAGGCCGAGTTCGGTCCACGGTCGTTGGGCAACCGTTCGATCCTGGCCGATCCGCGGCGCGAAGACATGAAGGACCGCATCAATCGCGTGGTGAAGTTTCGCGAGAAGTTTCGCCCGTTCGCGCCATCCATCCTGGACGAGCACGGCAGCGAGTACTTCGAAGACTACGAAGCCACGCCCTACATGGAGCGCACGCTGGAATTCAAGGCGAAGCACCGCAAGGCACTGAGTGCTGTCTGCCATGTCGACGGCACCGGGCGGCTCCAATCGGTGCGCAGGGATTGGAACCCGCGCTTCCACGCGCTCATCTCGGCATTCCATGCACTCACCGGAACGCCCGTGCTGCTGAATACGAGCCTGAACGTGATGGGAAAGCCGATCGTTCATTCCGCTGGCGATGCGTTCAATATCTTCCTGTCCTCGGGCATCGACCTGCTGGTGATCAACGACTCCGTGTTCTGCAAGACACCGGGCAACCTCGCCCCTGCCTTGCGAGAAATGGGATCGACCGATGCAAGCCCGATGGAGACCGCTGCATGAGCCTGCCGGGTGCGACGGTACTCGATACCTGGCATCACGGCCTCGACAGTCGGGACGATGCAGTGCGCGTGGCCAGTGCGAACGCCGTCGCGGGTTTCATGCAGGACCGCATCTTCGGCAGGTCAGTGCGCCTTCCCCCGGTGGACCACGAAGCGGCTTCGTCCACGGCGTTGGCCCGCTCCGTTCAGTACCTGTCCTGCGCAACGGACGCCGCGCTGGCGCCCCAGGGCGACGTGGCGTTCGCCGAGCTGCAGATGTTCTTCGCGGCATGTGACCGCATGCTGGACGACATCATGAATGTGGGCCAGTTCGGCGAACCTGTTGCGCATCGGCTTTTTTGCCTCGTGGAGGCGGGCATTGCGGGCGAGCTGGTCCGCAGCCTGAGAAATTCCCACAACTGGATCGGCCGCCAGCGGGAAACGGACCTGGTCACGGCGCGAGGCACGCAGGTTCGCTCCAGTGTCAGCAACGGGGCCATCCTGGCGGCCTGCATCGCGCGCGCATACGGGGTTCTTGGGGGCGCGCGGCTGCACGAGACGGCCGGTTTCACCCATGGACTGTACGCCGCTGTCTCTGGCTCGCCCGGCGGCGCGCGCATCCACGGTGCCGGACATTCAGTTGCGGCCGATTCGGCCGCCGTCGCGGCGAGCGCATCCGACGGAAGCGATCCGGGTTCTCGCGGCGCGGCATTGCGAGGCCTGCAGGCCCTCGAGTTCTGCTGCCGGCTGTTGGCTGAAGCGTCGGCACGCACCAAAGAGAGCGTTCGGCACATGGCCTGCCAGATCATCCGGAAGAAGGCGACCTATGCCGTGCTTCATCACAAGGGCCAGGTGCTGGGGCCGAGAAGAGTCGTCGAGTGGTTCGCGGCGCAGCCTTTCGATGCGCAGGGCATGCTGGACGCGCTTCACGCGTCTCCGTGGATCGATCGAGGCGATGTTCGGCGCAGCCGATTCTTCGTGGAGCTGAACGGGCCGACGGGCAAGATGCATGGCGTTTTCTCGGCACCCGAGATCGATGTTCTCGTCAGGCACTTCGAACACCTCGGAACCGAAGCGCCACCGGTTCCGAACCTCGACGGCGTTTCTGCCTTGCAAGTGTTCGCCGCGTGGACGGCGCAAACGAAGGCCGAGAGTTTTTCACCCGAGCCCCTGGACCTGTCCGCTGTGCGCACGTCGAAGGATCGCTACTTCGCGCTGCTGGATGCCGAGCCTCGGGGCATAGCGCAACTGCTGGCAACCCGAACCGTGGCTTCGGCGCTGCGCGAGGCGCAGGCGGTCAAGGCTTCGGTCGGTTTGCCTGCCTTCTGCAGCGCTTTCGACTATTCGCCGCAGGAGCTCGAAAGCCGCGTGGACCAGGCCTACAGGGCGCGCTCGGAAAAATCCGGCCTGGCGCGAACCCTGTCGTGCGCAGCCGAGGTGCGGGCAAAGCACCTGCGCTTTGCGCCCATGGCGTTGATCGATGGATGCTGGCTTCACAGGATCACCGCGCTGAGACGGGAGTCTCCGGCGCTGATGCTGTTGCATGGCATCTTCGCGGACGAAGTGGGAAACGGGGTGTTGCGGCACAACCATGCCAACCTCTATGTGTCGCTGTTGAAGTCGTTGAACATCGACATCGAAAGCGCGACCGCCGCGTCCATGCGCAACCATTCGCAGATTCCGGTCCAGGCGTTCAGGTTGCCGGCCTTCCTGCTGGCGCTGGGCATCGTCTCGCATACGCACATTCCCGAGGTGCTGGGGGCCACGCTGGCCATAGAGCTGTCGGGGCTGGACGAGTTCTACGACGCCATGATCGACGACCTCGAGGCCATGCAGAAAGACGCATCCTTCTGGCGCGTGCATGTGTCGATAGACAACTACTCGAGCGGCCATGCGCGCCAGGCGCTGCAAGCCATCGTGCTACACATGGACGAACTGCTGCAACGGCATGGCGAGGGCGCAGCGCGACTGGTGTGGCAGCGGATCTGGCACGGCTTTGCCTCGACGACTTTTCTGCTCGGTGTCGAGATGTCGGTGGTCGCGGGCACGCCGGGAAAGGTCGCCGCTTCATGATGGCCGATTCTTCCGCGTCCTTCAATGCACCTGCCAACGGGAGCGAAGCCCGCGGCGATGCATACCGCTACGTATGGAGCCACGGCGACAAGGTGGACGGTCTGGAAAGAGCGCTTCTCTGCGTTCATGGCATCACGCGCAACCGCCATGACTTTTCATTCGTGGCAAACCGCCTCGCTCCCCAATTCGATGTCCATGCGGTCGATCTGCTGGGGCACGGCGACAGCGATTCGCTGAACGGCGCGCCCTACACGCGCGAGATTTTCCTTGCGCAACTGCAGCACCTGATGGCGCTCATCGGCCGGCGCAAGATCGGCTTTCTCGGATCCTCTTATGGCGGCCTGATGGGAATACGGCTCGCGGCCATGGAGGACTCGCCGATCGGTTGTCTCGTGCTCAACGACGCCAGTGCGGCGCTGCAAGGCGATTTCTTCAGGCAGACCGCCCGCAGGATCAGCTTTCGTCCCGTGCTGCCGTCGCTCCAAAGTGCCGAAGGCTGGATGCGCCTGGTCTTTCGCAACAGCGGACCGCTGACGGACGATGTCTTCCGGGATCTTGCCTTGCGCGGCACGCGGCGCCTGCCTCAAGGCGGATACGAACTGACCTACGACCCGCAGATTGCCGGCCTGTGGATCGGCAATCAACTGACAGAAACCGAACACTGGACGCCCTGGCGCCGCATCCGTTGTCCGGTTCTCGTCGTTCGAGGAAAAAAGTCCAGCGTGTTGACCGACGAAGGGCTGGAGGCGATGCGAGTCGCCAACCCCGCCATCGACGTGATCGAGATCGACGGCGTGGGGCATTTCCCCCATCTGATGAGCGACCAGCAGGCCGACCCCGTCAGGCGCTGGCTTCTCGAACACCTCTAGTGGCAGGCCGACCCATTCCAACAAAGAGGAGTCATGATGAGTTCAACCGAGTTGCACCAGATGAGCAAGGACGTTGCAAGCGACTGGATCGTCGCTTATCTTGCCGATTGCCTGAAGATCGAGCCCTCGCGCATCGAGGCGCATGTGGTCCTGTCGGAATACGGGCTCGATTCGATGCAGGCTGTCATGATGAGCGGGGATATCAGCGAGCTCACGGGGCGGGAGGTGCCGCCGAACATCCTGTACGAATATCCGACGGTGGACCAGTTGGCGGCGTACATGGAAAAGCTGTCTGGAACGGACCTCAAGTCTCTTTACGCCGAAGCAGAAAACTGGAAATTCGACGTCCGGAATCTCTGATTCAGAGACGCGAGAAAGGCAAGGCATGCAGACAAGCTCTCTCTTGCGCACTCTCTTCGAGTACAAGGCCTGGGCCAATGGGGACCTGCTTGCAGCAGTGGGCGCGTTGTCGGAGCCTTCCCTTGCCGATGCCCGGCGGGATGCCATCCGCATCCTGACGCATGTGCTGGTGGTCGACCTGATCTTCCAAGCCAACATGCAGTGCCACCCTCATTCGTACACCGCGCTCAACAGGCGCAACAAGCCGGATCTGGACGCACTGAAAGAAGAGGTTCGCGCCCTCGATCGCTGGTATCTCGGCTACGTCGAGTCTCTTGACGAGATCGCGCTGAAGGAGGTCGTCGACTTCATCTTTGTCGACGGCTCGCCCGGAAGAATGAGCCGCGCAGAGATGCTGCTCCATGTCGCGATCCACGGCAATTACCACCGTGGCGCAGTCGGCCGGATTCTTTCGCAAGCCTCTGTGCCGCTGCCTCGCGACACGCTCACGGTTTTCCTGCATCCGCGAGAGCCAGGAGCGTAGGCGCGGTGGCCGCGGCCGCTCAGTGGCCCACGGCGGCACCGTCGCTGCGTGGATCCGAGCCACCCATGCGCACGCCGCTCACCGGGTCGATGGTGATGCCGTGCGCATGGCCCGCCAGTTCGTTCCATGGGCCCCATCGCTGGACCACATGATTGCGTCGGGCGAGCTCGTCGATCGTTGCGGGCGGGAATCGGCCTTCGATGTTCAGCGTGTCCCGTGCTTCGCCCAACGAGAAGCGGCCCGAGAGCCAGCGCGGAGCCTCGATGGCTTCCTGAATGTCCAGGCCGTGGTCGAGCATTCCGACGTATGTCTGCAGATGGATCTGTGGCTGTCCATCTGCGCCCATGCAACCCATCACGCTCCATAGCTTGTCGTTGCGAAAACCGATCGATGCAATGAGCGTGTGCTGAGGCGTCTTTCCGGGGTGCAGGCAGTTCGGGCTCTCGGGGTCGAGTGAAAAGTAGGCCCCGCGGTTTTGCAGCACCACGCCTGTATCACCGGCCACAACGGCAGAGCCGAAGATGGCATAGAGGCTTTGGATGAGCGACACGGCATTGCCGTCCTTGTCGACCACGCCGATATAGACGGTGTCGCCCTTAAGGCTCCCATAGGAGGGAACCCTGTCCCACGGAAGCGCCTGTGCCGGGTCCATGAGCGTGCGGCGCTGGTCGATGTAGGCATTCGACAGAAGGCGCTTCATCGGCACGTCGGCAAACAGCGGGTCGGCCAGCCAGCGGTCGCGGTCGTGATAGGCCAGTTGCTTGGCCTGCACCATCAGGTGCACCAAGTCGGCGCTCATGAATTCCTTCGTGTGCAGCTCGAAGGGCTCCAGCAGCTTGAGCATCTGCAGGACGGTGAAGCCTTGCGTGGGCGCCGGCGTCTGGTAGAGCGTGAGATCTCGATAGCTCCCACGCAAAGGCTCGCCCCAGCGCGCAGTCTGCACGGCAAGATCCTGTTCGTCGAAGAAGCCGCTATGTGATTGCGAGAACGCAGCGAGGCGGCGGCCGGTATCTCCGCCGTAGAAGGCGGCCTGGCCACCTTCAGCAAGGGCAATCAGGGTCCGGGCCAGATCGGGGTTGGCGAGCAGCGACCCGGCGACAGGGGGCTGGCCGTTTGGGAGAAAGATTCGCGCGCTATCGGGGTGCTGTTTCAGTTCGTCCACCGACGCGGCGATCCAGCGCGAGAGCCGCGCCGTGACAGGAAAGCCGTCGCGTGCATACCCGATGGCGTCCTGCAGATTGCGTTGCATCGGCAGCCGGCCGTATGCGGCATGTGCCTCGCACCAACTGGCGACCGCGCCGGGTGTTGTCACGGTGGCCGGCAGGATGCCGCGAAAGGGAATCTGCTGCAGTCCGCGGGCATGAAATGCATCGATCCGGCCGCGGGAGGCGGCGCGCCCACCGCCGTCGAGGTAGCGCACCTTGTTGCGTGCCGCATCGTGAATGAGCCAGAAGGCATCGCCGCCGACGCTGGTCATGTGGGGATAAATGACGGCGAGGGCTGCAGCCGTCGCAATGGCGGCATCGACGGCGGACCCTCCGGCAAGGAGCACGTCGAGCCCGGCCTGGGACGCTAGCGCATGCGGGCTGCACACCATGCCGTGCGCAGCCATGGTGACCGGTCGGCCGGTGTCGAAGCTCATCGTCATTCCTTCAGGCGAAACCCTTGCGGTATTGGCTCGGGGTGGTGCCGAAAGTGCGGCGGAAGAGCCGGCTGAGGTGGCTCTGGTCTGCGAAGTTCAATGCTGCGGCGATCTCTGCGATCGGCTCGTTGTCTCGCAATTGTGAGCGTGCCTGGTTCAGGCGGCTGATCGTCCTGTAGCTGTGGGGCGGAAGCCCCATCGTTCGCGAGAACGAGCGGGTAAATCCTTCGCGGCTCATTCCGCGACGTCCCGCCACTTCGGAGACCTTGTCCTGCGTCTCCATGTCGGAGAGGCATTCGAGCGATTTTTGCGCGGATCCCTGGCGTTGGCTTGCAGGTTGTGCACTCGTCACGGCTGCCACCAGCAGGTCGATCCTGATGTGCCCCGACGGGACCCAGTCGGCGTCGAGCGGCAGTACGAAGTGGGAAAGCAGCGGCGTCGGCAGCTTTGCATAGACGTTGATGCACCGGCCGTCCGGGCTTGGTGCCGGAATGCTCCTGTGGGGCCAGCCCGCGGGGATCACGATGCACTGGCCGGCCTCTGCCGTCAGCGTCTGTCCCTTGACGACGAAGGACCGGTTGCCCGACAGCACGAGCGTCATCTGTACCTCGTCGTGAAAGTGGGCGTGCAGCGCTGGCGGGATGTTTCCGTTCCAGTAGGCGAGTTCCAGCGGCATGGAAGGCGATGGGCGTTGGTACGACCATGACGCGCTTTGTTCCTGCGGGCCCTGACAATCGACCCATATATCCGAGAAGACAAGTGAAAGCATGGAAGAAGGATGCATGACGAGGCCTTCCATGCTTCTAAGTACTTGCTAGCAGGCGTGCATACGAAGATGGACGAACGAGAAAGTTTTGCGCGTGTGCGTACAGCATGGCAAGCCCATCGTTGCCCTGCGCTACTCGCAGCAGTGCTGCGGGAAGAAATTCCGGCATCTTCTAGTCTCCTTTGGCATGCTTGTGGCGTTGCTCTCCCATGCGTCCGGCTTGTAAGCCGCACATGGCTGTTCTGTTCTGCGAAATTCTAGGAACGGAGCTGCATTCGAAAAAATCTCGATTTCCTATCGATCGATTTGCAGATCAGATGGATCGGGCATTCCCGATGCCGCCTGGCTGCCCGCATCAGCTGACGCGCCGCAGCAGCATCTTGTAGCGCCGCGAACGTTCCACGTAGCCCCGCGCGCTCTCGGCGAGGGCGCAAAAATCCGCATCGTCGAGGCGGCGCACGGCCTTCGCCGGCGCGCCCAGAATGAGCGAGTGGTCGGGGAACGTCTTGCCCTCCGTCACGACTGCGCCGGCGGCGACCAGGCAGTTCCGGCCGATCACCGCCCCATTCAGCACGATGGCCTGGATGCCGATGAGCGACCCGTCGCCCACCGTGCAGCCGTGCAGCATCGCCTGATGGCCGATGGTGACCCTGGCGCCGATGAGCAGCGGAAAGCCGGGGTCGTTGTGCAGCACGGCCCCTTCCTGCACGTTGCTCTCGTCGCCGATCTCGATGGGTTCGTTGTCGGCGCGAAGCACTGCCTGCGACCACACGCTCGCGTCGCGCCCCAGCCTGACCCGTCCGATGACGGTTGCGGTCTCGGCCACATAAGCGGATGCATCGATCGAGGGGGCCTGCGCTCCCAGGGCATAGACGGCCATGCTTTCATCCTCACAAAAAGCCGGTCGAAATCCAGGGGATGGCCGCGACGAAGGCTGTTCCGATGAACAGGGCGACGAGGTAGCCGATGATGGGCCGTATGCCCTCGTCGGGGTTGACGCGCCCGATGGCACAGGCAGCGTAATAGCCCACGCCGACAGGCGGCGCAAAGAGCCCGATGCCCATGGCGAGCACCACGACCATCGCGTAGTGGACCTCGTGAATTCCGAATTGGCGCGCGATGGGAAACAGCAAGGGGCCGAACAGCACGATGGCGGGAATGCCTTCGAGCACCGAACCCAGCACGATGAAGGCCAGCACCGACACCGCCAGGAACATCGGCGCGCCGCCAGGGACCGCCGCCATGAGCTCGGCGAGCCATTTCGAGAATCCGGACTGCGTCAGTCCCCAGGCCATCGCGGTCGCGGTGCCGATGATGAGCAGGATCGATCCCGAAAGTGCGGAGGTGTCCACCAGCAAGGGCATGATCCGCTTGACGTCGAACTGGCGATAGACCAGCACGCCCGCCAGCACCGAATACACGACACCGATGGTCGACACTTCGGTGGCCGTGGCCACACCTTCCACCACCGCGGCCCGGATCACGAAGGGAAGTGCAAGCGCGGGCAGTGCGACAGCGAACAGCTTGCCGATCTCCCACCACGAGGTGCGTTTGACCTGCGAGAGGTCTTCGCCGCGGTACCGGAACCAGACCACGAGGCACAGAAGCGCACCGAGCACCAGCGCCGGCAGCAGGCCGCCCGTGAAGAGCGCGGCAATCGACACGCCGGTGACCGAGCCGATGGTGATCAGCACGAGGCTGGGCGGGACTGTTTCGGTTTGCGCGCCGGTGGCCGACAGCAGCGCCACGAGTTCTCCGGACTGGGCGCCGCGCGCGCGCATTTCCGGAAACAGTGCCGGTGCGATGGCGGCCATGTCTGCTGCCTTGGAGCCCGAGATGCCCGACACCAGGTACATCGCGCCCAGCAGGACGTAGGAGAGGCCGCCCCGCACATGCCCCAGGAGACCGGCCAGGAACGCGACCATTGCGCGCGCCATACCTGTCATCTCGATGAGCAGGCCCAGGAAGACGAACAGGGGCACCGCCAGCAGGATGAGGTGCGACATGCCTTCGTCCATGCGTCCCACCACGATCAGAAGCGGCGTGTAGGTCGTCAGCGCCAGATAACCGAAGGTTGCCAGTCCGAATGCGAAGGCGATCGGTATGCCGGCGAACACGCAGGCAGCCGTGACACCGACGAAGAAGATCAGCAGATTGGCGCGCCCCAGGTCCTGGAAAAGCGGTGCCGCCAGCCAGAACGCGCCAACGATGGCCCCGACGATCGCGACCGCCGTCACCGAGGTCTTGAGGTTGGCGTGGCGGAGCAGGCGGAGCACCGCGAACACCACCATCAGCGCAACCCCCACGGGAAGCGCCGCCGCCCGCCACGCGTTGCTGAGCGAGAGCGCGGGGGTGGTGATCTCCGCTTCCTCGATCGCGTATTCCAGGGCCGGCCACGCCATCATGACGAGGAATGCCAGGCATGCCGCAGTGGCCACGAGCTCAAGCAACGCCTGCGTCTGCGGGCCGGTTTTGCTCACCAGTCCGGTCATGCGCATGTGTTCGCCGCGCCGCAGCGCGATGACCGCGCCGAACATGGCAAGCCAGAGAAAGAGAATGGAGGCCAGCTCGTCGGACCACAGAAGCGGGCGGTGCAGCCAGTAGCGCGCGACGACACCGGCGAACAACACGACGATGTCCGCCAGCACGAGAAGCGCGGCGGGCGCTTCCACCAGGCCCCCAAGGGCCTGCTCGACACGCAGGACCCACGGCCTGCCCGGTGCTGCCGCCGGGCCGGCGGCAGCACCGGGCAGGCTGGCCGCCGTCATTTCCGCGCTCACGCGAGTTTCCCGGTGGCACGCTCCAGAATGGCCCATGCCTCGTCGCCGTACTTGCCCTTCCACTCGCTGTAGAAGTTCGCCTTGCGAAGGTAATCGCGGAAGGCATCGATGCGGGGCTGGTTGAACACCATGCCCTTGTCCGAAAGTTCCTTCTGCAAGCCGGCGTTCAATGCGGCCACGTCGGCACGCTCCTTCAGCGCGGCTTCGTTGATGTTCTTCGCGACGATGGTGCGCAGGTCCGCAGGCAGGCGTTCCCATGCTTTCTTGTTGGCGAGAAACCAGAAGCCGTCCCACATGTGGTTGGTCATGGCGCAATATTTCTGCACTTCGTAGAGCTTGGCCGTGGAGATGATCGACAGCGGGTTCTCCTGGCCTTCGACCACCTTGGTCTGAAGCGCCGAGTAGACCTCTCCGAAGTTGATCGACGTGGGCGCCGCATCGAAGGCCTTGAACATCGAGGTCCACAGCGGCGAGGACGGCACGCGGATCTTCATGCCCTTGAGGTCTTCGGGCGTGGCGATGGCCTTGGTCGAGGATGTGATCTGGCGAAAGCCGCTGTCCCAGATCCTGTCCATCGAGATGAGGCTGGATTTGGCGATGCTGGCGCGCACGAACGCGCCGAGTTCGCCGTCGGCCGCCTTCAGTGCGCTTTCGGTGTCCTTGAACGCAAATCCGATGCCCGTGATGGACGCGACAGGAATCAAGGTGGAAAGGATCAGGCCCGAGAGCGTGAAGAACTCGATGCCCCCGGCCCTGATCTGGCTCAGCATGTCCGAGTCGGAGCCGAGCTGGTTGTTCGGGAATATCTCGATGTTGACGCGTCCTTGCGTGTCCTTGCGGATTGCGTCGACCATTTCCTTGGCGCGCACGTTCATCGGATGGCTCACTGGGAGGTTGTTCGCGAACTTGTAGTTGAACTCCGCCTTCTGTGCGAAGGCGTTGCCGCCCGAGAGGGTGGGGAGCGTCAAGGCGCCGGCCGTTCCAAGCAATGCGCGTCGTGTGATCTTCATGGTGTCTGTCTCCTGATATTTTGTTGAAGCGAAAGAAACGAGAAATCCAAAGCCGCTAACGCTCAATGGGCGTGCGCGGCGACAACTGGCCCGGGTGCCTGGGCATCGGGTTTGTCGAACAGGTCGCGAACCAGCAGGCCGCTGGCCAGGAAGCCACCGTCCACCGCCAGCGTGTGGCCCGTGATGTAGCTCGCACCTTGCGACGCAAGGAACTGCGCGGCGTGCGCTATTTCGTCGATGGCGCCATAGCGGCCCATCGGCACCATCGCGCCATACAGGTCGGCCGTGCCACCGCCGTGCATGCTGCGGATCAGCGGCGTGTCGACGGGGCCAGGCGCGACGGCATTCACGGTCACGCCCCATTCGGCCGATTCGATGGCGAACTGCCGTGTCAGCGCAATCAGCGCCGCCTTGGACGTGCCGTAGCCAAGCCTTCCGGTTCCGGCGCGCACCCCGCTGATCGATGCGATGTTGATCACGCGGCCCCAGCCCCTGGCCTTCATTCCATTCAGCGCATGCTGGATGATCAGCATGGGGGCTGTGACATTGACCGCCATCGTGAGTTGCCAGTGGGCCAGCGGGTACTCCAGCGCGGGCACCGTGGCCGCCATGCCGGCGCTGTTGACCACGATGTCCGGCGAGCCATATTGGTCGGTGAGCTCGACGAGCATGGCCTGGGTGGCCGTGGCACTGGCCAGGTCCACGACGAAATACGCGGCCTTGCCGCCAGACCGGCGGATCGAAGCGGCGGCGTCACCGGCGGTGGTGGCATCGCGGTCGACGATGCACACCGTTGCCCTGTCTTCGAGTGCCAGTTTTTCGGCGATCCGCCGGCCGATCCCGCTGGCTCCGCCTGTGACCAGTGCGATTCGTGATGCGTGTTGAGGCATGTTCTTGCGTCGTTGAAAGTGGGGAGACTGTTTGCCATCGCAACCGCCGTGCCATTGCCACGATGCAGGGTCTCGGCGCACGGCGCCACGAGGGAAAACGAGGCCACGCAGAGAAATTGCCGGGGCTGGCGCGGCGCGACACCTGTGACCCGGAACGCTGCAACTGTTGCGGTGTATGCGACACAGGTGGCCTTTCCTAGCTCTTGCTTTGCGACAGCCTGGGCAGGTAGGTCAGAAAGGACCGAACGACGGGCGAGTCGTTGTCGGTCTTCCAGCACACGCCCGTTTCTATCGGCGTGCGCTCGCCGCGCAGCGGCCGGTACACCACGCCCTCGCGCCGCATCACCTGGACGCACGAGGGCACTAGGGCCACGCCCATGCCGCCGGAGACGAGGCTCACGATGGTGTGCATCTGCCGGGCGGGGAAGATGCGCGGACTGAACCCATGCCGCCTGCAGGTGGCAAGCACGGTGTCGAACATGATGGGACCGTAGTGCCTCTCGAAGACCAGGAACTGCTCTGCGGCCAGCCGTTCGAGCGGTACGCGCTTGAGTTCGGCCATCGGATGATGTTCCGGCAGCGCGACCACCAGCGGGTCCCGGTTGGTCGCCTGGTAGGTCAGGCTCGAGGGCAGCATCGGCGTGGAGAACATGCACCCCACGTCGAGGGAGCCCGTCTCCACGTCGGTGGAGATGCGGTCGGTGGTCGATTCATGCAGGGAGATCTTGACCGCCGGAAAGGTCGCGCAGAAACGCCGAAGCATCGACGGCAGGAACGAGTAGGCGGCCAGGCTGATGAAGCCGACCGCCAGTGACCCGCCGCTGCCTCGCGACGCGTCCCGGGCGTGCTGTCGCAGCGATTCGGTTCTTGCCAGCACGGCACGCGCGTCGCGCAGTGCCTCTTCTCCCGCGGGCGTGATCTCGATGCGCCTGGAACTGCGCTCGAACAGCCGTACGCCCAGCTCTGTTTCGAGTTCCTTGATCGCCAGGCTTACAGGCGGTTGGGACAGATGGAGTCTCTTGGCCGCACGTCCGAAATGCAGCTCTTCAGCAACCGAAACGAAGGCGCGAAGGTGTCGAAGTTCCATCTGATTTCCAAATTGATCGATATGAAATTAAGACTTTTGCAAATATAGAGCAATTCCTAGAATCCATCGCACGAGACAGCAGGTGCAGGCAATTTACAAGTTGCCCGGGCCGGCGAGCAATGCCAAAAGCATGCACAAGGAGACAGAAAAATGATGGCTGCCAGTACGACAGAGATGTCATGGAGCCCCGTTCGCAGCGAGCAATCCTCCTGCGTGCGTGCGGCGACATTCGACAAGCGCCACAGGCCGCAGGCCGTGGACCCCTTCGCCCTGCTCGACCTTGGCGACACGGCGGTGGCACTCATCGTGCAACGCCTTCGGCGTGCGGCGCGGTCCTCCATTCCGGTTCTTTTGCACGGCGAGACAGGCACCGGCAAGGAATTGTTCGCGCGGGCCATTCATGAGGCCAGCAGCCGTGCCAACGGGCGCTTCGTGGCGATCAATTGCGCCTCGATCCCCGAAGGCCTGATCGAGAGCGAATTGTTCGGATATCGGCCGGGTGCCTTCACCGGCGCTAATGCACGTGGCGCACTCGGACAGATCCGGCACGCCGATGGCGGCACGTTGTTCCTGGACGAGATCGGCGACATGCCGCTGGCGCTGCAGTCGCGGCTGCTGCGCGTTCTTGCCGAGCAGGAGGTCACACCCATCGGTTCCGACACGCCGGTGAAGACAAACTTTCGTTTGATCAGCGCCACCCACCGGGACCTGGGCGAGCGCGTCAGGGAAGGCACCTTTCGCACCGACCTGATGTTCCGTCTTCATGGTTTTGCCGTGACCTTACCGGCACTGCGGATGCGGGAAGACATTGCTGTGCTGGCGAGGCGGCTGCTCGACGGCGAAGCACCGGCGCTCGACCACGCCGTCGAGCTCGCGCCCTGCGCATGCCGGTTTGTCGAGAGCCTGCCCTGGCCGGGCAACGTCCGCCAGCTCAAGCAGGTCCTGGGCGCTGCGGCGTGGCTCAGCGAAGGTCGCTTCATACGGCGCAGCGACATCGAGCTGTCGCTGGAGGGCACGGCTTCGTTCCTCGCTGCGCCGGCCGACGCCTCGGACATGACCGGCGCGCCGGGCGAGATGGTGCGTGAGCCCGGAAGCGATCGCCTGGCGCTGCTCGCGAGCCTCAGGCGCAATCGATGGAACGTTTCCCGCACGGCGGGAGAGTTCAACACCGCACGCACCACCATCTATCGCCGCATGGCGAAGCTGGGCATCGTGCAGCCGCATCTGCTCGACGGCTGAACAAAACGCGGTCCGCCGGCCCCCCGGGGCCGCATGCGGCCGGAGCTTCTTCATTTTTGAAACACAGCGATGCAAGCGGCCCCGGCAGGGGCGCCTGTTTGCTGAAGTCTCTTCTGTCCACACCACCCAAGGAAACGAATCCATCATGCAGGCACCACACATCATCGGTTGGGGACACACCCCTTTCGGCAAGCTCGACTCCATGGACCTCGAGATGCTCCTGCGCGCTGCCGCGCTGCCCGCCCTGCAGAGCGCCGGCATCGAGGCGAAAGATGTAGACGGCGTCTTCGTGGGCACTTTCAATGCAGGCTTCGTTCCCCAGGACTTCGGCGCATCGCTGGCCGCGGTGGCAATCCCCGAGCTGCGGTTCACACCCGCGGTGCGAATGGAAAATGCATGCGCCACGGGGTCGGCCGCCATCTGGGCCGCGCTCGATGCGCTTCAGAGCGGACGCATGAAACGCGTGCTGGTCATCGGGTTCGAGAAGATGAACACCTTGCCGAACGCGCAGATCGGCGAAGTGCTTCTCAAGTGCTCGTACGTGAAGGAAGAGGGCGGCACGCGCGGCGGCTTTGCAGGCGTGTTCGGCGAGATTGCCACCGAGTACTTTGCGCGCTTCGGTGATCAGTCGGATGCGCTGGCCGCCATCGCCGCCAAGAATCATCGCAACGGCGTTGACAACCCGTACGCGCACATGAAGCGCGACCTGGGTTTCGATTTCTGTCGCCATCCCTCGGAGAAGAACCCGTTCGTGGCCGGGCCTCTCAAGCGCTCGGACTGCTCGCTGGTGTCCGACGGGGCGGCGGCGATGGTGCTGTCGACCGAGGCTGTCGCCCACGCATCGGTGCCGGCCGTGCGTTGGAAGTCCCGCACGCAGGTCAACGACTTTCTGCCACTGAGCCGGCGGGACCGGACGCGTTTCGAGGGCGCCGCAAAGGCCTGGGCTCAGGGGCTTGATGCCGCGGGCGTCCAGCTGGGCGATATCGACGTGGTGGAAACGCACGACTGCTTCACCATCGCCGAGCTGCTCGAATACGAAGCGATGGGTCTTGCGCCGCATGGACAGGGCGCGCGCGTCATTCTCGAAGGTGTCACGAGCAAGGACGGAACGTTGCCCGTGAACCCCTCGGGAGGGTTGAAGTCGCGCGGCCATCCCATCGGCGCAACCGGTGTCTCGCTCCACGTGATGATGGCGATGCAACTGGCAGGGCAAGCAGGCGCCATGCAGATTCCCGACGCGCGCCTGGGCGCCGTCTTCAACATGGGTGGTGCCGCGGTGGCGAACTACCTCAGCGTGCTGGAGGCTGCATGAGCCATCCGGCACAAGCCATGAACCTTGCGCAGTTGCTGCGGCAGACCGCGCGCCTGCATCCGCATCGTCCGGCGCTGATCCAGGGGGAGCGCCAATGGCGCTGGGCGGAGATCGACGCGCGTGTCGATGCCATGGTCAATGCCTTGCGGCAGGCGGGCCTGTCCAAGGGAGACCGGCTGCTGGTTCACTCGCGCAACAACCTGCAGCTGTTCGAGAGTTGTTGGGTGGCTTTCCGGCTTGGCTGTGTCTGGGTTCCCACCAACTTCCGGCTGACGCCGCCCGAGGTCGCGTACCTCGGTGCTTCCAGCGGTGCCAGGGCGATGATCTACGAGAGCGGTTTTCAGGCGCACGTCGATGCGGTGCGCCGGGCCTGCGGCGCGCTCGAGAAGGTCGTGTGCATCGGCGCACCGCGCGACGACGAGGTGTCGTACGAAGCGCTGATCGAGCGCTTTGCCGACCAGCCAGCGCACGAGGCCGAGGTGCTTCACGACGATCCGTTGTGGTTCTTCTATACGTCGGGGACCACGGGCAAACCGAAGGCCGGCGTGCTCACGCACGGCCAGATGAATTTCGTCGTGACGAACCACCTGGCCGACCTGATCCCGGGCACTGGCGAAAGCGACTGCTCCATCGCCGTGGCGCCCCTGTCGCACGGTGCGGGAATCCATGCGCTGCTGAATGTCGCTCGCGGTGCCGCGACCGTGCTGTTGCCTGGCGACAAGCTCGACCCCGAGCAGGTCTGGCAACTGGTGGCGCAGCATCGGGTGAGCAACCTGTTCACGGTGCCGACGATCGTCAAGATGCTCGTGGAGCACCCTTCGGTCGACCGCCACGACCACAGTTCGCTGCGCTACGTGATCTACGCGGGCGCACCGATGTATCGCGCGGACCAGAAGCTTGCGTTGCAGAAGCTCGGCAAGGTACTGGTGCAGTACTACGGGCTGGGCGAGGTCACTGGGTGCATCACCGTGCTGCCCAGGGAGATGCATTCCGCGCAAGACGATGACCCGGAGGCCCCGATCGGCACCTGCGGGCGTCCCCGCACCGGGATGGAAGTGGCCGTGCTCGACGAGAACCTGCGCCACGTTGCTGCCGGGGCCGTGGGAGAAATCTGCTGCCGAGGACCCGCTGTGTTCGCTGGCTACAACGGTGACGCTGCCGCGACAGAGAAAGCATTTCGCGGAGGGTGGTTCCACACTGGCGATCTGGGGCGGATGGACGAGCGAGGGCTGGTCTACATCACGGGTCGCGAATCGGACATGTACATATCGGGCGGCTCCAACGTCTATCCCCGTGAAGTAGAGGAGGTCTTGCTCACCCATCCCGGTGTGCTCGAGGTGGCGGTGCTGGGGGTGCCTCATCCGAAATGGGGGGAGGTGGGTGTCGCGGTCGTCGTGCGTCGCGAGGGCCACGCTGTCGAGACTGACGCCTTGATGATGCATCTGGAGAACCGCTGCGCACGGTATCGATGGCCGCATCGGATTTTCTTCTGGACATCGTTGCCGAAGTCGGGCTACGGCAAGATCACCAAGAAGGATGTGCGCCGACTTCTGGTCGAGCACGGTGAACTCGAAGAGGTGGCGACATGCTGAGTACAAGAGCCCTGTCGCATGCGGGCCGACCCCGTACGCTGATGCATCCCGGTGCATTCAATCCGGTGCGCATTCACAGCAGGCATTCGGCCGGAGCACGACACATCCGGCTCGTGCTGCAGCCAGGTCAGAGGCTCTTCGATGCGCTCGTTGTGCCTTTGCAGCGGGCCGACGTGTCCAGCGCGTCGACGACGATCCTGGGCGGGTTCTTCCGCCACATCGACTACTGCGTCGCGCCTCCCGATCCGTCGGGGCAGGCCGTGGTTGCCTATACACAGCCCATTTCGGCGGGGCGCGCCTTCATGATCTTCGGCAATGCGACGCTGGGAAAGAACGAGCAGGGCGCCCCTGTCGTTCACTGCCATGCGGCCATTCGCGACGAAGACGGAAGAACACGCGGCGGCCACATGCTCACGCAATCGTGCATTGTTGGCGACGAACCTGTGGTGGTACTGGTGACCACGCTCGACAGTTTCGAACTGCGTGTGAGCTTCGACTCGGAGACGAACATCCCCCTGCTGCAGCCTCGGGGAAGGAGCGAGAAATGACTGAAGCCGTCGTGGAAATCGGTTCGATGGGGCGGGTTGCCTATGCGCGCATCGGGCCGAACGAAGACCTTGTCAACGGAGTTGAGAAGCTTTGCCTGGTCGAAGGCTTCAAGAATGCCTTTGTCCGGGGCGCCTTGGGAAGCCTAGTGGATGCCTGCCTCGGCACTCTGGACGGAGAGTACGTTCAGGTCAACGGGCCGGCCGTCGAAATTGTCAGCCTTGCGGGGGAAGTGCGTTCCCAGGCGGACGGCTCGCTGCGTGCCGCGCTGTCCGGCGTGGTCGCGGACACCGAGGGGAAGGTTTATGGCGGCCTGTTCATAGCAGGAGTGAATCTGATCTGCATGACATTTGAGGTCACGCTAGAGGAGTGGTTGCCCCAAGCCCGCGAATCACAACCCCAAAATAACGCGGATAAATCGGACCGCAAGTAAGTGTCCGAGTCTTCCTATTGATATCTCCGTAGTGACCTGCTCCCTCTCGCCGTTCCGGTGGGGCGCAACCGCCGATTCGGTCTTGCAGAAGATCGAACGTATCGCGAAACGTATTTCTGCGACAAGGACACCAGCGCCGGCCTCTAGTTTTTCGGTTGTCGCCCTCATAAAGCGGCATGGCGCCGCCAACGAGAAGAGCCGCCGTCTGGACCTATGCGCGCGGCGCGTTCGACCCAATCGGGCGTGGTCTATGTGTTCTACCTGTGCCGCGGCACTCAATCCGCCGAAGGCGCCTGCGGCAGCTCGATCTTCTGCGCGGCCGGAGAACTCGCCAGGCTCTGCGTCGGCCGGCGCAGCGTCGCGTCGAAAGGGTTGATGCGCGGGCTGATGGCGGCCGCCTCGCGCTTGAGCAGTTCGACCACCGTGGGCATGCGGTCGGCGTTCAGCCGGTCGGCGATGGTGCCCACGCTCAGCGCGGCCACGGCGCGGCCCTCGCGGTCGCAGATCGGCACCGCCACGCCGGCCATGCCTTCGAGCAGGCCGGTGTTGCGGCCGGCGTAGCCCTGCTGGCGCACCTTCTCGATCTCGGTGCGCAGGTAGACCTCGTCGTACACGCCGTACTCGCGCACCCGCGACAGGTTGAAGCGGATGACCTCCTCGCGCTCGGCCTCCGGCAGGAAGGCGAGGATCGCCAGCGCGCCCTGGCCGACGCCCAGCGCGATGCGCCCGCCGATGTCGCCGGAGAAGGAGCGGATGGGGAAGGGGCCTTCGCTGCGGTCGAGGCAGACCGCGTCGAAGCCGCTGCGCACCAGCAGGAAGATGCTGTCGCCCAGGCTGGCGCTCAGGCGCAGCAGCGCCGGGCGGCACAGGGCGCGCAGCCCGCCGCCATCGCCGGCCTTCGCCGCCAGCGCGAAGAAGTCGATGCTGAGCCGGTAGAGCTTGCTGCGCTCGTCCTGCTCCACCACGCCCTCGGTCACCAGCGACTGCAGCAAACGGTGCGTGGTGGCCTGCGTCAGGCCCACATTGCGTGCAATCTGGGTCACGCGGCCGCCCTCGGCCTGCAATTCGGCCAGCGCGCGGATCACCAGAAAGGCGCGGGGGACGCCCCCGGTGGGGGTGGAAGTCGTCGTCATGGCTGTTCCTGCGGAATCTCTGGCATCGAGTCTACCGCAATCATTCCAATGGTCGGAATAAAACAGAGATAACTTCCGATTAATGGAATACCACGAGGATTCTGGTTCGGTTATTGCAATAGATTGGTTTGAACGCCAACGGGATTCAGACCGGCGGCAGCTCCCCGATCGATGAAAGGCCGTCCATGTCATTTCTTCAACTCACCGGCGTGACCAAGTACTACGGCTCGACCTGCGCCGTGTCGGCCATGAACCTGTCCGTGGAGAAGGGCGAGTTCGTCTCGCTGCTGGGCCCCTCCGGCTGCGGCAAGACCACCACGCTGCAGATGGTGGCGGGCTTTGAGGCGGTGAGCAGCGGGCGCATCGAACTCGACGGCCAGGACATCACGACCGCCAAGGCCAACACGCGCGGCCTGGGCATCGTGTTCCAGACCTATGCGCTGTTCCCGCACATGACGGTGGCCGACAACGTGAGCTTCGGCCTCGAGATGCGCAAGATGCCCAAGGCCGAGCGGCAGGAACGCGTCGCGCAGGCCCTGGCCCTGGTGCACCTCGAGATGCATGCGAAGAAGTACCCGCGCGAGCTCTCCGGCGGCCAGCGCCAGCGGGTCGCCCTGGCCCGCGCCCTGGTGATCGAGCCGCCGGTGCTGCTGCTCGACGAGCCGCTCTCGAACCTCGACGCCAAGCTGCGCGAAGAGATGCAGTTCGAGCTGCGCCAGATCCAGCGCAAGGTCGGCACCACCACCATCATGGTCACGCACGACCAGAGCGAGGCGATGTCCATCAGCGACCGCGTGGTCGTGATGGAAGGCGGCCGTGCCACGCAGATCGACCATCCGCACCGGGTGTACGAGCACCCGCGCACGCGCTTCATCTCGACCTTCGTCGGCAAGGCGAACCTGCTGGAAGGCCGGGTGGTCTCGGTCGGCAGCCGTACGCGCGTCGAGATCGGCACGCTCGCGGTCGACGTGGACGACGCGGGCTTCCGCCCCGGCGCTGCCGTGCTGCTGAGCGTGCGGCCCGAGAAGGCGCAACTCGTCACCGCCGGGAGCGGCCGGCTCCAGGGTGTGGTGGGCGAGCGCTTCTTCCTCGGCAGCCAGTGGCTCTACCGCGTGGCGACGCCGGTCGGCGACATCATGGTGTTGAGCCCCAACGACGGCCGCGACGCGCTCGACGAAGGCCAGGCCGCCGGCATCGACTGGCCCGACCACTGCACGCGCCTGCTGCCGGCCGACGAATCGGTCGCGGCGGAGGCTGCCGCGGCATGAGCGCCCTCGCTCGAAAGTCCACGCCCTGGTGGCTCTCGGCCCCGGCGCTGGTGCTGTTCACCGTGCTGCTGCTGGTGCCGCTGGGGCTCACCGCGGTGCTGTCGTTCAACGTGTACGACCCGACGCTGGGCGTGAAGAGCGGCGAGTTCACGCTGGACCACTACATCCACCTCTTCACCGACTCCTACTACTACGGCATCTTCTGGCGCACCTTCTGGATCTCGGCGCTGGTCGCGCTGATCTGCGTGCTCATCGGCACGCCCGAGGCCTACGTGCTCAGCCGCATGAGCAACCCGTGGCGATCGATCCTGCTGCTGGTGGTGCTGGCGCCGCTGCTGGTGTCGGTGGTGGTGCGCGCCTTCGGCTGGAGCATGCTGCTCGGCCCCGAGGGCCTGGTGAACGGGCTGCTGGGCCTCGTCGGCATCGGCCCGGTCCGCATTCTCTACACCGAGGCGGCCATCGTCATCGCGCTGGTGCACGTGATGTTGCCCTTCATGGTGATCCCGGTGTGGACCTCGCTGCAGAAGCTCGACGCCGGCGTCGAGAACGCCGCCCTGTCGCTCGGCGCCACGCCCTTCACCACGCTGCGGCGCATCGTGCTGCCGCAGGTGATGCCCGGCATCCTGTCGGGCAGCCTGATCGTCTTCGGCCTCGCGGCCAGCTCCTTCGCGATCCCCGGCCTGCTCGGCGGGCGGCGCCTCAAGATGGTCGCCACGGTGGTGTACGACGAGTATCTGCACGAGCTGAACTGGCCGCTCGGCGCCGCCGTCGCGCTGGTGCTGCTGGTGGCCAACCTTGTGGTGATGCTCAGCTACAACCGGCTCGTCGAAGGCCGCTACAAAAAGTCCTTAGGGTGACCGCATGACCAAGAACGGCCCCCTCGCCCTGGCGTTCAACGCGCTCGTCATCGCCTTCATGCTGGCGCCCCTGGTGGTCGTCTGCGTGGTGGCCTTCACGCCCGAGAACACGCTCACGCTGCCGACCACCGAGTTCTCGCTGCGCTGGTTCCGCGCGGTCTTCGAGCACTCGGACTTCATGCAGTCCTTCTGGAACAGCCTGTGGCTGGCGCTCGCGTCCGCCACCATCGCGACGCTGCTCGCTGTGCCGGCCGGCCTGGCGATCACGCGCTACAGCTTTCCGGGGCGTGACTTCCTCAACGCGCTCTTCCTGTCGCCGCTGATCATTCCGCACCTGGTGCTGGGCGTCGCACTGCTGCGGATGTTCGCGCTGGTCGGCGGCACCGGCAGCTTCGGCTTTTTGATCTTCGCGCACGCGCTGATCGTCACGCCCTACACGCTGCGCCTGGTGGTGGCCGCGCTGGTCGGCTTCGACCGCAGCGCCGAGCAGGCCGCGCTGTCGCTGGGCGCGAGCCAGGCGACGGTGTTCCGGCGCATCACGCTGCCGATGATCCTGCCGGGCGTGACGGGCGGCTGGCTGCTGGCCTTCATCAACAGCTTCGACGAAGTGACGATGTCGATCTTCGTCACCTCGCCGAGCACGGTGACGCTGCCGGTGCGGATGTACATGTACGCCACCGAGTCGATCGACCCGCTGATGGCGGCGGTGTCGGCGCTGATGGTGGCGGTCACGGCCGTTGCGATGATCGTGCTCGACCGGCTCTATGGCCTCGATCGCGTGTTGGTGGGTGGGCACCGATGAGTCTCCCGACTGTTCAACCACTGCTGCGCCGTGTCGCCGAGACGCAGCGCGCGCCGGTGCCGTTCACGCTCGACGGCCGGCCGGCGCAGGCGCTGGAAGGCGACACCGTGCTGACCGCCGTGCTCACGCAGAGCGCGCAACTGCGCCGCAACGAATTCAGCGGTGAGCCGCGTGCCGGCTTCTGCATGATGGGCGCCTGCCAGGACTGCTGGATCGCCACCGCCGACGGGGCGCGGCTGCGAGCCTGCTCGACCTTCATCGCGCCCGGCATGGCATTGCTGAGTGGCGTGAGCGGGGAGGTGCCCGCATGAGGGCGACGGCGTTGCCGCCCGTGATCGTCGGTGCCGGCCCGGCCGGCATCCGCGCCGCGCAGACGCTCGCGGCGCACGGCCTGCGCCCGGTGCTGATCGACGAGGCCGCGCGTGCCGGCGGCCAGATCTACCGCCGCCCGCCCGCGCATTTCAAGCGAACGCCACAGACGCTCTACGGCACCGAGGCCACGCGCGCGACCGCCGTGCACGCGGCCATCGACGATGTGCAGGACCGCATCGACCACCGCCCCGACAGCCTCGTGTGGAACGTGCAGGACCAGCAGCTCGACGTGCTGCACGGCCCGACGCAGACCACGCGCACCGTGCCCTACCGGCAGCTCATCGTCGCCACCGGCGCGACCGACCGCGTGCTGCCCGTGCCCGGCTGGACGCTGCCTGGCGTGTACACGCTCGGCGGCGCGCAGGTGGCGCTCAAGTTCCAGGGCTGCGCCATCGGCTCGCACGTGGTGTTCGCGGGCACCGGGCCGCTGCTCTACCTGGTGGCGTACCAGTATGCGAAGGCCGGCGTCGACGTCGCGGCCGTGCTCGACACGGCGCGCTTTGCCGATCAGCTCGCAGCTGTACCGGCGATGCTGCGCCAGCCCGCGGTGTTCGCGAAGGGCGTGACCTACGTCGCCTGGCTGCGCGCGCACGGTGTCGCGCTGCACGGTGGCGTGCGACTGGTCCGCATGCAGGGCGATGAACGCGTGCATTCGGTCGTCTGGGCCGAAGGCGGTCGCGAACGTTCGCTCGATTGCGATGCCGTCGGCTTCGGCTACGCGCTGCGTTCGGAAACTCAGCTGCCCGACCTGCTCGGCTGCCGCTTCGCGTTCGCGCCGCTGCACCGTGCGCACCTGCCCGAGCGCGACGAGGCCGGCCGCTCCAGCGTCGCGGGCGTGTACCTCGCGGGCGATGGCGCCGGCATCATGGGCGCCGATGCGGCCGAGTGGGCCGGAGAACTCGCGGCGCTGACGCTGCTGGCCGACCGCGGCGTCGCCGTCGACACGCAGCGCACGGGCGTGCTGCAGCAGCAGCTCGCCCGGCTGACCGGCTTTCGCGCCGGCCTCGAGCGCGCCTTTCCCTTTCCCGCCGACTGGGCCGCGCAGGCGCCCGACGACCTCGTCGTGTGCCGCTGCGAGAACGTCACGGCCGGCGAACTGCGCCGCAGCATCGCCGACAGCGGCGCCGACGAGATGAACCGCCTCAAGGCGCTCACGCGCGTCGGCATGGGCCGTTGCCAGGGCCGCATGTGCGGCGTGGCGGCAGCGGAGATCCTCGCGCACGCCACCGGTCAGCCGGTGGCGCAGGTCGGCCGCTTCCGCGGGCAGGCGCCGATCAAGCCGATCCCGATCCATTTGGTGCCCGCGACCGACGAAGGGGTGAGCGCATGACGCAGCGCATCGTGACCGATGTCGCCATCGTCGGCGGCGGCATCGTCGGCAGCTCGGCCGCGCTGGCATTGCGCCGCAGGGGGTTGCGCGTGGTGCTGCTCGAACGCGACCTGTGCGGCTCGCGCTCCAGCGGCGTCAACTACGGCGGCGTGCGGCGACAGGGGCGGCCGATCAGCCAACTGCCGCTGGCGCAGCGGGCGCATGCGATCTGGGGCCGGCTGCCCGAACTGCTCGGCACCGATGGGGAGTACATCCGCTCGGGCCACTTCAAGATCGCCCGCAGCGAGGCCGACCTGGCCGCGCTGGAAGCCTACCGAGACAGCGCGCGCGACTTCGACCTGGGCATCGACATCCTCACCGGCGCCCGGCTGCGCGAGCGCTGCCCGTGGCTCGGCGGCAAGGCCGTCGGCGGCTCGCTCTGCATGGAAGACGGCCAGGCCAATCCACGCCTGGTGTCGCCGGCCTTCGCGCTCGCGGCGCGGCGTGCGGGCGCAGACATCCGCGAACGCACGCGCGTCGACGAGATCGCGCACGACGGCCAGTTCTTCCATCTGCGCGCGGGCCACACGCTGGCGGTGACGTCGCCCGTGCTGCTCAACTGCGCCGGCGCCTGGGCCAATGCGGTCGCCGAACAGTTCGGCGACGCGGTGCCCATGCATTCCGGCCACCCGGCCATGGCGGTCACCGAGCCGCTGCCCTTCTTCATGGACTGGAGCCTGGGCGTGGAAGGCGGCAGCGTGTACTGCCGGCAGGTGGCGCGCGGCAACCTGGTGCTGGGCGGCGGGCCAGGCCGTGCGCTGGACGCCGACCGTGCGCGTTCCGACCGCGCCTCGATGGCCGCCCTTGCCGAGCAGGCGATCGAGCTGCTGCCGGTGCTGCGCCATGCCCATTTCATCCGCACCTGGAGCGGCACCGAAGGCTACCTGCCCGACCGCCAGCCGGTGATCGGACCGAGCCGCACGACGACCGGGCTGTTCCACGGCTTCGGCTTTGCCGGCGCCGGTTTCCAGATCGGGCCCGCCGTGGGCGAGGTGCTAGCGGAACTGGTGAGCGATGGCCGCAGCAGCACGCCCATCGACGCCTTCCGCATCGACCGCTTTTCCGCCGTGCCCCACGACGAGCCCGCACTCGCGCATTGACCCGTTTCCTTCCCCCGCATCCCCTTCACCCACCGAAAGGACAGCCATGACCTCTCCCCGCATCGCCTCACCGTCCGCCGCCGTGCGCCGCGCCGTTCTCACCGCGGTGGCCGCCGCCGCCCTGGCCGCCAGCGGCGTGGCCAGCGCGCAGACCAAGACGATCTACATCGGCATGAACGGCGGCACCTTCGAGAAGGCGTACACGCAGTACGTCTTCCCGGCCTTCGAGAAGGCCAACAACGTGAAGGTGGTGGTCGTGCCCGGCACCTCGTCCGACATCCTGGCCAAGGCGCAGGCCAACAAGGAACGTCCGCAGATGCACGTGATGTTCCTCGACGACGGCGTGATGGTTCGCGCCATCGGCATGGGCCTGTGCGAGAAGCAACGCCCGAGCGCTGCGCTCAACGAGATCTACCCGGCCGCGCGCTTCAAGGGCGACATGGCCAGCGGCGTGAGCCTGGGCATGACCGGCCTGGCCTACAACGCCAAGATGTTCAAGGAGAAGGGCTGGGCACCGCCCACCTCGTGGATGGACCTGGCCGACCCGAAGTACAAGGGCAAGGTGGTGTTCCAGTCGGCCTCGGCGTCGTCCTTCGGGCTGCACGGCTTCCTGATGTTCAACCGCATCCAGGGTGGTAGCGAGAAGAACGTCGAGCCGGGCTTCAAGGCCTGGCCGACGACCATCGGCCCGAACGTGCTGGAGTACATCCCGAGCTCGGCCAAGCTCTCGGAGATGGTTCAGACCAACGAGGCCGCGATCTTCCCGCTGACGCCGACGGGCGTGGCCGCCATGAAGACCAAGGGCATCCCGGTCGAATACGCGAACCCCAAGGAAGGCGCGGTGACGCTGATCGTCGGTCAGTGCGTGATCGCCAACAACAGCGAACCCGAGCTGGCGCAGAAGCTGACCGAGTTCCTGCTCTCGCCGCTGGCGCAGGCCAACGTGCTGCAGTACGGCAGCCAGATCCCGACCAACCCCAAGGCGCCGGTCGTGGGTGAAGGCGTCGCGCAGGTGGCCGCGATCAACGGCTACATGAAGACGGCGATCACGGTGGATTGGGAGAGCATCAATGCGAACCGTCCGGCCTGGAATGCGCGGTGGAACAAGACGATCGAGCGGTGATTGCTTGATTGCGTGGGGCGTCGGCGGGCGGTAGGCCTGCGGGCGGCAGACGCCTGCGGCCCTTCGGGCTTCGCTGCTGCTCCTCGCGTCAGGCGGGGTCCGCGCAAACTCGCTTCGCTCAAACATGCGCGGCCCTGATCCGCCTGCCACTGCGGTGCTCGCCGCAGGCTCCACAGCCGCCCACAGGCCTACCACCCGCCGACGTGGACGCGTCCGTTGTGCATCTCTCCGCGGCGAGCGCAGTCGTCGCGCGCCCACCAAGCCCGGCAGGCGGTGCGGGCCGGGCGGCTCCTGTGCGCCGCCGAGGCGCGCAGCGCCATCGGCTGCGCGCGCAGCGCGCTTCAACATCTGACTCGTCGCAGCTGTCTGAGCGAAGAGAACGAAGTGAACGCAGCGAGTTCTGCGACGCAGCCGATGGCGCGAGCACCGCAGGGCAGCCGCGAAGCGGCCGGCGCACCGGGGTCGTTCGGCCCGCACCGTCTGCCGGGCGCTCTCAGCAACGCCAAACGCCAAACGCCAGCGACGTCAAGCCGCCGTCAGTCGCCCAGACGAACCCACCCCGCCGCCTTCTCCGCCATCATCAACGTCGGACTGTTCGTGTTCCCGCTCGTGATCGTCGGCATCGCCCCCGCATCGACGACGCGCAGGCCAGCAATCAAACCCCCACGCCCGTCGCGCACCCGCAAGCGTGCATCCAGCACCGCCATCGGGTCGCCGTCGGCGCCCATCTTCGTGGTGCCCACCGGATGGAAGATCGTGGTCGCGATGTCGCCGGCCAGGCGCGCCAGGTCGTCGTCGCTCTCGTACTGCGGGCCCGGCTTCCACTCCACCGGCTTGTATTTGGCGAGCGCCGGCTGCGCGGCGATGCGGCGGGTGACGCGCAGCGAGTCGGCTGCGACCTTGCGGTCTTCGTCGGTGCTCAGGTAGTTGGGTGCGATGGCCGGCGCGTCCTCGAAGCGCGCGCTCTTGATGCGCACCGAGCCGCGGCTGGTCGGGTTCAGGTTGCACACGCTCGCGGTGAAGGCGGGGAAGGCGTGCAGCGGGTCACCGAAGGCGTCGAGCGACAGCGGCTGCACGTGGTATTCGAGGTTCGGCCATTCATGGTCGGGCGAACTGCGCGTGAAGGCGCCCAGCTGCGACGGCGCCATGCTCATCGGGCCGCTGCGCTTCATCAGGTACTCGAGGCCGATCTTCGCCTTGCCCATCATCGAGGACGCCAGCACGTTGAGCGTCGGTGCGCCGTCGATCTTGAACACCGCGCGGATCTGCAGGTGGTCCTGCAGGTTCGCGCCCACGCCGGGCAGGTCGGCCACCACGTCGATGCCGCGCTCGCGCAGCAGGTCGGCCGGGCCGATGCCCGACAGCTGCAGCGTCTGCGGCGAGCCGATGCTGCCGGCGCACAGCAGCACCTCGGCCGTGGCGTGCACCGTCACCATCTCCTGGCCGTCCCACACGTGCGCCCCGGTGCAGCGCTGCGAGCCGTCGGCTTGCGTCTCGACGATCAGCTTGGTGACCTGTGCGCAGGTCCACATCTCGAAGTTCGGCCGGCCGTAGCAGGTCGGCCGCAGGAAGGCCTTGGCCGTGTTCCAGCGCCAGCCGTTCTTCTGGTTGACCTGGAAGTAGCCCACGCCCTCGTTGCTGCCGCGGTTGAAGTCGGTGGAATGCGGAATGCCGGCTTCCTGCGCGGCCTGCGCGAAGGCGTCGAGGATGTCCCAGCGCAGGCGCTGCTTCTCCACGCGCCATTCGCCGCCCGCGCCGTGCATCTCGTCGGCGCCGAGGTAGTGGTCCTCGTGCCGCTTGAAGGCGGGCAGCACGTGCTCCCACCGCCAGGTGTCGTCGCCGGTGAGCTGCGCCCACTGGTCGTAGTCGCGCGACTGGCCGCGCATGTAGATCATCCCGTTGATGCTGGAACTGCCGCCGAGCGTCTTGCCGCGTGGGTAGCGCAGCGTGCGGCCGTTCAGGCCCGGGTCGGGCTCGGTGCTGTAGAGCCAGTCGGTGCGCGGGTTGCCGATGCAGTAGAGGTAGCCGACCGGAATGTGGATCCAGTGGTAGTCGTCCCGTCGGCCGGCCTCGATCAGCAGCACGCGCTTGCGCTTGTCCGCCGAGAGCCGGTTGCACATCAGCGCGCCGGCCGTGCCGCCGCCGATGACGATGTAGTCGAATGTGGTGTCGCTCAACGCGTTGTCTCCAAAGAAATGGCCCCCACGCTCCGCCGCTACGCGGGTCGCTGCCCCCCGAGGGGGCGCTTTTTGCCTCGGGGCGGCCCGTCGGCAAAAAAACAAAAAGCCCGGGCCGGTGTATCCGGACCTCGGGCTTGGCAGTTTAGGCGCCAATGACTGGCGGCTTGCTTACGTCATGGGGCGCTCAGAACGTGCGAAGGAACCGTCGCGAGCGCGCCGAGCTTGCGTCGAGGACCGGAACCGCACTGGCGTGCGGTGAGGACCGCAGATGCGAGATCGGCGCGCGCAGCAGGTTCATTCATACGTTCTCAGGCGACCTCGGCGAGCGCGTCGCCCAGGGCGTTGATCATGCGGTCGATCTCGGCCTTCTCCGCGATGAAGGGCGGGGCGAGCTGGATCGTGTCGCCGCCGTAGCGCACGTAGAAGCCCTTCTTCCAGCACGCCATGGCCACTTCGTAGGGGCGCTTGGCCGGCTCGCCGGGCAGGGGTGCCAGCGTGATGCCCGCGGCTAGGCCGAAGTTGCGGATGTCGGAGACGTGCTTACTGCCCTTGAGGCTGTGCACCGCGTTCTCGAAGTGCGGCGCCAGCGCGCGCGCGCGGCCGACCATGTCTTCGCTCGTGAGCACGTCGAGCGCCGCGATGCCGGCGGCGCAGGCCACCGGGTGGGCCGAGTAGGTGTAGCCGTGCGGGAACTCGACCAGGTAGTCCGGGCCGCCGGCGGCCATGAAGGTGTCGTAGATCTCCTTGCTGGCGATCACGGCGCCCAGCGGCTGCGCGCCGTTGGTCACCTGCTTGGCGACGTTCATGATGTCCGGCGTCACGCCGAAGGCATCGGCGCCGGTGAGCGCACCCATGCGGCCGAAGCCGGTGATCACCTCGTCGAAGATCAGCAGGATGTTGTTCGCGGTGCAGATGTCGCGCAGGCGCTGCAGGTAGCCCGCGGGCGGCACGATCACGCCGGCCGAGCCGGACATCGGCTCGACGATCACGGCGGCGATGTTCGACGCGTCGTGCAGCGCGATCAGGTCGAGCAGGCGGTCGGCCAGGTGCGCGCCTTCGGTCGGCATGCCGCGCACGAAGGTGTTGCCGGGCAGCACGGTGTGCGGCAGATGGTCGGCCTCCACCGCCTGGCCGAAGACCTTGCGGTTGCCGCCGATGCCGCCGACCGAAATGCCGCCGAAGTTCACGCCGTGGTAGCCCTTCTCGCGGCCGATCAGCCGCGTCTTGCTGGCCTGGCCTTTCGCGCGCCAGTAGGCACGGGCCATCTTGAGCGAGGTGTCGGCGGCTTCGGAACCGGAGCCGGTGAAGAAGACATGGTCGAGCCCGGCGGGCGTGAGTTCCTTGAGCTTGTTGGCCAGCTCGAAGGAGGCCGGGTGGCCGAACTGGAAGGCCGGCGCGTAGTCGAGCTTGGCGACCTGGCGGCTCACCGCTTCGGTGATCTCAGGCCGGCCGTGGCCGAGGCCGGTGCACCACAGGCCCGACAGCCCGTCGAACACCTTGCGGCCGCTGTCGTCGGTGAAGTAGGCGCCCTTGGCCTCCACCACCATGCGCGGGTCGGCCTTGAAGTTGCGGTTGCCGGTGAAGGGCATCCAGTGCGCGTCGAGCCAGGCGGCATCGGTGCGGGAGGCGGCGGGCGGGGTCGGGGCGGTGAGGGTGGTCATGGGCGGGGCCGCGGCGGGCGTGGGGGTGGAAGGAATGAATCGGTTCGCCGGATTGTTCGCCGCGCGCTTATTCCTGAAAATGGCGCAATATCGAAGTTCACTTGAGCATCCATGCAAGTAAATCCCCCCGAAAAATCACGCGCCCTGCTCGGCCAGCTGAGCGACATGGACCTGCGCCTGCTCAAGGTGTTCAAGAGCGTCGTCGAATGCGGCGGCATGGCGGCGGCCGAGCTGGAACTGAACATCGGCACCTCCACCGTGAGCCGCCACGTCAAGGACCTGGAGACGCGCATGGGCCTGGTGCTGTGCCGGCGCGGGCGGGCCGGCTTCGCGCTCACGCCCGAGGGCCAGCGCGTCTACGACGAGACGCTGCGCCTGCTGGCCTCGGTCGAGGCCTTCCGCAGCAGCATCGACGACATCCACCACCGCATGGGCGGGCAGCTCGACGTGGCGGTGTTCGACAAGACGGCGAGCAACCCGCAGGCACACGTGGGCGATGCCATCGCGCGCTTCTCCGCGCGGGCGCCCGAGGTGCGGCTGAACCTCCACGTCGGTTCGATCAACGCCATCGAGCGCGGCGTGATCGACGGCGCCTTCCAGGTCGGCATCATCCCGGCGCACCGCAGCTCCAAGACGCTGGCTTATGCGGACCTGTTCGGCGAGACGATGCTGCTGTATTGCGGCGCGCGCCACCCGCTGTTCGGTGCGGCGCATGCCGGGCTGACGTGGGAGAAACTGCGCGCCCACGCCTTCGCCGGCCTGGGCTTCCACTCGCCCAACATGGAACTGAGCCACCGCGCCCGGCTGGTGCGCAAGGCCACCGGCTTCGACCAGGAGGCGATCGCGATGCTGGTGCTGTCGGGCCAGTACCTGGGCTTCCTGCCCGATCACTACGCCAAGGGCTTCGAGCAGGAGGGGCTGATGCAGGCGGTGGCGCCCAAGCGCTTCCGCTATGCCTGCCGCTTCGTCAGCGTGCTGCGGCGTTCGCCGGCGCCGTCGCGCGCGGCGCAGCTGTTCCAGGAATGCCTGGTGGCGGCGCACGCGGCGGTGTGAGCCTCAGCGCGCGGCGCTCCGCTTGAGGCGCGAGCGCCCGCCTTCCGCCGCCAGGTAGCGATAGAGCCGCGCATCGTCGGCATAGCCCACGTTGAAGCGCAGCCACGGCGTCGGGCCGAGGTCGGTGCGGAACAGGTCGCCCGGCGCCAGCAGGAAGCCTTCGGCGATGGCGCGCTGCGCGAGCGCGCGCATGTCGACGTCGTCGCGCTCGAAGCGCGCCCACAAGAAGGGCCCGCCCGCCGGCCGCAGGAAGAGCTGCATGCCGGCCGCCTCCAGCCCGTCGCACACCTTCTCCTGCGCCGCGCGCAGCTGCTCGGCCAGGCGCGTCAGGTGGGTGCGGAAGCGGCCCTCGGCCAGCACGCCGTGCAGCAGCTTCTCGTTGAGCTCGGAGGTGGTGAGGCTGTTGACCATCTTGTGCAGGATGAGCTTCTCCGCGAACTCCTCGCTGCACGCCACGAAACCCACGCGCAGGCTGGGCGACACCGTCTTCGAGAAGCTGCCGATGTGGATCACGCGCTGCAGGCGGTCGAGGCTCGCCAACGAGGTGGCGCCCGGCGGCTCCAGGCCGGACATCGTGTCGTTGTCGACGATGTGGAAGTCCAACTGCTCCGCCAGCCGCAGCAGCTGGTAGGCGACGGCCGGGCTGCACTGGCTGCCGGTGGGGTTGTGCAGGTTGGCGGTGGTGAAGAAGGCCTTGGCCCGGTGCCGCTGCGCGAGCGTGCGCAGGGCCTCCAGGTCGGGGCCCTGCGCGGTGCGCTCGATGCCCACGAGCTTCAGGTCGAGCGAACGCAGCATGGCGAACAGGTTGGTGGAGCTGGGCTCGTCGACCAGCACCACGTCGTGCGGCTGCAGCAGGCAGCGCGCCGCGAGGATGAGTGCCTGCGACGCACCGTGCGTCAGCACGATCTGGTGCGGCGGCGCCTCGATGCCCTTCTGCGCCAGCAGCACCTGGATCTGCTGGCGCAGCGGCAGGTAGCCGTAGGGGTTGCCGTAGTTCGCCAGGCCCGCGGCCGACTTGCGCGAGAGCGCGGCCAGCGCGCGCCGCACGCCTTCGGTGTGCAGCAGTTCCGGCGGCACCCAGCCGCAGCCCGCGTTCAGCAGGCTGCGGTCGTCCTCGTACACATGCTTGAGCAGCCACAGCGAATCGACCGAGGTGCGGCCGGCGAAGGGCTTGCGCCGCGTGCCCGAGCGTTCGGCCGCCGCGACGTAGTAGCCGCTGGCGCTGCGCGCTTCGACATGGCCTTCGGCGACCAGGCGCTGGTAGGCGTTGGTCACCGTCATGGTGCTCACGCCGCAGGATTTTGCGAGCCCGCGGACCGAGGGCAGCTTGTCGCCGGGCTTCATCGCGCTCGACGAGATGTCGCGCAGCAAGGCGTCGTAGACCTGGCGCACCAGCGGGGTCGAAAGGGTGGGGTCGATGGCGATCATGGGGTCGGTCGATGCACGGTTTGTGTGCGGGGCGCAGCCCCAATCGGGGGATCTTGCCTCAACTGTTCTACAACAGAAGAGAGAACTGTATATATGCGTTTCAGGCGATTGCATTCCCAATGCAGAGCACGCCGGCCCGCATGGGCAGGCTGCGCTCATCAACCTGAACCACCCCCAACGTCCATGCAGCAACGTTCTCTCGGGCCCGTCGGCCCCACCGGTTTCCTGTCGCGCCGTGTCACGAAGTGGGCCGCCACCGCCTTGCTCGCGGGCGCGGTCATGGCCCCGGCCATGGCGCAGACCAGCACCCTCAAGATCATCCCGAGCAGCAACATCACCGTGCTCGACCCGATCTGGACCACGGCCTACGTGACGCGCAACTTCGGCTACATGGTCTACGACACGCTGTTCGCGACCGACCTCGAAGGCCACATCAAGCCGCAGATGGTCGACAAGTGGAAGGTGTCGGCCGACAACAAGACCTGGACCTTCACGTTGCGCGATGGCCTGGAGTTCCACGACGGCAAGCCGGTCACCGGCGAAGACGTGGTGGCCTCCATCAAGCGCTGGGCCAGCCGCGACACCTTCGGCGCCCAGCTGGCCAAGAACACCGAGCGCTACGAGACGCCCGACGCCAAGACTTTCGTGATCGTGCTGAAGGAACCCTTCGGCCTGGTGCTCGAGGCGCTGGGCAAGCCGTCGTCGAACGTGCCGTTCATCATGCCCAAGCGCATGGCCGAGACCTCGGGCGACACGCAGATCAAGGAGTCGATCGGCTCCGGCCCCTACGTGTTCAAGGCCGACGAGTTCCGCCCCGGCGAGCGCGTGGTGTTCACCAAGAACACGCGCTACAAGCCGCGCGCCGAGGCGCCCTCGGGCACGGCCGGCGGCAAGAACGTGTATGTGGACCGCGTCGAGTGGCTCATCATCCGCGACGCGCAGACGCAGATGAACGCGCTGCTCAACGGCGAGGCCGACATCCTGGAGCAGCCCGCGTTCGAGCAGTACGCCACGCTGCGCACCAACCCCGACATCAAGCTGGTCGACGCCCAGCCGGCCGGCAACCAGTTCATCCTGCGCTTCAACTTCCTGCAGCCGCCCTTCAACAACGAGAAGGTGCGCCGCGCCGCGATGCTGGCCCTGGGCCAGGAGGCCTTCCTGCGCACGCAGGTCGGCACGCCGGGCCTCACGCGCTACTGCAAGAGCATGTTCCCCTGCGGCACGCTGTTCGAATCGGAGCAGACCGGCGAGTACACCGGCGTCGCCAACCCGGCCAAGGCCAAGGCGCTGCTGGCCGAAGCCGGCTACAAGGGCGAGCCCGTGGTGCTGATGCGCCCGACCGACAACCCCACCATCGGCAAGCTGCCGCTGGTGGCCAAGCAGCAGCTCGAGCAGGCCGGCTTCAAGGTCGACATGCAGGCCATGGACTGGTCGACGCTGGTCGCGCGCCGCGCCAAGAAGGACGCGCCTTCGGCCGGCGGCTGGAGCGCCTTCATGACCTCGTGGACCGCGTCGGACATCCTCAACCCGATCACCATGGCGATGATGAACGCCACCGGCGACAAGGGCTGGTTCGGCTGGCAGACCGATGCCAAGCTCGAAGAGATCAAGGTCCAGTTCACGCAGGCCAGGACCGACGCCGAGAAGAAGAAGCTGGCGACCGCCGCCCAGTTGCGCGCCTTCGAGACCGCCACCCACGTGCCGGTCGGCCAGTACAACCAGCCGGCGGCCGTGCGCAAGAACATCGACGGCCTGGTGCCGGCGGGTGCGCAGGTGTACTGGAACATCAAGAAGCAATAAGCGACACGAGCGGGGGCCTTGCGGGCCGCCGCCCGGCTGCGGAGTCCTCGTCCCATGCTCAACTTTCTCGGCAAGCGCCTGCTCGCCACCCTTCCCGTGCTGCTGGTCGTGGCCATCGCGATCTTCATGATCGTGCGGCTCACGCCCGGCGACCCCGCCGCCGTCATCGGCGGCAACAGCGCCACCAGCGAAGACCTGGATCGCATCCGCGTGCAGCTCGGCCTGACCAAGCCGCTGTGGACGCAGTTCGCGATCTGGGGCAACGGCGTGCTGCACGGCGACCTGGGCTTTTCCTTCTTCCTGAACAAGCCGGTGACCGAACTCATCGGCCAGCGCATGGAGCCCACGCTGTCGCTGGCGGCCGGCACGCTGCTGCTGGCGGTGCTCATCGCGCTGCCGCTGGGCACGCTGGCGGCCTGGCGCATGGGCGGCTGGCTCGACAAGGCCGTGATGGCCTTCTCGGTGGCCGGCTTCTCGGTGCCGGTGTTCGTGGTCGGCTACGTGCTGATCTACCTGCTCGCGATGAAGCTGCAGTGGTTCCCGGTGCAGGGCTACCGGCGCATCGCCGACGGCGTCGGCCCGTGGCTCAACCAGCTGGTGCTGCCCTGCCTGACGCTGGCCATCACCTACGTCGCGCTGCTCTCGCGCGTGACCCGCGCCGCCGTGAGCGAGGCGCTGACCGAGGACTTCATCCGCACCGCGCGCGCCAAGGGCATCACCGAGCTGCAGGTGCTGATGCACCATGCGCTGCGCAATGCGGCGGTGCCGGTGGTCACGGTCATCGGCGTGAGCGCCGCGCTGCTGCTCGGCGGCGTGGTCGTCACCGAGACGGTGTACGCCATCCCGGGCCTGGGCCAGCTCACGGTCGACGCGGTGCTCAACCGCGACTTCCCGGTGCTCCAGGGCGTGGTGCTGTTCTTCGCGCTGGTCTATGTCGGCGTCAATTTGCTGGTGGACATCAGCTACCTGTTCCTCGACCCCCGAATTCGCTACTGATTCCGCTACTGACATGAGCAACCTCCAAAGACTCTGGCGCAACAGCGCCGTGCGCGGCGGCATCGCCGTGCTGGTGGTGCTGGCGCTGCTGGGTGTGTGTGCGCCCTGGCTCGGCACCTTCGATCCGTCGGCCATGGACCCGAGCTTCATCTCGGTCGATGCCGGCACCGCCGGCCAGGTCACGCTGCCCGATGGCAACCAGATCGCCCACACCTTCTGGATGGGCAGCGACAGCGTCGGGCGCGACGTGTGGAGCCGCGTGCTCTACGGCACCCGCATCTCGATGCTGGTGGGCCTGTTCACCGCCTTCGTCGCCATCGCCTTCGGCTGCGTGCTCGGCATGCTGGCCGGTTACTTCCGCGCGGTCGACGCGGTGCTGATGCGCGTGATGGACGGCGTCATGGCCATCCCGGCCGTGCTGCTGGCCATCACGCTGGTGGCGGTGCTCGGCGCCAACCTGTCGACCGTGATCCTCGCGATCGCGGTGCCCGAGGTGCCGCGCGTCACGCGCCTGGTGCGCGCGCTGGTGATGAGCCTGCGCGACGAGCCCTTCGTCGAGGCCGCGCGTGCGCTGGCCACGCCCGACGCCACCATCCTGTGGCGCGACATCCTGCCGAACGCGCTGGCGCCGCTGATCGTGCAGGGCACCTTCATCGCCGCCTCGGCCGTGCTGACCGAAGCCATCCTGAGCTTCCTCGGCCTGGGCCTGCCGTCGGACGTGCCGACCTGGGGAAACATCATGGCCGAAGGCCGGGTGCAGTTCTCGCAGAGCCCGGGCAACGTGCTGTTCCCAGCGCTCTTCCTGGTGCCGACGGTGCTGGCGATCAACCTGCTGGGTGACGGCCTGCGCGACGTGCTCGACCCCAAATTCTCCAAACGCGTGTGAGCCTGCGACCCATGAATGCGATGACCGAACCCGTGGCTCCGAGCGCGCCGATCCTCGAAGTGCGCGGCCTGCAGGTGGGCCTGCCGTCGGACGCGGACCGCCCGCATGCGATCGAACACCTGGACCTGCGCCTGGACGCCGGCCGCACGCTCTGCATCGTGGGCGAGTCCGGCTCCGGCAAGTCGGTGCTGGCGACCACCGTGATGGGGTTGATGGCCAAGGGCCTGACGCTCGCGGCGGGCGACGTGGTGCTGGCCGGCGAGACGCTGGTCGACCGGGGCCGCTTCATCTCCGACAAGCGCCTGCGCCAGTTGCGCGGCACCGGCATGGGCATGGTGTTCCAGGAGCCGATGACCGCGCTGAACCCGGTGCTGAGCTGCGGCGAGCAGGTCGACGAACTGCTGCGCACCCATACCGACTGGAACACCGCGCAGCGCAAGGCCCGCATCCTCGAGATCTTCGAGCGCGTCCGCCTGCCCGACCCGGCGCGCATCTTCGCGAGCTACCCGCACCAGCTCTCGGGCGGCCAGCGCCAGCGCATCGTGATCGCGATGGCGATCATCCTGAAGCCGCGCCTCCTGATCTGCGACGAGCCGACCACTGCGCTCGACGTGACCACGCAGGCCGAGATCCTCAAGCTCATCGCCGAGCTGCAGGCCGAACAGGGCAGCGCCGTGCTCTTCATCACGCACGACATGGGCGTGGTCGCCGAGATCGCCGACGAGGTGATGGTGATGCACCGCGGCCAGCTGGTGGAGCAGGGCGCCTGCGCACAGGTGCTGCACCACCCGCGCGAGGCCTACACGCGCATGCTGCTCGACGCCGTGCCCGGCATGACGCCGCCGCCCGCGCGCACGCTGCCCGGCGGTCCGGCGCTGATCACCGGCACCGGCGTCGGCAAGGTCTACACGCGCCGCGACTGGATGGGCCGCACGAAGCACAACACCGCGCTGCAGGACGCCAGCGTGGCGGTGCACCGCGGCGAGACGGTGGGCGTGGTGGGCGAGTCCGGGTCGGGCAAGTCGACCTTCGCGCGCTGCATGATCCGGCTGATCGAGCCGAGCGAAGGCAGCATCCGCTGGGGCGACACGCCGGTGCACGACCTGCCCGAAGGCCGGCTGCGGCCGCTGCGCTCGCGGGTGCAGGTGGTCTTCCAGGACCCGAACCGTTCACTCAATCCCCGTCGCACGGTGGGCTCCTCGATGGTCGAGGGCGCGATGAACTTCGGCATGGACAAGCTGCATGCCCGCCGCACCGCCGAGGAGCTGATGGACCGCATCCAGCTGCCGCGCACCGCGCTCGAGCGCTACCCGCACCAGTTCTCCGGCGGCCAGCGCCAGCGCCTGGCCATCGCGCGCGCCATCGCCTGCCAGCCGCAGGTGCTGGTGGCCGACGAGGCGGTGTCGGCGCTCGACGTGTCGGTGCAGGCGCAGATCCTCGACCTGCTGCGCGAGATCCAGCGCGACCTCGGGCTGGGCATCCTCTTCATCACGCACGACCTGCGTGTCGCGGCGCAGCTGTGCGATCGCGTGATCGTGATGAGCCAGGGCCGCATCGTCGAGCAGGGCGCCACGGGGCGCGTGTTCAACGCCCCCGGGAACGACTACACGCGCCGGCTGCTGGCCGCCGCACCGCGCGCCGAACTCGCGGGCCAGCCGGTACCGACGGGCGCCTGATGCGGCGACCGTTCCTGTCGTCGCCGCGGCTCAACGACCCCGCGTGGCGCCGCGAGTTCAGGCTGGGTTGCCGCGACATCCGGGGCCCGGCGCTGGGCACCCTGGCGATGGGCCTGGTGGCCGGCGTGGCGATGGCCAAGAGCGGCGTCGCCCTGGGCGTGATCCTCGGCATGTCGCTGCTGGTGTTCGCCAGTGCGTCGCAACTGGCCTGCCTGCCGCTCATGGCCGCCGGTGCGCCGCTGTGGGTGATCGCCGCGACCGCCTGCGTGCTCAACCTGCGCTTCGTCGTCTTCAGCGTGAGCTGGCGGCGCTACTTCGGCGGGCACGGCCGGCCGCAGCGCGTGCTGCTGTCGTACCTGGCGGGCGACCCGGTGTATGCGCAGTTCGTGCAGCGGCACCCGGTGCCGTCGCCGACCGGCCGCGCGACCGTGGCGCAACAGGGCTACTTCCTCGGGCTGGCGCTCACCAACTGGGGGGCCTGGCATGTCGCGTCGCTCGCGGGCATCTTCCTGGCCGACGCCATTCCCACCGCCTGGGGCCTGCGCTTCGTCGGCGTGCTGGCACTGCTCGCGCTGGCGCTGCCGATGCTGACCGACCGCGCGGTGCGCTGCTCGGCGCTGGCCGCCGCGTCGGTCGCGCTGGCGACCGCTTCGTGGCCGATGGGGCTGAACGTGGTCGCGGCCATCGCGACGGCCTTCGTGGCCGGGCTCTGGGCCGACCGCCACTGGAACCTGCACTGATGCATGCGGCCCACGGGGTGTACGCCTGGCTCGCGGTGCTGGCGCTGGTGGGGGTGACCGTGCTCACGCGCAGCTTCTTCCTGCTGCCCGACCGCGAGCCGCGCCTGCCCGGCTGGCTGCGCCAGGGCCTGCGCCATGCCCCGGTGGCGGCGCTGCTGGCGATGGTCGTGCCCGAGGTCTTCCTGAGCAACGGCCACCTGCTGGCCGACTGGCGCGACGCGCGGCTGTTCGCCGTGGCCGCGGCATTGCTGTACTACCTGGCTCGGCGAAACGACGTGACCGGGACGATCCTGGCAGGGGCGGCTACGCTCATGCTGTTCAGGCTGGGGCTAGGCTGGCCTTGAAATGAGCCCACCCCCGAAGCACCTGCGGCGCTTCCCCCTCAAGGGGGCGATACCGGCGGCCCGGCAAAGCCGGTTCCGCGGTATCCCTGGCCTCTGCGGCGCCAGTGTCGTCGGCTGCGGGCGCTGCGTTGGGCAATGGATAACTGATCGATAACTGAAGAGAAACGGAAACTGAAATGACGATGGCAATGAGCTGGTCCGAATGGGCGGACCACGATGCGGTGGCGCTGGCCGACCGGGTGCGCAAGGGCGACGTGAGCCCGGCCGAGCTGGCGGCGCAGGCAAAGGCGGCCATCGACAAGGTCAACGGCCCGCTCGACGCGGTGGTCGAGGTGTTCGACGACGCCGTGGCCGACCCGGTGGGCAACGGCACGAACACCGGCGGCACCTTCGCCGGCGTGCCCTACCTGATGAAGGACCTGGGCCCTACGCTCAAGGGCCGGCTGCAGGAATTCGGCTCGCTGCTGATGCAGGGCCACCGCCCGGCCGAAGACAGCTTCCTCACCGGCAAGATCCGCCAGGCGGGGCTGAACATCATGGGGCGCACCACCACGCCCGAGTTCGGCGTGTGCAGCTCCGCGGAGAACTCGCTCTACGTCACGCGCAACCCCTGGGACACGGCCTACACCACCTACGGGTCCTCGGCCGGTACCGGTGCCATCGTGGCCGCGGGCGTGCTGCCGATGTCGCACGCCACCGACGGCGGCGGCTCCATCCGCATCCCGGCCGGCGCCAACGGCAACATCGGCCTGAAGGTCTCGCGCGGCGTGTTCTCGCTGGCGCCGGGCCTGTCGGACCTGTCGGGCCTGGTGTCGATCCAGGGCTGCCACAGCCGCACGGTGCGCGACACCGCGGCCTTCGTCGACCAGTGCCGCGGCGGCGCGCCCGGCGAATTCATGCCCTTCTGGTCCCCGGCCGAGCCGTACAGCGAGCTCATCAAGAAAGACCCGGGGCGTCTCCGCATCGCGCTGTCGCACGAGTGGGGCGACTACCGCGCCACGCCGCATTTCGTGGCCGAGCTGGAGCGCGTCGGCCGCTTCCTCGAAGGCCTGGGCCATCACGTCGAATGGGCGCTGCCGAAGGTCGATTTCCAGACCGCCTTCGCCGCGCAGACCACCTGCTACATCAGCAACTTCGCGCAGGTCATCGCCGGCCAGATCGCGCGCCTGGGCCACGAGCGCCCGCCGGCCGATCTGCTCGAGCCGATCAACATCAAGATCTGGGAAGCGGGCCTCGACACCACCTACGGCGAGCGCTCGAAGATGCAGGCGGTGTTCAACACCACCTCGCGCGCCTTCGGCAACTTCTTCGAGGACTGGGACATCATCCTCACACCGGTGACCGCGCTGCCCACGCCCAAGGTCGGCACCACCGAGTACCTCACGGTCAGCGACAACCCGTCCGTCTACGACTGGTTCGGCAACCTCTGGAAGAACTTCGCCTACACCCCGCTCGCCAACCTGTGCGGCATGCCCGGCATCTCGCTGCCGCTGGCGGCGCAGGAGAACGGCCTGCCGCTGGGCATCCAGGCGCAGGCGCGGCAAGCCAACGATGGGTTGCTGCTGCAACTGGCGGCACAGATCGAACGGGCCATCGGGGGCAAATGGAATGCGGGGCTGCGGCCTGGGGTGCATGTAACCGGCGCTTGAGTCCCGATTCGGGACGAGGCTGAGGCCGGCGCGGTGCACTGCTCCGCGAATGTCCCCCGGCCTGCGGCCTCCTCCTTTATTTCGCTGCGCAGTACACCGCACCGACCTCAGCCTTGGACACGGCGGTGGTTGATCGCGCGGAACGACGCGCCGCGTCCAGGCCGAGGGTGATGGGTAGCCCCTGCAGCGAAATAAAGGAGGAGGCCGCAGGCCGGGGGACATTCGCGGAAGGGGTTACCCGTCGCCCTCGAGCCCACCCCGAACAACAGCCAACAAACAAAAACGCCGCAAGCCAACAAAGGCCCACGGCGTTTTCAACGAACGCAGGACAGCTTACTTTGCCGTCGGCATCACGAACTCGGCCCCCTTGCCGATGCTCTCCGGCCAGCGCTGCATGATCGACTTCTGCTTCGTGTAGAAGCGCACGCCTTCTTCGCCATACGCGTGCATGTCACCGAACAGCGAACGCTTCCAGCCACCGAACCCATGCCAGGCCATCGGCACCGGGATCGGCACGTTGATGCCGACCATGCCGACCTGGATGCGGCGGCCGAACTCGCGTGCCACATTGCCGTCGCGGGTGAAGCACGACACGCCGTTGCCGAACTCGTGCGCGTTGATCAGGTCGACCGCTTCCTTCAGGTCGGCCACGCGCACGCAGCCCAGCACCGGGCCGAAGATCTCTTCCTTGTAGATGCGCATCTCGGGCGTGACGTGGTCGAACAGCGTGCCGCCCATCCAGTAGCCGTCGTCGCAACCGGTGCCGGCCTTGGCGCCGTCGAACTTTCGGCCATCCACCAGCAGCTTGGCGCCTTCGGTCACGCCCAGGTCGATGTAGCCGGTGATGCGCTCGTGCGCGGCGCGCGTGACGATCGGGCCCATCTCGGCGTCGAGGTTCTCGCCGTCGAGCACCTTCAGCGTCTTGGTGCGCTCGATCAGCTTGGGCAGCAGGCGGTCGGCCACGTCGCCCACCAGCACCGCCACCGAGATCGCCATGCAGCGCTCGCCAGCCGAGCCGTAGCCCGCGCCGATCAGCGCGTCGACCGCCTGGTCGATGTCGGCGTCGGGCATCACGACCATGTGGTTCTTCGCGCCGCCCAGGGCCTGCACGCGCTTGCCGTGGCGGGCGCCGGTCTCGTAGATGTAGTTGGCGATCGGGGTGGAGCCGACGAAGCTCACCGCCTTCACGTCCGGGTGCTCGAGCAGCGCGTCGACCGCGACCTTGTCGCCCTGCACCACGTTGAAAACGCCGTCGGGCAGGCCGGCCTGCTTCAGCAGCTCGGCCATCTTCAGCGACGCGCTCGGGTCGGTCGGGCTCGGCTTCAGCACGAAGGTGTTGCCCGCGGCGATGGCCACCGGGAACATCCACATCGGCACCATCACCGGGAAGTTGAACGGCGTGATGCCGGCCACCACGCCGAGCGGCTGGCGCAGCGTCCAGTTGTCGATGCCGGTGGACACCTGCTCGGTGAAGTCGCCCTTGAGCAGCTGCGGAATGCCGCAGGCGAATTCGACGATGTCGATGCCGCGGCTGACTTCGCCCTGCGCATCGGTGAAGACCTTGCCGTGCTCGGCGGTGATCAGGTGGGCGAGCTCGTCCTTGTGTTCGTTGAGCAGTTGCAGGAACTTGAACATCACGCGGGCGCGGCGGATCGGCGGCGTGTCGGCCCACGCGGGGAAGGCGGCCTGCGCCGAGGCGACCGCGGCGTCGACCGCCGCCTTGTCGGCCAGGCCGACCTTGCCGGTGACCTTGCCGCTGGCGGGGTTGGTCACGTCCTGGCTGCGGCCGGATTCGTTGGCCACGGCGCGGCCGTGGATGTAGTGGTCGATGGAGGCGATGGTCATGCGAGCTCTCGTGCGGGTGTCGTTCGGGGGAGGATGTCGGCAGTTTAGGCACGCGGCACCCTGGCGCCAAGACGCCTCCGGCTTAACTGATTGTTCGTATTGGTGAACAATGCCATCATGGACTCCCGAAAGATCGAAGCGCTGTGGACCCACCTGCACGCGCTCACCGTGCTGGCCCAGCAGGGCAGCTACACGGCCGCGGCGCAGCGCCTGGGCGTGAGCAAGGCGGCGATGAGCCAGCGCATCGCCGAGCTGGAGCAGGCGGCGGGCGTGCCGCTGGTGCAGCGCACCACGCGCAGCGTGCGGCTCACCGAAGCGGGCCAGCGCCTGGTCGACGAGATGCGCCCGAACTTCGAGCAGATCGCCCACAGCTTCGCCGGCGTGCGCGACCTGGCCGGCGTGCCGCGCGGGCTGCTGCGGGTGACGGCGCCGGTCGCCTTCGCGCGCCAGCAACTGGTGCCGCGGCTGGCGGACTTCCTGCGCGCCTACCCCGAGGTGCGCATCGAGCTCGACCTGTCGGACCGGCTCCGCTCGCTGGCGATGGAAGGTTTCGACCTCGCGATCCGCCACACCGCCGCCCCGCCGGACACCCATGTCGCCTGGGTGCTGTGCCCGACGCGCTCGGTGCTGGCGGCCAGCCGCGGCTACCTGCGCCGCCGCGGCACGCCCGACGCGCCGGCCGCGCTCGCCGCGCACGACTGCCTCCACTACCCCCGTGCGCAGGACACGCCGACCTGGCACCTGGAGCGGCGCGCCGGCCGAGCAGGCGGTTCGGGGAGCGACGGCCAGCGCGTCACCGTGCCGGTGTCGGGGCCGCTGGCCGCCAACAACAGCGAAGCGCTGCGCGATGCGGCCCTGGCGGGGCTGGGCATTGCGCTGCTGCCGGACTTCAGCGCGCAGGCGGCGCTGCGCGCGGGGAAACTGGTGGAGGTGCTGCCGCAGTGGACGCCGGTCGGCGCCTTCGGGGAGCGGCTGTACGCCATCCGGCCCTATGCCAGTCACGTGCCGCGCGCGGTGGCGGCTTTCGTCGCGTGGCTGCGCGCGTCGCTGGCCGAGGGCTTCGGCGCCGACGTGGGCACCCGCATCGGCGGCTGAGCGACGCCGATCGGCCGAGCGGGCCCGCTTCCTGCAGGTGCTGCGCTCTGTCGGACGACGCCGACCATCGCCGCGCACGTCATACCCTCCGGTTAGGATGACGCGCCGCTACCAACGAGCCCTCCCGGAACAGACCGTCTCCATGCCACTTTCCGCGCCGAACACTGCGCCCACCACGCTCGCCGCTGCGCCGGACGAGCCGGTGCGTGCACCGCCCCGCGTGGCGCGCGGCGCAGAAGGCGCGGTGGTCGCGCAAGGCCAATGGACGGCCCTGGCCTTCTCGTCGCGCCAGGACTGGGTCGCCCTGGCCGAGAGCCTGCGCGGCCTGCCGAAAGGCGATGCCGCGTGGGACCTGCGCCCCATCGAGCAGCTGGACCACATCGGGGCCCAGGTGCTGTGGCGGCATTGGGGCGGCGCCTGGCCGCAGCACATCGAGATGGACCCGCCGCACAAGGCGGTGCTCGAGCATGTGGCGCAGTTCACCTGCGCCGCGCCGCCCGATGCCGGTCCGACGCTGGCCGACCATCTCAAGGCCTATGCCCACCGCGGCCCGCGCGCCCTGGTGGTGGCGCGCGACGTCCTGCGGCTGATCGGCCAGCTCGTGCTGGACATCGGCACGCTGATCCGCGCACCGCACCGTGCGCCCTGGCGCGACCTGTCGGGCCAGCTCTACCAGTTCGGCACCACCGCGCTGCCGATCACCGCGCTGGTGGGCGTTCTGATCGGCGTGGTGCTGGCCTACCTCATGTCGAACCAGCTGCGCAACTTCGGCGCGGAAGCCTTCATGGTCAACATCCTGGGCCTGTCGCTGATCCGCGAACTCGGGCCGGTGCTGGCCGCGGTGTTGGTCGCGGGGCGTTCGGGCTCGGCGATCACGGCGCAGATCGGCGTGATGCGCGTGACCGAGGAACTCGACGCGATGCGCGTCATGGGCATCCCGCACGGCTTCCGGCTGGTGATGCCGCGCGTGCTGGCGCTGGCCGTCGCGATGCCGCTCATCAGCATGTGGACGTCGATGGCGGCGCTCGGCGGCGGCATGATCGCGGCCAACCTCACGCTCGACCTGTCGCCGGCCTACTTCATGCAGGCGCTGCCGCGCGCGGTGCCGTTGTCGAACCTGTGGCTGGCGCTGGGCAAGTCGGCGGTGTTCGGCATCCTCATCGCGCTGGTGGGCTGCTACTTCGGCATGAAGGTCAAGCCCAACACCGAGAGCCTCGGGCGCGGCACCACCTCGTCGGTGGTGACCTCGATCACCGTGGTGATCCTGGTCGACGCGCTGTTCGCCGTGCTGTTCCGGGGCGTGGGTTTCCAATGATCGACGAGCCGGCATCCGACGCGCCGGTGGTGGTGGACATCCGCCGCCTGTGGACGGTGTTCAAGTCGACCGACGGCGAGCAGGTGGTGCACCGCGACCTCGACCTGTCGATCCGCCGTGGCGAGGTGCTGTCGCTGGTCGGCGGATCGGGCACCGGCAAGACGGTGCTGCTGCGCCAGATCCTCGGCTTGCAGCAACCCACCCGGGGCGAGGTCACCGTCCTCGGCCAGCGGCCCGGGCAGCTGGGCGCCAAGGATGCGGCCAAGGTCGGCATGCTGTTCCAGCACGGCGCGCTGTTCTCGGCCTTCAGCGTGCTCGAGAACATCGCCTTCCCGCTGCGCGAGCTGCGGCTGCTGCCGGACGACCTCATTCGCGATGCGGCGCTGGTCAAGCTGCAGATGGTGGGCCTGAAGCCCGAGCATGCGAACCGCAGCCCGTCGGACCTGTCGGGCGGCATGATCAAGCGCGTGGCGCTGGCGCGTGCGCTGATCATGGACCCGCCGCTGCTGCTGCTCGACGAGCCCACCGCCGGGCTCGACCCCGCGGCCTCCGACAGCTTCTGCGACCTGCTGCGCAGTCTGCACCGCGAACTGGGGCTGACGGTGGTGATGGTCACGCACGACCTCGACACGCTGTTCGACCTGAGCACCCGCATCGCGGTGCTGGCCGACCAGCGGGTCATCGTCTCGGGCCGGCCGCGCGAGGTGATCGCCTACGAGCACCCGTTCATCCACGACTACTTTCTGGGCGGGCGCGGAAAGCGCGCCATGGAAGCCCTGCACGACACCCCCGCCGGCGACGCGCCGGCCGAAAGGTAGACCCCATGGAAAACAAGGCCCATGCCCTCGCCGCCGGCGCCTTCGTGCTCGGCCTGGTCGCCGTGCTCGTCGCGCTGGTGGTCTGGCTCACGCGCGACAACACGGTGCGCAACACCTACGAACTCTCGACCCGCGACGCGGTCAGCGGCCTGCAGCCGCAGGCCATGGTGCGCTACCGCGGCATCGCGGTGGGCAAGGTCACGGCCATCGACTTCGACCCCAAGGTCAAGGGCAACGTGCGGGTGCGCATCACCGTCGACGAACGGGTGCCGCTCACGCAGTCGAGCTTCGCCACGCTGAGCTACCAGGGCGTGACCGGCCTGGCCTTCATCGCGATCGACGACAAGGGCGAGTCGCAGGTGGCGCTGGCGCCCGACAACGCCAACCCGCCGCGCATCCCGCTCAAACCTTCCGTGCTGGCGCAGCTGCAGGACCGCGGCGAGGTCATCCTCGACCAGGTCGAGGACGTGACCAAGCGGGTCAACGTGGTGCTGGGCGCAGCCAACCAGAAGCGCATCGCCGATGCGCTGGAGAACATCGCGCAGGCCGCGGCCAGCGCCAACCAGCTGACGAAGCAGCTCGACAACACCGTCAGGACCGGCCTGAACCCGGCGCTCACGGCGCTGCCGCCGCTGATCGACCGCACGCGCGACACGATGGGCTCCGTCAAGACCGCGGCCGGCGACATCTCGCGCGTGGCCAACAACCTGAACACGACTGCCAACCGGCTCAACGCGCCCGACGGACCGATCGACCGGCTGGGCGACGGCACCAAGGCGCTGTCGCAGGCGGTGGACAGCTTCAACATGGCGACGCTGCCGCGGCTGAACCGCGTGGCCGAGGACACGTCCAGCGCGGTGCGCCGCCTGGGCCGTGCGGCCGACGGCATCAACGACAACCCGCAGTCGCTGCTCTTCGGCAATGGCGGCGCCGTCGCCGGCCCGGGCGAGCCGGGCTTCTCGGCACCCGCCGCCGCACGTCCTTGAAATGAAACCTACCCCCGATGCGCCTGCGGCGCCTCCCCCTCAAGGGGGCGCACCCAGCGGCCTGGCAACGCCAGTTCCGCGGGTGCCCTGGCCTCGGCCATGCCGGTTTCATTGGCTGCGGGTGGCGGGTAGCACTATAGATAACTGAGGTGAAGACCATGCCCACACGCTTTTGCTCCACCGCGGCCCTGGCGGCTGCTCTCCTTCTCCTGGCCGGATGCGGGTCGCTGCCCGACCGGCCGTCGCGCGCGATGCTCTACGACTTCGGTCCGGTGTTGGCGGCCCGGGCACCGGCGCCTGCCGATGCCACGCCGCGCCCGACGCTGTCGCTGGCCGACGTCGACGCCAGCACGCGGCTGGAAGGCACGCAGATCCTCTACCGCCTGGGCTACGCCGATGCCAACGAGTTGCGGCCCTACGGCCAGTCGCGCTGGAGCGTGGCGCCCAACCAGCTGCTCTACCGGCGCCTGCGCGACGCCCTGGCCGAGCGCCGCACGGTGCTCAGCCGCGAAGAGAGTGCGAGCCTGGCGCGCACGGCCGGCCGCGTGCCGCGCACGCTGCGCGTGTCGCTCGAGGAATTCAGCCACTACTTTGCATCGCCGACGCAGAGCGCCGGCCTGGTGCGGCTGCGTGCCACGCTCGTGCAGAGCGCGCCCGGCGGCGACAGCGTGGTGGCGCAGCGCAGCTTCACGGTGCAGCGCCCGGCAACGAGTGCCGACGCGCCGGGGGGCGTGCGGGCGCTGACCCTGGCCAGCGATGCGGCGATCGCCGAACTGGTCGCCTGGGTCGATCAGCAGCCCTGACGACGCGCGCTCAGGGCGCCGTCCGACCCAAAATCGGGAACAGCTTGCCCAGCCCGTCGGCCATCACCTCGACCGCCAGCGCGGCGAGGATCAGGCCCATCAGCCGTGTCATCACGTTGATGCCGGTCTTGCCCAGCACGCGCGCGATCGGCTCGGCCAGCGAGAAGGCGATGCCGGTCGCCAGGCCGATCACCACGCCGTAGCCGACCAGCACGGCCATCTCCCAGAGGTGCCGCGTCTTCTCGGCGTAGATCACCATCGTCGACATGGTGGCCGGGCCGGTGAGCAACGGGATGGTCAGCGGCACCACGGCGATCGACGCGCCGAGCGAGGCCTTCACCTCGGTCGCGCGGATCTCTTCCTTGTTGGTCTTGGCCTCGGCCGGCTGCGCGTTGAGCATGTTGAGCGAGCTGATGAGCAGCAGCAGGCCGCCGCCGACCTGGAAGCTCGCGATCGAGATGCCGAAGAAGCCCAGCAGCTGCAGGCCCAGCAGCGCGCTGATGGCGATCACCACGAAGGCGCTGAAGGCCGAGATCCACGCGGTGCGGCGCCGCTGGCGCTCGTTGTATTCCTGCGTGTAGTGGATGAAGAAGGGCACGATCGCCAGCGGGTTCACGATGGCCAGCAGCGTGATCAGCGGCTTGATCAGGTCCATCGTGGGGCTGGCCATCAGCGTCCCCCGGTGACGTCGAGCAGCGCCGCCGTCGTGTAGCTGGCCTCGGGCGAGAGCAGCCACAGCACGGCCCCGGCGATCTCCTCGGCGTTGCCGACGCGCTTCATCGGCACGCTGGGTGCCAGTGCGGCGGCGCGCTCGGGCATGCCGCCGGACGCATGGATGTCGGTGGCGATCAGCCCGGGGCGTACTGCGTTGACGCGGATGCCTTCGTCGGCCACCTCCTTGGCCAGACCGAGCGTGAAGGTGTCGATCGCGCCCTTGCTGGCCGCGTAGTCGACGTACTGGCCGGGCGACCCGAGCCGCGAGGCCGCGCTGGAGACGTTGACGATGGCCCCACCGCTGCCGCCGTGCTTCGTGCTCATGCGCCGCACCGCCTCGCGGGCGCAGACGAAGCTGCCGATCACGTTGATGCGGAACATGCGCTCCAGCCGTGCCACGCTCATCTCGTCGACGCGGGCCTGCAGGTCGACCACACCGGCGTTGTTGACCAGCGCGGTGAGCCGGCCGAGCCTGGCGTCGACCTGCTCGAACATCGCCAGCACCTGGGCCTCGTCGCCCACGTCGGCCTGCACCGCGATGGCGCTGCCGCCGCTCGCGCGGATGCGGCGCACCACCTCGTCGGCGGCCAGCGAGTTGCTGGCGTAGTTGACGGCCACGGCATAGCCGCGCTGCGCTGCGAGAACGGCGACGGCGGCGCCGATGCCACGGCCGCCGCCCGTGATCAGAAGGATCTGCTGGTTCAATTCCCGCCTCCTGCACGGAAGCCGTGCGTGGGTTAAAAAAGCGCCCCGGCGCGGATTACATCATCGTCGCCTCTCCTGGAGACATCCATGCCCCGTACCGTCGACTACTACTTCACCCCGCAGAGCCCCTGGACCTACCTCGGCCACGACCGCTTCGCCGCCATCGCGAAGGCCGCCGGCGCCACCGTGCGGGTGCGGCCGGTCGACTTCGGCGCGGTGTTCCCGGCCTCGGGTGGCCTGCCGCTGGGCAAGCGCGCGCCGCAGCGCCAGGCCTACCGGCTGGTCGAGATGGCGCGCTTCTCGCAGCACCTGGGCCTGCCGATGAACGTCAAGCCGCGCTTCTTCCCGGTGGCGGGCGACGATGCATCCAAGCTGATCATCGCCGTTGACATGCACGATGGCGTCGACGCGGCGATGCGGGTCTGCGCTGCGATCTTCGCGGCGGTCTGGGTGCAGGAGCGCAACATCGCCGACCCGAAGGTGCTCGAGGCGATTGCCGTCGAATGCGGCCTGCCGGCTCAGCGCGTCGAGCAGTCGCAGCGCCAGGCCGTGCAGGAGCGTTACGAGACCTACACGCAGGAGGCCATCGACGCCCAGGTGTTCGGCGCCCCCACGTACGTGATCGACGGCGAACTGTTCTGGGGCCAGGACCGGCTCCACTTCGTCGAGCACGCGCTGCAGAACAAGACCAACTGATTCTCTCAATCCGACAGGAGCAACGACCATGGGTCAATTCATCGATCTCACCGCCAAAGACGGCGTCACCTTTCCGGCCTACGTGGCCGAACCCGCGGGCCAGCCCAAGGGCGCCATCGTCGTGCTGCAGGAGATCTTCGGCGTCAACTCGCACATCCGCTCGGTGGCCGACGGCTACGCAGCGGCAGGCTACCTGGCGGTGGCGCCGGCGACCTTCCACCGCGTGAAGCCCGGCGTCGACATCGGTTATACCGGCGACGACATGCAGGCCGGCATGGCGCTCAAGGCCGCGGTCGAGGCGCTGCCCGCACCCGGCGTGCTGCAGGATGTGCAGGCCGCCGTCGAGTACGCGGCGAAGGCCGGCAAGGTCGGCATCGTGGGCTACTGCTGGGGCGGCCTGCTGACCTGGTGCGCGGCGGCAGGGGTGTCGGGCATCGCGGCCGCTGTGCCGTACTACGGCGGCGGCATGACCACGCCCGAAGAGTCGGCGCTCAGCCCGACGGTGCCGGTGCTCGCGCACTTCGGCAGCAAGGACCACTGGATCTCGCTCGAGTCGGTCGAGGCCTTCAAGAAGGCGCATCCCGAGGTCGAGGTGCACGTCTACGAAGCCGACCACGGCTTCAACTGCGACCAGCGCGGCTCGTACGACGCGGCCGCCGCTACGCTGGCCAAGGAGCGCACGCTGGCTTTCTTCGCCAAGCACGTTGGATAGGTGGCGTCTGCCTACTTCTTCGGTCCCTTGGCGCGTGGGCCGATGCGGGTCTGCAGGAAGTCGAGCAAGGCCTTCAGCGCGGCGCTGTTGTGGCGCCGCTGCAGGTAGGCGGCCGACAGCCACATGTCGCTGCGCACATAGGGCTTGAGCACCGGCACCAGCTCGCCGCGGTCGATGTGCGGCTGCACCAGCAGTGCCGGCAGGTAGAGGACGCCGAAGCCGTGCAGGGCCACCTCGATCAGCGGCCCGGCCTCGCTGGCGTCCATGCGGCTCTTCACCGAGACGTCGAGCGGCTTGCCCTCCACATCGAAACGCCATTGCGGATGCGTGCCCACGCGCGAATGCGTCAAGGCGTCGTGGCCGGTCAGGTCGGACGGATGCTCGGGCGTGCCGTGCTTCTTCCAGTACATCGGCGACGCGCACACCACCAGCGGCATCTGCTGCAGCTTGCGCACGATCAGGTTGTCGTCGGTAATGGGCCCGAAGCGCAAGGCGACGTCGATCGCTTCTTCGGCCAGGTCGACCGTGCGGTTGCTCAGGTGCAGGCTGATGCTGACCTCGGGGTAGTAGCCCAGGAACTGCGCCAGCAGCGTGGGCAGGTCGCCCTGGCCCATGCCGTGCGGCGCGGAGATGCGCAGGCGGCCGGTGGGCCGGCTCGCGTGCTCCTGGATCTCGGCCTGCGTGAGCGCGACCATTTCCATCACTGGCGTGCTGCGTTCGAGCAGCAGGGCGCCGGCGTCGGTGAGGCTCACCGAGCGCGTCGAGCGGTTGAGCAGCCGCACGCCGAAGCGCGTTTCCAGTTCGGCGACGTACTTGCTGACCGTCGCCTTCGACATGTCGAGGCGCTGGGCCGCACGCGAAAAGCTGCCGAGCGTCGCGACTTCGCGGAAGGTCTTCAGAAGGTCGAGGCTGTCCATTGTTTCGTTTTCATGAACACCATGGTTCATTTTTCAGCGAGTTTACGTCGCATTTTCCTTCGAGAATTCGTCCCACGGGCCGGACGACGGCACGATCTCTGAACAACCTCCGAGGAAACGAAAATGAAGACCACCCAAATCATCGCTGCTGCTGCCCTGACCCTGCTCGCCGCCGTCGGCGCCCACGCTGAAACCTACGACGGCGTCCAGCAAGTCGTGTCGGTCAAGAGCCGTGCCGCGGTCGACGCCGAAGCCGTCGCCGCTGCGCACGCCCCGGACCAGAACATCAACCGTAGCTCGAAGGTCGCGCCGGCCCTGCCGTCGCCCACCAGCCGTGCAGCCGTGGCTGCCGAAGCCCTCGCTGCTGCCAACGCCGCCAACCAGAACCTGGACCGCAAGTCCTTCGTGAACAGCACGGTGCCTGCCGAGTACACGAACGGTTCGCTGGCCACCCGGCGCGCCGGCCTGTGATCGCAGCGGCCGCCGCGTGCGGCCGTGGTTGATCCAGACCTTCGACAAAAGGACCGGACGGTGCACCGCACCGCCCGGTCCTTTTGCATGTGCGCTCAGCGCGCGGTGCGGGCCAGGTAGCGCTTGCGCCAGAACAGCACGACCAGCGCCACCGCGATGCCGCCCATCGCGCCCATCGCGATCCAGAAGCCGGCGGCCGTGTGCACCAGCGGGATGAACTCGAAGTTCATCCCGAAGATGCCGGCGATCAGGTTGAGCGGCAGGAAGATGGCGGTGAGCACCGTCAGCACCCGCATGATGTCGTTGGCACGGTGGCTTTGCACGCTGAAGTGCATCTGCACGGCGGCCTCGGCGTTCTGCTCGAGCCGGCGCACGTGGTGCACCACGCGTTCGATGTGCTCGAGCACGTCGCGGCTGCGCACCATGATGAGCTCGCGCTCGCGAATCTCGGCGGCCGCCTCGGGCGTCGGCAGCGTTTCCATGGCGTCGATCCAGTCCTGCACGGCCGAGCGCTGGTCTTCGCAGATCTCGTCGAGGTGGTGCAGCGACTGGCGCGCCTCCATCAGCGCGCTCCAGTTGGTGAAGCGGCTGCGTGGATCGATCAGCTCGGCCTGCCAGTGGTCGAGTTGGCGCGTGAGTTCGCGCCGCAACGCCAGGTACGCGTCGACGATCTGGTTCACCACCCGCAGCATCAGGTCGGCCGGCCCGGTGGGCACGCGGGCGCTGATGGCGCGCACGTCGAGGGCCGGGGCCGTGGTGTCGGTGCGGTCGCCGCGCGCGGCGGCCATCAGCTTCGCGGCATACACGTCGCGTACCGCGCCGTCTTCCGGATGGACCGACAGCAGCACTCGGTCGAACACCGCGAAGCCGACCGGCCGCGTGTCGACGCGCCGCAGCACCGGCGGGCCGCTGCGGGCCTTCGGTGTCTCGTCGGCCAAGGGGGCGGCGTGCGAGGCGGCGGCCAGCCGACGGAACACGAGCACGTCGTACTGCGAGGTGTAGTCGTAGTGCGAGGGCAACTGGTCGTTGAGCAGGTCGCTCACATGCAGGTCGACCAGCTGCGTGCCGCACAGCGTCTGCAGGATGCCCTGCACGTCGGCGAGCGACGCGCGGAACTCGTCCCGCGTGAGCGAGAGCCACAGGTAGCCGTTCTGGCAGGCGCCGGGCAAGGCCAGGGGCGCCAGGGCGTCGTGCTCGGCGACCTGCGAGCCGGTGATCTCGAAAATTCGCACGGGCGCCGCGGTTTCAGCGCTGCTGCTTCAGGAGCCGGGCGGCGTCGAGCGCGAAGTAGGTCAGCACGCCGTCGGCGCCCGCGCGCTTGAAGGCCAGCAGGCTTTCGAGCATGACGGCGTCGTGGTCGAGCCAGCCGTTCTGAGCGGCGGCCTTGAGCATCGCGTACTCGCCGCTCACCTGGTAGGCGAAGGTGGGCACGCGGAACTCGTCCTTCACGCGCCGCACGATGTCGAGGTAGGGCATGCCGGGCTTCACCATCACCATGTCGGCGCCCTCGGCGATGTCGATGCCGACTTCGCGCAGGGCCTCGTCGCTGTTGCCCGGATCCATCTGGTAGACCTTCTTGTTGCTCTTGCCCAGGTTGGTGGCGGAGCCGACCGCGTCGCGGAAGGGGCCATAGAAGGCGCTCGCGTACTTGGCGCTGTACGCCATGATCCGCGTGTGGATGTCGCCGTTGGCCTCGAGCGCGTCGCGCACCGCGCCGATGCGGCCGTCCATCATGTCGCTCGGCGCGACGATGTCGACGCCGGCCTCGGCCTGCGTCAGCGCCTGCTTCACCAGCACCTCGACGGTCGGATCGTTGAGCACGTAGCCGGTGTCGTCGAGCAGGCCGTCCTGGCCGTGGCTGGTGTAGGGGTCGAGCGCCACGTCGGTCATCACGCCGAGTTCGGGGAAGCGCGCTTTCAGCGCTGCCACCACGCGCGGGATCAGTCCGCCGGGGTTGAAGGCTTCGTCGCCCGCGGGCGTCTTGAGCGCGCCGTCGATCACCGGGAACAGCGCCATCACGGGGATGCCGAGCGCCACGCATTCCTCGGCCACCGGCAGCAGGGTGTCCAGGCTGAAGCGCTCCACGCCCGGCATCGAGGCCACCGCATCGCGCTTGTTCTGTCCTTCCTGCACGAAGACGGGGTAGATCAGGTCGTGCGAGGTGAGCGCGTGCTCGCGGACCAGATTGCGCGTGAAGCTGTCACGGCGAAGGCGGCGGGGCCGGCCGGCGGGAAAGGGGGCGTGGAGGGTCATGTGGAAAATTGTGCACGATGTGTCGTACCCGACGCGGCACCAGCGCCGAATGCGTCAAGTTGTGGCGAGCAGGCCGAAGGGGACCGCCGGTCTTGGCGGGCAAAGTGCGCAAATGTCAGAAAAAGTTAACCATTTGCTTGATACGTTGATTTTGCTTTGTTAAATTCTGACCTGGGCGGCTTGCCGCTCCCCGCTTTTCCTCCCTGAGCGGGTGCCTTGATGTGTGACAGCAAAAGGGCTTCCCAGCCCGGCGCCTTGGCGTCGGGCTTTTTTTTGGGGGGGACTGTTGCTCGCCCCCAGGTCGCGCGCACTGCGTGTCGCGCTCCGCACCCCCTACCGGGGGCAACACCTGCGGCCGGGCGGAGCCCGTCCGCGGTGTTCCACGAAAAGAGCGCGCCTCATGCGCCGTGCAGCGACGACTCTTCAGCCCCACTAAACTGCCGCCATGCTCTGGATCAAATCGCTGCACATCGTCTTCATTGCCAGCTGGTTTGCCGGGCTCTTCTACCTTCCGCGCATCTTCGTGAATCTCGCCATGGTGCCGCCCGGCTCGGAGGCCGAGCGGGCACGCCTGCTGCTCATGGCGCGCAAGCTGTTGCGCTTCACCACGCTGCTGGCCGTTCCGGCGATCGTTTTCGGCGTCTGGCTGTGGATGGGCTACGGCATCGGCCGCGGCCCGGGCAACGGGTGGATGCATGCGAAGCTGGCGTTGGTGCTGGTGGTGATCGGCTACCACCACGGCTGCGCCGTGATCCTGCGCAAACTTGCAGCCGGGACCGACCGGCGCAGCCATCGCTGGTACCGCTGGTTCAACGAACTGCCGGTGCTGCTGCTGCTGGCCATCGTCGTGCTGGTGGTGGTCAAGCCGTTCTGACGCCGCGCGGCCCCACCGTCCTCATCGCCCGGTGACCACGCCGCACAAGTCCGCCGCGCTGCCGCTCGCGCTGGCCTATGCGGCACTGATCGTCTACGCGAGCCTCTACCCTTTCGCCGACTGGCGCGACCAGGGCATCGCGCCGTGGTCGTACCTGTGGGCGCCATGGCCCAAGTACTGGACCGGGTTCGACTTCGGCATCAACGTGGCGGGCTATGTTCCGCTGGGTTTTCTCATGGCGCTGGCCGTGCTGCGCACCCGCCCGGACGCCGGCGGCTGGCAGGCGATACTGCGCGCCGGGCTGGCGGGCAGCGCAGTCTCTTTCGCGATGGAAACGCTGCAGAGCTACCTGCCGGCACGCATTCCGTCGAACGTCGACCTCGGCCTGAATGCGCTCGGCGCCTTCGCCGGTGCAGTGCTGGCCGCCGGCCTGGAGCGCGCCGGTGCCGTGGCGCACTGGAGCCGGGCGCGCTCCTACTGGTTCGTCGACGATGCGCGCGGCGGCCTGGTGCTGCTGGCGCTGTGGCCGGTGGCCCTGCTCTTTCCGGCGGCGGTGACCTTCGGGCTGGGCCAGGTGTTCGAGCGGCTCGAGGCGGCGATCGCCGAGTGGCTGCTCGACACGCCCTTCCTCGACTGGATGCCCCTGCGCGAATTCGAACTGCAGCCGCTGGTGCCGGCCGTCGAACTCCTGTGCGTCATGCTGGGCGCGCTGGTGCCCTGCCTGCTGGCCTTTCTGGTCACGCGGTCGGTGGCGCGCCGCGCCTTGCTGATGCCGGTGATCCTGGCGGTGGGTGTCGCGGCCAGCGCGCTGTCGGCGGCGTTGAGTTGGGGGCCGGAGCATGCGTGGGCGTGGCTGAGCCTGCCGGTCCAGGTCGGTATCGCCGCGGCGGTGGTCGTGGGCGTGTTGTTGCTCGGTGCGCCACGACGACTCTGTGCCGCCTTGCTGCTGGTGGCGCTGGTGCTGCATCTGAGCCTGCTGAACCAGGCGCCTGAAAGCGCCTACTTCGCGCAGACCCTGGCCACCTGGGAGCAGGGGCGCTTCATCCGCTTCCACGGGTTGGTTCAATGGCTGGGCTGGCTGTGGCCCTTTGCCGCGCTGGGCTACGTGCTGGTGGTGCTGTCGCGGCGGGTGCGCCAAACCTAGAATCGGTCGATGCCTTCCTCCACGACCTCCACGCCCGGCTACTACGAGCGCCATATCTTCTTCTGCCTGAACGAACGCAAGAACGGTGAAGACGCCTGTGCCAAGCACAACGCGCAGGAGGGCTTCGACCGCTGCAAGTCGAAGGTGAAGGAGGCGGGCCTGGCCGGTGTCGGCAAGGTGCGCGTCAACAAGGCTGGCTGCCTCGATCGCTGTGCCGGCGGGCCGGTGGCCGTCGTGTATCCGGACGCGGTCTGGTACACCTTCGTGGATGCCGACGACATCGACGAGATCGTCGAGTCGCACCTCAAGAACGGCCAGGTCGTCGAGCGCCTGCTGCTGCCGCCCGACGTGGGTCGCTGAAACCGACCCTGCATCCCTGATGAATTCGCAGACCGAGAAACTTCGCCTGGAAGGCGCGGCGGGCGTCATCGAAGCCCAGCGCGACCTGCCGCCTGACGGCGCCGCATCGCGCGGCGTCGCCGTGATCGCCCACCCGCACCCGCTGTTCGGCGGCACCATGGACAACAAGGTCGTGCAGACCCTGGCGCGCGCCTTCGTGGCGAGCGGCTGGACGGCGGTGCGCTTCAACTTCCGCGGCGTCGGCGCCAGCGAAGGCGTGCACGACGAAGGGCGCGGCGAGACCGAGGACTTCGCAGCGGTGCTGGCGCAGGTCGCGCCGGACGGGCCGGTCGCCGTGGCGGGCTTCTCCTTCGGCGGCTTCGTGGCGGTGAATGCGCTGCAGGCGCTGTGGCCGGCGCGCGAGGTGCAGCAGGTGGTGCTCGTGGGGACCAGCGTGGCGCGCGTCGTGCCGCCGCCGCTGCCCGAGGGCGCGCTCGAACGCGCGCTGGTCGTGCACGGCGAGGCCGACGACACGGTGGCCCTGTCGGCGGTGATGGATTGGGCCCGCCCGCAGTCACTTCCTGTCACAGTCGTTCCCGGGGGTGGCCATTTCTTTCACGGACAATTGCCGCTCTTGAAAAATCTCGTGGCCCGCCATCTGCGCGCGGGCTGATGGCCAGACTTCCCCATTCCCATGAATCGTTTCTCTGACGCGCTCCGCGCGCTGGTGCTGGCTGCCGCCGCATCGTTCTGCATGCTCGCTGCGGCCCAGGTGCCGGTGCCTCCCGAAGTGGCGGCACGCAGCTATCTCCTGCTCGACGTCACGGCCAACCAGATGCTGGCGCAGAAGGACATCGACAGCCCGGTCGAGCCCGCTTCGCTGACCAAGCTGATGTCGGCCTACCTGGTCTTCGACGCGCTCAAGTCCAAGAAGATCAGCCTGACCCAGACCTTGCCCATCAGCGTGCGCGCCTGGAAGATGCCGGGCTCGCGCATGTTCATCGACCCGAAGATGCAGGTGCCGGTCGACGACCTGATCAAGGGGATGATCGTCCAGTCGGGCAACGACGCCACCATGGCGCTCGCCGAGGCCGTGGGCGGCACGGCCGAGCACTTCGTCGAGCTCATGAACGAGCAGGCCAAGGCGCTCGGCATGAAGGGCACCAGCTACAAGAACCCCGAAGGCCTCACGGTGCCGGGCCACACGACGACGGCGCGCGACCTGAGCATCCTGGCCACGCGGCTCATGCACGACTTTCCGGAGTACGTGCACTACTACGCCATCAAGAAGTACCGCTACCCGGGCACGCCGTCGACCAACGACACCAACCGCAACCTGCTGCTGTTCCGCGACCCGACCGTCGACGGCCTCAAGACCGGCCACACCGACGCCGCCGGCTACTGCATGATCGTGACGGCCAAGCGTGACTTTCCGAACCTGGCCGGTGGCCGCCGTCTGCTGTCGATCGTGCTGGGCGCCTCCAGCGAGAACGTGCGCGCCAACGAGTCGCAGAAGCTGCTGAACTGGGGCTACACCGCCTTCGACGCGGTCAAGCTGTTCGACGCCAACCAGCCCGCAGCCACGCCGGCGGTCTGGAAGGGCAAGTCCGACACCGTCAAGCTGGGCCGCCCGGAGGCGATCGTCGTGTCGGTGCCGGCCGGTTCGGCCAGCAAGCTCAAGACGCAGGTCGCGCGCCCCGACCCGCTGGTGGCGCCGTTTGCGAAGAACCAGGCCGTCGGGTCGCTCAAGGTCATGCTGGGCGACGAGCCGGTGGCCGAGGTGCCGCTGGTGGTGCTGGAGCCGGTGGAGCAGGCCGGCATCCTGGGCCGCGCCTGGGACGCCATCCGCCTCTGGATCAAGTAAACCGCCAACGGCTCGGGCGGACTGCTATACTCGCGGGCTTTTCGGAAATTTCCGAAGGGTTTCACGTTTTCGTCATTTCCCGGCTTCTCATGTCACGATGAGGTTCAAGGTCGGGGTGTTTTGGGACTTATTCATTCATGCCAACCATCAATCAACTGGTGCGTCAGGGTCGAACGGTCGAGAAGATCAATTCGAAGAGCCCTGCCATGCAGAACTCGCCGCAACGTCGCGGTGTCTGCACCCGCGTCTACACCACGACGCCCAAGAAGCCGAATTCCGCGCTGCGTAAGGTCGCCAAGGTGCGCCTGACCAACGGTTTCGAAGTCATCTCCTACATCGGCGGCGAAGGCCACAACCTCCAGGAACACAGCGTCGTGCTGGTTCGTGGCGGTCGTGTCAAGGACTTGCCCGGTGTTCGCTACCACATCGTGCGCGGCTCGCTCGACCTGCAAGGCGTGAAAGACCGCAAGCAGTCGCGTTCCAAGTACGGCGCAAAGCGTCCCAAGAAGGCTTAATAGGCCTTCGTTTTGTCGATTCAACGGTGTTCGGTTGCCTTGGCGGGCACATCGAACGAAGTGACCCACTATCGGGTCGAGTAAGTGAGAGTTTTTGTTGGCTCTCGCGGTACCGGAAACGGTGCCAACTGAAGCAAAGAGGTTAGTAACATGCCACGTCGTCGCGAAGTCCCCAAACGTGAAATCCTGCCGGACCCGAAGTTCGGCAATGTCGAGCTGTCCAAATTCATGAACGTGATCATGGAAGGCGGCAAGAAGGCCGTGGCCGAACGCATCATCTATGGTGCGCTCGAGCAGATCGAGAAGAAGAACCCGGGCAAGGACCCGGTGGAAGCCTTCACCATGGCCATCAACAACGTCAAGCCGATGGTTGAAGTGAAGTCGCGCCGCGTCGGTGGCGCGAACTACCAGGTGCCCGTCGAAGTGCGCCCGGTGCGCCGTCTGGCACTGTCGATGCGCTGGATCAAGGAAGCCGCCCGCAAGCGTGGTGAGAAGTCGATGGCCCTGCGTCTGGCCAACGAACTCATGGAAGCCACGGAAGGCCGTGGTGGTGCCATGAAGAAGCGTGATGAAGTGCACCGCATGGCCGAGGCCAACAAGGCCTTCAGCCACTTCCGCTTCTAAGAAAACCGTCCCTCAATCAGACAGGCTGGAAGCCCGACCTACCGTGTGGTGGGCGGGCTTTCATCCGTTAACGGAGTAATTACTCATGTCCCGCAAAACCCCCATCGAGCGCTACCGCAACATCGGTATCTCCGCGCACATCGACGCCGGCAAGACCACCACGACCGAGCGCATCCTGTTCTACACGGGCGTGAACCACAAGATCGGTGAAGTGCATGATGGCGCGGCCACCATGGACTGGATGGAGCAGGAGCAGGAGCGCGGCATCACGATCACCTCGGCTGCCACGACCTGCTTCTGGAAGGGCATGGCCGGTACGTTCCCCGAACACCGCATCAACATCATCGACACCCCCGGTCACGTGGACTTCACGATTGAAGTCGAGCGCTCGATGCGCGTGCTCGACGGTGCCGTGATGGTGTACGACGCCGTCGGCGGCGTGCAGCCCCAGTCGGAAACCGTCTGGCGCCAGGCCAACAAGTACCGCGTGCCCCGCCTCGCGTTCGTCAACAAGATGGACCGCACCGGCGCCAACTTTCTGCGCGTTCGTCAGATGATGATCGACCGCCTGAAGGCCAACCCCGTCGTGATCCAGATCCCGATCGGCGCCGAAGACAAGTTCCAGGGCATCGTCGACCTCGTGAAGATGAAGGCCATCATCTGGGACGAAGACAAGGGCGTGACCTTCCAGTACGGCGAGATCCCCGCCGACATCGTGGACGTCTGCAACGAATACCGCGAGAAGCTGGTCGAAGCCGCTGCCGAAGCCAGCGAAGAGCTGATGAACAAGTACCTCGAAGGCGAAGCGCTGACCGAGGAAGAGATCAAGGCCGCCATCCGCCAGCGCACCATCGCCGGCGAAATCCAGCCGATGCTGTGCGGCTCCGCGTTCAAGAACAAGGGCGTGCAAGCCATGCTCGACGCGGTCATCGAATACATGCCCGCACCGACGGACATCCCGCCGGTCGGTGGCACCGACGAAGACGAAGCGCCCGTCACCCGCAAGGCCGACGACGGCGAGAAGTTCTCGGCGCTGGCGTTCAAGCTGATGACCGACCCGTTCGTGGGCCAGCTGACCTTCGTGCGCGTCTATTCCGGCGTGCTGACCAAGGGCGACAGCGTCTACAACCCGGTGCGTGGCAAGAAAGAGCGCATCGGCCGGATCGTGCAGATGCACGCGAACAACCGCGAAGAGGTGAATGAAATCCGCGCTGGCGACATCGCGGCTTGCGTCGGCCTGAAGGAAGTGACCACGGGCGAAACCCTGTGCGACCCGACGGCCATCGTGACGCTCGAACGCATGGTGTTCCCGGAATCGGTGATCTCGCAGGCCGTCGAGCCGAAGACCAAGGTCGACCAGGAAAAGATGGGCATCGCGCTGCAACGCCTGGCCCAGGAAGATCCGTCCTTCCGCGTGAAGACCGACGAAGAATCCGGCCAGACCATCATTTCGGGCATGGGCGAGCTCCACCTCGAAATCATCGTGGACCGCATGAAGCGCGAATTCGGCGTGGAAGCCAACGTCGGCAAGCCGCAAGTGGCCTACCGCGAAACCATCCGCAAGACGGTCGAAGACGCCGAAGGCAAGTTCGTTCGCCAGTCGGGCGGCAAGGGCCAGTACGGCCACGTGGTGCTGAAGGTCGAGCCGCAGGAAGCCGGCAAGGGCTTCGAATTCGTCGACGCCATCAAGGGCGGTGTGGTTCCTCGCGAATACATCCCCGCGGTCGAGAAGGGCGTGATCGAGGCGCTGAACCAGGGCGTGCTGGCCGGTTACCCGGTGGTGGACGTCAAGGTCACGCTGCACTTCGGTTCGTACCACGACGTGGACTCGAACGAAATGGCCTTCAAGATGGCCGCGATCTTCGGTTTCAAGGAAGGCTGCCGCAAGGCCAGCCCTGTGATCCTGGAGCCGATGATGGCCGTGGAAGTCGAAACCCCTGAAGACTACGCCGGCAACGTGATGGGCGACCTGTCCAGCCGTCGCGGCATGGTGCAGGGCATGGACGACATGATTGGTGGCGGCAAGGCCATCAAGGCCGAAGTGCCGCTGTCGGAAATGTTCGGCTACTCGACCACGCTGCGCTCGATGTCGCAAGGCCGCGCCACGTACACGATGGAGTTCAAGCACTACGCCGAAGCGCCCCGCAACGTGGCCGAAGCCATCGTCGCGGCCCGCGCCAAGTAATCAGGAATGTGGCGCCGCGCAGTGCGCGGCGCTTCTTGTCTGCGATCCGGTGCCGCCCTGTTCCCGTGCGGGGCGAACCAGCAATCGGATGCAGACATAAAACCAATACACGGGACTGCTCTTTCTAAGGATTGAAAATGGCAAAAGGTAAATTCACCCGCACCAAGCCGCACGTGAACGTGGGCACGATCGGTCACGTTGACCATGGCA
>NZ_JAOOPY010000008.1 GCF_025486315.1 Variovorax sp. N23 | reverse complement strand
CCCGCAGCTCGCCATGTGAAAAGCAGCCCTCGGCGAAGGAACGGGCTCGTCCGCAGGGGGAGTATTTCAGCAGCCTGCTAGGTCGTAGGCAAGTCGATTCATAAAGGCGCTAACCACACCCACAAGCCCTCCGGAGAGCAGATAGCAGTGCTTGACCAGCTGAGGAATTGGCAAGCCAAACTGCAACCCAGCCTTCTCGAACTCGTCCGCATAAGTCTTGACGCACGCGCCAAAAGACTTGTACTGCGCCGGGTCCATGCAGTCGTAAGGTCGGAACTCGCGGCGGGCCTGTGAACGCTTGCGCAGTTGCTCGTTGCTTTGGTACAGCTTCTCCAGGTGCGGTACGCCAAACAAGATGACGGTCAGGCCTACACGGTCTATAAGTTGCTTGAACCAATCGCCCGCCGCGCGCGGAGGCATCTTGGCCCCCACCTCGACGATGTGACTAGCTTCCTCAAATAGGATGACCTTAGTGCCAGCCAATCTGAGAAGCTTTTCCATCTTCGCGAAAAGGTCACCGCTGTTGCCGCGTACGGTTGGCATGCCCAGGGCTGCCAGTACGCTTTTAGGCATTTCCTTTGGGGAAACTGGGCTAGGGATTGGTACCACGAGTACCGGAATACGCCGAACGCCGTCAACTTTAAGCTCTGGATAGTCTCTGGCCAGATTGTTGATGAGCATGCTCTTGCCTACACGCGAGGGCCCGATGACCCACTCGGATGCCGCAGGGTGACCCGCCAAAGCGTCATCGATTCGGCGTTTAAGAGCCTGATAGTGATTGGCGAACTCTGCGTGTGGAATCTCGCAGCTCTCAATGACTCGGCGCACGCCGAACATGACGTTCCTTGTCATAGTGCCTCGCCAGTCCTGCGGTCAATGATGGGAAGTGCGTCGAACTGTTCGAGCGAAAAGTCACTCGTGACAGACGCTTCATCAGCCACGGCCTCTGCCGCCAATGGCCGTTGGCGCGCCTGCTCGACAGCCTGCAAATGCTTCGTTTCATTGCGAACGCTTTTCGACGCAGAGGTGCTATTGCGCTTAGCCGCCCGGAGAGGGGCTTCCAAGCTGGCTGCAAAGATGTCTTTGCGAAACCTCTCTCGGATAACAGAACCTGCCGCCTTAGCAACCTCCTTGGCTGCCTTCTCCTTAGCTTTGGCCGCAGAGAAGGATAGAACGGGGGTCCCCTCGTCCACGTCAGCGTTGACGAGGGGAACCAACTCCTCGCCGTTGACTACATATACCGTCCGAAAGTCATCCGGGTCCACGAACACTTCGACCTCTGTCTCCCCGAATCGATTGATAAGCCTGTCGAGGTTTTGGCCGCGGAAGTGGAAGGACTCCACCGTGATGCCGGTAGTGCGTGCGAGGGTCCGCTTCTCTGAAGTGAACTTCACCCTGCGCCAATCGTCCAGATTGGGCGGCATGGGCATGGCGGCACCATCCCGCTCCATTCGCAGAAAGCGAGCAAGGGGCGTGGCGCCCAGGTCACTTGCCTCGGCGAAGTCGGCCCGAACCAGCCGGTCCAGCGGCCTGTTCGCCCAATCCTCGTAGTAAAAGCGAGCAATCCAGCGCTCGAGTTCTTCCATCGACATCAGTCGGTCACCCAGTGCGGTGGGGTCGCGACGTCCATCCTTCCCGTCCATGCGTGTGCAACCTGGCAGTGTCTCGAGCGCCTCTTTGAGGGCGCGATTCAGCCGCTCTATGAATGGCTTGTGATGCGGATGGTGAGACTTGCAATAACTGACTTCAATCCCGAGGCTGGTCAGGCTTGAGATACGTTCGTTCTTGGCCTCCGAGCCGTTGTCAAAAACGAGGCAAGTCGGCGCGCCGTAAGGGTCAGCATCAAAGTGCACGTCCATGGCGGAAAGTCGCGCTTTCTTTGAGTACAAAATGCTCTCAACGCAGGCGAGACTAACTGCAGTCGTTGGGGGCCCGACCGAGAGCGCCCATCCCACTACCAGACTGGTTGCGACATCGATGGCGTGGACCAACCAGATGTCGCGCAATTCACCTGCCAGGGTTTGAACGCGGAATGGCAGGTGAAGGGCATCTTGCTCAACTCTTTGCAGGAATCCATGCACGCGAATTGCATTCTTTGCAACGGCCTTCTTAGCGGCGCGCAAATGAGGGAGTATTCGAAGCAATTCATCATCCGAACTCAAGTGTGTAAAGAGAACCTTCAAAACATACTTGCGGCTGATATTCCGGTCGGCCGTGAGTAGCTCTTCTTCGTGAGCCTTGGTATTGCAGTGCTCGGTGATGGAGGCAATACGGCATGACAGTCCCCACGTACGAGTATCCCGTGCCCTCCTGTGATGTGCCCTCTGTCCGGCATCGCGCGCTGGAGGAATACCGGCGCTTTCGCACCGAATGCCTAGAGTCACTCCGCGGTGACTCAGACACGTCGGTGATGAATCAAATCCATGACCTCACGTGGCACACGGCGGTCTTCCGAACGATGAACGAAGCGCGCCGTCTCGAACCCAGTCGCCCAGTGAGCGGGGCCATGTGGGAGTTGGTCACGGCTGGGTACGCTCACCTGATGGCACTAGGGATTCGCCGCTTGGTCGATACCGACTCCCGGGCTGATTCCCTCTGGAATGTCCTGGTCAGGGTCGAGAAGAGACCCGAGCTCCTCACGCGTGAGTTCTTCGTTTGTCACGATGGATTGCCGTTCGACACAGAGGCCGCAAAGGCTCGGTATTACGAGAACCTATCCCCCTCCGAGCGCACCTCAGCTCGATACCTTCCGAACAGTGGTCCCGGAGGATGGGCCATGTCAGAGCTTGTGCACGACGGCTTCGACAAGCTGCACGGCAAGACGGTGCGCCGAAGGCGAACGGACAAGCTTCCAATGAAGGTTGTCGAAGAGCTGAAGGAGGCGCTACGCCATCCAGCAATCAAGAAGGTCTGCACCATGGCAGACAAAAGATTTGCCCATGCAGAGAGGTTCGCCGCCTCGGCGGCGCCGGCGCCTACTGCGACCTACGATGAAGTCGACCAGGCACTGCAACAACTGGTCAAACTGGCAAACTTTATCGCTGGCTCATTCTTCTTTGATACCGTGATGGGCTCAGTCGTGGCGACCCCACAGTTTGATGTACTTGCAGGGCTTGACCAACCATGGGTAACAACGGAGAACTTGGCTGCGCTGAATGAATACTGGTATCAGCTCGCGGCCGAGATGGATGTTTGGGCCTCTCAGTCGGATTTGCTGTTGGACAGGCAGGGCTCAAAATGAAACTTGAGCTTTTCTGAGCGCTCATGAATTCCCAACAGTCGTCACGCTCAATTAGATGGACGTGGTAAGCCGCCGTGCGAAGTCGCTAGACGAGATAGTTGCTGACCGCAAGAATCGGCAGTTGGCAGTCTGAGTCGACGTGAGGTGCTCTAACAGTTGTTCGCGAGCGCTCCTCACGCGACCCCCGCTTCCATGCGTAGCAAGCAAGCCGCGCGGAGCCGGAGGTACTCCGCTTCTCTCAGCCCGCGGGACTCTTTGCACAGGACGATGAATGGCCCGTGCTCGCTCTGCAGTTCGAGGTCAAGACCAGTACCTGAGAGTTCATCGTCGATGACGACGAACCTGTTTGCAAATTCGGGATGGGCCGCGAGCCAGGCTTGGATTTCGGCACGGCGATTGGTTCGACCCCGGATTTTCGGTGTCGCAGCGTCGGGGTGGAGACTGTCGACAACCCACTGAAGCCCGCCTCGGGCGAGAGCCTCGCGGAGCCTTTTTTCGCCCAGGGCCTGCCACCAGGACGTTGTCAGCACGTAGAGAGGGCAAAACTCATCGTTGATTCGTCGCAGGTGCCCACATGCTGCAGCCTCGAAGAGGCTGTCCCAAATGTTGGCCGATGTGGCGACCGCAGCGCTGCGTTTCGTGGGTCGTTCTGCTGCTAGCGCAGCGGCCGCGTCGTAGCCGCCGTACGGTGCGTTCAGGCACAGGACATCATCGATGTCCAAAAAGCACACCGGCCGCCGGAGGGTACTCGGAGAGGAAGAGCGCTTTCTAATGGCCATCGCATGAGTTTCGGAAGGCGCAGACTGGAGGCGGGCAGCCGCAGCCTGGTTACCAGTCCTCGGGTTTGCCGAACGCATGTGGCGGGAATGTGACTTTGCAAGCGCGCACTAGGTCCGGTGCTATCAAGAACAAGGTTCGTGGGTCTCGTGCTCCAGGCTCGACCAGCGCTTCCAGTCGGGCGTGCGCCCGAGCGAACTCCTCAGCGCTTCCTGTCGACAACAACGGCGTTTTGGTGGCAGTGCGCTTGACCATGGCGTTATTTTGAGCGAAATGGTCCCAAGTTGCTGCACTCTTTGCAACGGCCATGGAGGCTTGTAATGCTCGTTAAATCGAGCACAATGACCTTAAAGATTGAAATCACGAACATGAAGGTCAAGCAATCTGACGCTTTGAGCGCGCCCCTAGCGGAGCAATGCACGCAAATTGGAGAACTGCTCGCAAGGCTTCGACATGCTCGCAAGATGAAACAGTCGGACGCAGCTGTGCGGGCCGGGCTGTCGCGCAATACTGCGTATCGCCTCGAACAGGGCGACCCGGGGGTGGCATTCGGGCAGATACTGCGATACCTCCAGGCAATCGCCCCCGGCGCCACGCTTGTCAGTCTGCTGACAGAGGCGGACCCGGCGTTAGTTGTACTTAGGGCGCGGGAGGCCACTCAGCGTGTGCGTGACCTGACAGCAGAGGAGCTCAAAAATCTGGATTTCTAGGCTGACAGCCCTGCAGAGAGGCTCTCCGCGGTATCAGTTTCAAGGGCGTGGCGCTAAGGCGCGTCGACGACGGCAGCGTGTGCAAGGATGAAATCCCCGGTGCCGTAGCCCCACGAGCCGCCGACGATTACGGGCTCTGAAAACCTCAAACGCTCGACCTTGATGGCAGCAGCCTCGGCCGTCGAAGTGGGGAAAAATGCCCCGCCTGGCTGGGCGTGCAAGAAAAAGTCTCCCGTCAGGCGGTCGCATTCGGGGCAGGTGTTCGCGTAGTACGAGCCGCCGACGGTATTGCTGTGCTGTAGTCGGTACGACGGATTTCGGGCAGTCAGCTCTGCCAACAGGGCCTCCGGCATGACATCAAGTTCGCGGATGATGAACATGTCATCGGTCTCCGTGACCTCGCCCATCGCCTCCCCGTCGTCCTCAATCGCGTGAGCGCCGAGCGCCACCGCTGTGAATGCGGCTTTGCAGTGCCAGCAAGATGTGGTTGCCGACAGCAGGAGAAGAGGTGGAAACAAGCGGAGGTTCACCTCGGCCTGGTCATCACCCTCATCGGCGTCGTCGTAGTTCATGCCGACATTCTGATTGCTCGCAAGAGGGATGGCCATCGTGACCGCGGGTCGAGGACCTTTGCTCGCGGCTTGTGCGCCAGCGGTTCGTCGGACTACGGCGGATTACGTACGGGAAGTCTAATTACGCACGGCCAACGTGATTTCGCATTCTGGAGGCCTCGCATGCAACGCACGGCTTCCGGCGCCCAGAAGTCCTTGGCGCGCCAAAGCTGGCGCTGTCAACCAAGCAAGGTTCGGCTGGGAAGCTAGTGAGCCTCGACGTCCGCAGGTGGTGCACCAGCAGGGTAGCCGCCTCAGCAGTGTTGGCAAAAAAGTCGTTGGAAATCAATGGCTTGCCACGGCGGTGGTCGAGTATGAACTCGCCTTCTCCGAAGACGCGCGTTCTCACTTATGGGGATTTCTCACTGATGCGGCGCAAATTCTCAGCTAATGCGTCGGTCTACACTACACCATCAAACGTCGATATTCGCCGCCCGCAGCGCGTTCTGCTCGATGAATTCACGGCGCGGTTCCACCTCGTCGCCCATCAGCATCGTGAACACGCGGTCGGCTTCGATCGCGTCGTCGATCTGCACGCGCAGCAGGCGGCGCACGGTCGGGTCCATCGTGGTTTCCCAGAGCTGCTCGGGGTTCATCTCGCCCAGGCCCTTGTAGCGCTGGCGTGAGGTGGTGCGTTCGGCTTCGCCGATCAGCCACTTCATCGCGACGCGGAAGTCGGAGACCTTCTCTTCCTTCGCACGCTCGCCTTCGCCGCGCTTGACGACCGCGCCTTCGCTCAGCAGGTCGCGGAAGGTGTTGGCCGCGGTGGCGAGTGCGGCGTAGTCGGCGCCGTGGACGAAGTCCTGCGTGATCACGCTGCTCTTGATGTTGCCGTGGTGGCGGCGGCTGATGCGCAGCACCGGCTTGTCGGTGCGCGCGTCGAACTCGCTCGCGACTTCGGCCGGTACGCCGGTCTCGTTGAGTTCGCGCAGCTTGGCCTGCAGCGCGACGGCCGAGGCTTCGGCGCCGGCCGTGGTGTCGAGGTCGAGCGACACGCCGTCGGCGATGGCGCGCAGCGCGGCCGCGTCCATGAACACGCCCAGGCGCGCGATCACGGCCTGCGCCAGCTGGTGCTTGCGCGCCAGCTCGGCCAGCGTGTCGCCAGCGAGTGTGGTCGGGTTCGGGCCGCCGGTCTCGATGCTCGCGTTTTGCAGCGCCACCTTCAGCAGGAAGGCGTCGAGCGCCGGGCCGTCCTTGAGGTATTGCTCTTCCTTGCCGACCTTCACCTTGTAGAGCGGCGGCTGCGCGATGTAGATGTGGCCGCGTTCGACCAGCTCCGGCATCTGCCGGTAGAAGAAGGTCAGCAGCAGCGTGCGGATGTGGGCGCCGTCGACGTCGGCGTCGGTCATGATGATGATGCGGTGGTAGCGCAGCTTGGCGACGTTGAAGTCGTCGGCGCCCCCGCCGTTCGTCGTGGCGCCGGCGCGGCCGATGCCGGTGCCCAGGGCGGTGATCATCACCAGGATTTCGTTGCTGGTCAGCAGCTTTTCATAGCGTGCCTTCTCGACGTTCAGGATCTTGCCGCGCAGCGGCAGGATGGCCTGGAACTTCCGGTCGCGGCCTTGCTTGGCGGAGCCGCCGGCGGAGTCGCCCTCCACCAGGTAGACCTCGCACAGCGCCGGGTCCTTCTCCTGGCAGTCGGCCAGCTTGCCGGGCAGGCCCATGCCGTCGAGCACGCCCTTGCGGCGCGTCATCTCGCGGGCCTTGCGGGCGGCTTCGCGGGCACGAGCGGCTTCGACGATCTTGCCGCAGATGATCTTGGCGTCGGCCGGGCGCTCCTGCAGGTAGTCGGTCAGGAGCTTGCCGACGATGTCTTCCACCGGCGCGCGCACTTCGCTGGACACCAGCTTGTCCTTGGTCTGGCTGGAGAACTTGGGCTCGGGCACCTTCACGCTCAGCACGCAGCACAGGCCTTCGCGCATGTCGTCGCCAGTGACCTCGACCTTCGCCTTCTTGGCGAACTCGTTCTCTTCGATGTACTTGTTGATGACGCGGGTCATCGCGGCGCGCAGGCCGGTCAGGTGGGTGCCGCCGTCACGCTGCGGGATGTTGTTGGTGAAGCACAGCACCTGCTCGTTGTAGCCGCTGTTCCACTGCATCGCGACTTCCACGCCGATCTCCGTGCCCGGGATGCCGCCATAGGTTTCGGCGGGGCGCTTGCCCTCCGCATAGAACACGTTGGGGTGCAGGACGGTCTTGCCCTTGTTGATGAACTCGACGAAGCCCTTGACGCCGCCGGCACCGGAGAAGTCGTCTTCCTTGCCACTGCGTTCGTCCTTCAGGCGGATGCGCACGCCGTTGTTCAGGAAGCTCAGCTCGCGCAGGCGCTTGGAGAGGATCTCGTAATGGAAGTCCGAGTTCTCGATGAAGATCGTGGTGTCGGGCAGGAAGTGCACTTCGGTGCCGCGCTTGTCGGTGTCGCCGACGATCTTCATCGGCGAGACTTCGACGCCGTTGACCGTCTCGAGAAGGCGGTTCTGCACGAAGCCGCGGCTGAACTCGAGCTCGTGGATCTTGCCTTCGCGGCGCACCACCAGGCGCAGCATCACGCTCAGTGCGTTCACGCACGAGACGCCCACGCCGTGCAGGCCGCCCGAGACCTTGTAGCTGTTCTGGTTGAACTTGCCGCCGGCATGCAGCTCGGTCAGCGCGATCTCCGCGGCCGAGCGCTTGGGCTCGTGCTTGTCGTCCATCTTCACGCCGGTCGGGATGCCGCGGCCGTTGTCGGTGACGGAGATCGAGTTGTCGGTGTGGATGGTGACGACGATGTCGTCGCAGTAGCCGGCCAGCGCCTCGTCGATCGAGTTGTCGACCACCTCGAACACCAGGTGGTGCAGGCCGGTGCCGTCGGAGGTGTCGCCGATGTACATGCCGGGGCGCTTGCGCACGGCTTCCAGGCCTTCGAGGATCGTGATCGAGCCTTCGCCGTACGAGGTGTCGGGGGGCGTGATCTCGATCGGGATCGCGTTCTCGATTTCAGGCGTGTAGACCGGCTCGGTGTGCGGTGCTTCCGGCTTGTTTTCTTCGCTCATTGGGGACACATCCTCTCTGGGGAAACGGGTTCTGGGGTCTCTTGAAAGACCCAACCCGCGGGGCCGCGGGTTGTGGGGGGCTAAGGCAGTCGACGGGAACGCATCAAATGCGCATTGGCATCACGACGTACTTGAAGTTCGCGTTCTCGGGAATCGTCAGCAGCGCGGAGCTGTTGGAGTCGGCCAGGTCGAGCTGGACCATGTCCTGGCTCATGTTCGACAGCGCGTCGATCAGGTAGGTCACGTTGAAGCCGATCTCGATGGCGTCGCCGCCGTAGTCGATGTCGAGTTCGTCCTGGGCTTCTTCCTGTTCGGCGTTGTTCGACGCGATGCGCAGGGTGCCCGGCTCCAGGTTCAGGCGCACGCCCTTGAACTTGTCGCTGGTCAGGATGGCGGTGCGCTGCAGGCTGGCCAGCAGCGTGGCGCGGCCCAGCGTGACGCTGTTCTTGTGGGCCTTCGGGATCACGCGGTTGTAGTCGGGGAACTTGCCCTCGACCAGCTTGGTGACGAACTCCATGCCGCCGAAGCTGAACTTCGCCTGGTTGTTGGCGAACTGCATCTCGATGGCGCCGTCGGCGTCGGACAGCAGGCGCTGCATCTCGATCACGGTCTTGCGCGGCAGGATCACTTCCTGGCGCGGCACCTCGACCTCGAGCGTGGCGGAAGCGAAGGCCAGGCGGTGGCCGTCGGTGGCCACCAGGCTCAGCTGCTTGCCCTCGGCCACGAACAGGATGCCGTTGAGGTAGTAGCGGATGTCGTGCACGGCCATCGCGAACGACACCTGCTGCAGCAGGTCCTTGAGCGTCTTCTGCGGTACGCTGAAGACCGGGCCGAAGTTCGCGGCTTCCTGCACCAGCGGGAAGTCCTCCGCCGGCAGCGACTGCAGCGTGAAGCGGCTCTTGCCGCCCTTGAGCACCAGCTTGCTCGCGCTCGATTCGAGGCTCACCGTCTGGTCGGTCGGCATGGTGCGCAGGATGTCGATCAGCTTGCGCGCGCCAATGGTCGTGGTGAAGTTGCCTTCGTCGCCGCCCAGTTCGGCCGTCGTGCGGATCTGGATTTCCAGGTCGCTGGTCGTGAGCTGCAGCTGCCCGCCGGTCTTGCGGATCAGCACGTTGGCCAGGATCGGCAGCGTGTGCCGCCGCTCCACGATGCCCGCCACCGACTGCAGCGCGGCGAGAACTTTGTCTTGTGTTGCCTTCAGGACGATCATCTCTTACCTCTTCCTCGTTTCGTTCGATTCGTTGACTCGTGCAGTGCCGAGATTAGCGGGTGCCGGTGACTAGCCCTTGAGGGTCTGCTCGAGCACATGGAGCTGCTGGTTGAGCTCGGTGAGCTGCTGGCGCTCGCCCGAGATCTTGCGCACCGCGTGCAACACCGTCGTGTGGTCGCGGCCACCGAAGAGTTCGCCGATTTCCGGCAGGCTCTTCTGGGTCAGCTCCTTGGCCAGGTACATCGCGATCTGCCGCGGCCGCGCGATGCTGGCCGGGCGCTTCTTGCTGTACATGTCGGCGACCTTGATCTTGTAGTAGTCGGCCACCGTCTTCTGGATGTTTTCCACCGAGATCTGCCGGTTCTGGATCGACAACAGGTCGCGCAGCGCCTCGCGTGCCAGGGCGATCGAGATCTCCTTCTGGTTGAAGCGCGAGTACGCGAGGATCTTGCGCAGCGCGCCTTCAAGTTCGCGCACGTTCGAGCGCACGTTCTTCGCGACGAAGAAGGCCACCTCTTCCGGCATCTCGGCCGACTCGGCGCGCGCCTTGTTGATCAGGATGGCCACGCGCATCTCGAGCTCGGGCGGCTCGATGGCGACCGTGAGGCCCGAGTCGAAGCGCGACACCAGCCGCTCGTGGATGTCGGCCAGGCCCTTGGGGTAGGTGTCGCTGGTCATCACGATGTGCGACTTCTTGGCGAGCAGGGCCTCGAACGCGTTGAAGAATTCTTCCTGCGTGCGGTCCTTGTTGGCGAAGAACTGCACGTCGTCGATCAGCAGCAGGTCGAGCGAGTGGTAACGCTCCTTGAACTCGTCGAAAGTCTTGCGCTGGTAGGCCTTGACCACATCCGACACGAACTGTTCGGCGTGGATGTAGAGAACTTTGGAATCGGGCCGGTCGGCGAGCAGGCGATTGCCCACCGCGTGCATCAGGTGGGTCTTGCCCAGGCCGACGCCGCCGTAGATGAACAACGGGTTGTACAGATGCCCCGGCATGCCCGACACGTGCATGGCCGCCGCGCGCGCCATGCGGTTGGCCGTACCCTCGACCAGGGTGTCGAAGGTGAGGCCGGAGTTCAGGCGGTTCTTGAAGGTGGCCGAGGCCGTGTCCTCGCCCAGGCCAGCCACGTCGCGCGGCACGTCCGTCTCGGCCATGACCGCCATGGGGGCACTGCGCACGGGCGCTTCCCGCGGAGCAAGCGCTAACTCGACATGCACCGACTGGCCGTAGATCTTCTCGGCCATGGCCGCGATCTTGCTGGCGTACTGAGCCCGGATCCAGTCGAGCTTGAAGCGGTTCGCAACGAACACGGTCATGCGCGACAGGTCGTCCGTGACCTGTGCGGTCAGCGGCTTGATCCAGGTGTTGAACTGTTGCTCGGACAGCTCCTGCGCGAGTTGGTCGACGCAGGCCTGCCAGAGGCTGTCACCCGCGCCGTCGTTCGGCATGGGCGGTTTGGAAGGGGGTGCCCTCTGTCATTTTTCTGGTTGTCGTGTTGTGGATAGCTGCCTTGTCAGGGCGACGGGCATTCTAACTTGTCAAAACCTTATCCACACCCGCGTCGAGGACCGATGTGTCCCGCGCCGCATGCCCCTGCGCAGGGCCGGATTTGTCGCTTTGGCAATTGTTTGTGATAATCGCGGGTTTCCCTGAAAACCTCTTTGTGTGTTTCGGGGCGTCAACCCTCGCCGGTGCAATCGATCAACGGCGGGTTCCTAGGAAAAGCATCATGAAACGCACTTACCAAGCCTCCAAAGTCCGCCGCGCCCGTACCCACGGCTTCCTGGTCCGCATGAAGACCCGCGGCGGCCGTGCCGTCATCAACGCTCGCCGCGCCAAGGGCCGCAAGCGCCTGGCCGTCTAAGGCCCGACCGACGGCACCCTTGCAGGATTCGCCGCTTCCGTCCGCAGCCCCTCGTGGCGCACTGCGGGTGGGTTCCATGCAGCGGCTCCAGACCCGCGCGCAGTTCCAGGCCGTCCTCGCTGGTGCCACCGTGGCGCGCACCGCCCACTTCGCATTGCACCGCTGCCCGCTCGACGCGCCAGCCGGGGCCGAGTCGCTGTTCGGCAGCGCGCGCGACGTGTGGGTGGGTGCCATGGTGCCCAAACGCTGGGCTCGCCGCGCGGTCACGCGCAATGCCATCAAGCGACAGATCTACACCGTGAGCGCCCTGGCCGAAGCTTCGCTGCCGCCTGCTGCGCACGTGGTGCGTCTGCGCGCCGGTTTCGACCGCAAGCAATTCGTGAGCGCCACCTCGGACAAGCTCAAGGCGGCGGTGCGCGCCGAGCTCCAGCAGCTGCTCCAGCGGGCCCAAGCGGTGCGTCCATGATCCGGCGCGCGCTGATCGGCCTGGTCAAGGCCTACCGGTTGCTCCTGAGCCCCTGGCTCGGGCAGTCGTGCCGTTTCGAGCCGACCTGTTCCGTGTATGCCATCGAGGCGCTCGAGCGCCATGGCGCTGCCAAGGGCAGCTATCTCACCCTGCATCGCATCGCGCGCTGCCAGCCCTGGTGCCAGGGCGGCCACGATCCGGTGCCTCCCACGAAGGCCGAGCGCGACGCTTCGCGATCGCTGTTCGCCTTTCTCTCCTCCGACAAGAAGTCTTCTTCATGAACGATATTCGCCGCACCATCCTGCTGGTGATCTTTGGTTTCTCGCTGGTGATGCTGTGGGATCAGTGGCAGGTCTACAACGGCAACAAGCCGACCTTCCTGCCTTCGAGGACGGCCCAACCTGCCCAACCGGCAGCAGGCACCGCAGCGGCATCGCCCGATGCCGCCAACGGTGCGCTTCCGGCGGCTGCCGGCAGCACCGCGAGCGCGGCGGCGGTGCCCACGCAGGGCGCACCGGCAGCGGCCGGCGAGAAGGTGAAGATCACGACCGACGTGTTCTCCGCGGTCATCGATGGCCAGGGCGGGACGCTGTCGGAGCTGCAGCTGCGCAAGTACGACGAGCAGACCAACAACGGCGGGTTGATCGAAACCTTCCACCGGCTCATCGGCAACCCGCCGGCGCCCAATGTCGTCAAGGACGTCACGCTGATGGAAGACGGCTCGGCCGCGACACGCTATGTCGCGCAGACCGGCCTGCTCAACACCGTCGACAGCGGTGACCGCTTTCCGAACCACCTGACGCCGATGACGCCGACGGCCGGCCCGCGCACGCTGGCAGACGGGCAGAACACACTGGAGGTCGCGTTCGAGTCGCAACCTGCTGGCGGCCTCAAGTACGTCAAGACCTATGTGTTCACCCGCGGCGACTACGCCATCCGCGTGAAGCACCAGGTGGTCAACGTGGGTGACCAGCCGCGCGACGCGCAGCTGTACCTGCAGTTCGTGCGCCACGGCACCGTGGCCGCCGGCACCATGTTCGGCACCAACACCTTCACCGGCCCGGCGCTCTACACGGACGAGAAGAAGTTCCACAAGGTCGCGTTCGCCGACATCACCAAGAACAAGGCCGAACTGCCGCCGCCCGCCAACAACGGCTGGATCGCGATGGTGCAGCACTATTTCGTGTCGGCCTGGCTGCTCAATGTCCCTGGCAGCGAGAACCTCAAGCGCGAATTCCGTGTGGCCGATCTGGGCAACAACCTGTACTCGGTGGCGATGGTGCTGCCGCTCCAGAAGCTCGCGCCGGGCGCGTCGCAGACGATCGACAGCAGCCTGTTCGCCGGCCCTGAAGAAGAGAAGAAACTCGAGGCGCTCGCGCCTGGCCTCGAACTGGTCAAGGACTACGGCATCTTCACGATCATCTCGAAGCCGCTGTACTGGCTGCTGAACCAGTTGCATGGCCTCCTGGGCAATTGGGGCTGGTCGATCGTCGCGCTGGTCGTGCTGCTCAAAGCGGCCTTCTACTGGCTCAACGCCAAGGCCTACGCCAGCATGGCCAAGATGAAGGCCATCAACCCGAAGATCACGGAGATGCGCGCGCGGCTGAAGGACAAGCCGCAGGAGATGCAGCAGGAGATGATGCGCATCTACAAGACCGAGAAGGTCAACCCGATGGGCGGCTGCTTCCCCATCGTGATCCAGATCCCGGTGTTCATCGCGCTTTACTGGGTGCTGCTGTCGTCGGTCGAGATGCGCCATGCGCCGTGGATCGGCTGGATCCATGACCTCTCGGCACCCGATCCGTGGTTCATCCTGCCGGTCATCATGACCGCGACCTCGCTGTTCCAGACCTGGCTCAACCCGACGCCGCCGGACCCGATGCAGGCCAAGCTGATGTGGATCATGCCGCTGGCCTTCAGCGTGATGTTCATCTTCTTCCCGGCCGGTCTGGTGCTGTACTGGATCACGAACAACACGCTGTCGATCGCGCAGCAGTGGTTCATCAACAAGCGGCTGGGTGTGCTGGGCAAGTAGGCCCCGGCCCCACGCCGACCTGCTCCGAGGGCCGCGCAAGCGGCCCTTTTCCATGGCAACTGCGAAACAATAGGTCTTCCATGCTGGCCCGCTCCACCGATCCGATCGTCGCCATCGCCACCGCCTCGGGCCGTGGTGCGGTCGGCATCGTCCGGGTGTCGGGGCGCGGGCTCGGCCCGCTGATCGCCGCACTGTGCGGGCGATCACTCAAGCCGCGCGAGGCCACCTACCTGCCCTTTCTCGACGCTGGCGGCGAGGCCATCGACCGCGGGCTGGCGCTGCACTTCCCGGCGCCGCATTCCTTCACCGGCGAGGACGTGCTCGAGCTGCAGGCGCACGGCGGTGCGGTCGTGTTGCAGCTGCTGCTCGCGCGCTGCCTGGAGGCCGCGGCCGAGGTCGATGCGCCCAGCGGCAAGCCGCGGCTGCGCGGCCTGCGCGTGGCCGAGCCGGGCGAATTCAGCCAGCGCGCCTTCCTCAACGGCAAGATCGACCTGGCGCAGGCCGAGGCGATCGCCGACCTGATCGACGCCAGCACCGAAGCCGCGGCCCGCAGCGCCGGCCGCTCGCTGTCGGGCGCCTTCTCGCGCGAGGTGCATGGGCTGCGCGACGCGCTGGTGCACCTGCGCATGCTGGTCGAGGCGACGCTCGATTTTCCCGAGGAGGACATCGACTTCCTCCAGAAGGCCGATGCCGCCGGCCAGCTCGCCGGGCTGCAGGCGCAACTCGCCGAGGTGGGCCTGCGCGCGCGCCAGGGGGCGCTGCTGCGCGAGGGCATCAAGGTCGTGATCGCCGGGCAGCCCAATGCCGGCAAGAGCTCGTTGCTCAACGCGCTCGCCGGCGCCGAGCTGGCCATCGTCAGCGCGGTGGCCGGCACCACGCGCGACGTGGTGTCGCAGACCATCCAGATCCAGGGCGTGCCGCTGCATGTGGCCGACACCGCGGGGCTGCGGGAGAGCTGCGACGAGGTCGAGCAGATCGGCGTGGCCCGCGCCTGGGGCCAGATCGACAGCGCCGACGCGGTGCTGTTCCTGCACGACCTGACCCGCGGCGACGAGCCCGCGTACGTGGCGGCAGATGCCGACATCCTGCACACGCTGCAGTCGCGTCTCGCGGCGAGCGTGCCGGTGCTCGATGTCTGGAACAAGCAGGACGCGACCTCCTCGCCAGTGCCGGCCGGCGGCCTGGCGCTTTCCGCGAAAACGGGGGCGGGTGTCGAGGCATTGCGCCAACGGTTGCTGGAAATCGCCGGCTGGCAGTCGGTGCCCGAAGGCCTGTACCTGGCGCGTGCGCGCCACGTCGATGCGCTGGCGCGCGTGGCGCAGCACCTGTCGCTGGCCGCCGCGCACCTCGGCGCCCGCAACCCCGCGCTCGACCTGCTGGCCGAAGAGCTGCGCCTGGCGCAGAACGCGCTGAACGAGATCACCGGGGAATTTGGTGCCGATGACCTGCTGGGTGTGATTTTTTCGCGATTCTGCATAGGAAAGTAGTACACGTCTGACACAAGCGTGTGACATTTGTCTACATTTACGGTTCTCACTCCGAACACAGGGGACCGGACCATGTCTTCCGCCATCCAGGCGCTGTGCCGTGCAGTCACGCACAACACCAGCTATGACGCCTTTGCGCCGGCGCTGAACGCGCAGCAATGGGAATTGCTCGGCGACTACATGCAGGGGTTCGAGCTGCCCGCCGGGCATGTGCTGATCAACCAGGGGGCGCAGGACCGCACCTTGTTCTTCATCGAGAGCGGTACCCTCAGCGTGCACCTGACCGGCAGCAAGGGCCAGATGCAGTTGGCCATCCTGAACCCGGGGGCGGTGGTCGGCGAAGGCTCCTTCTTCTCGCGGCTGCCGCGCTCGGCCAACGTGGTGGCCATCGGCGCTGCGCGGGTCTGGCGGCTCACGCCGGTGCGCTTCGCCGAGATGTCGAACCGCCAGCCGAACCTGGCGCTGGAGATCGTGATCGCCCTCGGCGGCGTGATCGCCAAGCGCATGGTCGACCGGCTCAAGCGCGTCGCGGTGACCTGAGCGCGCGATGGCATTGATCTGCGTGGCCTGCCGCACGGAGAACCGTGACGCGGCCAAATTCTGCAGGGGGTGCGGCGGCAGGCTGGTGAGCTTGCCGCCACGGTCGGCCGCGGAAGCGGAGGCGCTCGACGATGCGTGGGGGGCCACGGTGGTGGCGCCGCTGGACGACGGCCGCTCGCCGCCACCGCGCGCCGGTTCGCAGCCGGCCCGTGCGTCGCGCCCGTCGGCGCTGCACACGGCGTCTGCCGAGCCCTCCTCGCGCCCGCATCGTCTCGACATCGCCCCGCCGCCGCGCGACCGCAGCGTGTTCTGGGTGCTGCTGGCGGCCGCGGCCATCGTCGTCGCCACCGGTGGCCTGTATGTCTATCGGGGCCTGCATCGGAAGCCGGCGCCGGTGGCCGTGCAAACGCAGACACAAGAGCCGGCGGCGGTACCGCCGCCGATGCCCGCCTCCGCACCGGAGCCCGCTGCGCTGCCGGTCGCGGCCTCGGTGACACCGGCCGAAGCGCTGCCGGCCGAAACGCCGCCTGCCGAAGAGGCGGCCCCCACCGTGCCGGCGCAGACGGCTTCTGCGCCCGCCGTCGCAGTCGCATCCGGGCGAAAGCCGCGCAAGGTGGCGTCTACGGCGGCGCCGCCCGCTGCACCGCCGCCTGTGACCGCGGCACCGGCGGTGCCGGTCGCTCCCCCGACGGCGCCGGTCGAGGCACCCGCACCGGCCGACCCGGGTCAGGCCTGCGCCGGGCGCAACTTCATTGCCATGGCGCAGTGCCTGGCCGCGCAGTGCGCCAGGCCCGAGTTCGGCGCTCATGCCCGCTGCGACGACGTGCGGCGCCAGCAGCGGATCGACGAAGAAAAGCGCAACCCGACCAACGCCGCCTGAGTCCTGCGAAGGCGCCGACGCGTGGCGCTCAGCCTTTCTGCAGCACCTCGATCGCCAGCGCCAGCGCATCGGGCTTGCCCGACAGCACCAGCGTGTCGCCGTCGTCCAGCACCGTGTCGTCGGCCAGCGGGGCCGCCTTGCCGCTGTGCCGGCGGATCCCGACGATGCGCACGCCCACGGCGTGCAGCGCGATCTGGCCGAGCGCCCGTCCGACTGCACGGGCGCCGGGCGTGAGCGTGAAGCTGTTGAGCCGTTCGTGGTCGACTTCGTCGCTCCGGTCGTCGGCCCCGTGAAAGTAACCCCGCAGCAGGTTGTAGCGGGCGTCGCGCAGGTCCTGCACCACGCGAATCACGCGCCGCATCGGCACGCCCACCAGCGCCAGCGCATGGCTGGCCAGCATCAGCGAGCCCTCGATGGCTTCGGGCACGACTTCGGTCGCGCCGGCGGCCCGCAGCTTCTCCAGGTCGAGGTCGTCCTGCGTGCGGACGATCACCGGCACCTGCGGCGCATGCGCGCGGGTGTTGGCCAGCACCTTGAGCGCACCGGGCACGTCGAGGTAGGTCACGACCACCGCGCTGGCGCGCGCCAGGCCGGCGGCCATCAGCGCCTGCAGCCGGGCGGCGTCACCGAACACGACCGAGTCGCCCGCCGCCGCGGCCTGGCGCACCCGGTCGGGGTCGAGGTCGAGCGCCATGTACGGGATGCCTTCGCGCTCCAGGATGCGCGCCAGGTTCTGGCCGCAGCGGCCGTAGCCGCAGATGATCACGTGCTGTGCGGTGTTGATGGTCTTGCGCGCGATGCTCGTCATCTGCAGCGACTGCTGCATCCAGTCGCTGGCGACCAGCCTGCGCACGATGGCGTTGCTGTACATGACGATGAAGGGCGTCGCCAGCATCGACAGCACCATCGCCGCCAGCACCGGGTTGGCCAGCCAGGGCGGCAGCAGGCCGCGGTCCTGTGCCAGCGTCAGCAGCACGAAGCCGAATTCGCCGGCCTGCGCCAGGTAGAGCCCGGTGCGCAGCGAGACGCCGGCGGTCGCGCCCAGGCCGCGCGCCAGCAGCGTGACCAGCCCGAGCTTGAAGCCGAGCGGCAGCACCAGCAGCACCGCCACCAGCGCCCAGCGCTCCACCACGATGTGCCAGTCCAGCGACATGCCGATGGTGATGAAGAACAGGCCGAGCAGCACGTCGTGGAAGGGCCGGATGTCGGTTTCCACCTGGTGCTTGTATTCGGTCTCCGACACCAGCATGCCGGCGACGAAGGCGCCCAGCGCCAGGCTCAGCCCCGCCAGCTCGGTGAGCCAGGCCAGGCCCAGCGTGACGAGCAACAGGTTGAGCATGAAGAGTTCCTCGCTGCGCCGCCGCGCCACCAGCGTGAGCCACCAGCGCATCACGCGCGGCCCGCCGTAGAGCAGCACGCCGACCAGGAACGTGGCCTTGAGCATGGCGATCGACAGCGCCTTGAGGAGCGTCTCGGGCGGAGCGCCCAGCGCGGGGATCAGCACCAGCAGCGGCACCACGGCTAAGTCCTGGAACAGCAGCACGCCCATCACGCGCTTGCCGTGCTCGCTTTCGAGTTCGAGCCGTTCGGACATGAGCTTGACCACGATCGCCGTGCTGCTCATCGTGAGCGCGCCGGCCAGTGCCAGCGCCGTCTGCCACCCCAGTTGCCAGGCCGGCGGCAACAGCCGCGCCAGCAGCAGGGCGCCGACCGTGGCGATGCTCATGGTCAGCACCACCTGCAGCAGCCCGAGGCCGAACACGTGCTGGCGCATCGCGCGCAGCTTGGGCAGGCTGAACTCCAGCCCGATCACGAACATCAGGAACACCACGCCGAATTCGCCCAGGTGGCGGATGCTCTCGTCGTTCTGTGCCAGCGCGAAGGCGTGCGGCCCGATCAACACGCCGGCCGAGAGGTAGCCCAGCATGGGCGGCAACTTGAGGTAACGGCAGCTCACCACGCCGATCACCGCGGCCAGCAAATACAACAGCGTGAGATCGAGCGAGGACATGCCCGATGCTAGCAAGCGCCATGCGCGCAGGCGGGGCACCGGCGCGCCGCGGCGGCCGGATGGCGCCCGGCCGATAAAATCCGCGCCATGAGTTCCCGCCCCCCCCTGGCCGACAAGGCCGATCCCGAGACGCTGCTGGCGCGGGCACGTACCACCTTCGACATCGAAGCCGAGGCCGTGCTCGGCCTGAAGTCGCGCATCGGCCCGAGCTTCGTCGACGCCGTGCACCGGATCCTCGAGGTGCGTGGCCGGGTGGTCGTGATGGGCATGGGCAAGAGCGGCCATGTCGGCCGCAAGATCGCCGCGACCCTGGCGTCGACCGGGACGCCGGCGATGTTCGTGCACCCGGCCGAGGCCAGCCACGGCGACCTCGGCATGATCAAGGCGGTCGACCTGGTGCTGGCCATCTCCAACAGCGGCGAGAGCGACGAACTCGCCGCCATCCTGCCGGTCGTCAAGCGTCAGGGCGTGCCGCTGATCGCGATCACCGGCGGGCGCGACTCGATGCTCGCGCGCCACGCCGACCTCGTGCTCGACAGCGGCGTCGAGAAGGAAGCCTGCCCGCTCAACCTCGCCCCGACCGCCAGCACCACCGCGCAGATGGCGATGGGCGACGCGCTGGCGGTGGCGCTGCTCGACGCCCGCGGCTTTGGCGCCGAAGACTTCGCCCGCTCGCACCCGGGCGGCGCGCTCGGGCGCAAGCTGCTCACGCTGGTGAGCGACCTGATGCGCTCGGGCGACGACGTGCCGCGCGTGCCGCCCACCGCCACCTTCAGCGACCTGATGCGCGAGATGAGCTCCAAGGGCCTCGGCGCCGCCGCGGTGGTCGACGCCGAAGGCCGGGCCATCGGCGTCTTCACCGACGGCGACCTGCGCCGCCTGATCGAGACCGGCGCCGACCTGCGGGCACTGACGGCGGCCGACGTGATGCACGCCAGGCCGCGCACCATCCGCGCCGACGCGCTGGGCGTGGAAGCCGCGGAACTGATGGAGCAGCACCGCATCACCAGCGTGCTGGTGGTCGACGCGGCCCAGGTGCTGATCGGCGCGCTGAGCATCAATGATCTGATGCGCGCGAAGGTCATCTGATGGCAACGCGTTTCCCCACTGAAACCCTGTTGGCGGCGCAGGACATCCGCATCGCCTTCTTCGACATCGACGGTGTGCTCACCGACGGCGGCGTGTTCTTCAGCGAGCACGGCGAGACGCTCAAGCGCTTCAGCATCCTCGACGGCTACGGCCTCAAGCTGCTGCGCGCGGCGGGCATCGTGCCGGCAGTGATCACCGGGCGCGACTCCAAGCCGCTGCGCGTGCGGCTCGAAGCCCTGGGCATCGAGCATGTGCGCTACGGCACCGAAGAAAAGCTCCCCGCCGCCGAGGCGATGCTGGCGCAGCTGCGCCTCGGCTGGACCCAGGCTGCCGCCATCGGCGACGACTGGCCCGACCTGCCGGTGCTCTGCCGCGCCGCGTTCTGTGCGGCACCGCCCAATGCGCATGCCGAAGTGCGTGCGGTCGCCCATCACGTCACGGCGGCGCGCGGCGGCGAAGGCGCGGCGCGCGAATTCTGCGATCTGCTGCTGACGGCCGGCGGGCACTACCGGCGCCTGCTCGATGCGGCGCGAGGCCCCGCCGCATGAAGCCGGTCCGCGCGCTGTTGCGCGACGCGGTCGATCGCGCCACCATCTACCTCCCGGTCATCGTGACCGCCCTGCTGGCCCTGGGCACCTACTGGCTGGTGCGCAATGCACCCAAGCTGCTCGAGCCCACCGCCAAGGCGGCACCGACCCACGAGCCGGACTTCTTCATGCGCGGCTTCGTCATCAAGAACTTCCTGCCGAGCGGCGCGCTGCGCAGCGAACTCTTCGGCACCGAAGGGCGCCACTATCCCGACAACGACACGCTCGAAGTCGACCAGGTGCGCATCCGTGCGATCTCGCCCGAGGGTCTCGTCACGCGAGCCACGGCAGACCGCGGCCTGTCCAATGGCGACGGCAGCGAGGTGCAGTTGTTCGGCAATGCGGTGGTGGTGCGGGAGGCGGCGACCATCGCCGCCGGGCGCACGGCACCGCGGCTCGAGTTCCGGGGCGACTTCCTGCATGCCTACCTCGACACCGAGCGCGTGACCTCGAACAAGCCGGTCACGCTCATCCGCGGCACCGACCGCTTCACCGCCGACACGCTCGACTACGACAACCTGAGCGGCGTCGCCAACCTGCAAGGCCGGGTGCGCGGCCAGCTGGTGCCGTCGGCCGTGCCGCCGGCGTCCGGCGCGCCGCGCTGAGCCCTTCTCATGGCTGCCAATCCGCGGCCGTTGGCCTTCATCACCGGCGCCTCCAGCGGCATCGGCCAGGCGCTGGCCGGCCGCTTCTACGACGCCGGCTACGACCTCGCACTGGTCGCGCGCCGCACCGGGGAGATCGAGGCCTGGGTGGCCAGGCGCGGCATCGCCGCCGACCGCTGCGGCATCTACGGTGCCGACGTGGCGCAGATCGACGCCATGGCCGAACTCGGCGCACGCTGCGTCGCCGCGCAAGGGCTGCCCGACGTGGTGATCGCCAATGCCGGCATCAGCGTCGGCATCGACACGGCGGACCGGGGCGACCTCGACGTGCTGGCCCAGACCTTCGCCATCAACAACGTCGGCCTGGCCGCGACCTTTCATCCCTTCGTCACCGCCATGGCCGCACGCGGCAGCGGCCGCTTGGTCGGCATCGGCAGCGTCGCCGCGATCCGCGGCCTGCCGGGACACGGCGCCTACTGCGCCAGCAAGGCGGGCGTCGTCGCCTACTGCGAAAGCCTGCGCGGCGAGCTGCGCGCGAGCGGCGTGAAGGTCGTGACGATCTGCCCCGGCTACATCGACACGCCCCTCACGCAGGGCAACCGCTACGGCATGCCCTTCCTGATGCGGGCCGACGATTTCGCCGACCAGGCCTTCCGCACCATCGAGGCCGGGCGCAGCTACCGCGTGATTCCCTGGCAGATGGGGGTCGTCGCAAAGCTCATGCGCCTGCTGCCCAATGCCGTGTTCGACCGGGCCGTGCAGGGGCGGGGCCGCAAGAAGCGGCGAGGCGATGACTGAGCGCCGATGGGCCTGACGCAGACATGAAAAAGGCTCCTCGAAAGGAGCCTCGTTGCTGAACTGAGCGTCGCGGATCAGTAGCCGCTGTTGCCGCCGCCGTAGCCGCCGCCGCCACCGCTGCGGCCGCCACCGCCGCGCGGGCCGGCACCGTAGGGGCTGCGGAAACCGCCATCGCCACCACCGCCGCCGCTGCGACCACCGCCGCCGCCGTAACCGCCACCACCACCACCGCTGCGGCCACCGCCGCCGCCGTAGCCTCCCCCGCCACTGCCGCCGCCGCCATAACCACCACCGCCGCCACCGTAGCCGCCGCCACCACCGCCGTAGCCACCGCTACGGGGCGGGCGCGCTTCCATGGGGCGGGCTTCGTTGACCACGACACTGCGGCCGCCCAGGGGCTGGCCGTTCATGCCGTTGATCGCGGCTTGCGCCTCGGCATCGCTGCCCATCTCGACGAAGCCGAAGCCCTTCGAGCGGCCGGTGTCACGTTCCATCATGACCTTGGCGCTGGTCACGGCGCCGAATTGGCCGAAGGCCTGTTCCAGATCACCGTCGCGCACCGAGTAAGGCAGATTGCCGACGTACAGTTTGTTGCCCATCGAGGGACTCCTCATAAACACATCAAAGAAAGCGATGGAGTCCCGAAAGCAATCATCCCGGCGTACCGCCGAGTCGCGCGAAACTGACCGATCACCCAATTTCCGCCCCGGCAAAATTTGAAGGGAGGCTCGTGCATTATGGGTGAAATATGAAATTTGCAAGCAGGATTTTCCCCTCGGCGCCGGCGCCGGTTTCAACCTGAAAAGTCAGTGCCAGCTCACAAGTCGATCGGCGCGCACCGCTAGAATCGTCCGGTCATTGGGGAGTAGCCGCCTTCCATCGCGAGAAGGGTTTGCGTCAACAGACTTGTCCTGCCCCACACAGGACATGGCGCAAACGGTAAGAAACTTGGCGAGACCTTTGACCATGCAACTTCGGGATTCGGCCGAAGGGTTGCGTGGTCAATTGCGTCTGCTTCGGCCGAGGAACCCCCACATCATCATGGAAGCTTTTCTCGTCGCCACCGGCATCGTCGCCCTGGCGGAAATGGGCGACAAGACCCAACTCCTCGCGCTCGTTCTCGCGGCGCGTTTTCGCAAACCCTGGCCGATCGTGCTGGGCATCTTCGCCGCCACCATCGTCAACCATGCCCTTGCCGGCGCGGTCGGCGCCTTCGTCACCCAGTGGCTGGGGCCTACGACCCTGCGCTGGCTGCTCGGCGGTGCCTTCATCGCGATGGCGCTGTGGATGCTGATCCCGGACAAGCTCGACGAGGAAGACACCGGCTCGCGCTCGCACTTCGGCGTGTTCGGCACCACGGTCGTCGCCTTCTTCCTGGCCGAGATGGGCGACAAGACCCAGATCGCCACCGTGATGCTGGCGGCACGCTTCGTGAACGACTACATCGGCGTGGTCGCCGGCACGACCTTCGGGATGATGCTGGCCAACGCGCCGGTGGTCTTCCTCGGCGAACGCATCATGCGGCGCGTGCCGATCAAGCTGGTCCACGGCATCTCGGCGGCGATCTTCGGGGTGCTGGGCGTGGTGATGATCGTCGGCTGACGGCGCCGACGCCGGTCGGGCGCCGCGGCTATACTTGCCCAGCGCCGATTTGCTACAGCTTGCGGGCGCTTAACAAATTCAGCTAAAGACCGTGGCCGAACCCGGCTCGTTTTTTGGCGAGGCCGGGTTTTTCTTTGTCCATGTCGTCCTTCGAAGTCGCTGCGCAATCGATGTCCTTTGCCGGGCCGCTGCCCCTGCGCAGCGGCGCGTCGCTGAGTGACTACTCGCTCGCCTACGAAACCTACGGCACGCTCAACGCCGACCGCAGCAACGCGGTGCTGGTCTGCCATGCGCTCAATGCGTCGCACCACCTGGCCGGCGTCTACGCCGGGCAGCCGAAGTCCGAAGGCTGGTGGGACAACATGATCGGGCCGGGCAAGCCGCTCGACACCGACCGCTTCTTCGTCATCGGCGTGAACAACCTGGGCTCCTGCTTCGGCTCGACCGGGCCGATGCACGTGAACCCGGCCACCGGCCGCGTCTACGGCGCCGACTTCCCGGTGGTCACGGTCGAAGACTGGGTCGATGCGCAGGCCGGCCTGCTCGATGCGCTCGGCATTCGCACGCTCGCGGCCGTCATGGGCGGAAGCCTCGGTGGCATGCAGGCGCTGTCGTGGACATTGCAGTACCCCGATCGCGTGCGCCATGCAGTCGTCGTGGCCAGCGCCCCCAACCTCACGGCCGAGAACATCGCCTTCAACGAAGTGGCGCGCCGCGCCATCGTGACCGACCCCGACTTCCACGGCGGCCACTTCTACGAGCAGGGCGTGATCCCCAAGCGCGGTCTGCGCATCGCACGGATGATCGGCCACATCACCTACCTGAGCGACGACGTGATGAACGAGAAGTTCGGGCGTCAATTGCGCAGCGCTGTCGAAGGCGAACTGGCAGGGACTGGCTACCGCTATTCGACGCAGGACATCGAGTTCCAGATCGAGAGTTACCTGCGCTACCAGGGCGACAAGTTCAGCGAGTACTTCGACGCCAACACCTACCTGCTGATCACGCGCGCGCTCGACTACTTCGACCCGGCGCGGGAACACGGCGGCGACCTCACCGAAGCCTTCGCGAAGGCGACGGCGAAGTTCCTGCTGGTGAGCTTCACCACCGACTGGCGCTTCTCGCCCGCGCGCAGCCGCGAGCTGGTCAAGGCGCTGCTCGACAACCGCCGCAGCGTGAGCTACGCCGAGATCGACGCACCGCACGGCCACGACGCCTTCCTGCTCGACGACGTGCGCTACATGGGCGTGGTGCGCTCCTACTTCGAGCGAGTCGCGGCGGAGCCGTCAGCATGAGCGACATCGACACCCAACGTCTCATCGCCAAGTTGGTACCCGAAGGCGCGCGCGTGCTCGACCTTGGCTGCGGCGACGGCGCCCTGCTCGACCTGTTGCAGCGCGAGCGCGGCTGCAGCGGCTACGGGGTGGAGATCGCCGACGGCAATGTGCTCCAGTGCATCCGCCGCGGCGTCGATGTGATTCAGCTGAACCTCGACGAGGGTCTCGCGATGTTCGACGACGCGTCGTTCGATGTCGTCCTGCAGATCGACACGCTGCAGCACCTGCGCAATGCCGAGGTCATGCTGCGCGAGACGGCGCGTGTGGGCCGGATCGGCATCGTCGCCTTCCCCAACTTCGCGCACTGGCCCAACCGCCTGAGCATCGCGCGCGGCCGCATGCCGGTGACGCGCCGCCTGCCCTACCAGTGGTACGACACGCCCAACATCCGCGTCGGCACCTTCAAGGATTTCGAGGTGCTCGCAGGCAAGAACAAGCTGCGCGTGCTCGATGCCTTCGGGGTGCAGGAGGGCCGAGAGGTGCGCTGGCTGCCGAACGCACGCGCCGGCACCGCCGTCTTCAAGTTCCAGCGGGCCTGAGAGGCCGAGCCATGGCGCAGACGCTCGCCGCCGCGGTGCACAGCGAACTCGTCATCAAGAAGAGCCGCTTCATTGGCTGCGTGCAGCCGGTGGCCGACCGCGAAGCCGCCCTGCGCGTCGTGAACGACCTGCGTGCCGCGCATCCCGGCGCGGCCCATGTCTGCTGGGCCCTGATGGCCGGCGGGCAATCGGCGGCCAACGACGACGGCGAGCCCGGCGGCACGGCCGGCCGGCCGATGCTCGAGGTGCTGCGACACCAGGACCTCGAAGGCGTGCTCGCGACGGTGGTGCGCTACTTCGGCGGCGTGAAGCTCGGTGCGGGCGGCCTGGTGCGCGCGTACACCGACGCGGTGGCGCAGGCGCTGCTGGGGGCGACCAAGCTGCCGTTGCAGCGGCTGCGAACGCTGTCGTGCAGCGTGCCCTATGCGATGGAAGGCATGCTGCGCCGCGAGCTGGCCGCAGCCGGTGCATCGCTGGGGGCCGTCGAGCACGGCACGCTCGTTCGCTGCACCTTCCAGGTGGTCGAGGCCGATGCCGTCGCGCTCGTGGCGCGCATCGACGATGCCTCGCAGGGCCGCGCCGTCTGGGCCGACGCGGACGCCTGAACGCTCAGCCTCTCAATCCAGCGCGCGTCCGCAGCAGCGGCAGAAGCGGGCGTCGGCGGTGTGCTGGCCGGTACCGCAGTCCGTGCAACTGCGCGTGTCCGGTGCGACGTGCAATGCGTCCGCCAACAGCCCGTGGCCACCCGTGAGCGCAGGCGCCGCATCCCGGCCATAACGCACCATCTCGGCCGAGACGATGCCCGTCGGCACGGCCAGCACGCCCCAGCCCAGCAGCATCATCACCGACGCGATCGCGCGGCCGATGTCGGTCTTGGGCACCAGATCGCCGAAGCCGACGGTGGTCATGGTCGAGATCGCCCAGTACACCGCCACGGGGATGCTGGTGAAGCCGTGCTGCGGCCCTTCGACCACGTACATCAGCGTGCCCAGCACCAGCACGACCATCAGCACGAAACCGACGAACACCATGATCTTGCGGCGGCTCGCGGCCAGTGCGGCCACCAGCGTGCGGTACTCGGCCGCGTAACGCGACATCTTGAAGATGCGGAAGACGCGCAGCAGCCGCAGGATGCGCACGTCGATCAGCACCGACAGCTCGGGCATCAGGATCGCCAGGTACGTCGGCAGCAGCGCCAGCAGGTCCACCACGCCATAGAAGCTCATCGCATAGCGTATCGGCCGCTTCACGCAGGCGAGGCGCGCGATGTACTCGAGCGTGAAGACGATGGTGAAGAACCACTCGAACACGCCGAAGACCGCGCCCCAGCGCGCGCGGATCGGCTGCACGCTGTCGAGCACCACGACCCCGACGCTCACGAGAATGACCGCGATCAGCGCCAGGTCGAACCATCGGCCCGCGCGCGTCTCGGATTCGAAGATGACCGCATAGAGCTTCAGGCGCCATCCGTGCTCGGGCTTGCCGAAGCGGATCTCGACCGGCACTTCGTCGGCGATGACCGGACCCGCGACAGCGGAACGGGGCGAAGATTTCTTGGGCATGGGTCGGTGAGGAGGACGGGGCGAGGCCGACGCATTGTCGTTGCGCGCCTTCGAAGCACATCGAAAGTACCCAACGCCGGGCCAGGCGAATGATCTCGTTACCAATCTTTCGGAAAAAAGTGCCAGCATGGTGCGTGGCCTTCTTACGATAGGCCGTTTCCAGAGGAGTAAGTCTTGGCTTCACAGTCCCCCTTCTTCGGCAAGCGTGACCGCGACACCGACAACTTCAATTCCCGTCCTGCGCCGCTCGTCGGCGGTGGCACCAATCTCGCCGGCACGCCCGTCACGCCTTCGGCCCTGACGCCCACGACGCCGGCTGCGACCGCACCGGCGGCCAAGGAAGGCGGCAGCAAGCTGACCGTCGGCCCGAACATCAAGCTCAAGGGTGTCGAGATCACCGACTGCGACACGCTGGTGGTCGAAGGCCTGGTCGAAGCCACGATGGACTCGCGCGTGATCCAGATCGCCGAGCAGGGCGAGTTCAAGGGCTCGGCCGAGATCGACATCGCCGAGATCCGCGGCGTGTTCGACGGCAACCTCACGGTGCGCGAGAAGCTCGTCATCCATTCGACCGGCAAGGTCACCGGCAAGATCCGCTACGGCAAGATCGTGATCGAGGAAGGCGGCCAGCTTTCCGGCGAGATCACCTTCAGCGCGTCGGAGTCGAAGAAGCCCGCGTTGCAGGCCGCCTGATCAGGCGCCCAGCTTCGCAATCAAGGCACCCGCCGCGGCGGGTGCTTTTTCTTTGGCGCCATTGATGAAGAAGACGAACACGTCGCGCGACTTGGCCGCGACATCGTCGGCGCTCTCCACGCGCGGCAGATCGTCCGGCGCCCCGCCATCGGCCCACTGCTGCGCACGCGCGGCCCAGGCCGCCAGGGCCTTCGGCGCGTAGCCGCTCTTGAGCTTCGCGTCGCTGTTCATCAGGCGCGCATAGGCGAAGTCGGCCGTCAGGTTGGCGAAGGACGGGAACTTGTCCGAGTCGGTGAACACCGTCGCGACGCCGTGGTCGCGCGCGAGCGCGAGGTAGTCGGCCGTCATGAAGCTCTCATGCCGCACGTCCATCACATGGCGCAGCGTGCGGCTGCCCGCCTTCTTCGGCAGCAGCGCGAGGAAGGCCGCGAAGTCCTCCGCATCGAAGACCTTCGTCGGCATGAACTGCCAGACGATCGGGCCCAGCTTGTCCTTCAATTCGGTGATGCCGCTGTCGACGAAGCGCGCGACCGATTCGCCCGCGCTCGCCAGCAGCTTGCGGTTGGTCGCATAGCGCGTCGCCTTCAGCGAGAAGACGAAGCCGTCGGGCGTCTCGTCGTGCCACTTGCGGAAGCTCTCGGGCTTCATGGTGCTGTAGTAGGTGCCGTTGACCTCGATCGCGGTGACCTGCCGGCTCGCGTAATGCAGCTCCTGCTTCTGCGGCAGGTCGGCGGGGTAGAAGTTGTCGCGCCAGGGCTCGTAGGTCCAGCCGCCGATGCCCACGCGGATGCGGTCGGTCGCCTTGCTGCTGCTCATCGCGCGCTCCTTCATGTCGAGTCGGGATTGGGACTGCGCACTCTACGCGGCGCGGCCGCAGGCGCACAATGCTTTTTCCCTCGATTCCCTTCAGCGGAGAACCCCGATGAACGCCCCCCTGCACCGCGAAACTGGACCAATGCCCGCCGGCGCGCTCGACGCCGAGCGTGCCCTGTCCGACGTCACCACGAAGTGGGACACCGACATCCTGCGCCAGCTCACCGACTACATCGCGATCCCGGCCAAGTCGCCGGGCTTCGACAAGGAATGGTCCGCCAACGGCTACCTCGAGACCGTGCTGCGCAACGCCGCGGCCTGGGTCGAGGCGCAGAAGGTCGAGGGCCTGACGCTCGAGATCGTGCGTCTCCCGGGCCGCACGCCGGTGCTGTTCTTCGAAGTGCCGGCCACCGGCACCGACATGGGCGACACGGTGCTGATGTACGGCCACCTCGACAAGCAACCCGAGTTCACCGGCTGGCGCAACGACCTCGGCCCCTGGACGCCGAAGTACGAGAACGGCCTGCTCTACGGCCGTGGCGGCGCCGACGACGGCTATGCGGTGTACGCCAGCATCGCTGCACTGCAGGCACTCAAGGCCCAGGGCGCCGCGCACCCGCGCATCGTCGGCCTCATCGAAACGTGCGAGGAAAGCGGCTCGTACGACCTGCTGCCCTACGTCACGGCTCTGAAGGACCGGCTGGGCGACGTGAGCCTGGTGATCTGCCTCGACTCCGGCGCCGGCAACTACGACCAGCTGTGGCTCACCACGTCGCTGCGCGGCATGGCCGGCGGCATGCTCAAGGTCGAGGTGCTGACCGAGGGCATCCACTCCGGCGATGCCTCGGGCCTGGTGCCGTCGAGCTTCCGCATCATGCGGCAGGTGCTCGACCGCCTGGAAGACAGCGCGACCGGCCGCCTGCTGCCGGCGAGCTTCCATTGCGAGGTGCCGGCCGACCGGCTGGCGCAGGCGCGCGTCACCGCCGGCATCCTGGGCGACGAGCTGTTCAAGCGCTTCCCCTGGGCGCACTACGACTGCGGTGGCTCGACCACCTTCGCGCTGCCCACCACCACCGACCCGGTCGAGGCGCTGCTCAACCGCACCTGGAAGCCGACGCTGTCGGTCACCGGCGCCGACGGCTTCCCGGCCCTGAAGGACGCGGGCAACGTGCTGCGCCCGTACACCGCCTTCAAGCTGTCGCTGCGCCTGCCGCCGCTGGTCGATGCCGACCGCGCGGTGCAGGAACTCAAGGCACTGCTCGAAGACAACGCGCCCTACCAGGCCAAGGTCACCTTCGAGGGAGGCGGCGGCGCCACCGGCTGGAACGCGCCCGCCATCACGCCGTGGTTCGAGCAGGCGCTCAACGCCGCGTCGCAGGCGCACTTCGGCGCGCCCTGCGGCTACATCGGCCAGGGCGGCACGATCCCGTTGATGAACATGCTCAGTGCGGGCTTCCCGACCGCGCAGATGATGGTCTGCGGCGTGCTGGGCCCCAAGAGCAACGCGCACGGCCCGAACGAGTTCCTGCACGTGCCCTATGCGAAGAAGCTGACGGCGGCGGTGGCCGAGGTGATCGCCGCGCTGCCGGTGGCGCACCGCCGGGCGCAGGCCGAGCCGGTCGCCGCCTGAGTTCGATCGCCGGTCAGGCCGGTGCGGCCGCGCGCCGTGCCACGGCCTGCCGGCGCGCCAGCCACAGCAGGGCCGCGGCGATCATCGCCACCGGCACCAGCGAGCCGATATTCAGCCACTGCCAGCCCTGCGTCGTCACCAGCACGCCCGAGGCCAGCGAGGTGACGGCCACGGTCGCGAACACGCTGAAGTTCAACGCGCCCTGTGCGCGGTCGCGCTCTTCCGGCGTGTAGGTGCCCAGCGACAGCGTCGTACTGCCGGTGAACAGAAAATTCCAGCCCACGCCGAGCAGAAACAGCGCGACCAGGAACTGGTGCAGGTCCACGCCCGACAGCGCCACGGCGATGCAGCCCAGCTGCAGCATCAGCCCCACGCCCATCACCGGCAGCGCACCGAAGCGCCGGATCAGGTGGCCGGTGAAGAAGCCCGGCGCGAACATGCCGATCACGTGCCACTCCAGCACGAAGGCCACGTCCGGGAACGGCAGGCTGCAGATCTGCATGGCGAGCGGCGTGGCGGCCATCAGCAGGTTCATCACGCCGAAGCCCAGCGCGCCCGAGAGCGCAGCCACCGCGAACACCGGCTGCCGAATGATCTCGCGCAGCGGCCGGCCGCCGTTCGCACGCTGCGTGGCTGGCAGGGCCGGGAACTCGATGAAGTGCATCACCGCCATGGCGAGCAGGGCGACGCCGGCCAGCGCGAGGTAGGCGCCGGCGAAGGGCACGGCGAGCACGTCGCGCGTGGCGCTCGCGAGGTTCGGCCCGGCCACCGCGCCGATGAGCCCGCCCGCCATCACGATCGACACGGCTTTCTCGCGGCCATCGGGCGGCGTGAGTTCGGCGGCTGCGAAGCGGTAGAGGCCGGCGTTGGCGTTGTAGTAACCGGCGATGACCGTGGCCAGGGTCAGCAGCCAGAAGTTGCGGCTGACGGCTGCCAGTGCGCACAGCAGCGCCGCCGCGAAGGCTACGCCCAGGCCGATCTGGAACGACAGGCGGCGGCCATAGCGCTGCTGCGTGCGCGCGACCAGGCCGGTGGAAAGCGCGCCGCCGACCACGTAGCCCATCACCGGCAGCGTGGCCATCCAGGCACGCGGCGCCATGCTCAGGCCCACCAGTCCGTTGATGGCGATGAAGGTGACGTTGTTGGTGAGGAAGAGGCCCTGGCAGGCGGCCAGCAGCCAGAGCTTGCGGTTCATGGGTCGGTGCTGGCCGGCGGGCGCCGCGCCTTCAGCGCTTCTGCAACAGGCCGCTCAGCGAGGACAGCAGCTCTTCGTTGGTGCCGACGCCCTGCTCGGGGATCTGGCCGTTCGGTGTGAGCCGGTCGATCAGCGAGGGCAGCAGCGTGGCCAGCATCGGCAGCAGCATGCCCGGGCTGATGCCCAGCTTGCCGGCGATGGCCGAGATCGCGTCGCTGCCCAGCACGTCGTTCAGCTGGCCGCCGGAGACGGGCGCGTTCTCGCCCTTGCCGATCCACGAGCCGATGACGTCGCCCAGGCCGGCCTGTTCGAACTTCGAGACCAGGCCGCCCAGGCCTTCGGGCCCGCCGCTGTTGCCGAGCAGGCCGCCGAGCGCACCGGCGAGATCACCCTGCCCGCCCTGCGAGCCGCCGAGCACCTGACCGAGCATCGAGTCGAGCAATCCCATGACGTGTTCCTTGATGGATATGTGAACGAAAGGCGTCGATTGTGCGCGTCCGCGCATGGCCTGGGAACCCGTCGGCCCTCTGGTATCTGCCGCGTGCGTGACTCAGTTGGCGGTCGACCGCCTGGCCAGCAGGGGCGCACTCACCTGTTGCACACCCACCAGGCCCAGCACCGTGAGCAGCGAATTCTGCGCGCCGCGCCAGGCTTCGTGCAGGTCGATCCATTCGTCCAGGGCGTGGAAGCCGCCGGTCAGCCCGCCGCCGCCGACCACGATGGCCGGGATGCCCAGCGACATCGGCACGTTGGCGTCGGTGCTGCCGCCGCGCAGCAGGGTGCGCAGGCCCACGCTGGCGTTGGCTCGCACCGCCGCCTCGACGATCACGGCGTCGCTCGGTGTGCGGCCGCCGGGGCGCTCGCCCACCAGGCGGTGCGTGGCGCGCAGCGTGTCGGTACGGGCGCGGGCGTTCTCCTCGCGCACCGCGGCGTCGACGGCCTCGAAGATCCGGCGCTCGAGCACCCGGAGTTCGGCTGGCGCGTCCGAGCGGATGTCGATCGCCATACGGGCCTCGGCTGCGATGACGTTGACGGCCGTGCCACCGCTCGCCGTGCCCACGGTGAAGGTCGTGCGCGGGAAACTGGGCGTCTTCAGATCGGCGATCTTCGCGATGGCCCGGCCCATGCCGTGGATGGCGCTGGGCACCCGGCCGAAGGCGCCGAAGCTGTGGCCGCCGGGCCCGTTGAAAACGATCTCGTGGCGGCGGCTCGCGGTGCCGGCCACCAGCACGCTGCCGTCGGGCGCCGGTTCGAGGCCGACCATGCCGTCGATCTCGGGATGCTCCGCGAAGATGCGCTTCATGCCGCGCAGGTTGCCCAGTTCCTCCTCGCCGACGCTCGCGGCGAACAGCAGGTCGCCCTCGGTCTGGACCTTCTGCTCGTTCAGCACGCGCAGCCACGACAGCAGCACCGTGAGGCCGCGCGTGTTGTCCGAGATGCCGGGCGCGTAGAGACGGCCGTCGCGCTCGCGCACGCGCACGTCGGTGCCGGCCGGGAACACCGTGTCGAGGTGCGCCGACACCAGCAGCGTCGGACCTTTGCCGCGGCCCTTGCGCAGGCCCAGCACGTTGCCTTCGCCATCGATCGTTGCATGGGACAGGCCCAGCGCCTTCAAGCGCGCCAGGAAGGCTTCGGCGCGCTTCTGTTCCTTGAAGGGCGGCGCCTCGATCTCGGTGAGCAGCCGCAGGTCATCGATGGTGTTGAGGTGGTCGTCGCGCACCGCGTCCAGCGCGCGCTGCACGACGGGCGCGGCCAGCAGCCGCGTGAAGGCGAGCCGGACCTCCGGGCGCACCGTCCTGTCGGCCATGGACTTCGGCGCGAAGTGCTGGGCCTGCGCGGCGCTTGCCAGGCAGAGGCTGGCCAGCAGGGCGGGCATGCGGTGGAAGCAGTGCCGCAGGCGCGATGGCCGGACGACGACAGCGCTCATGCCCCGCCCAGCAGCGTCAGCGCCGCGAGCGCTGCGGTTTCGGCGCGCAGCACGCGGGGGCCGAGCCGGGCCGGGCGGAAGCCCTGCGCCAGCGCGCGTGCTTCTTCGTCGGCGCTGAGACCGCCTTCCGGGCCGCTGAGCACTTGCCAAGCGCCGGTGGCTGTCAGTTCGACCAGCGGCTGCGTGCCAGGCGCCAGGCTCAAAACGACGCGCTGCATGCTGTCGTCCGCCTGTGCATCGCCGAGCCAGTCGGCGTAGCCGCGCACCGGGTGGATCAGCGGCACGCGGTTGCGGCCGCATTGCTCGCAGGCGGCGATGGCGATGGCTTCCCAGTGGGCGCGCTTCTTCTCGGCCCGCTCGCCGGCCAGGCGCAGCACGCCGTGGGCGGTCATCAGCGGCTGGATGCTCGTGGCGCCGAGCTCCGTGGCCTTCTCGACCAGCCAGTCCATGCGGTCGTTGGCCGGCATGCCCAGCGCGAGGTGCACGGCCTGCGGCGCTTCGCGCTCGACCGGGTCGTGCGCGCCGACGTTCACCGCGACCTCACTGCGGCCCATGCGCTCCACCACCGCGGCGTATTCGCCACCGCGGCCGTCGAACAGCGTCAGCGCCTGGCCGGGCTGCATCCGCAGCACCTGCACATGGCGCGCGGCGCCGGGCGGCAGTGCGAGCGCCAGCCCGGCCTGCAGGGGAACGGCGCAGTGGAAGCGCGGCACCTCAGACCCGGCCGTAGGCGAAGCCGACCAGCGGCTGCGTACCCTCGACCTCGTCGATCACGCGCAGCAGCGGCGTGAGTTCGGTGTAGCGGCTGGCCGTGGTGCGGATGTAGGCGATGAAGCGCGGCGTGTCGGCCAGGTATTTCGGCTTGCCGTCGCGCAGGGTCAGCCGCGCGAAGATGCCCGCGACCTTCAGGTGGCGCTGCAGGCCCATCCATTCGACGGCGCGGTAGAACTCGCCGAAGTCCTCGTGCACCGGCAGCCCGGCCTTGCGCGCCCGCTGCCAGTAACGCACGGTGATGTCCAGCACGAATTCTTCGTCCCAGCTCAGGAAGGCGTCGCGCATCAGGCTGGCGATGTCGTAGGTGATGGGGCCGTAGACCGCGTCCTGGAAGTCGAGCACGCCCAGCGGCCCGCCGTCGTCGGCCACCATCAGGTTGCGCGGCATGAAGTCGCGGTGCACGTAGACTCTGGGCGCAGCGAGGTTGTGCGCGACGATGGCCTGGAAGGCGCGGTCGAGCCGCTCCTTGAGCTGGCCCTCGACCGCGACGCCGCGGTGCTGCGCGATGTACCACTGCGGGAACAGCGCCAGCTCGCGTTCGAGCAGCGCGCGGTCGTAGGGCGGCAGCACGTCGGGCTTGGACGCCAGCTGCCAGGCGATCAGCGCGTCGATGGCCTGGCCGTACAGCGGGCGGTTCGCGTCGGCGTTCGACGGGTCGATCATATCGAGCATGGTGCGGCTGCCCAGGTCGTCGAGCAGCAGGAAGCCGTCGGCCACGTCCCAGTCGAGCACCTGCGGCGCCTTCACGCCGGCGTCTTTCATGCGCCGGGCGACATCGACGAAGGGCGCGCTGTCCTCCTTGTCGGGCGGGGCGTCCATCACGATGCGGGTGCGTGCGTCGTCCGTGGTGTCGATGCGGAAATAGCGTCGGAAGCTGGCGTCGGCCGACGCGAGGCGCACCGTTTCCGGCAACAGGCGGTGGGCCGGCCCGATGCGCGCGAGCCAGCGCCCGAAGGCCTCTGCGCGGGCCGGGTCGCTCCAGGCGATGGAAGGGGTGGCGCCGGCGGCCGGGTGCGGGGATGCGGTCATGGATAATCGATTCTACAAATCGCCTTCCCCGGCCTTCTGCGAACATCCCGGTTCGCAGCCCCCTTTCCCCTCGACGATCCGTGACGCTCCTGCCCATGTTCGAATTGAAAAGCCCTGGTGCCTGGCCCGCCGTGCCCCTGCTGCCTGATGCGATGCGGGCGACCCGGGCAGCGGGCGCGGCCGGGCGGAGCGGCGAATGAGCCGGCCGGTGCGCCCGCCCCTGCCGCTCGCCATCCTGACGCTGGCACTGTGGCAGGCCCAGGGCGCGTTCGCACAGGACGCTGCCTGGATCGACGCGCCGCTGCAGCTGCGGCGCACGCCGCAACTGGTCGAAACGATCCCGACCACCGAGCGCGGCCTGCGCCCCAGCTTCGTCGACGGCGACCGCATCTCGGGCCGGCCCGATCTGGAGACCGTGGTCGAGGGCAACGCCTCGCTGCGGCGCGGCGACACCGTGATCCATGCCGACCGCCTCGAGTATTACCAGCCCGACGACCTCGCCAAGGCGCAGGGCAACGTGCGGGTGAACCAGGGCGGCAACGTCTACGAGGGACCGGAGCTGCAGCTGAAGGTCGAGACCTTCGAGGGCTTCTTCAACAACGTGCGCTACCAGTTCCTCGAAACCGGGGGCAACGGCAACGCCGACCGCATCGACTTCGTCGACGCGAACGTCTCGGTGGCGCGGCATGCGACCTACACCACCTGCCGGCGCGAAGACTATCCGGGCTGGATGCCGGCCTGGCTGCTGACCGCCGCCACCTTGACCACCGACACCGAGGAGAGCGTCGGCATCGCGACCGACGCGCGCCTGAGCTTCATGGGTATCAGCTCGCCCGCGCTGCCGTCGATCAGTTTCCCGCTGAACAACCAGCGCAAGAGCGGCTTGCTGCCACCGGTCTTCGGCGTGGACAGCGTCAACGGCATCGAGCTGCAGATGCCCTACTACTGGAACATCGCACCGAACCGCGATGCGACGCTGACGCCGACGTTCATGACCAAGCGCGGCATCAACCTGGGCAGCGAGTTCCGCTACCTGGAGAACTCCTACAGCGGTACCTTGCGTGCCGACTACATGCCGTCGGACCAGCTGCGCAAGCGTGATCGCTGGGGCCTCTGGACCACCCACAACCAGACCTTCGATCCGAAGCCCTTCGGGCTCGATGGCCTCACCGGCACGCTGCGCATCAACCGGGTGAGCGACAACGACTACTGGCGCGACTTCTCCCGCACGCCGACCCTGAGTTCCCGCCTGCTCGACAGCGAGGCCGCGCTCAACTGGAGCAAGGGCGACTGGTACGGCCAGGTGCGCGCGCTGTCCTACCAGACGCTGCAGTATTCGCTCTCGCCGATCACGCCGCCCTACGACCGCATGCCGCAGCTCACGGCGAACAACATCCAGTACGACTGGCACGGCTTCGACGTCAGCACCTCGCTGGACTACACCCGCTTCAAGGCCGACTCGCTGTTCGCGCCGATGCTCAACGGGCAGCGCCAGCCCGACGGCGAGCGCGCCTTCGGCATCCTGCAGGTCAGCCGGCCCTGGATCACGCCGGGCACCTTCGTCATCCCGAAGGTGCAATTGCACGCGACGTCCTACCAGTTCGACGGATCGCTGGCCAACGGGTCGAACTCGGCGAGCCGCACGGTGCCGACCTTCAGCATCGACAGCGGGATGGTGTTCGAGCGCGACACCAGCCTGTTCGGCCGCTCGTTCCGGCAGACGCTGGAGCCGCGCCTGTTCTACGTGCGCACACCGTACCGCGACCAGAGCCAGCTGCCGGTGTACGACACCGCCGCCAACGACTTCAACTTCGCGACGATCTACACCGAGAACGCCTTCTCCGGCAACGACCGCATCTCCGACAGCAACATGCTGACGGCCGGCGTCAGCACCCGCCTGATCGACCCCGACACCGGTGCCGAGGCGGCCCGCTTCGGCGTGGCCCAGCGCTTCCGCTTCAGCGACCAGCGCGTCACGCTGCCGGGCGTCTCGCCGGTCACCGACCGGCTCAGCGACATCCTGGTGGGCGCCCAGATCAACTGGACCTCGAAGTGGACCGCCGACACCACCGTCCAGTACAACCCCGACTCCCGGCGGTCCGAGCGCAGCACCGTCACCGCCCGTTACAACCCGGGGCCGTACCGCACCATCAATGCCGCGTACCGCTACCAGGCCGACAGCACCACCTTGGCCAACGATGGCAGCAAGTCGATCGACATCGGCTGGCAGTGGCCGCTCAACGACCTGTGGGGCGACAAGGGCAAGAACCTCGGCCCGGGCCGGGGCGAAGGCGGCGGCCGCTGGTACGCCGTGGGCCGCATGAACTACAGCCTGAAGGACAGCAAGCTCACCGACGGCGTGATCGGCGTCGAATACGATGGTTGCTGCTGGATCGGGCGCGTGGTGCTGGAACGTTTGTCCACCGGACAGGTCACAGCAGCCACCCGGATCATGTTCCAGATCGAGTTCGTCGGCTTCGCGGCCGTCGGCGCGAGCCCCCTGAAGACGCTGTCGCAGAACATTCAGCGCTACCAGCCGCTGCGCCAGCCCGGCGAGACACCGAGCCGCTTCACCAATTACGACTGAGCCAACCCAACCCATGAAACTCCTCCGTTCCACCGCCATCGGAGCCTGCCTGGGCGCACTGATGCTCGCATCGGCCGCGCAGGCACAAGGCCTCGGCCTGCGCCCGAGCGGCGGCACCGGCATCACCGACATCATGCGCGGCGGGCCGCGTGTGAACGCGACCGCACCGGGTGCCGCAGTGCCGGCGGCGCCAGTCACCGGGCAGCGGTCGGCCGAGTACATCGTGGCCCTGGTCAATTCCGAACCGATCACCAATACCGAGGTGCAGAAGCGTGCAACGCGCATCCTTCAGCAGAACCCCGAGGCGCAGCGCCTGCCGCGCCCTGAACTGAACCGCCTCGTGCTCGAGCGGCTCATCTCCGAACGCGCGCAGCTGCAAGTGGCCAAGGAAGCCGGCATCAAGGTCGACGACCTCGCCGTCGACCAGGCCGAGCAGATGGTGGCGCGGCAGAACCAGGTGAGCCTCGACGAGCTCTACCGCCGCATCGCGGCCGACGGCGTGAGCAAGCAGGAGTTCCGTGCCGACCTGCGCGATCAGCTCACGCTGACCCGGGTGCGGGAGCGCGAGGTCAATTCCCGCGTCAAGGTCAGCGACACCGAGGTCGAGCAGTTCCTGCAGGAGCAGCGCAGCGGCAACGCGGCGCTGTCGCCCGAACTCAACCTTGCGCACGTGCTGGTGGCCGTGCCGGAGGATGCCAGCGAAGCGCAGGTCAAGGCGCTGCAGCAGAAGGCGCAGGGCCTGGCCCAGCGCGCCATCGGCGGCGAGGATTTCGCCAAGCTGGCGCGCGAGAATTCCGATTCGCCCGACCGGGCCAGCGGCGGCGTGCTCGGCCTGCGGTCGGCCGACCGCTATCCGCCCCTGTTCGTCGAGGCCACCCAGACCACGCCGGTCAATGGCATCGTCGGCCCGGTGCGTTCGGGCGCCGGTTTCCATGTGATCAAGGTGCTGGCCAAGGGCCGCGCCGGTGCGGCGGAAGGTGTCGTCACGCAGACGCAGGTGCGCCACATCCTGCTGCGCAACGACCAGCAGCGCAGCACCGCCCAGGCCATCGCGCAGCTCGCTGAGTTCAAGCGGCGCATTCAGGCCGGCACCGCCGACTTCGCCGGTCTGGCGCGCGACAACTCGGAGGACGGCAGCGCCAAGGAGGGCGGCGACCTCGGCTGGGGCCGCCCCGGCCAGTTCGTGCCCGAATTCGAGGAGGCGATGGACCGCCTCGCCCCCGGGCAGATCAGCGACCCCATCGTGTCGCGCTTCGGCGTTCACCTGATCCAGGTGCTGGGCCGGCGTGAGGCCAAGCTGAGCCAGACCGAGCAGCGCGAAGCCGCGCGCGCGGTATTGAAGGACAAGAAGATGGACGAGGCCTTCGAGACCTGGGTGCAGGAAACCCGCGGGCGTGCCTACGTCGAGCTGCGCGAGCCGCCCCAATAAATGAAGCACCCGGCCTGATGGCCCAGCACATTGCGCGCAAGCGCTTCGGCCAGCACTTCCTGTCGGACGGCGGGATCATCGACGCGATCGTGCAGGGCATCGCGCCGCAGCCGGGCGATGCCATGGTCGAGATCGGCCCTGGCCTGGCGGCGCTCACGCAGCCGCTGGTCGAGCGGCTGGGCCGGCTCACGGTGATCGAGCTCGACCGCGACCTGGCCAGGCGGCTGCGGGAGCACGGCCAGCTCGACGTGATCGAGTCCGATGTGCTCAAGGTCGATTTCGCCGCGCTGGCAGCCCGGCTCGCCGGCGATCCGCCGAAGCCGCTGCGCGTGGTGGGCAACCTGCCTTACAACATCTCCACGCCGATTCTTTTCCATCTGCTCGGCTACGCGCACCTGATCGCCGACCAGCATTTCATGCTGCAGAAGGAAGTGATCGACCGCATGGTGGCGCGGCCGGCCACGTCCGACTACAGCCGGCTGAGCGTGATGCTGCAGTGGCGCTATGCGATGGAGAATATTCTGTTCGTGCCGCCGGAGAGCTTCGAGCCGCCGCCGCGCGTGGACAGCGCCGTGGTGCGCATGGTGCCGTTCGCGCAGCCGCCGGTGCTCGACGCGGCGCGGCTCGGCGAGATCGTGCAGATCGCCTTCAGCCAGCGCCGCAAGATCCTGCGGCATACGCTGGGCCGGTGGCTGGACGAGCACGGCTTCGGCGGGCCCTTCGACGCGCAGCGCCGTGCCGAGGAAGTGCCGGTGGCCGAGTACGTGGCGCTGGCGCAGGCGGTTCCGCCCTCACCCTCGCCCGCGTCTTGAGCGGCGCACAGAAGAAAGCCCGTCGTCGACGGGCTTCCTTCATCAGGCTGCGGCGAGCCAGTATCCCGCGTTGAAGGGGCTGCTCATGCGCAGCGCCAGCGGCGACACGTCGACCAACTTGTCGGTCGGCATCTTCTCTGCGTTGGGATCGACGGGCGCGATGTCGATGCCGGCGGGCGGCGCGCTACCCTCTGGAGCCTCGGTCGCCCGTTCTGCTTGGCTGGTGGATGCAGAACGGGCTACAGAAAAGAATAGAAGCACCTGAACGGGATCTTCCGGTCGCCCCAGTAGTCGGAGGCGTCGCGGAAGATGTCGAGCAGCTGTTCGCGGGCTTCCTTGTCGAACTTGGCATTGGCCGGAATCTGCTCCAGCACCACCACGAAGCCTGGCTGCGGGCCCGATTTATGCAAAGGGTCCGTCATGCAGTCGTACAGCGCGTCGAAGTTCTTCCCGAAGTGGGCCGGGAAGGTGAACTGCTGTGCGATGAGGTCGAGCACGTCCTGCTTCGACTGGGCGTTGGCCAGGTTCGCATACAGGAAGTGCTGCCCGGACGCGTTCGCGGCATCCTGCAGGTCGTTCACGCGGAAGGCGCGAATCGACTGCACGATGTTGGGTCGCACGGCACGAAGGGATAAGGTCATCTCCGCTGGTCTTTCCATGGTTGTCGTCGTCATCATTTCTTGGGGGCGCGCTGGGGCGCCGCCCTCATCCAGTTCATCGGTCATGGCGAAATCCGCCTGAAACTCGCATAGTGGTCTGCCGTGTACCAGCACGCATCGGGCGCCGCCTGGCGCTCGCCGCCGCACACGATGCGTCGGGCACCCCGGTTGCGTGCGCCCGGCGTATCGACCGTGTATTCGCGGTAGTGCCCGCGGCGCGCGGAAGGCAACAGGCGCTCGCGGTTGCCGAACACCGTGCCGTCCTTCTCATGAGGGAACGGCCCGCCCGCGAAAATTGCCCGATAGGTCCGCTGACCTTGGGGTGGCAATTCGCGCAGTGCGATCGATTCCTGGGTCGGCTGCCGCGCTGCCGTCCGGTCAATGTCTCGGGTATCCCGGGCGTCGGCCCCGGTCGCCAATGCCGCCAGCAGCATGCCGGCGACGGCAAATCGGGACACAGACAACGAGATCGAGGCCATGAATGAAACGGTGACCGAAGGGGCACCACAGGAAAAGAGCGAGGGGCCGAATCAGGGATCAACCTTGGGGTTAACCCGCAAATTCAAGCCCGCCAGTGTGCACCACGGATGCACAAATAGCAAGCGCCTGCTCAATTATTGAGCAGGCGCTTGGGGGAATTATTCGGCAGTGAAGTTAGCGACCGCTGTCGCCGATGCACTCAGCGTTCGGCGTTGGCGTCGGCCACGGTCAGCGCTGTCATGTTCACGATGCGTCGGACGGTGGCGCTGGCGGTGAGGATGTGCACAGGTTTGGCCGCGCCCAGCAGCACCGGGCCGATGGCGATGTTGCCGCCCGCTGCGGTCTTGAGCAGGTTGTAGGAAATGTTGGCCGCGTCCAGGTTCGGGAATACCAGCAGGTTGGCGTCGCCGGCCAGGGCGCTGTGCGGCATGACGGCCGCGCGCTGCTTGCCGTCGAGCGCCACGTCGCCGTGCATCTCTCCATCGACTTCGAGCCAGGGGGCCTGGACGCGCAGCAGGTCGAGCGTGCGGCGCATCTTCACCGCGCTCGGCTGGTTGCTGGAGCCGAAGTTCGAATGCGACAGCAGTGCCGCCTTCGGCTTGAGGCCGAAGCGCATCATTTCTTCGGCCGCCATGGTCGTGATCTCGGCCAGCTCTTCCGGCGTCGGGTCGTAGTTGACGTGGGTGTCGACCAGGAAGACCTGGCGGTCGGGCAGCAGCAGGCCGTTCATGCAGGCGTAGATCGGCACGTCCTGCGGCGTGCTGGCGCAGCCGCCGGGGCGCTTGCCGATCACCTGGTCGATGTGGTGCAGGTGGATGGCGGTGGTGCCCCAGGTGCCGCAGATGAGGCCGTCGACCTCGCCCTTGTGCAGCAGCATCGAGCCGATCAGCGTCAGTCGCCGGCGCATCTCGATCTTGGCGGTCTGCACCGTGGTGCCCATCCGCTCGGTCATGCGGTGGTAGGTCTGCCAGAAGTCGCGGTAGCGGTGGTCCTGCTCGACGTTGACGATGTCGTAGTCGAGCTCTTCCCGCAGGCGCAGGCCGAACTTCTCGATGCGCTGGGCGATGATGGCCGGACGGCCGATGAGCGTCGGGCGCGCCAGGCCTTCGTCGACCACGATCTGCACGGCACGCAGCACGCGCTCTTCCTCGCCCTCGGCAAATGCCACACGCTTCTTGGTCGCGCGCTTGGCCGCGTCGAAGATCGGCTTCATCATCGTGCCGGAGGCGTAGACGAAGCTCTGCAGCTTGTCGCGGTAGGCGTCGAGGTCGGCGATCGGGCGCGTCGCCACGCCGCTCTCTTCGGCGGCCTTGGCCACGGCCGGCGCGATCTTCATCATCAGGCGCGGGTCGAAGGGCTTGGGGATCAGGTACTCGGGGCCGAAGGTGAGCTTCTCGCCCACGTAGGCGGCCGCCACGACTTCGCTCTGCTCGGCCTGCGCCAGTTCGGCGATGGCGCGCACCGCGGCGATCTCCATCTCGTCGGTGATCGTGGTCGCGCCCGAGTCGAGCGCGCCGCGGAAGATGTACGGGAAGCACAGGACGTTGTTGACCTGGTTCGGGTAGTCGGTGCGGCCGGTGGCCATGATGATGTCGCCGCGCACCGCGTGCGCGTCTTCCGGCGAGATCTCCGGGTTCGGGTTGGCCAGCGCGAAGATCACCGGCCGTGCCGCCATCTTGGCGACCATCGCCGGCTTGAGCACACCGCCGGCCGACAGGCCCAGGAACACGTCGGCGCCCTCGATCACTTCCGACAGCGTGCGCGCCTGCGTCTTCTGCATGTACTGGCGCTTGTCGTCGTCCATCAGCTCGGTGCGGCCGTCGTAGACCACGCCGGCCAGGTCGGTCACGAACACGTTCTCGCGCAGCAGGCCGACCTTGAGCAGCAGGTTCAGGCAGGCCAGCGCGGCAGCGCCGGCGCCGGAGGTGACCAGCTTGACCTCGGCGATGTTCTTGCCCGCGACCTTCAGGCCATTGAGAAGCGCCGCCGCCACCGTGATCGCGGTGCCGTGCTGGTCGTCGTGGAACACCGGGATCTTCATGCGCTTGCGCAGCTCGCGCTCGATGTAGAAGCAGTCCGGGGCCTTGATGTCTTCGAGGTTGATGGCGCCGAAGGTCGGCTCCAGCGACGCGATGATCTCGACCAGCTTGGCCGGGTCCTTTTCGTTGATCTCGATGTCGAACACATCGACGCCGGCGAACTTCTTGAAGAGCACGCCCTTGCCTTCCATCACCGGCTTAGACGCCAGCGCACCGATGTCGCCCAGGCCCAGCACCGCGGTGCCGTTGGTGATCACGGCCACCAGGTTGCCGCGTGCGGTGTACTTGTACGCGTTGGCGGGGTCCTTGACGATCTCCTCGCAGGGCGCGGCCACGCCGGGCGAATAGGCCAGCGCCAGGTCGCGCTGGTTGACCATCTGCTTGGTGGCCGCGATGGCGATCTTCCCCGGCACCGGCAGCAGGTGGTACTCCAGTGCGGCGCGGCGCAGTTCGGTGCGCTTGTCTTCAGCGCTGGGTGCGGTGGGGACCGCGGGGCTCAGGGGAGAGGATTCGGACATTGGCAGCGTGCTCCGGCGATCGCTGGCGCGTGAAATGACGCGTCCGCGACACTGTTGTAAGGGGCGCGATTGTAGACCTCGCCCATTGGGGAGAAGGCTCGAGCAAGCCGTGTGTCGCCGGAGGGCATCGGGTCCTCCAACGGGAAAACCCGCTCTCCGCAGCCCCGGCCGCTCCCCAAAATCCGATTGTCCGACAAACGAAACGCGCCCCTCGACGAGCGCGAGGAGACATCGATTGACCGGCAGCCTTCGCGCACCCCGCCGCACAGCGGGCAACCCTTCGTCCGCACGTACCGCGGCACCCGCCGTGCGGCTTGCCAGCGCACCGCCTGCGGACGACGTGTCGATGTTCAGCCGGCTTCGCCTGGAGCCGGCCTACAAGGCCGTGTCGTCGGAGATCGAGCGCAGCATCCTCAGCGGCAAGCTCAAGCCCGGCATGCCGCTGCCGACCGAGCAGAGCCTGGCGGAGCGCTTCGGCGTGCACCGCTCGACGGTGCGCGAAGCCATCCGGCAGGTCGAGCAGGAAGGCCTCGTCCAGCGCCGCGCGGGGCGCCGGCTCTTCGTCACACTGCCGGGGCTGTACGACCTGGCGCCCCGCGCCGCACGATTGCTCCTGCTGCAGCAGACCACCTTCCAGGAGCTGTGGCAGGTCGCCGTCACGCTGGAGCCCTTGGCGGCGCGCCTCGCCGCGACGCATGCCGAGGTGGCGGACCTCGAAGAGCTGGCGCACAACACCGAGCTCACCGCGGCGCTGCAGTCGCACGACGCCGATTCGGTCGAGCACAACACGCGCCTGGTCGAGCTCGACGTGGAGTTCCACGCGCTGGTCGGCCGCGCCAGCCACAACCGTGCGCTGATGCTGGCGCGCGAGCCGATCAGCCTGCTCTACAACCCCACGCTGCTGCAGATCCACCTGCACCTGCCGCAGTCGAAGGCGCGCAACCTAGCGGCGCACCGCGCCATCCTCGCCGCACTGCAACGGCGCGACGCGGATGCCGCCGCCGAGTGGACGCGCAAGCACATGGTCGACTTTCAAAAGGGTTTCGAGATGACGGGCCTGGACATGCGCACGCCCATCACGAAAGCACGGTAGTTCATCCAAAACGAAGGAGACAAGAGACATGGAATCGAAGCAGCAGATCGGATCGGCACGGGTCGGCGCATGGCGCCGCGGCATGGCGCGTTCCGCCATCGCCCTGGGCGTGGGTGCGCTCGCGCTCGGCGCGCAGGCGCAGGAGACGTTCAAGGTCGGCGTGGTGAGCTTTCTCTCGGGCCAGGCGGCGGAGAGCTTCGGCATCCCCGCGGTCAACGGCGCCAAGGCGCTGGTCGAGGCCTTCAACAAGGGCGAGGCGCCTGCGCCGTACAACAAGACCGGCTTCGGCGGCATGAAGATCGAGGCGATCTACGTCGACGAGAACGGCGGCGCGACCAAGCAGGTGCAGGAGCTGCGCAACCTCTACGACCGCGAGAAGGTCGATGCAGTCGTCGGCTACGTGGGCTCGGGCGACTGCCTGGCAGTGGCCCCGGTGGCCGAGGAGATGAAGAAGTTCCTCATCCTCTACGACTGCGGCACGCCGCGCATCTTCGAGGACGGCAAGTACAGCTACGTGTTCCGCACCGCCTCGCACGCGACCATGGACAACGTCGCACTGGCCCGCTACATGAAGGCGCGCAACGTCAAGGTCGCCAGCTACAACATGATCAACCAGGACTACGCCTGGGGCCAGGATTCGCGCAAGGACTTCATGCTGTCGATGGCGCAGCTCTACCCCGACGCCAAGGCCGGCGAAGACCTGCTGCCGAAGTTCGGTGCCGGCCAGTACGGCACCGAGATCTCGGCGCTGATGTCCAAGCGCGCCGACGTCACGCACTCCAGCCTGTGGGGCGGCGACCTGCAGGCCTTCATCCTGCAGTCGGGTCCGCGCGGGCTGTTCAAGCGCTCGCAGGTCGTGCTGTCGGCGGCCGACCATGTGCTGACCAACCTCGGCGACAAGATGCCCGACGGCGCGATCCTCGGCGCGCGCGGTGCCTACGGCCTGCTGTCGCCCAAGTCGGCACTCAACGACTGGTGGTGGAGCGTCTACCAGAAGGCCCAGAACACCTACCCTGCGCAGGCGCCCTACCGCATGGCGCAGGCGCTGATGGGCCTGAAGCTCGCGGCCGAGAAGGCGATGGCGGCCAACGGCGGCAAGAAGCCGACGTCGGAGCAGCTCGCGGCGGCGCTCAAGGGCATGGAATGGGATTCGCCCGGCGGGCGGATCCGCATGACGCTGGGCGACGGCCACCAGGCCACGCAGGAAACCGCCATCGGCAAGACGCGCTTCGACGCCGCCAAGAAGATGGTGGTGCTCGACGACATCCAGCGCTTCCCGGCCGAGTGCGTGAATCCGCCGCCGAACGTGAAGTCGGAAGACTGGATCAAGAGCAACTTCGCCGGCGCCAAGTGCTGAGCGCCTGAGCGGCGCGCCGTACCGGTCGTTCACCGACCCGCGCTTGGCGCGGGCCGGTGGATGCATCTCCAGCCTCCAACCCCTACGAGTCGGGCATGAACACCGCCATCACCATCCTCATCGACGGACTGAGCTACGCATCCTGGCTCTTCATCGTCGCGCTCGGGCTCACGCTCGTGTTCGGCGTGCTGAAGATCCTCAACATCGCGCATGGCAGCTTCTACGCGCTGGGTGCGTACGCCGCGGCCAGCTTCGTCGGCTGGTTCGCCACGCTGAAGTTCGCGCCCGAATGGTCGCTGGTCGCGATGCTGTTCGCGGCTGTGGCGGTGGCCGTGCTGGTCGCGCCGCTGACCGAGCGCGGGCTCATGCGCTTCTTCTACGGCCGTGACGAGGTGCTGCTGGTGCTGGTCACCTACGCCCTCTTCCTGATGCTGGAAGACATCACCAAGCTCATCTGGGGCGCCAACCCGTACTACGTGTCGGAGCCCTACGCGCTCTTCGGCAACGTCGAGATCGGCGACCAGGTGTACGTGGGGTACGACTTCATGCTGATGGGCATGGCGGTGGCGGTCGGGCTGGCGGTGTGGTGGGGCCTGAACCGCACGCGCCACGGCAAGATCGTGCTGGCCGTGATCCACAGCGAAGAGGTCGCGGCGAGTATGGGTGTGAACGTCTCGCGGGTCTACATGCTCGCCTTCTCGGTCGGCATCTTCCTGGCGGCGATCGGCGGTGCCTTCACCGCGCCGCTGATCTCGGTGCAGCCGGGCGTGTCGGTCGGCGTGATCATCGTGTCCTTCGCGGTGGTGATCATCGGCGGCCTCGGCAGCATCGAGGGCGCCGCCATCGGCGCACTCATCGTCGGGCTGGCCCGCTCCTTCGCGGTCCACGTCATGCCCGAGGTCGAACTCTTCTCCATCTACATCGTCATGGCGCTGGTGCTCATGGTGCGGCCCGAAGGCCTGTTCCAGCGCATCCAGGCCCGAAAGATCTGAAATGATGAAACCCACCTCCGATGCGCCTGCGGCGCCTCCCCCTCAAGGGGGCGCACCCAGCGGCCTGGCAAAGCCAGTTCCGCGGGTGCCCTGGCATCCGGCCGCGCCGGTCTCAGCGGCTGTCGGTCGCGCGCAGCGTCATGGATAACTGACATGCAGAGCATTCCTCTCACCTCGTCGCCACCGGCCGCCTCGCACCGCACGACGGTGCTGCTCGTCGGCCTGGCCTTCATCGCGGTGCTGATCGTCGCCGGCGCCTTCATGCCCAAGTGGCTGACCTTCCTGCTGACCATGGCGGCGTCGCACGGGCTGGTGTCGCTGGGCATCGTGCTGCTGATGCGCGGCGGCGTGGTGTCCTTCGGCCAGGGACTGGTCTTCGCGGTCGGCGGCTATGCCGCGGCGCTGGCCTTCAACCAGCTCGGCATCACCGATGCGCTGGGCCTGGCGTTGCTGGGCGGCGTGGCGGCGCTGGTCGTCGCCGCGCCCTTCGCGCCGATGCTGGCGCGCTACCGGGGCATCTTCTTCGCGATGCTCACGCTGGCGCTGTCGATGGTCTGCTACGGCGTGCTGGTCAAGACCAACGCGCTCGGCGGCTCCGACGGCTTCAACATGGGCCGCCCGACGCTGTTCGGCCAGGCTCTGCCGGACGCACGCGTGGGCTACGTGCTGTACGGCGTGACGCTCGGCTTCGCGGGCGTGATGGCGCTGCTGGCACGCGCCTACTTCGATTCGACGCGCGGGCTGGTTACGCAGGCGGTGCGCGAGAACGAGCTGCGCGTCGAATACCTCGGCGGTTCTGTCAAACAGGCGATGAGCATCAACTTCCTGCTGGCCGCCTTTGCGGGCGGTGCGGGTGGTGCGCTCACCGTGATGTCGCTCGGCCACATCGACCCGAACTTCAGCTACTGGACCACCTCCGGCGAGTTCGTCTTCGTCGCCATCCTCGCGGGCTGGCAGAGCGTGCTGGCGGTGTTCGTCGCCTCGACGCTGCTGGAGATCGTGCGCTCCTTCTCGAGCCTCTATTTCCCCAACACCTGGCAGCTGTCGCTCGGCCTCTTCCTGCTGCTGATGATCCGCTTCCTGCCGCGCGGCATCGGCTCGCTGTGGGTCGACCGCGTGGCCGCCAGGCGCTCGAAGGGAGGCCGCGCATGAACGCCGTCATGAAGTCCCTCACCGAAGTCACCCCGCCGGTCGAACGCGACATCCTCCTGCGTGCCAGCGGCATCGAGAAGCGCTTCGGCGCGGTGGTCGCGGCCAGCGGCATCGAGGTCGCGGTGGGTGTCGGCGAGCGCGTCAGCCTGATCGGCAGCAACGGCGCGGGCAAGACCACCTTCGTCAACATGATCACCGGCTACCTCAAGCCCGACACCGGCAGCATCGTGTTCGGCGACCGCGACATCACGCGCCTGGCGCCGCGGCAGATCACGCAGTTGGGCGTGGCGCGGTCGTTCCAGATCCCGCAGCTGTTCCAGGAGCTGTCGGTGCTGGAGAACATGCTGGTGGCCACCGCCTGCCGCGAGAACCGGCTGTCGTTCTGGCAGACCGCGCGGCGCGCCGATGCAGTGGCGCGTGCCGATGCGCTGCTCGCCCGCTTCAACCTCACCGAGCACCGCGAACGCCGCGTGGCCGAGTTGCCGGGCGGCGTGCGCAAGCTGCTCGACATCGCGATGGCCATGACCGGCGAGCCGCGCCTGCTGCTGCTCGACGAGCCCACCAGCGGCGTGTCGGCCGAAGAGAAATTCCCGATGATGGAGATCATCATGACCGCGCTCGGCCAGGCGCCGATGACGGTGCTCTTCGTCGAGCACGACATGGACATCGTCGAGCGCTACGCCGACCGCGTGATCGCCTTCTACAGCGGGCGCATCATCGCTGACGACGCGCCCGCAGCCGCACTCGCCACCGACGACGTGCGCCGCTACGTCACCGGCACCCTTCGCCAGGAGTAAGCGATGCTCGCCATCGAATCGATCCATGTCGCCATCGGCTCCGTGCAGGTGCTGCGCGGCCTCAGCCTGGCCGTCGTGCCCAACAGCATGGCCGGGCTCATCGGCCGCAACGGCGCGGGCAAGAGCACGCTGCTGCGCTCGGTGATGGGCCACCTGGCACCCACGCAGGGCCGCATCGTTTTCGACGGGCAGGACCTGTCGCGCCTGCCCAAGCACGGCCGCGCGGCGGCGGGCATCGGCTACATGCCGGAAGACCGCGGCCTGGTGCCCGAGCTCACCGTCGAGGAGAACATCCTGGTACCGCTGTGGGCCACCGGCGCACGCAACGCGAAGGCGCGGCTGGACTTCGTCTACGGCGTGCTGCCGGAGCTCGCGGCTATGCGCGAACGCCGTGCGCTGCTGCTGTCGGGCGGTCAGCAGAAGCTGGTCGCGCTGGGGCGTGCGCTGGGCGTCGGCACGCGGCTGCTGCTGCTCGATGAACCGTTCGAGGGTGTCGCGCCGGCGTTGTCGATGCGCCTCGGCGAGGTCATCGCCGGGCTGCGCGGCAGTGCGTTGTCGGTGCTGATTGCGCAATCGGACCTGAACCATTCGCGCAAGCTGGTCGATGTGGAATACGTGATCGAGCGCGGTGCGAATGTCGCCACTGAAGCGCACGCGAGTGCCGCATGAACACGCACTGGCAATCCCGGAACATCCCTGCGCTGCGTCATGAGGCGGCGTATGGCGACCGCATCGTGCGCTGCTTCGCCGAGCGGCCCGGCAGCATGCACGCGCTGCTCGAACAGGCGGTCGCCACGCACGGCGACAGCGACGCGGTGGTCTGCGGTGACACGCGATGGAATTACCTCCGACTCGACGCCGAAGTCGCGCGCATCGCCGCCGGCCTGGCCGCGCAAGGCGTGCAGGCCGGCGAGCGCGTCGTGCTGTTCATGGGCAACCGCCCGGAGTTCATCGCCGTCCTGTTCGCGGTGCAGCGCCTCGGCGCCATCGCGGTGCCGATCGGTGAGCGCGAGCAGAAGCCCGGCCTGGCCTACATGCTGCAGCAGTGCGGCGCCTGCGCCATCATGTTCGACGCGGCGCTGGCCGAGCGCGTGCCGGACACGGCCGACGTGCCGGCGCTGCGGCTGCGCATCGCCGCCGCGGGCGCTGCCGAGGGCGCGTTGCGGCTCGACGCGCTGGGCCACGATGCCGCGCCGGTCGCCGTCGCCACGGTGAAGCCGCAGGACACCGCCCTCATCCTCTACACCTCCGGCACCACGGGCCGGCCCAAGGGCGCGATGCTCACGCACCTCAACGTCGCGCATTCGGTGCGGCACTACGCGGTGTGCATGGGCGTGCGCACCGGCGACCGCTCCGCGCTGGCGGTGCCGGCCAGCCACGTCACGGGGCTGATCGCGGTGATCGCGGCGATGGTGCACGTCGGCGGCGCCATCGTCATGCTGCCGGCGTTCAAGGCGGCGAGCTTCCTGCAAACGATGGCGGTCGAGCGCGTCACCCACACGCTGATGGTGCCGGCGATGTACACGCTGTGCCTGATGGACCCGGCCTTCGACGGCGCCAGGCTCACGCACTGGCGCATCGGCGGCTACGGCGGCGCGCCGATGCCGGTGTCGGCCATCGATGCGCTGGCCGATCGCCTGCCTGGGCTCGTGCTGGTCAACGCCTATGGCGCGACGGAGACCACCTCGCCCACCACGATGATGCCGCCCGGCCTCACGCGCGACCATGCCGACACGGTCGGCGTGCCGCTGCCCTGCGCCGACGTGCGCGTGATGGACGAGGAGGGCCGCGAGCTGCCCGTCGGCGAGACCGGCGAACTGTGGATCGCCGGCCCGATGGTCGTGCCCGGCTACTGGGACAACCCCGACGCCACGCAGGCCGCCTTCACCGGCGGCTACTGGCATTCGGGCGACCTGGGCTCGGTCGATGCCGAGGGCTTCGTGCGGCTCTTCGACCGCAAGAAGGACATGCTCAACCGCGGCGGCTTCAAGATCTACTCGGTCGAGGTCGAGAACACGCTGATGGCGCTGCCCGGTGTGGTCGAGGCGGCGATCGTCGGACGCCCCTGCCCGGTGCTCGGCGAGCGGGTGCACGCCTTCCTCCACGCGCCCGGCGTGCCGCACGACGACGAGGCGGTGCGCGCCCATTGCCGCGCACAACTGACGGACTACAAGGTGCCCGAGACGATCACCTGGGCCGATGCGCCGCTGCCGCGCAACGCGGGCGGCAAGCTGCTCAAACGCGCGCTGCGCGATCAGCTCGCCTGAAGCCGCCGCAGCGCCGTCCGCAGCGCATATGATCCGGTCGATTCAACACGACCGATCTGGAGGGACGCCATGGCACTGATGGATTTCATCAAGAAACAGTTCATCGACATCATCCAATGGACCGAGTCCGGCGATGGCACGCTGGCCTGGCGCTTTCCGATGGCGGAGATGGAAATCCAGAACGGTGCCTCGCTCACCGTGCGCGAGTCGCAGGTGGCGGTGTTCGTCAACGAAGGCCAGGTGGCCGACGTCTTCGGCCCCGGCATGTACAAGCTGACGACGCAGACGCTGCCCGTCCTCACCTACCTGAAGAACTGGGACAAGCTCTTCGAGTCCCCGTTCAAGAGCGACGTCTACTTCTTCAGCACGCGCCAGCAGGTCGACCAGAAGTGGGGCACGCCCCAGCCCATCGCGATCCGCGACAAAGACTTCGGCGCCGTGCGCCTGCGCGCCTTCGGCAACTACAGCTTCCGCATCGGCGACGCCAAGCTGTTCCACACCGAAATCTCCGGCACGCGCGACATCTACACCGTGGCAGATCTCGATGGCCAGCTGCGCGGGCTTGTGCTGCAGAACATCAGCAATGCCATCGCCTCCAGCGGCGTGCCCTTCCTCGACCTGGCGGCCAACCAGATCGCGTTCGCCAACGCGCTGTCGGCGCAACTGCAGCCCGAGTTCGCCAAGATCGGCGTCAAGCTCGAAGCGATCACGGTGCAGAACGTCTCGCTGCCCGAAGAGCTGCAGAAGGTGCTCGACCAGAAGATCGGCATGGGCATGGTCGGCGGCGACATGGGCAAGTTCATGCAGTACCAGACGGCGCAGGCCATTCCGAAATTTGCCGAAGGCTCGGCCAGCGGCGGGGGCGGCATCGCGGGCGACGCGATGGGCCTGGGCGCCGGCGTGGCGCTGGGCCAGGTGCTGGCGCAGAACCTCGCGCAAGGGCTGAACCCGAACGCCGCGGCGACTGCCGCCGTGGCTGCTGCAGCGCCGGTCACCGAGATCAGCGCCAACGAGGTGATGGCCACACTCGAGAAGCTGGGCGATCTCAAGACCAAGGGCATCCTGACCCAGGAAGAGTTCGACGCCAAGAAGGCGGAGCTGCTCAAGAAGCTGGTCTAAGCGTCCGCGATGGCTGAGGAACCAGGCGCCCAGCGCGCCTACCGTGCGCCCTGCCCGGGTTGCGGCGCGCCGGTCGAATTCAGGTCTGCGCAGTCAGCGTTCGCCGTCTGCCCCTACTGCCAGAGCACTGTCGTGCGCCAGGGCGAAACGCTCGCGCGCATCGGCAAGATGGCGGAGCTGTTCGACGACTTCAGCCCGCTGCAGCTGTTCGCGGCGGGCCGGGTCGACGGCCAGCCCTTCACGCTGGTCGGCCGGCTGCAGTACGCCTACGCCGGCGGCCGCTGGACCGAGTGGATCGCCGCGCTCGACGGCGAGCGCACCGGCCTGCTGAGCGAGGACAACGGCGCCTTCGTCTTTTCGCTGCCCCACACGCTGGAGCGCGAAGCACCGCCGGCCGGCGATCTGCGCGTCGGCGCCACCACCGCCTTCAACGGCCAGAGCTACACGGTCGCGTCGAACGAGCAGGTGACGCTGGTGTCGGCACAGGGCGAGCTGCCGCGGCTGCCCGATCTGGGCAAGCCCTTCCCGGCCGTCGAGCTGCGCAGCGATCGGGGCGAGGTGCTCAGCCTCGACTACGACACGCAGCCACCGGGCGCCTACCTCGGCCGCGCGGTGCGGCTCGAAGACCTGCAGCTCACCGGCCTGCGCGACGAATCCGCCAAGGACGAGAAGGGCCGCAGCTTCGCCTGCCCGAATTGCGGCGCGCCGGTCACGGTCAACCTGACCGACAGCAAGAGCATCACCTGCAGCCATTGCAACAGCATCATCGACCTGTCGCAGGGCATCGGCGGCGAGCTGCGGCACGCCGAGCAGGACGAGCCGGTGCGGCCGCTGATCGCGCTGGGCAGCGTCGGCACCCTGCAGGGCGTGAACTGGCAAGTGGTGGGCTTCCAGCACCGCATGGGCGTCGAGCCCGGCGACGACGAGCACTTCGGCTGGAACGAGTACCTGCTCTTCAACCGCCAGCGCGGCTTCAGCTTCCTGGTCGATGCCGAGGACGGCTGGAGCATGGTCGCGCCGACCACCGGCGCGCCCAGCATGGCCGAGAGCGGCAAGACCGCGAAGTACCTCGGCAAGAGCTACCAGCAGCAGTACGCGTACAACGCCGAGACCACCTACGTGGCGGGCGAGTTCTACTGGCAGGTGGAGCGCGGGCAGAAGACCTTCAACCGCGACTTCGCCAACGGCAATGCGCTGCTGTCGATGGAGCGCTCGGCCAACGAGCTGACCTGGTCGTCCGGCAGCAGGATGGACAGCGCGACGGTGGCTGCCGCCTTCAAGCTCGACGCAAAGAAGGACATGTTCACGCGCGGCGACGCGGCGCCGTTGAGCAGTGGGTCGCGCGTCGGCTGCGGGACAATCATCGTCATCCTGGTAGTGATCTTCATCCTGCTACCGCTCCTTTTGACCACCTGCAGCTCGCGTTGCGACCCGAACACGCAGAACTGCTCGTCGACGCGCAGCTCGGGCGGTTCCTACGGTGGCTACTCCAGCGGCGGCGGTCACAAATGACCGGCGCCCTTTCACACACCCTTTTCTTCAGGAGGTTCTCATGATGGGAATTGAATGGCTGCGGCCCGCCGCGCTTCTCGGCTCGATGCTCTACGCCATCATCGGCGTGCTGATCTTCTGGGTCACCTTCCTGATCATCGACAAGCTCACGCCCTATGACCTCTGGCGGGAGATCATCGAGAAGCAGAACCGCGCGCTCGGGATGGTGGTCGCGGCGATGTGCCTGGGCATCTCGATCATCGTGGCCGCCGCGATCCATTGAGCGTGCCGGCCCCCGCGGCGCGCGGCCCGCAGCCCGTCGAGATCGCCCTCCTCGCCAGCGTCTTCGTCGTGGCCGCCTGCGGGCTGGTCTACGAACTGAGCGCGGCGGCGCTGAGCTCCTACCTGCTCGGCGATTCGGTGCTGCAGTTCAGCACCATCATCGGCACCTACCTCTTCGCCATGGGCGTGGGCTCGTGGCTCTCGCGCTACTTCGAGCGGCAGCTGCCGGCGCACTTCCTGCGCATCGAGCTGCTGGTCGCGCTCGTTGGCGGCACGCTGCCGACGCTGCTCTTCATCGCCAACGCCTACATCCCCGGCGCCTTCCGGCTGCTGCTCTACGGCCTGGTGATCGTGGTGGGCACGCTGGTCGGCCTGGAGATTCCGCTGGTCATGCGTATCCTCAAGCGCAACACGGCGCTGAAGGACCTGGTCTCGCAGGTGCTGACCTTCGACTACCTCGGTGCGCTGGCGGTGTCGGTCGCCTTCCCGCTGATCCTGGTGCCGCAGCTCGGGATGATCCGCACCGGCCTGCTGTTCGGCTTCATGAACGCGGCCGTCGCGCTGTGGGCGCTGTGGATGTTCCGGCATGAGCTGCGGCAGTTCGGCGCACACTTTGCGGCGTGCGTGCTCACGTTGGCCGTGCTGATCGCGGGCTTCGTCTTCGCCGACCGGATCACGACGCTGGCCGAAGACAAGTTCTACCAGGACCGCATCGTCTTCAGCGCCACGTCGCCCTACCAGCGCATCGTGGTGACGCGCGGCGGTGCGGGTCATCGGCTGTTCCTCAACGGCAACCTGCAGTTCGCCGAGCGCGACGAGTACCGCTACCACGAGGCGCTGGTGCACCCGGTGATGGCGGCGCACGGCGCGCCGAAGAAGGTGGCGGTGCTCGGCGGCGGCGACGGCATGGCGGTGCGCGAGATCCTCAAGTACCCGTCGGTCGAGTCGGTCACGCTGGTCGAGCTCGACCCGAACATGACGCGGCTGTTCGCCGAGCACGAGACGCTCGCGGCGCTCAACGGCGGGTCGCTGAAGTCGCCCAAGCTGAAGATCGTCAACACCGATGCGTTCCAGTGGCTGCAGGAAGGCGATGACGCCTATGACGTGATCGTCGTGGACTTTCCGGACCCCACGAATTTCGCCATCGGCAAGCTCTACACCAACTCCTTCTATGCGTTGCTCGACAAGCGCCTGGCGGCGAGCGGCTACGCGGTGGTGCAGACCACGTCGCCCCTGATCGCGCGCCAGAGCTTCTGGACGGTGGCGACCACCATCGAATCGGTCGGCCTCACGGCCACGCCGTACCACGTACACGTCCCGAGCTTTGGTGAATGGGGCTTCGTCATCGCGAGCCATCGGCCCTACCGCCGGCCCGAGGCGCTGCCGGCCGGCCTGCGCTACCTGTCGCTGCCCACGCTGCCGCTGATGTTCGACTTCCCGCTCGACATGGCGCGCGTGCCGGCCGAGGTGAACCGGCTGTCGAACCAGACGCTGGTCACGACCTACGAGCGCGAGTGGGGCAAGGTCTCGGGGCATTGACGATGCAGCGCCGCGCATTCATCGGCAGCGCCCTGGGCGCCGGCGCCTTGGCGCTGTCGGGTTGCGATGCACCGCGCGCCATCACAGGCGGCTTCACCGGCATCGACGTCGCGCGCGGCCATGCGTTGCGCGACGGCGCCTGGCGTGCCGGTGCGCCGTCGGCCGTGCGGCGCACGCGCGTGCTGATCGCCGGCGGCGGCGTCGCGGGCCTCGCGGCTGCGCGGGCCCTGCGTACCCGCGGTGTCGACGACTTCGTGCTGCTCGAACTGGAAGACACGGCCGGCGGCAACAGCCGCGGCGGGGCGGTCGAAGGCATCGCCTGCCCGCTCGGCGCGCACTACCTGCCGGTGCCGGGGGACGACGCGCACGAGGTGCAGGACCTGCTCGAAGAACTCGGCCTGCGGCGGCGCTTGGCCGGCCGCTGGGAATACGACGAGCGCCACCTGTGCCACAGCCCGCAGGAACGGCTCTTCTTCCAGGGCGAATGGCACGACGGTCTGCTGCCGGTGCAGGGCGTCGGCGCCGGCACGCTGGCGCAGTACCGCCGCTTCGCGCAGCGCGTCGACGAACTGCAGCACGCTGCGCGCTTCGCGATTCCCTCGCTGCGTGCGCCTTCCACACCGGCATCGCTCGCGCTCGACAGCATGACCTTCGGCCACTGGCTCGATGCCGAGGGCCTGGGTGATGCGCACCTGCGCTGGTACCTCGAGTACTGCTGCCGCGACGACTACGGCGCCGGTCTCGCGCAGGTGTCGGCCTGGGCCGGCATCCACTACTTCGCGAGCCGCCACGGCTTCCATGCCCCAGGGGACGACAACGCCGATCGCGATGCGGTGCTGACCTGGCCCGAAGGCAACGGCTGGCTAGCGCAGCGCCTCGCCGCGCCGCTGGGCGAGCGGCTGCGCACCGGCCAGGTCGTCACCCGCATCGCCCAGGCGCGCGATGGCGTCGAGGTCGACGTGTTCGATGCATCGACGAAGGCACTGGTGCGCTGGCAGGCCGAACGCTGCATCGTCGCGCTGCCGGTCTTCATCGCCGCACGCGTGGTCGAGAACCCGCCCGAGCCGTTGCGCCGAGCGGCGGCTGCCTTGCAGTACGCGCCCTGGCTGGTGGCGAACGTGCATCTCGATGCCCCGCTGGCCGACCGCCCGGGCGCCGCGCCGAGCTGGGACAACGTGGTCTACGGCACGCGCGGCCTGGGCTACGTCGACGCGCGCCACCAGACGCTCGACCCGACCCCGCGCGCGACCGTGCTGACCTGGTACCGCCCGCTCGGCCCGAGCGCCTTCGACGGCGCCGACGGCCGCCGCCAACTGCTCGACCAGCCCTGGTCCGCCTGGCGCGATGCGTTGCTGGCCGAGCTGTCGGTGCCACACCCCGACATCGCCGAGCGCGCCACGCGCATCGACATCACGCGCTACGGCCATGCGATGGCGATCCCGACGCCGGGGCTGCGTGCGCAACTCGGCAACGAGGGCACCGTGGTGGCCGGCCGGCTCGCGTTCGCGCACGCCGACTGGTCGGGCTATTCGATCTTCGAGGAGGCGTTCACGCGCGGGCACCTGGCCGGAATCGCATCGACATGAAGACACTGGTGCTCGGCGGCTACGGCAACTTCGGCGCGCGCATCTGCCGTGCGCTGGCGCAGGATGCGGGCATCGAACTGGTCGTCGGGGGGCGCGACCTCGATCGGGCGACGTCGTTCGCCCAGTCGCTGGGCGGCGGCGCGCGCGGCATGCGCATCGACGTGCAGTCGTCGGACCTGGCGCAGTCGCTCCGCGATGTCGGCGCCGAGCTCGTCATCCACACCGCGGGTCCGTTCCAGGACCAGGATTACCGCGTGCCGCACGCCGCCGCGGCGGCGTGCGCGCACTACATCGACCTGGCCGATGGCCGGCGCTTCGTCTGCGATTTTCCGACTGCGCTCGACGCCACCTTCCGCAACGCGGGGCGCGTGGCGGTCAGCGGCGCCAGCACCGTGCCGGCGCTGTCGTCGGCGGTGGTGGACCACCTCACGGCCGGCTGGAGAGACATCCGCCGCATCGACATCTGCATCGCGCCGGCGCAAGGCGCGCCGCGCGGCGAAGCGACGTTGGCCGGCGTGCTCGCCTACTGCGGCGCGCCGATCCGCATCTGGCAGAACGGCCGATGGGTCGAGCGCCTCGGCTGGGCGCGACCGACGAAGGTCGCGTTCGCGCGCATGAAGCCGCGGCGCGGTGCGCTGTGCGACATCCCCGATCTCGAGCTCTTCCCGGCGCGCTATGCCGGCGTGCAGTCGGTGATGTTCCGGGCCGCGCTCGAAGTCGGCTTCACGCAGCAGGCCTTCGCCTTCCTGGCGTTCCTGCGCCGCATCGGCCTGCTGCCGGCTCCGCACCGGCTCGCCGCACTGCTGCATGCCACGGGCGGTGTGTTCGATGCGTTCGGTACTGCGCTCGGCGGCATGGTGGTGCGCGTCGAAGGCATCGATGCACAAGGCGCGGCCGCACGCCGCGCGTGGCACATCGCCGCGGACGACAACCACGGCCCCGAGATCCCGTGCATGGCAGCGATCCTGCTGGCCCGCCGCCTCGGGCGCGGCGGTGCGCTGCCTCTCGGCGCGCAAGCCTGCGCCGGTCTGCTCGCCCTGTCGGAATTCGACCCCGAGTTCGCGCGTTGGGGCATGGTGACCGTCGTGGTCGACGAAGCTTCGCGATGACACATCGAGGCCCCGACGATGACCGCCTCCTGCGCCTCAGCCTGGTCGCCGTCTGGTTGACGACCGCCGCCGTCAGCCTCGTCGAACTGAACGGACAGAGCCGCCAGGTGCTCGCCGATGCCGGCGTGGCGTCGCCAGCCTGGCTGGTGCAAGGGCTCATCGTCGGCAGCGCCGTGGCCGACCTTCTCGTGGGCGTCGCGCTGTGGCGATGGCCAGGCCGCACGAGCTACGTCGCCGCCCTGGCGCTGATGGCGGCGATGACGCTGGCGGCGACCGCGCTCCAGCCCAGCCTGTGGCTGCATCCGCTGGGCCCGCTGCTCAAGAACCTGCCCATCGCCGCCGTGCTCTGGCATCTGATCCGACGCGCAACGCCATGAACACCTACCTGATCCTCAAGTGGCTGCACATCCTCTCCAGCGTGCTGATGGTCGGCACCGGTCTGGGGTCGGCCTTCTACATGTTCTTCGCCAACCGCAGCGGCAGCGTGCCCGCGCAGGCGGTGGTGAGCCGGCTGGTGGTGCGGGCCGACTGGTGGTTCACGACGCCCACGGTCATCCTGCAGCCGCTCACCGGCTTCGCGCTGGCGCACATGGCGGGCTGGCCGATGTCCACGCCGTGGCTCGCGCTGTCGATGGGGCTGTTCGTGCTGACGGGTGCCTGCTGGTTGCCTGTGGTGTGGCTGCAGATCCGCATGGCGGCGATGGCCGCACAGGCACAGCGTGATGGTGTACCGCTGCCGCCGTCGTACGCGCGCTACCAGCGTCGCTGGGAACGGCTCGGCTACCCGGCCTTCGTGGCGATGGTCGCCGTGTTCTATCTGATGGTGAACAAGCCGGCCCTCGCGTTCTGGCCCTTCGCGTAGCCCAAGGACCCGCTGCCGGGCCATGCGACGCATTGGCCACGCCGATCCGGCCTCATTCGCGCATCAGCGCCTCGATCTCGTCCGCCTTCACCGGCACGTCGCGCGTGGTCAACTCGCACCCGTCCGCGGTGACGATCGCGTCGTCCTCGATGCGGATGCCGATGTGGTGGAACTGCGCCGGCACGCCCTCGCCCGGCCGCACGTAGAGGCCGGGTTCGATGGTCAGCACCATGCCCGGGTGCAGGATGCGGCTGGGGCGGTTCTTGATGGTCTCGCCGCTGAGCGGGTCCTTGCGCTCGCTCACCTCGCCCTGCTGCGTGGGCTCGACGTAGCTGCCGCAGTCGTGCACGTCCATGCCCATCCAGTGGCCGGTGCGGTGCATGTAGAAAGGGAAGTAGGCGCGCTGCTCGATCACGTCCTCGAGGCTGCCGACCTTGTTGGCGTCGAGCAGGCCGACGTCGAGCATGCCCTGCGCGAGCACTTTCACGGCGGCCTCGTGCGGGTCGTTGAAACGGTTGCCGGCCTTGGTCGCGGCCACGGCGGCGACCTGGCTGGCCAGCACGATGTCGTACAGCGTGCGCTGCGGGCCGGTGAATTTACCGTCGGCCGGGAAGGTGCGGGTGATGTCGCTGGCGTAGCCGTCGAGTTCGCAGCCGGCGTCGATCAGCACCAGCTCGCCGGGGCGCACCGGCGCCACGTCCGCGTGGTAGTGCAGCACGCAGGCGTTGGCACCGGCGGCGACGATCGACGGGTAGGCCGGGTACTGCGAGCCGCCCATGCGGAATTCGTGCAGCAGTTCGGCGTCGAGGTGGTATTCGCGCAAGTCGCGGCCCTCGCGCAGCATGCGGGCTGAGGCCTGCATGGCGCGCACGTGGGCGCCGGCGCTGATCTTGCCGGCGCGCCGGATGATGTCGAGCTCGTGCGCGTCCTTCACCAGCCGCATCTCGTCCAGCGGGCCGCACAGGTCGCGCTGCTGGTCGGGGCACATCGCACCGAAGCGCACGCGCGCGCGGACCGACGACAGCCAGCCGTCGATGCGCGACTCCAGGCCCTTGTGCGTGGCAAAGGGGTACCAGACGGCGGTGGTGTTCTCCAGCAGCCGGGGCAGTTGGGTGTCGAGTTCGGTGACGGGGCGGGCCGCGTCGACGCCCAGGGCCTCCGGCGCCGCCTCGGGGCCGAGCCGGTGGCCGTCCCAGATCTCGCGCTCGAGATCCTTGGGCGCGCAGAACAGGGTGGCGTGGCCGCTGCCGGTGAGCACCAGCCAGGCATTGGGCTCGGTGAAACCCGTCAGGTAATAGAAGTAGCTGTCGTGACGGTAGAGGTAGTCACTGTCGCGGTTGCGTGGCCGCTCCGGCGCCGTCGGAATGATGGCGATGCCGCCGGGCCCGATAGTTGCTGCAAGACGATTGCGCCGGGCTATGTAGAAGGAAGTATCCATTGCTGTAACCATACTGCCGTTTTGTAACTGCACAGTGTGGCATCTCTGCCGACGCGAGCAAAGAATTGAAAGAAGAGTTCCCGTCGTTAGACCAAAAAGGTACAAACGCGCCACTGTCAATCAGAGGATTCCTACATTGTTCACGGTTACTGAAAATAAATTCGCGATGTCGCTCGTTTTGACGGCGGCGTTGGTCGGCTGCGGCGGTGGTGGCGGTGGCGGAACCGGTACGACGGCTTCGGGCAGCAGCAGTCTCGCCAGCACGACGCAGGCCGACAGCGGAAGCGGGGCCGGCGGCGCCACGGGCACCGTCCCGCTTCAGAACGATGTCGTGGACAGCGCCGTCAACGTGGTGCCCAGTGCCTACCGCGAGACGGCCCTGCAGTTCAGCAAGGCGGCCGGGATCGAATACCGGTACGGGCCCTCGTCGGCCAGCTATGGAACGTCCGGCAACAGCGGGCTTCCAACCTGGGGAACGCGTGGCGACCAGTCCTACGACCCGATCTCCATTCGCAATTCCGGCGGCACCCGGAGCTGTGTTCCCGCCAATCAGGGCGGTTACTGCGGCACCTGGCAGGTCGGCGGCCCCCTGCAGACCGACCCCGGTGACTATTCGTCGGCGATCGTGCACACGGCCTACATCGCCGACGCGCCGGCGACCAACGTGGGCATCTCGAACCTGCAGGCCATCAACATGGCCCACAACACCTTCGCCCAGAAGCCCGAGCCGAGCTGGACGGTCGAGTACAGCAATGGGGTCAACGACAGCGCGGCCGTCAGCTATCTCGCCCAGGGGCTCGGTGCGCGCGAGCCGGTGGCCGTCGGCCGCTGCTACGGCCGTTCCGGCTGGTGCACGAACAGCCTGATGGTGTTCCAGAGCGGGCTGATCGGCACCACGGGCAGCAACACCGCGTCGAACCGCACCACGGTCCAGCTGGCGGCGGGCAAGGTGCCCACCGCCATCGCCGTCACCGGCAGCAACGAGTTCGCACTGGTCACGGTCTGGGACACGGTCAACCTGAAGGGCCAGATCGCTGTCGTTGCGCTGGCGGGCCTCTGCAACGGCTGCAACCCCGACAATCCGTCGGGCTGGTACAACCACTGGGGCGAGTGGGGCAACGTCTACCCCGGGTTGCCCAACCTGGGCAACACGGCCTACATGAAGGTGCTCGGCTACGTCGATCTTCCCGACAACCTGCGTGCACCCACCGAGATCTCGGCCTCCACGGGCATCGCGTTCGAGGACTACAACCGCACCTTCGCGCCGGGAACCAACAACCTCCAGAACTACTACGCGCTGCCGCTGACGGACCAGAGCAACCGCACGAGCTTCTACTCGGGCGTCAACAGCGCCGCCTACGCACGGGCCGGTGTGGCCGTGGTCGTTTCCAAGTCGGAGAAGCGGGCCGCCTTCGTCGACCTGCGCCCGCTGTTCAGCTACTACCGCGAGAAGTACTTCGGTGGCAACCAGTCCGACTTCAACGCGATGATCGCCAGCCGCGGCGCCGGCGCCGGCCAGTGGCCCTACACCTTCGACGCAGTGGCGTCGCAGAAGCCGACGGTCATCAAGACGATCGACCTGGACAACCGGCCGACGGCCGTCAGCGTGCGGCCCAACGACGGCCCGCGGCGCGCCTTCATCGCCACGCAGGAAGGCCAATTGCACATCTACGACCTCGGCAACTACCTGACGCCCTCCGGCGGCGGCGCGGCCTCGGAAATCGTGCGCAAGGGCGGCGTGACCGTCGGCCGCAACCCGACCCACATCGCCTACGCCAAGCCGCACGACAGCACCAAGGTCTACACGCAAGGCTTCGCGCGGGAGGTCATCGTCACGTCGCGCGGCGACCGTCGGATCGACTGGGTGCAGTTTGGCGCCGACTTCAACAGTGGCGTTGCCCGTGCCAACCCGTTGACCGACACGCGGCTGGTGGACCCCATCGCCGCCGAAGATGCCGAGAACCACGGCACCGAGTCCTATGTCCTGTCCGTGGCGGATTACGGCGGGAAGCAGCTGTCCAACTACCGCTATGGCCCCGTGGTCTTCTGGACCAACCAGGGCAGCGGCAAGGCGTGCCAGCCGCCGAACGGCTGTGCGACCAATGGCACCTACGAGTTCGGTGGCAGCTTCGCGCTGCCAGGGGGGCCGTTCCAGGTCTCCGGTTCGAACATCCCTTGACGGCCGCCGCGCGGCGCCGGTCTCAGCGACCGGCGTTCAGCGCGGCCAGCCGTTCGGGTGTGCCCACATCCGCCCATGCGCCCAGGTAGCGTTCCGCGCTGACCTGGGCTTTTTCGATGGCGCGCCGCAACAGCGGCGCCAGCGCGGCCTTCGTGCCCTGCGGGTTGCCGGGCGGGATGTCGCAGTGCGGCGGCGCGAAGAAGGCGGCCCGGTAGAGGGCGATCGTCGAGAAGGTCAGGCGCTCGGGCGCGTCGTTCAGGGCCAGGCCGTCGGCCGACAGGCCGAAATCGCCCTTGGCGTTATGTGACGGATTTGGCACCAGCCACAGGTGGGCGAGCCGGCCGCTGCTGACAAAACGTGTCACAGCCGCCTCGGAAAAGACGAAATCCGGCGCATACACGTCGCCGGCCGCGACCCAGAACACGTCCGCGAGCATCGGCAAGGCGCGCACGATGCCGCCGGCTGTTTCCAGCGCGCCGCCGAAGTCGCGGCCCTCGTGCGAATAGGCGATGCGCAGCGGCATGCCGCGGTCCACGCCGCCCAGATCGCCGCCCGCGCCGAAGCGCGCCTCGATCTGCTCGCCCAGCCAGGCGGTGTTCACCACCACCGACGAGAAGCCGCCGGCCACCAGCGCCTCGAGCGGCCACTGCATCAGCGGCTTGCCGCGCACGTCCAGCAGGGGTTTGGGGGTGGTGTCGGTCAGCGGCCGCATGCGCTCGCCGCGGCCGGCGGCCAGCACCATCGCGCGTGCGCCGGTCATTGAGTCACCTTCGCTCTGCGGGCTGTGGGGCGAGCGCCTTCGGGCGGCCGGGCGGCGCTCATGCGCGCACCATGGCAGCGTCGCCGCGCGAAATCTCGTGACGCTCGACGCGCCCCGGCTCGAACAGCGCGAGCAGCGCGTCCAGCAGCGCGTGCGCCTGGGCCGAATGGTCGGCGCCGAAGTTGCACACATAGACGTCGAGCGTGGCGCCGCGCAATTCCGGCCAGGTGTGGACGCACAGGTGCGATTCGGCCAGCAGCACCGTGGCCGTCACGCCGCCCGGGCCCTCGGCCGTGGCGGGAAAGTTGTGGAACAACTGGCCGACGGCCTGCAGCCCGGCCGCGCCGACGGCGCGCAGGCAGCGCTCGCCCAGCAGCGTGGCGTCGGTGAGCCACGGCGGTGCGCATCGGCAGTCGTGGAGATCGGCGGTGAGATGCAGCCCTTGCATGGCTCGCGACTCTAGCAGTGCGCCCCGGAAGTGCGCCCCGGACGTGCCGGGACTTGTCGCAGGTCAGCGAGCCCGCCGGACCCGGCCCGTTAAAATCGTGGGCTCCCCCCAATCTCACCCCCGAAAGCCTTCCCCGATGGCCAACCAAGCCTTGATGGCCAACGCGATCCGCGCGCTGGCGATGGATGCCGTTCAACTCGCCAACTCCGGCCACCCCGGCGCCCCCATGGGCATGGCCGACATGGCCGTGGCGTTGTGGGGCGATCATCTGCGCCACAACCCCGCCAATCCGCACTGGGCCGACCGCGACCGCTTCGTGCTGTCCAACGGCCACGCGTCGATGCTGCTCTACGCGGTGCTGCACCTGACCGGCTACGACCTGTCGATCGACGAGCTCAAGAAGTTCCGCCAGTTGCACAGCAAGACCGCGGGCCATCCCGAAGTGGGCGTGACGCCCGGCGTCGAGACCACCACCGGCCCGCTGGGCCAGGGCATCACCAACGCCGTGGGCTTCGCCCTGGCCGAGAAGCTGCTGGCCGCGGAATTCAACCGCCCGAGCCACGCCATCGTCGACCACCACACCTACGCCTTCCTGGGCGACGGTTGCCTGATGGAAGGCATCAGCCACGAGGCCGCGGCGCTGGCCGGCGCCTGGAAGCTGGGCAAGCTGATCGCGCTGTACGACGACAACGGCATCAGCATCGACGGCCCCGTCAAGCCCTGGTTCATCGACAACACCGCCGAGCGCTTCAAGGCCTACGGCTGGAACGTGATCGGCCCGGTCGACGGCAACGACGCCCAGGCCGTGTCGAAGGCGATCGCCGACGCGAAGACCTCCACCGACAAGCCCACCCTGGTGATCTGCAAGACGCAGATCGGCAAGGGCAGCCCGAACCGCGCCAACACCGCCAAGGCCCACGGCGAGCCGCTGGGCGCCGACGAGATCGGCCTGACCCGCAGCGCGCTGCACTGGCCGTACGCGCCCTTTGAACTGCCTGCGACGGTGTACGCCGAGTGGGACGCCAAGGCCGCCGGCGCCAAGGCCGAGGCGGCGTGGAACGAGCGCTTCGCCGCCTACGCCAAGGCCTTCCCCGCGCTGGCCGCGGAGTTCACCCGCCGCATGAAGGGCGAGCTGCCCAAGAGCTTCCACCAGACCGCGTTCGACGCCGTGGTGGCCGCCCACGCGAAGGGCGAGACGGTCGCCAGCCGCAAGGCCTCGCAGCTCGCGCTCGAAGCCTTCACCGCCGCGCTGCCCGAAATGCTCGGCGGCAGCGCCGACCTGACCGGCTCCAACCTCACCAACACCAAGAGCACGCCCAGCCTGCGCTTCGACGAGCAGGGCAACGTGGTGCGCAGCGAAGGCAGCGAGCAGTTCCCCGACGGCCTGCTGGGCCGCCACATCAACTACGGCGTGCGCGAGTTCGGCATGGCGGCCATCATGAACGGCCTGGCGCTGCACGGCGGCTTCATCCCCTACGGCGGCACCTTCCTCACCTTCAGCGACTACAGCCGCAACGCCATCCGCATGGCCGCGCTGATGAAGCAGCGCGTCATTCATGTCTTCACGCACGACTCCATCGGCCTCGGCGAAGACGGCCCGACGCACCAGTCGATCGAGCATGCCGCGTCGCTGCGCCTCATTCCCAACCTCGACGTCTGGCGTCCGGGCGACACGGCCGAAACCACGGTGGCCTGGGCCGTCGCGCTGCAGAATGCCACGCGGCCGACGGCGTTGCTGCTGTCGCGCCAGAACCTGCCGTACTCGCCCAAGAGCGACCTGAGCGACATCAGCAAGGGCGCCTACGTGCTGGCCGAGCCCGAGCGCGTCGGCCTGAAGAACAAGAAGGTCAAGGCGGTCATCATCGCCACCGGCTCCGAAGTGCAGCTCGCGCTCAAGGCGCAGGAACTGCTCGCGGCCAAGAAGATCGGCGTGCGCGTGGTGTCGATGCCTTCGACCACCACCTTCGACCGCCAGGACGTGGCCTACAAGAAGCGCGTGCTGCCCAAGGGCCTGCCGCGCATCGCCGTCGAGATGGGCGTGACCGACGGCTGGTGGAAGTACGGCGTGTCGGCCGTGGTCGGCATCGACACGTACGGCGAATCGGCACCCGCGGGCGTGCTGTTCAAGTATTTCGGGTTCACTGCGGAGAACGTGGCCGCCACCGTCGAAGCGGCGCTTTCGCGCTGAGTCCCACCCATCGTCGTTTTTCAACCTTAGGAGCAAGTCACATGGCTATCAAACTCGGTATCAACGGCTTCGGCCGCATCGGTCGCAACGTGCTGCGCGCAGCGGTGCAGAACTTCAAGAACGACATCGAGATCGTCGCCATCAACGACCTGCTCGAGCCCGACTACCTGGCGTACATGCTGCAGTACGACTCGGTGCACGGCCGCTTCAAGGGCGAAGTCTCGGTCGACGGCCACACGTTGATTGTCAACGGCAAGAAGATCCGCCTCACGCAGGAACGCGACCCCGCGGCCCTGAAGTGGAACGAGGTCGGCGCCGACATCGTGCTCGAATCCACCGGCCTCTTCCTCACCAAGGAAACCGCGCAGAAGCACCTCGACGCGGGCGCCAAGAAGGTCATCCTGTCGGCCCCGTCGAAGGACGACACGCCCATGTTCGTCTACGGCGTGAACGACAAGAAGTACGCCGGCGAAGCCATCATCAGCAACGCCAGTTGCACCACCAACTGCCTGGCGCCGCTGGCCAAGGTGCTCAACGACAAGTGGGGCATCAAGCGCGGCCTGATGACCACGGTGCACGCCGCCACGGCGACGCAGAAGACCGTCGACGGCCCGAGCAACAAGGACTGGCGCGGCGGCCGCGGCATCCTGGAGAACATCATCCCGTCGTCGACCGGCGCCGCCAAGGCCGTGGGCGTGGTGATCCCCGAGCTCAACAAGAAGCTCACCGGCATGAGCTTCCGCGTGCCGACCTCCGACGTGTCGGTGGTCGACCTGACGGTCGAGCTGGAAAAGGAAGCGACCTACAAGGAAATCTGCGCCGAGATGAAGGCGCAGAGCGAAGGCGCGCTCAAGGGCATCCTGGGCTACACCGAAGACAAGGTCGTCGCCACCGACTTCCGCGGCGACCCGCGCACCTCGATCTTCGATGCCGAAGCCGGCATCGCGCTCGACAGCACCTTCGTCAAGCTGGTGAGCTGGTACGACAACGAATGGGGCTACTCGAACAAGTGCCTCGAGATGGTCAAGGTCGTGTCGAAGTAAGCGCGCCCACCGGTCGATCAGGAACGCGCCTTCGGGCGCGTTTTTCATGGGCGAGCGGGATCGGCTAGGCCGGCCGGCATAGGCGATCTCGGCGATTGCGAGCCCTTGCGCTGATCTCTAGCATCGCGCTCTTTTCAAACGCCATCCCATGACGAAAAGATTGAAGAGCTGGCTGCGCCTGGCCGGCCTCGCCCTTGTCGCGCTGGTGCTGCTCGCAGCCGCTGCGCTGTGGTTCGGCTTGCACCAGGCCGAGCAGAAGATGCAGCGCAAGGTCGACGTCGCCGTGCGGCCCGTGCCCCTGCGCCCGCTCACCGACACCGCCGCGATCGACCGCGGCCGCTACCTCTACGCATCGCGCGGCTGTGTGGACTGCCACGGCGCCCACGGCGGCGGCCGCACCTTCATCGACGACCCGAACGGCATGCGCGTCGTCGGCCCGCATATCGGCCCCGGCCCCGGCAGCGTGACCGCGGGCTATCGGCCCGAAGACTGGGTGCGCGTGATCCGCCACGGCGTGCACCCGCTCGGCCGGCCGCTGATGATCATGCCGAGCGAGGACTACAACCGCTTCACCGACGCCGACCTCGCCTCGCTCGTCGCCTACATCCGCAGCCTGCCGCCGACGCCCGGCGCCGCCGCGGTGATCGACCTGCCGCTGCCGGTGCGGGCGCTCTACGGCTTCGGCCTGATCCAGGACGCCGCCGCGAAGATCGATCACACGCGCCCGCCGGCCGCACCGGTGCCCGAGGGCGTGAGCGTGCAGCACGGTGCCTACGTCGCCAACATGTGCCTGGGCTGCCACGGCGCGCAGCTGGCGGGCGGCAAGATTCCCGGCGGCCCGCCCGACTGGCCGGCCGCATCGCGGCTCGCGCCCGGCGAGGGCTCGGTGATGGCGCGCTATCCCGATGCCGAATCCATGATGCGGCTGTTCAAGACCGGCCAGCGGCCCGACGGCACGCCGGTGCAGGTGATGCCCTTCGAGTCGCTGCGCGAAATCAGCGAGACCGACATGCGTGCGCTGCACCTCTACCTGCGGCAACTGCCGCCGCCGGCCAAAGGCTGAGCGCGCCGGGGCTCAGACGGCTTCGAGCACGTGGATCGTGCGGCTGGCCGTCCAGTCCTTCACCTTGGCGCCATAGGCCGCCATGTGCGGCGACGCGGCATGCGCCTGCAGCGCGGCCACGCTGGCCCAGCGTTCGATCACGACGAAGGTGTCGTCGCCGACACTGCCGCGCGACGGCGGCATGCCCGCGGCGTCGACCGTCGCTTCGTAGGCCATGCAGCCGTCTTCGGCGAGCACGGCCGACACGTTGGCCTGGAAGGCTTCGAGCACCTGGGCGCGCAGACCCGGCTTGGTGGTGATGAAGGCGAGGACGTGGATCATGGACGGAGTCTCCTTGTGGAAGCGGTGAATCTACCGCGCCTCCGCCTGCGGGCCTGACGCCTGTTTGCCAGTGCCCCAGGGGGTCAACCCGGCATGGCGCCCGGTTCCATGTACATCAGTTCCCACACATGGCCGTCGAGGTCCTGGTAGCCGTGCTGGTACATGAAGCCGTGGTCTTGCGCCTTCGTCGGCGTGGACCCGCCTGCGGCCACCGCCTTGGCGACGAGTTCGTCGACCTGCGCGCGGCTCTCGCATGAAAGGCAGAGCAGCACCTCGGTGCTGGTCCTGGCGTCGGCGATGGCCTTCGATGTGAAGGTCTGGAAGAAGGGCTCCACCAGCAGCATCACATAGACGTGGTCTTCGCTGACGATCATGCAGGTCGCGTTCTCGTTGGTGAACTGAGGGTTGAAGCGGTAGCCCAGCGCGGTGAAGAAGGCGACGGATCGGTCGAGGTCCTTGACCGGCAGGTTGACGAAGATCTGGGTGGCCATTGGCTTTCCTTTGGAAAATGGGATGAAATGGAGCGGCTTGTGGACGCCGTCCACAAGACCATAACGGAGAGAATGGACGCTGTCCACATGAAATTCCTCGTGCCATGAGTCCCGTTCCCGTCCCGCTGCCGGTGCGCAGCACCTACCGCCATGGCGACCTGCGGCGCGCGCTGCTCGAAGCGGGCATCGCGCTGGCGCGCAGCGGGGGCCCGGAGGCGGTGGTCCTGCGCGAAGTCACGCGGCAGGCCGGGGTGGTGCCCAACGCGGCGTATCGGCACTTCGGCAGCCGGCAAGAACTGCTGAAGGCCGTGCGCGCGGCCGCACTGTCGGCTTCCGCCACGGCCATGGAGGCCGAACTGGCCGCTGTTCCTGCGGGCTTGCCGCCGCCAGATGCCGCACGCGCCGCGCTGCGCGCCATCGGCACCGGTTACCTGCGCTTTGCACAGGCCGAGAACGGCCTGTTCCGCACCGCCTACGCGGCCTCCGACGATCTCGCGGGCCCGGGTGACCCGGCGCGTGCCGGGCCCAGCGGCAAGAACCCCTTCCAGCTGCTGGGCGAGGCCCTCGACCAGATGGTGGCCGCCGGCCTGATGTCGCCGGAGCGCCGTCCGGGCGCCGAATTCCTGGCCTGGTCGGCGGTGCACGGCCTCGCGATGCTGGTGCTCGACGGGCCGCTCGGCCCGGTGGTCGGCCCGCAGATGCAGCAGGTCGGACAGCGCCTGATCGACATGGTCGAGCACGGCCTCTCGGTCTGAATCAGCGCCCGCCAGGCGCCCGCAGGCTCGCGGGCTTGGGCAGGAACACGAAGGCGCCGGCCCCCGCCACCAGCAGGGCGGCGATGGTCAGCAGCACGCTCACGAACGGGTCGGCCCCGTGCGCCGACGCGACGGAAGCCACCGCACCCGTGAACCACTGCATCACCGCCACGCCGAGGAACATCGCCATCGTGAAGACCGCCATCGCGCGGCCGGTCATCGCGGCCGGATAGGCCGCCTTCACGTCGGCGTACTGCAGCACGATGTAGCCCGAGAGCAGGCCGACGGCGATCAGGCCCGCCACGTCGAGTGCCGCGCCGGGGTCGAGCGCCATCACGCCGAAGACGGCCGCCACCGTGAGCGTGAAGCCGACGATCCAGCGCCGCCGCGCCGCGCCGGGGTCGAAGCGGCCGAACAGCACCGGCCCGAACATGCCGACCACCGACACCGCGATCGCCACGTTGCCGCTCTGCACCAGCGAGAAGCCGTGCCGCTCGATCAGCAGCGGCCCGAGCCACAGCCCGCGCAGCGAGATGAAGGACGCGTAGGTCACCCATGCCAGCGCGACGATGCCCAGCGTGTGGGGCAGGGCGAACAGCGCGCCGTAGCTGCGCAGCGCGCCGAGCACCGACGGCCGCTCGGCCGCGGCGACCGGCGCCGGCGGCTCCTGCACCAGCCACAGGATCAGCCCCCACGCCAGCACCGAGACCCCACCCAGCGCCCAGAAGCCGGTGCGCCACGAGGTCGCCTGCACCAGCCACGCGAGCGGCGTGCCGGTCAGCAGCATGCCGAGCGAGCCGAGGCCCAGCGTCAGGCCCGACACCGCCGCGAAGCGCTCCGCCGGGAACTGCCGCGCGATGAACACGGTGCACACCAGGAAGGCCGGCGCACAGCCCACCCCGATCAGCACCTGGCCCGCCACCAGCACCGGGAAGTTCGGCGCCAGCGCCGACACCGCCGCGCCGATGATCGCCAGCGGGAACGCGGCCAGCACCGTGCGGCGCACGCCCTGCAGGTCGATGCCGATGCCCATCAGCAGCTGCAGCGCGCCGAAGGCGAAGTGGAAGGCACCCGCGAACAGGCCCAGCGCCTGGGCCGACAGGCCGAACTCGGCCTGCAGCGGCGTGGCCAGGATGGCGGCGACGGTGCGGAAGGCCTGGCTCAGCGCGAAGGCGCCGGTCAGGGCCAGCAGCATCAGCCAGGGCGAACGGGCGGGGTGGTGTCTCGGAAGGCTCGTTGTCATTCGGGTCACGCCATCGGTGGGCGCGACCTGCAGCCTAACCGCTGATCGCGGCGTCCGCTGTCGCTTGCGGCGCTGTCGCTTGCGGCGCTGTCGCCGGACGCTCCTCGCGCCCGTCCGGATGCCGCGCGAAGCGGGCCGGGTCGGTGCCGTGCACCGGCGCCTCGTCCGCCCACGGCCAGCCGCCGAACCGGGTGCGGCGGTAGTCGGCCATGGCCTGTTCGATCTCGGCGCGGGTGTTCATCACGAAGGGGCCGTACTGCGCCACCGGTTCGGCGATCGGGCGGCCCTGCAGCACCAGGAACTCGCTCACCACGTCATCGCCGTTGACCAGCTCGACCGCCTGGTCGGCGCGCAGCTCGATCGCGGCGTGGCGCGTCACCGCGCGGCCACCCACGGTCACCGACGCGCCCTTGAAGAAGTACAGGCTGCGCCGCGTGCCCCGGCCCTGCGCGGCGGGCAGGGTCCAGCGCGCGCCGGGGGCCATGCGGATGGTCCAGATGGCGACATCGGCATCGTCCTGCGCGGCCCACGAATCCGGGGGCGGCGCCAGTGGGCCACCGGCCGTGCCGGGGGCGGCATCGATGGGGCCGATGCGGCCGGCCACGCAGGCCACGTCGGTGGTGCGGCCCGCGTCGTCGGTGGCGGTGAAGCGCGGGATGTCTTCGGCCCAGAACATGGTGAAGTGCGGCGCGACCATCTTGTGGCGCGCCGGCAGGTTGAGCCAGATCTGGAACAGCTCCAGCGGGTTGGGCGCTTTCGCGTCGAGCAGCGGGAACATCTCCGAATGCACGATGCCCGCACCGGCCGTCACCCACTGCACGTCGCCGCCGCCGAAGCGCGCGGCCGCGCCGAGCGAGTCGGCATGGTCGATGAGGCCCTTGCGCACGATGGTCACGGTCTCGAAACCGCGGTGCGGGTGGCCGGGAAAGCCGGGGATGTCCTCGCCGTGGTACATGCTCCAGCCGTCCTTGCGGCTGAAGTCCTGGCCGATGGCGCGGCCTTCGAGCGACACCGCCGGGCCCATCGCGCCATTGCCGGCGGGGTAGGCGTCGTCGTGGTACGCGCAGAACAGGAACGGGTCGAGGGTCTCCCACGGAAAGCCGAGGGGCTTGATCTGGACGATGGGGTCGGTCATGGCGGTGTCTTTCGAGTGAGCGCCGGCTGCGAGGGCGGCGGCGATCCTCGGAATATGAGGCCGGATCGACAGGACGGAAGGCCGGTGGGAAGGACACCTTGTTCCGCGTGCGGAACGCAGGGCCGGTGGCGCGCGCCGCGCGCGGCTATGCTGCCCCTCGCATGCCCGTCGCCGCCATCCGCTCCTGTTGCTCGAAATCGCTGACATGCGCCGCGCTGACGCTCGCCGGGGCCGCCTCCGCGGGGGCTGCCGCCGACACCATCGACACCGCCGCCACCTGCCTGCGGACCGCGACGCAGGTCCCCGCGCCGCCCCGCGCCATCGCCTTCGCCGCAGCCGCTCAGCGGGAGCTCCAGGCCTTCGGCGACCAGACGCTCGATGCCGAGGGCCGGCTCGTCATCGCCGGCAGCTCGGAGGCAGAAGACACGCGCCGCGGCCTCGGCGACCGGCCGCCGTGGCAGCGCGTGCTCGGCTACTGGGAGGCGGTCGATCCGCAGGACGGCCTGCTGCCGTCGCAGGTGCGCTTCGGCGCATGGCGGCCGGCCGACCGGCGCCTGCTGGTGCAGGCCATCGGCCAGGCGTCCGAGGCGCGCTTGCAGGGGCTGGGCGTCGGGCCCGACCAGGGGCTGGAGGCGTCGGAGGTGCGTGCCTTGCAGACGGCCGTCAACCGCGTCGCGGTGATCGACACGCCCTGGTCGGCGGCCTTCGTGAGCTGGCTGGCGCGGCAGGCCGGGCTGGGCGACGGCGAGTTCGTGTTCTCCGAGGCGCACGCCGATTACGCCGGCGCTGCCTGGCAGGCCGGCGTGGCCGAGGCGGCGGGCCGCTCGACGCGCTATGCGATGCGCGCCTGCGACATCACGCAGACGCCGCCGCGCGTGGGCGACCTGGTCTGCCAGGCGCGCGGCGCCCGTGCCGGGCTCGACAGCTTCGCGCGCATCGGCGAGGTGCTGGCCGAGCGGCCGACCGGCGGCGCAGCCCTGCCTATGCATTGCGATGCGGTGGTGGCGGTCGATGCGCAGGGCTTCGACACCGTGGGCGGCAACGTGCTGCAGTCGGTCACGCGGCGCCGGCTCGATGTCGCACCGGGCACGTCGGTGCTCGATGCGAGCTATCTGGCCGAAGGCTGCACGGCGGGCACGCCCGGCTGCGTCGACCGGCACCTGAGCCGGCAGCCCTGGTCGCTGCTGCTGCAGTGGCGCGAGCGTTGAAGCTCAGCGGTAGAAGACTTCGACCCTGCCCTTGAGCTTGAGCATCAACGGCTTGCCCTTGCGGTCGAGCGTCTTGCCGGCCGGCACCTTGATCCAGCCTTCGCTGACGCAGTATTCCTCCACGTCGGCGCGCTCCTTGCCGTTGAAGCGGATGCCGATGTCGTGCTCGAACACGGCGGCGACATGGTGCGCGCTGCGCGGGTCGATGGAGAGGTGGTCGGGCAGGTCGGGGCGGGCGGTGGAATCGTTCATGGGGTCGGAGGAGTTCGTGCCCGCCATTTTCTCTGGGAAACTGCGCCACCCATGCCGCGCGCTTCGCATCGCCCCCTCGACCTCGATTTCGATGCCCCCTCCGAGGTCGTGGCGCGCGCGCTGATCGGCGTCACGCTGCTGGTCGACGGCGTCGGCGGCCGCATCGTCGAAACCGAGGCCTACGACCGCGACGACCCGGCCTCGCACACCTTCGGCGGGCCGACGCTGCGCAATGCGGCCATGTTCGGGCCGTCGGGCCACGCCTACGTCTACCGCTCCTACGGCATCCACTGGTGCCTGAACGTCGTCTGCCGCGAAGCGGGCCACGGCGCCGGGGTGCTGATCCGCGCGATCGAGCCCACGATGGGCATCGCGCGCATGCAGGCGCGGCGCAGGCTCGACGACCTGCGCCTGCTGTGCGCCGGCCCGGGTCGCGTGGGGCAGGCGCTGGGCATCGACGGCAGCTTCAACGGCAAGGCGCTCGATGCGCCGCCCTTCGTGCTGCTTCCTCCCCTCGGCGACCAGCCTGTGGTGCAGGTCGAGGTCGGCCCGCGCATCGGGATCTCGAAGGCCGCCGACGTGCCGTGGCGCTTCGGGGAGAGGGGCTCGCGCTTTCTGAGCAGGCCGTTTCGGGCAGTGCTGCGCGCGCGCTGATGGCCCTCAGCCGCCGGTCGACTTCGGCGCCATGCCGCCGGCGGCCTGCTCCGTCGTCTCGCGCCAGCCGCCCCCCAGCACCTTGTAGAGCGTGAGGCGATTGGTCTGCTCGGTGAGCTGCAGGCTGATGAGCGACTGCTGCGCCGCGTACAGCGCGCGCTGCGCGTCGAGCACGTCGAGGTAGGCCGCGCCGCCGCTGCGGAAGAGCGCGTCGGACAGCTCGAAGGCCCGCGTCGTGGCTGCGACCAGCGATTGCTGCGCGGCCAGCCGCTCGCCCAGCGTGCGCCGCGCGGCCAGGGCGTCGGCCACCTCGCGGAAGGCGACCTGCAGCGTCTTCTCGTAGCTCGAGAGCTGAATCTGCTGCTGCGCCTCGGCCACGCCCAGGTTGGCGCGGTTGATGCCGCCGTCGAAGATCGGCAGGCTGATCGACGGCGCGAAGTTCCACGCCGCGCTGCCGTCCGCGAACAGGCCCGACAGGCTGCTGCTCGCGGTGCCGGCCGAGCCGGTGAGCGTGATGCGCGGGAAGAAGGCCGCGCGCGCGGCGCCGATGTTGGCGTTGCTGGCGCGCAGCGCGTGCTCGGCGGCCAGCACGTCGGGCCGCTGCTGCAGCACCGACGAGGGCAGCTCGGCCGGCGGCGCGAGCAGCTGCGCGGCGGGCGCCTGCGCCATCGCGGCCATGGGCGGCGGCAGCAGCTCGGCGGGCACCGTGGTGCCGGCCAGCAGGTTCAACGCATTGCGGCTCTGCTCGGCCTGGCTGTCGAAGGCGGCCGCATCGGCGCGCGCGGTGTCGACGGTCGTCTGCGCCTGCGCCAGCGCCAGGCCCGACTGCGCGCCCAGGTCGTAGCTGCGCTTGATCAGGTCGTAGGACTTCTGTCGCGTTGCGAGCGTCTCGCGTGCGAGCTGCAGGCGCTGCTGGTCGGTCGCCAGCACCAGCCAGGCGGTGGCGACTTCGGCGACCAGGCTCAGCTGGGTGCCGCGGCGCGCGTCCTCGGTGGCAAAGAAGCTCTCGAGCGCGGCGTCGCTCAGGTTGCGCACCCGGCCGAACAGGTCGAGTTCGTAGCTCGTCAGGCCGAGGTTCACGTTGTACTGCGTCGCGAGGCGGGTCTGCCCACTGCTCGACACGCTGCCGGGCGTGCGGGTGCGGCTGCCGCTGGCGCCCAGGTTGGCCGACGGGAAGGCGCCGGCGCGTGTCACGCCGTACTGCGCCCGCGCCCGATCGATGTTCAGCGCGGCCACGCGCAGGTCGCGGTTGTTGGCCAGCGCGAGTTCGACCACGCCGCGCAGCCGCGCGTCGACGAAGAACTCGCGCCAGCCCAGGTCGCGCGCGGCGGGTTCCGCAGCGGCCATTCCGGCAGGTGCCGAGGCCCAGGCCGCGGGCACCGGCGCGGCCGGCTGGGTGTACGTGGGCGCAAGGTTGACGCAGCCCGACAGCAGGGCGACCGGCACGGTCAGCGAAAGAAGGGTGCGGCGCATCAGTGGCTCCCTTGCTCGATGGCCTGCACCGGCATGGCCGGCGGTGCCCGCTTGCTGCGGCGACGTTCCATGAAACCCCGGATCAGGACGAAGAAGAGCGGGACGAAGAAGATGCCGAGCGCGGTGCCGACCACCATGCCGCCCAGCACCGCGGTGCCGATCGACTGGCGGCCGCCGGCGCCCGCGCCGGTGCCGATGGCCAGCGGCAGCACGCCGAAGCCGAAGGCCAGCGAGGTCATCAGGATGGGCCGCAGCCGCAGGCGCACCGCCTCCAGCGTCGCCTCGAGCACGCTCTTGCCCTGCTCCTGCAGTTGCTTGGCGAACTCGACGATCAGGATCGCGTTCTTCGACGACAGGCCCACGGTGGTCAGCAGGCCGACCTGGAAGTACACGTCGTTGCTCAGGCCGCGCGTCCAGGTGAAGAGCAGCGCGCCCACCACGCCCAGCGGCACCACCAGGATGACGGAGAAGGGCACCGACCAGCTCTCGTACAGCGCCGCGAGGCACAGGAACACGAAGAGGATCGAGATGGCGTAGAGCATCGGCGCCTGCGCGCCCGACAGCCGCTCCTGGTAGGACGCGCCCGAGAACTCGTAGCCGATGCCGGCGGGCATCTGCTTCATCACGTCCTCGATTGCCAGCATCGCCGCGCCGGAGCTCACGCCCGGTGCCGCGTCGCCGACGAACTCATAGGCCGGCGCGCCGTTGTAGCGGATGAGTTGCGGCGAGCCGTAGGTCCAGCGCGTGCTCGAGAAGGCGGTGAAGGGCACCATCTGGCCGAGCGTGTTGCGCACGCTCCAGCGGCCGATGTCGGCGGGCAGCATGCGGAAGGGCGTGTCGCCCTGCATGTAGACGCGCTTGACGCGGCCGTTGTTCAGGAAGTCGTTCACGTAGGTGCCGCCCATCGCGGTCGACAGCGTGCTGTCGATGGCGGAGGTGGTGAGGCTCAGCGCGCCGGCCTTGGCGTCGTCGATGTCGACGGCGAATTCCGGCGTGTCTTCCAGGTTGTTGCTGCGCACGTTCGCCAGCTCGGGGCGCTGGCTCATCAGCTGCTGTGCCTGGTCGCGGGCCTTCAGCAACGCGGCGTGGCCCAGCCCGTTCTGGTCCTTGAGGAAGAAGTTGAAGCCGGCGTTGGCGCCCAGGCCGCGCACGGCCGGCGGCAGCACGACGTAGATGCGCGCGTCGCGCACGGCGGCGAGGTCCTTGCTGCCACGGCGGGCCACGGCGGCGGCGGAATGCGCCTTGCCCGGCCGGTCGTCCCAGTCCTTGAGCTTGACGAAGGCGCGTGCCGAACTCTGGTCACCGTTCTGGCCGACGATCAGGTTGATGGTCACGACCTCGGGCTGCTTCAGGAAGTAGTCCTGCACCTGCTGGAGCACCGGCTCCAGGCGCGCATTCGACGATCCGGGCGGCAGCGTGATCTGAACCTGCACGAAGCCCTGGTCCTCGTCCGGCAGGAAGGAGGTGGGCAGGCGCATGAACATGACGGCCATCACCGCGCAGATGCCGAGGTAGACCAGCAGGCTGCGCTTGCCGCGCCGCACGATGCTGCCGACGACGCCCGTGTAGCGGTCGGCGCTGCGGTCGAAGCGCTTGTTGAAGCCCGCGAAGAAGCGGTCGACGTAGCCCAGCGGGCCTTTGCGCGGCGCGCCGTGCGGCGAGTGCGCGCCCTTGGGCACCGGCTTGAGCAGCGTGGCGCACAGCGCCGGCGTGAGCGTCAGCGCCACCAGCACCGACAGCACCATGGCGGACACGATGGTGATGGAGAACTGGCGGTAGATCACGCCGGTCGAGCCGCCGAAGAAGGCCATCGGGATGAACACGGCCGACAGCACCAGCGCGATGCCGACCAGCGCCGGCGTGATCTCGGCCATCGACTTCTTCGTGGCCTCCTTGGGCGACAGGCCCTCCTCGCTCATCACCCGCTCGACGTTCTCGACCACCACGATGGCGTCGTCCACCAGGAGGCCGATGGCCAGCACCATGCCGAACATCGTCAGCGTGTTGATCGAGTAGCCGAAGGCCGAGAGCACGCCGAAGGTGCCCAGCAGCACCACCGGCACCGCCACCGCCGGGATCAGCGTGGCGCGGAAGTTCTGCAGGAAGACGTACATCACCAGCACGACCAGCAGCATGGCCTCGGCCAGCGCCTTGATCACCTCCTCGATCGACGCACTCACGAAGGGCGTGGTGTCGAAGCTCACGAAGGTCTCGAGCCGGTTCGGGAAGAAGGGCTGCAGCTCGGCGATCTTGGCATTCACTTTCTCCGCGACCTGCACGGCGTTCGCGCCGTCCGCCAGCACGATGCCCAGGCCGGCTCCGGGCTTGCCACCGAGCACCGAGCGCACCGTCAGGTTCTCGGCGCCGAGTTCGATGCGGGATACATCGCGCAGCCGAACCACGGCACCGTCCGCGGTCGCGCGCAGCACCACGTTGCCGAACTGCTCGACGGTGCGCAACTTGCTCCGCGCGGTGATGGTGGCGTTGAGCTGCTGCTGCGACGTGGCCGGCAGCGCGCCCAGCTGGCCGGCCGACACCTGGGCGTTCTGCGCCTGCAGGGCGGTGTTCACGTCCGAGGGCATCAGCGAATACTTGCGCAGCTTGTCGGGGTCGAGCCAGATGCGCATCGCGTAGCCGGTGCCCAGCGTCTGTACCTCGCCCACGCCGTCAATGCGGCTGACGACGTCGACCAGGTTGCTCGTGATGTAGTCGCCCACGTCCACGGCGCTGGCGCTGCCGTCGCCCGAGAACATCGAGACGATCATCAGGAAGTCGTTGCCGCCCTTGATGACGAACACGCCGCGGGTCTGCACCTGCTGCGGCAGCCGCGCCATGGCAGGCTGCAGCTTGTTCTGCACCTGCATCTGGGCCACGTCGACGTTGGTGCCGGGTGCGAAGGTCAGCTGGATGCGCGAGACGCCCGACGAGTTGCTGGTGCCCTGCATGTAGAGCAGGTTGTCGATGCCGGTGAGCTGCTGCTCGATCACCTGCGTGACCGAGTCCTCCACCGTCTTGGCCGAGGCGCCGGTGTAGGTCGAGACGATGGACACGCGCGGCGGCGCGATGTCCGGGTACTGCTCCAGCGGCAGCGTGCGGATCGCCATCAGCCCCGCGAGCATGACGATGATGGACAGCACCCACGCGAAGATGGGGCGGTCGATGAAGAACTGGGCCATGAGGGTTCCTCAGCGCACGGCCGTCGTGGACGGCGCAGGCTTCGCGCTCGCGACCGGCCCCGTGGCCACCGACATGCCGCTGCCGTTGAGCGCCTTCGGCGCGCCGCCGCCCGGTGCGGCCGGCGCCGCGACTTCCGAGGCGCGCACGGTGTCGCCCACGCGGGCGCGCTGCGAGCCCTCGACCAGCACCCGGTCGCCGGCGCTCAGGCCGCCGAGCAACTGCCAGCGGTTGCCGACGGCGCGGCCCACCACGATGGGGCGCCGCACCAGCTTGTCGTCGGCGCCGACCACCAGCGTCGACGCGGCGCCGTCGGGCGTGCGCGTGACAGCCTGCTGCGGAATCAGCAGGGCCGCCTCGTTCACGCCTTCCTGCAGCACGGCGCGCACGTACATGCCGGGCATCAGCAGGCGGTCGGGGTTGGGCATGACCGCGCGCAGGGTCACGCTGCCGGTGCCGGCATCGACCGTCACGCCGGCGAAGGTCAGCTTGCCGGGATGCGGGTAGACCGTGCCGTCTTCCAGCAGCAGCTGGATGGGGGCCTCGTCGGCCTTGCCGCGCTGCAGGCGGCCTTCGGCCAGGTCGCGCTTGAGGCGCAGCAGGTCCGCGCTGGACTGGGTGACGTGCACGTACACCGGGTCGAGCTGCTGCACCGTGGTGAGCGCGGTCGCCTGGTTGGCGGTGACGAGCGCACCGGCCGTGACGCTCGAGAGCTCGACCCAGCCGGTGATGGGCGAGCTGATGCGCGTGTAGCCGAGGTTGATGCGGGCCGTCTGTTCCGCGGCACGCGCCACCGCCACGTCGGCCTCGGCCTGCATCGCCGCGGCCTGCGTCTGCTCGTTCACCTGCTGGCTGATCGCGTCGATCTTGACCAGCTCGGCATTGCGCCGGGCCACGGTGCGCGCGTTCGCGAGCGTCGATTCGGCCTTGCGCACGTTGGCCTGGGCGCTGGCGTAGACCGCCTGGAACGGCGCCGGGTCCAGCTGGTAGAGCGCCTGGCCTTCCTTGACCTGCGAGCCTTCGCTGAACAGCCGCTTCTGGATGATGCCGCCGACCTGCGGCCGGATCTCCGCGATCACCGGCGCCACGGTGCGGCCCGACAGCTCGGTGTTGAAGGCCAGCCGCTCGGGCTTGAGCGTGACCACGCCCACCTCCTTGACCTGCGGCTGCGCCGCGCCCTTGGCGGCTGGCTCGTTGCGGGAGCACGCCGTGACGGCCAGCGCGGCCGCCAAGCCCCACGCAAGTCCAAGACGAATGCCGTGAGAAGCGGACGGAGACGGCGCGGGAGGGACAGGGTGCGGCATGGAAACGGGGTGGTGGTGTGGGGCAGACGGGAAGTGTGAAACGAGCGGGCGCTGCTGGTTCGCGGCAGGAGCGGGAAGAAGCCCTGCTTTACAGAACTTCACATTTACAGCGGCCTGTGTCCATATGCAAGCGCAATGCCCAGTCGCGGTGGATCGTCCGTGAAATCCTGCACCGTTTGCGGGCGGGTTCCCCCTATCACGCCTGGCCCGTAATTTGCATGATAAATGTCAAACGTTGACTGTCGACAGCTTACATATTGACCGCCCGCGCCATTCCGGCTGCGGCTGTCGAGGCAGGCGGCGAGCCAAGGACCCTTCATGCACCTCCAATCCGTGAGCCCCCGAAAGACCGGGATTTCCGCCGCCGAGCGCCTCGTGCGCGAAGACCTGGCCGCCGCCTACCGGCTGGTCGCGTACTACGGCATGGACGACAGCATCTACACGCACATCTCGGCGCGCGTGCCGGGCGCCGAGGGCCAGTTCCTCATCAACCCCTTCGGCATGCTGTTCCGCGACATCACGGCCTCGTCGCTGGTGAAGATCGACCTCGAGGGCCGCATCCTCGACGACTCGCCCCACGACGTGAACCCCGCCGGCTTCACCATCCACAGTGCGGTGCATTCGGCCCGGCACGACGCCGCCTGCGTGCTGCACACCCACACGGTGGCTGGCGTGGCCGTGTCTTCGCTGGCCGACGGCCTGCAGCCCTGCAACCAGTGGGCGCTGCAGTTCTACAACCGCGTGGTCTACCACGACTTCGAGGGCATCGCGCTCGACCACGAGGAGCGCGAGCGGCTCGTCACCGACCTCGGCCCCACGTCGCGCGCCATGATCCTGCGCAACCACGGCCTGATGACGCTGGGCCGCACCGTCTCCGAGGCCTTCATCCTGATGCTGAACCTCGAACGCGCCTGCCGCGTGCAGGTGGCCATCGCCTCCACCGGCGAAGCCATCCACCCCGTGCCGCCCGAGGTCTGCGAGCGCACCGCACGCCAGTACGAGAGCGGCGACAGCACGCGCGAAGTCGGCCAGGACGACCCGAACGCCCGCGAATGGCGCGCGATGCTCGAACGCATCGCGCCATCGCCGGTCACGTCCTTCCGCGATTGAACGTGTGAATGAACCTGTGCGCGCGCCGCGCTCGCGACGGTTCCTTCACGCGTTCTGAGCCCGCTTTTTTCTTTCCGTCGATCCTTCCTCCAACCCTTCTCGAGCTTCTAGGAGTCCTTCCCCATGAAAAGACGCAATCTCATTCAGGCGGGTGCTGCTGCCGCCGCCGGCTTCTCGATCGCCGGCGTGCCGCTGCACGTCCTGGCGGCCGGCAAGAAGGGCGGCGTGATCAACGCCGTCGTCCAGCCCGAGCCGCCGAGCCTGATGGTCGGCATCACGCAGAACGCGCCCACCCAGCTGGTGGCCGGCAACATCTACGAAGGCCTGCTGCGCTATGACGAGAAGATCAACCCGCTGCCCGGCCTGGCGACCTCGTGGACCTCGAACAAGGAAGGCACGCTCTTCACCTTCAAGCTCAAGCCCGGCGTGACCTGGCACGACGGCAAGCCCTTCACCGCCGCCGACGTGGTGTTCTCGGCCGACGTCTTCCTGCGCAAGACCCATGCGCGCCTGCGCAACAACCTGGCCGCCGTGGAGAGCATCAAGGCGATCGATCCGTTGACGGTCGAGTTCAAGCTCAAGTACCCCTTCGGTCCCTTCCTCGGCATCTTCGAGGTGGGCAGCATGCCGATGGTGCCCAAGCACATCTACGAAGGCACCGACTTCGCGACCAACCCGGCCAATGCCACGCCCATCGGCACCGGTCCGTTCAAGTTCAAGGAATGGGTCAAGGGTAGCTACATCCAGCTGGTGGCCAACGACAAGTACCACGTCAAGGACATGCCGCTGGTCGACAGCGTCTACTTCCACATCATTCCCGACGCGGCATCGCGCGCGGCCGCCTTCGAGTCGGGCAAGGTCGACGTCGTGCCCGGCGGGGCGGTCGAGTACTTCGACGTGCTGCGCCTGTCCAAGCTGCCCGGCGCGGCCGTCACCACCAAGGGCTGGGAGTTCTTCGCGCCGCACGCGTGGCTGTGGATCAACAACCGCAAGGCGCCGATGGACAACGTCAAGTTCCGCCAGGCGCTGATGTTCGCGATCGACCGCGAGGCGATCTGCAAGGTGGCGTGGCAGGGCTTCGCCAAGCCGGCGACCGGTCCGTTCAACAGCAACATCAAGTTCTACAGCACCGACGTCGCCAAGTACCCGCGCAACGTCGAGACCGCCAAGAAGCTGCTGGCCGAGGCCGGCTACAAGGGCGAGACGCTGCGCCTGCTGCCGCTGCCCTACGGCGAGACCTGGACGCGCGCGGCCGAGATCCTGCGCCAGAACCTGCTGCAGGCCGGCGTGAAGATCGAGATGGTCGCCACCGACGTCGCGGGCTGGAACCAGAAGCTCAACGAGTGGGACTACGACCTCGCCTTCACCTACGTCTACCAGTACGGCGACCCGGCCCTGGGCGTGTCGCGCAACTACACGACATCGAACATCGCCAAGGGCTCGCCCTTCAACAACGTCGAGGGCTATTCCAACCCGAAGGTCGACGAGCTGTTCGAAGCCGGCGCCAAGGAAGCCGATCCGGAAAAGCGCAAGGCCATCTACCTGCAGGTCCAGAAGATCCTGCTGGACGAAGTGCCGGTCGCGTGGCTCTACGAGATCAACTTCCCGACGCTGTACCGCACCAAGCTCGCGAACCTCGTGACCTCGGGCATCGGGCTGAACGACAGCCTGGGTGGCGCAAGTATTGGCTAACCCCCAGGCTTCGCGCACTGCGTGTCGCTTTGCCCACCCCCTTGCAGGGGGCGACACCTGCGGCCCGGCGAAGCCGGTTCCGCGGTGTCCCTGGAAAAGAGCGTGCAGGACGCGCGTCGACGGATTGGAGTGATTGAATGAAACGCACGCAATTTATGGTCAAGCGGGTGCTGCAGGGGCTGATCGCCATCCTGCTCATCGCGACCGTCAACTTCATGCTGGTGCGCGCTGCGCCGGGCGATCCGGTGTCGGTGATGGCCGGCGAGGCGGGGGCGTCCGACGCGCAGTTCGTGGCGCAGCTGCGTGCGCAGTTCGGCCTCGACAAGCCGCTCACCACACAGCTCGCCACCTACCTGGGCAAGGTGGTGCAGCTCGACCTGGGCTATTCCTACCGGCAGCAGCAGCCGGTGCTCCAGCTCATCCTGGACCGCCTGCCCGCAACGCTGCTGCTCACCGGCAGCGCCTTCGTGCTGTCGCTGATCTTCGGCATCACGCTGGGGGCGCTGTCGGCACGAAAGGCGGGCACCTGGGTCGACAGCGCCATCAGCCTGGTGGCGCTCGTCTTCTACGCCACGCCGCTCTACTGGCTGGCGCTCATGGCCGTGCTGGTCTTCACGGTGCAGCTCGACTGGCTGCCCGGCTTCGGATTCAGCACTGTGGGTTCCGGCGCCACCGGCCTCGCACTGGCCTGGGACATCGCGCAGCATCTGGTGCTGCCGGTGCTCACGCTGGCGCTGTTCTACATGGCCGTGTATGCGCGCATGACCCGCGCCGCCATGCTCGAGGTCGCGCAGATGGACTTCGTGAAGACCGCCCGCGCCAAGGGCGTGAAACCCGGGCGCATCCTGCGCGCCCATGTGCTGCGCAACGCGCTGCTGCCGGTCGTCACGTTGGCGGGCATTCAGGCCGGGGGGCTGATCGGCGGCGCCGTGCTGACCGAGACGGTGTTCGCCTGGCCCGGCCTCGGGCGTCTGATGTTCGACGCGCTGCTGCAGCGCGACTACAGCCTGCTGCTGGGCACCTTCCTGGTCACGGCCGCCATGGCCGTCCTCTTCAACCTCATCACCGACCTGGTCTACACCCTGGTGGACCCCCGGATCGAGCTATGACACTCAACAGTCCATTCTGGCGGCGCTTCCGCCGCAACAAGGGTGCCGTCGCCGGCATGGTGGTGCTGCTGCTGGTCGCCTTCATCGCCGTGTTCGGCCCGTGGATCGCCACCAACGACCCGTGGGGCATGGTGCAGCAGCCCTTCCTGCGTCCGTGGACGGAGCCCGGCTTCGCCATGGGCACCGACACGCTCGGGCGCGACATCCTCTCGGGCGTGATCTACGGCGCGCGCATCTCGCTCTTGATCGGCCTGGTGTCGACCGTCGTCGCGCTGCTCATCGGCGTCACGCTCGGCGCCATCGCCGGCTATTTCGGCGGCTGGGTCGACGCGGCGCTGATGCGCTTCACCGAGATCTTCCAGGCGGTGCCCAGCTTTGCGCTGGCCATCGTGCTGGTCGCCATCTTCCAGCCCTCGGTGGGTTCCATCGTCGCGGCCATCGCGATCGTGTCGTGGCCGCCGGTGGCGCGCCTGGTGCGCAGCGAGTTCCTCACGCTGCGCCAGCGCGACTTCGTGCAGGCCGCGCTGCTGGCCGGCCAGTCGACGCCGCGCATCATCCTCACGCAGATCCTGCCCAACGCCATGTCGCCCATCATCGTGATGGCCTCGCTGATGATCGCCACCGCGATCCTGCTGGAGTCGAGCCTGAGCTTCCTCGGCCTGGGCGACCCCAACCAGATGAGCTGGGGCTACATGGTCGGCTCGGCGCGCACCGTGCTGCGCCAGGCCTGGTGGATGGCGCTGTTCCCCGGCCTGGCCATCGTGCTGACGGTGCTCGCGCTCAACCTCGTGGGCGAAGGCCTGAACGACGGTCTCAACCAGCGCCTCGACGGGAGAACGAAATGAGCGTCACCGCCATGAAGCCCGTGCAGCCGGTGCTGGAGGTCGTCGACCTGAGCATCTGCCTGCCGTCCGGCGCCGACCGCGCGCTGGCCGTCGAAGGCGCCTCGCTCTCGGTGCTGCCGGGCCAGACGCTGTGCGTCGTCGGCGAGTCCGGTTCGGGCAAGTCGATGATCGCCAACTCGGTGATGGGCCTGCTGCCGCAGCCCCATGTGCGGCCGGTCGGCGGCAAGGTGCTGTTCGAGGGCATCGACCTGCTCACGCTGACCGAGCCGCAGATGCGAGAACTGCGCGGCCGCCGCATCGGCATGGTGTTCCAGGAGCCGATGACGGCGCTGAACCCGGTGATGCGCATCGGCGAGCAGATCGGCGAGGTGTTCGACGCGCACATGAACGTGCCGGCCGACGAGAAGCGCAAGCGCATCCTCGCCGCGCTGGCCGACGTCGGCCTGCCCGAGCCCGAACTGCTGATCGACGCCTACCCCTTCCGCCTGTCGGGCGGCCAGCGCCAGCGCGTGATGATCGCCTGCGCGCTCATCCTCGAGCCGGTGCTGCTGATCTGCGACGAGCCGACCACCGCGCTCGACGTGACCACGCAGGCGCAGATCCTGAAGCTGGTGCGCGAGCTGCAGCAGCGCCGCGGCACCGCGGTGCTCTTCATCACGCACGATTTCGGCGTGGTCTCGGAGATCGCCGACCACGTCGTGGTGATGCAGACCGGCAAGGTGGTCGAGGCCGGCCCGGCGCGCGACGTGCTGCAGGCCCCGCAGCACCCCTACACGCGCAAGCTGATCGATGCCATTCCCACCGGCACCGCCACGCGGGCGCCGTCGACCAGCGACGCGCCCTTCGTGCTGCAGGTGCAGGACCTGTGCAAGACCTACCGCTCCGGCAACGGCCTGTTCAAGCGCGGTCGCGCGGTGCAGGCGGCCAAGGACATCAGCTTCGACCTGCGCCGCGGCGAGACGCTGGGCGTGGTGGGCGAATCGGGCTCGGGCAAGTCGAGCGTGGGCCGCTGCCTGGTCGGGCTCGCGCCCTTCGACAGCGGCCGCATCCTCTTCAACGGGCGCAACCTCGCGCAGGGCGGCAACTTCCGCGCCGCGGCCGCGGGCAAGATCCAGATGGTCTTCCAGGACCCCTACGCATCGCTCAACCCGCGCCACCGTGTGGGGGCCGCCATCGCGGGCGGCCCGATCGCGCAGGGCGTGAGCAAGGCCGAGGCGATGGCGCGCACGATGGCGCTGCTGAAACTGGTCGGCCTGGGCGCCGACGCGGCCGAGCGCTATCCGCACGAGTTCTCGGGCGGACAGCGCCAGCGCATCGGCATCGCCCGCGCACTGGCGATGCAGCCGTCGCTGCTGGTGGCCGACGAGCCGGTGTCCGCGCTCGACGTGTCGGTGCAGGCGCAGGTGCTCGAACTCTTCGCGCAGGTGCGCGAGGAATTCCAGCTGGCCATGGTCTTCATCACGCACGACCTGCGCGTGGCCGGCCAGATGTGCGACCACATCGCCGTCATGCAACGCGGCGTGGTGGTCGAATACGGCGAGACGGCCAAGGTGCTGGGTGACCCGCAGCACGCCTACACGCGCAAGCTGATCGATGCCGTGCCGCGGCTCGCATCGCCGGCCGAACCCTCCGCCCTGGTGGCCTGATCCCGAAGACATTGAAGATGAAGAAGCCTCCCGTCGTCGCGCTGCTGAGCTCGGTGATCCCCATGCAGTACCTGGCCGATGCCTTCGAGGAGGCCCAGCCGGGCATCGACGTGCGCCTGGGCGCCGACCTCGGTGCGCTCGAAGACATCGACATCGCCGTGTGCTGGTTCCCGCCGCACGGCCGGCTCGCGCAGTTCCCGAAGCTGCAGCTGGTGCAGTCGCTGGCCGCCGGCGTCGACCACATCCTGGCCGACCCCGACCTGCCGCGCCACCTGCCGCTGTGCCGCATCGTCGACGACACGATGGCCGCCGGCATGAAGGCCTATGTGAGCTGGGCCGTGGTGCAGCACCATCGCGGCATGAAGGCGTATGTCGCGAGTTCCGATGCCGCGACGTGGGAGGAGCAGCCGGTGGTCTCGCCGCGCCGCCACCGCGTGGGCATCGCCGGCCTCGGCACGCTGGGCCTGGCCTGCGCCGACGCGCTCGCGACCATCGGCTACCAAGTGCGCGGCTGGAGCCGCAGCCCGAAGAGCGACTTGCCCGAAGGCGTGACCGGCTTCCACGGCGCCGACCAGCTCGACGACTTCCTCTCGGGCTGCGACACGCTGGTGTGCCTGCTGCCGCTGACACCGCAGACGCAGGGCTTCCTGAACGCCGCACTGTTCGCCAGGCTGCCGCGCGGCGCACACCTGATCAACGTCGGCCGCGGCGACCACCTGGTCGAGGCCGACCTGCTGCCGGCGCTCGCATCGGGCCAGCTGTCGGCCGCCACGCTCGACGCCTTCTCGCAGGAGCCACTGCCGAAGGACCACCCGTTCTGGGGCCACCCGGCCATCCTCGTCACGCCGCACATCGCGACGCGCACCGACCGCCTCGTCATCGCCCAGCAGACGCTCGCCAACCTGGCCGCCATCCGCGAAGGCCAACGCCCGCTCAACCAGATCGACCTCGAACGCGGCTACTGAGCCGCCACCCGGCCGATCGTCATCAGGAGAATCTCATGAACGCACCCACCCACGCCGAGAACGCAGCGCACGACGTCGCGGCCCACCTCCACCCCTTCACCAACCTCGCAACGCACCCGCAGGTCGGCCCGCTGGTCATCACGCGCGGCGACGGCATCTTCGTGGAAGACGACCAGGGCCGCCGCTACCTCGAGGCGATGTCGGGCCTGTGGTGCGCGTCGCTGGGCTTCAGCAACGCGCGCCTGGCCAAGGCCGGCAGCGACGCGCTGCATGGCCTGCCGTACTACCACACCTTCAACGGCCGCTCGAACCCCGCCGCCATCGCGCTGGCCGAGAAGCTGATCGCGCTGGCCCCGGTGCCGATGTCCAAGGTGTTCTTCGCCAACAGCGGCTCGGAGGCCAACGACTCGGCCGTGAAGCTGGTCTGGTACTACCACAACGCCATCGGCAAGCCGGCCAAGAAGAAGATCATCGCGCGCAAGAACGCGTACCACGGCGTCACGGTCGCCGCCGCGAGCCTGAGCGGGCTGATCACCAACCACCGCGACTTCGACCTGCCGATCGACCGCATCCTGCACGTCGACTGCCCGCACCACTTCCGCTTCGCCGAGCCGGGCGAAACCGAAGAAGACTTCGCAACCCGCCTGGCCGACAAGCTCGAGCAGCGCATCCTCGAAGAAGGCCCCGACACCGTGGGCGCCTTCATCGCCGAGCCGGTGATGGGCGCGGGCGGCGTGCTGGTGCCGCCGGCCACCTACTTCGAGAAGGTGCAGAAGGTGCTCGCCAAGTACGACGTGCTGCTGATCGCCGACGAGGTGATCTGCGGCTACGGCCGCACCGGCGAGATGTTCGGCTCGACCACCTTCGGCCTCAAGCCCGACATTCTCACCAGCGCCAAGGCGCTGTCGTCGGGCTACGTGCCGATCTCGGCCGTGATGGTCAACGAGAAGGTGCATGCGGCCATCGCCGCCAACAGCGGGAAGATCGGCACCTTCGGCCACGGCTTTACCTACTCTGGCCACCCGGTCGCCTGCGCCATCGCGCTGGAGACGCTGCAGGTCTACGAAGACGAGCACATCCTCGCGCACGTGAAGTCGCTGGTGCCGCAGTTCCAGAAGGCGCTGCACGGCTACCAGGGCCGCAAGTACGTCGGCGAAGTGCGCGGCGTGGGCCTGATCGGCGCGATCGAGCTGTACGCCGACCCGGGCCGGCGCGTGGCCTTCGACCCCGCGCAGAAGGCCGGTTACCGGCTCGCCGAGCTGGCGCTGGCGCAGGGCCTGATCGTGCGCGCCATGGGCGATTCGGTCGCCTTCTGCCCGCCGCTCATCACCACCGCTGCCGAGATGGACGACCTCTTCGTGCGCTTCGACCGCGCCATGGCCATCTTCGAAGAGACCTTCGCATGAAGGCCTTCTTCACCGACGACCAGCTGCTGCACGACCCGCAGCAGTACATGCGGGTCGGCCGCATCTGCAAGCCCACCGACCTGCCCAGCCGCGCGCATGCGCTGCGCGATGCGCTGGCCGGCCGCGGCATCGCGCTGGCGTCGCCGCCGGATGTGGGCCGCGCGTCGCTCGAGGCGGTGCACAGCGCCGACTACCTCGACTACCTCGAGACCGCCTACGCCCAGTGGCGCGAGCTGAAGGTGTTCGGCCTGGAGCCGGGCATCGAGGTGCTGCCCAACCTCTCGCCGTACTACAACGGGGTGCCCGGCGTCGACCGCGCGCCGTGCCCGTCGCCATCGCTCATTGCGCGCACCGGCTACTACATCAGCGACCTGTCCTGCCCCCTCGGGCCGCACACCTGGCGCTCGATCCTGCGCTCGGCGCACACGGCGGTGGCCGCGGCCGATGCGGTGCTGGCCGGCGACGACGTGGCCTATGCGCTGTGCCGGCCGTCGGGCCACCACGCGCACCGCGACCGCGCGGGCGGCTTCTGCTACATCAACAACAGCGCCATCGCGGCGCAGCGGCTGCGCACGCAGCACGGCCGCGTGGCGGTGTTCGACGTCGACGCCCACCACGGCGACGGCACGCAGAACATCTTCTATGCGCGCGGCGATGTGCTCACGGTGTCCACGCACGCTGATCCGAGCGGCTACTACCCGTTCTACACGGGCTATGCGCACGAGCGCGGCGTCGGCGCGGGCGAGGGCTTCAACCTCAACCTGCCGCTGGCGCACGGCAGCGGCAACGACGTGTTCCTCGACGCGGTCGACCGCGGCGTGGCGGCGGTGCGCGACTTCGCGCCGGGCGCGCTGGTGCTGCCGCTGGGCTTCGACACCTACAAGGACGACCCCATCAGTGTGCTGAAGCTCGACCTCGAGGCCTACCGCGCCCTCGGCGAGCGCGTCGGCGCCCTGCAACTGCCGACGGTGGTGGTGCAGGAAGGCGGCTACATGGTCGAGGCCATCGGCCCGGCGCTCGACCAGTTCGTGCAGGGCTTCCTGTCCACCCGATGAACGCCCACCGATGAGCGCCGCCATCGCCTCGCTGCGTCCGCCGGGCTCCCGCAGCGCCGGCGTCGCGATCTTCTTCTGCGCGCTGGTGGCCTTCGCGTCGTACGACGCGTTCTGCAAGTACATGCTGCAGTTCTATTCGGCGCCCTTCGTCAACGTGATGCGCTACTTCGCCGTCATCGGCATCGCGTTCGCGATGCTGCTGCACCACGGCGACCTGCGCATCTGGCGTGCGCCGCAGAAGCCGCTGCTGCTGCTGCGCGGCGTGATGCTGGCGACGGTGGCCACCTGCTTCATGACGGCACTGCTGTGGATGCCGCTGGCCGAGGCCACCGCCATCTACTTCACCGCGCCGCTGCTGATGGTGGCGCTGTCGCCCTGGCTGCTGGGCGAGACGGTGCGGCGCAGCCGCTGGATCGCGGTGCTCGTGGGCTTCGGCGGCATGCTGCTCATCGTGCGGCCGGGCGGCAACCTGCCGCTGCTGGGCACGGTGCTGATGGCGGTGTCGGCCGTCTGCTACGCGGTCTTCCAGCTGCTCACGCGGCGCCTCGCCGGCCAGGTGGCGAGCCCTGTGCAGTACGCGTACACGGCGATCGTCTGCCTGGTGGTCACGGCCATCCCCGCGCCCTTCTTCTGGCCGACGCAGCATGTGCCCGTCGGCGACGCGCTGCTGCTGCTGGCCGGCGGTGCCTGCAGCGGCGCCGCGCAATGGCTGCTGCTGGCCGCGTTCTCGCGCGTGGAAGCCTCGACGCTGGCACCGCTCAACTACTTCCAGCTCCTGCTGGCGGTGCTGATCAGTTCCTTCTTCTTCCACCGGCCGCCCGACACGATCGCCATCGCCGGCATCGCGCTGATCATGTGCGCCGGCATGTACATCGCGCGCGCGCGCTCGGCGCCGCCGAGGGTCGCCCCCGAATAAGAACGGAGCCGACGGCTCCAACGAGACAGGACATCCATGGCTCTCTCCGCCCCCCCCGACATTCCGATGTTCGAATCCGTCGAGTCGACCGACCTGGTCGGCCTGGTGGAGGCGCAGCTCACCCGCGCCATCGTCGAAGGCCACCTGCCGCCGGGCAGCCGCATCGTCGAAGCCGACATCGCCCGGCGCATGGGCATCAGCCGCGCGCCGGTGCGCGAGGCCGCACGCCGGCTGGAGCGCCAGGGTGTGCTGGTCGCACGCCCGCGCCATGGCTTCGCGGTGCGGACCATCAGCGTGCAGGAGATCGACGACCTGTACGAAGTGCGCATCAGCATCGAGCTGACCTCCATCGAGCTGGCCTGCCGCAAGGCCGACGACGCCGGGCTGGCGCGGGTGCAGGCGCTGCTCGAGAAGATGGTCCGCCCCGACCCCGACCTGCCGCAGGGCGAGCGCATCGCCAGCGACCTCGCGCTGCATACGCTCATCTGCGAACTGGCGGGCAACGCGCGGCTGCTGCGCATCTTCATGGACACGCAGATGGAGCTGCGCATGATCATCGCGCTCATCAATGCCGTGGACGATTCCGCCGCGGTGGCCGCGACGCACCGCGTGATCGTCGATGCGCTGATGCGCCGCGACGCCGAGGCCGCGAAGAAGGCCATGCGCATCCACCTCGAATACGCCTGGGAGCATGTGCGCGCGCTGTTCGTCGAACAGCACGGCGACGCGCCGTCCCTGCCGCGCCGGCCGCTGCCACGCATCGCCCTCGGAGAACTCGCATGAAGGTCGTCTACACCGACACCCACAAGGACCACGACCCGCAGCTCTTCATGGTGCGCGGCAAGCTCAAGCGCAGCAACGAGCAGCCCGAGCGCGCCTTCCGCCTGCTGAAGGCGGTGCAGGCCGAGGGCCACGAGGTCATCACCGCCGAGGACTTCGGCGCCGCGCCGCGTGCGGCCGTCCACACGCCCGAGTACCTGCGCTTCCTCCAGACCGCCTACGAACGCTGGCAGCTGCTCGACGACCCGTCGGACGAGGTCATGCCCAACATCCACCCGTTCCTGGGGCAGCCCTGCACCTACCCCGAGAGCGTGGTCGGCCAGGCCGGCTTCCACATGGGCGACGCAGCGTGCTCGATCGGCGCGCACACCTGGGCGGCCGCCACCGCGTCGGCCCACATGGCAACGCACGCCGCGCAGCTGGTGCTCGACGGCGAGCGAGCGGCCTACGCCTTGTGCCGCCCGCCCGGCCACCATGCCTACGTCGATCGGGCCAACGGCTTCTGCTACCTCAACAACGTGGCCGTCGCCGCGCAGCACCTGCGGCAGGCGCATGCGCGCGTGGCCATCCTCGACATCGACGTGCACCACGGCAACGGCACGCAGGGCATCTTCTACCGCCGCAGCGACGTGCTGACCATTTCGCTGCACGGTGACCCGCGCAACTTCACGCCCTTCTTCATCGGCCACGCGCACGAGCGCGGCGAGGGCGAAGGCCTGGGCTACAACATCAACAAGCCGCTGGCGCTGGGCACCGACATCGACGGCTACCTGCCCGCGCTGCGCGACGCCTGCGACAGCATCCGCGCCTTCGCGCCCGGCGCGGTGGTGGTGGCGCTCGGCCTCGACGCGCACGAGAGCGACCCCTACAAGGGCATGAAGATCACCACGCCCGGCTTCGCGGTGCTGCTGGCCGAGATCGCGCACCTGGGCCTGCCGACCGTGCTGGTGCAGGAGGGCGGCTACCTGTCGGACGACCTCGGCCCGAACATCGCGAGCGCGCTGCGCGGCTTCGAGGGCGTGGCATGACCGACGTGGCGGAATTCGACGACGCGAAGGTGCTGAGCGAGGGCTCGCCCGAACTCGACGAGGCCTGGGTCTGCACGCTCGCGCAGGAGCGCTGGGGAATCGCCGGCGAGATGAAGCCGCTGACCGGCGAGCGCGACCGCAACTACCGGCTCGAGCGCGCATCGGACGGCGCGCGCTTCATGCTGAAGATCTCGCACCCGGCCGAGACGGCGCTGGTGGCCGACTTCCAGACGCAGGCCCTGCTGCATCTCGCGAAGGCCGACCCGACACTGCCGGTGCAGCGCATCGTGCCCACGCTGGACGGCGCGCCGTCGATCGTGGTCGACCCGGGTGACGGCCTGCCCCGCGTTGCGCGCGTCTTCACCTACCTGCCCGGTCTGCCGCTGCCCGACGCGCCGCGCACGCCGCTGCAGCAGCAGAACCTGGCGCGCATGCTGGCGCGGCTCGACGTGGCGCTGGCCGGCTTCGACCACCCCGCCGGCGACCTGCCGCTGCCCTGGGACCTGCAGCGCGCCGAGAGCGTGCGCGGGCTGCTCGCGCACATCGCCGACGCCGATCGGCGCGCGCTCGCCACAGCCGCGCTCGACCGTTTCGAGCACACGGCCCGGCCGGTGCTGCGCACGCTGCCCGCGCAGCCGATCCACAACGACTTCAACATCTACAACGTGCTGGTCGACCCGCACGACACCGACCGCATCGCCGCCATCCTCGACTTCGGCGACATGGTGCGCGCGCCGTGCATCGACGACCTGGCCGTGGCCGCGGCCTACCAGATCGGCACCGACGACGCGCCGCTGGCGCACATCGTGCCCTTCGTCGCCGCGTACCACGCGGTGCGGCCGCTGTCGGCGACCGAGCTCGACCTGCTCTTCTCGTTGATCACCGCGCGGCTGGTGATGGTGGTCGCCATCAGCGGCTGGCGCGCCGCGCGCTACCCGGAGAACGCGGCCTACCTGTTGCGCAACAACCCGCTGTCGTGGGCGCGGCTGCAGGCCTGCGAACGCGTCGGCCACGCCGCGGCCACCGCGGCCTTTCGCAGCGCCTGCGGCCTCTAAATTGAAAGCCATCGCATGTCCTCGATTCCCGCCGACACCCAGGCCTTGATGGAACGCCGCGCCCGCGTGCTCGGCCCGGCCTACCGCCTGTTCTACGAGACGCCGCTGCACCCCGTGCGCGGCGACGGCGTGTGGCTGCACGACGCCGACGGCAAGCGCTACCTCGACGCGTACAACAACGTGGCCTCGGTCGGCCATTGCCACCCGCACGTGGTCGAGGCCATCGCGCGGCAGGCGGGCATCCTCAACACGCACACGCGCTACCTGCACGAAGGCGTGCTCGACTACGCCGAGCGCCTGCTCGCCACGATGCCCAGCGAACTCGCGCATGCGATGTTCACCTGCACCGGCAGCGAAGCGAACGACCTGGCGATGCGCATCGCCAGGTCGCACACCAAGGCCGAGGGCCTGATCGTCACGCGCTTCGCGTACCACGGCGTCACCGCGTCGATCGCCGAAGCATCGCCGTCGCTTGGCCACTTCGTGCAACTGGGCGACAGCGTGCGTACCGTGCCCGCGCCCGACAGCTACCGCATCGCGCCGTCGGAGGTAGGGCCCGTCTTCGCGGCCGGCGTGCGCGAAGCCATCGCCGACCTCGCGGCCAAGGGCGTGCGCCCGGCGGCGCTGCTGGTCGATACGTCCTTCTCCAGCGACGGCATCTTCACCGACCCGCCCGGCTTTCTTCAGGAAGCGGTCGAGGCCGTGCGCGAGGCCGGCGGCATCTTCATCGCCGACGAGGTGCAGGCCGGGCTCGGCCGCACGGGCGATGCGATGTGGGGCTTCCAGCGCCACGGCGTGGTGCCCGACATCGTCACCATGGGCAAGCCGCTGGGCGCGGGCCACCCGCTCGCTGGCATCGCGATCCAGCCCGCGGTGCTGGCCGCTTTCGGCCGCGAGTGCCGCTACTTCAACACCTTTGGCGGCAACCCGGTGTCGATGGCCGCCGGCATGGCGGTGCTCGACGTGATCGAGCGCGAAGGGCTGGTCGCGAACGCGCAGCGCGTCGGCGCGTACCTGCGCGGCCGGCTCGGCCAACTGGCAGATCAGCATGCGCTGATCGGCGACGTGCGGGGCGCCGGCTTCTTCGTCGGCGTCGAGATGGTGAGCGACCGCTCCGTGCGCACGCCCGCGACGGCCGAGACGGCGCGCATCGTCAACGCGATGCGCGAGCGCGGCGTGCTGTTCAGCGCCACGGGCGAGCATGCCAACACGCTGAAGATCCGCCCGCCGCTCGTCTTCTCCGAAGCCAATGCCGACCTGCTGGTCGAGACCCTGGACAGCGTGCTCGCCACGCTGTAAACAGCCGACCATGACCGACATCTGGCGCCTCTCTGCCTCCGACGTTGCGCAGCACATCGCGCAACGCCAATTTTCCGCCGTCGAAGCCGCGCAGGCCGCTTTGGCGCGGCTCGACGCCGTTAACCCACGGCTCAATGCGGTGGTCGACTGGCGCCCTGACGAGGTGCTGCAGCGCGCCGACGCCATCGACGCCGCACTGGCTCGCGGCGAAGACTGCGGCCCGCTGGCCGGCGTGCCGATCACCGTGAAGGTCAACATTGACCAGGCCGGCTTCGCGACCACCAACGGCGTGACGCTGCAGAAGGACCGCATCGCCGCCACGAACAGCCCGGTGGTCGACAACTTCCTGAAAGCCGGCGCGGTGATCCTCGGCCGCACCAACACGCCGGCCTTCAGCTACCGCTGGTTCACCGACAACCGGCTGCACGGCCGCACGGTCAACCCGCGCGATGCGTCGCTCACGCCGGGCGGCTCGTCCGGCGGCGCGGCGTCGGCCATCGCGGCAGGCATCGGCCACCTCGCACACGGCACCGACATCGCCGGCTCGATCCGCTACCCGGCCTACGCCTGCGGCGTGCACGGCCTGCGGCCCTCGCTGGGCCGCGTCGCGGCCTTCAATGCGTCGGGGCCGGAGCGCAACATCGGCGGGCAGATCACCGCCGTCTCGGGCCCGATCGCGCGCACCATCGGCGACATCCGCCTGGGCCTGGTCGCCATGGCCGGTGCCGACGACCGCGACCCGTGGTGGGTGCCGGCGCCGCTCACCGGCCCCGACGTGCCGCGCACCGTCGGGCTGTGCGTGCGGCCCGACGGGCTCGACACGAAGCCCGACATCGCAGCCGCCCTCAACGACGCCGCCGAGCGCCTGCGCGACGCCGGCTGGCAGGTGGAGGAACTCGACGACGTACCGCCGCTGCAGGACGCCTGCACCACGCAGATCGTGCTGTGGATGGGCGACGGCTACGACGCGATGGTCGCCGCCGCGCAGCAGGAAGGCGATGCCGGCGCCATCGCGGCGCTCGCGGGCCAGGCCGGCCTCGTCGGCGCGGCGGGTGCGCCGGACCTGTCGAAGGCGCTGATCCGCCGCGCCACCCTGGCCCGCGCCTGGCAGGAATTCACCGCGCGCTACCCGGTGCTGCTGATGCCGGCGAGCGCCGAGCTGCCCTTCGCGTCCGACCTCGACCTGCAGGGGCCGGATGCCTACGCGAGGGTATGGGCCGCGCAGGCGCCGATGATCGGCCTGCCGCTCACCGGCCTGCCTTCGCTGGTTGTCTCCACCGGCATGGTGGGCACCCGCCCGGTCGGTGTGCAGCTGGTGGCGGGGCGCTTCCGCGAAGACCTGCTGCTGGCGGCTGGCGAGGCGATCGAGGCGCGTGGTGTGCCGTCGATGCCGGTCGACTTCGGCGCTCCCTGACTCAAGCCGCCTGCGACCAGCAGGCCACCACACCTTCTGTGCGTGCGCGCGCCCGCGGTGTGCCCAGGCACATCGCCACCGCTTCGTAGCCCGTCGCGCCAGCGTGCGGCGCGACGCGGAAGGGAGGGCTGTGGTTCGGTGGGCAGAAGATCACCGTCTCGTCGGGCCCGACGACCCGCAGGTTCAGCAGGGACGAGGAGCGGGTAAGGCAGAAAAGCGGCCGCGCATGGGCGCCCTGTCGACGCAGGTTGGCGGCGAGGGCTTCCTGCGTCGCCTGATCGAGCCCCTGCTCGATCATGTCGATGACGAGCGCAGCGGGGCCTTCGGTGTCCAGTTCGACGACCAGGGCCAGCAAGGCGTCCGAGGCGGTCGCACCTTGCTCGGCGAGCAAGGCCATGTGTGTCGCGACCCGGGCGCTCAACGCGGCGTCGGCGCGCAGCCGTGCTTTGGCGGCGGCTGCACCCTCGGCCGCGCGGTCCAATCCGACGAAGACCGTATTCGGCAAGGTCGCGGCCAGGCGCTGCGCCAGGCGCGTCTTGCCGCTGAACAGCGGGCCGACGATGTAGTTGATCGCCCGGATGTCCTGCAGCTCGAAGACTTCGCCGTTCCAGGGCCATGGGAGTTCGAACACGACGCGAAGCGCTGGGCGTTCTCGGCGCTGAACCGGGGCTTCGCCGTGCGAGTGGGAATGCCGGAAGGCCTGTACCTGGCCCACCATGCCCGAGATCTCGCGCATGCGTGCTTCAAGCGCTGCCTGGTGCTCGACCAGTGCAGGTTCGATGCACGGCGCATGGCCATCGAGCACGCGCGCTGCCTGTGCGAGGGTGAGCCCGAGGGCGCGCAGTGCCACGACTTGCGTGGCCCGCTGCATGTCCTCGGGCCCATAGATCCGCCATCCGACGGACGAACGGGTCGGCACGATCAGGCCCTGTTGCTCGTACACGCGGAGCGCCTTGACCGATACGCCGAGTTGCCGGGCGGCTTCGGACGGATGTAGATATCGACTCGTGGAGCCCATGGGTCACCTCGTCAGCTTTGGATGCGCCCTTTATAGGGGCGTCCCCAGGGGACGGGTCAATCACTTCAGCTCGATCTCCACGAAGACGAACTCGTATTCGTTGGCGTTGATCACGTTGTGCTCGACGCCCGTGAGCCGCGTGTACGAGACGCCGGCGGTCAGGGGGCTGCGCACCTCGCCGTTCGGCGTTTCCAGCAGCAGCGTGCCGCTGGTCATCGGCACCACGACGTAGTCCATGCCGTGGCGGTGGTAGCCGGTTTCGGCGCCGGGCGGAAAGCGCCATTCGGTGACGGTGACGCGGTCGTTGTCGATCTGGACGGTGGGGATGGCGGTGGGGCGGTTCATGCGCGTCATTGTGCAAGGCGCGTGCCCGCATCGCCGCACGGCGGCGTCGCTACGACCGCGCCGCGGCTCGTCCGATGGCGTGCAGCGCATCGATGTCGATGACCGTCAGCATCGGCCCTTCGCCGCCGTCCACCAGCGCGGTGGCCAGCGGGTCGCGTGCCTCGAGCCCCGGCGGCAGCGGGCGCAGGGCCGAGCGCGGCACGTCGAAGACCGGGCCGAGTTCGTCCACGCGCAGCACGACCCGGCGCTGGTTCGCGTCTTCGCAGACGACGAGCAGGGCGTCGCGGCGGGCCGTTACGCCGCCCGTTTCGCGGCCCATGTCGCGGCCAGGGCGATGGAGGTCGATCACGGCCAGCGCCCGGTCGTCGTGGATGACGATGCCGCCGCGTCCCTCGCCGGCGGCCGAGGGTGGCGCCTCGATCGCCTCGACCACCTGGGCCGTCGCGAGCCCCAGCCACTGGGGGCCGAGCCGCACGCTCGCGAAGCCGATGCGTTCGTCGTCCCGCGGCGCGTGCGTATCCGGTGCCGGCGCGAAGCGCACGGGCAGGGCGCCGGCCTCGTCGGCGGCCACCTCGCCCAGGGCCGACAGCACCAGGCAGGCCATGTCGTCGGGGCCGCAACTGCCGGCGCTGTCGTATTCACGGTAACCGCCCGTCATGGCGATGCCGGCCGCATGGAGCACGCCGCCGAGCTCGACGAGTGCGCCGCTGGAGGCACCCCGTGCCAGCGATTCGCAGCGCTGGCGCAGCGGCGCTTCGTCGCCGGCCTGCCAGCGCGCGTCGGTGCTGGCCACCACGGTGCCGTTGCGGGTGAGAAAGAGCGCCAGGGCGCCGGGCAACGGCGCGCCCGCCGCGTCGCGCGGCAGCACGTCGCGCAGCATGGCTTCCATCTGCACCGCACTGTCGAAGACGGTCGCCACGGTGCCGCCCCGGCCCGTGCCGGTGTGGGCGTGTGCCGCGAAGATGCTGGTGCCGCGGCCGTCGTAGAAGGGCGAGGGGCCGAAGGCCGCGCGCACGTAGGCGCTCTCGTCGCGCAGCAGGGCGGCCGCCGACATCCAGGGCGTCGCCACGGTGCCCTCCTGCGGCGTGCGTGAGCAGGCGAGCACCTTGCCGTGCTCGTCGAGCAGCAGGATCTGCGCGTACACCGTGTACAGGCCGTTGATGTGCGCGAGCACCTTCGAGGCCTGGGCGCACGCGGCGGGCGTGCGGTCGCGCGCGGCGGCGCGCAGGGTCTCGTCGAGGGCCCACCAGCGGCAGTCGTTCGCGCGCTCGTAGAAGCTGCGGTCCAGGATGTCGCTGCCGAGTGCCGCGCAGGCGCGCACCTCGTCGATCACCGAGGCTTCGGCAGACTGCTGCAGCTGCTCGATCGCGGCTTCGAAGACCTGGCTGATGCGGCGCCCCGTGGCGGTGACGCGCTCCAGCAGCACGTTCGCGAAGCCGGTGCCGGACGCGTCGCCCCCGTCCTCCTTGCGCAGGCGCAACTGGCCGTTCCACACCAGCCGCTCCAGGCCGCGCTGGATGCCCTTGGCCTGGATCGGGATCGTGCGCAGCGCTTCGCCGAACAGGCTGTTGCCGGCGGAGAGCCGGGCGCCGATGTCTTTCTTGGGCATCGACATCGGTGCTGTGCTGCCGTCGAACGCGACATCGAGCGGCACCAGCACGCAGCCGGCCCAGCCCAGGCCGACGTAGCCCTGGTAGCCGTCGGAGTTCGCCTGCACCGTGAGGTACTCGCGCCCCGCGAAGCGCAGGGTGGTGCCGCCCGGGCGTGGCGTCGGAAGCACCACGCCGAGCCCGACCTGGTGCACGTCGGAACTGGCGACCACGGTGCGCTGTGCGTCGAGCAGCAGCAGCACCGAGGTCTCGTCGCCCGCGCTGAGCGCCGCGAAGATCGACGCCATCTCGTTCTGCAGCGCGAAGCTCAGGCACAGCACCGCCGCGGCGTGGCCGCCGGGGGTGCGCACCGGGGCGCAGAAGAGCAGGCCGTCCTGTCCGCCAAGCAGCGGCGATGGGCCGAAGCGCTCGAGGTAGGGCGCCTCGTTGCGCAGCGCCGCCTGGGCGAGGCCGGCGTCTGCCTGCACGGGGGCGTCCTGCCGCAGGCGCACGCGGGCGCTGCCGTCGGCCGCGAGCAGCAGGATGTCGTCGTACACGCTGTACTTCGCCTGGTACGAATTCAGATGGTTGTGCAGGGCGGTGGCCTGCGTCGCGTCGATCTCGGTCGATGCGGCGGCGCTCACCAGGGCGTCGTCCAGCGCGAGGAAGCCGACGTCGGCGGTGCGCTCGAACAGGTTGCGCACCAGGAGGTCGACCAGGGTCTGCGCCTTGGCGCGCGCCGAGCGCAGGGCGTCCTGGCGCAGGCGCTGGGCCAGGGCGTCGAGCAGCACGCCGGTCAGGGCGTGGAACTTCGCGCCCGTGGCGGCGATGGACGTGCCACTGCCGGTCATCTGCGCGAGCAGACCGAGCTGGCCCCAGGTGTCTTCCAGCCGCTGCAGCGACTCGCGATGGTCATTCACCAGCGCCATGCGCGGGACGAGCGGCGCAACGTCGGGAGAGAACGTCACGCCCTTGAAAACGACAGTTCCGGACATGGCATGTGCAGACGGATGCGCCCAGGGGTCGGCATACCGCGTGGCGGGATGAAGGAGATCGCATCCTAGGCCGCGGGTGCCGTTCCCCATGGGGGGAACAGAGGGGGCTTTGTCCCTCAGTTCGCGGCCTGCGGTGGGCTCAGGCCGCGGCCGTCAGCACCTTGCGCATGCGTGCATTGCGCAGGATGACGCCCGCGCGCTCGACCTCCTGCCGCGCTTCGATCGCGAAACCCGAGGCGAGGAAGAAGCGCTCCGCACGCAGGCTCACGTTGGCATGCAGCGCGGCGATGCCCTGCGCCTGCGCCACCGCATGCAGATGCGCCATCAGGGCCGTCGCGACGCCGCGACCCGCGTGATCGCCCGAGACGAAGAACATGTCGATGTGGCCGGACGGCTGCACGTCGGCAAAGCCGGCCATCGTGCCGCCCCGTTCGGCGATGAAGGGCCGGATGCGCTGCATGCGCTCGGCCCACCATGCGGCGTCGTGGTCGTGCGGCGCCCAGGCGGCGAGCTGCTCGGGCCGATAGTCGCGGGCCGCGAGGGTGTGGACGGAGGACGCGAAGACGCGGCGCAGCGCAGGGGCGTCGCCCTGCTGGTAGCCGCGGATGCGAAGCGCGTCTTCCAAGGGCCTACCGCCCTGTCACCGACCACCCCGCATGCAGGTTGGCCTTGTCATTCTCGTATTCCCAGCGGGTGCCGCAGCGGTCGCAGCGGTAGCTGGTGACGGTGACCATGCGGCCGTCCTCGCGCTCTTCCTTGCGGTTGTTGCCCTGCACCAGTTCGGCGTGGCCGGGGGCTCGGCGCCAGTTGCGCTGGATGCCGGTGCACGGCTCGCACAGCGCCATCTTCTTCTGGTCTTGTTCGCGGGCGCTCAAGGGGGAGTTCATGGGTGGGCCGTCGGTTCGTGGATCAATGATGGTGGCCGCCTGCGCCGTGCACATGGCGGTGTTCCAGCTCTTCCGGCGCGGCAGCGCGCACCTCGAGCACCTTCAGCACGAAGCGCAGCTCCATGCCGGCCAGCGGGTGGTTGCCGTCGAGCAGCACCTGGCTGCCCTTGATCTTCTTGACGTAGTAGATCTGCGGCTCGCCGTTGTCGTTGCGGCCTTCGAGCTGGCCGCCGACCTTCACGCCCGGCGGGAAGTCGCTCTTGTCGATGGTGCGCTCCAGCGCCGGGTCGCGCACGCCGAAGGCGTCTTCGGGCTTGAGCTGCAGCGTAACGCCGTAGCCGGCTTCCTGGCCGTCCAGCGCCTCCTCGATCTTGGGCAGCGTGTTGTCGTAGCCGCCATGCAGGTAGCCCATGGGCTCCGTGGCCTCCTCGATGAGCTTGCCCTGCAGGTCGGTGACCTTGTAGCGGAGGGTGACGACGGTGTCTTTTTCGATTTTCATGGGGGGATTCTCCCGCAGAGCGCCTGGTGGGGCCAGGCGACGCGCAACGCCGACTTGCCGGGCGCCAGTTCCCCCAGGCTGTCACCCCGTGAATCCAACATCAGCGAGATGTGGTTACGTATTGAAACAAGAAGGCATAATCCCGCCGCTCGCGGCACCACGCCGCAGCCATGGAGGCGGGCTCGAGATCGGGCTCGGCGTTTTGTCCCCTCAACTGTTTTCCAAGTTCAAAAGATGAAGATCAATCACAACATCACCATCCTCGCCCTTTCCGCCTTCGTGTTGGCCGGATGTGCCTCCGTCAACATGGCCAGCAAGGAGGAGTCGGACAAGGCCAAGCAATTCAGCGCTCCCACTGCAGGAAACTCCGGCGTCTATGTGTATCGCAACAGCTTCGTCGGGAAGGCGCTGAAGAAGGACATCTGGGTCGACGGCAAATGCCTGGGCGAGAGTGCATCCGACGTGTTCTTCTACACGCAGGTCGAAGGCGGCAAGAAGCACAAGATCGAAACGGAATCGGAGTTCTCGCCCAACGCGCTGGAGGTGTTCATGGAGGCCGGCAAGAACTACTTCGTCCGGCAGTTCATCAAGCTCGGTGCTTTCGTGGGCGGCGCCGACCTGGAACAGATCCCCGAGGAGCAAGGCAAGGCCGACGTGGCCAAACTCGGGTTGGCGCAGCCGGGCACGTGCGGCAAGTAAGTTGTCTTGCTGGGCGCTCACGAACGGGCGCCTGCCGCTGACGGTCACGGGAAAAGCGCAACGGCGCTGCCGTGCCGTCGATGATCGACGACGCGCACGATCACGCCCCACCCACCACGATCTCCTGCCCGGTGATGTTGCGCCCGCCTTTGCCCGCCAGCAAGCGCGCCGCGGCGACCACGTCGGCGGTGTCGTTGGTCCGCTGCAGCGCGACGCCGAGCGATTGCACGCAGCGCTGCAGCACCACGGCTTCGCTCATGCCTTCGGTCTCGGCCTGGTCGGCCCGTCGCTGGCGCATGCAATCGACCGCGATGGCTCCGGGCGCCACGAGGTTGGCCGTCACGCCATCGAAGTCCTTGACCTTGAGCTCGTCGCTGACCTTCCCTTTTTTATGCCGTCTTTGCGCGAGGCGGCCAAAGCTTTGCACCTTCTTGATGCCCGTTGCTCGACAGTGTCGTCCGGCTGCCGACCCGGCAGACATGAACGACAACGGCCGATGGCCTCAACGGAATCCCCATGCAAAAACGCACCCTTCGCACCACCCTCTGTCTCGCCCTCGCCACCCTGCCGATGTTCGCGAGCGCGCAACTCACGGCGAACGTGGCACTCACGAGCAACTACAAGTTCCGCGGGCAGGACCAGGACACGGGCCGCACCCGCGCCTTCAAGCCGGCGATCCAGGGCGGCTTCGACTACGCCTTCGGCGAGAGCGGCTGGTACGTGGGCAACTGGAACTCCAGCGTCAACTGGCTGTCGGGCAACAGCATCGAGAGCGATCTGTACGGCGGCTACAAGTTCGCAGCGGGTGGCGTGAACTGGGACGTGGGCGCGCTGACCTACATCTACCCGGGTGCCAAGGGCGCCAACACCACCGAGCTCTACGGTGCCGGCAGCGTCGGTCCGCTGACGCTGAAGTACTCGCACACGATCTCCAAGGACTACTTCGGCTGGGCTGGCGAGAACGCGGGCTCGGGCTACAAGGGCCGCAACACTGGCTACCTGAACCTGGCCTTCGCGCAGGAAGTGGCGCCCTCGCTGACGCTCAAGGCGGCGGTGGGCTACACGCGCTTCAACGGGGGCATCAAGGACTACACGGCCCTGACCAGCACCAAGATCCCGAACTATGTGGACTACGCGCTGGGCGTGTCGTACGACTTCGGCAGCGGCGTGGCGCTGTACGGTGGCGTGCAGGGCGCCAACAAGAAGGACTACTTCGGCTTCGTGAACAAGGCGCGCGCCATCGTCACGCTCAGCAAGACGCTGTAGCAAGCGACAGTGCCGACACCTCGCGCAGCCTCTGATGCGCGAGACCCTCCCACGCCACAGGCTGCTGGTTCTTCGCGCACAGGTAGTGGTGGGTGAAGACATCCAGGTAGGCGTCCAAGGTCTGCGCAACGTGGCGCTCTCCCGCCAGGTCCAGGCACAGCGCGGCGACTTCGCTGGTGCAGAGGTGGTCGTCGCGGCCGGAGTTGCGCAGTTGGTAGCGGGAGGCCTGCTCCGGCGCCAGGCTCAGCACCGGCAGCGCGTCGAGGCAGGGGCTGCGCCCGAACATCTTGCGGGCCTCGGCCCAGGTGCCGTCGAGCAGGATGAACAGCGGGCGTTGGCCCATTCCATCAGCGGACGCGTCGGCCTGCGGCACGGTATGCACCACGCGCTCGGGCGCCGCGTACTGCCCGGGGAACACCACGAAGGGTTGCCATTGCGGGTCGGCCAGCAGGGCCCGCAGTGCCGGGTCGGTCTCGGTGCGCGCCCAGCCGAAGGCGAAGGTGTCGGCCACCACGTCGGCGACCAGCCAGCCGGTGTTGCTCGGCTTGAGCGCTTCGATGTCGGCCATGAGCAGGCAGAAGCCGGCGCGGGTGGACAGGGTCGGACGCAGGGCGCACAGGCAGTGGCTCGGCAGCAATCGACAACCTTCGCAGCGCTCGCGCTTGAAGCCCCCGCGGGCAAGAAAGGGTTTGCTGCTGCGCGCCAGGCGGGCGGCGCGCAGCCGGGCGACGGCGTGGGGCATGCGGGGATTCTCGGGCCAGGCGGGTGGGCGCTGCCTCGCCCTCAACGCAACGCCGCCGCCAGCCCCTGAATCACCGACGCCTTCGGCGAATCCCGCAGCCACGCCAGCCCCACCGGCGGCAGGTTCCACGGCAGCGGGCGCGGCATGACCTCGGCGGCGCCGGTGGCGGCCACGGCCTGCGCCACGTCGCGCGGCAGGATCGTCACGGCCCGCGGCAACTGCTGCATGGCCGAAGCGACGGTGCGCACCGCGTAGGCCTCGAGCAGCGGCACGGGCACCGTGCGGCCGGCGGCGGCGAAGACGGTGTCGATCATCTGGCGGATCGGCGTGTCCGAGGGCGGGAAGATCCAGTCCATCTCCGACAGCAGCGAGATGTCGACCGAGTCCTGGCGCGTGAGCCGCGGCGCGCTGGCCTTCGACACCACCACGCAGGCCTCCTGCCGGTACAGCAGTTCCTGCACCAGGTCGTCGTCGGTGCTGTCGTGCGAGAAGCGGCAGATGGCGCAGTCGAGCGTGCGCTGGCGCACCGCCAGCACCAGGTTGTGCGTGGTGTCCTCATGCGCCAGCAGTGCGATGCGCGGGCGCAGGCCGAAGAGGTGCTGCCACGCGGCGTCGAGCGTCTGCGTGGCGGCATAGGGAATCACGCCCACGCGCAGCCGTCCTTGCAGCCCGGCGCCGCTGACGGCGCGCAGTTCCTGCTGCAGCGCGTGGTTGTCCGCCACGGCGAGCTTGGCGCGCGCCAGCACCACCTCGCCGGCCACCGTCGGCTCCAGGCCGCGTCGGCTGCGGATGAAGAGCGGCGTCATGAAGATGTCCTCGATGTCGGCCAGCGCACGCGTCACGGTCGGCTGCGCGAGCGACAGCTGCTCGGCCACGCGGGTGATGGAGCGGTGCCGGTCGACCGCCATCAGCAGCACGTAGTGCCGCATCTTCAGGCGGGTTTCGAGGCGCAGGGCGAGGGCGTCGGGGGCAAGGGGCGCGGGAGACATGGTGTTCTTGAGCATAGCAATTGATGCATGCATCAATAGCAATCCATGTGCATTGGCCTATTTCATGCGACCAGAATCGGCGCATCCCTTCGATGCACCAGAACCATGAGCACCTTCACCACCCGCCCTGAAATCACCGGCACGCACGGCGTCGCCGCGGCCACGCACTGGCTCGCCGCGCAGACCGCCATGGGCGTGCTCGAGCGCGGCGGCAACGCCTTCGATGCGGCCGTGGCCGGCGGCTTCGTGCTGCAGGTGGTGGAGCCGCACCTCAATGGCGCGGGCGGCGAAGTGCCCATCCTCTTCTGGAGCGAGAAGGACCGGCGCATGCAGTCGGTCTGCGGCCAGGGCGCCGCACCGGCCGAGGCCTCGGCCGCCACCTTTCGCCACCTGGGGCTCGAACAGGTGCCGGGCATCGGCCTGCTGCCGGCCACCGTGCCGGGCGCCTTCGGGGCGTGGCTGACGATGCTGCGCGACCACGGCACCTGGTCGCTGGCCGACGTGCTGGCGCCGGCCATCGGCTATGCGCGCGACGGCTACCCGCTCATCCCGCGCGCGGTGCAGGCCATCGTCGCGGTGCAGGCGCTGTTCCGCGAGCATTGGCCGTCCTCGGCCGAGGTCTGGCTGCCCGACGGCCAGGTGCCGAAGCCCGGCGCGTTGTTCTGCCAGCCGCGGCTGGCCGCGACCTACGAACGCATCGTGCGCACCGCCGAGAGCGACGGCGACGGCACGCGCACCGGCACCATCGATGCCGCGCTGCGCTGCTGGTACCAGGGCTTCGTCGCACGCGAGATCGACAGCTACTACCGCACGGCCCAGGTGCGCGACACCACCGGCGAGCGCCACGCCGGCCTGCTGCGCTTCGACGACATGGCGCAGTGGCAGCCGACCGTCGAGTCGCCGCTGACGGTCGACTTCGGCCGCTACACGCTGGCCAAGTGCGGCTTCTGGAGCCAGGGCCCGGCCTTCCTCGAACAGATCGGCATGCTGCGCCACGCGGGCCTCGAACAACACGCGCCGCACACTGCGGGCTTCGTGCACCGCATCGCCGAAGCCGCCAAGCTGGCGCTGGCCGACCGCCTCGCCTGGTACGGCAGCGCACCCGGTGCATCGCGCGAGGCGCAGATGGCGCTGCTGTCCGACGACTACCTGCGCCAGCGCTGGATGGCGGTGGGCGACCGCGCATCGCAACAGCTGCAACCGGGCGCGCCGCTCGGCCACGCACCGCGCCTGCCCGACCTCTACGTGGCGGCTCGCACGCTGCGCACCGCCGACACCCGCTTCGGCATCGGCGAGCCCACCTTCGCCGCGCTGCCGCCCGTCGCCGAATGGGCCGAGCGCGAAGTCTTCGTCGGCGACACCTGCCACATCGACGTGATCGACCGCCACGGCAACATGGTTGCGGCCACGCCCTCGGGCGGCTGGCTGTCGTCGAGTCCGGTGATCCCGGCGCTCGGCTTCGCGATCAACACGCGCCTGCAGATGACCTGGCTCGACGACGGCCTGCCCAACACCGTGACGCCCGGCGTGCCGCCCTGCACCACGCTGTCGCCCTCGCTCGCGCTGCGCGACGGCGAGCCGTACATGGTGTTCGGCACACCCGGCGGCGACCAGCAGGACCAGTGGTCGCCCGCCTTCTTCCTGCGCCATGCCGTGCACGGCATGAACCTGCAGGAAGCGATCGACGCGCCGGCCTGGCACGTCGACCATTTCCCCGCGTCGTTCTGGCCGCGCGCCACCACGCTCAACCGGCTCACGGTCGAGTCGCGCTTCTCGCCCGAGGTGCTCGATGCGCTGCGCGCGCAGGGGCACGACGTGAAGGTCGGCGAACCGTGGTCGGAAAGCCGCCTGTCCGCCTGCACGCGCGAGCACGACGCCAAGGGCCGCTTGCTGCTGCGCGCCGCGGCCAATCCGCGCGGCATGCAGGGCTACGCGGTCGGGCGCTGACGACGACACCCCCTTCTTTTTTCATCGAGGAGTCTTCCCATGTTTTCACGCATCCGACGCGGCATCACGCTGCTGGTCCTCTGCGGCTTCGCCACCCTCGCCGCGGCCGAGTGGCCCGACAAGCCCATCACGCTGGTCGTGCCCTGGGCACCCGGCGGCTCGACCGACATCCTCGCGCGCTCTCTGGCCGAGCAGCTGACCAAGTCGCTGGGCCAGACGGTCATCGTCGACAACCGGGCCGGCGCGTCCGGCAACATCGGCTCGAACTTCGTCGCCAAGGCCAAGCCCGACGGCTACACGCTGCTGATCGGCTCGATGAGCACCCACGCGATGAACCCGGCGCTGATGCCGGCCATGCCCTTTCGCGGCGTCGAGGACTTCACGCCCATCGCGCAGATGGCCAACGTGATCAACACCATGGTCGTCAACCCGGCCGTGCCCGTGACCAACGTGAAGGAGTTCATCGCCTACGCCAAGGCCAACCCCGGCAAGCTGGCCTACGCGTCGGCCGGCCCCGGCTCCACCAACCACCTGAGCGCGGTGCTGTTCGAGAAGGCAGCGGGCATCGAGATGCTGCACGTGCCGTACAAGGGCGGCGCGCCGGCCGTGGTCGACACCGTGTCGAACCAGACGCAGGTGCTGTTCTCGGCCGGCACGCAGACGCTGCCGCATGTGAAGGCCGGCAAGCTGCGCCTCTTGGGCGTGACCGAGGCCAAGCGCTCGCCGCTGCTGCCCGACGCCCCCACCGTGGCCGAGACGCTGCCGGGCTACGAACTCGGCGTCTGGTACGGCGCCTTCGGCCCGGCCAACCTGCCCAAGGAACTGGTGACCCGGCTCAACGTCGAGATCAACAAGGCGCTGGCGCAGCCCGAGGTGCGCGCGCGCATGGATTCGATGGGCGTCGAGATCGTCAAGGGCACGCCGCAGCAGTTCGCCGCCGTGCTGCGCAGCGACGCCGACCGCTACGGCAAGCTCATCCGCGAGCTGGGTATCAAGAATGAGTGAGGCAAGCACGGCAGCGCCGTTGTGCCTTCCGCTAGACGTGTGCCACGTACTCACGCAGACGCTGCCGCGTTCACGCACGATGGACGCGGCGCTGCACTGCATCGACGGCGTGCGCCGGCGCATGCTCGGCGACGGGTTGCTGACGGTCAATGTCGACGCGTCGCCGCCCGCGCCGACCGAGGGCGACATCGTCGATTTGCAGCGCGTGTGGACTTCCGATGTCGCCGCCTATCCAGTGGGCGGGCGCAAGCGCAAGACGCTGACGCCGTGGACGCGCCAGTTGCTGCGCGGTGCGCAGATGTTCGTGGGCGAGGGCGACGCCGCCTTGCGCGAGGTCTTCGACGACCATGAGCGCATCGCATCGCTCGGCCTGCACGCGGTGGTCAACGTGCCGCTGCTCGATGCGTCCGGCCGCTGCGCCGCGACCTTCAACCTGCTCGGCGTACGGCCAACCTGGCAGCCGCAGGAGCTCGCGCTGGTGCAGCTGCTGGCGCTGCTCGCCACACCCTGGGTGCTGGCCGACCGCGGCGCCTGATCAGCCGCCCTCGCTCGTCTTCCACCGCGCCATCAGCGTGTTCGACGGCAGCGTCTCGTCGAGCAGCTTGTGCGCCGTCTCGGCACCGGCCACCGGCAGGCCGGCCGGGTCGAGCACGCCGATCTGCACCAGCGCGCTGGCCTGGTCCCAGTAGATGTGCTCGTGGCACAGCTTGTCGCCGCGGAAGCGCACCACGCCGAGCATCGGCAGCTCGACCTTGCGGCCGGTCGGTGCGATGCCGGGCAGCATCCAGTCGACCTCGGTTGTGTGCGTGAAGCTCATGATGAACTCGTCGACGAGCTGGTTGGAGCCGACGGTGCGCGACAGCGGCCGCAGCGCCATGTCCGGCGGGTTGCCGTGCACGAAGTGGTGCTTGTAGAAGCGGTAGAGCTGCTTGTAGCCCACGCCACCGGTCATGGTGGGGATGTGGTTGACGTAGGGCTCGGCCACCATTGTCGCCATCGTGTCCTCGACGTTGCGCGTGCCGAACTCGTATTCGCAGTGCTTGTCCCACAACGCCGAGAGGTCGTAGTCGGGGCCCAGCTCGCGCTTGAGCGTGGCGATGGTGCGCTGCTGCGCCATCATCGACGCGAGCTTGTCGAAGTGCATGCCGTTGATGCGCGCGAAGGCGTGTTCGACGCCCGGGTAGGTGTAGATCTCGATGCGCTTGTTGGGCGCCAGCGCTTCGGTGATCGTGGCGCGCGCCGCAGCGTCGCAGTAGCCGTCGAGCTCGGCGAAGTGCAGCACCAGCCGGCCCTTGATCTTCGGTGCCTCGGCCAGCGCATGCTCGATGCCCATGCCGTAGTAGCCCACGGCCACCGCCACGTCGGTGCGGCAGGCCGCGAAGTAGGCGAGCCGCCCGCCGAGGCAGAAGCCGACGAGGCCCTGGCCGACCGACTTCTCCACCTCGGGCAGCGTGCGCAGCAGGTTCAGCGTGGCCTGGATGTCCTCGATGCCCTTGTCCAGGTCGAAGCCCTGGAAGTAGCCGATGGCCTGCTCGAAGTCGGCCGGCGTGTAGCCCAGTTCGATGCCCGGCTTCTGGCGCCAGAACAGGTCGGGCACGATGGCCACGTAGCCTTCCTCGGCGTACAGGTCGGCCGTGGCGCGCATGTTGGCGTTCACGCCGAAGATCTCCTGCGCGATGACGATGCCGGGGCCATGGCCGCTGGCGGGCACGGCCACGTAGGCGGAGAAGCTGCCGCTGCCGTCCAGCGCCGGAAGGGTGAGGGTTCTGCTCATGGGTGCGGCCTGCGTGGGGCAGGCGGAGTGAGTTGGCGACCGCCCGATCTCACCGCAAAACCGGGCGCGTGGCTATCCGGAATCCGCAACCCGGTGCAGGCCGCGCTGCGGCGCCTCGCCGATTGCGGACAAAGGTGCCCGCGCGGGATGGTCATCGGCATGGCTCTTGCTCGCCGGCAGCGGTGGATGCAGACTGCCATGCCGCACGTCCGACCCGTACGGAACCACGCCCGACCCCTGCGCACCCCACGGCGCCCCAAGGAGCTTGAAGCACATGACCCGGACCATCCCGTCCCTTCCGTTCCGCTTCGACCGTGCCGCGTCCGCGGCGTGCCGGCCATGAGTCCGGCCGTGCCGGCGATGGACCTGTCGCGGCTCTACCGCAACCGGGTCTTCGCGTCGAACCGCATCGACTCCTCCCGCGCCTACCTGCGCGACGCGCTGGTCGAGCACGACGTGCGCTGCGGCGCCGGCGCGATCGACTCGGCGCTCTACAGCGCGGGCTCGCCGCGGCTGCAGATGTTCATCCTGCGCTACGGCCCCGAGGTCGAGGTGCGCCCGCAGCCCTTCGACGGCTTCGCGCTGGTGCAGATGCCGCTGTCCGGCAGCGCCGAGATCGAGAGCGACGGCCACTGCCTTTCGATCGGCCGCGGCCAGGTGGCGGTGATCGCGCCGCGCCGCAGCGTGCGCCTGCGCTGGAGCCGCGACTGCGAGCAGCTGCTGCTGCGCATCCCGCTGACGCTGGTGCACGACGCCGCGGTGCGCAGCGCGCAGGCGCCGGCCGCCACCGCGCTGCAGTCGGCCCACCGGCTGCACGACGGCGCGTCGGCCCAGTGGTTCGGCCTGGTGCAGTCGCTCATGGAGCTCGCCCTGCCCGATGCCGCCGACCGGCCCGCGGCGTGCCACCCGGCCTGGCTCGAGCATGTCGAGCAGAGCCTCGCCTACTTCCTGCTGACGCAGCAGCCGGCGGGCGGCGCACCGGTGCTCGACGACGCGGCGCTGACCCTCGGCGCCCCGTCGTCCGGCGGCGGGGCGCTCGAGCCGCCGCTGGCCGCCGCCGAGCGCTACATGCGCAGCCGCCTGTGCGCGCCGCTGTCGCTCGAAGACCTGGCACGCGCCGCGGGCGTGAGCCCGCGCACCCTGCACATGCACTGCAAGCGCCGCTTCGGCGTGGGTCCGATGGTGTGGCTGCGCCAGGTGCGGCTCGAGGCCGCGCGGCAGATGCTCGAGCGCGATGCCGACTGCCTGGTCACCGACGCGGCGATGGCCTTCGGCTTCGGCCACCTCGGCCGCTTCTCGGCCTACTACCGCGAGCGCTTCGGCGAACTGCCGCGGCAGACGGCGCGGCGTTGAAGCCGCCGCCGATCAGAACGTGTGAAGGAACCGTCGCGAGCGCCTCGAGCTTGCGCCCCGGACCGGAGCCGCACTCGCGTGCGGTGAGGACCGCAGATGCGAGATCGGGGCGCGCAGCAGGTTCCTTCACATGTTCTCAGCCCGGCAGCGACAGCCGCTGGATGTGCGCGTCGTCCCAGAGGTCGCGCGGCTCGCGCCCGACGATCTGCACGTCGCAGTCGGGCTCGCTCAGGTCGAGCAGCGTCGGCACCGTCGGCGTCTCCTGGATCGTCGAGTAGAACGTCCGGACCACCGGTGTGTACAGCCGGTCCTTGCGCTGCTGCACCACCACCGCCAGCAGGCCCGAACTCAGCCGCACCAGCGAGCCCACCGGGTAGACACCGACCAGCTTGATGAAGGTGGCCAGCAGGTCGCGGTCGAAGTGCCCCTTCCAGGCGGCCATGCGCACCAGCGCATCGGCCGGGTCCCAGGCGCTCTTGTAGACGCGTGCGGAGGTCACGGCATCGAAGACGTCGCAGATGGCCGCCATGCGCGCGTAGATCGAGATCCCGTCGTCGTCCAGCCCGTCGGGGTAGCCGCCGCCGCTGATCTTCTCGTGGTGATGCAGGCAGATGTCCAGGGCGATGGGCTCGTCGAAGCCGTTGTGCACCAGCATCTCCGTGCCCAGCCGCGGGTGGTCTTTCATCGTCGTGAACTCCGCGTCGGTCAGGGCGCCCGGCTTGTTCAGGATCTCGATCGGCACCCGCGCCTTGCCCAGGTCGTGGAACAGGCCGCCGATGGCCGCGTTGCGGCACTGCCCCTCGGTCATGCCCAGCTCGCGTGCGAACGCCGCCATGAGCGCGCAGACGGCGACGCAGTGCATGTAGGTGTACTCGTCGGCGGTCTTGAGCCGAGCCACGCTCAGCATGGCGCCGGGGTCGTGTTCGATCGATGCGTAGATGCCGTCGACCACCTGGATCGCCAGCGACACGTTGAGGGGGCGGTTCGCCTGCACGTCGGCGAAGGCCCCCTTCATGGTGGAGGCGCCCAGGTTGCGGGCGTTCAGGGCGGCCTCGTGCGCCTCGACCGGTCCGGGCGTCGGCGTGCGCACGACCGGGGGCGCTTCGGGGACCTCGATCCAGACCGAGACGTCGCCACGGGCCCGCAGCGAACGCAGCAGCCGCTTGTCCAGCACCCTGGACGTCCAGCGGGAGGTCGGAACCCCCGTCCAGACGCCATCCAGTCCCTTAAGGACCATGCCTTCTTGCAGGTCGGCGGCCTTGATCTTCTTCAGCATGACTGTCTGCGCTCGTACTCGAATCAAGCTCTGCGGGGTGGCACGTATCAAAATTTGACTATAGGACTAAAAAGTGTCCAAACCTTGTTGTCGAGCGCCGCCGACTGTCAATCTTGGCACGTTCGGTCGATGCCTCGACGATGCCTGCGGCCCGCCTGTTGCCTTTCGCCTTACTGCACTGCCTACACTGCCCGGATGCACCCTGCCTCGTCGCCGCCCGCCGAATGCGGCCCGTCTATCGTCCGCTTCCGCAGCGGCGACGCGCTGCGCAGCCGGCGCGTGAGCGGCGTGGTGCTGGCCGGCACGCTCGATGTGCCGATGCCTCCCGCTCGCCTGACGGCCGACTGGGAACGCGAGGTGTCGTCGGTCCTGGGCCTCGAGCCCGGCGATGTCGAGCCGCTGCCCTTGCCGCGCGCACGCGCGCGCTGGCCGGACTACCGGCAGTGCGTGCAGGCGATGGCCGACTGGACCCGCGCGCTAGGGCTGGCGGACGTGCTGGCGTCCAGCGAGGTGGCGCTGATGGCCTGCCGCGGCGCGAAGGTCCACCACGACGCTGCGCAGTACGGCGGCGCGGCCTTCTGCAATCTCTTCCTCAGCGACGACCAGGGGCTGGACCTGCATTTCCCGGCGGCGGGCCTTCGCATGCCCCTCGCCCGGGGCACGGCGGTGGTCTTCGACACGGGTCAGCCGCACGCCGTCATCCGGCGCGGCCGCAGCGGCTTCGACGCGGCGGATTTCGCGGCGGGCATGGACGGCACCCTGGTGTTCCTGAGCTGGGAGCTGCCGATCGAGGACGTGCATGTGGCGCGCGCGCTGGGCGTCGTCTTCGACGGCGAAGCGCCCGCGGTCTGAGGTCAGAACTCCGCCCACTCCGCCGATTCGGCGGGCACCGGCTTGGGGGCGGCGGCGGTCTTGCCGCCAGGGCGCCCCGGCAGCGCGGGTTTCCTCCTGGTAGCCGATGCACGGCTGGCGACCGGGCGAACCGTGGCGTTGCCGTTCAGCCGGCCCGAGTCGCCATCGTTGAGCTTGAAGGCGGCGACCACGCCGACCAGGCTCGACGCCTGGTCCTCCAGCGAGCCGGCGGCGGCGGCGGCCTCTTCGACCAGCGCCGCGTTCTGCTGCGTCACCTGGTCCATCTGCATGATCGCCTGGTTCACCTGCTCGATGCCGGTGGACTGCTCCTGGCTGGCGGCCGTGATCTCGCCCATGATGTCCGTGACGCGGCGCACGCTGCCGACCACCTCGTCCATGATCCGGCCCGCGTCGCCCACCAGTTCGGTCCCCGCGCGCACTTTCCCCACCGAATCGTCGATCAGGCCCTTGATCTCCTTGGCCGCTGCGGCCGAGCGTTGCGCCAGACTACGCACTTCCGACGCCACCACCGCAAAGCCGCGACCCTGTTCGCCAGCGCGCGCCGCCTCCACCGCGGCATTGAGGGCGAGGATGTTGGTCTGGAAGGCGATGCCGTCGATGACGCCGATGATGTCGACGACCTTCTTGGAAGACGCGTCGATCGAGTTCATCGTTGCGACCACCTGGCCGACGACCTCACCGCCCTGCACGGCGACGCCCGATGCCGCGACGGCGAGTTGGTTGGCCTGCCGCGCGTTGTCCGCGTTCTGCTTGACCGTGGAGGCCAGTTCCTCCATCGAGGCGGCGGTCTGCTCCAGCGCACTCGCCTGTTCCTCGGTGCGCGACGACAGGTCCTGGTTGCCGCTGGCGATCTCGCGGGAGGCCGTCAGCATCGTGTCCGTGCCCGTGCGGACCTCGCCGACGATGCGAACCAGGTTGCCCTGCATCGCCGCCAGGGCCGCGATCAGTGGTTCGAATTCATCGTGGACCCGGTTCACGACGGGCACCGTCAGGTCACCGGCGCTCACCCGCTCGGCCACGGCGGAGGCGGCCCCGACGCGACGGCGCACCAGGCCGCCGATGTGAAGGAACAGCCCCGTCAGCCCCAGCGTGATCGCCAAGGTGATCGCCAGCAGCGCGAAGCGCGTGCTCGCGGCCGCCTGTTCGATCTGACCGAGCTCCGACGTCAACAATTCGCCCTGGCGAATCTTCTCGGTGTTCAGCCATTCGAGCAGCTTGTTGCGCGCCGGGATCGTCTTGCCCACCAGCATGTCGAAGGCTTCGTCCTTGCGCCCGGCTTCGATCAGCTGGATGTTCGCGGCGGCGATCGGCCAGAACTCGCTCTCGAGCTTGGCGAATTCCTCGAACGCCTTGCGCGCCGAAGGGACCTTGAGGTCCTTGAGAAACTGTGCGTCGTTGTCTTCGATGATCTTGCGCTTGGCCGCGATGTCCGCGAGCGTGATGCGCAGATCCTCCGGCGTTCTCACGAGGATGGCATGGCGGATCTGCAGCGAGATGCGCGTCACGCTGAGCTCCGTCGACGCGATGCGCTGGAGTTGTGGGACGCGGGTCGAACCGGTCTCGCCCGCCAGCCTGTGGACATGGCCGAGTTGCTGCCACGAGACCAGCGCCAGGCAGCCCAGGGCCGCGACGACAACGAAAAGAGCGACGTACAGACGTTTGGCAATGCCAAAACCATCGAATAGCTTCATTTGAGACACCCAGAAAAGAGTCGAGGACGTCGGGTCAATCCGCCGCGTTCCACTCCATCGACGGCACTGTGCAGGATCGCGTTGCCGGCGTGTCAGAAATGATAAACTCAAATTGATTGAAATGATAAATCAATCACCCTGCCGATGTGAACTTGTGCTGATATTGCCGTTTCATGCGTGTCGCCCGGCCCTCGGGTGCGACGCGTGACGGCGCTGCGGCGCTCAGACGAGTTCGGTCAGCACGCCCGGTGTGGTCTCGCTGAACTCGTTCGACGGCAGCAGGACGTCGAAGCGGGCGCCGCCGTCCCTGGCATTGCTGGCGCTGATCGTGCCGCGGTGTGCGTCCAGGATCTTCCGGCAGATGGCCAGGCCCAGGCCCGTGCCGCCGGAACCGTCCTTGGTCTTGCTCGACTGGACGAAGGCATCGAAGATGTCCTCGAACTCGTCGGGCGGGATGCCGGGTCCGTGGTCGCGGAACCAGAGGTGCAGGCTCCCGTCCGAGGCGGTCCGGGCGCCCACGTCGATCGACTCGCCCGTGGGCGAGAAGCGGATCGCATTCGCCAGGACGTTGCGCACCACCTGCTGGAAGCGGAACGGATCGACCTTCGCGGACAGCGCCGTCGTCGGCAACTGCATGTCGACCGTCAGCTGCTTCGCGCCGAACAGCGGGCCGAGCTCCTGCACCACGGTGCGCAGCAACGGTCGCAGGTCGGTTCGTTCCAGGTGGATCGTGCCGACGGCGCTGTCGATCTTGGACACGTCGAGCAGGTCGTTCACCAGGGCCAGCATGCGCTGGCCCGAGGCCAGGACGTCGGTGAACATCCCTGCGACCACCGCGTCGTTGCGCACACGGCCCGCGCCCAGTTCCGAGAAGCCGATGATCGACTGCAGCGGTGTGCGCAACTCGTGGCTGATGTTGGCGATGAACTCGCTCTTGGCACGCGAGGCCTCTTCGGCGACCTCGCGCGCCTCCTGCGTGGCACGGGCGGCGTTGCGCAGTTCGGTGACGTCCATGAAGGTGGTCAGGATGCCCTGCGCCTTGCCGTCGCGGCCGATCACCAGCACCTTGTTGATGAGCAGATCGCACTTCGTCCCGTCGGAGTGCGTGTGGACGGCTTCGTACTGAAGCTGTACGCCGGAACCCTGCAGCCGCTGGTCGTAGGCTTCGTGCAGGCGTGCTTCGGCGTCGGGGATGAATCGGTCGCCTGGCTTCCCGAGCACGTCGCTCTTGGTGCGCCCGGCGAATTCCAGCCAGGCCCGGTTCACGTCGAGGTAACGGCCGGACATGTCACGCATCGACATCGGCAAGGGGCTCATGTGCAGCAGCAGCGCCACGAACGCCAGCTGCTCGGCGAGCCGTGCCTCCGCCTCCTCGCGCGCCGTGATGTCCACGGCGCTGCCCGCAAAGCCCGTGGCCTGCTTGCCGTCGTGCAGCGGAACCAGTGCGATGTCGACGCGCCGGGGGTGGTCGGTTCCTGCCCAGAAGGTCAGCGTCGCGGCGCGGGCTCCCCGAGCGGCCTCGCGGTCGAGCATCGCCTGGACGATCGACTGCTCCTCGGGCGCCACGAGGTCGACAAGGCGCGTCCCGATGATGGCGGCCTGGGATTCGCCCGTCGCCGCCATCCAGTGCGCGTTGACGAAGGTCAGCCTGCCTTGTGCATCGGTTCTGAAGAGGAGTTCCTGGACACTGCGGACGATGACGTTGAGTTCCTGCTCGCTGCGGGCGATCTTCCGTTGCATGGACTCGACCCGCTGCTGCGCCTCCTCGCGGGCGTACAGGCTGCGTGATGCGATGAGCGTCAGGCTCGTGAGAATGAGCGATGCGACCAGGATGAAGACCATCCGGACGCGCACGCTCTTGAACCAGTCGTCCATCACTGCTTGCAGGGGGCGTTCCACCAGAACGACCACCGGTCTTGAACTCGAGGCGCGGAACGCGCCGGTCTGTGGGTCCGGATCGAGACCTGCCTCCAGGTAGTTGGCATGCCCGATGCGGGGCAGGAACCTCCGGAACACCGGATGCTCGCGCAGCAGCGTCCCCGGGACCCCGGCGCCTGTGTCGCCATACAGGCGACCGTCGTATCCGAAGAGGGCGGCCCGGCTGCCGGGGTCGTCGATCGTGAGTCGCATGTAACGCACCAGGCCTTCCGGATGGATCAGTGCGAGGACGATGACGTCGCCCGACGGCAGCCGGGCGCGGCGCATCAGAGGGATCACGCCGACGGATGCCGGCGACGGCGGGGTGTCGGCGCCTTTTGCCAGCGCAGCCAGGCCGCGCCCGGGAATGTAATTGCCAAGTGCGTCGCTTCCTTCGCTTGGCAGCGGCCCAAGCCGAGTCAGGTCGATCCGACGTCCCACATCGTCGGCACCGCTGGCGGCCGTGACCAGCCCCTTCATGTCGACGACAGCCATGTCACGCAACAAGGGAAGGCTCAGGACCAACTGCCGGAGGTTGGCGGAGACGGCCGTGCTCGTGGCGGTCAGCGGCACGCCCAGGTCGTTCGCGACGCTGGCCAGCGAGATGGCCGCGGTGTCGACGCTGCGCGTCACGTGATCTTCGAGGACGCGCGCATACAGCGCATTGCGCTTCTGTTGCGCATCGATGGCCGAGGCGCGGTCCTTGAACAGCAGTGCCACCGAGATCGCGAACATCACGACCACCAGCGACAGGCCGACGAGCCGGACGATGCGACTCGCTGGCCAGGGTTGTGTGTCTTGCGGGCCTTGCATGGTGCTCAGTGGACGACGATGGTCGACAAGCCGTTGCGGCGTGCGGCGGCGTCGGGCAGCACATGGAAGGCGTACTCCAGCCGGGCCTGCAGAGCCTGCGCGAGCTGCGCCGACAGGTCGATGTCGATGCCGCTGAGCGAACGATCGTGCGGGTTGCGGTAGGTCATGCCGTCGTAGTGGGGCCAGATGTACGCGCGCACGGTGCCCGATCGCTTCATTCGTGGTCGATCGCGTGGACAAGGTCGCCGAAGCTGACGCGGCTCTCGGTCACGCGGTCGCGCAGCGACACGAAGGGCGCCCAGTGGTCGAGCAACGTGTCGACCACCCGGGGATCGAAGGACTTGCCGCGCTCCGCGAGCAGCATGCGCCGGACCTCCTCGGTGGCGAACGCCGGCCGGTAGCACCGTGCCATCGAGAGTGCGTCGAAGAAGTCCACCACCGCGACGATGCGCCCGGCCAACGGGATGGCGACGCCGGCCAGGCCCTTGGGATAGCCGCCGCCATCGAAGCGCTCGTGGTGGGAGAGAGAAATCTCCGCGGCCAGCTGGAACAGTGGCACGCGCGACCGTCCGAGAATCTCCGCGCCGATCTCCGGGTGCCGGTTCATCACGCCGCGTTCTTCGGGCGTCAGGCCGCCCGGCTTCTTCAGCACGGCATCCGGGATGCCGATCTTGCCGATGTCGTGCATCGGCGCCGCCTTGCGCAGCAGGGTCGACCAGGTCCGGCTCTGGCCCAGCGCCAGCGCCAGGGCTTCGGCCAGCACCCCGATGCGCACGATGTGCACGCCGGTGTCGTCGTCCTTGTACTCGGCGGCGAGCGCCAGCTTGTAGAGCGCGTCCTGGTGCGCGGCGACGACCTCGCGCAGGGCCTCGTTGCGCTCCTGGTACATCTTCCCGAAGTCGGCGAGCAACGTCTCCATCTGCGCCGATGCGGCGTCGTCGAAGCGCTTGCTGCCATCGGGCGCGAGGGATGTCATGCCGACACGCCCAGCGCTTCCAGCGTCTTCACCAGTTCCAACGGGCTGAACGGCTTGACCAGGTAGGCCCGTGCGCCGGCCTCGAGACCCGCAAGGCGGTCTTCGGCCCGGCAATTCGCAGAAATCATCACGATGGCGGTCCCCGACATCGCGGGGTCCGACGTCAAGGTCTGGCACAGGCTCAGACCGCTGGTGGCCCCGGGCATCATCACGTCGGTGATCACCACGTCCGGCCGCAGCGCGCGCGCCATGGCCAGGCCCGTGTCGCCGTCGCTCGCTTCCGCCACGTTGTCGCCATGGCCCGCGAACTCCAGCGTCATGCGGATCAACCGGCGTATGTCGGAGTGGTCTTCGACGATGAGGATGCTGTTCATGACGATATCGAGCGGGGTTTTGTGGCGGATGACATGGAAGTATCGGCAGAACTGAAATAAACTGAAGGCATCACATTTGCCGATTTGCCTGGATCCAGGCCAAAATTCACGCAGCCATGAACAAAGCATCGGACGCTCCAGACACGGACTACAGCACGCGCGACGTGGCGGCACTTCTCGGCCTGGCCGTGCGGTCTGTCCAGCTCATGGTCGACCGTGGCGAGTTGCAGGCCTGGAAGACCCCCGGCGGCCATCGGCGCATCGATCGGGCGTCGGTCGACGCGTTTCTGCAAGGCCGCGAAAGCCATGGCAAGAAGCGAAGCGCCGGCAGGACGGCGGCAGACGCCGCGGTGGCAGCGGGTTCGGCGCAAAGCGGCGGGAAGGCCAAGGTCCTGATCATCGAGGACTCGAAGCACTACCAGAAGCTCGCGTCGATGCTGCTGCGTAACGACTTTCCCGAACTCGAGATCTTCGTGGCAGACGACGGTTTCGCCGGCCTGGCCATGGCCGGTCAGCTGCGGCCGGCCCTTTTGATCGTGGACATCCTGCTTCCGGGCATGGACGGCGCGACGCTGATCGCGAGCCTGCGTTCCCACGCGCAGTTCGCAGACAGCCGGTTGATCGTGCTGACCTCGCTCGACGAGACGGACCTGGCGCCCTACATGTTCGCCCTGGACGACGTGCCCATCGTGCACAAGTCGCGCATGGTCACGGACCTGCCCCGGCGCATTCGCGAGCTGCTGGGGCAGCGCGACGCCGTGGTTGCATGACGCCGCCGAGCCGCGTCCTGCTGCTCGAGGACGACGCCTCGATCCGCCGCTTCGTCGGCATGGCGCTCGCCGAACTGCCCATCGAACTCGTCGAAGCGAGGTCCATCGCCGAGGCGTGGGAGCAGCTTGGCCGGCAGGACGTCGACCTGTTCATCTCCGACCTGATGCTGCCTGACGGCAACGCGATGCACATGTTCCACGCCCTGCGCGAGCAGCCGGGCTCCAGCGCGATGCAGGTGGTGATCTTCAGCGCCGGTGTTTCGGCCGCCACCCGCGAACTCGCCGCCGAACTGGGCGTCTTCCGGGTGCTGGACAAACCGGTGCCCTACCTCGATCTGGTGGCCTGCGTCGAGCAGGCCATCGGCGGCGCCAGCCCTCTGTCGCTTGCACAGGCGGTGGTGCTGACCGACAGCCTGCCCGCGACGCAGCGACAGCGCGCCATCGACGACCATTTCGGCGGACAGGCCGCGCTGTTCGACGAGTTCCTCGCGAGCTGCCTGGCGCAGCTCCCGGCCGACGTCGATGCGGGCGACCAGGCCTGCGCCACCCAGGATGCGGGCGCGTTGCGCCGCGTGGCGCACAACCTCAAGTCGGTGCTGCAACTCATTGGCAGCACCGAAGGCCATGCGATGGCGCGCCGGCTGGAACATGCGGCTGCCGAAGGGCAGGCCTTTGCGGCCATGACGTCCGATTGGGGCCAGATCCGCGCGCTCGTGAAGTCACTCTGTCGGCCCGCCGCCTGAAACCAGCGCCGCATCACCCCATGCTGCGCATGCCCTCGTTCATGCGCAGCATTTCGCACGACAGGCGCATGGCCTCGTCGCGGGCGCGCGGGTCGCCCCGCTGCATGCGCAGGAACTGCTCCGCATAGGCATCGGTGAGGGCGGCCCATTGCTCGAAGGGGGCGCCGATCGCCAGCGAGCGGCCCGTCGATTCCAGCACCGGCAACCGGGCGCGCGACGCATCGAGCCTCAGGTCCGATGCGGCGGGGACGAGCGGCCGAGCCAGCCGGGCCAGCAGCCGGAGCACGGTCGCCGCAGAACGGCGCGTGACCGCTGCGCGCTCGAGTGCCTGCCATGCGGAGGTGGAAAAACCGCGGGGCGCATCGGTGAGTGAGGTCTTGGTCACGGTCGTCTTCGTGGCGACCTCGTGCAAGATAGCGTCGGTCGGCATGTGGAAATGATATCAATGAAATGATAAAAGTGAAACCAAAAAATCATTTCGAGGGCGAGCGGTGATGGATTGCGCAGTCGTGGCACTCGGCGTGCGCATCCTTTTGCTCGCCAGTCTGCCGATCGCCACCGCGCAGGCCGCAGACGGGCCGTCCGATGCCCTGCGCCTGAGCGGAAGCTACGGCTGCATGGCCTGCCACGGCATGGTCCGCAAGCAGGTCGGCCCGGGCTTCGCGCAGATCGCGGCGCGCTACCAGGGCGACGCTGCGGCGCCGGCACGGTTGGCCGGGAAGATCCGCGGCGGCGGCGTGGGCGAATGGGGCCGCGTCATCATGCCGCGCCAGCCCAGGATGACGGTGGCGGAATCCGAGACGCTGGCGCGCTGGGTGCTCGCCCAGCCGCCGCAGCCCTGACCCGCTGCGCGGCCCTCGGCGTCAGCGCCGCCGGTACAGCCGTCCGAGCGCCGTGGCCAGCGCCATCGACACCCGCCGCCGCGCCAGCGTCAGGGGCGACAGCGAGGCGAGCGGGCCGCGCGCGAAGCGGTAGAAGGCCTGGCTCGCGATGGACGGCGGCCGCCCGCGCAGCGCACCGCGGAAGTGATGGCCCTGCCAGGGCTTGGCCGCCCCCACCGCATGCGACAGGTGCCGTCCGCCCGGCGCGAAGTCCATCGCCTCGGGGCCCTGCGTGTGCAGTGGCACATCGGTCAGCATCAGCGCGAAGTTGAGCGCGTCCTCGTCCGTCGAGTGGAAGGGATGGCCCGGTGCGCCCAGCTTGCGTTCGCGCAACGCGCCGCCGGCCTGCGCGGCGATTTGCTCGCAGATGCGCTGCCATGCCGCGAGCAGTTCCTCCCGCACCCGTGGCACCCCGATGAAGCCGCTGTTGTAGTAGCGCTCCAGCCCGCGGCGCGGGAACTCGCCCTGCGCGGCGAAGAAGTCGCGCCAGCGTTCGCGCCGCGGATGGTCCGACGGCAGGGCGCCGTCGACGTCTTCGACCAGCGCGACCGCGCCGTCGGCGAACCAGGCTTCGATCTCCGACCACGCGCACTTCACCACCAAGTCGGGGTCGAGGTAGACCACCGCTTCGGCCGCCGGGTCGTGCACCTGCAGCAATGCGCGCATGAAGGCCGGCTTCTGGTAGTTGAGGCTGCGCGGCGGGTCGAGCGCCACGGCGTGCAGCGCCACCTGGGGCGTGACCTGCAGCCGCGCCGCACCGGGATCGAAGCCCGCGTGCCGCGTCAGCCAGCCGGGCAGCGGTCCGCGGTGGCCGACCCACACCGTGCCTTCGTAGCCCGCGGCGATCAGCGAGTTCACGAGTGCCGCCACGCCATGGTGGTAGTGACCCTCGAACAGTGTGCAGACCGCGGTTCTCATGGTCCGCATGATCGCGCATCGGGGCGGCCTTCGTTGCCGGCGCCCTCGGATGCGAAGACCTTGGACTTTAGGGTGTGGGCCGTTTTGCCACGCCGCAAACGTGAAGTTTTCGGCAGTACGGTGGCTTCAGATGACCATGGGCGCACGGCCGTTGACATTGCACAGGCATTCGTCACCCCGCGCCTCGACAATCTGGGCATGACCCGACGCCTCCTCTCCCTGTGTTTTCTGCTGGCGCTCGGCGCCTGCGCGCAGCGAGAGGCGCCGCCCCATGCGCCCATCGATGCGACGCCGCGCGTGCCGGTGCTGGAGTTCCAGGCGCCGCCGGTGGACGTCATCGCGTCACCCGTGCGCTACACGCTGGACCGCCAGTTCACCCCGCTCGTCAACTTCTACCTCGACGACGAAGTGGCGGCCTTCGGGCGCGGCGAGGACACGGCGATCGGCGAACTGTTCAAGCTGGTGGCCGTCACCGCCGAACAGGTGCGAAGCGCCTACGCCAAGGACGCGGCCGCAGGCGACCAGCGTTTTCTCGGCCGGCAGGTGCTGCTCAGCGGCAGTGTCCTGGGCGTGAGCAAGGACGACGACAAGATTCCCTACGTCGTGTTCCGCGACGGCGTGCTGCTCGGCACGAAGGCGCGGCTCGCGCCCGACAGCGTGGCCGTGGCGGCGACCGTCACGAAGGACCAGGAGCTGGCTTTCGTCTGCACCGGGCGCGGCCTCGTCGCCCGCACGCCGCTGTTCGACGACTGCCGCCCGGCGGCCGCCGTGGCGCAGCGCCAGGCCCGGATGCTGGTGAGCGAATTCGCCGGCTTCGCGCGCGGCCAGTCCGTCTCGCCGGAGGCCACGGAGCTGGCCGTCCGCTTCGAGAGCCTGGCCCGTGCCGTGGACGACCGCGTGGATTGCTCGAGCGGCTGCGAGGGCCGCCTGGACCATCGCCATGCCGCCCAGGCCACGACGCTCGGTGCCATCGTCCAGGCGATGCGCGCCGGCGGGTTGCGCATCGACACGGCGACCGAGCGGGCGCTGACGCAGGCGTCGTCGGGGCCGGCAGCGCGAGGAAGCTGAGCCGCCGCAAGGGCTGCAAGGGCGCGCTCAGCGTGCCGGTGGCGCGGGCTCGCCCATCGCCTCGAACCACTCGCGCGGCGACCTGCCCTGGTCCGGCCCCAGGCACGAGAAGCCGCCGTCCACCGGCAGGTCGGCGCCGGTGATCCACGAGGCTTCCGCAGAACATGCGAAGGCCACGGCCGCCGCCACTTCCTCGCCGCGCCCGACGCGGCCCAGCGGATGCACCCGTGCGCCCACCGCATCGGCGCGTTCGAGCGAACCGCCGCTCATGCGCTCCAGCGCGGGCGACCAGGTCCAGGCCGGTGACACGCTCACGCAGCGGATGCCCTGCGGCGCCAGTGCGACGGCGAGGTTGCGCGTGAGCTGCAGCATGCCGGCCTTCGACGCCGGGTAGGTGGCGCGCGCGGCCGCGCCGAACTTGCCGCCCACGCTGCCGAGGTTGACGATCACGCCGCCGCGCGGCATCACCGCGGCGGCCTGCTGCGCGAAGATCGCGGCCGACACCAGGTTGACGTTGAGCGTGCGCAGCCATTGCGCACGCGTCGACGCGATGCCCGCGTCGTCGTACACGCAGGCGTTGTTCACCAGCAGGTCGAGCTGGCCGAAGTGCGCCAGCGTGGCCGCGATGCACTGCGCGATCTGCGCGTCGTCCTCGATGTCGGTGCCGACGTAGAGCGCGGCATCACCCAGTGACGCGGCGATCGCGTACCCCGCTTCATGGTCGATGCCGGCGATCACCACGCGCGCGCCGTGTGCCACCAGCCCGAGCGCCACGTCGCGCCCCAGCCCCTGCGTCGCACCGGTGACGATCGCGACCTTGCCTGCGAGCTTCATACGTGGGCCTCCAGCGTGGCGAAGGCTTCGGCCACGGTCGTGACGCGGGCCACCAGCGCCATGCTGGCCAGCGAGGCGTCGTGCACCGCGCGGTCGGCGGCGGCACAGGCGTCGGCCGCCACGACCACGTCGAAGCCGCGGTCGGCCGCGTCGCGCACCGTGCCCTCGACCACCGAATGCGTGGCCACGCCCGCGACCAGCAGCCGCTTCGCATCGACCAGGCGCAGCAGCTGCTCGACGGGCGTGCCGGCGAAGGCGCTGATGCGTGTGTGCGTCACGACGAACTCGCGCGTGCCCGGCTGCGGCGAGAGCGCTTCCAGAAATTCCGCGCCCCATTCGCCGTCGCGCACCGCACCGAGTTCGACGGTGCGCCGGAAGATCGGCGTGTTGCGCGGGCAGTCGGCGTAGTCGGGGCGGAAGGCGATGCGCACATGCACGATCGGCCAGCTGCGCGCCCGCGCGCCGGCCAGCAGCGCGGCGCCCGCGGCGATCACCTGGTCGCGCACCGGGTCGCCTGCGGCCAGGCCGACGCGGATGCGCCCGTCGGGGTGCAGCGTCTCGTTCTGGTAGTGCAGCGCCAGCACCGCAGTTGTGGACGTGGGTGTCACACGAAGACCTCCAGATTGCCGAACACGCTGTCGCAGTTGACCAGGTTCACGCGCTTGAGCTGCAGGCGCAAGCCGCCATCTTCGGCGCGCGCCAGCTTGTAGAAGACCTGGCCCGCCAGCACGCGCTGCTCCAGCCGGTATTCGACGTAGTGCAGCGTCGCGCACACGATGAGGTGGCCCGCCGCATCGAGCCCGTCGAGCTGGATGTTGCCGACCAGCCGGCTGCTGCGCGTGGGCGGCTGCTGCGACCAGTTGCGCGGGTGCAGCAGGCGTCGCACGCGGGTCTCGCGCAGCATGCGGTCTTCCCAGAACAGCGAGATCTGCGTGAAAGGGTCGGCCTGCGCGTGGTGGCGCGGGATCCAGTAGCGGCCCTCGTCGGTCCACAGCGCCAGCCAGTCATCGAAGCGGCGCTCGTCGAGCAGGCGCGATTCGCGGCCGATGAACTGCGTGGCCTCCTGCGCCAGGGCCGGGTCGGCCGGTGCGGGCGTCAGCGGCGTGGTCGAGACATCGAAGGTGCGGTCAAGCAGCAGCATGCGCGCCCTCCCCGAGCATGTACTGGCGCCACGCCGCGAACTGGTTGCGCATCGGCAGCTCGCTGGTGCCGTTGGTCGACACCGCGCCGTCGGGCAGCACGCGGTCGGTGCCCACGTAGCGGTGCAGGCTCACCCATTCGCCGCCGCGCGTGTTGTTGCCCTGCTGGCAGCGGCGGTACAGCTCCACGTCGTCGGGCATCACGTTCGACGAGGGCGAGTTGATCAGGTTGGCGTAGGTCAGCGCACGGTCGAACACCGCGTCGGGCGCGCCCTTGCAGCGGAACAGCTGGATCTCGATCAGCGTGCGGTCGACCGCCAGCGGGCGGATCACGCGGAACTGCTGGAACACGTTGTGCGGCGAGCCGCTGCCGTAGAGGATGGTGTTGTGCCGGTTCATGCCGAGCACCTCGCGGGCGCGCTCCTCGCCCACCGCGTCGCTCAGGCATTCGAAGTGCGCGCGCGCCACCGGGTCGCGCGTGGCGGCGCCGGGGTCGAAGATGCCTTCCATGTAGCCGTGGCCACCACGGTAGGCGCGCAGCTCCAGCTTTTCCCAGAAGGTGTAGGGCTCGCCGTTGCCGTCCTGGATCAACAGCTCGAAGGGCATCTCGCCGATGGCCGCGGCCTCGTCGCGCGCCGCGCGGAACGACGACTCGTGCGTCACGCGCGCATGCATGGTGTCGTGCAGGTTCTCGTAGAACACCTTCCAGTTCGACTCCTGCATCACGCGGAACACGCCGCCCACCACCTCGACCTCGCCGACGGGCGAGCGGTCGCACAGGTTGTCGATGGAGCTCGCCACGCCGCCGAGGAAGTCGCGCAGGCTCGGGCCCTCGGCACTCTGGCTCGCGAAGACGAAGCCGCGGTAGCTGTCGACGCGCGCCACCGGCGCCATCGAGAACTGCGGGCTGGTCGGGTCGTAGGCCGTGCCCTCGAAGCCGTCGCGCATCGGCGCACCGAGGTGCGTGCCGTCGAGCTTGAAGGTCCACGCGTGGTACGGGCAGCGGAAGAACTTGCCGGCGCAGCCGTCGCCTTCGCTCACCAGCTTGGCGCCCTTGTGCGGGCAGCGGTTGTAGAGCACCTTCACCGCGCCGTCGGCGGCGCGCACCAGCACCACGTCCTGGTCGCCGAGGCGGGTCGTGTGGTAGTCGCCGGTGTTGGGCACCTGGCTGTCGTGGCCGACGTAGATCCACGCGCGGCCGTAGATGCGATCCATCTCCAGCGTGAAGATGGCGGGGTCGGTGTAGACGCGTTTGTTCACGCTGTCGGGCCGCACCAGGGCGGCCAGCTCTTCATCGGCAATCATCGAATGGGTCCTTGTCCGTCCACGACGAAAAGCACCAGTGTGGGGAGATCGTGCGATGCGAACTAGCCGCGATCGGCAAGGGCTTGTCCGGAAACGGCAAGGCGCGGAGGGGCGCGCCGTGCGCTGCGTAAATCGGACAGCCCGCCGCCACGCGCTTGCCGTTTGCGGATAGCTGGCGGCGCCGGTCGACTCCTAGACTTCGCCGCACCCTTGCCCGAACTGGAGCCACCCGCATGCCACGTCCCACCCTGCACCGTCTCGCCCTGGCGGCCACCCTCGGCGGCGCACTGCTCGCCGCCTCCGCTGCGCAGGCGGCCGATGCGATCAAGATCGGCTTCCTCACGACGCTGTCGGGCCCCGGCGCGGTGATCGGCAACGAGGTGCGCGACGGCTTCAACCTCGGCATCAGGAACAGCGGCGACAAGCTCGGCGGCCTGCCGGTGCAGATGGAGATCATCGACGACCAGCAGAAGCCCGAGAGCGGGCTGCAGGCGGTCGACCGCTTCATCAAGCGCGACAAGGTCGACCTGGTGACCGGCGTCGTCTTCAGCAACGTGCTGCTGCCGCTGCTGCCCGGCATCCTGGCGAGCGACACCATCTACCTGAGCCCCAACACCGGCCCGAGCGACTACGCCGGCGCCAAGTGCAACCGCAACTTTTTCGCCGTGGCCTGGCACAACGAAGACATCCCGCAGGCCGTGGGCAAGTACGCGACCGATCGCAAGTTCGCGCGCGTCGCGCTCATCGCCCCCAACTACCCCGGCGGCCGCGAATCGCTGGCCGGCTTCAAGCGCCAGTACAAGGGCGAGATCGTCGAAGAGCTCTACACCAAGATGGGCCAGCTCGACTACGCGCCCGAACTCGCGACGATGCGCGCGGCCAAGCCCGACGCGGTGTTCTTCTTCCTGCCCGGCGGCATGGGCGTGAACTTCATCAAGCAGTTCGGCGCCTCCGGCCTGTCGAAGCAGGTGGCGCTGCTGGCGCCGGGCTTCTCGGGCGACGAAGACACCATCGGCGCCATCGGCGAGCCGATCGTCGGGCTCTACAACGCGTCGCAGTGGGCGTCGGACCTGCCCAACGCCGCCAACCAGAAGTTCGTCGCCGACTTCCGCAAGGCCTACGGCCGCGCGCCCACGCTGTATGCATCGCAGGCCTACGACACCGCCATGCTCATCGACAGCGCCGTGCGTGCCGTCGGCGGCAAGGTCGAGGACAAGGACGCGTTGCGCAAGGCGCTTCGCAAGGCCGACTTCGCCTCGGTGCGCGGCCCGTTCAGGTTCAACACCAACCAGTTCCCGATCCACAACCTGTACATGCGCGTGGTTGAGAAGGACGCGCAAGGCAAGTTCGCGAACAAGCTGGTCGGCACGATCATGACCGACCACGCGGACCCGTTCGTGGGCGAGTGCGCGATGAAGTGATGTGAGCGGGCCGGGCGCGCCGGGCGCGCGTCGCTGACACAAGGGTCGGAAAGCGCCGGCGCACCGGGTTGGCGCGCTGGCGCAGGCACGCCGCTTGCTTGGGTCGTAGAACTACCGATTGTCGATTGTTCGACAATCGCTACGCTCCAAAGCCCCATGACCGCCACACCGCCCATCCTCCAGATCCAGGCCCTGCACAAGCGCTTCGGCGACCACGCCGTGCTGCGCGGCATCGACCTCGACGTCCAGCCGGGCGACCGCATCGCCATCATCGGGTCGAGCGGCTCGGGCAAGAGCACGCTGCTGCGCTGCCTCAATTTCATGGAGATGCCGTCGGCCGGGCGCGTCGTGCTCAAGGGCCGCGCCATCGGCACGGCGGCGGGCGCGGGCGGCGAGGTGCGCTACGGCCAGGCCGAGTTGAGCGAGGTGCGCAAGCAGGTCGGCATGGTGTTCCAGCAGTTCAACCTGTTCCCGCACATGACGGTGCTGCAGAACGTCATGGAGGGGCTGGTCACGGTCAAGCGGGTGTCGGCGGCCGACGCACGTGAGCGCGCACTGCGCGAATTGACGAAAGTGGGCCTCGCCGAGAAAGCTAACGCCTACCCCGGCCACCTGTCCGGCGGCCAGCAGCAGCGCGTGGCCATCGCCCGCGCGCTGGCCATGGAGCCGGAGGTGCTGCTGTTCGATGAGCCCACCTCCTCGCTCGACCCGGAGCTGGTCGGCGAGGTGCTGTCGACCATCCTGGCGCTCGCCAAAGAGGGCCGGACCATGCTGCTGGTGACCCACGAACTGGGCTTCGCCTATCACTTCGCCACCAAGGTCGTCTTCCTCGCCGACGGCCAGCTGCACGAAACCGGCACGCCCGACGAGGTGCTCAAGCACCCGAAGCAGGAACGGACGCAGCGCTTTCTCGAGCGCTTCACCGCTTTCCATTTCTGAACGAACCGATCCCGAAAAACCATGTCCGTCGACAGCGCCTCCTCCCAGCTTTCCAAGACCAGTTCCCAGGCCTACACCCCCGACGACCGCAACGACGCGGTGCTCGTCTACGTCAACGGCCACTTCGTGCCGCGCCAGCAGGCGACCGTGTCGGTGTTCGACGCCGGCTATGTCTGCGGCGACGGCGTGTGGGAAGGCGTGCGGCTGGTCGATGGCCGCATCGTGTCTTTCGACGCGCACATCGACCGCCTGTGGGAAGGCGCCAAGTCGATCTCGCTCGACATCGGCATGAACAAGGAGCAGATCAAGAAGGTCGTGACCGACACGTTCCTTCGCAACAACATGCGCGACGGCGCGCACGCGCGGCTGATGGTCACCCGCGGCGTGAAGAAGACGCCCAACCAGGACCCGCGCTTCATCATCGGCAGCGCCACCATCGTGTGCGTGGCCGAGCACAAGGTCGTCACGCCCGAGGCCAAGCAGAAGGGGCTGAAGCTCTTCACCTCGACCTTCCGCTGCAGCGGGCCCGACGTGTTCGACCTGCGGCTCAATTCGCACAGCCGGCTCAACTTCATCCAGGCGCTGATCCAGGCGATCCAGGCCGGCGCCGACGAGGCGCTGATGCTCGACCCGCACGGCTTCGTCGCCAGCTGCAACTCGACCAACTTCTTCGTCGTGCGCAACGGCGCGCTGTGGACGTCGTCGGGCCGCTACTGCTTCAACGGCATCACCCGCGCCACCATCGCGCGGCTGGCGCGCGAAGCGGGCATCGAGGTCTTCGAAGGCGACTTCACGCTGGCCGAGGTGTACGCCGCCGACGAGGCCTTCGTCACCGGCACGCTGGCCGGCATCACGCCGGTGCAATCGGTCGACGGGCGCGCGCTGGTGCCGGGCGGCCCGGTCACGCAGCGGCTCGACGCGCTCTACCGCGCCTACATCGCGAGCGACAGCGACGCGCACGGCACGCTGCCGGGCGCCGAGTGATTTCCCTTTCACCCCACGTTCACCCCACCTCCCTCAACCTGCCACCGGAAACACCATGAACGCCCACACCTCGTTCCTGCGCCGTGCCCTCACCGTCACGCTCGCCACCGCCCTGTCGCTCGGCAGCCTTGCCGCGTCCGCGCAGACCCTGCAGAAGGTCAAGTCGGCCGGCGAGCTGCGCATCGGCGTCGCGCCCGGCGACCCGTGGTACTTCCGCGATCCGGCCGCCGACAAGTGGACCGGCCTGGGCGTGCTGCTGGGCGAGCAGGTCGCCAAGGAGATGGGCGTGAAGATGACGCCGGTCGAGACCACCTGGGGCAACAGCGTGGCCGCGCTGCAGTCGGGCCAGATCGACGCGATGTTCGTGCTCGACGCCACCGAGGAGCGCAAGAAGGCGCTCGACTTCCCGGCCAACCCGCTGCTCTGGTACGCGCAAGGCGTGCTCACGAAAGACGGCCTCGCCGCCAAGAACTGGGCCGACCTCGACAAGCCCGACGTGCGCATCGGCGTGGCCCTGGGCACCGCCACCGACCGCGACCTGACCGTGCGCCTGCCCAAGGCCAAGATCGAGCGCTTCACCAACACCGACGAGACCGTGGCCGCCTTCATGTCGGGCCGCGTCGACGCCATCGGCTTCTATCACCCGGCGCTGGTCATCGCGTACTCGAAGATCCGCAAGGGCAAGGTGGTGGTGCCGCAACCGGTCGTCGCGCTGCCGACCAGCGTGGGCATCCGCCGCGAAACCGACACCGCCTTCCGCGACCAGCTCAACACCATCGTCGGCAAGCTCTACACCTCGGGCCAGACGCAGGCGCTGTACGCGCAGTACCTGAAGACCAAGAACATCGACGCGGCCACCGTGCCGGGCGTGATGAAGGAAACGCTGGGTCAGTAAAGCGAGTCAAGCGGCAGAACGATGAACTACGAATGGGACTTCAGCGGCGTCTGGGCGCACCGCGACATGCTGATGGCCGGCTTCGTCGGCACGATGAAGATCGCGGCCGTCGCCATCGCGGTGGGCGTGGTGTTCGGCATCGTGCTGGCCACGCTGCGCCTGTCGGGCAAGCGCTGGCTCGCACTGCCCGCCCTGTGGTTCATCGAGTTCTATCGCAACACGCCGCCGCTGGTGCACTTCTTCTGGGCCTTCTATGCCCTGCCGGTGCTCATCGGCGTGAGCCTCGACCCTTACGTGGCGGCCGTCATCGCGCTGTCGACGCAATCGGGCGCTTTCTTCGCCGAGGTGTTCCGCGGCGGCGTGGCGTCGGTCGAGCGCGGCCAGTGGGAAGGCGCCCGTGCCATCGGCATGCAGCCGCACCAGGCGCTGCGCCGCGTGGTGCTGCCGCAGGCCATGGCGCGCATGGTGCCGCCCTTCATCGAACGGTCTTTCGAGCTCATCAAGACCACCGCGCTGGCGTCGACGCTGGCGTATTCCGACCTGCTGTACCAGGCGATGCAGGTCAACTCCATCACCTTTCGCCCGCTCGAGGTCTACACCGTGGTCGCGGCCATCTTCTTCTGCACGCTGCTGGTGCTGAGCATCGGCGCCCGCGCGCTCGAACACCGGTTGGGCGTGTCGACCCGGCCGCAGGGAGCCTGACCCGCCATGGACTTCACCTGGGATTTCTCGGCCGTCTTGCAGAACTGGCCCGTGCTGCTGCGCGGCGTGGGCGTCACGGCCGGCCTGTGGGCGGTGGCCTTTCCGGCGGCGATGCTCGTCGGCGTGCTCATCGCGCTGGGCGCGCGGTCGGGCAACCGCTGGGTCGGCGCGGCGGCGCGCGGCTACATGGAACTGTTCCGCAACATCCCCATCCTCATCCAGCTGGTGTGGTTCTTCTATGCGTTCCCGATCGTCACCGGCGTGCAGCTGAGCCCCTACGTCGCGGCCCTGCTGGGACTCACGCTCAACGCGTCGGCGTACTGCTCGGAGATCTTCCGCGGCGGCATCGCGTCGCTGCCCAAGGGCCAGTGGGAAGGCGCGCTCGCCATCGGTATGCAGCGCACGCAGGTGCTGCGCCGCGTGGTGCTGCCGCAGGTGCTCAAGCGCATGTTGCCGGCCTTTACCAACCGCGGTATCGAGCTGGCGAAGAACACCTCGGTCGCGTCCGTCATCGCCGTGCACGAGCTGATGTACCAGGGCCGCGCGCTCAGCGCCGTGTCGTACCGGCCGCTGGAAATGCTCACCGCCGTGGCCGTGATTTACTTCGTGCTCATCTACCCCGGCGCCTGGGCCGCGGGCCGACTTGAAAAACGTTTAGCGTTGCGCAGCGCCTGAGCGCCACACGAACGAACACCTCACCCTGATGGCGACCCATACCCCTCTCCCCGACTTCGCACCCGCGCCTTCTGCCACCCGCCGCGACTACGTCGCCCAGACCCTGCGTACCGCCATCCTCACAGGCCAGATCGCGCCCGGCACCCAGCTGGTCGAAAGCCACTTCGCCACCCAGTTCGGCGTGAGCCGCGGCCTGCTGCGCGAAGCCATCCGCGAGCTCATCGAAACCGGCCTGGTCGTGAACCGCCCCTACGCCGGCACCTACGTCGCCGACATCGACGAAAACACGATGAGCGACGTGTACGAGGTGCGCCGCATCATGGAGAAGCAGGCCTTCATCCGCCTCTGGCCACAACGCGACGCCGCGTTTCGCACCGAGATGACCGCCCGCTACGAAGCCCTGGCCGAGGCCGTCGCCAACCGCGACCTCAACCGAGAAAGCGCCGCCGAGGCGCACTTCCACGGCCTGGTCTACGAACGCTGCGGCAACCACCTGCTGCTCGACGTGTGGCAGCAGATGACGCAAAAGATCCAGCTCGGATTCGCCGTGTGCCGGCTTACGCACACGCCCAAGCCGGACTATGCGGAGAACCACCAGCTGTTCCTGAAGCTGGCGATTGGGGATGACCTGAACGCGATGCTGGAGGAACTGGATGCGCATTTGCTGCGCGGGTTGTCGACGATTCGGGCGGCGTTGAGGCGAACGGCGGCACGGGTTTAGTCCGCCCTGCGAAAGCGTGGACGGGTGGGTACTCGCTGGCTTCTGATAGACGGCTTCAGACTGGTTGCTGCCGTTCGGCCTCAGGGAGTCGAACGACAGCTGTGCCCCCTTTCCCATTGCTCAGCCAGCTGCCAAAGTCTGCTCGTGGCAACTAACAACCTGTGGTGAGCGCCAACGCGATGGATGCGGCGACTGCGCCCAAGCCGCCGCCTCTCGTGAGGCGCGTAGTACTCAGGAGCGCTTGTAGACCTTTAGCAGGGATTCAGGGACGAACGTAAGGTTGCCTCTCGCGCGGGAACAGGCGACGTATAGTTTGTTGCGCGTCTCTGGATTGATGTCACGAAAGCTACCGGCGTCCCATGCTTTCACATTGCCAGGATTCAGCACCACGCACACGTGTTCGTAGCGGTCCATGCCTTTTGACGCGCCCCAGTTCTGGGAGAAGCAGCCGTACTTCTGGTGTTCCTTGTAGAACAGCTTGACGGTCCCAGAATCCCGGTAGACGGCCGCAACTGCTGCAGGGTCGTCCTCGAAGCGCACGATGCTGGTGCGGTCGTCATGCGCCTGGATGTCGATGCCGATCTTCTGGGAGATGAAGTCGCAGACGCTCTTGCTGCAGCGGCGGCTGCGCTTGAGGCTGTCGGTATCGACCTTCAGTCGAGCCCGCTCGAACTTCTTCTTGTAGACGTCGTAGCTCGCATGCAGGTTGGCATTCACGTTGCCGTCACGGCTCGTGTCGAAGGTGTGCTGGTGGAAGTCGCCGACGAAGCTCATGTTCACCTGGGCCGCGCTGATGTCCAGCAAGAAGTTGAAGTCATGCCCACCGAAATCCTGGACCTCGTCGACGAAGAAGACATCGAAATACTTTTCGATCCGGGCTACCACCGCAGGGACTAAGCCGGACTGCTCGATGAACTTGGCAAGGCGGTTCGCGTAGAGCCACCGGCCGGCCGACATATAGCGCCGGTCATTGGTCAGGGGGTATACCGGAAACCGCTCAGGCGTGTTGAAGGTGATGCCGCGCGTGTTCTTTTTGGAGCGCAGGAACGGCCGATAGCAGAAGCTGTGCAGGAACCGGAAGTAGGTGTAGATAGCGATGTTCGGCGGCAGGTAGCCGAAGCGTTCGATGACCTTGACGCGCAGGTTGTCGTAGTTGGCCTCGGTGTACGTGACCAGCAAGAAGCGCCGCGCCTCGTCCAGCGCATTGACAAGGCGGGTGGTTTTGCCCGACCCGGCAACCGCAAAGACTACGCTCTTATCCATGCCACCGCCTGCTGGATGTAGCCCGGGGCTGCCAGCACGGCGCCCTTCTTCTCCAGCAACTGGAACGCGGCATCGGTCTTGTTCTTCAGCATGTAGTCCTCGACGCTCAGGGTTTTGCGGCCCGCCGCGAACAGCTCTTCGCAGGCGGCCCGGTTGTCCTGGTACATGCAGACTTCAAAGGTATTGCGGGCGTTGTCGGGATCCGCGAAGACTTGGATGGATGCAGACACGTGGTCTACGTAGTTCGCGACGCAGTTGGCTGCATGGTCCTTGTCGTTGTCGCGGATTACCGCGACCTTGATGCCCAGCAGCTTGGCAAGTTCGAGGTAGCGCTTGAAGCTGGTGCCATCGACCGAGATCACATGGATGCCGTCGGCATCCAGGCTGCGCCCGGGTGTGCTGATCTCGTAGAGGGCCTCCATCAAGATGAACTCCGCGTCTCCCTCGACCAGGATCGCCTTCTTGCACAATGCCAGCTCCAGGACGTTGTTGTCGGGCGCCTTCATGAAAAACTCGGCGGTGCCCGGGTTGAGATTTTTCAGGCTGGCCGGCTGCGTCGGGTTCAGCGATCTTCCTCGCGCCGGCGAGGAACTCGGCGATGCAGTAGGTGTTGAACAGCGCTTCGAGTCCGATGCCCTCTACCTTGCTGCGACTGGCGCTCAGCACGATGTCTATGGCCTGCAGCACCGAACTCTTGCCGGCTTCGTTGCCGCCAACCAGGATGTTCAGCTCTGGATCAAATTCCAGTTCGAGCGCCTTAAAGCGCTTGAAATTCTTTAGCACCAACCGCCGTATCGTCCCCACATTCTTCTCCTCGCATTTAGTTCTGATCCGAATCGGATTGTCTGCAATGCCGGCGTGATTCGCCCGCCGGTTCGTTCGCCATAGCAATCCCGGAGCGCGCGGCCGCGTTGCCTCAGCTTGTCGATCTCGGTGGCGAACTGCTGATTCACGGTGAGCGCGTGACGCCTCGGCCAGTCACGCTGGCGTCGTCGTCGCAATAAGAAGTCTCTGTGTAGCTCGCGTCGCCGCCACATAAAGCAGCCGCGCTTCCGCTTCCACGTCGTCCTGCTTGGTAGACGATTCGTTGAGCCCCATTACCGCCACGATCGGAAACTCCAAGCCCTTGCTGACATGCATCGTCATCACCTTGATGCTGTCCTCCAGTGGCCTGAAATCCCCCGACCTGTGGCGCACCTGATGCGGCAATCTGCGACGCGTCAGCGCACGCGCGCATTCCTCCATCCCGTCGTGGTGCCGACATAGCACGGCCATGTCGCCCCACGCATGCCCTTCCTGATGCGCCGCACTCAGCAACTCGGCCACCTTCGCGGCTTCCTCGTGCAGCGTCGGCAGGTTGATCACCATCGGCTCCGGCCCTTCGCGGCCGCAGCTCACGGGTAACAGCAGCGGGATGCCGTCTTCGCCTTGCTCGGAGTTCTCGGCGGTGAGCAGGCCGCCCGCGATCTGGCTGGCGGTCTGCAGGATCTGCCGCGTGTTGCGGTAGTTGATCTTCAGCACCGTGGTGCGCCCTTGCGCCTGGATGCCGACGCTCTTGAAGCTGAACTGCTTGCTGCGCTGGCGCTCGTAGATGCTCTGCGCGTCGTCGTACAGCAGCAGCAGGCTGTTGGTGCTTGGGTCGACCATCTGCGTCACCAGCTTCAGCCATTCGGGGCGGAAGTCGTGGCCTTCGTCGATGAGCACGGCGAGGTACTGGCCCGAGGGGATGTGTTTGCGGTCGACGGCGCGGATCACGCGGTCGACCATGTCATCCATCTTGGCGCCGGTCGCCATCTTCTGCGGCGGCAGTTCCTGGCCAAAGGCGACGAGTTGCTGCCGGCACCACTTGTGGAAGTTGCGCACGTGCACGCGCTCGGTCAGGCCCTTGGCTTCCATGACCGAGGCGAGCTTCACGGCCAGCGGCTCGTTGTAGCAAAGCACGAGCACGGGCTTGGCTGCGTTCGCGGCCTGGGCCAGGAATTCGGCGCGGTAGCCGAGGATCATGGTCTTGCCCGAGCCGGCCACGCCGTGGATCACGCGGTGGCCGTCGCCCAGGCTGCGTGCCAGTTGCTCCTGCTGCAGGTCCATCACGCTCAGGATGCTGGGCAGTGCGCGTTCGACCGCTTCGTCCTGGTCAGCGTTGCTGCTGTCGAAGAGGCTCCGCTGCGAGTTCACGCGCACCTCGGGGAACAGCAGCCATCGCACGCGGTCGATCTGCGGCAGGGTCAGCGCGCCGCGCATGAGCATGGGGAACATGCCCCAAAGACGGCTTTGAAGCGCTTCGGGGTCTGCGCTCTCCTGCATCTCGTCGGCGCACAGCACGCGGTGGCCGTCGATGGCGTGTTGCAGTCCGCTGGATTCGAACTGCCGTCGCGTGATGTGGCTGAAGACGACGCCGTAGCTCCACGGAAAGGTCAGCATGCCCTGCCACTTGCCGCTGGGTTGCACCAGTTGCGGGTCGCGCTTGAGCGCGTCGACCACTTCCTCGGCGTAGTGCCGCGCCTGCTCGAAGGGGTTGTTGACCGACTTCAGTTCGCCGCCGGGCACGATCTCCCACATGCCGCGGGTGGCCTTCTGGATGGTTTCGAGCCGCCAGTCCTTCACCTCCAGGATGAGCAGCCCGCGCAGCGGGTGCAGCACGATGAAGTCGGGGTGCGAGCGTTTCGGCCCGACCGGCACGTCGTACCAGAGCAGGTAGTCGCTATCGAGCTTCTGTTCCAGCCGTTCGGCCAAGCGACGCTCGCCCGTGGTCATGCGGGACGCGCTGGCACTCAACGAGGGGATGAGGACGGCCATGGTTTGCCTGAGGCAGCATTTGTTTACAAACGATCATGCCTGCCTGAGCGCCGTCTGACTAGACCTGCAAACGCGCGCTGTCCGTACTGGGATGTGACTTTGTGCCGTCCGCACGCGGGCGGCAACGTGGCTGATAAATTCCGACTGAAGTCAGCCTCGCGGTGACGCACTCCCTCGCTATGGAAGCACTTGGATGGAAGCGCTTGTCGAAATTTTCTTGGTACTGACCGGCAAGATGCTGGTGTTCCTACTGTCCTTCGGTGCGTGGCGGTCGGAATCGATGATGGGCAACGAATCCAATGTTCATGCAGCCGCAGGCGCATTGAGTTTCGTCCGGGATGGTCGGAGAGTCGTTACCGTAACCGGACAACAAGTGGCTGGAATGGCGTTCTACGGTTTGCTGATCGCTGGTTTTCTCCTGGCCGTGTCGCTTCTATGAATGACAGCTTTTGCTGCCACACACCTTGTCATCCAAGCCCACTGCCTTCCCCGCCGAAACACCTGAGTTGGCCGATGCGGCCATAACGCAGAAGTCGCGCGCGCGCTCGAACAGATCCCAGAGAAACATTCGCCTCTTTGTCGGTTTTGCAGGTGGGTTCGTATCCTGCGCTGCGGTTGCTTTGTTGCTAGGCGCCAGTCCTTGGCATGGCGACAAGTGGTTTCTTCTTTGCTCGGTAGTTGGTGCTGTGGCCGGCTCGCTGTTGGCGTCTAAGCTGAGTCAGCAGAAAGCAGCCTGTCCCGCGTGCAAACACAGCTGGGAAATTAAAGAAGGGCGCGCTGTCCCGGTGAACGAGCGGATGGAAACTTGGGACAAATGTCCCGGTTGTGGCCTCCTGATGGCCGATTGGGCGTTGCGACGTGCGTCCGAAGGAAAGCCGCGTCTCTAACTGCGCCGCTAGCTTCAGTAGGGGTCCAGGCGACACGCCACCTGCGATCGATGGCGTCGGCGCCGACACAATTCCCCCATGCTCCGCATCGCCCTCATCTCCGACACCCACAACCTCCTGCGCCCCGAAGCGCTGGCCTTCCTTGCCGGTTGCGACCAGATCGTCCACGGCGGCGACATCGGCGGGCCGGACATCCTGGCGCGGCTGGAGGCGATTGCGCCGGTGAGCGTGGTGCGCGGCAACAACGACAGCGCGCCTTGGGCGGCGGACATTCCGGTGTCGCTGACGGTGATGCTGGGCGGCGTCGCGGTGCATGCGGTGCACGACATCGCTGATCTGCAACTGGGGCCGGCCGATGCCGAAGTGCGGGTGGTCGTCTCAGGCCATTCGCACAAGCCGTCGATGGTCGAGCGCGACGGGGTGCTGTTCATCAACCCCGGCAGCGCGGGGCCGCGTCGGTTCAGCTTGCCGATATCGGTGGGTGAACTGGTGATCGACGATGGCCGCGTGACGCCGCGGCTGGTCACGCTGGCTTTGCCGCCGCAATAAACCTGATGCGGCGACCTTTACCTTGTCAACGCACACGCGCTTTGCGGCTAATCGCCGCACGTCATGCGGCGATTCGAAGCGCAATCCCCGCATGCCTTCGTCTCTCGAGCCGCTCTACATCTGGCAGCGCGGGTCGGGCGTGTCGTTCAACGAGCGGCAGATCAAGCTGCTCGACGGCTTCGACGACAAGCTCAGTTCGGGCAAGTGGGCCGCCATCGCCAAGTGCTCTGCCGATACGGCGCTGCGCGACATCAACGACCTGCTGGCCAATGGCGTGATCGTGAAGTCGTCTGCCAACGGGCGCAGCACGCATTACGGACTCGCCAAACACGGTGCGCTCAATTAGCGCGGTGCCGTCGTGTCGCTCGCCGTCGCGTCACCAGGATTGCCCATGCCCCGCATCGCCCTCATCTCCGACACCCACAACCTCGATAGCCGCAACCGCTGATGCCAAATGTCTCGTCCGTCGACCGATGACGAGACCCGCCATGATGACGGGCCACCGGAATCATCAACGCCGCGCCAAGGATGCGCGCGTGCAGCATCTCACTCCAGCTCATCCCCGCGACGAACCGCTCTTTCAACGCGCCGGTGACTGAGCAAGCCCTGACGCGTGAGAAGGTACGACTCGACGTCCACTGTGTCGAGACCCTGGCGCGTGTTGAAGGTCAGGGATTGATCCCACCACATGCCGGCTCCGAGTGCGAAGGCTGCTCGGTAGCGGGTCATCACGTCGTCGGGAGCCGCAGCCAGATCTGCGCGCAGCTTGTCGATATCCCACTCGATCTTTTCGAACGCCCGACCGGTGACCCGTTCGACCACGTCGGCCAGTCGGCCGTACGAGATCGTGTCCCCCGCGACATACACGACCTCATCGACGATCCGTGGCTCCGCCAACAGAATCTCCGTGGTCAGCTTGCCAACGTCTTCCGGGGTCGTCACCGTCACCTTCGTGTCCCAACTGCCGAGACCGTGCACCGTGCCACGCTCGAGATTGACGACATCGAACGCAGGCTCGAACAGGAAGCTCGTGAACATGCCCGTCGACACGATCACCCATTCGGTGGCTGTTTGCGCACGGAGCACCTTGCGAACCGCGTACTGCTCATCGAACACGGGCTGGCCGCTTCCCTGCCCGACCACGTCGTAGTCGACGCCGAACTGCCAAGGGAAATAACGCCTGACACCCGCGTCGAGCACGGCCTGCGTGATCTTCAACTGCGTTCCGGGGCCAGCGACGAATCCCGTGCAGTTGATGACCGTTCTGAATCGTTTGAACAGTGCCGTCAGTGCTTCTCCGTCGCTCGCGAGATCGAAGCCGATGACCTCAGCACCGAGCCCGCGAAGTTCCGACAAGTGTTCCAAGTCCTCTTCGGATGGATTGGCGATCGTCGCGGGCGCGACCGCAACGGTGAGTGGGGTTCTGGCATTGCGAACGCGGGGTGCGAGGGCCCGCAAGACGGCCATGCCGAGCTGTCCTGCCCCCAGGACGATCATGTCCTCGATATCGACTTTCTTGTCATTCATGCGTATTCCTTGTCTGCTGCTCAATGCGCTTCCGTCCATGATTCCGGCGTGGCCGGGTGAAGTTCAATGGTGGAGGCAGCGGGCCAATCCGATAAGCCCGGGGGCGTCGCTTTCAAAATTCACGATTCGCGAATAATGGGCCGCCCAGTACGGTCAAGAAAGAATGGAGGACAAGCATCATGGACAGACTGCAGGCTATGGAGATCTTCACGCGCGTGGTCGAAACGCATGGCTTCAAAAAGGCTGCGGGCATCCTGTCTATCCCACCACCGACGGTCACCAAAACAATCAAGGATCTGGAGGCGCATCTCGGCGTGCGGCTCCTGAACCGAACGACCCGGGCGCTCAGCCTCACCGATGCGGGGCTGCGCTACTACAACAGCTGCACCGCGATCCTGCGCGACGTCGAGAGCGCCGAAGCAGCGATCGTGGGGCAGGCGGGGCAGATCAGGGGAGCCATCCGCGTCAGCACAACGTCCTCGTTGGCGCGCCGCTTCATCATCCCGGCGCTTCCGCAATTCGCCACCCTGTATCCCAACATCGACATCGGGCTGCTGCTGAGTGACACGGTGTCCGACCTTGTTCAGGAAGGACTCGACTGTGTCATCAGGGCTGGTGAGCCGCGACCGTCCGCCACCCTCGTTGCGCGCCGGCTTGCGACCTTCCAGTGGCTCGTCTGTGCATCGCCCGACTATCTGGCTCGGCACGGCGAACCTACGTCGCTGGACGAACTGCAGCGGCATCGTGCAGTGGGGTACATCTCCGGAAAGACGGGAAGATCAACGGAATGGCTCTTTCAGGTGGGTGAGCAGACGCACGCCATCGAAATGCCGGAGCAGATCGCAGTCGATGAAACCGAGGCATACGTTTCGGCCGGCGTTGCCGGCCTTGGAATGATTCGAAGTGCCAGCTACATGGTAGACGCGCTGATTGCAGAGGGAAGTTTGAAGCGGGTCCTCCCGAATCACGTCGCACCTGCCGAGCCTCTGTCGATCCTCTACCCGCAGAGTCGCTACCGTTCGCCCCCTCTGCGAGCCTTCGTGGACTGGTGCATCCAGATTTTTGACGAGGAAGCCAGGACTTGGTAGAAGCCAGGCAGCTTCGCGTTCCCTCTGCGTCGCTGGTTTGCCAGTTCGTACCGCTCGCGTGCGGACTCGACCTGTGGCTTGATGGTCACGTGGTGCCAGCGAGGTAACTGCGGCACACCAAGCCCAAGGTCATCTGCGCGGCCGGATGAGCGAACTGGGCCTGGTGCAGCGCGAGCAGGCCACGCTGCAGGTGCTGACCGAAGACGTCGTCAAGACCAGCGCGATCGAAGGCGAACAACTCGACCAGGCGGCGGTGCGCTCGTCGATCGCGCGGCGCCTGGGCGTGGACATCGGTGCGCTGGCGCCGGTCGACCGGCATGTGGAGGGCGTGGTCGACATGGTGCTCGATGCGACCGGCCGGCACGCCGAGCCGCTGACGGCCGAGCGTCTGTTCGGGTGGCATGCGGCGCTGTTCCCGACCGGCTACAGCGGGTTGAGCCGCATCCGCACCGGGGCGTGGCGTGACGATGCCAGTGGGCCGATGCAGGTGGTGTCGGGGCCGGTAGGGCGGCGCAAGCTGCACTACGAGGCGCCGCCGGCAGCGCAACTGGAAGCCGGGATGCACACGTTTCTGCACTGGGTCGAAGACGCAGGCGGCGCGCAGTCGTCGGGCGACCCGGTGCTGCATGCAGGCCTCGCGCACCTGTGGCTCGTCACGCTGCATCCGTTCGACGATGGCAACGGCCGCATCTCGCGCGCGGTGGGCGACCTGATGCTGGCGCGGGCCGAGCGGTCGCCGCAGCGCTTCTACAGCCTGTCGGGCCAGATCCAGCGCGAGCGCAAGGACTACTACGACCAGCTCGAAGCGACGCAGAAGGGCCCGATGGATGTGACGCGCTGGCTGGCCTGGTTCCTGGGCTGCCTGCTGCGCGCCATCGAAGGCGCGGACGCGACGGTCGGCGCGGTGCTGGGCAAGGCGCAGTTCTGGCAGCGCTGGTCGGGTGTGTCGTTCAACGAGCGGCAGATCAAGCTGCTGAACCGGCTGCTCGACGGCTTCGACGGCAAGCTCAGTTCGGGCAAGTGGGCCGCCATCGCCAAGTGCTCCGCCGATACGGCGCTGCGCGACATCAACGACCTGCTGGTCAAGGGCGTGCTCATGAAGTCGTCTGCCAGCGGGCGCAGCACGCACTACGAACTCGCCAGACACGGCGCGCTCTATTAGCGCGTCCTTGTCGCGTCGTTCGCCATCGCGTCACCAGGATTGCCCATGCCCCGCATCGCCCTCATCTCCGACACCCACAATCTCCTGCGCCCCGAAGCGCTGGCCTTCCTCGCCGGCAGCGATCACATCGTGCACGGCGGCGACATCGGCGGGCCTGAGATCCTGGCGCAGTTGGCGGCGATCGCGCCGGTGAGCGTGGTGCGTGGCAACAACGACACCGCGCCGTGGGCGGCGGATATTCAGCTGTCGCTCACGGTCCGGCTCGGCGGCGTGGCGGTGCATGTGGTGCACGACATCGCCGACCTGCAACTGGGGTCGGCCGACGCCGATGTGCGAGTGGTCGTCTCGGGCCACTCGCACAAGCCGTCGATGGTCGAGCGTGATGGTGTGCTGTTCATCAACCCCGGCAGCGCGGGGCCGCGGCGCTTCAGCCTGCCGATCTCGGTGGCGGAGTTGGTGATCGACGAGGGCCGGGTGACGCCTCGGCTGGTCACGCTGGCGGTGCCGCCTGCGCCGCGCCGCTAGCGTCCTTGGTTATTGGATAGAGGTCGAAAGTTTCGGTTTCGGCCGCATTCGGCATTCCCTCGTTACGCGCCTGAAACATGGTGTGGTGGCGCTGAGCCAGGCGCGGCCGGTCAAACGTGAGAGCTGCAACTGTCTGTGCAAAAGATTGCGGAACTTTCCACAACACCGTCAAATCGCGGCATCCGCAAGGATGAGTAGGGGCTTGTCTCCAGCAGGCGTCGGAGCATTCCGACGTGCCTTGCAGCTCAGTTCTCCGTTTGCACCCTCCGCAAGAGGTTTGCAAATCTTCTGTCATTTCCTCGCCGGTAGTCGAACAGGCTCAGTGGTCTCGAAGAGGCCTTTGCTTTGCCCTGCGCCTCGTTCGACGGTCGAGCCATCCCAACGTTTCCATCGTGTCAAAACTATTCGTCTCCTGCCTGGGCGCCTTCGCCGCCATCGCCACACTCCATCCCAGTTCTGTTCTGGCACAAAGCCGCTACCTCACCGGTCAAGGCGGCGGGTTCTCGCTGAGCAGCAGCACGGTGGTTCGCTACGGCGCCAACAACGCATTCAACGCCAAGACGCTGGCGGCCGGCGCCTACACCTGCAGCGATCAGCTCTTCGGAGATCCCGCCCCCGGTCTGCCCAAGTCGTGCTACTCGGATGGCGCACCGTCGACACCGGTCGCGTCGCCAGCGCCGGCTGCACCTGCACCTGCACCTGCACCTGCACCTGCACCTGCTCCTGCTCCTGCATCCGGCGCCTCCACCACGCAGATGAAGGAGCTCATCGGTCAGGGTGGCCGCTTCACGCTGACGACGACGACAAGCGTCGTGTATGGGCGTGGCACGCAGACGGTGACCAAGGTGCTGGCCGCAGGGACCTACACCTGCGGCGACCAGCTGTTCGGTGACCCGGCACCGGGCGTCAGCAAGTCCTGCTACACGGCCACCGCGTCCACTCCCAGCACGCCTGCGCCCGCTCCGGCGCCTGCACCTGCACCGGCACCTGCACCTGCACCTGCACCGGCACCGGCACCTGCACCGGCACCGGCACCGGCACCTGCACCGGCACCCGCACCTGCACCGGCACCTGCACCTGCACCTGCACCTGCACCTGCACCTGCACCTGCACCCGCACCCGCCCCGGCCAGCCCGAACGTGATGGGCATTTCCGGTGACGTGATGGTCAACGGCGCGGTGTCCAACGCGGAGTACCAGGCCATGGCTCAGAAGATGGGCACGGACGCTGCCATCGCCTACCGCTACGGCCCGTCCTCGGCGGAATACGGCACCGCCACGCAGGGCGGCCTGCCGGCCTACGGCAAGCGCCAGAGCCAGCCGATGAACATGGTGTCGATCCAGAACCCCAACGGCCGAGGCAACCGCGGCTGCGGCTGGACGAGCTGGTGCGGCAACTGGCAAGTCGGCGGGCCGCTCGACTACGAACCGGGCGACTACAGCTCGAGCATCCTGAACTTCGGCTACATCGCCGATGCCACGCCCGACAGCAGCTTCTACAAGAAGTCGTATGCCCCGGGCCTGGGCTCCGTGCAGGCCATCAGCATGGCGCACAACACGATGTCGATCGAGCCCGAGCCGAGCTGGACGCGCAACGACGGCGTGGCCAACGACGGCGGCGCGCTCGACGCGAGCATCGTCACCTACCTGCGCAGCTTCCCGCTCGAGAAGCCGGTGGCTTTGGGCAAGTGCTATGGCCGCGGCGGCTGGTGCACCAACACCCTGGCGGTCTACGCCGACGGCCGCATCGTGAGCGTCGGCAGCAACACCGCCAGCACGATCATGAGCACGCAGCTGCCTTCGGGCAAGGTGCCCACGGCCATCACCATCACCAACAGCGGTGAGTTCGCCCTGGTGACCGTGTGGGACACGGCCGCCATGCGCGGCCAGGTGGCCGTGCTGGCGCTGGGTGACGGCTGCCAGAACTGCACCATGGCCAACGAATCCCAATGGAGCGGCAACTGGGGCAACTGGAAGCGTTCCTACCCGGGCCTGCCGGGGCTGGGCAACTACAACTTCATCAAGCTCATCGGCTTCGTGGACCTGCCCGAGAGCATGCGCGCACCGACGGAGATCTCCGTGTCCACCGGCCTGGCCAACAACGACTACCAGCTCGTTCGCCGCTACTTCGACACCGACCTCGACAACGCGAGCGTTCGCGCCCGCTACTTCAGCGGCGACCTGGCCAACGCCTACGCCCGCACCGGCATGGCGGTGGTGATCTCGAAGTCGGAAAAGCGTGCCGCGTTCGTCGATCTGCGCCCGCTCCTGGCGTACTACAAGCAGCAGTACTTCGGTCAATCGCAGTCGGGCTTCAACAGCATGATCGCCAACCGCGGCACGCAGCCCTCGCAGTGGCCGTACACCTTCGACGTCGCGCCGAGCCAGAAGCCGTCGGTGATCAAGGTGATGGACCTGGACAACCGGCCGACCGCCGTGAAGGTGGCGCTCGCCGCACCGTTCCGCGCATTCATCGCCACGCAGGAAGGCAAGTTGCGTGTGTTCGACCTGGGGTCGGGTTATCTGAACCAGCAGGCCGGCGGCGCGCCGTCGGACATCGTGGAGCGCTTCTCCGTGGCCGTCGGGCGCAACCCGACCGGCCTGGCCTACGCCAAGGAGAAGGCGGCGGTTCCTCAGCAGATCTACCCCAACGGCGTCGAGCGCGAGATGATCGTGACCTCGCGCGGCGACCGGAAGATCCAGTGGGTTCGCTTCGACGCGAACATCGCCGCGGGCTCCGTGGCACGGACGCTGCAGGAAAGCCGGATGATCGACCCGATCTCGACGGAAGACACCGACAACCACGGCACCGAAAGCTACGTGCTCAGCGTGGCCGACTACGGCGGCAAGGGCATCCACAACTTCCTGTACGGCCCGATGGTCTGGCACACCAACCCGGCATCGACGGCCTGCTCGCCGGCCAAGGGCGGCTGCAAGCTGCTCGACAACGCGGCCTTCGAATACGGCGGCACGTTCAAGGTCCCGGGCAAGCCCTTCCACGCGATGGGCGCGAACATCAACTGATGTCGACGGGTGGTGCAGACCACCACCCATCCCTGACGCTGCACGCCTTCAGGCCTGTCAGGCGCCATTCGGCCGCCTCGCGGGCGGGCGTGCGGCCAGGCCGCGACGGCGGCCGCAACCCCCTCATTCCTCATTCAAGAAAGAAATCAACATGTCCGCAAAACTCAACGCGCTCGTCCTCCTGTCCATCGCCGCCCTGATCGGCGGCTGCGGTGGTGGCGGCAGCGACGGCGACGCCCCGGCGGCGACCGACTCGGCCGTCCAGAGCGCCTCACCTGCGCCGGCCAGCGGCAAGGACCCGATCGAGCAACGCACCAACTGATCCGCCGCCGACACGTCGGTCCAGACAGACCCGTGTCGGCCCCTTGCGCCTACAGGGGGGAGCGCGAGGCGTCGCTAAGTTCACGCCATCGAACCAACGCTCCGCAAGGAAGGAACACACCATGACCGACAACGACAAACGCAATGCCCCCGGCGGCGCCGAGCCCGACCGCATCGACCTCGTGTCCGACGCGTCGCTCGCGGAATGGGCCAGGAAGCTCGCCGTGACCGAGGATCAGTTGAAGGACGCCGTGACGAAGGTCGGCGACCGCGCCACGGATGTGGAAATGCACCTCAAGGGCAGCCGCAGCACGACCAACAGGGAGCGTGTGAAAGAAGTGGGCGGCGCCTGAGGCGAAGCGCCGCGGGCGAGCGCTCAGCCGCCCGTGGGGTTGCGACGCGCTTCGTCGCGCCGGCGTTGGTCGCGCACCGCTTCGCAACGTGGGTGTCGTGAGTACGCTGCCTGCCCGCAATGCTCGGCTTCGCAGCGCGCGGCGAGCACGAAGAACAGGTGCTCGCAGCCCACACGCGGGTCGCCGGCGTTCGCGCTGGCCATTCGGGTCGTCGGCGCGCGCGGCGATGCGGGCGCGACGGGCGCTCTCGCAGCCGGCGGTGCGGACGCGGTAACGGGGGCCGACGCAGGCCGCGGCATGGTCGACACCGTCGACTCACCGGGCGACAGCGCCGATTCCACCGGGACCTGCACGGGCGGCGGCGCGACCGCGACGGCAGCCGGCGCGGCCACCGGTGTGGCGGGCAGCGTCTGGAGCGGCGCCGCGGCCGAGGCCAGGCCAGGGGCCGCCGCGCGCTCGGGGCCGAAGCTGATCCACGCCGCGAGCAGCAGCACCGTGGCGCCGAGCAGCAGCACGGCCGCGATCAATCCGCGCGGTGCGTGTGCGGCCGGGGTGGCGTCCTTGGCCTGGTCGGACGGGTGTGCCGCAGCGGCCTGCCCTGCCCGGCGCTTCGCCTCGGCCGTCTCCAGCGCCGACGGCCCCGTCGCCGCAAAGGCCGGCAGCTTGCCCGCGCAGCCGATGCAGAACATCGCGCGGTCGCGGTTGGCGGTGTGGCAGTTGGCGCAGAGAACGGTCATGGACGCTCGGTCGGTGGGGCGGGTCAGGGTTGGCTGGTGAACATGAGCAGCGACCGGCCCGTCACGGTGTAGCCGTGGCCGGGCTCGAAGTCCACATCTTCCTGCGGGTCGAGCGCGGTGTCGATCACGCGCGTCCACACCTTGCCGCCGGCACGCGGCGGCAGCACGAAGTCGATGGCGCCTTCCCAGGCGTTGAAGACGAGCAGCACGCTGTCGTCGGCCGCGGGCTGCGGCAGCGACGACGCGGGCGCGGTGCCTTCGAGCAGCAGGCCGAAGCAGCGCGTCTGCGGGTCGGTCCAGTGGGCCTCGTCCATCTCGTTGCCGTCGGGCGCGAGCCAGGTCGAGTCCTTCACCTGCGCCGTCTCGCTGAACTGGCCGGTGAGGAAGCGGTTGCGGCGCAGCACGGGCAGCGTCTGGCGCAGGTGCGTGAGGTGCTGGGTGAACACCGTCAGGCTGCGGCCGGCCGGCGCGCTGGCGGCTTCCCAGTCGAACCACGAGATGTCGCTGTCCTGGCAGTAGGCGTTGTTGTTGCCCTGCTGCGTGCGGGCGAACTCGTCGCCGGCCAGCAGCATGGGCGTGCCCTGCGACAGCAGCAGCGTGGCGAGCATGTTGCGCTGCTGGCGGGCGCGCAGTGCGAGCACCTCGGGGTCGTCGCTCGGGCCTTCGACGCCGCAGTTCCAGCTGCGGTTGTCCGAATGGCCGTCGCGGTTGCCTTCGTTGTTGGCGTCGTTGTGCTTCTCGTTGTAGCTGGTGGTGTCGGCCAGCGTGAAGCCGTCGTGCGCGGTGATGAAGTTGACGCTGGCCCAGGGCCGGCGGCCGCGCTTGTTGAAGCGGTTGCCACTGGCCGTGAGGCATTGCGCCAGCGCCGACGCCATCGCCTCGTCGCCCTTCCAGAAGGCGCGCACGGTGTCGCGGAAGTCGTCGTTCCATTCGGCCCAGCCGGGCGGGAAGCCGCCGACCTGGTAGCCGCCGGGGCCGATGTCCCAGGGCTCGGCGATCAGCTTGACGCTGGAGAGCACCGGGTCCTGCCGGCAGCTGTCGAGGAAGCCGCCGCCTTCGTCGAAGCCGTGCGGCTCGCGCGCCAGGATGGTCGCCAGGTCGAAGCGGAAGCCGTCGACGTGCATCTCCGTCACCCAGTAGCGCAGGCTGTCGGTCACCATCTGTAGCACGCGCGGGTGGCTCAGGTTCACCGTGTTGCCGGTGCCGGTGTCGTTGATGTAGTAGCGCGGCTGGTCGGGCAGCAGGCGGTAGTAGCTCGCGTTGTCGATGCCCTTGAACGAGAGGGTCGGGCCCATCTCGTTGCCTTCGGGCGTGTGGTTGTAGACCACGTCCATGATCACTTCCAGCCCGTGGGCGTGGAAGCGGTCGACCATGTTCTTGAACTCGTCGATGTTCGGGCCGTCCATGTAGCGCTGGTCGAGCGCGAAGAAGCCGATGGTGTCGTAGCCCCAGTAGTTGGTCAGGCCCTTCTCGGTGAGGAAGGGCTGGTTCAGGAACATCTGCACCGGCAGCAGTTCGACGCTGGTCACGCCCAGTTCCTTGATCGGGCCGATCACCTCGTCGAGCGCCAGGCCGGCGAAGGTGCCGCGGAACAGCTCGGGCACCTTGGGGTGCTTCATGGTGAAGCCGCGCACATGGGTCTCGTAGAAGATGGTCTGGTTCCAGGGCACGCGCGGCGCGTCGGTCTGCGTCCACTGGTAGCGCGAATCGACCACCACGCACTTGGGCATGAAGGGCGCGCTGTCGCGCTCGTCGAAGCTCAGGTCGCCGTCGGGGTGGCCGACGGTGTAGCCGAACACCTCGGGGCCCCACTTGAGCTCGCCCATGTGCGCCTTGGCGTAGGGGTCGAGCAGCAGCTTGTGGTGGTTGAAGCGGTGGCCCTTCTCGGGCTCGTAGGGCCCATGCACCCGCAGGCCGTAGCGCGTGCCCGGCTTCAGCCCCGGCACGAAGCCGTGCCAGACCTCGTCGGTGTACTCGGGCAGCGTGATGCAGGCCGTCTCGGTGGTGCCGGCGTCGTCGTACAGGCAGACCTGCACCTGCGTGGCATGGGCCGAGAACACGGCGAAGTTGACGCCGCGGCCGGTGTAGGTGGCGCCCAGGGGGTGGGGGGCGCCTTCTTCGAGCGTGTAGGAAGTCATGGGTTCAGGCATCAACGCTCCGAACAAAGAGCAGCAATGTGCGCCCGGGCGGTCGTGACTGCTGCGGCCGGCCGGCCGGACTTGTCGTAGGCCAACACCCTCGCAACAGCCCAAGCCCAGGCCGGAAACGCCCCCGACGCTTGCCCCCTCGTTTGTCCGGATAGGCGCGTTCGGCCCCAGGACTAAGCTGGCGCGGGTTTTGCTTGTGAAATATTCACAAAAGTAAAAGTTTTACTCAACCACCTGCCATGAACCGTCGACAGCTTCTCACCCCCGAATCCGGCGATGTGCCGGACGCGAGGTCGGCGCACCGCATCCACTCGGTGATCGACCTCTGGCTGGGCGAGCAACTGCGGCGCCGACGCAAGGCCATGGGTCGCCCGTTGCTGCAAGTGGCGCAGGCGGCAGGCATTTCCGTGAGCCTGCTGAGCCAGCTCGAACGCGGGCTGCGCTCCATCTCGATGCGCACGCTCGAGGCGCTCGCGCACGAATTGCAGCTGCCGATGGAGACGTTGGTGCGCAACATCACGCACGGCGACGCGCAGGACGAGGTCGACGGCGCCGTGGTGCGCGTGGGCGCGCACCGCCGCATCGACCTGGGCGACAAGGGCATTCACAAGGAAAACCTGACGCCGCCGGCCGCGACCGGCCACGTCGAGCTTTACCGCGCCGTCATCGAGTCGGGCGGCTCGACCGGCGACGAACTCTTCTTCACCCACCGTGGCGAGCAGGTCGGCTACGTGATCGAAGGCCAGCTCGAACTCTTCGTCAACGACCGGCTGCTCGAGCTGCATGCCGGTGACAGCTTCTGCTACGACGGCAGCACGCCGCGCCGCTGGCGCAACCCCGGCCCCACGCTCACCACCGTGCTGTGGGCCATCACCCGCGCACCCTTGTCCGCAGTTTCCCCGGCACCTCCCCTCCCGCAACCGTCCACCCTCCAAGGAAAGACACCATGAAGCTCCCCGCACTTGTCGCTTCGCTGTTCACGGCGCTCGCGTTGACGATCACGGCGCCGGCCTCGGCCCAGACCGTGCTGAAGGTCGGCTCCACGCCGACCGGCAGTCCCTTCACTTTTCTCGACACCAAGACCAACACCATCGATGGCGTGATGGCGGACATCGTGAAGGCCGTCGGCAAGGAAGCCGGCTTCGGTGTGCAGATCGAGGCGATGCAGTTCTCCACGCTCATCAGCTCGCTCACCACCAAGCGCATCGACCTGATCTCGGCGGCCATGTTCATCACGCCGGTGCGGCTCGAGGTGGTCGACTTCTCGCAGCCGATCTACAGCTACGGCGAGGGCGTGGTCGTTCCGGTGACCGACAAGACCGGCTACGTCACGATGGCCGACCTGAAGGGCAAGCGCGTCGGTGTGCAGGTCGGTACCGCCTTTGTCGATCCGCTGCAGAAGAGCGGCCTCTTCACCGAAGTCAAGCTCTACGACACCACGGCTGACCTGATGCGCGACGCCAACGCCGGCCGCATCGACGCGGGCTTTCTCGATTCGCCGATCGCCGCCTTCGCGATCTCGCGCGGCCTCTTCCCGAACCTGCGCATGGCGACCACCTTCAAACCGACGATGGTCAACAGCATCGGCATCGCGACGCGCAAGGGCGACACCGAGACGATGGGCAAGGTCAACGCCGCGCTCACCAAGCTCAAGGCCGACGGCACCATCGACGGCATCCTGAAGAAGTGGGGCCTGGCGTCCTGATCGGCGCCTGAACCTTGAACGAAACAGCCATGCTGATACTGCTTGAGCGCATCCGGGAGTACTTCCCGATCCTGCTGCAGGGGGCCTGGCTCACCATTCTGGTGACGCTGGGCTCGCTGGCGCTGTCGACCGTGCTGGGCATGGTGTGGGCCGTCATGCGCGTGTCGGGCATCCGCTGGCTGGCGAACATCGCCACGACCATCGTCAACCTGCTGCGCGGCATCCCGATCATCGTGCTGCTGTTCTTCCTCTACTTCGTGATGCCGGATTTCGGCATCTCGCTGTCGGCATTGCAGGCCTCGATCCTGGGTCTGGGCATCGCCTACTCGGCCTACCAGTCGGAGAACTTCCGCGCGGGTATCGAGGCGGTGGACCGTGGGCAGGTCGAAGCCGCGCGCGCCATGGGCATGGGCTGGCCGCTGATGATGCGGCGCGTGGTGCTGCCGCAGGCCGTGAAGATCGTGCTGCCGCCCTACGGCAACATCATGATCATGATGCTCAAGGACTCGTCGCAGGCCTCCACCATCACGGTCGCCGAGCTGGCGCTGCAGGGCAAACTGATCGCCACCTCGACCTTCCAGAACGCGACGGTGTTCTCGATGGTGGCGGTGATGTACCTCGTCATGTGCGTGCCGCTGATCCTTCTGGTGCGGCACCTCGAGAAGCGGAACAAGACATGATCGAGATCCGTGGACTGCAAAAGTTCTTCGGCACGCACCATGTGCTCAAGGGCGTCGATGCATCGGTCGCCAAGGGCGAGGTGGTCTGCATCATCGGCCCGTCGGGCTCGGGTAAGTCGACCATCCTGCGCTGCATCAACGGGCTGGAGAGCTACAGCGGCGGCACCATCGACATCGACGGCGTGCACGTCGACCACCAGGCGCCCAGCATCAAGCTGATCCGCACCGAAGTGGCGATGGTGTTCCAGCGCTTCAACCTGTTCCCGCATCGCACCGTGATCGAGAACGTCGTCGAAGGCCCGATCTTCGTCAAGGGCGAGGCCCGCGCGAGCGCCACTGCCCGCGGCAAGGAGCTGCTGGCCAGCGTCGGCCTGGCCGACAAAATCGACGCGCATCCCTCTCAGCTGTCGGGTGGGCAGCAACAGCGCGTGGCCATCGCCCGCGCCCTGGCGATGCAGCCCAAGGCCATCCTGTTCGACGAGCCGACCTCCGCGCTCGACCCGGAGCTCGTCGGCGACGTGCTGGAAGCGATGCGAAAGCTGGCCGAGGCCGGCATGACCATGGTCGTGGTCACGCACGAAATGCAGTTCGCGCGGGAGGTGGCCGACCGCGTGTTGTTCATCGACGGCGGCATCGTGGCCGAGCAGGGCCCCTCGGCCGACGTGCTCGGCAATCCGCAACACCCGCGCACGCAGGACTTCCTGCGGCGTGTTCTCCATCCGATGTGAAAGGCCCCATGCCACAAGAAGATTTCTTTCCGTTGACGCCGTCGCTCTGGGCCGCCACCGCCGCGCCCGCGCCGGACACGGCACCGCTCGACGGCGACGCGCAGGCCGACGTGGTCATCGTCGGCGCCGGCTACTGCGGCTTGAGCACGGCCTTGCATCTGGCCGAACGTGGCGTGCGCGTGGTGGTGCTGGAGGCCCGTGACATCGGCTTCGGCGGCTCTGGCCGCAACGGCGGGCAGGTCATCCCCGGCTTCAAGTACGACCCGAGCGAAATGATCGCGATGTTCGGCGCCGAGAAGGGGCAGCGTCTCGTCGACTTTGCAGGGAGCACCGCGGACGCGGTGTTCGACCTGATCGACAAGCACCGGATGGACGTGCCGCATGTGCGGCGCGGCTGGATCCAGGGTTCGCACACATCGGACGCCCTCAAGCTGGCCGAGCGCCGTGCGCGCGACTGGGGCGCGCAGGGCGTCGCCACGCAGCTGCTCGATCGCGCAGAGACCGCGCGACTGCTCGGTACGGACAAGTATTTCGGTGGCTGGGTCGATCCGCGCGGTGGCGGCGTGCAGCCATTGAGCTATGCGCGCGGGCTGGCGCGCGCCGCCATCGCCGCCGGCGTGGTGATCCACACCGCGTCGCCGGTCACGCAGTTGGCCCAAGCCGGCGGAAAGTGGCACGTCACCACGAAGCAGGGCGCCAAGGTGGTCGCCGAACGGGTGGTGCTGGCCACCAACGGCTACACCGACGACCTCTGGCCGCAGCTGCGCAAATCCATCATCAACGCCAACTCGTTCCAGGTCGCGACCGAGCCGCTGCCCGAGTCGGTGCGCCGCAGCATCCTGCCCGAGGGTCATGTGTCGTCGGACGCGCGCAACCTGCTGCTGTACTACCGCATCGACCACACAGGGCGCCTGCTGATGGGCGGGCGCGGCACCTTCCGCGAGCCCGACCCCGCGCAGCCGGGCGACTGGTCGCATCTCGAGAACGTGGTCGCCAAGCTGTTCCCCCAGGCGGCCGGGGTGCCGATCGCCTACCGCTGGTGCGGGCATGTCGCGATCACGCGCGACTACATGCCGCACCTGCACGAGCCGGCGCCGGGCCTGCTGATCGACATCGGCTGCCAGGGCCGTGGCGTCGGCCTGCAGACCCGCATGGGCCAGGCGCTGGCCGAGTACATCGCGACCGGCAACCGGCAGGCGCTGCCTGTCGCGCCGTCGACCATCAAGCCGTTTCCGCTGTACGGCCTGCGCCGGCTCTACGTCTCGGCCGTGATCGGCTGGTACAGGATGACCGACGGGGGCGTCTGAGCCGCCTTCGCGTCAGGCCGCGAAGGCGTTGTCGACCAGCGCCTGCACGAAGCCCTTGTCGAGCCCCTTCAGGCCGAACTGGAAGCGGTAGAAGATGGTGCCGTAGATCTGGTCGTACAGCGCCTCGGCCGGGCGCTGCGACGCGATGCTGCCGTCGCGCTGGCCGCGGCGAATCACGCGCGCACCCAGGGCGCGGCGCACGCTGAGGTAGCGCGCCACGAAGAGCTCCGACGTGCCCGTCTCGGCCATGCATTCGGCCAGCACCGCCAGCTGCACCCGGCCCAGGTCGCCGCGCAGCGCTACCAGGTACCGCTGCGCGTGGGCGCGGATCGCCTCGGGCGGCGGCAGCGTTTCCGAGAGCGGGAGCATCACCGTCGCCTGGCGCATGTAGGCGTCGATCAGCAGCTGCAGCCGGCCTTCCCACCACTTGTAGATCGTCATCTTCGACACGCCCGATTCGGCCGCGATGGCCTGGATGGTGGCGCCGCGCAGGCCCTGGGTGGCGCTCAGGCGGTAGGCGGCGTCGAGCACGGCACTGGCCGCCACTTCGGAGCGCGGGCGGCCGCGGCGCCTGGGGGTGTCGTCATCGGGTGGCGGGGTGGCATGCATGTTGCGTCACTTTGCTGTACGCAGAGTATAGTTATTCAGCCGCACGATCGAAGCACCAAAAAAGGACACCGACCATGACCGCCCCGCCCGCACCCGATGCCCATGCGGCACGCCCCGACACGGGCGTGTTCCAGGCCGGGGACGTGGTGCTCCAGTCCGGCCGCACCTTCCGCCACATGTCCCTGGTCTACAAGACCTTCGGCACGCTGAATGCCGAGCGCTCCAACGTCATCCTCTACCCGACCTCGTACGCCGCGCAGCACACCGACATCGAGCACATGGTGGCCGAGGGCGGCGCGCTCGACCCGTCGAAGTACTTCATCGTCATCGCCAACCTGTTCGGCAACGGGCTGTCGAGTTCGCCGTCGAACACGCCCTGGCCCGACGTGGGCACGCGCTACCCCGACGTCACCTATTACGACGCGGTGCATGTCCAGCGCCGCATGCTGGCCGAGCTGTGGGGCATCGAGCGGGTGGCGCTGGTCTACGGCTGGTCGATGGGCGCCATGCAGGCCTACCACTGGGCGGCGCTGTTCCCCGACGCGGTCGACCGCATCGCCGTGGTGTGCGGCGCCGCGCGCTGTGCGCCGCACAACCGCGTGTTCATCGAAGGTGCAGCGCACGCGCTGATGGCCGATACGGCCTACCGCGACGGGCTGTTCACCGAGCGGCCGGTGCGCGGCCTGCGCGCCATGGGCCGCGTCTATGCGGGCTGGGCGCTGTCGCAGACCTTCTACCGCGAGGAGATGTGGCGAAAGCTCGGCGCCTCGTCGCTGGAGGACTACCTCGTCAGCCACTGGGAGACCACCTTCGCCCGCCGCGACCCGGCCGACCTGCTGGCGCAGTTCCGCACCTGGCAGACGGGCGACATCAGCGCCAACGCCCTGTACGGCGGCGACCTGAAGAAGGCGCTCGGCGCCATCCGCGCCCGCGTGCTGCTGATGCCCGGCGACCACGACCTGTACTTCCAGGTCGACGACAACCGGGCCGAGCTGTCGCACCTGCGCCACGGCGACCTGCAGCCCATTCCGTCGGTGTGGGGCCACCGCGCGGGCAACCCCAGTGCCGTCCACCAGCCCGAAGACCGGGCCTTCATCGAGACGCGCGTGAAAGCGCTGCTGGCCGAATGACCCCCATCACAGACACGGCCGAAGCAGCACCGCGCACCGTGCGCAAGCCCGCCACCTTCCGCGTGAGCGCGCAGGACCTGAAGGCGCTGGCCGTGCGCTCCGACGCGGCCGGCGCGCGCCGCGCCTTCGGCCATCTGGGCGCCATCGTGCTCGGTGGCGTCGCGCTGTGGCACGCGCTCGGCACGGTGTGGGCGGTGCCGCTCACGCTGCTGCAGGGCTGGTTCATCGCCTTCCTCTTCAACGTGGTGCACGAGACCGCGCACCAGACGGCCTTCCGCACCCGCGCCTTCAACCATGCGCTCGGCCACTTCGCCGGCTTCGCGGTCTTTCTGCCCTACGAGTACTACCGCGCCTACCACTGGGTGCACCACCGCCACACGCAGGACCCGGACAAAGACCCCGAGCTCGCCAACCCGCTGCCGCGCACCCGCGCCGCCATCGCCTGGACCTGGACCGGCATGCCGATCTGGGTCGGCCGCGCGAAGCTGCTGTGGCGCCATGGCGTGCTCGGCCGCGTGACCGTGCCCTGGGTGCCGGACGACAAGCGCGGCCTGATCGTGCGCGAGGCGCGTGCCTACCTGGCGGGCTACGCGCTGATCGTGGCCGCCTCGGTCGCCACCGGCTCGCTCGCCGCGCTGTGGCTGTGGGTCGTGCCGCTGATGACCGGCCAGCTCTTCCTGCGGCCCTACCTGCTGGCCGAGCACACCGGCTGCGCCCACAGCAACGACATGCTGGCCAACACGCGCACCACCTACACCAACCGCTTCGTCCATTTCTTCGCGTGGAACATGCCCTTCCACGTGGAGCACCACGCCTACCCGGCCGTGCCCTTCCATGCACTGCCCAAGCTCAACGCCATGCTGGCGCCGCACATCGTCAACACGTCGCCCGGCTACCCCGCGGCGACGGCGGCGGTGCTGCGCCACCTGCTGTCCACCGACACCCCCGCCCCTTCACACGGAGAACACCTGACATGACCGCACTCTCGATCAACGGCGACCGCCTCTGGGCCAGCCTGATGTCCCTCGCCGAAATCGGCGGCACGCCCGCCGGCGGCGTGGCCCGGCTGGCGCTGACCGAGCTCGACCGCCAGGGGCGCGAGCGCGTCATCGGCTGGGCGAAGGAAGCCGGCTGCACCATCCGCGTCGACCAGATCGGCAACATCTTCGCGCGCCGCCCCGGCCGCGAGAACGACGCGCCCGCGGTCGCCTCGGGCAGCCACATCGACACGCAGCCGACCGGCGGCAAGTTCGACGGCAACTACGGCGTGCTGGCGGTGCTCGAAGTCTTCCGCACGCTGAACGACCACGACATCCAGACGCGCCTGCCGCTGGAGATGGCGATCTGGACCAACGAGGAGGGTTCGCGCTTCGTGCCCGTGATGATGGGCTCGGGCGTGTACGCCGGCGCCTTCACGCTCGAGACCGCACTGGCCGCGGTCGACCGCGAGGGCATCAGCGTCGAGAGTGCGTTGAAGGCCATCGGCTACGCCGGCGACACGCCCGCCGCCGTCTCGGCCGGCGCCCCGCTGTTCGCGGCCTACTTCGAGGCGCACATCGAACAGGGCCCGGTGCTGGAAGACGCCGACGTCGTGATCGGCGCCGTCACCGGCGCGCTCGGCCAGCGCTGGTACGACATCACCGTGACCGGCCAGGAGGCCCACGCCGGCCCGACGCCGATGGCGCTGCGCCGCGACGCGCTGCAGGCCGCCACGAAGCTGATGCAGGAGACGGTCGCCATCGCGCTGCGCCACGCACCGCACGGCCGGGGCACCGTGGGCACGGTCGACGTGTTCCCCAGCTCGCGCAACGTGATCCCGGGCCGCGTGAAGTTCACCGCCGACCTGCGCAACATCGACGACGAAACGCTGTCGATGATGGACGCCGAGATCCGCGCGGCCTGCGCCGAAGTCGCTGCCGCGACCAAGACGAAGGTCGACATCGAACAGGTCGTGTACTTCCCGCCGACCGCCTTTGCACCGGCACTGGTCGAAGGCGTGCGCCAGGGCGCGAAGACGCGCGGCTACAGCTGCATGGACGTGGTGAGCGGCGCCGGCCACGACGCGGTGTACGTCGCGAGCCAGCTGCCGGTGGGCATGATCTTCGTGCCCTGCAAGGACGGCATCTCGCACAACGAGGTGGAAGACGCCAAGCCCGAACACCTGACGGCCGGCTGCAACGTGCTGCTCGACGCGATGCTCCTCGCCGCGGCCTGAAGGTTGGCCCACCCCCGAAGCGGCGCACTGCGTGTCGCCGCCTCCCCCTCAAGGGGGCGATACCAGCGGCCCGGCAAAGCCGGTTCCGCGGTATCCCTGGAATTCCGCAGAATTCAGGGCATTGGATCTGAGCCTTCGTCGTCCAGCTGAGGCGTCTGCCACCCCAGCAGCTCGGCCAGCCGCAGCACCACCCAGCGCGCCTCGTCCGGCGACACGCCCGAGCCGGCGGAGCGCAGGCCGGCGTGGATGCGCTGGAGCACCTCGTCTTCCGACGGCACCTCGACGTGCGCCAGGATGCGCGCCTGCTCGACCAGCGCGGTCGCGAGGTCTTCGCACACCTCGTAGCGTTCGCGCACCGTGCCGATGGGTTCGCGCAGGCGCTGGCGCACCGGGTCGGTGAAGACGGCGAAGAAGGAGGGCGGGATATCGATCTGGTAATCGTCGGACATGGCGCGATCATGCCCGGCATTAAGGTGGGGCCACCGTGCAGCGACGACACTTCGGTGCCACCGATGCGAGACACGCCATGGAAATCGAATTCAAGTTCCACATTCCCGCCGAGCGCCTGAAGACGCTCGAAGCCGCCGTGCGCCGCGCGCCGGTGCAGCGCACCCGCCTGCGGGCGCGCTATTTCGACACCGCCGCCGGCACGCTGGCCGCGCACGGCGCCGTGCTGCGGCTGCGCCAGGAAGGCCGGCGCTGGGTGCAGACGGCCAAGGCGCTGGGCGACGGCCCGCTGCACCGGCTGGAGCACAACGTCGACCTCGGCCTGGCCCGCGCCGGCGCGGCGCCGATGCCCGACGTGCAGCGCCACGCCGGCACGCCCGTGGGCGACACGCTGACGCGGCTGCTGGCCGATGCGGGTCAGCCGCTCGCCGAGACCTACGGCACCGACATCTGGCGCCTCACGCGCGCACTGCGCACGCCCGGCGCCGTGGTCGAGCTGGCGCTGGACACCGGCACCATCACCGCCCACCCGGTCGACGGCGGGACCGCACGCATGGCCGCGGTGTGCGAGCTGGAACTGGAACTGGTGCGAGGCAGCGTGGAGGGGCTGGTCGCGCTGGCCTATCGCTGGTCGCAGCAGCACCGGCTGTGGTTCGACACGGTGTCGAAGGCCGAGCGGGGCGAGCGGCTGCTCGCCGGGATCGAGCGCGGACCGGCGGTGAAGGCGACCGCCCCGCGCCACGCCACGGGCGACGGCTTCCCGTCGGGCCCGGCGGTGCAGCGTGCGGTGGTCGCCGCCTGCCTGGCGCAGATCCTGCCGAACGCCAGCGAGGTGGCGGCCGGCAGCGAAGACGCCGAACACATCCACCAGCTGCGCGTCGGCATCCGCCGCCTGCGCACCGCGCTGCGCGAACTCGACGCGCTCGGCCCCGGTTTCGACGCGGCCTGGGAGGCGCCGCTGGTGGCGGCCTTCCGCGCGCTCGGTGCGCACCGCGACGCGGAGGTTGCTGCCGGCACCGTCGCGCCGGGCCTGCTTGAGGCCGACGCGCCGGAGATCGTGCTGCCGGCCGACACGTCCGAGGCACCTGCGCCCGGCACCGTGGTGCGCAGCCCGGGCTTCCAGGCGGCGCTGGTCGGGCTGATCGGCTTCGCGGCGCAGCCGCTGCCGGACGACGGCATGGCACCGTCCGATGCCCGCCGTCATTTGCGCGAACGGCTGCAGGCGCTCCACGACCGCGCCTGCAAGGACGGCAAGCGTTTCGACACGCTCGACATCGCCGCGCGGCACGCGGTGCGCAAGCGCCTCAAACGGCTGCGCTACCTCGCGGAATTCGTCGCGCCGCTGTTCGACGCCGCACGGGCCGAGCGTTACTTCAAGCGCCTCGGCCCGGCGCAGGACGCGCTGGGCCACGCCAACGACGAGCAGGTGGCGCTCGGCGTCTACCGCGCGGCCGCCGCGAGCGACCCGCGTGCCTGGTTCGCGGTCGGCTGGCTGAGCGCCAGGCAGTCGGACGGCATACAGGCCAGCCGGCGCGCACTGCGCGAGGTGGCCGACGCCCCCCGCTTCTGGAAGAAGCGCTAGCGCCCGGCCTTCGGCGGCTGGGCCGGCGGGCTTCTGCCAGTTACTTCGGCGCCTTCGCGGCGCGCACGGTCGCGTGCTTGCGGACCGGGCTCGACAGCACCAGCGACGTGGTCACCGCGCCGTCCACCGCCAGGGCATCCACCACGCACTCCAGGTCGGCCGCCTCGGCGATGGCGCAGCGCACGACGAAGCAGTCCGCACCGGTCACGCGATCGACGCTCAGCACCTCGGGCATGGCCTCGAACAGCGCCAGGTAGCGGGCGATGCACGCGTGGGTGGTCTCGATGCGGACGATGGCCTCCAGGCCCACGCCCAGGGCGCGCAGGTTGACGCGCGCGCCATAGCCTTCGATGACGCCGGCGCTCTCGAGCTTGCGCACGCGCTCGCTCATGGCCGGCTGCGAGAGCCCGATGCGCTTGCCGAGCGCCGCCAGGCTCTGGCGCGCGTCGGTCTGCAGGGCTTCCAGGATCAGGCGGTCCTTCTTGTCGATGTTCATGGGAGGGTGATGGGGTCTCGGTGCCGATGGGCGATCGGTTTGTACGGCGGATTTTCGATGAGTTGCCATTCGCCCATCGCCCGCGCACCGCTATCGTGGCCCGACCTCATCCTGGAGAACCCATGCAACTCGTCGGAATGCTCGACTCCCCTTACGTGCGGCGCGCCGCGATCTCGCTGCGGCTGCTGGGACTGCCCTTCGAGCACCGCTCGATCTCGGTGTTCAGCACCTTCGAGCAGTTCCGCGCGATCAACCCGGTGGTGAAGGCGCCGACGCTGGTCTGCGACGACGGCACGGTGCTGATGGATTCCACGCTGATCATCGACCACGCCGAGACGATGGCCGGGCGCCGCCTGACGCCGGCCGATGCCGCCGCGCGGCTGCGCGATCTGCGCATCACGGGGCTGGCGCTGGCCGCGTGCGAGAAGACGGTGCAGATCGTCTACGAACGGAACCTGCGGCCGGCCGAGAAACAGCACCAGCCCTGGCTCGACCGGGTGCAGGGCCAGCTCGACGCGGCCTATGCGGCGCTGGAGCATGAGTGGGCCATGACACCGCTGTCGGCCGAGCCGCAGGCCATGACGCAGGCCGGCGTTTCGGCCGCGGTGGCCTGGGCCTTCACGCAGATGATCCTGCCCGGTGCGATCGACCCGGCCGCCTGCCCGACGCTGGCCGAGTTCTCGGCCCGTGCGGAACGCACGCCGGCGTTCCTGGCGGCACCGCAGATCTGAGGCGCGCGCTCAGTTGAGGAAGCTGACCAGCGCCGGGATCACCTGCTCGGGCGCTTCTTCCATCAGCCAGTGGCCCGAGCCCTTGACGATCACGCCTTCGACGTTTGTCGCCACCATCTTGCCCTGGTCGATCAGGAAGCTGCCGCCGGCCTTCTCGCCGGAGAGCACCAGCATCGGCATGGGCAGCGGCGTCTTGCCCAGTTCGGCGAACTCCGCCGCGTCGCGCTCGAAGGCCTTGAAGTACTCGAAGCCGGCGCGCATGCCGCCCGGTTGCGCATAGGCCTTGGCGTAGAGGCGCCGGTCGGCTTCGGGCACCGAGTGCTTCGGGTCGGCCGCGAAGTCGTTCCAGAAGTGCTCGAAGTAGATGCGCTCGCGCCCCTTCACCAGCGCCAGCGGCGTGGTGCCGTGGAAATGGAAGTGCCACAGGTCGCGCAGCAGCCAGACGTTCTGCCATTGGCCGATGCCGGGCAGGAAGGCGTCCATGAGCACCACGCGCTCGGTCTCGGCCGGGAACTGCGCGGCATAGGCATAGGCCACCATCAGGCCGATGTCGTGCCCGACGATGCTGGCCTTGGGGATGCCGAGCGATTTCACCAGGTCATGGATGTCGACGGCCATGTTCTTCTTCTCGTAGCCGGTCTCGGGCTTGGCCGAGTCGCCGGCGCCGCGCAGGTCGGGAACGATCACGGTGTGGGTCTTGGCCAGCAGCGGCATCAGCGGGTTCCACATGTGGCCGGTTTCGGCATAGCCGTGCAGCAGCACGACGGCCGGGCCGCTGCCGCCGATGCGGTAGTGGATGCGCGTGCCGTTGACCTCGGCGAAGCGCGAGCGGAAGCCCGCGATGGCGTCGGCGGCCGGCGCGGCGTGGGCCGTGCCGCCCAGGGTCAGCGCGGCGCCGAGGCCGGCGGCGCCGGCGATCAGGGCGCGGCGGGTGGGGAGGGTGTCGGTGGTCATGGTGAAAGTCCTTTCGGTGGGTGTTGAAGCGATGGGGTGAATTTAGGATTCAGCTTCGCTTTCAAGAAGGCCCCAAAACTGCTCTACTCATTCAGCTTTTATGAATTATTGGAGCGGCCATGGACCGACTGCGTGCCTTTGAAGTCTTCGTCACCGTGGTGGCGCGCGGCAGCTTCACCAAGGCGGCCGATGCGCTCGATACCTCGCCGGCCAACGTGACGCGCTACGTCAACGAGCTGGAGGCGCACCTGGGCACCCGCCTGCTCAACCGCAGCTCGCGCCGGCTGTCGCTCACGGAGGGCGGCGAGACGCTCTACGAGCGGGCGAAATCGATCCTCGAAGAGGTGGCCGAGACCGAGGCGCTGGCCAGCACGGCGTCGCTGCAGCCGCGCGGGCGGCTGCGCGTCAACGCGCCACTGAGCTTCGGCATCCTGGTGCTCGCACCGCTGTGGCCGCGCTTCATGGCGAAATATCCCGAGGTCGAACTGGACATCGTGCTGATCGACCGCATCGTCGACATCGTGGAAGAGGGCTACGACCTGGCGATCCGCATCTCGCGCAGTGGCTCCACCAGCCACATCGCACGCCGGCTGAGCCGCTCGCGCAACATCGTCTGTGCCTCACCCGCCTACCTGGCCGCGCACGGCATGCCGCAGGTGCCGGCCGACCTCGCGCGGCATGTGTGCCTGGGCTACACCTACGGTGCGACGGCCGACGAATGGCAGTTCGTCGATGCGGCCGGCGACCCGCATTCGGTGAAGGTGCGATGGGCCATGCGCGCCAACAACGGTGACACGGCCCGGGCGGCGGCCTTGGCCGGCGCTGGCGTGATCTGGCAGCCCAGCTTCCTGATCGGCGAAGACGTGCGCGCCGGCCGCCTGGTCGAGGTGCTGCCGGGCTTTCGCATGCCCGACATCGACATCCAGGCGATCTACGCCAGCCGCCGTCACCTGAGCGCCAAGGTGCGCGTGATGGTGGACTTTCTCGCCGACACGCTGGCAGGGACGCCGGCGTGGGATGCGCCCATGCCCTGAGCGTTCAGTCGGGGTTCTCGACGCGGCGCAGCGTGGCCAGGTCGACCGGCCCGTGCTGGCTCGAGAAGCACAAGGGGCCGGGGCCGCCCGGCTGCTGCGCCACGCCGCCGATGTGGTGGTCGTCCGTGTCGTAGAGCGTCACTTCGCCGTCGCGCTCGACGGCCAGGCGGCGCTGCACGGGGAACCACGCATAGCGGATGCCGTTCTGCGCACCGCTGCTCGCGGGCGTGTCGAGCCCGGCGGGCCACCAGTGCACCGACAGCCGGCGCGGCGGTTCCGCGGCCCAGGCCGGATGCGCGGCCAGCAACTGTGAAAGCTCGTCGCACAGGGCGCCCACGCGCAGCGCGAGCGCGTCGTTGAAGATGTCGCCGACCACCACCATCCCACCGCGCAGCCACTGGCCGCTGCCGCCGAATTCGGCATGGTCGAAGTGCGCCATGTGGCCCTGCCCGCGGCGCAGCGACTCCCACATCGCGTGCACGGCATTGCGGGCAAATCCATGCTGCCGCGCGATGCCGGCCAATGCATCGGCCAGGGCGGCGAGCTGGTCGCTGGACGGCGCCGATGCGCCGCCAAGGAGGCCGGTCTGTCGTTCTCGTTCTTCTCTGCTCATCGCCCCGAAAATAGACGTGCGCCCCCGCATGCGGTGTGAGCCGAGGTCGCGTCGGCGGGCCGGTGCAGGCCGACGCACCACCGGCCACACCCCCGCCGCTTCCGTCAACGCGCGGTGTCGAGCTGCTTCACCGCCACGTGCATCTCGCCCATCTCGAGCGGACCGTAGTTCGACACGAAGGCCACGTCGGCAGCGTCGCGGCCGTAGGCCACCACGATGCGCCCACCGCGCGGCGTGCTCTGGGTGGCGTCGAAGGTGTACCAGCGGCCATCGACGAAGGCCTCGAACCAGGCGTGCATGTCCATCGGGTCGAGTTCGTGCAGGTAGCCCACCACGACCCGCGCCGGGATCTTCAGCGCGCGCGTGAGCGACACGCCGATGTGCGAGAAGTCGCGGCAGACGCCGGCGCCGTGCGCCAGGGTGTCGAGCGCGTCGGTGGTCGCGTCGCTCACGCCGTAGCGGTATTCGATGTTCCGGTGGATCCAGGCGCGGATGGCCTCGACCTGGTCGTAGCCCGGCGTGGCGTCGCCCACGATCTCGCGGGCCTTCGCCTCCATCTTGTCGGACGGGCAATAACGGCTCTGCAGCAGGTAGAGCAGCGCCTCGTCGGGCAGCGCCGCGATGGGCGTGGCCGGTGCGCCCGGTGTCACGCGGATGTGTTCCTCGGTTTCCATCACCATCTCGACCTCGATGCGCATCTCGCCCTGCGGGATGGTCAGGCGCTGGCACAGGTTGCCGTAGCTGTCGACGTACTCGGTGGTGCGCACCCACGGCGAGAGTTCGTAGCGCTCGCTGATCATCCACTGCGCCATGCCGCTGCGCGGCCGGAGCATGGCGATCACGGGGCAGTCTTGCGCGGCCTTGACGGTCATCGTGCAGTTGGCCTGGAGCTTCATTCGGTGCCATTCTTCGGGAGGTTGGAATGAAGCACAGCCTGCCACGCGCGCATGCCGTCCGCGTGACCGCCGGATTCGCCGAAGCGGGTCAGACCCGCGGTGGGTCGCTGTCGCGGGCCGTGTGGCGGTGCATGCCGACGGCGGTGATGAAGTCGACCGTGGCCCCTGCGATGTCCGCGCTGTCGGCCAGGATCAGGCCGGGGTCGGCGGCGCCGTCGGGCAGCGTCAGTGGAATACCCGCTTCACCCAGCAGCGCTTGCGAGGCACCGAGCGCGAGGATGGTCTTGCAGTGGCGGTACTGGTCCTTGATGAAGTCCATCGTGTGGCCCACCGCCGCCAGGGCTTCGGCCGCGGCCTGGCCATCCGGCAGCACCAGCGCGTCGAACAGGAAGCCGGGGCTGTTCTCCATCGTCGCGTCGGGTTCGAGCTTCAGGCCGTCGGCCGAGGTCACGGTGCCGAGCCTGGCGGCGACCATGCGGGGCACGGCGCCCGCGTCGAGCAGGGCGGCCTGCAAGGTGGCGAGCGATGCACCGTCCACGCCGTCGGCGACCAGCAGCGCGATCTTGCGCGAGCGGATGCCGCCGTCACCCGGGCGCGCCGTCAGCGACAGCGCCGGCGAGGTGTCGACTTCGGGTGTGACCGGGGTTTCGAGCGCCAGCGGCAGCGGGGCGGGCAGTGCCATGCCCAGCCCGTCGGCCACCTGGGCCGCGAGTTCCGGCGACGCGTTCAGCAGGCCGGCGACCATGCGTTCGCGCACGGCCGGCACGGTGACCTTCGACAGCTCGAAGCGGAAGGCCGCGGCGATGTGCGCCTGCTCGACGGGCGTCTGGCTCTCGAAGAAGAGCTTGGCCTGCGTGTAGTGGTCGGCGAACTTCTCCGGCTTGGCGCGCACCTTGTCGCTCGAGGCCTGCGCGTCGATGCGGCGCGCCACGCTGGTGAAGCCTTGCGCGGCACCGGTCTGGAACGGGCAGCCGCCGGCCAGCGAATTCGGCTCGTAGGCCACGCGGCCACGGTGGATCGCCTGGCGATGCATGCCGTCGCGCTGGTTGTTGTGCACCGGCGCGATGGGGGCGTTGATCGGCAGCTCGTGGAAGTTCGGCCCGCCCAGACGGCTGATCTGCGTGTCGGCGTAGGAATGGATGCGGCCGGCCAGCAGCGGGTCGTTCGTGAAGTCGATGCCCGGCACGACGTGTGCGGTGCAGAAGGCCACCTGTTCGGTCTCGGCGAAGAAGTTGTCGGGGTTGCGGTTGAGCACCATGCGCCCGACGATCTGCACCGGCACCAGTTCTTCCGGCACGATCTTGGTGGCGTCCAGCACGTCGAAGCTGAAGCGCTCGGCCTGTTCTTCGCTGAAGATCTGCAGGCCCAGTTCCCATTCGGGGTACTCGCCCGCATCGATGGCTTCCCACAGGTCGCGGCGGTGGTAGTCCGGATCGGCGCCGGAGATCTTCACCGCCTCGTCCCACACCAGCGAATGCGTGCCCAGCTTGGGTTGCCAGTGGAACTTGACGAAGACCGAGTCGCCGGCCTCGTTCACCAGGCGGAAGGTGTGCACGCCGAAGCCCTGCATCATCCGGTAGCTGCGCGGGATCGCGCGGTCGCTCATCTGCCACATCAGCATGTGGGTCGACTCGGGCATCAGCGAGACGAAGTCCCAGAAGGTGTCGTGGGCCGACGCGGCCTGCGGCATGGCGTGGTGCGGCTCGGGCTTGACGGCATGGACCAGGTCGGGGAACTTGATCGCGTCCTGGATGAAGAAGACGGGCATGTTGTTGCCCACCAGGTCCCAGTTGCCTTCGTCGGTGTAGAACTTGACGGCGAAGCCGCGCACGTCGCGCGCCGTGTCCTTGGAGCCGCGCTCGCCGGCCACGGTGGAGAAGCGCACGAACACCGGCGTGACCTTGCCGGCTTCCTGGAACGGTGCCGCCTTGGTGTATTTCGTGAGCGGCTCGTAGGCCTCGAAGAAGCCATGCGCGCCCGAACCCCGGGCGTGCACGATGCGCTCGGGGATGCGCTCGTGGTCGAAGTGCGTGATCTTCTCGCGCAGGATGAAGTCTTCCAGCAGCACCGGGCCGCGGGCGCCGGCCTTCAGCGAGTTCTGGTTGTCGGCGACGGGCACACCCTGGTTGGTCGTCAGGCGCTGGCCGCTCGAATCGACGCGCACGCGGTCGAGCGTGTCGATGGTGGCGTTCACGCCTTCGGCGGCCACGGTGCCGGTCTTGTCCGATGCGTTGGCCTCCGACAGCGTGCTGCCGCCCGGCAGGCGCGAGGACGGCGTGGCCGTGAGGCCCGGCGGCGCCTTCAGCGCATTCGCCTCGCCATGCTCCAGCGCCTTGTTGGTGTTGGCCGGCATCGCGGCGGCGAGCGCCTGCGTGTCGGCAGCCTTCTGCGCAGGCAGGTCGCCCGGCGCGGCGCCCGGCGGTGCCGGGTGGGCGGGGCCGCTGTCGGTGTTGCGGGCGGCGGCCTTGGCGGTGTGGGCGGTGACGGGATCGACGGGCGATCGAGACGGAGCGCGAGGGGTTTTGGCCATGGTGGGGTTCTCTGGAAATGGCGTGCGGTTCAGGGGTCGTTCGGCGTGAGCGGCCCCGAAAAATAGGCAAACCCCTGCGGCCTCCGCGTAGGACGCCGCGCCTGCTTTGCCGACGTGCGCACCTATCATCGGGCGCCATGTTTTCGCTGCCTCGCACCGCCACCGCGCCCTTCTGCCCCTCCGAAGTCAAAGGCAGCATCGCCGTCGACGCCGGGCTGCCTTTCCACAAGAAGCTCTGGCGCTACGCCGGCCCCGGCCTGCTGGTGTCGGTCGGCTACATGGACCCGGGTAACTGGGCCACCGACATCGAGGCGGGCTCGAAGTTCGGCTACGGCCTGCTCTTCGTCGTGCTGCTCGCGAGCCTCGCGGCGATGCTGCTGCAGACGCTGTGCGTGCGGCTCGGCCTGGTGGCGCAGAAGGACCTGGCACGCGCCTGCCGCGAGCGCTATTCGCCGCGGGTCAACCGCTTCCTGTGGCTGGGCGCGGAACTCGCCATCGTGGCCTGCGACCTGGCCGAGGTGCTGGGCAGCGCGCTGGCGCTGCACCTGCTGTTCGGCGTGTCGATCCCGGTCGGCATCGGCATCACCGCCTTCGACACGCTGCTGGTGCTGGGCCTGCAGGGCGCGGGCTTTCGCCGCGTGGAGGCGATCGTGCTGGGCCTGGTGACGACCATCGCCGGTTGCTTCGCGGTCGAGCTTTTCATGTCGCAGCCCAACTGGTTCGGCGTGGCGATGGGCTTCGCGCCCAGCCTGGAGCGGCTGCAGCAGCCCGGTGCGCTGTACCTGGCGATCGGCATCGTGGGCGCGACCGTGATGCCGCACAACCTGTACCTGCACTCGTCGATCGTGCAGACGCGGCTGGTGGCGAAGACGGATGCCGCGCGGCGCGAGGCGGTGCGCTTCTGCACGCTCGACGCGGTGGTGTCGCTGTCGTTGGCGCTGCTCGTCAACGCCGCGATCATGGTGCTGGCGGCCAGCGCGTTCAACGCGAACGGCCACCGCGAGGTCGCGGACATCGAGGACGCGTATCACCTGATCGAACCGCTGGTCGGCAGCGCGCTCGCCGCCACGCTCTTCGGCATCGCGCTGCTCGCCTCGGGCCAGAGCTCGACCTTCACCGGCACCATCGCCGGCCAGATCATCATGGAGGGCTTCCTCGACCTGAAGATCCCGTGCTGGCAGCGCCGCCTGATCACGCGCGCGCTGGCGCTGGTGCCCGCCTTCGTCGGCGTCTGGTGGCTCGGCGACGGGGCCATCGGCAAGATGCTGGTGGCGAGCCAGGTGGTGTTGAGCTTCCAGCTGCCCTTCGCGATCTGGCCGCTGGTGCGCTTCACCAGCGACCGCGCGCTGATGGGCGAGTACGCCAACGGGCCGTGGCTCAAGACCGTGGCCTGGGGCCTGTTCGGGGTGATCGCCGTGGCCAACGTGTGGCTGGTGGTCTCGGTGGTGGGCGGCCTGGGCTGACGCACCGTCGGCGCCTTCTACCAGCTTTGCCCTGCCTCCGACGGGGCAGCCGTGCATCGCCCGATGGAGGTTCTGCGGCTCTCTCGGGCGTCGTGCGCCGTCCGGCGGAAAAAGCGCGAAACTGCAACGGCCGCTTCGCGGCATTCGACGGGTGTCTCGAGGAGGCCTGTCGCAGCGAACGGCGCCACCATAAATACAAGCGAGCGCATCACCCGACCGCGCCCACCACACGAGGAAACCCCATGATCGATCTGAACATCAACGGCAAGCCCCATGCCGTGAACGTCCCCCAGGACATGCCGCTGCTCTGGGTCCTGCGCGACGTCGTCGGCCTGACCGGCACCAAGTTCGGCTGCGGCATCGCGCAGTGCGGCGCCTGCACGGTGCACCTCGACGGGCAGCCGGTCCGCTCGTGCGTGCTGCCGGTCGGTGCGGTCGGCACGAAGCCCATCACCACCATCGAGGGCGTGGCCGAGACGGCCAGCGGCCGGCAGGTGCAGAAGGCCTGGCTCGACGTCGACGTGGTGCAGTGCGGCTACTGCCAGTCGGGCCAGATCATGTCGGCGGCAGCGCTGCTCAAGCGCGTGCCGAACCCGAGCGATGCCGACATCGACCTGGCCATGGCGGGCAACGTCTGCCGCTGCGCGACCTACGTGCGCATCCGCGCGGCCATCAAGCAGGCGGCCACGGGCAAGCCCGAACTGCTGCAGTCGATCGTCACCGCACCGGCCGGGAGCGCATCGTGAACGCGCCCGCCACCGTCGATCGTCGGACCCTGCTCCAGGCCGGCGGCCTGGCCATCGCCTTCACCTGGCTCGGCGGTGCCGGCAAGGCTGCGGCGGCGATCAACGCCCGGCAGCAGCCCGGCGATGCCGCCGCCGCTTTGGCCGACGGCAACCCACCCTTTGCGCCCAATGCCTTCATCCGCGTGGACGCCGACGGCGGCGTGCGCCTGGTCATGCCCATGGTCGAGATGGGGCAGGGCATCTACACCGGCTCGGCCATGATGATCGCCGAGGAGCTGGGCGTGGAACTCGACCAGGTGCGCGTGGAGCATTCGCCGCCCAACGAGGCGCTCTATGGCATGCCGCTGCTGGGCGGCCAGATCACCGGCGGCTCGACCAGCACGCGCGGCACCTACGGCGTGCTGCGTGAAGCGGGCGCGGTGGCGCGCACGCTGCTGGTGGCGGCCGCTGCTGCGCAATGGAAGGTGGACCCGGCGAGCTGCACCGTCGCCCGCGGCGTGGTGCGCCATGCACCCTCGGGCCGGCAGGCGGGCTTCGGCGCCCTGGCGGCGAACGCGGCCAGGCTGCCGATGCCGGGCAAGGTCGCGCTCAAGGACCCCAAGGACTTCACCGTGATCGGCAAGCCCTTGCGGCGGGTCGATTCACCCGACAAGGTGAACGGCACGTCGCAGTTCGGCATCGACATCCGGCTGCCCGGCATGAAGGTCGCGACGGTCCAGGCCTGTCCGACGCTCGGCGGCGTGCTGGCGTCGGTCGACGACAAGGCGGCGCGCGCGGTGCCGGGGGTGATCGACGTCCTGCGCATCGCGAACGCGGTGGCCGTGGTCGGCGAGCACTTCTGGGCGGCCAAGCAGGGGCTCGATGCGCTGAAGATCCAGTGGACGCCGGGCGCGAACGCCGGACTCACCACCCAAAAGCTGCGCGACGCGCTGGCCGACAGCCTGGCCAAGGGCCAGGCCATTCTCGGCCGCGAGGTCGGCCAGCGGCCCGAGGGCACCCTGGTCGAGGCGACCTACCAGCTGCCGATGCTGGCGCATGCCACGATGGAGCCGCTGAACACGACGGTGCACGTCACACCCGGCCAGTGCGAGATCTGGGTCGGCACGCAGGTGCCCGCGCGCTGCGTGGCCGTCGCGGCCAAGATCACCGGCCTGCCCGAAGCCAAGGTCGTGCTGCACAACCAGTACCTGGGTGGCGGCTTCGGCCGCCGGCTGGAGACCGATTCGGTGGAGCAGGCCGTGGCCTTCGCCAGGCAGGTGCCGTATCCGCTCAAGGTGGTCTGGACCCGCGAGGAAGACATCCGCCACGACATCGTGCGGCCGATGTACCACGACCACATCTCGGCCGTGGTGGACGCCAACGGCAAGCTGCTCTGGTTCGGTGACCGCATCAGCGGCGGCACCGTGCTCGGCCGCTGGGCGCCGGCGTTCATGGGCAAGGACGGCATGGACAGCGACCTGATCGAATGCGTTGCCGAGCCCGCCTACGACTTCCCGAACCTGAAGGTCGAATGGGTGCGCCACGACATGCCGCCGGGCCTGGATGTGGGCTGGTGGCGCGGCGTGGGGCCGACACACAACCTCTTCGTGCTCGAGGGCTTCATCGACGAACTGGCGCAGCGCGCCAAGCAGGACCCGGTGGCCTACCGCCGCGCCATGCTGCAGAAGAACCCGCGCACGCTGGCGGTGCTCGATCTGGCGGCCAGCAAGATGGGCTGGGGCCAGGGCACGCTGCCGGCGCGCGTCGGCCGGGGCGTGGCCGTGGGCGATCCGTTCGGCAGCCGGGTCTGCGCGATGGTCGAGGTCGAGGTCACGCCGCAGGGCGAGGTGCGGCTGCGGCGCGCCGTGGTGGCGCTCGACTGCGGCATCGCCATCAACCTGGGCTCGATCGAGGCGCAGGTGCAGGGTGGCCTGCTCTTCGGGCTGAGCGCGGCGCTCTTCAACGAGATCACGATCGAGAACGGCGCGATCCAGCAGAGCAACTTCCACGACTACCGGAGCTTGCGGATCAACGAGACGCCGCCCGTCGAGGTCCATACCGTCAAGAGCGGCGAAGCGCCCGGCGGGCTCGGCGAGGTCGGCACGGCCATCGCGGCACCAGCGCTGGCCAACGCCATCTTCGCCGCCACGGGCGTCCGTTTGCGTGAACTGCCGGTGAACCGTGCGCTGCTGGTGCAGGACAAGGCGGCACTCAAGAAGAAGGTCGCCGATGCGCGGACGAACGACATGACGATCGAAGGGAGCGCAGCATGAAGCGGCTCGCCATGGTGATCGCCGCGCTGCTGGTCGCAGGCGCCGCGCTCTATGTGTTCCTGAACCGTACCGATCCGTCGGCGGGCCAGGCCCCGGTGCTGGCCGGCGCGCCGGCCGATGCGTCGGTGCTGGTGCGCGGCGAATACCTCATGAAGGCGGCGGACTGCATCGCCTGCCACACGGTCCCCGGCGGCAAGGGGCAGCCCTTCGCGGGCGGCGTGCCCTTCAAGCTGCCCTTCGGCACGATCTATTCGTCCAACATCACGGCCGACCCGGACACCGGCATCGGCCGGTGGACCGACGACCAGTTCGTGCGCGCGGTGCACGACGGCGTGCGCAGCGACGGCCAGCGGCTGTACCCGGCGTTCCCGTACACCTCGTACACGCAGTTGAGCCGCAGCGACGTGCTGGCGATCAAGGCCTACCTCTTCAGCCTGCCGACGGTGAGCCAGCCGAACCAGCCCGCCGACCTGAGCTTTCCGTTCAACCAGCGCTGGGCCATGGGCTTCTGGAACGCGGCGTTCTTCAAGAGCGAGCGCTTCGCGGCCGACCCGGCCAAGCCGGCCGAGTGGAACAAGGGCGCGTACCTGGCGACCGCGCTGGGGCATTGCGCCGAATGCCACACGCCGCGCAATCTGGCCTTTGCGATGGACAAGGGCAACGACCTGGCGGGCGCCGAGCTTCAGGGCTGGCGGGCCTACAACATCACCTCGGACCCGAAGGCCGGCATCGGCGCGTGGAGCGACGCGCAACTCGCCGGCTACCTGTCGAGCGGCCACGCCGACGCACGCGGCTCGGCCGGCGGACCGATGGGCGAAGCCGTCGAGCACAGCCTGCGGCACCTCAAGCCCGAAGACGTAGCGGCGCTGGTGACCTACCTGCGCAGCGTGCCGGCCCGGCAAGGCCAATCACCGATCGACATCGACCCCAAGGCCCCGTGGGCCGTGTCGGCCAGCGCCGCGGCGCCGGCCAGCAACACGGCCGAAGGCCATGAGATGGGCTTGAGGCTGTTCGCGGCGGCGTGCGCCAGTTGCCACCAGTGGAACGGCCAGGGGCAGCAGACACCCTATGCCGCGCTGCTCGGTACGCGCGGCGTGAACGACCCCGAGGGCTCGAACGTCACGCAGATGATTTTGCAGGGCGTGAACATGCACGTGGGCGACAACCACGTGTACATGCCGGCCTTCGGGAAGGCCTACACCGACACCGAAGTCGCCGCGCTGGCGAACTACGTGATGGCGCAGTTCGGCAACAAGGCGGGGCGGGTGACGCCGGAAAAGGTGGCGGCGCAGCGCACGAAGTGACCGGCCGCGGCGAGGGCCGTATGGCCCCGCCGCCGTCGCCGTCACTTGTCACTTCATCAGGTCGCTCAGGTTCACCGGCTTGATCTTGCCGCCCTCGATGGTGGCGACCAGCGGGTCGAGCAGCGTGCCGCCGGTGGGGTCGACGCCGCGGAAGTCGCCGGCGTTGGTTTCCTTCGGCAGCTTGGCCAGCGCGTCGCCGATCTTGGCGCGGATGGCGGCGGCGTCGGTGGTGGTGCCGGCCATCTTCATCGCGCTGGCGAGCGCGTGGGTCAGCGTGTAGTTGTACGAAGACTCGGTGGTGGGCGACTTGTCCTCACCGTAGGCCTTGCGGTAGGCCGCGGCAAAGGTCTTGGCGCCGATGCGCACGTCGTCGGACACCGGCAGCACGCCGATCGAGCCTTCGAGCATCGCCAGCCCTCCGGTGACCTTGGCCATCTCGTCGAACTTGGCCTGGTCCATGATCAGGAAGCCGCCCTTGAAGCCGAGCTCGCGCGCCTGCTTGGCGACCAGCGCGGTCGGCTCCGACGGGCCGCCGACGAAGAGCACGTCGGGCTTCTCGGCCAGCACGCGGCTCACGCCGCTGTAGAAGTCGGCCGAGCGGTTGTACGACATGGGGTTGTTCGATACCACCGTGCCGCCGGCCTGCTTCCACGCGGGCTCGAACAGCGCGCTCCAGTTCTTGGCGTACTCGTGGTCGCCCGGCAGCATGCCGACCTTCTTGCCGAACTTGCCCATCTCGTAACGCGTGAAGGGCGCGATGTAGCCGGCGAAGGTCGGCGGGATGCGGATGGTCAGCTTGTTGCCGGTTTCGGTGATCTTCGGCGTGCTCGAGTACGCCATCACGATGAACTTCTCCTGCTCGTTGAAGGCCTGCATCGCGTAGATGCCGCCGGAGTGCGGCACGAAGACGGCCGGCGTCTGGTACTGCTGCACCAGGCGGCGGGCGTTGATGGCGGCTTCGGCCGGCGCGTACTTGTCGTCGAGCGACACCAGTTCGAGCTTGACCTTCTTGCCGCCGACCTCGAGCCCGGCCGCGTTGATCTCCTTGATGGCCATCTCGATGCCGTTGACCACATTCTTGCCGTAGAGCGCGGCACCGCCCGAGAGCGGGCCGGTGAAGCCGATCTTCACGGTGTCCTGGGCCGATGCGGCGCTGGCGCCGAAGGCGGCCGCCAGGGCGAGGGCGAGGGGGGCGGCGGCGAAGCGGCGGCGGGTGCTGCGGGGGCGGTCGGTGGAAGCGATCTGCATGGGTTTGTCTCCGGGTGCGGGTTGGAAGGAAATGGCGTCAGGCGCCGATGTACGCGGCTCTGACGGCCTCGTTGTTGAGCAGGGATTCGCGGTCGCCCTCGAGCGCGATGCGGCCGCGTTCGATCACGTAGGCGCGGTCGGCGATGGCGAGGGCCGAGTAGGCGTTCTGTTCGGCCAGCAGCACGGTCGTGCCGGCCCGGTGGATGCGCTGGATCACCTCGAAGACCTGCTTGACCACCAGCGGCGCCAGGCCGAGCGAGGGCTCGTCGAGCAGCAGCACCTTGGGCCGGCCGAGCATCGCGCGGCCGATCGCCACCATCTGCTGCTGGCCGCCCGAGAGCGAGCCGGCCGCGTCGTGCTGCTTCGTCGCGAGGATGGGGAACAGGCCGAACACCTCGTCGATCGAGCGCTGGATGCCGGCCTTGTCGCTGCGGTGCACGTACGCGCCGAGCTCCAGGTTCTTGCGCACCGACATCAGCGGGAACAGCTTGCGGCCCTCGGGGCAATGCACCAGGCCCGACTGCACGATCTGCGCCGGGCGCATGCCGACCAGCTCCTGCGTGTCGAAGCGGATGCTGCCGCGGCTCGGCTTCTCGATGCCACTTGCGGCCATGAAGATCGAGGTCTTGCCCGCGCCGTTGGCGCCCAGCAGCACCACCAGTTCGCCGGCCTCGGCGTGCAGCGACACGTTCTCCAGCGCACGGAAGCTGCCGTAATGCAGGTCGACGTTCTCAAACCGCAGCATGTTCGGCTCCTTGCTCGGCGCGATGGTCGGTGCCCAGGTAGGCCTCGATCACGTGCGGGTCGCGCCGGACTTCCGAGGGCGTGCCCTCGGCGATCTTCGCGCCGTTGTTGAGCACCACGATCTTGTCGGCCAGCCGCATGATCATGTCCATCTTGTGTTCGATCAGGCACACCGTCTTGCCGTGATTGACCAGCTTGCGGATGAGTGCGGCCAGGCCGACCGTCTCTTCCGGGTTCACGCCGCCCGCGGGCTCGTCGAGCAGCAGCAACTCGGGGTCGGTGGCCAGCGCCAGCGCGAAGGCCACGCGCTTGCGCTCTTCCTGCGTGATGTCGGCCGCGATGCGGTTCGCCACATGCGACAGGCCGACGAAGTCGAGCGCCTCGCGCGCCTTCTCGCGGCACAGGCGCTCTTCGCTTTGCAGCCGGCGCGAATTGATCAGCACGTCCCACAGGCCCGAGTGCGTGCGCAGCCGGTGGCCGACGATCAGGTTGTCGAGCACCGTCGCGTTGTCGAACAGGTGGGTGGTCTGGAAGGTGCGCGCGATGCCCAGGCGCGCCACGTGGTCGGGCCGCATGCCGGTCACGTCCTGGCCGTTGAAGACGATGCGCCCCGAGGTCGGCGGGTGCGTGCCGGCGATCAGGTTGAAGAAGGTGGTCTTGCCCGCGCCGTTGGGGCCGATGATCGCGCTGACCTGGCCGCGCTCGAAGTGGGTGGTGATGTGGTCGACGGCCGTGAGGCCGAAGAACTGCTTGGTGAGGTCGGTGATCTCAAGCATGGGAGCGGCCCTCCTGCGCGGACGGCGCCACCGACGTCGGCGCGGCCGGCTTCGACGCCGCCTGGGCATCGGCGCGCCGCGCACGCCGCTTGAGCCAGGTGCCGACCAGCCCGTCGGGCAGGAAGATGATCAGCGCGATCAGCACCGGCCCGAACACGACCATGCGGTAGTCCTGCAGGAACTGCAGGCTCTGCGTGAGGTAGGTGACCAGCACCGTGCCGACCAGCGGCCCCAGCAGCGTGCCGACGCCGCCGACCAGGATGAACATCACCAGGTCGAAGGTGACGACTTCGCTCGCCAGGTCGGGGCCGAGGAAGCGCACCTGGCCTGCGTACAGCGCGCCCGCGAAGCCCGCGTAGACCACAGAGAGCACGAAGGACAGCGTCTTGGTGCGCATCAGGTCGACGCCCAGCGCTTCGGCCAGCAGGTCGCTGTTGCGCACCGCCATGAAGCTGCGCCCGAGCAGCGAGCGCACGATGCGCGCCATGATCCAGATGCCCAGCACCAGGAAGGCCAGCACCAGGTAGTACTGCGACAGCGGTGTGCCGAACTGCAGCGGCCCGATGCCCGTCGGCGCCGGGATGCCCATGATGCCCACCGGCCCGTGCGTGAGGCTCTCCCACTTCTCGATGAGCAGGAACATGATGTAGCTCACGCACAGCGTGAAGATCGAGAAGTAGTGGCCCTTCAGGCGCAGCGACAGCAGGCCGACGAAGTAGCCCAGCAGCGCGGTCACACAGCCCGCGAGCAGGAAGGCGATCCAGAACGGCACCTGGTGGTCGACCGTGAGGATGCCCACCGTGTACGCGCCCACCGCCATGAAGGCGCCGTGCGCCAGGTTGAACTGGCCGGTGTAGCCGGTGATCAGGTTCAGGCCCAGTGCGGCGATCGCCATGATGAAGGTCTGCGTCGCGACCGAGATCAGGTAGTTGTTCTGCGCGAACAGCGGGAACACCAGCGCGATCGCGGCCAGCAGCGCCCAGCCGGTCTTGCCTTCGAGCAGCTTCATGCGCGGGCTCCCTTCGGCGTGAACAGGCCCTGCGGGCGGAACGACAGGATCACCACCAGCAGCACGAAGGCGATGATGTCCTTGTAGTCGGTCGAGAAGTAGAAGCCGCCGAAGCTCTCGGCCAGGCCGATGATCAGCCCGCCGACGATGGCGCCCGGGAAGCTGCCCATGCCGCCCAGGATGATGATCACGAAGGCCTTGGTGATCACCAGGTGGCCCATCGCCGGGTACACCAGGTTGATCGGCGCGTAGAGCACGGCGGCGATGGCGGCCAGCGCGCCGGAGATCGCGAACACCAGCAGCTTGACCCGCGTGGCGTCGATGCCCACCAGCGCGGCGCCCTTCGGGTCCTGCGCCATCGCGACGATGGTCGAGCCCGTGACGGTGCGCGTGAGGAAGAGATGCAACACCACCATCAGCGAGAAGGCGCCGGCGATGATCAGGAGCCGCTGCAGCGGCGCCGTGAGGCCGAAGATCTCGACGATCTGGCCGTAGGGCGTGGGCATGCGGTGGAAGTCGGCGCCGAACATCGCCTGCGCGCCGGCCTCGAGGAACAGCAGGATGCCGATGGCGGCGATCATGTCGTGCAGCTCGGGCGCGTTGCGCAGCGGGTGGAACACCAGCCGGTCGGCCAGCATCGCGATGACCGCCACCACCGCGGCCGCGCCCGCCATGGCGACCCAGTAGTTCAGGCCCAGCTTCGTCATGAAGTAGTAGCCCGCGAAGGCCCCGGCCATGTAGAAGGCGCCGTGCGCGAAGTTGGGCACGTGCAGGATGCCGTAGACCAGCGTGAGGCCGAGCGCGACCAGGCTGTAGACGCCGCCGACCGTGAGGCCGTTCAGCAATTGCTGGAAGAAAAGTTCCACATCGATCCTCGGGGAAGCGGGGACAAGAGCCAACACCGCACGGCGCGGTGCGGCGGTCCAGCGAGGCATTGTGGGGATCGGTCGGCGATGGGTCGACTGAGGTTTGCCCGCGGTCGCGTCGCGTCCGCGACTTCTACCGGGCGGTAGGTGCGGTGACGTTGCGCCAACGAAAAACGCGCCCGGAGGCGCGTTTTTCGTGGAAGCGGACAGAAGGGGGAAGGTGCGGGGGGCGTGACCCCCGCGCGCTTCAGCCGCCCTTCTTGGCGCGCTTGCCGGGGTTCTTCTTGCTGCGGGTCGCGGTGCCGCGTTCCAGGCTCACCTTCTGGCCGCCACCCATCTTGGGCAGGGCGTAGCCGGAGAGCGGCGTGGGGGCGGGAGTGGCGATACGGTCAGCCTCGGTACGGATCTTCTTGGGCATGATGGCTCAGGGTAGTGAAAGTTCGAAGGGCGTAATTAGGCCACATCGTCGAGCAGACGCACTTTGACGCTCTTGCCCTTGACGCGGCCGGTGGAGAGTTTGTGGGCCGCCTCCCGCGCGATGCGCCGGTCGACCGCCACGTAGGTGGAGAACTCGTTGACGTTGATCTTGCCGACCTGCTCCTTGGCGAAGCCGGCGTCGCCGGTGAGCGCGCCCAGCACGTCGCCGGCACGAATCTTCTCCTTGCGGCCGCCGACGATCTGCAGCGTCGACATGGGCGGGCGCAGCGGCTCGCCGGTGCCGGGCGTGAGTTCGGCCAGCGGGCGCCAGTCGGATTCGCGGCCCTGGAGCTGCTCGATCTTGCCGACGAAACCCATCTCGTCCATGCTGGCCAGGTTGAGCACCAGGCCTTCGGCATCCGCCCGGCCGGTGCGGCCGATGCGGTGGATGTGGATCTCGGCGTCGGGCGTCACGTCGACGTTGATCACGGCTTCGAGCTGGGCGATGTCCAGGCCGCGGGCGGCCACGTCGGTCGCCACCAGCACGGAGCAGCTGCGGTTGGAGAACTGCACCAGCACCTGGTCGCGCTCGCGCTGCTCCAGCTCGCCGAACAGCGCCATCGCGCTGAAGCCCTGCGCCTGCAGCACGGCGACCAGGTCGCGGCACTGCTGTTTGGTGTTGCAGAAGGCGAGCGTGCTGGCCGGGCGGAAGTGGTCGAGCAGCATCGACACGGTGTGCAGCCGCTCGCTGTTCTTCACCTCGTACCAGCGCTGGACGATCTTGCCTTCCTCGTGCTGCGAGGCGACCGTGATCTGCTGGGGCGCCTTCATGAACTGCGCCGCCAGCTTGGCGATGCCGTCGGGGTAGGTGGCCGAGAAGAGCAGCGTCTGGCGCTCCGGCGGGCACTGGCGCGCCACCGTCACGATGTCCTCGAAGAAACCCATGTCCAGCATGCGGTCGGCTTCGTCGAGCACCAGGGTGTTGAGCGCCTCGAGGCTCAGGTTGCCGCGCTCGAGGTGGTCCATGATGCGGCCGGGCGTGCCGACCACGATGTGGGCGCCGTGCTCCAGGCTGGCGGTCTGGCCGCGCAGGGCGACGCCGCCGCACAGCGTGACGACCTTGACGTTCTCTTCCGCGCGCGCCAGGCGGCGGATTTCGGTGGTCACCTGGTCGGCGAGTTCGCGCGTGGGGCACAGCACCATCGCCTGCACGGCGAAGCGGCGCGGGTTCAGGTTGGCCAGCAGGGCAAGGGCGAAGGCGGCGGTCTTGCCGCTGCCCGTCTTGGCCTGGGCGATCAGGTCGCGGCCGAGCAGCGCCACCGGCAGGCTGGCCGCCTGGATGGGTGTCATCTGCACGTAGCCGAGCTGCGTGAGGTTGGCGAGCGTCTGCGGCGCGAGCGGCAGCGTGCCGAAACCGGTGGCGGGACCTGTCACTGGGAGGCTTCTGCTGCGATCAGCGACGCTGGGCGCCGCTGTTGACCGGCGGCGGTCCGCGGCGTTCCAGGTGGCGGAAGGTGATCCGGCCCTTGGTCAGGTCGTAGGGCGAGAGTTCGAGCGACACCTTGTCGCCCGCCAGGATGCGGATGTGGTGCTTGCGCATCTTGCCGCCGCTGTAGGCGATCAGCTGGTGACCGTTGTCCAGCGTGACGCGGTAGCGCGAGTCGGGCAGGACTTCGGTCACTGCGCCGTTCATTTCGATCAGTTCTTCCTTGGCCATGAATTACCTCTGAAAAGTTGTCGGGATGATGATGAAAAACCGGGTGCCGCTCAAGCGGCGCAAATCGTTGGCGTCGGTCGGACGGCGGTGCGTTCACGCACCCAGTGCAGTCCTTCGTCGACGGCGTAGCGCAGGGCGGCGGCATGGCTGGCGAAGTGCGGGGTGAAGCGCATCACGCGGTCGTGCATGCCGCTGCCGCGGCCCGAGCGGATCGAGACGGCTGCTGCGAAGCGGCCGTCGTCCAGGTTCTTGATGAGAGGCGACACGAGGTACTTGCCCACCGTGTGTTGAATGTTGTCCATGAAAGCCTTGGCGTTTTGCGACACCGCAAGACGCTGAAAATAAGTGAAAACGAGCGCAGGTGCACCGGGAGAGGCGCCCGAAACGGGCGCGCACGGCGCAGACAGCGCGGAATTCGCTTCAACAGGAACGAAGGCAGTGGTGGCAATCATGGGCGCCCGGTCTGGCGCTCCAACACACTGTATGAGCCGGCTGGAGAATGAAGGGCCTGGCAAATCCGTAGATGGTCCAAGTCAGCCGGCGATAAGACGAAAGTGCTTCGTCGTGGTATCGAAACGAACCGCGTATTCTACTCGATCGGGCACAAGTGTTGCTAATCGATGTGGTTATTTGCCCGCGGTCGTCCTGTCGCCGGGTTCAGGCCGGGCTTAATCCAGGCCCAGCATGCGCCGGTTGGCGGACTGGTCGACATCGCCGGCCGCGAAATCGTCGAAGGCCCGATCGGCCACGCGGATGATGTGCCGGTCGATGAAGGGCGCGCCCTCGCGGGCACCGTCTTCCGGGTGCTTGATGCAGCATTCCCACTCCAGCACCGCCCAGCCGGGGTAGTCGTAGGCCGCCATCTTCGAGAAGATCGCGCCGAAGTCGACCTGGCCGTCGCCCGGCGAGCGGAAGCGGCCGGCGCGGTTCAGCCAGGGCTGGAAGCCGCCGTACACGCCCTGCTTGCCGTTCGGCTTGAACTCGGCATCCTTCACGTGGAAGGCCTTGATGCGCGCGTGGTAGTGGTCGATGTAGGCCAGGTAGTCGAGCTGCTGCAGCAGGAAGTGGCTCGGGTCGTAGAGCAGGCAGGCGCGCGGATGCTGGCCCACGCGGTCGAGGAACATCTCGTAGCTCACGCCGTCGTGCAGGTCCTCGCCGGGATGGACCTCGTAGGCGACGTCGACGCCGGCGTCGTCGAAGGCATTGAGGATCGGCAGCCAGCGCCGCGCCAGTTCGTCGAAGGCCTCGTCGATCAGGCCCGGCGGGCGCGGCGGCCACGAATAGAGATAGGGCCAGGCCAGCGCACCGGAGAAGGTGGCGTGCGCCTTCAGCCCCAGGCGCGACGAGGCGCGGGCCGCCAGCATCAGCTGCTGCACCGCCCACTGCTGCCGCGCGGCCGGGTTGCCGCGCACCGCAGGCGCCGCGAAGCCGTCGAAGCCGGCGTCGTAGGCCGGGTGTACCGCGACCAGCTGCCCCTGCAGATGGGTCGACAGTTCGGTGATCTGCAGCCCGTGGCGCGCCAGCGTGCCGCGCACCTCGTCGCAGTAGGTCTCGCTCTCGGCGGCCTTCTGCAGGTCGAACAGGCGCGCGTCCCAGGTCGGGATCTGCACACCCTTGTAGCCGAGCCCTGCGGCCCAGCCGGCGATGGCGTCCAGCGAATTGAAAGGGGCGGCGTCGCCGGCGAACTGCGCCAGGAAGATTCCCGGGCCCTGGATGGTCTTCATCGCGTTGTCCTCATGGGGTGTCTCCGTGATCTCTTGTGGCTGAAAGCATACTTGGCGCGTCGTCCGACTCGCCGCGCGCGGGCCGTGACGCCACAATGGTCGCCTGTCTTTCCCTCACCGCTTCGCCCGCGCTCCCAGGATGAAACCCCCACGCTCATCGCTTCGCGTATCGCTGCCCCCCGAGGGGGCGCATCAGTGCCTTCGGGCGGCCGGGCGCCACTGACATGCCACAGACCGTCGCCGGCCGCCTCAAGATCGGCCTTTCCGCCTGCTTCCAGCACGCCGACCCGGCGCGGTCTCTTTTCACCAACAAGACCTTGCAGTACGTCGAGCAGTCCATCGCGCACTGGCTGATGTCGGCCGGTGCGATGGTCGTGATGGTGCCCTGCCCGACCGGCGAGACCGCGCGCGGCGACACCAAGCTGTCGCACTACGCCGAATGGCTCGACGGCGTCGTGATGCACGGCGGTGCCGACGTCTGGCCCGGTAGCTACGGCGAAGTGCCGCTGCGCGATGCGTGGGTCGGCGACCGCATCCGCGACCTGTACGACCTGGCGCTGGTCGAGGCCTTCGAGCAGGCCGGCAAGCCGATCTTCGGCGTCTGCCGTGGCCTACAGCTCATCAACGTGGCCTTCGGCGGCACGCTGTTCCAGGACATCGAGACGCAGCATCCCCACGCGCTGCGCCACCGCGACCCGGAGAGCTACGACCAGAACTTCCACGACATCGTGATGGTGGAGGGCACCCAGCTCTCGCGCATGTACCCCGGCGTTCAGCACGCGCGGGTCAACAGCATCCACCACCAGGGCATCAAGGACCTGGCGCCCGGCTTCGAGGTGGAAGCCTGGAGCTACCCGGACCGGGTGCCCGAAGCGATCCGCCGCGTGAGCGGCCGTGCCGGGCGCGGGTACATCGCGGCCACGCAGTGGCACCCCGAGTTCCACAAGGCCGGCAGCACCATCAGCACGGTGGACGACACGGCCATCCTCAACGACTTCCTCGGCGCCTGCGCCGCGGCGCGGGTGCAGCCGCACCGCCCGCACCACAGCACGCCCGGCAAGATCCGGGACCGCGCCGCGCGGATGCTGCGGCAAGCGCTGCTAAGACGCTGACGTCTAGCGCTTCGTATCGGTCCGGCCCACGCCGGCATCGATGGTGCCGAACACCTCGACGCCGCTGCGCGAGGCGCCGGCGGACCGGCTGTCGCCTGCCGGCAGGCCGCTGCAGCCCGAGGCCAGCAGCGCCATCAACAGGGCGGGCACAAGCAAGAGGCGGGTCGAGGTTGTCATGGTCGGCTCCAAAGAGTTCAACTGCTCAGGTGCTTGCCCACGATGCCCGCCAGCTCGAACATCGTCACCTGGTCCTTGCCGAAGACGGGCTTGAGCTTGGCGTCGGCATTGATGGCGCGCTTGTTGGCCGCGTCCTGCAGGCCGTTGGCCTTGATGTAGTCCCACAGCTTCTTGATGACTTCGGTGCGCGCCACCGGTTCGGCGCCGATCACCGCGGCCAGCGCCTCGCTCGGCTTCAGGCCGGCGCCGGGCTTGCGCGGCGCCTTGGGTGCTGCGGCCTTCTTGGCGGCGGGCGTCTTCGCTGCGGCGGTCTTCTTGGCGGCGACCTTCTTCGCCGGCGCGGCCTTGCCGAAGGTCTTGCGCGGCGGGAACTTGCTGCCGCCTTCGCGCGGCGCGAACTCGAAGGTCACCTTGCCCTCGTCCTTGTTCCAGACCAGGAAGGCCTTGAAGGCACGGCGGGTGCGCATCGAGACGAACTTGTCGAGCAGGTCGGTCTTGCCGGTGGCCAGCAGCTTTTCCATCTGCGCGGGTTCCACCGGCTGCGTCAGGATGACCTTGCCGGTCTTGAAGGTGCAGCTCGGCGTCGGCTGCGCGTTCGTCGGCACCGACTTCTCGCAGACGTAGTTGGCGCCATGCTCGAACACCGGCGCGCCGCAGATCGGGCAGGGGCCGAGCGTGTCCTGCGCGCTGAAGTCGACGATTTCGCCGCTGTCGGCGTCGTCGTCGCCGAAGTCGAACTCCAGCTTCCAGTTCTTGCTTTCCTCGGCGTCGTACTTGAGGATGATCTCGGCCGTGAACGGCCAGCCCGCCTTGGAGCGGAAGCCTTCCAGCGGGCCGATGTGCTTGTCGCGCAGCAAGGCTTCTGCCTCGACCACCTCGAAGGTGCGGCCGGCCGGTGACTTGCCGAAGGAGAAGCCGCAGGGTTCCTGGCCCGGCTTGCCGGTGCAGGTGTAGCGGCGGTAGTTCTCCTTCACCACGCCGCCGCAGTTGGGGCAGGGCGTCGAGAGCGTCGCGTAGTCGCCCGGCACGGTGTCGCGGTCGTACTCCTTGGCCTTCTTGACGATGTGCTGCGTCATCTCGGCGATCTCGCGCATGAAGTCGGCACGGCTGAGCGCACCCTTCTCCATCTGCGCCAGCTTGTACTCCCACTCGCCGGTGAGTTCGGCCTTGGAGAGTTCCTCCACGCCCAGGCCGCGCAGCAGGGTCATCAGCTGGAAGGCCTTGGCCGTGGGGATGAGCTCGCGGCCTTCGCGCAGCATGTACTTCTCGGCGATCAGGCCTTCGATGGTGGCCGCGCGCGTGGCGGGCGTGCCCAGGCCCTTCTCCTGCATGGCCTCGCGCAGCTCGTCGTCGTCGATGGTCTTGCCGGCGCCTTCCATGGCGCCGAGCAGCGTCGCTTCGGAGTAGCGGGCGGGCGGCCGGGTCTTGAGCGCCTTCAGGTCGGCCGATTCGGTCTTCACCGTTTCGCCCGGCTTCACCACCACCAGGTTCTTGCCGTCCTTCTCGTCGTCGTCGTTGACGGCTTCCTTGCCCCAGATGGCGAGCCAGCCCGGCTTGACGAGCACCTTGCCGTCGCTGCGGAAGGGGTACTTCTTGCCGTTCGTCTCGACCGTGCTGATGCGCGTGGTCACCAGGAACTCGGCGCTCGGGAAGAACACCGACATGAAGCGCCGCACCACGAAGTCGTAGAGCTTCTGCTCGGCCTCGCTCAGGCCGCTGGGCGCCTGCAGCGTGGGGATGATGGCGAAGTGATCCGACACCTTGGCGTTGTCGAAGATGCGCTTGTTCGGCTTGACGTAGTTGCCGTCGACCGCCTGCCTGGCGAAGGGCGCAAGATGCTTCATGCCGCTGTCGGCCAGCATCTTCATCGTGTCCTTGACGACCGGCAGGTAGTCCTCGGGCAGTGCGCGCGAGTCGGTCCGCGGGTAGGTCAGCGCCTTGTGGCGCTCGTACAGGCTCTGGGCCAGCGCCAGCGTGGTCTTGGCCGAGAAGCCGAAGCGGCCATTGGCCTCGCGCTGCAGCGAGGTCAGGTCGAACAGCATCGGCGAGGCCGACGTGGTGGGCTTGCTTTCCTCGGTGACCGTGGCCGGCTTGCCGCGGGCGGCGTCGGCGATCTCCTTCGCCTCGCGCTCGCTCCACACGCGGTCGGCGCGCATCTCGGGGTCGGCCACGCCATCCGGACCGGGCGGCGGCTTCTTGAAGTTCGCATCGAACCACTTGCCCGGGTACTGGCCGGCCTCGGCCTGGAAGGCGCCGTGGATTTCCCAGTAGTCGCGGCTGACGAACTTGCGGATCTTCTCCTCGCGCTCGACCACCACCGACAGCGTGGGCGTCTGCACCCGGCCCACGGTCGTGAGGAAGAAACCGCCATCGCGCGAATTGAAGGCCGTCATGGCGCGCGTGCCGTTGATGCCCACCAGCCAGTCGGCTTCGGAGCGCGAGCGCGCGGCGTCGGCCAGGCCCTGCATCTGCGCCTCGGTGCGCAGCGACTCGAAGCCGTCGCGGATCGCCTGCGGCGTCATCGACTGCAGCCAGAGGCGCCGGACCGGCTTGTTCAGCGGGGTCTTGCCGCCGGCGTACTGCTCGATCAGCCGGAAGATCAGCTCGCCCTCGCGGCCCGCGTCGCAGGCGTTGATGAGCTGGGTCACGTCCTTGCGCTTGGCCTGCTTGACCACCGCGTTCAGGCGCGTCTTGGTCTTGTCGACCGGTTTCAGGTCGAAATGCGGCGGAATGACGGGCAGGTTGGCGAAGCTCCACTTGCCGCGCTTCACATCGAATTCTTCCGGCGCCTGGATCTCGACCAAGTGGCCGACGGCGCTCGTCACGACGTACTGCTCGCTCTCGAAGTATTCATCGTGCTTCTCGAACTTGCCCGCCGTGGGCGTGAGGGCGCGGACGATGTCCTGCGCCACCGACGGCTTTTCTGCAATTACCAACGTCTTTGTCATCTGGGCTCTCTCTATACTTCGCTGCTCTCGCGTGCGTGCATACGCGCACGCGCACATGTGTGCACATTCAAACTATCAGACTTCGGCGATGCCTTCAAAAACCCCTCCGCTTCGTGGCCGCCGCATCCAGACCCGTCGATCGGGCGTCCATGGCAAAGGCGTGTTCGCCGCCCAGGACATCGCCGAGGGCGAAACGCTCATCGAATACCTGGGCGAGGTGATCAGCTGGAAGGAGGCGCTGCGCCGCCATCCGCACGACCCGGCCCAGCCGAACCACACCTTCTACTTCCACATCGACGACAAGCGTGTGATCGACGGCAAGGTCGACGGCAACGCCGCCAAGTGGATCAACCATTCCTGCGACCCGAACTGCGAAGCCGACGAAGTCGACGGCCGCATTTTCATCAAGGCGCTGCGCGACATCCCGGCCGGCGAGGAGCTGAACTACGACTACGGGCTGGTCATCGACCTGCCCTACACGCCGGAACTGCTGGCCGACTTCCCCTGCTGGTGCGGCTCGGCCAGTTGCCGCGGCACGCTGCTCGCGCCGAAGGACGAGGACAAGAAGAAGTCGAAGAAGCAAAAGAAGAAGGCCAAGGCCAAAAAATTGGAAAAGAAGGCCGACAAGAAGAAAGCCGAGAAGAAGGCAGAGAAGAAAGCGGGCAAGAAGTTGCGCAAAGACGCATCGCCCGGTCTGGCCATCGAGGCCGCGGCGCTGGTGTGACGCGCGCCGTGGCCGGGTCGGGGTTCGACGACCAGATCGCCGCCGCAGTGGCGCCGCACTGCCCGGGCTTCGCGGTCGAGCGCGTCGAGGAGATCGATTCCACCAACACCGAACTGATGCGCCGTGCGCGCGCCGGTTCCCAGGCGCCGGTGCTGCTGGTGGCCGAGCGCCAGACGGCCGGCCGCGGCCGCCTCGGCCGCCCCTGGCAGAGCGCCCAAGACACCGCGCAACCGGCCTCGCTGACCTTCTCGCTCGGCCTGCCGCTCGCGCCCAAGGACTGGTCCGGTCTGTCGCTGGCCGTCGGGGTGAGCGTGGCCGAAAGCCTCGATCCGGCATCATCGGCCGGCGTGCGCCTGAAGTGGCCCAACGACCTGTGGGTGAACGACCGCAAGCTCGTCGGCATCCTGATCGAGACGGCCGTGCCGCAGGGCGATGCGGCGCAGCGCTACGTGGTGATCGGCATCGGTGTGAACGTCGGCCCGCGTGAGGCCGATGGCTTGCGCATGCCACCGGCCTGGGTCCAGGAATGGCGGCCGGATGCGACCCCTGGCGAGTTGCTGTTCGATGTGGTGCCGCCACTGATCGCCACCGTGCAGGTCTTCGCCGAGCGCGGCTTCGCGCCTTTCGCCGAACGCTTCGCCGCGCGCGACGCCCTGCGCGGGCGCGAGGTGCAGTTGAGCGACGGCACCACCGGCCTGTGCGAAGGCGTCGGCTGGGGCGGCGAGCTGCGCGTGCAGACAGCGGCCGGCCTGCAGAGCATCACCAGTTCCGACGTCAGCGTGCGGCCGCGCGGCCTGGCCCTGCCATGAACACCCGCTGGCGTGTCGTCGCGATCCTGCTGGTGCTGGTCAACCTGGGCTACTTCGCCTGGAGCCAGGGCGCCTTCTCGGCCTTCGGCTTCCAGCCGGCCCGCTTCACCGAACGCGAACCGCACCGCCTCGACCAGCAGGTGCGGCCCGAGCTGCTGCAGATTCGCAAGGCGCCCTGAGCTTTCCCGCGGCGTTCACGCCGCGAGCTCGAAGCGCACGGTGACCCGCGTCCCCGCGGGATGCTCGCCGGGGTGGGCGTCTTCCAGATGCACGGTCGCGCCGTGCTGGCGCGCGATCTCGCGCACGATCGGCAGGCCCAGGCCCGAGCCGTCGGCCTCGTTGCCCAGCACGCGGTAGAAGGGCTCGAAGACCAGTTCCCGGTCGGCCTCGGCGATGCCGGGCCCGTTGTCCTCCACCTGCAGCAGCACGATGCGTCCGAAGGGGTCGGCCAGCACGCGCGCCGTGACGATGCCGGTGCGTTCCAGGGCCGACGGCGTGTAGTTGAGCGCGTTGTCGACCAGGTTGCGCACCATCTCCTTGAGCAGCGTGGCATTGGCGCGCAGCACCACGCCGGCCGTCCCCGCTTCGGCGCCGTCGTAGCCCAGGTCGATGCGCTTCTCGATGGCGCGCGGCACCGCCTCGCGCACCACCTCGATCGTCAGCCGCGCCAGGTCGCAGTTCTGCCAGCCGATGACCGCGCCGCTGCTTTCGGCGCGCGCCAGGGAGAGCAACTGATTCACCGTGTGCGTGGCGCGCACGCTGGCGCGGCCGATCTGCTTGAGCGACTGCTTCAGCTCCTCGGCATTCGCGCCTTCGCGCTGGGCCAGGTCGGCCTGCATGCGCAGCCCGGCCAGCGGTGTCTTGAGCTGGTGGGCGGCATCGGCGAGAAAGCGCTTCTGGGTGGCGATGGAATCGTGCAGCTTGTTGAGCAGCTCGTTGACCGAAGACACCAGCGGCACCACCTCCAGCGGCACGGCCGACTCGTCGAGCGGGCTCAGGTCGTCGGGCCGGCGCTCGCGGATGCGCGCCTCCACCACCGACAGCGGCTTGATGCCGCGCACCAGCGCCAGCCAGATCAGCAGCACCGCCAGCGGCAGGATGGCGAACTGCGGCAGCAGCACGCCCTTGATGATCTCGGTGGCCAGCACCGACTGCTTCTCGCGCGTCTCGGCCACCTGCACCAGCGCGGGCGGCGCGTCGGGCGTGGCGCCGGCGACCCACAGCGAGCCGATGCGCACCGCCTTGCCGCGCATCGTCGCGTCGTGCAGATAGACCACGCCGGGCGCTGTCGGCTCGTCGAGCGTCGGCGGCGGCACGTCGCGTTCGCCGCTGAGCAGGCGGCCGCTCCCGTCGAGCACCTGGTAGTAGACGACGTCCATGTCGTCGGCGCGCAGGATGTCGCGCGCGGGCTGCGGCAGCGCGAACTGGATGCGCCCGTCCTGCATCACCAGCAGCCGCGCCAGCGTCTGCACGTTGTTCTCGAGCGCCCGGTCGAACGGGGCGTTGGCGATGCCCTGCGCCACCAGCCAGGTCACGCCGATGCTCACCGGCACCAGCAGCAGCAGCGGCGTGAGCATCCAGTCAAGGATCTCGCCGAACAGGGAGCGCTGCGCGCGCTGAAAAAGTTTCATCGCGCGGGAAATGGCTCAGGGTTGGATCTTCTCGAGGCAGTAGCCGAGGCCGCGCACGGTGGCGATGCGCACCGGGCCCTTCTCGATCTTCTTGCGCAGGCGGTGGATGTACACCTCGATGGCGTTGATGCTCACCTCTTCGCCCCATTCGCAGAGCCGTTCGACCAATTGGTCCTTGCTCACCAGCCGGCCGGCGCGCTGCAGCAGCACTTCGAGCAGGCCGAGTTCGCGGGCCGAGAGTTCGATCATCTTGCCGTCGATGGTGGCCACGCGGCCGGCCTGGTCGTAGACCAGCGGGCCGTGCTTGATGGCGTTGCTGGTGCCGCCCATGCCGCGCCGCGTGAGGGCGCGCACGCGGGCTTCGAGTTCCTGCAGCGAGAAGGGCTTGGCCATGTAGTCGTCGGCGCCATGGTCGAGGCCCTTGACGCGTTCTTCCACGCTGTCGGCGGCGGTGAGCACCAGCACCGGCAGTTGCGAGCCGCGGGCGCGCAGGCGCTTGAGGATCTCCAGGCCGTGCATGTTGGGCAGGCCGAGGTCGAGGATCAGCAGGTCGAACTCGCTGTTGGTCATGAGCGCGGCATCGGCCTGCGTGCCGGTGGCCACGCGGTCGACCGCCGCGCCCGAGGTTCGCAGGCTGCGCAGCAGGGCGTCGGCCAGCACCTGGTCATCTTCTGCAATGAGGATCCGCATGAGCCACCTCCGGCTTGTGGGGCGCGTGTCGCGCTCGTTGTTTGTCTCCGCGGCGGATTCTAGGGGCCGGGTCGGCGGCCGTGCTTGTTCTGGCGCAGGTCTTCGTGCTAACCCGCGTAGGCTTCCAGCCCCAGGGTGACCACGGTGGCGACCTCGTCCCCCACGCTCGCGCGGAACTCCCCTTCGGCCTGCGCCACCGCCTTGCGGAACGCCTCCAGCCACGCGAGCCCGTCGGCCGTGAAGCGCACGCGCCGCGCCCGCGCGTCCAGCGGGTCGGGCTCGCGCGTGACCAGGCCCCAGGCCTCGCACTGGTCGACCAGCGTGCCCATCGCCTGCTTCGTCATGCCGGCGCGCTCGGCCAGTTCGGTCAGGCGCGAGCCGCCGCGCGACAGGTGCCGCGTGATGTGGATGTGCGCCGCGCTGACCTGCGCCCGCGCTGCCAAGTTCGACAGCGCTAGCGGCACGTCGGCGTCGTGCGCCATCAGCGCGAGCACGCGCTCGTCGAAGCGGCGCATCGCATGGCCGAGCAGGCGGCCCAGGTGGGTCTGGCGCCAGGCGTCGGGATCGGTGGGAAAGAGGGGCTCGGCCATGGCGCCAAATGGTAAATCAAACTGACCATAAATCGGGTTTACTTCAAAGTACCGATGGCTACACTACTGTTCAAGCATCCAGGCCTGTGGTTAAAAGCAGCGGGATGATTTCCAACACAACCCGTTGATATTCAAGGAGTTTTCTCATGGACGCACTCGTCAAGGGCAGCAGCATCTCGGTCGCCGGCAGCGAAAAGGCCAAGGCCCTGCAGGCCGCACTCGCACAGATCGAAAAGCAGTTCGGCAAGGGCACGATCATGCGGCTGGGCGAGGGCGAGGCGCTGGAAGACGTGCAGGTCGTCTCGACCGGCTCGCTCGGCCTGGACATCGCGCTGGGCGTCGGCGGCCTGCCGCGCGGCCGCGTCATCGAGATCTACGGCCCGGAATCGTCCGGCAAGACCACGCTCACGCTGCAGGTCATCGCCGAAATGCAGAAGCAGGCCGGCACCTGCGCCTTCGTCGACGCCGAGCACGCGCTCGACGTGCAGTACGCCCAGAAGCTCGGCGTCAACCTGTCCGACCTGCTGATCAGCCAGCCCGACACGGGTGAGCAGGCGCTCGAGATCGTCGACTCGCTGGTGCGCTCGGGCGCCGTCGACCTGATCGTGGTCGACTCGGTCGCCGCGCTCACGCCCAAGGCCGAAATCGAAGGCGAGATGGGCGATTCGCTGCCCGGCCTGCAGGCCCGCCTGATGAGCCAGGCGCTGCGCAAGCTGACCGCCACCATCAAGAAGACCAACTGCATGGTCATCTTCATCAACCAGATCCGCATGAAGATCGGCGTGATGTTCGGTTCGCCCGAAACCACCACCGGCGGCAACGCGCTCAAGTTCTACGCCTCGGTGCGCCTGGACATCCGCCGCATCGGCACCATCAAGAAGGGCGACGAGGCGATCGGCAACGAGACCAAGGTCAAGGTCGTGAAGAACAAGGTGTCGCCGCCGTTCAAGACGGCCGAGTTCGACATCCTGTTCGGCGAAGGCATCAGCCGCGAGGGCGAGATCATCGACATGGGCGTGAACGCCAAGATCCTCGACAAGTCGGGCGCCTGGTACGCCTACAACGGCGAGAAGATCGGCCAGGGCCGCGACAACGCACGCGAATTCCTGCGCGAGAACCCGGCGCTGTCGCGCGAGATCGAGAACAAGGTGCGCGAGTCGCTGGGCATCCCGCTGCTGGCCGCCGAAGCCGGCTCGGCGGAAGCCAAGGCCGAAAGCGACGCCAAGGCCAAGGCCGACGCCAAGGCCGCCAAGGCGGCAGCCAAGGAATGAGCAGGTCCTGAATAGATGGGCTTTGCCGCACCGTCGCTCAAGGGCCGCGCCCTGCGGCTGCTGAGCCAGCGCGAGCATTCGCGCGCCGAGCTCGAGCGCAAGTTGGCGAAGTACGAGGACGAGCCCGGCACGCTGGCAAAAGCGCTCGACGAGCTCGCTGCCAAGGACTTCATCAGCGAGGCGCGGGTCGTGCAGTCGGTCGTGCACCAGCGCGCGCCGCGCATGGGTGCGGCGCGCGTGCGGCAGGAACTTCAGCAGAAGGGCATCGCGCCCGAAGCCATTGCCGACGCGGTGGCCGGCCTGCAGGAAAGCGAGGCGTCGCGCGCCTTCGAGGTCTGGCGCCGCCGCTTCGAGGCGCCGCCGCAGGACGCGAAGGAGCGCGCCAGGCAGATGCGATTCCTGATGGCGCGGGGCTTTTCCGGCGCCGTCGTGGCGAAGGTGCTGCGGATGGACCCGGCGGAGCCCGACGCGTTCGGCTGAGCTTGCCGCGCTGCGCCCTGGGGCGCCTTGTAGGACAATGGCGACTCCCGTCCCCGCCCAGCACCGCTGCGGCCGCCCTCGCTCCATGCCTCCTCGACCCCGCTGCCCATGATCGTCCGGAACCGCCCTTCCGGGCTGAAGATGTTTCTTCTCTGGCGCGGCTCGATCCTGTGGCGCATCGGTCCCGCGCTGCTGGTCAACCTCATCGTCGCCATCTTCGTGACGCTGGCCCACGGCCATCTGGGGCAGTTCAAGATCCCGATCGGCACCGTCCCCTTCACGCTCATCGGCCTGCCGTTGGCCATCTTCCTGGGCTTTCGCAACAGCGCGGCCTACGACCGCTTCTGGGAGGCGCGCAAGCTCTGGGGCGAGGTGGTGCTGCGCGCCCGCAACCTGGCGCGGCAGTGCCAGAGCCTGATCGACGGCGACGGGCCGGCCCGCCTGGAAGGCCCGGGTTCTGGCGGCCTGGACGACCCGCGCGTGCGCATGACCCTGCGCGCCGCCGCCTTCGCGCATGCTCTGCGCCACCAACTGCGCGGCAGCGATCCGATGGCCGACGTGCAGCGCTTTCTGCGCGAACCGGAACGGCAGGCGATGCGCGCCTTCTCCAACCGGCCGCACTTCCTGATGCTGCGCATGGGCGACGACCTGCAGGAGGCGCTGCGCACGCGCCGCATCGACCCCTGCCTCGCGGTGGCGGTCGACGGCACGCTGTCGGCCCTGGGCGCCGCGGCCGCCGCCTGCGAACGCATCCGCGGCACGCCCATCCCCTTCTCGTACACGCTGCTGCTGCACCGCACCGCGTACCTGTATTGCTACCTGCTGCCCTTCGGCCTGATCGACTCGATCGGCTTCATGACGCCCTTCGTCACGCTGATCATTGCCTACACCTTCTTCGGCCTCGACGCGCTGGGCGACGAGATCGAGGAACCCTTCGGCATCGAGCCCAACGACCTGCCGCTCGAGGCCATCTGCCGCACGCTGGACATCGACCTGCTGGAGACGGTCGGTGCGCCCGCGCCGCCGCCGCTCCAGCCGTTCGACTACCGGCTGCAATGAGTCCTGCGCCCTTCCCCTTTCCCTTTCCCTTCCCCGTCCGCTGCCCCGTCCACGAGAACCCGCCATGTCCTACGAAAGCCGCATCCGCCTGCCCGAACTGTTGAGCCGCGTCACCAGCGCGGACGCCGCCGCCGAATGGATCCGCGACGGCATGGTCGTCGGCATGAGCGGCTTCACGCGCGCCGGCGACGCCAAGGCGGTGCCGCTGGCCCTGGCCGAGCGCGCCCGCCGCGAGCCGCTGAAGATCACGCTCATGACGGGCGCCTCGCTCGGCAGCGACATCGACCGCACGCTGGCCGAGGCCGGCGCCATCGCGCGCCGCATGCCCTTCCAGGCCGACCCGACGCTGCGCGCCGCGATCAACCGCGGCGAGGTGATGTTCATCGACCACCACCTGTCGGAGACGGTCGAACTGCTGCGCACCCGGCAGATCCCGCCCATCGACATCGCCGTGATCGAGGCGGTGGCCATCACCGAGACCGGTGCCATCGTGCCGACCACCTCCATCGGCAACAGCGCCAGCTTCGCGATCCTGGCGGACAAGGTCATCATCGAGATCAACACCTCGCAGTCGACCGCACTCGAAGGCCTGCACGACATCTTCATTCCCAAGCATCGCCCGCAGCGCGAGCCGATGCCGCTCATGACGCCGTACGACCGCATCGGCACCACCGCCATCGAGATCCCGCCGGAGAAGATCGTCGCCATCGTCATCACCGACAAGGCCGACAGCACCTCGACCGTGCTGCCCGCCGATGCCGAGACGGCGGCCATTGCCGGGCACCTGGTCGAGTTCTTCCAGCGCGAGGTCGCGCAGGGCCGGCTCACCGAGCGGCTGCTGCCGCTGCAGGCCGGCATCGGCACCGTCGCCAATGCCGTGATGTCGGGGCTGGGCGCCGGCCCGTTCCGGCACCTGAGCATGTACTCGGAGGTGCTGCAGGACTCGACCTTCGACCTGTTCGATGCCGGCAAGCTCGACTTCGCGTCGGGCTCGTCGATCACGCTCTCGCCGACGCGCGCCGCGCAGGTGTTCGGCCACCTCGATGCGTACAAGGACCGGCTGGTGCTGCGCACGCAGGAGGTCAGCAACCACCCCGAAATCATCCGCCGGCTCGGCATCATCGCGCTCAACACGGCGCTCGAGGCCGACATCTACGGCAACGTCAATTCGACGCATGTGCTCGGCACGCACATGATGAACGGCATCGGCGGCTCGGGCGACTTCGCGCGCAACGCCTACCTGTCGATCTTCGCGACCAAGTCGGTGGCCAAGGGCGGCGCGGTGTCGAGCATCGTGCCGATGGTCTCGCACGTGGACCATATCCCGCAGGACGTGGACATCCTGGTTACCGAAGTCGGCCTGGCCGACCTGCGCGGCCTGGCCCCGCGCGAACGGGCGCGCCTGATCATCGCCAACTGCACGGCCCAGCCCTACCGCGACATGCTGCTCGCGTACCACGAAGAAGCCGTCGCCACGCGCGGCGGGCAGACGCCGCATGTGCTGGAGAAGGCGTTGTCGTGGCATGTGCGCTACCGCGATACGGGCAGCATGCTCGGCTGACGCCCCGACCCGGGCTCCCCTGACGCGACCGGCCGCGGGCCCGGAATTTGCGTCACGCATGGAAATGACCAAAAGTTTTCTTTGCGCAGGTATATTTGTAATGAAATTTACTTTTATGCCCGCAAAGCGTGCATCCATCGAGGCATGACCCCGCTTCCTACTCCCGTCAGCAGCACCACGGTGGCGCAACGCATCGCGCAGGAACTGCCGCGCCTGACGCGTTCGCACCGGCAGGTGGCCGACTACGTGCTCACGCACCCGCTGCAGGTCGCCACGCTGCCGATCGACGAGCTGGCGGTAGCGGCGGGCGTGTCGGTGGCGACGGCCAACCGCTTCGCGCGGGCGTTGGGCTACGAGGGCTACGCCAGCTTCCGGGCCGAGCTGGTGCGGGGGTTCGAGCCGCTGATCGCACCGGTGGAGCAGCTGCGCGGCAACCTGGCGCAGCCGTCGACCGTGGCGGAGGTGTTCGCCACGGCGCTGGAAGAAAGCCACCGCAACATCGAGGCGACCCGCCGCACGCTGGACTACGGCGCCTGCGAGCGGGCGGTGCAGCACATCCTCGACGCCCGCACGGTCTACATCGCCGGCTTCGGCGCCAGCGCCTGGCTCGCCGGCCTGCTGCACCACGGGCTCGACGCCTACTGCGCCGACCTGCGCCTGCTGCCCACGCCCAGCGGCGTGACGCACGGCGCCCGCTCGGTGGCGCGCGGCACCGAGCGCGACCTGCTGGTGGCCATCGGCTTCCCGCGCTACCTGACCGACACCGTCACGCTCGCCGGCATCGCGCGGGCGCACGGCGTGCGCGTGCTGGCGCTGACCGACCGGCCCAGTTCCCCGCTGGCGCCGCTGGCCGACGTGGTGCTGTATGCGCAGAGCGAAACCCGCTACCGTCCGAACTGCGAGACCAGCGCGCTGGCCGTGATCGAGGCGCTGACCAGCGCCGTCGCGCTGCGCACGCCGGGCGCGTTCCAGATGGCCGGCAGCGTGATGGAGTCGGTCGTGCCCTGGCTGCACGGGGCGCAGGGCCTGCGCGCCGACGCGGCCGAGCGCGCCCGTGACACCGCCGCCTCCGGGTCGACACGCAAGAACGAGACACCATCATGAACACCACCCCCGTGATCGCCATCCATGGCGGCGCCGGCACCATCGCTGCCGTGGCACCGAATTCCGCCAGCGCCCAGCCCTACCGCGATGCGCTGCACGCGATCGTCGCTGCCGCCCAGGCGGCGCTGCTGCGCGGCGCGAGCGCGCTCGATGCGGTCTGCCTGGCGGTCGAGATGCTGGAGGACTGCCCGCTGTTCAACGCCGGCCACGGCGCGGTGTTCACGCATGACGAGACGCACGAGCTCGACGCCGCCGTGATGAACGGCGCCGACCGGCGCGCCGGTGCGGTCGCCGGCGTGAGCCGCATCCGCCGACCGGTGCACGCCGCGCGTGCCGTGATGGAGGACGGCGCCCATGTGCTGCTGGCCGGCGCGGGCGCCGAAGCCTTCGCGCGCCAGTGGGGCCTGGAAATGGTCGAGCCGAGCTACTTCTCGACCGAGGCGCGGCGGCAGCAGCTGATGCAGGCGCTCGCGACCGACCGCGTGGCGCTCGACCACGACGGTCCGCCGCTGGTCGAAGGCAGCAAGTTCGGCACGGTCGGCGCGGTCGCGCTCGACATGCACGGCCACCTGGCCGCGGCCACGTCGACCGGCGGCATGACGAACAAGCGCGTCGGCCGCATCGGCGATTCGCCGCTGATCGGCGCCGGCACCTACGCCGACGACGCGACGGCCGCGGTGTCGTGCACCGGCAGCGGCGAGATGTTCATGCGTGTGGTCGCGGCCTACGACGTCTGCGCGCGCATGCGCTATGCCGGGCAGACATTGCAGGAAGCGACCGACGCCGTCGTCCTGCAGAGCTTGCCGGCCATCGGCGGCCGTGGCGGGCTGATCGCGGTCGACCGGCTCGGCAACCTGTGCCTCCCGTTCAACACCGAGGGCATGTACCGCGCCCATGCCCGGGGCGCCGAAGCGCCCCACACCGCCATCCACCGTTGAAACGGGTCGCCATGTCTGCCGTCCTCACCGCGCCACCGCCTGCCCTTGCTTCCGCTTCCACGCTGACCTTGCCCGACAGCCAGGTGCTGGCGGTCGACGACCTCACCGTCCGCTTCTCGACCTCGGAGCGCGTCGTCGACGCGGTGCGCAACCTCTCGTTCCACGTCGAGCGCGGCGAGACGCTGGCCATCGTCGGCGAATCGGGTTCGGGCAAGTCCGTGACCTCGCTGGCGCTGATGCGGCTGGTCGAATACGGCGGCGGCCGGATCATCGACGGCCGCATGGCCTTCCGCCGCCGCAACGGCCAGGTGCTCGACCTGGCGCGCGCGTCCGACGCCACGATGCGCGGCATCCGCGGCGCCGACATCGCGATGATCTTCCAGGAGCCGATGACCTCGCTGAACCCCGTGTTCACCGCCGGCGACCAGATCGCCGAGGCCATCGCGATCCACCAGAACAAAGACCGCGCCGCCGCGCGCGCCGAGGCGCTGCGCATGCTCGAACTGGTGCGCATCCCCGAAGCGAAGAACGTGCTCGACCGCTTCCCGCACCAGCTCTCGGGCGGCATGCGCCAGCGCGTGATGATCGCGATGGCGCTGTCGTGCAAGCCGTCGCTGCTGATCGCCGACGAGCCGACCACCGCGCTCGACGTGACCATCCAGGCGCAGATCCTCCAGCTCATCCGCGAACTGCAGACCGAGATGCAGATGGGCGTGCTCTTCATCACGCACGACATGGGCGTGGTGGCCGAGGTGGCCGACCGCGTGCTCGTGATGTACCGCGGCGACAAGGTCGAGGCCGGCCCGTCGGAAGCGGTCTTCGCGCAGCCGCGCCATGCCTACACGCGCGCCCTGCTGTCGGCCGTGCCGCAGCTGGGCGCGATGCGCGGCACCGACCTGCCGGCCAAGTTCGAGCTGCTGCGGGTCGACGAGAACGCCACGCCGACCGCCGCCGTGCCGCAAGACACCGTGCGCCAAGACCAGCCGCCCATCCTGCGCGTCAAGGACCTGGTCACGCGCTTCGACCTGCGCAGCGGCATCCTCGGCCGCGTCACGCGCCGCGTGCATGCGGTGGAGAAGCTGAGCTTCGACCTGCACGCCGGCGAGACGCTGGCGCTGGTGGGCGAGTCGGGCTGCGGCAAGTCGACCACCGGCCGCTCGCTGCTGCGCCTGGTCGAGAGCCAGCGCGGCGCGATCGAATTCAACGGCCGCAACATCCTTGAACTGCCGAAGAAGGACGTGCAGGCGCTGCGCCGCGACATCCAGTTCATCTTCCAGGACCCGTTCGCCTCGCTCGACCCGCGCGTGACGGTGGGCTACTCGATCATGGAGCCGCTGCTGGTGCACGGCATCGCCAGCGGCGACGAAGCGCAGGCGCGCGTGCGCTGGCTGCTCGAGAAGGTCGGCCTGCCGGCCGACCATGCACAGCGCTACCCGCACGAGTTCTCCGGCGGCCAGCGGCAGCGCATCGCCATCGCGCGCGCGCTGGCGCTGAACCCCAAGGTCGTGGTGGCCGACGAATCGGTGTCGGCGCTGGACGTGTCGATCCAGGCGCAGATCGTCAACCTGCTGCTCGACCTGCAGCGCGAACTGGGCGTGGCCTTTCTCTTCATCTCGCACGACATGGCCGTGGTCGAGCGCGTGAGCCACCGCGTGGCCGTGATGTACCTCGGCCAGATCGTCGAGATCGGCCCGCGCCGCGCGATCTTCGAGAACCCGCAGCACGACTACACCAAGCGCCTGATGGCCGCGGTGCCGGTGGCCGACCCGACGCGGCGGCACATCGGCCGCACGCTGCAGAAGGGCGAGATCCCGAGCCCGGTGCACCCGGTGGGCTACGAGCCCGACGTGCAGCCGCTGGTCGAGGTCGGCCCGGGCCACTTCGTCGCGCGGCATCCGGTCGTCTGACCCGTTTCAGTTTTCGTTTTCATCCCCACCCAACCGACTTCAAAGGAGTCTTCGCATGTTCACCCAACGCCTTTCCCGAATCGCAGGCGCGCTGGCCCTGGCCGGTGTCGCGCTGTCCGCCCATGCCGCCAAGGACATCGTGGTCGCTGTGCAGTCGAACTTCACGACGACCGACCCGTACGATGCGAACGACACGCTGTCGCAGGCCGTGGCCAAGTCCTTCTACCAAGGCCTCTACGGCTTCGACAAGGACATGAAGATGGTGCCGGTGCTCGCCACCGGCTACACGGTCAGCCCGGACGGCCTGGTCTACACGATCAAGCTGCGCAGCGGCGTCAAGTTCCACGACGGCACCGACTTCAACGCCGAAGCGGTGAAGGCCACCTTCGACCGCGTGACCAACCCCGACAACAAACTCAAGCGCTACAACCTCTACAAGAACATCGCCAAGACCGAAGCGGTCGACGCGACCACGGTCAAGTTCACGCTCACCGAGCCCTTCTCGCCGTTCATGAACACGCTGGCGCATCCGTCCGCCGTGATCATCTCGCCGGCGGCGCTCGCCAAGTTCGGCAGCAAGGGCATCGCGCAGAACCCGGTCGGTACCGGCCCCTTCAAGTTCGTCGAATGGAAATCGACCGACTACCTGAAGGTCGCCAAGTTCGACGGCTACTGGCGCAAGGGCTACCCGAAGGTCGACTCGATCACCTGGCGTCCGGTGGTGGACAACAACACGCGCGCCGCGATGATGCAGACCAACGAGGCGCACTTCGCCTTCCCGATGCCGCCCGAAGCCGCACAGAACCTGCAGGGCAAGCCCAGCCTGGAAGTGACGGCCGCGCCGTCGATCATCCAGCGCTACATCTCCTTCAACACGCAGCAGAAGCCCTTCGACAACCCGAAGGTGCGTGAAGCCATCAACTACGCGATCAACAAGGAAGCGCTGGTGAAGGTGGCCTTCTCGGGCTACGCGATCCCGGCCGAAGGCGTGCTGCCCAAGGGCGTCGACGGCGCGGTCAAGCTGGGCCCGTGGCCCTACAACCCGACCAAGGCGAAGGAGCTGCTGAAGGAAGCCGGTTACCCGAACGGCTTCGAGAGCATCCTCTGGTCGGCCTACAACTACACGACCGCGCAGAAGGTGATCCAGTTCGTGCAGCAGCAGCTGGGCCAGGTCGGCATCAAGGTGCAGGTGCAGGCGCTTGAAGCGGGCCAGCGCGTCGAACGCGTCGAGAGCGCGCAGGACCCGGCCACCGCGCCGGTGCGCATGTACTACGTGGGCTGGTCCTCGTCGACCGGTGAAGCCGACTGGGCGCTGCGTCCGCTGCTGGCCTCCGAGTCGTTCCCGCCGAAGCTCTTCAACACGGCTTACTACAAGAACGACGAGGTCGACGCCGGCATCAAGAAGGCGCTGGTGACGACCGACCTGCCGGCCAAGGCGAAGATCTACGCGGACGTGCAGCAACGCATCTGGAAGGATGCACCCTGGGCGTTCCTGGTGACGGAGCAACTGCTGTCGGTGCGCGCGCGCAACCTGGCCGGCTTCTACGTGATCCCGGACGGCAGCTTCAACTTCGACGACGTCGACCTGAAGTAAACGCGTCAACGTAGTTTCCGCGACGATGACTTCCTACATCCTCAAGCGCCTGCTGGGTCTGCTGCCGACGCTCTTCATCGTCGCGGTGCTGGTGTTCCTGTTCGTCCACATGCTGCCGGGCGATCCGGCGCGGCTCGCGGCGGGCGTCGACGCCGGCCCCGAGACGGTCGAACTGGTTCGCCAGGACCTGGGGCTCGACAAGCCCCTGCCCCAGCAGTTCCTCAACTTCTTCGTGAACATCGTGCAGGGCGACTTCGGCACCTCGCTGCGCTCCAAGCGCCCGGTGTCGACCGAGATCGCCGAGCGCTTCATGCCCACGCTGCTGCTCACCCTCACCAGCATGGTGTGGGCGGTGGTCTTCGGCATGGTCATCGGCATCGTGTCGGCCGTGTACCGCAACCAATGGCCCGACCGCATCGGCATGACGCTGGCGGTCTCGGGCATCTCCTTTCCCGCCTTCGCGCTGGGCATGCTGCTGATGCAGGTGTTCTCGGTGCAGCTGGGCTGGCTGCCCACCGTCGGTGCCGACTCGTGGCGCCACTACATCCTGCCCTCGCTCACGCTGGGGGCCGCCGTCGCGGCCGTGATGGCGCGCTTCACGCGCTCGTCCTTCATCGAGGTGATCCAGGAAGACTTCGTGCGCACCGCGCGCGCCAAGGGCGTGAGCGAGAAGTGGGTGGTGCTCAAGCACTGCCTGCGCAATGCGCTGATTCCCGTCGTCACCATGATGGGCCTGCAGTTCGGCTTCCTGCTCGGCGGCTCGATCGTGGTCGAGGCCGTCTTCAACTGGCCGGGGCTGGGCCGTCTGCTGGTCGACGCGATCGAGATGCGCGACTACCCCATCATCCAGACGCTCGTGCTGCTGTTCTCGCTCGAGTTCATCCTGATCAACCTGGTGGTCGACGTGCTGTATGGCTTCATCAACCCGACCATCCGCTACAAGTGAAGCCCCGACCATGACGACTTCTTCCACGGTCGCTGCCGACCACACGGTGCGCACGCCCTGGCGCGAGTTCTGGCGCAAGTTCCGCATGCAGCATGTGGCCTTCGGCGCGCTGATCTTCGTGGGCCTGCTGGTGCTGATCGCGGTGCTCGCGCCGTGGATCGCGCCCTACGACGCCGAGAATTTCTTCGACTACGACCGCATCAACCAAGGCCCGTCGCTGGTGCACTGGTTCGGTGTCGACCCGCTGGGCCGCGACATCTTCAGTCGCATCCTGATGGGCACGCGCATCTCGCTGGCCGCGGGCTTCTTCTCGGTGGTGCTGGGCGCCATCGTCGGCACCGTGTTCGGTTTGCTGGCCGGCTACTACGGCGGCTGGTGGGACCGTATCGTCATGCGCATCTCCGACGTGCTCTTCGCCTTTCCGGGCGTGCTGCTCGCGCTCGGTGTGGTCGCCATTCTCGGCAGCGGCATGGTCAATGTCGTGATCGCCGTGTCGGTGTTCAGCGTGCCGGCCTTCGCGCGCCTGGTGCGCGGCAACACGCTGGTGCTCAAGAACCTGACCTACATCGAGGCCACGCAGAGCATCGGCGCGAGCGACCGGACCATCCTGCTGCGGCACATCCTGCCCGGCACCATCTCGGCCATCGTCGTGTACTTCACGATGCGGCTGGGTACCTCGATCATCACGGCGGCGAGCCTGTCCTTCCTCGGCCTGGGCGCGCAGCCGCCGACGCCGGAGTGGGGCGCGATGCTCAACGAGGCGCGTGCCGACATGGTCAACGCGCCGCACGTCGCGCTGTTCCCGTCGCTCGCGATCTTCCTCACCGTGCTGGCCTTCAACCTGCTGGGCGACGGCCTGCGCGACGCGCTCGATCCGAAGATCGACCGGCTGTAGCCATGGCCCTCCCGGTCCCGCGCATCGGCAGCTTGCCTTCGGGCACGCGCGATGCAATCACCGACGTGGCGGGCGTCACCGTCGGCCACGCGACGCTCGACGAAGGCGACGTGCACACGGGCGTGACCGTGGTGCGCCCGCACGGCGGCGACCCGTACCTGCAGCGCGTGCCCGCGGGCTTCGCGGTGCTCAACGGCTTCGGCAAGAGCGTGGGGCTGGTGCAGGTCGAGGAGCTCGGCGTGCTCGAGACGCCGATCGCGCTGACCAACACCTTCTCGGTGCCGGCCGTCGCCGCCGCGCAGATCCGCCAGTGCGTCGCGGCCCACCCCGACTGCGGCCGCGACCTGCCGACGGTGAACCCGCTGGTCTTCGAGTGCAACGACGGCTTCCTCAACGACATCCAGCGCATGGCGGTGGGCGAGGCTGACTATCTGCGGGCCTGGTCGGACGCCGGCGAGGTCTTCGCGCAAGGCTCGGTGGGGGCAGGGCGCGGCATGACCAGCTTTGCGCTCAAGGGCGGCATCGGCAGCGCCTCGCGCCGCAGCGGCGCGCACACCGTCGGCGCGCTGGTGCTGGCCAACTACGGGCGGCTCGACAACCTCGTCATTGCCGGCCACGCGGTCGGCGCGCAGATCGCGACGCAACTGAGCGACACGCCGCCGGCCGGGCCCGAGAAGGGCTCCATCATCGTTCTGATCGCGACCGATGCGCCGCTGGACGCGCGCCAGCTGCGCCGGCTGTCGCTGCGCGCCGGCGCGGGCCTGGCGCGCACCGGCTCGGTTTTCGGCCACGGCAGCGGCGACATCGCGCTGGCCTTTTCGACCGCCTACACGCTGCCGCAGTGGCCGACCGCGCCCATGCCCGCCGTCACGCTGCTGCACGACGCGCTACTCGACGGCCTGTTCCAGGCCGTGGCCGACAGCGTGGAGCAGGCCATCCTGCACGCGCTGTGGCGGGCGAGCGCCTTCGTCGGGCGCGACGGCCACGTCCGGCCGGCGCTGACCGAGCTGCTGCGCGACTGGCCGCACGCTGCCTTCGCCCCCTTCACCTTCAAGCCCTCATGAAAATCCTGATCTCCACCGACATCGAAGGCGTGGCCGGCGTCTACCACCCGCAGCAGACGCGCGCGGGCAATGGCGAATACGAACGCGCCCGCCGCTGGATGACCGACGAAGCCAACGCCGCCATCGCCGGTGCCTTCGACGGCGGCGCGACCGAGGTCTACGTGAACGACTCGCACGGCGACTTCCGCAACCTGCTGCCCGACGCGCTCGACCCGCGCGCGCAGGCGATCCAGGGCAAGCCGCGCTACCTGAGCATGGTGGCGGGCGTGGAGCTGGGCATGGACGGCGTCTGCATGGTTGGCTACCACGCGCGCGCGCAGGGCGCCGGCATCCTCGCGCACACCATCAACAGCTTCGCGTTCGCAGCCATCGAGTTCGACGGCCAGCCGATGAGCGAGGCCGGTCTCTACGGCGCGCTCGCCGGTGAATACGGTGCGCCGGTCTTGATGGCCAGCGGCGACGACCTGTTCATCGCCGAGAACCGGCCGCTGTTCCCGCATGCGACCTTCGTGCAGACCAAGCGCGCGACGGGGCAGACCAGCGGCATCTCGCTGTCGCCCGCGCAGTCGTGCACGGCGATCCGTGCGGGCGTCGCCGAGGCGCTGGCCGCGCGGGCAGCGGCCCGGCCGCTCGTGTGGCCGACGCCGCTGCGCGTGACGCTGCGCACGCAGACCCCGGCGCTGGCCGACCTGTTCTGCCAGTGGCCCACCTTCGAGCGCGTCACGCCGGTCGAACTGCGCTTCGCCGCACCGAGCGTCGAGCATGCGGTGCGCATGCTCAACAGTTGTTCGGCGATGTCGGCCATGCTGCGTTGATGCGACGCGCCCGGCAAGCGCCGAAACAAGCTTGCCCAGTCAGGTTATTGTAGATACGATAACCTCGTGCGAATCAGGTTCGACCCGGCCAAGCGAGACAAGACGCTGGCGGAGCGCGGGCTGGACTTCGCCGATGCCGCTCAGGTCTTCGCCGGCGTGACACTGGAGGTGGAAGACATCCGGCAGGACTACGGTGAGCCACGCATCATCTGCTATGGCCTCCTGGACGGCCGGATGGTGGTCGTGGGCTACACACCGCGTGGCGCGGATCGCCATGTCTTCAGCATGAGGAAAGCCAATGAACGCGAACAAGCCCGCATCACGCCCCTCCTTCAAATCTGACCTGAATCGCGTGGACGCGCATACCGTCAGCGCTGGCGAGTACGACGAGCTGCCCGAACTCACGGACGGCATGCTGGCCCGCGCCAAGGTCAACAAGGGCGGTCGACCGGTGTCGGCGCACCCGCGCAAGCTGATCTCGCTGCGCTTGCCCGTCGACGTCATCGAGCGCTGGAAGGCGACCGGCCCTGGCTGGCAAACCAGAATGGCCGAGCGGCTCAGCCAAGGCCACTAGCAGAGGCGCTCAGAGCCCCAGCATCAGCTTGAGGTTCTGCACCGCCGCGCCGCTGGCGCCCTTGCCCAGGTTGTCGAGCCGGGCGATCACCACGGCGTGGCGATGGTCCTCGTTCGGGAAGACGCGCAGTTCGAGCTGGTTGGTGTCGTTCAGGGCCGTGGGCTCGAGCTTGCCGTCCGGCGTGGGCGGCAGCACCGTGACGAACTTCTCGGGCGTGTTGCTCTGCGCGTAGTGCGCGGCCAGGGCGTCGTGCAGGTCGGCCGCCTTGGGCCGGCCCGGCAGGTCGTCCAGGTGCAGCGGCAGCTGCACCAGCATGCCCTGCTTGAAGTTGCCCACCGAGGGGATGAAGACCGGCCGGCGCGTGAGGCCGGTGAACTTCATGATCTCGGGGATGTGCTTGTGCTTGAGGCCCAGCGCGTAGGTCTCGAAGGGCGGCGCCTCGCCCTGCTCGTAGGCCTCGATCATGGTGCGGCCGCCGCCCGAGTAGCCGCTGACGGAGGGCAGCGCGATGGGGAAGTCGGCCGGCAGCAGCCCGGCATCGACCAGCGGGCGCACGATGGCGATCGCGCCGGTGGCGTAGCAGCCGGGGTTGCCCACGCGCTGGGCCTTGGCGACCGCCTGCCAGTGGCCTTCGGCCAGCTCGGGGAAGCCGAACACCCAGTCGGGGTGCGTGCGGTGCGCCGTCGAGGCGTCGATGATCTTGGGCTTCCTGCCCGGCAGCTGGTCGATGAGCGCGACGGATTCGATGGCCGCGTCGTCGTGCAGGCAGAGGATGACGAGGTCGACACCGGCCATCAGGTCGCGCTTGGCGTTCGCGTCTTTTCGCAGCTCGGGCGCGATGCTGACGAGTTCGATCTGGGGCATCTTCGCGAGCCGCTCGCGAATCTGGAGGCCGGTGGTGCCGGCTTCGCCGTCGATGAAGACCTTGGCCATGGTGGTGGGTACCGATGAGGGGCTACGTGATGACCGCAGGCGCGCAGGCGCCATTGGTGCGGCGCACCATGATACAGTCGCCTGTTGTTCGCCGCCCCCGCCCTGCGGAGCGCCGTGGCCCGCGAACAACAGCGCATCCCTCTCCTGTTTTCAACCTCCGTTCCGAGAGACACCTCATGAAGATTCACGAGTACCAAGGCAAGGAAATTCTTGCCAAGTTCGGCGTGCCCGTGCCGCGCGGCATTCCGGCATACACGGTCCAGGAGGCGGTCGAGGCCGCCCAGAAACTTGGCGGCCCCGTGTGGGTGGTCAAGGCCCAGATTCACGCGGGTGGCCGCGGCAAGGGCGGCGGCGTCAAGGTCGCCAAGAGCATCGAAGACGTGAAGAAGCTCGCCGGCGAGATCCTCGGCATGCAGCTCGTCACGCACCAGACCGGCCCCGAAGGCCAGAAGGTCCGCCGCCTGTACATCGAAGACGGCGCCGACATCCAGAAGGAATACTACGTGTCCGCCGTGACCGACCGCGCCACGCAGAAGGTCGCGTTCATCGCCTCGAGCGAAGGCGGCATGGACATCGAAGAAGTGGCGCACTCGTCGCCCGAGAAGATCATCACTGTCTACGCCGACCCGCTGCTGGGCCTGACCGACGCGCAAGCCAAGGAAATCGCCGACGGCATCGGCATTCCGGCCGACTCGACCGCCCAGGCCGTCGACGTGTTCAAGAAGCTCTACACCTGCTACATGGAGACGGACGCCTCGCTGGTCGAGATCAACCCGCTCAACCGTGACAGCAAGGGCAACATCATGGCGCTCGACGCGAAGTTCAACTTCGACCCGAACGCGCTGTTCCGCCACCCCGAGATCGTCGCCCTGCGCGACCTCGACGAAGAAGATCCGGCCGAAGTCGAAGCCTCCAAGTTCGACCTCGCCTACATCTCGCTGGACGGCAACATCGGCTGCCTGGTCAACGGCGCCGGCCTGGCGATGGCCACCATGGACACCATCAAGCTGTTCGGCGGCGAGCCGGCCAACTTCCTGGACGTGGGCGGCGGTGCCACCCCCGAGAAGGTGACCGAGGCCTTCAAGATCATGCTCAAGAACAAGAACGTCAAGGGCATCCTGGTCAACATCTTCGGCGGCATCATGAAGTGCGACACCATCGCCACCGGCGTGATCGCAGCCTGCAAGGCCGTGAACCTCTCCGTGCCGCTGGTCGTGCGCATGAAGGGCACGAACGAAGTCGAAGGCAAGAAGATGCTGGCCGATTCGGGCCTGCCCATCATCAGCGCCGACACGATGGCCGACGCGGCCCAAAAAGTGGTTGCGGCAGTCGCCAAGTAAGGAACAAGTCATGTCGATCTACATCAACAAAGACACCAAGGTCATCACCCAGGGCATCACCGGCAAGACCGGTCAGTTCCACACGGAAAAGTGCCAGGAATACGCGAACGGCAAGAACGCCTTCGTCGCAGGCGTGAACCCGAAGAAGGCCGGCGAGTCGATCTTCGGCATTCCGATCTTCGGTTCGGTGAAAGAAGCCGCATCGCAGACCGGCGCCACCGTGTCCGTCATCTACGTGCCGCCACCCGGCGCCGCCGCCGCCATCTGGGAAGCCGTCGAAGCCGACCTGGACATGGCGATCTGCATCACCGAAGGCATCCCGGTCAAGGACATGCTCGAAGTGCGCAACAGGATGAAGGCCAAGGAAGCCGCCGGCGGCAAGAAGACGCTGCTGCTCGGCCCGAACTGCCCCGGCCTGATCACGCCCGACGAGATCAAGATCGGCATCATGCCCGGCCACATCCACCGCAAGGGTCGCATCGGCGTGGTCTCGCGCTCGGGCACGCTGACCTATGAAGCCGTGGCGCAACTGACCGAAATCGGCCTCGGCCAATCGTCGGCGGTCGGCATCGGCGGCGACCCGATCAACGGCCTCAAGCACATCGACGTGATGAAGGCGTTCAACGACGATCCGGACACCGACGCGGTCATCATGATCGGCGAGATCGGCGGCCCGGACGAAGCCGACGCCGCCCGCTGGTGCAAGCTCAACATGAAGAAGCCGGTCGTCGGCTTCATCGCCGGTGTCACGGCGCCTCCGGGCAAGCGCATGGGCCACGCCGGCGCGCTGATCTCCGGCGGTGCCGACACGGCCGATGCCAAGCTCGCCATCATGGAAGAGTCCGGCTTCACCGTGACGCGCAACTTCTCGGAACTTGCCAAGCTGCTCAAGGCCAAGCTGTAAGACTCGCGTTTCGCACCACACACAAACGAAGAGCGCTCGCAATCCAATTGCGGGCGCTTTTTCTATACATAACAGTGGAATAGAGACATGGAACTCCTTCAAAGCGCCGACTTCTGGATCGGCCTGATCAAGATTGTCTGGATCAACATCATTCTTTCGGGCGACAACGCGGTGGTGATCGCGCTGGCCGCCCGCTCGCTGCCGCCCGCGCAGCAGAAAAAAGCCGTGCTCTTCGGCTCGGGCGCGGCCGTGGTGCTGCGCATCGTGCTGACGGTGGTGGCGGCCAAGCTGCTGAGCCTGCCCTTCCTGCAGGTCGTCGGCGGCCTGCTGCTGCTGTGGATCGGCCTGCAACTGCTCGGTGACGAGGAAGAGGGCGAAGGCGAAAGCAAGGAATACGGCAGCCTCATGGCGGCCGTGCGCACCATCCTGATCGCCGACCTCGTGATGAGCCTGGACAACGTGATCGCCGTGGCGGCTGCCGCACAGGGCGACACCACGCTGCTGATCCTGGGCCTGGCCATCAGCATTCCCTTGGTGATTTTCGGCAGCACGCTCATGATCAAGCTGATGGAACGCTTCCCCATCATCGTGATGCTCGGCGCGGCACTCATCGGCTGGGTCGGCGGCGAAACCATCGTCAGCGACGTCTTCCTGCGCGACGTGCTGGCCGCCAACCCGTGGCTGCACTACGCGGCTGCGGCTGCCGGCGCCGCCTTCGTGGTGTTCGTCGGGCGCTGGCTGGGGCGCCGCGGCGCCCACGCGCCGGCCCACTGACGCACCGCACGCCCTTGCCGTAGCCCCCCATGAACCGCCCTGACCTCACCCCTTCGTCCTCCGAGGACAGCATCCGGTCATGGGATTTCGCCGCGCTCACCGACGCGGGCCGGGTGCGGTCCAACAACGAGGACGCCATTGCCTTCGACGCCTCGCTCGGCCTGGCCATCCTGGCCGACGGCATGGGCGGCTACAACGGCGGCGAGGTGGCCAGCGGCATGGCGATCGCCCTGCTGCAGGCCAGCTTCGGGCGCTGGCTGGCGCATGCCGGTGTCGATGCGCATGTGCGGGCCATCAAGCGCGCCCTGCAGGCCGGCACGGACGAGGCCAATGCCGCGATCCTCGAGGCCGGTGTCGCGAACATGCAACTCCAGGGCATGGGCACGACGCTGGTGCTGGGCGCCTTCGGGCCGCAGCGGGTGGTGGTTGGCCACATCGGCGACTCGCGCTGCTACCGGCTGCGGGCCGGCCGGCTCGACCTGCTGACACGCGACCATTCGCTGCTGCAGGAGCAACTGGATGCCGGCCTCATCACGCTGGCGCAAGCGGCGCAGTCGCCGCACCGCAACCTCGTGACCCGCGCACTGGGCATCGAGGCCTCCGTCGACCTGGAGATGCACGACCACGAGGCGCAGGTCGGTGACCTGTACCTGTTCTGCTCCGATGGCCTCAGCGAGATGGTGAGCGACGGGGAGATTTGCACGCTTCTGTTACAAAATTGCGACTTATCCCAGAAAGCACTACTTTTGGTTGCAGCTGCGAACGACAATGGCGGCAGGGACAATATTTCGGTCGTCCTGGCGAGGGCTGCCGGTGATGAACTGGTGCGAGCCCAGGGGTAACGAGGCCCAGGAATCTGCCGTTCCACAGGCCCGCTGATACAAACAGGCAGTTCAGGAGTCGGCCATGCCGAAAATGATCGTTTCGATCGACGGGGTTGTCATCAAGGAGGTGACGCTCGCCAAGGACCGAACCACGCTGGGCCGGCGGCCTTACAACGACATCGTGATCGACAATCTGGCGATCAGCGGCGAGCATGCCGTGCTGCACATGATCGGCGGCGACGTCTACCTTGAAGACCTCAACAGCACCAACGGCACGTACGTCAATGCCCGCGCCATCAAGAAGCAGGCGCTGGAGAACAACGACGTCATCGAAGTCGGCAAGTACAAGATCCGCTACCTGGCCGGCGGCGAGCCGTGCGCCGTCGCGAGCGGCCCCGTGCGCGTCGGGCCCCCCATCACCTCCGGCCCCATTCCCCTGTCGAGCGCACCCACCGTGTCGTCGCCGCTGGGCGGGCCGGTCGCTGCGGCGGCCATCCGCGTGCTCTCCGGCGTCGGCGCCGGACGCGAACTATCCCTGGAGAAAGTCGTCACCACCATCGGCAAGCCCGGCGTGGCAGTCGCCGCCGTCACGCGGCGTCTGCACGGCTACGTCGTCGCCCCGATCGACGGCGGCACCACGCTCAATGGCGAACTGCTGGGCACCGAGGCCGTCGCCCTGCAGGATGGCGACGTGCTCGAGCTGGGCGGCACGCGCATGCAGTTCATCCACGCCTGAGGCGGCGCGGCCCCACCGAGATCGGCGCCGCGCGCCATGAAAGCGCTGCGCCGGCACTGGCTGCGCATCCTCATCACGCTGATTCCCGTGGCCATGGCCCTGGCCCATGCGACGGGCGCGTGGCGCTCTCCCTTCGTCGAGCCCTTCGACAACTTCATCTACGACAAGCGGCTGCGGCTGAGCATGCCGCGCACGCTCGACCCCCGCATCGTCATCGTCGACATCGACGACCCCAGCCTCCAGCAGCTGGGCCAGTGGCCGTGGAGCCGCGACAAGCTGGCGCGCCTGACCGACGAGCTCATGGGCCGGCAGCAGGCGGCCGTGCTCGGCTATGACGTGCTCTTCGTCGAAGCCGACGGCAGTTCCGGCCTGGCCACCCTGCGCGGCCTGGCCGAAGGCCCGCTGCGGCACGACCCCGCTTTCGCGGCGGAGTTGGAACGCATCGCGCCGAGCCTCGACTACGACGCCACCTTCGCCCAGTCCCTGGCCGAGCGGCGCGTGTCGCTCGGCTACTACTTCACGCAAACCGCCCAGCCGCATGCCAAGGGCGTGCTGCCGGCGCCGGTGCTGTCGACCGAAGCCTTCCCGCGCGGCCAGGCCTATGCCACGCGCTGGAACGGCTTCGCCGGCAGCATCGCACCACTGGCCGCCGCCGCGCCGGCCAGCGGCTTCATCAACGTGCTGATCGGCGTTAGCGAAGACGGCGTGGTGCGCGCCGCGCCCCTGCTCGCGCGCTACGACGGCGACGCCGCGACGCCGGGCTTCTACGAATCCCTGGCCCTGGCCATCTACCGCCAGGCGCGCGGCATGCCCGCGGTCCGGCCTTCGTTCGCGCCCCGCAGCCTGCCGAGCGCGCCGATCCTGCTGGAGGCGGTGGTGCTGAGTTCGTCGACGGCCGTGCAGTTGCGCGTGCCCGTCGACCAGAGCGCCAGCCTGCTCGTGCCCTACCGCGGGCGCGGCGGCCCGCGGGGCGGGTCGTTCCGCTACGTGGCCGCGGCGGACGTGCTGACCGGCAAACTCGCCCCCACCGAACTCAAGGGCAAGATCGTCCTGGTCGGGGCCACGGCCCCGGGCCTGCAGGACCTTCGTGCGACACCGGTAGGCGCCACCTTCCCTGGCGTGGAAGTGCACGCCAACATCATCTCCGGCCTGCTCGATGGGCGGCTGCCCTTCGTGCCCGACTACGCCCCCGGCTACGACGTGCTGGTGCTGCTCGTCGCCGGGCTCACGCTGGCCTTCGGCATGTCGCTGCTGCCCGCCTCGCGTGCCGTGCTGCTCGGCGCGGCCGTCGGCACCGTGGTCATCGGGCTGAACGCCGCGCTCTTCGCCAGCTTCGGCCTGGTGCTACCCCTGGCGGTCGCGTTGATGATGCTCGCCATGGCCTTCGTGCTCAACATGAGCTGGGGCTATTTCGTCGAGGCGCGTGCCCGGCGCGGCCTGGCAAGGCTCTTCGGCACCTACGTGCCGCCGCAACTGGTCGACGAAATGCTCGAGCGCCCCGAGCGCTACAGCATGCGCGCCGAGAGCAAGGAACTCACCGTCATGTTCTGCGACATGCGCGGCTTCACGCAGCTTTCCGAAACCATGGCGCCGGCCGAACTGCAGGCCTTTCTCAACGCCGTTTTCAGCCGGCTCACCGACATCATCAACGCCCACCGCGGCACCGTCGACAAGTACATGGGCGACTGCGTCATGGCCTTCTGGGGTGCGCCGGTCGACACGCCGGACCACGCCACCCTGGCCGTCCAGGCGGCCGTCGAGATGGCCGCCGCCGTGCGGGAACTCAACCTGACCCACCGCGAGGCCGGCCGCCCGGAGATCAGTGTGGGCATCGGCCTGAACACCGGCGTCATGAGCGTCGGCGACATGGGCTCCGCCGTGCGCCGCAGCTACACCGTCGTTGGCGACGCCGTCAACCTGGCCGCCCGCCTCGAAAGCCTCGGCACCCACTACGGCGCCCAGATCCTCGTGGCCGAGAGCACCCGGCGCGCCGCGCCCCTCTACGTCTGGCAGGAGCTCGACCGCGTCTACGTCCGCGGCAAGGCCCGCGCCGTGGCCATCTTCACGCCGGTCGGGCGCAGCGGCGACGTGGGCGTGGCCCAGCTGGCCCAGCTCGAGCGCTGGGCATTGGTGCTTTCGGCTTACCGCGCGCAGCAGTGGGCGGAAGGGCGGACCCTGCTGGCTCCTTTACTGGCCGGAGATACGAAAAAAGTCCTTTACCACCTTTACGCGAAGCGTTTAGCCTCCATGGCATTGCAGCCCAAGGACCCGGACTGGGACGGCGCAATCCGCTTCGACACCAAGTAACCGAGGGTCTTTCACAATGCAGGTGCGTGTGCTCGGCTGTTCCGGCGCCATCGCCAAGGACTGCCGCACGACATCCTTTCTGGTCGACGACGACCTCCTCGTCGACGCCGGCACCGGCGTCGGTGACCTCACGCTCGAGCAGATGGCCGGCATCGACGACGTGCTGCTCACGCATTCGCACCTCGACCACATCGCGGCGCTCCCGCTCATGATCGACGCCATCGCCTCCCGCCGGGCCCAGCCCCTGCGGGTGCATGCGCTGCGCGCCACCATCGAGGCCCTGCGTGCCCACGTCTTCAACAACGTCATCTGGCCCGACTTCGCCAGCATCCCCAGCCGCGAGGCACCCTTCGTCAGCTTCCACGACATCGCCATCGGCCAGACCCTGCAGCTCGGCGCCCGACGCCCCAAGGCCATCGAGGTGCTGCCCGCCGTGCACACCGTGCCGGCCTGCGGCTTTGCCGTGCGCTGCGCCAACGGCCAGGGGCCGCACTGGGTTTTCAGCGGCGACACCGAGCGCAACCCGCCCTTCTGGGACCGCGTGAACGCCCTCGACGTGGCCATGCTCGTCATCGAAACCGCCTTCAGCGACCGCGAGAAGGCCCTGGCCCAGCGCAGCCTGCACCTGTCACCCGCCAGCCTGGTCGACGAGCTGGCCCACATCGCGCCCGGCCGGCACTACCCCATCTACATCACCCACACCAAGCCGGCCGAAACCGGCGAGATCATGAGCCAGATCGACGCCATCACGGCCGACTGGCAGGCGCGCGGCGTGGCGCAGCACGACATCCGCTGGCTGCAGACGGCGAGCGTGCTGACCGTTTGAATCCGCTGGCGCGGCCGAAGGGACAGGCATCGTCACTATCGGCCGGCATGACAAGTTTTGTCAGGGCGTGAGGCGCGTGAACAACGAAATATGTCACTCTGTGTAAGCAAAGCGTGAAGAACTGCACGCGAAGAGGCGGTTACGGGGCTTCTGGCCCCTGGCACGGTAGCTGCGGAGAGAAGACTGCGCCGGGGCAACAACCCGGGCCCCGTCAACCAACCTGGAGTAAGTAATGAACCGTCATTCCATCGCACGCAACGTGCAAAAGGGCTTCACCCTGATCGAGTTGATGATCGTTGTGGCGATCATTGGTATCTTGGCTGCTGTGGCGCTGCCGGCGTATCAGGATTACACGATCCGCGCCAAGGTCACCGAAGGCTTGGTGTTGGCATCGTCTGCAAAGCAAGCCGTGGCGGACAATGCCGCCAACTCCAAGCCTTACGACGCAGGATTCACTCCTATTTCCGCTACAAATGCGACGAAAAATGTTTCCGCTCTGACTATCGCCAACGCCACCGGCCAAATCACGATCACTTACACCGCTGCAGCTGGTGGCGGCACTTTGATCTTGCGTCCTTACACTGGCATTCCTGCGACGCCGGTCGCACTGGTCGATTCCTCCACCGCAGGCTATGCACCACCCGGCGACAATATTAAGTGGGCATGCGGCGCCCTTGGTGCTGCCGCTCCTGCAGTGGCTGGCACTCTGGTCGCCAAGTACGCCCCGAGCGAGTGCCGCTAAGCGATTTTCAGCACGATTGCGAGCCGCCTTTGGGCGGCTTTTTCACGTCTGTCATTTAGTCATCATCTCGCAGAGATAAGCCTTTGATGGATGCTCATGCCAATCCGATAGAAGCTGCCCGTAAAGGCAATGCCAGTCAGGACGGATCAAACCTGAAGTGCGACACTCCAGATTTGATGAATCAGGGCGGAAGACCGGGAAGTTCTGAGCAGCAATTGTCAGTGTTGGCGCCGGCCGAAAATTGACCCATCTGTGAGGGTTGTACCGCTTCAAATTTGACCCGGGTGTTCAGCCTACCCTGCTGCTTTTTTAAGCGGTGGGGGTATGAGGAGTGATCACCATGGCCATGATTGGCAAGGTCCTGCGGATGCACCACCGCGAGAACAAATCGGTGCGAGAGATCGCCAGGGCGACGAGCCTGTCGCGCAACACGGTGAGGAAGTACCTGCGCACGCCGGTGGCGTCGCCACCGAGGTACGAGCGCCGCGCGGTTTCCACGAAGCTGACGCCGTTCGTCGAGATGGTGAAGACGGCCTTGCTGGCCGATGCGCGCCGTCCGAAGAAGGAGCGGCGAACGGCCAAGGCGCTGCTCAAGCAGATTGCCCAGGCGGGCTACGAAGGCGGCTATACCCAGCTGACCGACTTCATCCGCGCCTGGCGCGCCAGCCAAGGCGGCGTTGCAGTTGGCAAGGCCTTTGTGCCGCTGACCTTCGAGCTCGGCGAGGCGTTCCAATTCGATTGGAGCGACGAGGCGCTGGTGATTGGCGGGATCTACCGCAAGCTGCAGGTCGCGCACATGAAGCTGTGCGCGAGCCGGGCGTTCTGGCTGGTGGCGTACCCGAGCCAGGGCCACGAGATGCTGTTCGACGCCCACACCCGGTCGTTCGCCGCGCTCGGCGGTGTGGCGCGTCGGGGCATCTACGACAACATGAAGACGGCCGTGGACAAGGTGCACAAGGGGAAGGCCCGCACCGTCAACGCGCGCTTCGCGGTGATGTGCGCGCACTACCTGTACGACCCGGACTTCTGCAACGTTGCTTCGGGTTGGGAGAAGGGCGTCGTGGAGAAGAACGTCCAGGATAGCCGCCGGCGCATCTGGATCGACGCGCGTGAGCGGCGCTTCGCCAGCTTCGACGAGCTCAATGCCTGGCTGGGCGAACGCTGCCGGGCACTGTGGGAGGAAGTGCGGCATCCCGAGCACAAGCAGTTCAGCGTTGCCGAGATGCTCGAGCACGAGCGGGTGCAGTTGATGCCGATGCCGGCCGCGTTCGATGGCTACGTCGAGGAGGTGGCCCGGGTGAGCAGCACCTGCTTGGTGTCGGTAGCGCGCAACCGCTACTCGGTGCCGTGCGAGCTGGCCGGGCAGATGGTCAGCACGCACCTGTACCCGACGCGCGTGAAGGTGGTGGCCGGCGATGGCGTCGTCGCCGAGCATGAGCGTCTGACGGACAAGAGCAAGACGCGCTACGACTGGCAGCACTATGTGCCGCTGGTGCAGAGGAAGCCGGGGGCGCTGCGCAATGGCGCACCGTTCACCGATCTGCCCGAATCATTGCAGCGGTTGCGTCGTGCACTGTTGCGCGAGAGCGGAGGCGACCGGCTGATGGCCCGGGTGCTGGCCTTGGTGCCGACAGCGGGACTGGAGGCGGTGCTGGTGGCCGTGGACCTCGCGCTGGACGGCGCACCGCCCTCCGGGCGTGTGAGCGTCGAACACGTCATCAACGTGCTTGCACGCCTGAACGCGGCGCCGCGGCCAGAGAACGTGGAGACGCCGCTGCAGGTGATGACACCGCCGATCGCCGACACGGCGCGCTACGACCGGCTGCGCAACTTGAACAAGACAAGGGAGGCCGGTCATGCGTGACGTCATCGCTGAACTCAAGGCGCTGCGCCTGCACGGCATGGCCGGGACCTGGGCCGATCTGATGGAGCAGAACGCCGCCGAGCTGGAGCGTTCGCGCTGGCTGGTCGAGCAGATGCTGCGTGCCGAGACCACCGAGCGCGCCACGCGCTCGGTCACTCACCCGGTCACTCACCAGATGAACGCGGCGAAGTTCCCTGTGCACCGGGACCTTGCCGGGTTCGACTTCGAGGTGTCGCCGGTCGACCGCAAGCTGGTGGTGCAACTGGCCGAGATGGCCTTCACCGATGAGGCGCACAACGTCGTGTTGGTCGGTGGGCCCGGCACCGGTAAAAGCCATCTGGCGACTGCCATCGGCGTGGCGGGCATCACGAAGCATGGCAAGCGCGTGCGGTTCTACTCGACGGTCGATCTGGTCAATGCGCTGGAACAGGAGAAGGCTCAGGGCAAGGCTGGGCGCATTGCGGCGAGCATGCTGCGCCTGGACGCGGTGGTGCTCGACGAGATGGGCTACCTGCCCTTCAGCCAGGCTGGCGGGGCGCTGCTGTTCCACCTGCTCTCGAAACTGTACGAGCACACCAGCGTCGTGGTGACGACCAACCTGGACTTCGCCGAATGGAGCAGTGTGTTCGTGGATCCGAAGATGACCACTGCGTTGCTGGATCGGCTCACGCATCACTGCCACATCGTCGAGACAGGCAACGACAGCTACCGGATCACGCACGCCACGGCGAACTCGAAGAAGCGCATCAGGGCTCGCGAGCAGGAGCGCAAGGACTCGTCTGGAAACGCTCGTTGAACTGCCACGCACACGGGGACAAGGCGCTGCGGGCTTCGCCCTCCGCGCCTTCTTCGTGCAGACGATCTGACATCAGAAAGGAAAGCGAGAAAGCACGAAGGCGGTAGAGTTATACACAGCCGGCATCCACGATGCCGGCTTCCATCCCCGGGTCAAAGTTCAAACGGCAGGGTGGGTCAAAGTTCAACCGGCGCAGACATGCATAGACATCCATTACCGATTGGCGCCCTGTTTTTATACGATAAGGATTATGTTAAATAAGCTATCGACCATCCTAACATTATAGGTTATTTAAATCTTCCTGTCAGGCTATGGTGAGTCGTTCCAGGGGTTGACCAGTGGCACCCCTGACGCTTCGAAGTGCTTGACGTTGCGCGTTACCACCGTCGCGCTGTGCACCAGTCCTGTCGCGGAGATCAGTGGGTCGCGGTAGTCGCGGGCGTCGCCCCACGTCAGGCGCGCCGCTCGCCTGGCCACCAGGTGGTCGATCGGCAGAACCCGGCCGGCGAAGGCCGGCAACACCATGTCTTCCAACCAGCGATTCAGCACCGCTGCCTGCAGTTCGTCGCCGCGCAGCGCGACCTGGCTGATGCCGCGCTGGATCTCCAGCGAAGTCTGCTGGCGTGACCATGTCGTAGTTCATTGGCGGTCCTGTATCCATAGTACATTTGCACCATTGTGACGCCTTGTAACTTCGTCGAGAATTCCCCAAACTGATTTGAGGAAGCATCGCCCATTGGAACAGGAATCAACCTATGAAGCTTTTAGCCGTACCCGACAGCGCCTCGCTTGTATTTGCAATCGGCGCGAGCTTTGCGCAGTTAAATTTTCAGGGTATCAGGCAGGTGACTTAACTCTCGGAAAACGGTAGAACGAGGTCATATGCACTCAACTTCAGCACTCAAGTTACTGACCGCATGCCTTTTGTCGGTAATTTTCATATCTGGTCAAGCCGCCGCCACTTCTGATTTGACGCAAATGACCGAGCAACTTGATCAGTTGGACATGCTCGACTTTCAGGACGCGGTTGCGAAAGCTGAAAAATGCACGAAGGCACACGATTTCACTTGCACCGAGGCAAAACTGGCCAAAGCACGCAGGGTGGCAGTTGGTACGGCAGCCAAAAACACCCTGCGCCTGGCCGAAAAGAATCTTGCGGTAGAAAAAGAAGCAGTCGTCGTTGCGAAGCGCAAGGCAGAGGAAGAAGATGAAACCAGCTCGGCGAATCGAACGAAAGTTTGCGAGAGGGAATGTACGGGTAGGGACCTATATTCATTGTGTTTAGATGCGATTTGGAAAACGGACTACTTTGAAGAGATCCGAGCGAGATGCTCTGCACCTCAGCAGGCCAGAGAGGTCGAAACAGACTCCTCCCCTGGCGTGCTCGCTGCAGTGCAGGGCGCACTGGCCAACAGCCGCCAGTCGGCAGCGCAGCTAGCCGGCATCCACAACCAGATGGTCGCCAACCTCGCCCAGCAAGATGCAAATCGTCGTGAGGCGGCCCGCCGCGTTAGCGAAATCAATAACAGAGCGGTGGCAGCCGCCAATGAGCAGGCCGCCAGAAACAACGCACAACAGGCGGCTGAGCAAGCGCTGCAAGAGCGCGTGCAAGCCCAGCAGGTCGCTCAGCAACGCGCTGATGAGACACGTAAAACAGCATCGACCAGTTCTGAGGAAAAGGACATCTTTGAACCTAATCCGGATTTTGGCGGCAAGAATTGGCAATACGGGGGGGGCGAGGCGACTAGAACACCTGTTGCATCAAGGAATGAAGCGTGCCGCCAGGCAGAGCGCGATAGGGAACAACAGATTTCGATTAACGCGCAGGATCGGCGGGATTCTGGCGTTGCGCAAAGATCGAATTGCTCCTGCAGTTATTTCGCCAGAAATAAAGTCTGGTCTTGCCGAGTCTGGTTTTTGCCTGGAGCCCATTCGACTAGCAACTCGGCAGATCGATAGAAATGGCTGGACCCGAGCCGTGAAATCTGGAGTACACGGTGAGGTCTCCCAACCTCCCTATCTCGCTACCTCGTTCAATTTTCATAAACGGCTCGAATGCATACGTACCAGGGATGAAACAGAAGTACCGCTACCACTCTTGATGCGTTGCCAGTTTTGACCAAACTCACGATCAATTCACGATCAATTCACGATCAGGAAAATCCAGTATGCGTACGTGCAACTATTCCATGGCCTTGTCCCTTGCTCTTCTGGCGTCCTCGCCTTCCGCTTTTGCGCAAACGTCAGCCGCATTGCGCATCGCATGTGATGGCGAAAACGCTGGTGCGACAATCAGCATCAATGACGTGGTTAAAGGCGATTGCCCGGTGGATGTCTCGGTTGCACCCGGCAACATCCGACTGCGGGCCAGCAAAAAAGTGAATGAGGCGCAGGAGCGCGTATTTGAACGGGAATTCACGATGGCAGCCGGTACCGGCAAACGGGTCGATGTAGAGCTGGGAGAGCCCAGGGCCAGTCTTGCTGCCCTGAAGCGTATTGACGACGAAGTAGAGGCCGACGCCCGGCCAAAGGAGGAAGAGCAACTGCGCGCGCTTCCGGCGCTGATCAAGAAAGCCGAAGGGGGAGACTCGGCGGCCATGCTTCGTGCCGGCCAAGTGTATGAATGGGGTCTTGCGGGCAATGTTGATTTCAAGCAAGCCGCCAAATGGTATGAACGTGCAGCGCGGGCCGAAAACCCGGCAGGGATGTCCGCTTACGCCACCTACCTTTCCTCCTACCATAGCATGGGTGGCGTATCACGCAATCCCTCTGAAGCTATTGCAATGTGGGAAAAGGCCGCCGCGCGTGGAGACGGTTCAGCCATGAACAGATTAGGTTTTCTCCGGCTATTTGGAAGCGATGTGATGGGGGTTCCAGAAAATCGTGAACAAGCAAAAATCTGGTTTGAAAAAGGGGCGAATGCGGGAAATTACGAGGCAATGAACGCCTTGGTCAGCTGGAAATTGACTTCGGATAAGGCAGCAAGGGATCAGTTAAACAAAATGTCGTATCCAATTATGGAGTCTCTGGCTTTCGAGGGCTATCCAATAGCCATCAAATCGCTGGCGCTTGAGTACGAGTGGGGTGTTCTCGTTGCAATGAATCCAGAGCGCGCTAGAAAACTCTACGCTCAGTATTTGCGCTACGCAAAAAAAGCAGCGGCTTCTGGCGATCTGAATTCAGTTTTGATGCTGGCCTCGATGTACGAGGAAGGCAAGAGTGGCGCCCCGAAGGATAAGGCCGTGGCCGTACAACTGGCCCGCAAGGCTGCGGAGCAAGGCGATAAAGATGCAAATACGTACTTGCAGAAGTTGCTGGCGCCGTGATGCGCTGCATATCTTAGCAACCTGATGACAAACCTGCAGGCGCAACAGGCCGAGCGGCAAAGCCGCGCGCAGCAGCAGCCACGGCAACAACAACAGGAACAACAACGCGCCCCGGACCGCGCCCCCGCGCTGGCCAGCCAGCAACAGCAGCCAACAGCCGTCGCATCGAGCGAGTCGCAGGGCGGGCAGGCGCCGGCAAAATCCTATCCAGGCTACCCCAGAACGGAAGAAAGCACCTGGTGGGCTTCCGGAATCAACAAGGCTTCCATCGACGGCTGGTGCGCGAAATGGATCAAGCGTGTTCGCGACGACCTCAAGGCGGCCAACAACGAACTTGTCAGCACAGAAACCTGCGGATGCAAGCTGGATGCGAGCGCACCGACAAACTCTGTCGGCATGTTCGAGAAGGAGTACTACTGCCAGTTTCCGTATGTCATGAAGCTGAACAGCCCAGGCAACTCCCGTTGATTGTTTCACTCCAGAAAACCAGACACTCTCCAGAACATGACTTCACCCACTCTCCGGTTTGCCGCCTGCTTGCTCCTCACCGTCGCGAGCGCCGCACAAGCACAGACACAGACCCCGGCAAGGAAACCTCTCACGAAACAGCCGGCGAAGTCGGCCCCCGCGGCGCCCGTAGAAAAAGCCGTCCTGCGCGTCGGCTGCGAGGGTGATAGCGCAGGCGCTGAAGTCAGCGTCAATGGCGAGATTAAGGGTCAATGCCCGCTCGACATGCAAATCCCTGTGGGCGTGGTGCGCATCTGGGCGGCCAAGCCGGCGGGGCCGGACCGGGAGCGGGTGTTTGAAAAAGAGATGCGCCTGGGCACGGGCGTGGTCCAGCGGGTCGACATCGTTGTGGGCTGGTACCAGACGACCGCTGAAGCAATCAAACGCTGGGAGCGCGCCGCGAATGCGGGCGATGCGCAGTCCATGTACCAGCTGGGTTGGGCCTACGAATGGGGCACGGCCGGGGTCGTTGATTTTGCCAAGGCATCGGCCTGGTACGGACGGGCCGCGGAAGCGGGGAATGCCGCCGCCATGGAAGCGTACGGCGCAGCCATCGTCAGAGGCAGCGCGGCTGAAAAGTCACCGGAGGTTGCAAAAGCCTGGTTTGCAAAAGCCCTTGCCAAGGGCGACGGTGCCGCCCTGGCCTACCAGGCCATGCACTACAAGTACAGCAAAGACCCGCGGGAAGTGGCCCAGAGCCCCGCTCTCTATGCCAGGGCGGCGCAGGCCGGACAATGGGGTGCCCTGAATGAATTGCTGGACTCGGAACCTGATCCCGATAAAAAGCTCAGCCTGAGAAGGCAAATCAACCAGATCCAGCTGACCCTTGCTGAGGCTGGGAGCGCGCTCGAAATGCAAATCATCAGTTCCAGATACGCGCGTGGAGAGAGCGGGCTTCCCAAAGACACCGCCAAGGAAAATGCACTCTCGCAACGCATGTTCACGTATGCCGAAAAGGCAGCGGCAACGGGTGATGCGGAGTGGCTGAAGAAGCTTGCGGACTACTACCGGTTTGGATCGGATTGGAATCCCAAAGACAAGGTGATGGCTGAAAAGCTGTACCGGGAGGCGCTCGCCAAAGGCGAGCCGGACGCGCAGCGGGGCCTGGACATGTTGATGAAAGAGTAGCCAGCGCGAAGCCGTGGCCGTTCGTTCCATCCTCCACAAAAATCCCATGCATTTCCAGATGACTTCAACGGTTCGCTAACAGGCTGCTGAAATACTCCCCTCCAGTCGACGCGCGGCGCGGCACAAGCGTTGGAAGTTGATCCCCCGACAGTT
>NZ_JAOOPY010000007.1 GCF_025486315.1 Variovorax sp. N23 | reverse complement strand
GAAGGCGGCACGCACGAAGCCTTGCTGCAGAAGCCCAAGGGCATCTACGCGCACCTGTGGGCCATGCAGGCGGGTGGGCGGCCGATGGAAATGACCGACGTGCCCGCAGCGGAAGCGCAAGGGAGCGCCCCGTGATCCAGTCGCTATGCCCCTCGAAAGCAGGCCAAGGTGAGGCCGGCGACGGGGTGTTTGCTCGCCGTCAGCCCAGCGCCAACAAGGCCTCAGGTGCCGTGACGGCCACCCGCAACAAGGTCTGCGCCGCACCGGTCGGCTGGCGGCGCCCTTGTTCCCATTCCTGCAAGGTGCGCACGGACACCCCCATCAGCCGTGCGAATTCCGATTGCGACAGGCCCATGCTGGCGCGTGCCTTCGACGCTGCAGTCGGCTCGATGCGTGTCACGCGCGCATGCCGACCTGTCTTGAACTCGCGTACCGATTGCAGCAAGTCGTTCTGGAAGCGTTCCATCTCGGCATCAACTTTCTTGGGCATCTTCAAACTCCTTCTTCAGGCGCGCCAGGAATGCGGCGGGCAGATTGTCGAACTTGGCCTTGGTGTAGACGATGAACAGCGCAATCACCCCATCGGTCAACTGGTTGTAGTAGATCACCCGCGCACCACCCCGCTTGCCGCTGCCCGCGCGCGACCAGCGCACCTTGCGCATGCCGCCGGTCCCTTGAATCACGTCGCCAGACAACGGATTGTTGGCGATCCAGACCTTGAACACATCCAGTTCGGCTTCCGTCCACACCTCGGCTGCATAGCGCACGAATACAGGCGTTTCGACGATCGTGTACATGAGAGGATTATACGTCAAAGACGGATAGATCTCCATGCTACAGGAGGCAACCGCCATGCGTGCATGGCTCGCCTCGCTGCATTGAACGCAGAGGTATTTCCATGAATGCAGACCCCGCCATGCGCCACCCAATCTGGGAACTGCTGGCCCGCTACCGCTCGATCTTCAAGGCCGCCTGGCAGCACCGCCACGAACTGAGCGGCCCCGATCGTCTGGCCGATGAAGCGGCCTTCCTGCCGGCAGCACTCAGCCTGCAGGAGACGCCGGTACACCCAGCGCCGCGCCGGCTTGCCCTGGCGCTGATCGCACTCTTCCTCATTGCGCTGACGTGGTCCATCGTCGGCCAGGTCGACATCGTCGCCGTCGCCCCGGGGCGCATCGTGGTGAGCGAGCGCACCAAGGTCATTCAGCCGCTGCAGGTCAGCGTCGTCCAGCGGGTGCTGGTGAAGGACGGCGATCGTGTTGAGGCAGGCCAGCCTCTGGTCGAACTCGACCCGACCAGTGCCAATGCCGACAAGACCAGCGTCGACGAGGAGCTCAAGTCGGCCCAGTCGGAAGTGCTGCGCACGCGCACCCTGATGCAGGCACTAGCGGCGCCCACACAGAACGTCGACCTCGCAGCCAAGCTGATTCCTGCCGTCTGGTCGCCCGAAGACACCCACGCCGCCAGGGCGCAGTTGGCTGCCGAGTGGAGCGACATCACGGCCAAACTTGCCAAGTTCTCGGCCGAGATCGCCCGCCGCCAGGCCGAGATCGCCACCGTTCGCGAGATGGTCGCCAAGCTGGACGCCACGGTCCCCATCGCCCGCCAGCGTGAAGCCGACTTCAAGCAACTGGCCGACCAGGGCTTTATGTCCAGCCACGCCAACCAGGACAGGACGCGCGAGCGCATCGAGCTCGAGCGCGACCTGGCCACCCAGCGCGCCCGGCTGGTCGAGGCCAATGCGGCTTTGCGTGAAAGCGAGAACACCCGCGCCTCCTACCTGGCCGAGACCCGGCACGCCCTGCGCGAACGCGAGGCCACGGCCGACCTCAAGCGCGCGCAAGGCACTCAGGAACAAGCCAAGGCCAACCAGCGCGCCAAGCTCACCACGCTCACTGCGCCAGTCAAGGGCACCGTGCAGCAACTGGCCACCCACACCGAAGGAGGCGTCGTGACCGAAGCGCAGCCCCTGATGGTCACCTACCGCTACACCAGCGGGCAGGGCAGCGACAACATCGTCGACGTTGCTGGCAACGACACCCTGCAATTGATGAACCTGAATGCAGGGCAAGTCACGCTGACCAAGACGGCGTTGGGAAATCTGGAGCTACTCATCAACGCCACGGGAGAACGCATCACGGTCGACAAGGGCCTGGACGTCAATGCGCCAAGCCAGCAATTGGAGAAGGTGCTGTTTGCCGATGGCACGGTGTGGACCCAAGCCGCGATGCAGGCCGCCACGGCCAACGTCACCCCCAACCAGACCTTGATCGGCACGGCCGGCACCGACAACCTCGCCGGCAACCTCGGCAACGACATCCTGGACGGCAAGGGCGGTGCTGATCGGCTGTCGGGCGGCGCGGGCAACGACACCTACCGCTACCGATCGGGCGACGGAAACGACCGCATCACCGAAACGGACAACGGCGGCGGCTTCGATACGTTGGAGCTGCTGGATCTGAATGCCGCCAACGTGCGCATCGTCGAAGGCACCGGTTACGAGACCGATCGCATCATCGACCGCGCCACCGGCCAGACGATCACGTTGGACTTGGCACTCACACCCACCAGCTGGACCAACATGGGTCTGTTCGTGGACCAGGTGAAATTCGCCGATGGCACCGTCTGGGGCACGGCACAGTTGAAAGCAGCGGCCAATGCCAACGAAACGCTCACCGGCACCGCTGGAGCCGACACGCTGGAGGGCTTCGGCGGCAACGACGTGCTTGACGGCGGGGCAGGCAACGACACCCTCAAGGGCGGGACCGGAGGTGACAGTTATCTGTTCGTCCGCGGGGCTGGCTCGGACCGTGTGGTCGAGAACGATCAGACCGCCGGCAGCGTCGACGTGTTATTGATGGGATCGGCGATCACCGCAGATCAGTTGTGGCTTCGCCAATCCGGCAACGACCTGGAAGTCTCGATCATCGGCACAAGCGACAAGATGACGGTGGCGGACTGGTATCTGGGCAGCCAGTACCACGTCGAGCAGTTCAAGACGAGCAACGGAGAGACACTGCTGGACAGCCAGGTGCAAAACCTGGTGCAGGCCATGGCCGGGTTCGCGCCGCCTGCGGCGGGGCAGACAACATTGCCTGCGAACTACCAGAGCAGTCTGGGCACGGTGATCGCTGCCAATTGGCAGTGAGTTGCAGCAAGGGCTGTGGCGGGCGGCGATAGGATCGTCGTCGTCTACCGCGCTGCCCACCTGCAGTCAGCCCTTCGGCGCCGCCGTCTTCGGCTTGAAGTCGCAATACGGCGCCACTGCGCACTGCCAGCACTTCGGCTTGCGCGCCACGCAGATGTAGCGCCCGTGCAGGATGAGCCAGTGATGCGCATGCAGCCGGTATTCGGGCGGCACGCGCTTCTCCAGCTTCAGTTCGACCGCCAGCGGCGTCTTCCCCGGCGCCAGCCCCGTGCGGTTGCCGACGCGGAAGATGTGCGTGTCGACCGCGATGGTCGGCTCGCCGAAGGCGACGTTGAGCACCACGTTGGCCGTCTTGCGGCCGACGCCGGGCAGGGCTTCCAGTTCGGCGCGGGTGCGCGGCACCTCGCCGCCGTGCAGCTCGACCAGCATGCGGCTGGCTTCGATCAGGTGCTTCGCCTTGCTGCGGTACAGGCCGATGGTCTTGATGTAGCCCTCGAGCCCTTCCACCCCCAGGTCGACGATGGCCTGCGGCGTGTTGGCCACCGGGAACAGCTTGCGCGTCGCCTTGTTCACACCCACGTCGGTGGCCTGCGCCGACAGCAGCACGGCGGCCAGCAGCTCGAAGGGGGTGGTGTAGTCGAGCTCGGTTTCGGGTGTGGGGTTGACGGCTTCCAGCGTGGCGAAGAAGGGGGCGATGTTCTCTTTTTTCATGGGGTCACGGGGCGGGGGCAGGAGTGGGGGCGGTGTCGGTGTCGTGGAGGCGCTGCGCGGTCGTCGTCATGCCGGCGAAGATCGCCTGGGCGAGCGCGGGCGGAAAGTCTGGCGGGAGCTGCGCCTCGACGGTGCGCAACACGCCGGGCAACTGGTCGGACAGCTCGTCGCACAGCGCGCGTGCATCGCCCAGGCCGGCCAGTTTGGCCACGCCGTCCCAGTGCCGCGCCTGGATGTCGGCCAGGCCCCAGTGCGCGCTCTTGGCCCGCAGCGCCATCGCGAGCCTGGCCTTCTGCCGGGCGAGCTGGTTCGCGCCGTTGCCGATGATCGGCCAGGCGGAGAGCACGTCGTAGAAGGGCGTGAGCCGGTAGCCGCCGCCGCGCTCCAGGAAGATGGAGAAGTTCTTGGCGTGTCCGTCGGTGGCCGCCAGCAACCAGAACACCATCTGCGCCTTCACGAAGGCGGTCTTGTCGGCCAGCGCGTTGGCGCTGGCGTCGAGCACGCGCAGGATGTCGCGCATGCCGGGGCCGCCGTCGGCCTCGTACTTCTGCGCGCCGGACACGCCCAGCGCCTGGCAGAAATCCTCCTGCGGCAGGCGGGCGATCCATTCGGCGTCGGTGCCCGCGTTCTGCAGCGCGCGGTCGAAGCGCTGCACCACCAGCACCTTGCGCTGGCCGAAGGTGGCGATGTCGCAGTGCGCCGTGGGCAGCCCGAAGGCCGTCATCACGCGCGAACAGAGCCATTCGTTCTCCACCGACTGCTGCATGTCGGCCTGCATGTTGCCGACCAGGCCCAGGGGCAGCTTGAGGATGTGGGTGGTCGGCGTGGCGCCCCGCGGGCGGAACCAGGCCGCGCCGCGCCGCAGCAGCGCGGTCTTCTCCTGCGCGCCGGCGATGGAGATGCGGAACTCCTCGTCGTCGCGCTGGCCCAGCACGCGGCCGGTCGCGAGCGCGCCGTTGATCGCGTGCTCGACGCCGGCGTCGTCCAGCGCCTCTGCCTCGATGCGATCGAATCCGGTCGGCGGAACACCCGGCGGCAGCAACTGCACCGCGCCCACGCATTCGCGGCCGATGGCGGTCAGCAGGTCGAAGGCGTCGGTGCTCGCGGTGGCGAACTTGCCCTGCAGCCGGCGGCGGATGCTGTCGTTGTCGGGCAGCAGGTTGTCGAAGTAGTGCTGCACCACCGGGCCGCGCAGCGGCACGTTCCCGGGGGTCAGCGGCAGCGACAGCGACAGCCGGCGCGCGGCCGGGGAGGCGATCCAGTCGTCGGCATACTGGAAGCGGTGCTCGCCCTCGCGCACCGACCATTCGCCGACGATCTGGCCGTTGGTCCACACGACCAGCGGATGCGGGTGCCGGGCACCGCGGCCGCGCTTCTTCGCGCTCACCATGGTTGGCCTTCCGGGGCCGCCGCAGGGGCGGGGGCCGCGTTGGGGGACGGCAGTTCTTCGAGAACCAGACGGTGCCCCATGAGCGCGACCAGGCGAGCGATCTGGTCGAAGCTGGTCACGCCGGGCGCGGCCTCGATGCGGGCGATGCGCTTCTGGTTCACGCCGAGTCGCTCACCGAGCTCGGCCTGCGTCAGTTGGCGCGATTGGCGCAAGGCGCGCAGCACGGCGCTCAGCTGTTGGCCGGTTTCAAGCGGATAGGACATGGCTACTACCTTTGAATGGTATTTTCAGATTACTATTTTAAAGTAGTAAAGTCAATTGACTACCTGGAAGTGGTATCCGGCCAGCGCCGCTTCGTCCGACAATACGCCTCCAGAAAGTGAAAACCGCCATGCAATTCGCCTCCCGCCTCGACAACGTCGAAACCTCCGCCATCCGCGAACTCTTCAAGCTGCTGGGCACGCCCGGCATCATCAGCTTTGCCGGGGGCTTCCCGGACAGCGCCATGTTCGACGTCGAAGGGCTCAAGGAAGCCAGCGCCCGCGCGCTGGACGAGGAGCCCGGCGGCGCGCTGCAGTACGGCGCGACCGAAGGCTACGAGCCGCTGCGCACGCAGCTCTCGGCCTTCATGAAGACCAAGGGCGTGGAGGTGGCGCCGAGCGGCCTGATCGTCACCACCGGCAGCCAGCAGGCGCTCGACCTGCTGGGCAAGACCATGATCTCGCCCGGCGACAAGGTGATCGTCGAAGGCCCGACCTTCCTGGCCACCATCCAGTGCTTCCGCCTCTACGGCGCGGAACTCATCAGCGCACCGGTCGACGCCAACGGCGTGAAGACCGACGAACTGGAGAAGCTCATCGCCGAGCACCAGCCCAAGTTCGTCTACCTGATCCCGACCTTCGGCAACCCGAGCGGCGCCATGCTGAGCCTGGAGCGCCGCAAGAAGGTGCTGGAGATGGCGGTGAAGTACCAGACGCTGATCGTCGAGGACGATCCGTATGGCGATCTGTACTTCGGCGAGGCACCGCCGCCGTCGATCCTGTCGCTGAGCCAGGACGTGCCCGGCAGCCGCGAGCTCATCGCCCACTGCGGCAGCCTGAGCAAGGTGCTCAGCCCCGGCCTGCGCATCGGCTGGATGATCGCCCCGGCCGAACTGCTGGCCAAGGCGACGATGTGCAAGCAGTTCAGCGACGCGCACACCAGCACCTTCGCGCAGGCGACGGCGGCGCAGTACCTCAAGAGTGGGCGCATGCCGGCGACGCTGGCCCACGTGCGCAAGGTCTACGGCGAACGCGCCCAGGCCATGGGCGCGGCGCTCAAGCGCGAACTGGGCGATGCCATCGAATTCACGCAGCCCAATGGCGGCCTGTTCTTCTGGGCGCGGCTGACCGGTGCCAACGGCAAGCTGGCCGATGCCAACGTGCTGGCGAAGAAGGCGATCGAACAGCTCGTGGCCTTCGTGCCCGGTGCGCCGTTCTTCGCCAACAACCCGGATGTCTCGACGCTGCGCCTGAGCTTCGCGACGGCGAACGTCGAGAAGATCGAGGAGGGGATTGCCCGCCTCGGCAAGGCACTCTAGTAATTCAAGGCGAGCGGTGCAGCCGTGGCGACGAGAGCAGCGCCAGGTTGTCCGCGATCGCGGCGTCCAGGTCGGGCCATTTGCCCGACAGGCGCGACAGCTTCATCACCGTCTGAAGGGCCTGCAGGTCCTTCACGCTCGGCGCGACCTTGATCTGCGCGATGGCCGCCGCCCGATTGCCGCCATTCACCAGCGCCATCACCTTGCCTGTCCAGTCGTTCGCTCGCGCCATCGTTGTCACCTGTTGTCCGTCGGAGCGTCGACTGTACACACGCAGTTAGGATCACCCATGAGAAAAACATTTCAGCTCAAGCCCGAGGGCAAGCACCCGGACCGCCATCTCGAAGCGGTCAAGCACGAGATCCGCAAGTACATCCAGCGCGAGAAGCGCCGCGACCTTCCGAAAGACACGGATTACTGGGCCTTCGACTGCCGCTTCGGCGCCGACGCCGATTCGGCCCAGGCCATCCACGTCGAGGAGATCACCCCGTCGATCGACGCGGTGGTGAAGGCGGAGGGCGCGCAGTTCTACATCGAGATCCTCGCCAGGGCCGCCAAGCGCGGGCCGCGCGGGGAACGCAAGGTGGTCGACAAGTCCGCTGACAGTTCGGCCGACGGCGAAGCGGACGCCGAAGACTGACCCGCCCCGATCAGCGCAGCGCCTGCGCCAGTTGCAGGCCGTAGCGCGCTTGCGCCGCCGCGAGCGAGGCGGCGATCGACGGGTGCAGTCGCACGCCGTCCTTCTCCTGCGACGTGCGGCGCTTCAACCCGCCTTCACCGGGCAAGCGCACCGGCTTGTCGGCATCGACGGGCCGGTTGTCGCGGCAGCGCGCGGCCACATGGTCCATCTGGCGCAGGAAGGCCTCCTTGCCGCCGAAGGCCTGCAGGTCGTGCAGCGTGATGTGCACCGTCGCACCCCAGCCTTCGGGCGGGTCGGCGCGCCCGTGGCCGGCGAGCCCGGCGGTCAGTGTCTCGACCAGCAGCGCCATGCCGTAGCCCTTGTGGCCGTGGCTCCGGCCGCCGACCGGCAGCAGCGTGCCCGGCGGCTGGTCGAACAGGGTCTGCGGATCGTTGGTGGGATGGCCTTGCGCGTCGATCAGCCAGTCTTCCGCGAAGCGCTCGCCGGCGGCGCGCTTGCGGTTGCTCATGCCGTTGGTGGTGATCGAGGCCGAGATGTCGACCATCACGCCGCCGCCCGTCAATGGAAAGCCCATGGCGAGCGGGTTGGGCGTGAAGACGGCCTGCGTGCCGCCGAAGGGCGCGACGCTCGCGGTGTTGGGGTCGGAGCAGGCCAGCAGCATCAGCAGGTCTTCGTCGAGCGCGCGCAGCATGTAGGCGGCGAGGCAGGCGATGTGGTGGCTGCGCCGGATGACCAGCGAGGCGGTGCCGAGTTCGCGCGCACGCGGAATCAGCAGATCGAGGCCCCGATGGACCAACCAAGGGCCCGGCAGGCGGCGGCCGTCCCACAGCACGGCGGCGGGGCGGTCGGACAGCACCTCCGGCTCGCCGTCGCGCGTCATGCCGCCCGACTCGAGTTCCTTCACGTAGCCGGCGAGCAGGGCCAGGCCGTGGGTGTCGTGGCCGAGCAGGTCGCCCTCGACCAGCGTGTCGGCCACGCATGCGGCCATCGGCGCGGCGAGGCCGGCGCGCTGCAGCAGATCGGCCGCGAAGCGACGCAGCGAGTCGGCGTCGTAGAGGGAAGCGGAGTCGTTGGAAGCGGTCATGCGGGAATGGGGCCGGTGATCGGGCGCAGCTTGCGGCGGCGCCAGGTCAGCCAGGCCGAGCCGCCCCACAGCAGCAGGGTGAAGATGGCCAGACCGGCGGCGATCGGCCGCTCGACGAAGGCGAGCCAGCTGCCGTCGGACTTGATCATCGAGGTGATGAAGTTCTCCTCCAGCATCTTGCCCAGCAGCATCCCGAGGATGGCCGGCGCCACGGGGAAGCCGTTTTCTTCAAGCACCCAGGCCGCCACGCCGAAACCCAGCAGGATCCACAAGTCGAACAGCGCGTTGTTGATGGCGAAGGAACCCACCAGGCAGAACACCAGGATGATCGGCATCAGCACGTTGCGCGGCATGCGAAGGATGCGTGCCGACGCCTTGATGCAGGCCCAGCCCAGCGGCAGCATCAGCAGGTTGGCCAGGATGAACACGATGAACACCGCATAGACGTTCTGCGGGTTGTTCATGAAGATCATCGGCCCGGGGTTCATGTTCTTCATGTAGAGCACGCCGATCACGATGGCCGTGATCGAGTCGCCCGGTATGCCGAACACCAGCGCCGGCACCCAGGCGCCGGCCAGCGCGCTGTTGTTGGCGGCGCCGGCCTCGACCAGGCCCTCGGGATGGCCGGTGCCGAATTTCTCGGGCTCCTTCGACAGCTTCTTGCTCATCGCGAAGGACATCCACGCCGCGATGTCGGCACCCGCGCCGGGCAGGATGCCGATCGCCGTGCCCAGCACGCTGCCGCGCAGCGTCTGCACCGGGTACTTGCGCATCAGGCCGCCCATGCCCTTGAACACCGAGCCGATCTGCGCCTTGAACTCCGCCACCTTCGAGGTGTCGAGCGTGAAGCGGATCAGCTCCGAGATGGCGAACATGCCGATCATCGCGGGGATGAGGCTCAGCCCGCTCAGCAGGTCGGGGCTGTCGAAGGTGAAGCGCGGATGGCCCGCGGGGTTCTCCAGCCCGACGCTGCCCAGCAGCAGGCCCAGGCACAGCGTGATCAGCCCCTTGAGCGGCGTGTCGCTGGTGATGAACACCGCGCAGCTCAGGCCCAGCAGCACGAGCCAGAAGTACTCGAAGGAACTGAACTTGATGGCGACCTCGGCCAGCGCCGGCGCGGCAACGATCAGGACCACCGTGCCGAACAGCCCGCCGATGCACGAGAACACCAGGCCGATGCCCAGCGCGGTCTCGCCCTGGCCCTTGCGCGTCATCGCGTAGGACTCGTCGGTGTAGGCCGCCGAAGCGGGGGTGCCTGGGATGCGCAGCAGCGCGCCGGGGATGTCGCCGGCGAAGATCGCCATGGCCGTGGCCGTGACGATCGCGGCAACAGCCGGCACCGGTGGCAGGAAGAAGGTGATCGGTACCAGCAGTGCGGTGGCCATGGTGGCGGTGAGGCCGGGCACGGCGCCCACGAACATCCCGAAGATGCCCGAGAGCAGCATGACGACGAGCACGGTCGGCGTGGCGACCATCTGCAGGGCGAGGATGACGGCGTCCATCAGAGGTCTTTCACCAGGCGAAGCGTTGCAGCAGGCCCCAGGGCAGCGGCACCTTCAAGAGCTTGTAGAAGCAGGTGTGGATCACCAGCGTGGCAGCGATGGCCACCGCCACGGCGAGCAGCGGCCGCACCCCGCAGGCCCACTGCAGCGCCACCAGCACCACCAGGCTGCACACGATGAAGCCCAGCGTTTCGGACAGCAGGATGTAGAACACCATGCTGCCGACGGTGATGGCGAAGGCCGCCAGGTGCCGTGGCGAACGCAGGCCGTCGCTCAGCAGTAGCCAGGGCTGCTGCACGCGCAGCCCTTGCCAGGCCAGCACGGCCGATGCCAGCCCCAGGCCGCCGGCGACGAGCCCCGGGAACAGCGCAGGGCCGTACTGCTGGCCGGCCGCGGGTGGAAAGCCCTGGATGTGCCAGAGCACGGCCAGGGACAGCAGCAGCAGGACGCTGCCGATCAGGCTGTCGTGGATGCGCATCGGTGCGACGCGCTCACTTGGCAATGCCGACGGCCTTCATGGCCGCAGCGGACGCGGCGTCCTTCTCGGCCATGAACTTGCCGAAGTCCCCACGGTCGGCGTAGAGCGCGCCGAAGCCGCGCTGCGCGAGGAAGTCCTGGTAGCCCTTGCCGTCGTAGATCTTCTTGAGGGCGGCGGCCAGCTTGTCGGTCATGTCCTTGGGCAGACCCTTCGGTGCCGCGATGCCGCGCCAGGCGCCGATGTTCCACAGCTTGCCGTCCGCCGCCTTGTAGAGCGGCACCTTCGGGAAGATGCCGTCGGGCTTGGAGCCCATCAGCACCAGCGCGTTGACCTTGCCGGCCTCGATCAGCGCGCGCGCCTCGGGCAACGAGCACGACACCACGTCGATGCCGCCCGCCAGCAGGTCCTGCAGGCCGGGTGCGGCGCCCTGGCTCGGGACCCACGCGATCGCATTCCCTGGTAGCTTGTTGTCGACCAGCCATTGCGCGAGCCCCAGGTGCCATATACCGCCCTGGCCGGTGCCGCTGGCCTTCAGCTTGCCCGGATTGGCCTTGGCCGCGGCGAGCAGGTCCGCAGCCGACTTGATAGGCGAGTCGGCGCGCACCATCACGGCGTTGGCGTCGAAGTTCATTAGCGCCAGCGGCGTGTAATCCTCGCCCGAGAGCTTGGTGAGGCCCGCGTGCCGCATCATGCCGATCTCGACGGTCAGGATGCCGATCGTGTAGCCGTCGGGCGAAGCCGACGCGATGGCCTGGTGACCGACCACGCCGCTGCCGCCGGTGCGGTTCACCACATTGATCGGCTGCTTGAGTTCCTGCTCGAGCTCGGCCGCGATGATGCGCGCGACCGCGTCCGTCCCGCCGCCCGCGCCCCAGGGCACGATCAGCGTGATGGGGCGTTCGGGGTAGGCCGCGAAGGCCAGGCCGGGGAAGGCGGCGGCGGCTGCGGCAGCGGCCAGGACGCTCAGGGATTGACGGCGCTTCATGTTGTCTCCTGCTCTGTGGATCGAGGAATGTCCCGCCGCACATTCTTCGGCGCGGCAGGGCATTCCAACATCCGGGCGGGCTGACCGGAACCTGAACAACCCTAGGTGTCAGGTGCGCCGTTTTCCCTTAAGGAAACCGGTTTCGCCCTCGGCGTCAGCGAAGCACGTCGAGCAGGCGGTCGAGTCCGCCCGATTCGATCGACACCATGGCCTGCGCGCGCACGGCCGGCTTGGCATGGAAGGCCACCGACAGCCCGGCCTCGCCCATCATCGGCAGGTCGTTGGCGCCGTCGCCCACCGCGATGCATTCCTGCGGCGACACGCCCAGCAGCGAGGCCACTTCCAGCAGCGTGCGGCGCTTCTCGGCACCGTCGCAGATGTCGCCCCAGCTCTGCTGCACCACGCGGCCGGTGAGCTGGCCGTCGGCCTCGTCGAGCAGGTTCGAGCGCGCGAAGTCGATGCCCAGCCGGTCCCTCACGCGGTTGGCGAAGAAGGTGAAGCCGCCCGACACCAGCAGCACCTTCAGGCCGGCCGCCTTGCACGCGGCGACCAGCGCGCTCGCGCCCGGGTTGAGCTGCAGCCGCTCGTCGTAGACCTGCTGCAGTGCCGACACCGGCACGCCTTCGAGCAGCGCCACACGGCGGCGCAGGCTTTCCTTGAAGTCCTTGATCTCGCCGCGCATCGTCGCTTCGGTGATGGCCGCGACCTCGGCCTTCTTGCCGACCGCGTCGGCGATCTCGTCGATGCACTCGATGTTGATCAGCGTCGAATCCATGTCGAAGGCGATCAGCTTGAAGTCGGCGAGCGCGAGCGGCGGCGTGAAGCGCTGCACCACGAGGCCGGGCGCGAATTCGGTGGAGCTCATACGGGGGCGGGTTCCTGGTGGGTCTTGGGTTGGCCGAGGCTGCGCAGCACGTCGCGCACCATCTGCGCGCGGTCCTTGGGCTCTTTCAGTTCGCGCTCGATGCGCAGCTTCTCGTTGCCGGCCAGCTTGATGTGCTTGTTCTTCTGGATCAGCTGGATGATCGCCATCGAGTCGATCGGCGGGTCTTTCTTGAAGGTGATGTTGATGACGCCCGGCGCCGCGTCGACCTTCACCACACCATAGGGCCGCGCCAGCACGCGCAGCCGGTGCATGTCGATCAGCGTCTGCGCCTGCGGCGGCAGCTTGCCGAAGCGGTCGACGATCTCTTCGAGCAGCGTGTCGATCTGGTCGGGCGTCTTGGCCGTCGCGAGCTTCTTGTAGAACGACAGGCGCAGATGCACGTCGCCGCAGTAGTCGTCGGGCAGCAGGGCGGGCGCGTGCAGGTTGATCTCTGTCGTGACCGACAGCGGCGCCAGCAGGTCGGGCTCGTGCCCGGCCTTGAGCGCGCGCACCGCCTCGCCCAGCATCTCGTTGTAGAGCTGGAAACCGATCTCCATCATGTTGCCGCTCTGGTTCTCGCCGAGCACTTCGCCGGTACCGCGGATCTCCAGGTCGTGCATCGCGAGGTAGAAACCGGAGCCCAGCTCTTCCATCTGCTGGATCGCATCGAGCCGCTGCGACGCCTGCTTGGTCAGGCCCTCGATGTCCGGCACCATGAGGTAGGCATAGGCCTGGTGGTGCGAACGCCCGACACGGCCGCGCAGCTGGTGCAGTTGCGCCAGGCCGAACTTGTCGGCGCGGCTCATCACGATGGTGTTGGCGGTTGGCACGTCGATGCCGGTCTCGATGATGGTCGAGCACAGCAGGATGTTGTAGCGCTGCGCCACGAAGTCGCGCATCACGCGCTCCAGCTCGCGCTCGGGCATCTGGCCGTGGGCCACGGCGATGCGGGCCTCGGGCAATATCTCTTCGAGCTTCTGGCGCCGGTTCTCGATGGTCTCGACCTCGTTGTGCAGGAAGTAGACCTGGCCGCCGCGCTTGAGCTCGCGCAGCACGGCTTCGCGGATCACGCCGTTGCCCTCGGTGCGCACGAAGGTCTTGATGGCCAGGCGCCGCTGCGGCGCGGTGGCGATCACGCTCAGGTCGCGCAGGCCTTCGAGCGCCATGCCCAGCGTGCGCGGAATCGGCGTGGCCGTCAGCGTGAGCACGTCGACCTCGGCGCGCATCGCCTTCATCGCCTCCTTGTGACGCACGCCGAAGCGGTGCTCCTCGTCGATGATGAGCAGGCCCAGGTTCTTGAACTTCACCGATTCGGAGAGCAGCTTGTGCGTGCCGACCACGATGTCGACACTGCCATCGGCCAGACCCTTGGCGGCTGCGGTGATCTCCTTCGTGGAGCGGAAGCGGCTCATCTCCGCGACCTTCACCGGCCACTTGCTGAAGCGGTCGACCAGCGTCTGGAAATGCTGCTCGGCCAGCAGCGTGGTCGGCGCCAGGAAGGCGACCTGCTTGCCGCCGGTGATGGCGATGAAGGCGGCGCGCAGCGCGACCTCGGTCTTGCCGAAGCCCACGTCGCCGCAGACCAGACGGTCCATCGGTTGCGGCGAGATCATGTCCTGGATCACGGCGTGGATCGCGGCCTTCTGGTCGGCCGTCTCGTCGAAGCCGAAGTCGTTGGCGAACACCTCGTAGTCGGCGGCCGAGTAGCGAAAGGCATGGCCCTGGCGCGCCGCGCGGCGGGCGTAGATGTTGAGCAGCTCGGCGGCGGAGTCGCGGATCTGCTCGGCGGCCTTGCGCCTGGCCTTGTCCCACTGGCCCGAGCCCAGCTTGTGCAGCGGCGCCTCGTCGGCGCTCACGCCGGTATAGCGGCTGATCATGTGCAGCTGGCTCACCGGCACGTAGAGCGTCGCCTTGTCGGCGTATTCCAGGTGCAGCATCTCCTGCAGCAGCGGGTTGCCCTCGGCGTCCTTGCCCTGGCCGAGGTCCATGTTGATCAGGCCGCGGTAGCGGCCGATGCCGTGCGCGGTGTGGACCACCGGGTCGCCGACGTTGAGCTCCGACAGGTCCTTGATCAGCGCCTCGACGTCGCTGACCTGCTCCTGCCGCTTGTTGCGGCGGCGCGTGGTCGGGGCGGTCGCGAACAGCTCGGTCTCGGTGACGAAGTCGATGCCGCGTTCGCGCCAGGCGAAACCCGAGGCCAGCGCTGCCGTCGCGATGCCGATCTTCTCGGCGTCGTCGGCCTCGAACTCGGCCAGCGACTCGAAGGCCGGCGGGCTGATGCCGCTGGCGCGCAGGAAGTCGAGCAGGCTCTCGCGCCGGCCGTCGCTCTCGGCGATCAACAGCAGGCGGTGCGGCGTCGCGCGGATGTAGTCCTTGAGCTTGGTGAGCGGGTCTTCGGCGCCGCGCACGACCGCGAAGGGCGGCAGCGTGTCGAATTCGGCATAGGGCGCGTCCGCGGCCGTGCCACGGATCGCGAGCTGCGCATGCGGCTTGGCGCGCGAATAGAACTGCTCGGCGTTCAGGAACAGCGCCTCGGGCGGCAGCGCCGGCCGCTCCGGGTCGCCGCGCACCAGGCGGTAGCGCTCGGCCGTGTCCTGCCAGAAATGCTGGAAGGCCGGTTCCAGGTCACCGTGCAGCACCACGGTCGCGTCGCTGCCCAGGTAGTCGAACACCGTCGCCGTCTCCTCGAAGAACAGCGGCAGGTAGTACTCGATGCCGGCGGTGGCCACGCCGTTGCCCATGTCCTTGTAGATGCGGCTCTTGGTCGGATCGCCCTCGAGCAGTTCGCGCCAGCGGCTGCGAAAGCGCGCGCGGGCGTCGTCGTCCATCGGGAACTCGCGGCCGGGCAGCAGCCGCACCTCGGGCACGGGGTACAGGCTGCGCTGCGTGTCGGGGTCGAAGGTGCGGATGGTGTCGATCTCGTCGTCGAACAGGTCGACGCGGAAAGGCACCAGCGAACCCATCGGGAACAGGTCGATCAGCCCGCCGCGCACCGCGTATTCGCCCGGGCTCACCACCTGGGTCACATGGCTGTAGCCGGCCAGCGTGAGCTGCGCCTTGAGCTTGGACTCTTCCAGCTTCTGCTTGGTCTTGAAGTGGAAGGTGTAGCCGGCCAGAAAGGCGGGCGGCGCCACGCGGTAGAGCGCCGTGGTCGCCGGCACCAGCACCACGTCGGCCTCCTTCTGGCTGATGCGCCAGAGCGTCGCGAGCCGCTCGCTGATCAGGTCCTGGTGCGGCGAGAAGCTGTCGTAGGGCAGCGTCTCCCAGTCGGGGAACAGGGCGCAACGCAGCTCGGGCGCGAAGAAGGCGATCTCGTCGATCAGCCGCTGCGCATCGTTGGCGTCGGCCGTGAAGATCGCCATCGCGCGGCCGGCCTTCTTCTCGCGTTCGGCCAACTGGGCCAGCAGCAGCGCGTCGGCCGACAGGGGAGGGCGCGGCAGCGTGAATCGCTTGCCGGCAGTGAGAGCGGGGAGATCCATGAAGTGCTTCGAGAAATGCAGAACACCCCGCGTCGGGTGACGAGGGGTGTTGAGAGACGCTGCAATTCTAGAATGGCAGCCCCTTTCCTGTCCGCCGCGCCCCACGCGACCTTCCGATGCACGCCTCCCGCTTCTTCGTCCTCATCCCCAGCGCCGGCTCGGGCAGCCGCGCCGGGGGCGAGACGCCCAAGCAGTACCGGTGCATCGCCGGCCACCCGATGGTCGCGCACACGCTGGAAGCGTTCCGGGCGCTGCCCGGCCGCTTCGCGACCGTGGCCCTGGTCGTGGCGCCGGAAGACCGGGCCGTCGAGGCCGCGCTGCCGCGCTTCCCCGGCGCTGGCGAGGCGCTGCTGCGGGTCGGCGGCGCCAGCCGCGCCGCCTCGGTACGCAACGGGTTGGTCGCGCTGCGCGACGGCGGCGCCTCGCCGCACGACTGGGTGCTGGTGCACGACGCGGCGCGCTGCCTGATCACGCCGACGCAGATCGAGTCGCTGCTCGCCGCGTGCGAGCACGACGCCGTCGGCGGCCTGCTGGCGCACCGGCTCGCCGATACGCTGAAGTCGGCATCGCCCGATGGCCGTGTCGCCGCCACCTTGGCGCGCGCCGACAAGTGGCTGGCGCAGACACCGCAGATGTTCCGCATCGGCATCCTGCTCGATGCGCTGGAAAAGGCAGGCGACGCCGTCACCGACGAAGCCAGCGCCATCGAATCTCGCGGCCTGGCACCATTGTTGGTGGACGGCAGCGCCCAGAACTTCAAGGTCACCTACGCCGAAGATTTCACACTGGCCGAGGCCGTGCTGCTCGCGCGTCGCAACCAGGACACTGCATGACATCGTTCGACATCCGCGTGGGCGAGGGCTGGGACATCCATCAGCTCGTCGCCGGGCGCAAGCTCATCCTGGGGGGTGTCGAGGTGCCGCACACCACCGGCCTGCTGGGCCATTCCGACGCCGACGTGCTGCTGCACGCGATCACCGATGCGTTGCTGGGCGCGGCGGGCCTGGGCGACATCGGGCGGCATTTTCCGGACACCGACGCGCAGTTCCGCGGGGCGGATTCCGCCGTGCTGCTGGCCGAGGCGGCGCGGCGCGCGCGCGCGGCCGGCTGGCAGATCGGCAATGTCGACAGCACCGTGATCGCCCAGGCGCCGAAGCTGGCGCCCCACATCCCGGCCATGTGCGCGCGCATCGCCCAGACGCTGGCCATCGCGCTCGACCGGGTCAACGTGAAGGCCAAGACGGCCGAGAAGCTGGGCCCGGTGGGCGAGGGCCGCGCCATGGAAGCACGCGCCGCGGTGCTGCTGCACCGCTGAAATGAAGCCCACCCCCGATGCGCCTGCGGCGCCTCCCCCTCAAGGGGGCGATACCAGGAGGCCCGGCGAAGCCGGTTCCTCGGTATCCCTGGCCTTGGCCGCGCCGGTCGTTCAGCCCTTTTTGCCGGGTGCCGCGGCGGGCTTGGGTGGCATGGCCCGCGGCATCCGGATGTGCGCCGCGAAGCCGCGCCCCGGCGTGCTGGTGAGCGCGAAGGTGCCGCCCATGCGCTCGATGTTCTTCGCCACGATCGACAGGCCCAGTCCGGCGCCCGCGGCGGAGGTGCGCGCCGCGTCGCCACGGAAGAAGGGCTTGGTCAGCTGCGACAGCGTGGCCGCGGCCACGCCCGCGCCATGGTCGCGTACCTTGATGAGCACCGCCTCGTCGTGCGCCTGGGCCTGGATCGTCACGTCGGCCACGCCGGTCGTGGGCGTCTTGCCGTAGCGCCGGGCGTTTTCGACGAGGTTGGAGATCACGCGTGTGAGCTCGACCTCGTCGGCCATCACCCGCAGGTCGGAGGGTACCTCGACCTTGATCTTCATGTCGTCGTACTCCTGCACGGCGTAGGTGCAGGCATCGACGACGTCGCGCAGCAGCACGGGCTTGAAGTCCACATGGTCGGGCCGTGCGTAGTCGAGGAACTTGTCGATGATCGCGTCGAGCTGGGCGATGTCGGCCGCCATGTGGTTGCGGGCGTCCTCGTCGGCCACGCTCATCTCGGTTTCCAGGCGCAGCCGGGCGAGCGGCGTGCGCAGGTCGTGCGAGATGCCGGCCAGCATGATGGCGCGGTCCTGCTCGATCTTCGCCAGCTGGTCCGCCATGCGGTTGAAGCCGATGTTCACCGCCCGGATCTCGTTGGTGCGCGCCCGCTCGTCGAGCCGGTGCGCCTCGTACTCGCCCTCGCGTACCTGCCGGGTGGCGCGCGAGAGCTGCTTGAGCGGGCGGTTGATGAAGCGCGTGATCAGCGCCGCGCCGGCCAGCGACAGCGCCATGGCCGTGATCAGCCACACCAGCCAGGTGCGCCCCCCCACGCGGCTGAAGCGCGTCGGGTCGAGCAGCAGCCAGTAGGTGTCGCTCTCGATCGTGAAGCCGATCCACAGGCCCTGCTCGTCGTTGACGCGGCTGGCCACGGTCGTGCCTTCGCCGAGTTGGTCGATGAGCTCCTCGGTCACGCGCTGGTCGAGCGCGCCGCTGGTATAGGGCTCGAAGCGGTCATTGGGCTCGCGCGGGAGGATGCGCACGCCTTCCTGGTCGGCCAGGGTCTTGATCAGCGAGACGCGGGTGATCGCATCGGAATAGACGAGCGCGGCGCGCGTCAGGTTCACCAGCGAGGCGATCTGGTGCGCGGTCTGGATGGCGCGCGGCTCGTATTCGAGCGCGCGGAAGGTCTGCAGCCAGGCGACCGTACAGCCGAAGAGCAGCAGCGCCAGCAGAAAGAAGGTGCGCCAGAAAAGGCTGAAGCCGAGCTTGAGCCCGACGCGCCGCTTGGTCTGAGGCGTGCCCTCGAGCGGGCTCGGCATCGTGACCTGCGGGCCATCGTCGGAAAAAGGGGCCGGCTGGGTCGTACTGGGGCCGGCGGCCTCCGCGTGCATCTGTGGCGCTTTAGGCGGTGCCGTCCGGCACGAAGACGTAGCCCACGCCCCACACCGTCTGGATGTAGCGCGGCGCGGCGGCATCCGACTCGACCAGCTTGCGCAGGCGCGAGATCTGCACGTCCAGGCTGCGGTCGAAGGGCTCGAACTCGCGGCCGCGGGCCAGTTGCGCCAGTTTTTCGCGCGACAACGGCTGTCGCGGATGGCGCACCAGCGCCTTGAGCATCGCGAATTCGCCGGTGGTGAGCGAGAGCTCTTCGCCGTCCTTCTTGAGCGTGCGCGAGCCGAGATCGAAGGTGAAGGGGCCGAAGCTCACCGTCTCGTTGTCGGTCGATGGCGCGCCGGGCGCCTCGAGCGGCGGTCGGCGGCGCAGCACGGCATGGACACGGGCCAGCAGTTCGCGTGGGTTGAAGGGCTTGCCCAGGTAGTCGTCGGCGCCGACCTCGAGGCCGACGATGCGGTCGACGTCCTCGCCCTTGGCGGTCAGCATGATGATCGGGGTGCGGTCGTTGGCCGCGCGCAGGCGCCGGCAGACCGACAGCCCGTCTTCGCCGGGCATCATCAGGTCGAGCACGATCAGGTCGACCGTGTCGCGCAGCAGGATGCGGTTGAGCGCCTTGCCGTCTTCGGCCACGATGACCTCGAAGCCCTCCTGGGTGAGATAGCGGCGGAGCAAGTCGCGGATTCGCGCGTCGTCGTCGACGATGACGACCTTGTCGGTACGAGCGGGAGTCTGATTCATTTCTGCAACGGAGATTTGTAACAGGCGCGATTCTGAAGGCGTTGCACCACCATTCTTCGGCTTTGCGCAGTTGTCTGACACTAAGTTACACAACTTGCCTGCGCTGTCGGAGCGTTGGTTCCGCCGTCAAACGTTGATGGCAAAGTGCGGGTGTCCTCGCTCCTGGCTGTCCATGAAATCGTCGATCCCCGTCCGTTCGCTGCCCGTTGCACTGGTTTTTTCCGCCTGTTCGGTGTCGTGGGCTGCGACGGGGTTCCTGCAGGTCGGCGGCGCGACGCGCCACGAGGTCCGACAAGCGGTGCAGGCGCACCGTGCTGCGCAGCGCGAAGAGGTGCAGCGCGAAGAAGCCTCGGCCGGGCGCCGGCTCACGCCGGCAGAGCTGGCCGAACTTCGCAGCCAGGTGCGCCAGCAGTGGGCGCCACGCTACGATGCACCGCATGTCGACACGCCGTTGCCGGCTCCGCAGTCCGCGGAACCCGAGCCGCCGACGCCCATGCGCGCCTTGACCATGCCGCGCAGTCAGCGGCAGTGATCACTCCCCGCCGGCCCGTTCTGAGCCGGCTTTCACCATCGAAGGGAATGTCTTGAGAACCATGAAGTTGATGGCTGCCTGCGCGGCCCTGGCCTGTGCCGGTATGGCCCTGGCCGACACGCCCCCGCCGCAGAATGTGCTGCAGTTGTCGGCCAGCGGCACGGTCGAGGTCCAGCAGGATCTGTTGAGCATGACGCTCAGCACCACCCGCGACGCCCCCGAGGCCGCCACCGTGCAGAGCCAGCTCAAGGCCGCGCTGGATGCCGCGCTGACCGAGGCGCGCAAGAGCGCGCAGCCGGGGCAGCTCGACGTGCGCACCGGCAATTTCACGCTGTCGCCGCGCTATACCCGCGAGGGCAAGATCAACGGCTGGCAGGGTTCGACCGAGCTCGTGCTGGAAGGGCGTGATTTCCCGCGCATCACGCAGACCGCCAACCGCATCACCACGCTGACGGTCGGTGGCGTGGGCTTCGGCCTGAGCCGTGAGCAGCGCGCGAAGGTCGAGACCGAGGCGCAGTCCATCGCCATCGAGAACTTCAAGCAGAAGGCTGCCGAGCTGGCCAAGGGCTTCGGCTTCGCCGGCTACACCCTGCGCGAGGTGTCGGTGAACGCGAACGAGGGCGGTCCGATCCGGCCGCGGATAATGGCGGCGCAGGCCAAGTCCTTCTCGGCCGATGCGCCGGTGCCGGTCGAGGCGGGCAAGACGAGCGTCGTCGTGAACATCTCGGGCGCCGTGCAGCTGAAGTAGGCCGCGGCGCCCGTTGCGTTCATTGCGCGGTCCAGCCGCCGTCGACCTGCCACGCCACGCCGCGGACCTGGTCCGCGGCGGGCGAGCACAGGAAGACGGCCAGCCCGCCGAGTTGCTCGACAGTGGTGAATTGCAGCGAGGGCTGTTTTTCGCCCAGCAGGTCGTTCTGCGCCTGCGCCACGGAGATGCCTTCGCGTGCGGAGCGGTCGTCGATCTGCTTCTGCACCAGCGGCGTCAGGACCCAGCCCGGGCAGATGGCGTTGCAGGTGACCCCGGTGGTCGCGAGTTCGAGCGCCGCCGATTTCGTGAAGCCGACGATGCCGTGCTTGGCCGCCACGTAGGCCGACTTCTGCGCCGACGCGACCAGGCCGTGCGCCGACGCGATGTTCACGATGCGGCCCCAGTTCGCCTCGCGCATCGCGGGGATCGCGAGCCGGGTCGTGTGGAAGGCGCTGGTGAGGTTGATGGCGATGATGGCGTCCCAGCGCTCCACCGGAAAATCCTCGACCTTGGCCACGTGTTGGATGCCGGCGTTGTTCACCAGGACATCGACACGCCCGAAGCGCGAGGCCGCGAACTTCATCATGTCTTCGATCTGCGGCGGCTGGCGCATGTCGGCACCGTGGTAGGCCACCTCCACGCCGAGCGCGGCGATCTCTTTTTGCGGCGTCTCGGCATCACCGAAACCGTTGAGCACGATGTTGGCGCCTTGCTGGGCCAGCGCTTTGGCGATGGCCAGGCCGATGCCACTGGTGGACCCCGTCACGAGGGCGGTCTTGCCTTTGAGCATGATGTCAATCTCCGGATGAATTAGGATGCAACGAGACCATTATCTGCAGCCGTCAGCCCCTGTTTCTGTCCCGTTCATGACCGAGCCCACTCTCTTCTTCGTCGATTGCGCGGATGCGCAAGGCGGTCATCGAATGGGGTGCTGGCAGTGGGGTGACGCGCACAGCGCGAACGTCCTGCTGTGCGTGCACGGGCTGACGCGGCAGGGCCGCGATTTCGACGTGCTCGCGCAGGCGATCGTGGCGCGCGCTGGCGGTGATGTCCGCGTCGTCTGCCCCGACGTCGTCGGCCGCGGCGAGAGCGACTGGCTGGTCGACCCGCACGGCTACCAGGTGCCGCTCTATGCCGCCGACATGCTGACCCTGCTCGCGCGGCTGCAGGCCGATCGCGCCATCGCGCGGCTCGACTTTGTCGGCACCAGCATGGGCGGGCTCATCGGACTGGTGCTCGCCGGCAGCGCGGAGCTGGCCTTGCCGGCGCCGGTCCGCCGCCTGGTACTCAACGACGTCGGGCCGACGATCGATGCGGCGGCCTTGCAGCGCATCGGCCTGTACCTCGGCAACGTCGGCCGCTTCGCCTCCCTGCAGGAGGCCGCCGATGCGATGTGGGCGATCTCGCGGAGCTTCGGTCCGCACACGCCGGACGAGTGGCTGGCGCTTTCGCGCGCCATGGTCGTTCCGGCAAGTCGGCGCGCGGCCGACGGCTCGGCCAAGCGAGCGGGTGATGCCGTCGACGCGCCGTTCGTCCTTCACTACGACCCCGCGATCGCCGTGCCTTTCCGTGCCATCACGCCCGAGGCCGCAGCGCAGGGCGAGGCCGTGCTGTGGTCGCTCTACGATGCGGTCCACGCCCAGACGCTGCTGACGCGCGGCGCGCAATCCGATCTGCTGTCGCACGACACCGCGCAGGCCATGACGCAGCGCGGTCCGAAGGCCCGGCTGGTCGAGTTCGCCGGGGTCGGCCATGCGCCCACCTTCGTGAAGCCCGACCAGGTCGCGGCCGTCACCTCTTTTCTGTTCGACTGAGTGAAACGCGATTCATCCACCCCTCCTGCGCGCATGGCGGCCGACGCCGTGGTCGACTACCCCCTGTCGGCCGCGACGGCGGAGCGCAGCCCCATCATGGAGAACATGCTGGCGCGCGCACGGGCCTTCGCCGAGCCGCTGATCGCGGACGAGACGCTCGACACCGGCGAGAACACCCTGGCGCATGCCGATGCGGTGGCGGCCATCGTGGCCCACATGGGCGGCTCCGAGGCCATGCAGGCGGCCAGCTACCTGGTGTATTCGTGCCAGCACCTGAACCGTCCGCAGGAAGTCATTGCCAAGGTCTTCGGCGACAACTTCGCGGCGCTGGCGGTGGAGACCACCAAGCTCGTGCAGGTGCAGGCGCAGGCCCGTGGCGCCGCGTTGAGCGCCCACGGCGCCGACGGCGGCGGTGCGCAGACCGAGAACGTGCGCAAGATGCTGCTCGCGTTCTCGCGGGACCTGCGGGTGGTGATGCTCCGGCTGGCCTCCCGGCTGCAGACGCTGCGTCATGCGGCGGCCATCAAGAAGCCGGTGCCCGAGAGCGTGGCGCGCGAATCGCTGCAGGTCTTCGCGCCCCTGGCCAACCGGCTGGGCATCTGGCAGGTCAAGTGGGAGATCGAGGACCTGTCCTTCCGCTTCCTCGAGCCCGAAACCTACAAGCTCATCGCCCAATTGCTCGACGAGAAGCGCGTGGAGCGCGAAGGCTATGTCGAGCAACTGCGCAAGCAACTCGAGGAAGAGCTGAAGGAGCAGGGCATCGCGGCCACCGTGCAGGGCCGGCCGAAGAACATCTACAGCATCGTGAAGAAGATGCGCGGCAAGTCGCTCGACTTCGCGCAGGTCTTCGACATCCTGGCCTTGCGTGTCGTGGTGTCCGACGTGAAGGACTGCTATGCCGCGCTGGCCTGGGTGCATTCGCACTTCCAGCCGATCGACGAAGAGTTCGACGACTACATCGCGCGGCCTAAGCCCAACGGCTACCAGTCGCTGCACACGGTCGTGCGCAAGGTCGTGGATGGCAAGGCCGGCAAGCCGATCGAGATCCAGATCCGCACGGAGGAAATGCACGATCACGCCGAGCACGGCGTGGCCGCGCACTGGGCTTACAAGGAAGCCGGGCCGAAGGGCTATGCCGGCGTGTGGTCCAGTGGCGAGTACGACGCGAAGATCGCGGTGCTGCGCCAACTGCTCGCGTGGGAGCGCGACCTGTCGGGCGGCCAGCAGGGCCAGGGCCTGTTCGACGACCGCATCTACGTGCTGACGCCGGACGCTGCGATCGTCGAATTGCCGCAGGGCGCGACCGCGGTCGACTTCGCCTACACCGTGCACACCAGCCTGGGCCACCGCTGCCGGGGCGCGCGCATCGACGGCGCCATGGTGCCGCTCAACACGCCGCTGCAGAACGGCCAGACGGTCGAGATCATCGCGGCGAAGGAGGGCGGGCCCTCGCGGGACTGGCTCAACGCCGAACTGGGCTATCTCGCCAGCCACCGGGCGCGCGCCAAGGTGCGCGCATGGTTCAACGCGCAGATCACGCACGAGACCATCGCCAAGGGTCGCGAGGCCGTCGAGAAACTGCTGCAGCGCGAAGGCAAGACCTCGACGCGTCTGGAAGACCTCGCATCGCAGCTGGGCTTCAAGTCGGCCGACCATCTGTTCGAGGTCGTCGGCAAGGACGAGTTCTCGCTGCGCAACATCGAGACCTTGCTGCGGCCGCCCGAGCCCGCACCGGGGCCCGACGACGGCGTGCTGTTGAAGAAGTCGCGCGCCAGCGACAAGGCCGGCAAGGGCGGCGTGCTGGTCGTGGGCGTGTCGTCGCTGATGACGCAGCTGGCCAAGTGCTGCCGGCCGGCGCCGCCCGACGCCATCGGTGGCTTCGTCACACGCGGCCACGGCGTGAGCGTGCACCGCAGCGACTGCAGCAACTTCCGCACGATGGCCGGCCACAACCCCGAGCGCGTGATCGACGTCGAATGGGGCCGGCCCAAGGTGGAAGAGGGATCGCTCTACGCGGTCGACGTGGCCGTGGAAGCGGCTGACCGGCAGGGCCTGCTGCGCGATATCTCGGACGTGTTCGCGCGCGAGAAGATGAATGTCATCGGCGTGCAGACGCAGTCGGTCAAGGGCACGGCGTGGATGACGTTCACGGTCGAGATCCCCGATACGGCGCGGCTCTCGCAGGTGCTGAAGGTGGTGTCTGCGGTGCCTGGTGTGAGATCTTCTCGCCGCCGTTGAAAAAGCGCATTTTTAGGTGCTATACTCGTAGGCTTCTCGGACACATCCTTAGGCGCGTAGCTCAGCTGGTTAGAGCACCACCTTGACATGGTGGGGGTCGTTGGTTCGAGTCCAATCGCGCCTACCAATTTTCGATCACTGAACCGGCCAACCACCGGTCTCACATTGAACCGATACCTCGGGTTTTTGCTCGAGGTCTATCACCTTCGATTGAATGGCATAAACCGTACCGAATGTGGTACCTTGAACGCCATTCTCGATCTCCACGTGTCCCGATGAGTCCCGCCCCCGTGACCGATTCCGCGCAAGAAGAACTGCGCGTGGCTGCCTTGCTGCGGCATGCGCCGCTCGAGTTCGCGCGGGTTGTCTACGGACTCAACGACCAGGCCAACGGCCGGGCCGCGACGATGGCGGCCGAAGACGTCGCACGCACCGTGCGGCAAGGCACGCCGGTGACGCGCGAACGCGCGGAGCAGCGGGCGCGTGCCTACCTGCCAAGCGCCGGGCACGAGCACTGCCCGCGGTGCTGGGTCTTCAACGGCATCAAGAGCCCGCTGCATTACCGCGAGCAAAGCGAGGAACGTCCCGAGTCCGCGCTCTGCAAGGTGTGTGGCGCGGAGTACGTCACTGCACTTTGAGGCTGACGCGCCGGTCAGGGTTAACCTTGGCGCGGTGCAGCAAAAGCGCTCCCTAGAATCGTTCGCGCGCCATCGGCGTGAACACGTGAAGGAGTCCTCAGTGCAGAGCAAGAAATCCGGTTCCAAGCCGGTGCAGCGCGTGATCAAGAAGTACCCGAACCGAAGGCTCTACGACACGGACACGTCCACCTACATCACGCTGGCCGAGGTCAAGAAACTCGTGATGCAGAGCGCGCCCTTCGTGGTGCGCGACGCCAAGACCGGCGACGACCTGACGCGCAGCATCCTGCTGCAGATCATTCTGGAAGAAGAGGCGGGCGGCGCCCCGATGTTCACCGAGCCGGTGCTCGCCAGCATCATCCGTTTCTATGGTCAGGCCATGCAGGGCTACATGGGTCCCTACCTGGAAAAGAACATCCAGGCGATGACCGAGGTGCAGGCCCAGTTGGCCGAAAAGGCCGAGGAACTGACGCCCGAGATGTGGGCGCGCTTCATGACCGTCCAGTCGCCGATGCTTCATGGGCTGATGGGCAACTACGTCGAGCAGTCCAAGAGCATGTTCGTGCAGATGCAGGAGCAGATGCAGAAGAACACCGAGCAGGTTTTAGGCGCTTTTGGCATCAAGCGTCCCTGAAATGAACCCACCCCCGAAGCGGCGCACTGCGTGTCGCCGCCTCCCCCTCGAGGGGCGATACCAGCGGCCCGGCGGAGCCGGTTCCGCGGTATCCCTGGCATGTGACTGCGTCGGTTTCGTGCGGGAAGCTGAAATGCGGCGTTGGCTGGCCTCGTGAGAGGCCATCGCCGCCGATGGACATCGGTTTAACTGGGACAATAGGGCAATGAGCGAAGTTGCCTCCCCTGAACGAACCGTCACGCCGGCCGCCCCCAAGGTCGGTTTCGTGAGCCTGGGCTGCCCCAAGGCCCTGACGGATTCCGAATTGATCCTCACGCAGCTGAGCGCCGAGGGCTACCAGACATCCAAGACTTTCGAGGGCGCCGACATCGTCATCGTCAACACCTGCGGCTTCATCGACGATGCGGTGAGGGAGAGCCTCGACACCATCGGCGAGGCGCTGGCCGGCAACGGCCGGGTGATCGTCACGGGCTGCCTGGGCGCCAAGATGGGGGCCGAAGGCGGCAACCTGGTGCGCCAGATGCATCCCAGCGTGCTCGCCGTGACCGGGCCGCACGCCACGCAGGAGGTGATGGACGCGGTCCACGCCAACCTGCCCAAGCCGCACGACCCGTTCATCGATCTCGTGCCGAACGCCTTCGGCGTGGCCGGCATCAAGTTGACGCCGCGGCACTATGCCTATCTGAAGATCAGCGAGGGCTGCAACCACCGCTGCACCTTCTGCATCATCCCGTCCATGCGCGGCGACCTGGTGTCGCGGCCGGTGGGCGATGTGTTGAGCGAGGCGAAGGCCCTGTTCGAGGGGGGCGTGAAGGAACTGCTGGTGATCAGCCAGGACACCTCCGCCTATGGCGTGGACGTCAAGTACCGCACCGGCTTCTGGGACGGAAAACCCGTGAAGACGCGCATGCTCGAACTGGTGCGCACGCTCGGCGAGATCGCCGAGCCCTACGGCGCGTGGGTCCGTCTGCACTATGTGTACCCGTACCCGAGCGTGGACGAGGTGATTCCGTTGATGGCGAGCGGCCAGGTGCTGCCTTACCTCGACGTGCCGCTGCAGCACAGCCACCCCGACGTGTTGCGCCGCATGAAGCGGCCGGCCAGCGGCGAGAAGAACCTGGAGCGCATCGCGCGCTGGCGCGAAATGAGCCCTGAACTCGTCATCCGCAGCACCTTCATCGCCGGTTTCCCTGGCGAGACCGAGGAAGAGTTCGAGCATCTGCTGGACTTCATCCGTGAGGCGGAAATCGACCGTGCCGGGTGTTTTGCCTACAGCCCGGTCGAAGGTGCGGCGGCCAACGAGATCCCGGGCATGCTCCCGCTGGAGGTGCGCGAGGCGCGTCGGGCCCGCTTCATGGAGGTGGCCGAGGCGGTGTCGACCGCGAAGCTGCGTCGGCGCATCGGTGCGACGATGCAGGTGCTGGTCGATTCGGCACCCGGCCTGGGCCGCAAGGGGGGCGTGGGCCGGACGTACGCCGATGCGCCCGAGATCGACGGCACGGTGCGGCTGCTGCCGCCCGAGAAGATCAGCAAGACGCTGAAGGTCGGTGATTTCACGCGCGCCCGCGTCGTCGGCGTCGAGGGGCACGACCTGGTTGCGCTGCCCATCTGATGTCGATGCCGGTTGAGAGGCCCAAGAAAAAAGCCACCGGAGACCGGTGGCTTGATTCGGCTGACCTGGCGGAGGTCAGCGTTGACTTGGTGCCCAGAAGAGGACTCGAACCTCCACGATGTTACTCGCTAGTACCTGAAACTAGTGCGTCTACCAATTCCGCCATCTGGGCTTCGTGTCTGCCGAAGCAGCTACGGTTCGCTTTTCAGCGAAGCCTCGAATTATATGCTGTTTTTTCGACCGCTTCGATCGCGATGCGGCGAATCGGCATGAAAAAAGCCACCGGAGACCGGTGGCTTGAATCGAATGACGACCTGGTAAAGGTCTGTTTAAACTTGGTGCCCAGAAGAGGACTCGAACCTCCACGATGTTACTCGCTAGTACCTGAAACTAGTGCGTCTACCAATTCCGCCATCTGGGCTTCACGACTGCAAGAAGCAGTCATGTTTTGAATTTCAGGAAAGAAGGAGATCATATCAAAAATAACGGCACTTCCAGCAGCCTGCTGGATGAACTCGAAGGCACCGTTCAAGGGCATCGCGACGGCCACGGCTTCGTGCAGCGCGACGACGGCGAAGCAGACATTTATTTGCCTCCCAACGAGATGCGTGCGGTCCTGCACAAGGACCGTGTCAAGGCGCGCGTGGTCCGGCAGGACCGGCGCGGCCGCCCCGAAGGACGCGTGGTCGAGATCATCGAGCGCTCCGAGCAGCCGATCATCGGCCGGCTGCTGCATGAAGGCGGTGTCTGGCTCGTCGCCCCCGAGGACAAGCGCTACGGTCAGGATGTCCTGATCCCCAAGGGCGCCACCGGCACGGCCAAGGTCGGCCAGGTGGTGGTGGTGCAACTGACCGAACCGCCGGCGCTCTTCGGGCAGCCCGTGGGCCGCGTCAAGGAGGTGCTCGGCGAGATCGACGACCCCGGCATGGAGATCGAGATCGCGGTGCGCAAGTACGGCGTGCCGCACGAGTTTTCCGAGGCAGGCCTCGCCGAGGCGAAGGCGCTGCCCGACAAGGTGCGGCCGGCCGACAAGAAGGGCCGCGTCGATCTGACCGACGTGCCGCTCGTCACCATCGACGGCGAAGATGCGCGCGACTTCGACGATGCGGTCTATTGCGAGCCCGCGAAGGTGGGCCGCGGCAAGGGCTGGCGGCTGCTGGTGGCCATCGCCGACGTCAGTGCCTATGTGCAGACGGGCTCGCCGATCGACATCGACGCCTACGAGCGCGCGACCAGCGTGTACTTCCCGCGCCGGGTCATTCCGATGCTGCCCGAGAAGCTGTCCAACGGCCTGTGCTCGCTGAACCCCGAGGTCGAGCGACTGTGCATGGTGTGCGACATGCTGGTTGCGGCCGATGGCGAGATTTACGCCTACCAGTTCTATCCGGCGGTGATGTTCAGCCATGCCCGCTTCACCTACACGGAAGTCGCGGCCATCCTGGGCAACACGCGTGGCCCTGAAGCAGCCAAGCGCAAGGACCGCGTGAAGGATCTGCTGAACCTGTCCGATGTCTACAAAGCCTTGCTCAAGCAGCGCAGCAAGCGCGGTGCGGTGGACTTCGAAACCACCGAGACGCAGATCATCTGCGACGACGCGGGCCGCATCGAGAAGATCGTGCCGCGCACGCGCAACGAAGCGCACCGACTGATCGAAGAGGCGATGCTCGCGGCGAACGTCTGCAGTGCCGACTTCATCGCCGAAGGCAAACACCCGGGCCTGTTCCGCGTCCACGAAGGGCCGACCACCGAGAAGAAGGAAATCCTCCGTGGCTACCTGAAGGCGATGGGCGTGGGCCTGTCGATCACCGAAGACCCGCGCCCCGGCGAATTCCAGGCCATCGCGGAGGCCACCAAGGAGCGGCCCGACGCACAGCAGATCCACACGATGCTGTTGCGCTCGATGAGCCAGGCGATCTACACGCCGATCAACAGCGGCCACTTCGGCCTGGCTTACGAGGCCTACACGCACTTCACCAGCCCCATTCGGCGCTATCCCGACTTGCTGGTGCACCGTGTGATCAAGGCGATTCTCAACAAGCAGAAGTACACGCTGCCGATGCTGCCGACGCCGGGCGAGGCGCATGCCAAGCTGGCCAAGCGGCTGGCTTCGCGCGTGAAGGTGCCGACGAACAAGCCGCAGAAGGCGGTCGTCGCGCCCAGCAAGGAGGTGCAGGCCTGGGAAGCGGCCGGCCTGCATTGCAGCGCCAACGAGCGCCGCGCCGACGAAGCCAGCCGCGACGTCGAGGCCTGGCTCAAGTGCAAGTACATGCGCGAGCACCTGGGCGAGGAATACGGCGGCGTGGTCAGCGCGGCGACGACCTTCGGCATCTTCGTCACGCTCGATGCGATGTACGTCGAGGGCCTGGTGCACATCACCGAGCTCGGCGGCGAGTACTTCAAGTTCGACGAGATGCGCCAGGAGCTGCGCGGCGAGCGCACCGGCATCCGCTACGCCATCGGCACGCGGGTGCGGGTGCAGGTCAGCCGTGTCGACCTCGACGGACGCAAGATCGACTTCCGCCTGGTGCGCGAAGGCGAAGAACTGACAGCGCGGGCCATGAAGGACAAGGGCGTTGGTTCGGGTGGCGTGCCGGTCAAGGCCTCGGCCAAGCGCAGTTCTCGCGGCGGCGGCAAGAGCGCCGAGGCGGTGTCCCTGCCGGTCGAACGCGCCGATGGTGCGCAGTCGGCCATGCAGGCCTTCAAGTCGGCGGTGAAGAAGGCCGCCAACAAGATGAAGGGGCGCAAGCCCCGCCGTGGATGAACGAAGGAGACAGAAAGATATGACACAGAACACTGCACCTCGAACAGCGATCGTCACCGGCGCTGGCACTGGCATCGGCCGCGCGGCTGCGCTGGCGCTGCTGGCCGACGGCTGGAACGTCACGCTGGCGGGCCGTCGGGCCGAGCCGCTCGGGCAGGTCGCCGACGAGTCGGGCGCCGCTTCGCGCGCCTTCGCCGTGCCGACGGACGTCGCCGATGCCGCCTCCGTCGAGGCGCTGTTCGCAGCCACGGTGGAGCGCTTCGGCCGGGTCGATCTGCTGTTCAACAACGCCGGCGTGGGCAATCCGCCCGGGCCGTTCGAGGACTGGACGCCGGCCCAATGGCAGGGGGTGGTCGACATCAACCTGACCGGCATGTTCTTCTGCATTCAGCAGGCGTTCCGGGTGATGAAGGCGCAGACGCCACGCGGTGGCCGCATCATCAACAACGGGTCCATCTCGGCGACCGCGCCGCGTCCGAATTCGATCGCCTACACGGCCACCAAGCACGCGGTGCAGGGCCTGACCAAGACGGCGTCGCTCGATGGCCGCAAGTACGACATCGCGGTCGGCCAGGTCGACGTGGGCAACGCCATGACCGAACTCGCCGCGCGCATGGCCAAGGGCGTGCCGCAAGCCAATGGCGAGCTGGCGATCGAGCCGCTGATCGACGTGAAGATCGTCGGCCAGTCGGTGCTCTACATGGCGAACCTGCCGCTGGAGGCCAACGTGCTGTTCCACACGATCATGGCGACGAAGATGCCCTTCGTCGGGCGCGGCTGAGCGCTTGAAGTGCGGCCTCGGCTTCAGGTCGAGGCGCAACACCCGTGGGCCAGCGCTCCGGCCGTCAGTGGCCGGTCTTCGGGCCAGTGATCGGCCCGGTCGCCGTGCCGCCAGACCGCTGCGCACGCCGCGGCATGCGCTGCCTCGCCGACCGCCAGGCCCGCGCCCACCATCCCTGCGAGCACATCGCCGGTCCCGGCGGTGGCCAGCCGGGCGTTTCCGCCGAAGTTGATGCGCGGTATCTCGCCCGGTGCGGCGATGACCGTGCCCGATCCTTTGAGCACCACGGTGCAGGCAAAGCGGCTCGCCATGGACATCGCCGCCTGCAGGCGATGGGCCTGGACCTGCTGCGCGTCGATCCCGAGCAGCCGCGCCGCTTCCAGCGGGTGCGGCGTGAGCACGGTGCCAAGGCCGCGTGCGGCGCGTTGGCGCAGCAGCGCCTGCAGCGATGCGTCGTGCGCGATGGCGTTGAGCGCGTCGGCGTCGAGCACCAACGCCTTCGCCGTGGACAACACGCGCGGCAGTACCGCGTGCACGGCGCCAGCGCCACCACAGCCGCAGACCACACTCAGGTTGGCCATCTCCAGCGCGGCCGGCCGGCGGAACATCAGTTCGGGGTGCTGCATGTCGAGCATGGCGGCCGTTTCGTCCAGCGGGGCCACGTAGACGCGGCCGGCGCCCGCATGCAGTGCGGCCGATGCGGCGAGCAAGGCCGCGCCCGCCATGCCCGGTGCCCCGCCGATGACGGCGACGTCGCCATAGCTGCCTTTGTGGCTGGCGTGTGTTCGAGGTCGGTCGATGGGGCGTTCATTCAAGCGTGCCGTCGGTGTTTCGCCGGCGGCGCAGCCCAGGTCGTCGAACCAGACCTCGCCGGCCGCATCCCGGCCCTGTGCGGTGAAGAGCCCCGGCTTGCGGGTCAGCAGCGTCAGGCAGCAGCGCCGTCCGGCCGCTGAAAAGGGCGGGGCGACCCCCCAGGCGCCCGTGTCCGCATCCAGGCCCGAAGGCACGTCCACACTCAGCAGCGGTGCCGGGCTCGCGTGCATGCGCGCGAGCCATTCGGCCATCACGCCTTCGGGCGGGCGTACGGCGCCGATGCCCAGCAGCGCGTCGATGGCCAGGTCGTAGACGGGGGGGGGTGAATCGGCGAAGGCGACGCCCTCGGCGCGGGCGCGTTTGAACGAGGCGCGCGCGTCTGCGGGCAAGCGTTCTGCGTCGCCCAGATGGGTCACGACGGGATGGAAGCCGTGACGCTGCAGTTGCGCCGCCGCTTCGAAGCCATCGCCGCCGTTGTTGCCGGGGCCACAGGCGACCCAGATCGTCCGTGCATCGGGCGCCAGGGCCATCGCGAGCCGCGCGACGGCGTGCCCGGCCCGCTGCATCAGCGTGTGGGGCGGCAGCGCGGCCGCGGCGACGTGCTCGAGGCGGCGCGTGGCGGCGATGTCGAAGAGCGGCGCGTCGGACTCGGAGGTGATGCGTTGCATGCCGCCGATTGTGCGACGGCGCCGCAGTTCAGAGCAGCCGCTCGATGCCGAGGCCTTCCAGATCGATCCCGGCGTCCTGGCCGGCGACGAGGTCGGCCAGCACGCGCGCGCTGCCGCACGAGAGCGCCCAGCCGCTGGAGCCATGCCCGAGATTGAGCCAGACGCCCGGCACGCCGCTCGGCCCGATCACCGGCGGGCCGTCCGGGAGCATGGGCCGTGCGCCTTTCCACTGCTGAACACCGGTCTGCAGCGTGGCCGCGCCGGGAAACCAGTCGTGCAGCACCTTGTAGAGCGTCTGCAGCGCCGCCGGATTCATCGTGTCGAGCGAGCCGCCGATCTCCGCACTGCCGGCCACGCGCACCCGCAGGCCCATGCGGGAGATGGCGACCTTGTAGCGCTCGTCCATCACGGCGCTGCGCGGCGCGTTGAGCGGCTCGCGGATGTGGGCCGTCACCGAGTGGCCGTACACCGGTGCCAGCGGCATGCGGATGCCCAGGGGCCGCAGCAGCGCCGCCGATGCGACGCCGGCGCAGACCACGATGGCGTCGTAGGTGACCGCATCGGAACCGGCGGCCAGCGCGAGCGAGCGCGGTGCCGCGCGGCTCAGTGGCGCGATGTCGCAGTTGAAGTGGAATTGCGCACCGAGCGACTCGGCTTCGCGTTTGAGCAGCAGGGCGAACTGTCGGCAGTTCGCCACCTCGTCCTCGGGCAGATGGATGGCGCCGGCCAGCTCGGTGTCGGTGCTGAGGGCCGGCTCGATCCGGCGGGCTTCGTCGGCGTCGATCTCGCGGAACACGCTGCCGGCGCTGCGCAGCACCTCCAGGCCCGGTTGCACCAGCTTGCGTTCGCGCTTGGAGCGCAGCAGCACGAGGTAGCCGTCGCTGCGCTCGTAGCTCAGCTCGCGCGCCTCGCTGATCTCGTGGAGCCGGGTGCGGCTGTAGAAAGCCAGGCGCTGCATGCGGGCGCGGTTGGCCAGGTAGGTCTCGAGCCTGCAGGCGCGCTGCCAGTGCGACATCCAGCGCAGGTCGCGTGCCGCGAGCGGCCATCGCACCTTGATGGCGCCATGGGTGGAGAGCAGCGAACGCAGCACCTTCATCCGCATGCCCGGCGCGGCCCAGGGGGTGACGTAGCCCGGCGCGACCACGCCGGCATTGGCAAAGCTGGATTCCTCGGCCGCGGCACCGCGGCGCTCGAAGACGGTGACGTCATGGCCGTCGCTGGCCAGCTCCCAGGCGGTGGTGACGCCGATGATGCCGGCGCCCACGATCGCGATTTTCATTGATTCTTCGGTGAAGGAATGGCGCCGACCGCAGGGCGCGGCCGCAGCGCAGGGCGCTATTGTTGCAGCGCGCGCTCCGCTTCGGCGGCAATGGCGAGCACGGCGTCGTCGTGCAGCGACGCATGCCAGAGCATCAGGCCGACCGGCGCGTCTCCTGGCGCCTGGCAGGGGATCGAGATCGCACAGCCGTCCAGCATGTTGATGACCGATGGATTGCGCAGCAGCAGCCCGTTGACGCGGAAGAATTCGGCATCGCGCTCCGCGCCCGGTGCCACGCTGGCGATCGTCGGCGCGGTGATCGGCACGGTCGGCGACAGCACCGCATCGAAGCGCTGCAGCGCGGCTTCCATATGGGCGATCCAGTCGCGGCGTGCCCGCACGAGATCGAGGTACTCGTAGGCCTTCGTCGTCGCGCCCTTCAGGATGCGCTGCGCCACGCGCGGGTCGTAGCCGGCGCCGCTGCGTTCCAGCAGCAGCCGGTGCCACGCATAGGCTTCGGGCGCCGAGAAGCCGGTGGCATTCATGGCCGGCAGGTCCGCGAGCGGCGACAGCGTGATCTCCTCGATCTGCGCACCGGCCACCCGCAAGGCGACGAGCGCCGCGTCGAAGGCGCGGGCCACGGCCGGCTCGACCTCGTCGAGAAAGAGGTTCCGGACGACCGCGAGGCGCCGGGCCGACAGGGGCTTGTCGCCCGGGGCGACCCGGCGCCCGGCCAGCACTTCGTGCGCGGTGACCGCGTCGCGCACCGAGCGCGTCATGGCGCAGACGGTGTCGAGCGTGGTCGACAGCGGGATCGCGCCGTCCGTCGGGACGAGGCGGGCGGTGCTTTTGAAGCCGACGATGCCATTGAGCGCTGCCGGAATGCGAATGGAGCCGCCTGTGTCCGAGCCCAGCCCGATGAAGGCGGCGCCGGTGGCGACCGACACGGCGGCCCCGGACGAGGAGCCGCCGGGAATGCGCGGCGTGGCCGGATCGGCCGCGTTGGCCGGCGTGCCGTGGTGCGGGTTCACGCCGACACCGGAGAACGCGAATTCGGTCATGTTCGTGCGGCCGATCAGGGCGCCGCCGGCCGCGCGCAGCCGCGCGACGGCCGGTGCGTCTGCCGTCGCGGCGGGCGCGTGGGTCAGGACGACCGAGCCCGCCGGCGTCGGCTGGTTCGCCACGTCGAACAGATCCTTGACCGAGAAGGCGAGGCCGGCGAGCGGCAGCGTGCGCTCGGCCGTGGCGGCCTCCCGGCGCGCCTCGTCGAACAGGGTCCGCGTGAAGGTGTGCCGATTGGCCGGCGATTGCGCGGCAGCGACGGCATGCTCGATTTCGGTGCGCGCGTCGGAGGTTCCGGCCGCGATGGCCAGGCGGGTAGCGTGCAGATCAGGGTGCATGGGAGGAGTGAGGTGGGGAGGGCGTGCTATACTCTTTGGGTTTCGCCAAGCGGGATTTCACGGTTCCACGACGGCGCAAACACATCCGCAAACCAGCCCACTCAAGGTGTCGCGTCCTCGCAAAACAGAGGCCGCGAAACGGGCTGGATTTTAGACCCAACCTTTGGAGTTATTCCTATGTCGACGACCATGCGCGAAATGCTGGAAGCCGGTGTCCACTTCGGTCACCAAACCCGCTTCTGGAACCCCAAGATGGCCCCGTTCATCTTCGGCCATCGCAACAAGATCCACATCATCAACCTGGAAAAGTCGCTTCCGATGTTCCAGGATGCGATGAAGTACGCCAAGCAACTCACCGCCAACCGCGGCACGATCCTGATGGTCGGCACCAAGCGCCAAGCCCGTGAAATCGTGGCCGCCGAAGCCCGCCGCGCCGGCGTGCCCTTCGTCGACACCCGCTGGCTCGGCGGCATGCTGACCAACTTCAAGACGGTCAAGACCTCGATCAAGCGCCTGAAGGAAATGAAGGCCCAGCAGGAAGCCGGCCTCGATTCGCTCAGCAAGAAGGAACAACTGACCTTCTCGCGCGAAATCGAGAAGCTCGAAAAGGACATCGGCGGCATCCAGGACATGACCGCGCTGCCCGACGCCATCTTCGTGATCGACGTGGGCTTCCACAAGATCGCCGTGGCCGAAGCCAAGAAGCTGGGCATCCCGCTGATCGGCGTGGTCGACTCCAACCACTCGCCCGAAGGCATCGACTACGTGATCCCCGGCAACGACGACTCGTCGAAGGCCGTCACGCTGTACGCCCGCGGCATCGCCGACGCGATCATCGAAGGCCGTAACAATGCGGGCAACGACGTGGTCAAGGCCGTGCAGGAAGCCGGCAGCGACGAATTCGTGGAAGTCGAAGAGGGCGCTTCCGCCTGATCGCGTCCGCGCGAGCCTTGAAGAAGGGGCTTTGTGGCCCCTTTTTTTGATCTGATTTTTTGAATACGGAGAACGAACAATGGCTGCAATCACCGCAAGCATGGTGGGCGAACTGCGCGCAAAGACCGACGCGCCCATGATGGAATGCAAGAAGGCCCTCACCGAGGCCGACGGCAACATGGAAAAGGCCGAAGAACTGCTGCGCATCAAGCTCGGCAACAAGGCCGGCAAGGCATCGGGCCGCATCACTGCCGAGGGCGTGGTCACGGCCTTCGTCGACGGCGATGCCGGCGGCATGATCGAGATCAACTGCGAAACCGACTTCGTCACCAAGAACGACAGCTTCCTCGCGCTGGCCAACGCCGCTGCGATGCTGGTCGCCAAGAACAACCCGGCCGATCTGGCCGCGCTGGGCGCGCTGCCCTACGAGCAGGACGGCTTCGGCCCGACGCTCGAGGACGTGCGCAAGGGCCTGATCGGCAAGATCGGCGAGAACATGAGCTTTCGCCGCTTCAAGCATTTCGGCGGCAGCGGCAAGCTGGCGTCGTACCTGCACGGCACCCGCATCGGCGTGATGGTGGAGTTCGAGGGTGACGACGCTGCGGCCAAGGACGTGGCGATGCACATCGCCGCCATGAAGCCGGTCGCCATCTCGAGCAGTGACGTGCCTGCCGAACTGATCGAAAAGGAGCGCGCAGTCGCCGCCGGCAAGGCCGAGGAAGACCGCAAGACGGCCGAAGCCGAAGGCAAGAAGACGCAGCCTGCCGACATCGTCGCCAAGCGCATCGAAGGCGGCGTGCAGAAGTACCTCAAGGAGGTTTCGCTGCACAACCAGCCCTTCGTCAAGAACGACAAGCAGACGGTCGAGCAGATGCTCAAGGCCGTGAACACCTCGATCAAGGGCTTCACGCTCTACGTCGTGGGCGAAGGCATCGAGAAGAAGGTCGACGACTTCGCGGCCGAAGTGGCTGCCCAGGTCGCCGCCGCCAAGGCGGCCGCCTGAGTCTTCCTGCCTGCACGACGGCGCGCCCGCCGCGCCGTCGTTTTCCGACCGCTCCGTCTTACACTCGCCCCGCTCACCACTCCAAGGAATTGCCCATGCCCGATGCCCGCCCAGCCCACAAGCGAATCTTGTTGAAGCTGTCGGGTGAGGCGCTGATGGGCGACGACGCCTTCGGCATCAACCGCGCGACCATCGTCCGGATGGTGCAAGAGGTGGCCGAGGTCGTGAACCTGGGCGTGGAGGTGGCGGTGGTCATCGGCGGCGGCAACATCTTCCGCGGCGTGGCCGGCGGCTCGGTCGGGATGGACCGTGCGACCGCCGACTACATGGGGATGCTCGCGACCGTGATGAACGCGCTCGCGCTGGCCGACGCCATGGACAAGCAGGGCCTGATCGCCCGCGTGATGTCCGCGATCGCCATCGAGCAGGTGGTCGAGCCCTACGTCCGCCCCAAGGCCTTGCAGTACCTCGAAGAGGGCAAGGTCGTGATCTTCGCCGCCGGTACGGGCAATCCCTTCTTTACCACCGACACGGCCGCCGCGCTGCGCGGTGCCGAAATCGGCGCCGAGTTGGTGCTCAAGGCGACCAAGGTCGACGGCGTCTACACCGCCGACCCGAAGAAGGACCCGACCGCGACCCGCTATGCGACGCTGAGCTTCGACGAAGCCATCGCGCAAAATCTCGGCATCATGGACGCGACCGCGTTCGCACTGTGCCGTGACCAGAAGCTGCCGATCAAGGTGTTCTCGATCTTCAAGCACGGCGCGCTCAAGCGGGTCGTGATGGGCGAGGACGAAGGCACCTTGGTGCACGCTTGAGGAGACCTTGACATGACCATTGCAGACATCCGCAGTGCGACCGACACCAAGATGAACCAGTCGATCGCCGCCTTCCAGAACAACCTCACCAAGATCCGGACCGGCCGCGCCAACCCGGCGCTGCTGGATTCGATCCACGTCGACTACTACGGCTCGACGGTGCCGCTGAGCCAGGTGGCGAACGTGTCGGTGCTCGATTCGCGCACCATCAGCGTCCAGCCCTGGGAAAAGGGCATGGGCGCCAAGATCGAGAAGGCCATCCGCGAGAGCGACCTGGGCCTGAATCCGGCGTCGATGGGCGAACTCATCCGTGTGCCGCTGCCCGCCATGAGCGAGGAGCGCCGCAAGGAGATGACCAAGCTGGTCCGCAACGAGGGCGAGAGCGCCAAGATCGCCACGCGCAACCTGCGCCGCGATGCGAACGAAGCGGTCAAGAAGCTCGTCAAGGACAAGCTGGCGTCGGAAGACGACCAGAAGCGCGCCGAAGCCGAGATCCAGAAGGTCACCGACCGGCATATCGCCGAGATCGACCGGCTGATCGCGGCGAAGGAAGCCGAGATCATGGCGGTCTGATGAGCGCATCGCCCGCGGTGCCTCACCACATCGCCATCGTGATGGATGGCAATGGTCGCTGGGCGACGCGGCGCTTTCTGCCGCGCGTTGCAGGGCACAAGCAGGGCGTGGAGTCGCTCCGGCGCTGCGTCAAGGCCTGCGGCGATCGGGGAGTCCGGGTGCTCACGGTCTTCGCCTTTTCTTCCGAGAACTGGAATCGCCCTGTCGAAGAGGTGACCGGCCTCATGGAGCTGATGGTCGGTGCCCTGGCGCGCGAGGTTCCGAAGCTCAAGGAAGACGGTGTCCAGCTGCACTTCGTGGGCGAACGCGGCGGTTTGTCCGACAAGATGGTGGGCAGCTTGCTGCAGGCCGAGGCGGCCACGGCGCAGAACCATCGGCTGGTGCTCAACGTGTGCTTCAACTACGGCGGTCGATGGGATATCGCGCGGGCGGCCGCAGAACTCGCGCGGCGCGGCGAAGCGCTGACCGAAGCCAACCTCGATCGCGCCATGGCGCTGGCCCATGTGCCCGACCCCGACCTGCTCATCCGCACAGGCGGTGAACAGCGGCTGTCGAATTTTCTGCTGTGGCAGAGCGCTTACGCGGAGCTCTTCTTCAGCGACAAGCTGTGGCCCGAGTTCGACGAGAAGGCCCTTGACGAGGCCATCGCCGCCTTCCAGAAACGCGAGCGGCGTTTCGGCAAGACCTCGGCGCAATTGAACGCGTCCCCGACCGACCGGCAGATCGCCTGATGCTCAAGCAACGAATCATCACCGCGGTGGTGCTGCTGGCCATCCTGCTGCCGGCGCTCTTCTATCCCTCCCCGGTGCCCTTTGCCTGCGTGATGCTGGTGATGATCGGCGCTGCTGCCTGGGAATGGGGCCGGCTCAATGGCTACGGCCCCCGCATGTCCGTTTTCCTGGGCGTCGAGATGGTGGTGCTGTGTGCGCTGTCGTGGTGGCTCGGGCTGCTCGAGCAGCGCCTGATGGGCATCTGGCTGGCCGCCAGTGCCGCCTGGGTGCTGGGCGGCGCGCTGCTGTTGCGCGTCGCGGTGCCGGGCTGGCCGCGCATCCCGCGCGCCGTGCGTCTGGTTGCCGGGCTGCTGGCCCTGTGGGTTGCCTGGATGGCCGCCGTGCAGGCGCGCATCTGGGGCATCAATTTCCTGCTGTCGCTGTTGGTGCTGGTCTGGGTGGCCGATGTCTTCGCGTATTTCGCAGGCCGGCGTTTCGGGCTCAAGTTCACGCGCAGCAAGCTCGCGCCTTCGATCAGCCCCGGCAAGAGCTGGGAAGGCGTGTGGGGTGGCATGGTGGGCGTGCTGGTGCTGGCGCTGGCCTGGGTGTGGGCCGATGCGTCGGCGCAGGCCACGGTCGCCAGCCTCTACACACGGCTGGCCGGGCGCGGCTGGTGGTTGCTGCTGATCGGTGTGCTGTTCCTCGCGGCGATGAGCGTCGTCGGCGACCTGGTCGAGTCGCTCGTGAAGCGAAGCGCCGGCGTCAAGGACAGCAGCAACCTGCTTCCGGGCCACGGTGGCGTGCTCGATCGGGTGGACGCGCTGTTGTCCACGCTGCCGATCGCCATGATGCTGGCGTCGCTGTGAACGCGATGGCACGACAACGCGTCACGGTGCTCGGCTCGACCGGCTCGGTCGGTGTCAGCACCCTCGATGTCATTGCCCGCCATCCGGAGCGCTTCGAGGTGTTCGCGCTCTCTGCCGCGACGAAGGTCGACGAGATGCTCGCCCAGTGCGCCCGCTTCACCCCGCGCTTCGCGGTGATGGCGAGCGCACCGCACGCCGACCGGCTTGCCGCGCTGTTGCGAGACAACGCTCTGCCGACGCGCGTGCTGCAAGGGGAGGGGGCGCTGGAAACCATCGCCTCGCACGAGGACGTCGACAGCGTCATGGCGGCGATCGTCGGCGCGGCTGGCCTCGGCCCCTGCCTGGCGGCGGCGCGCGCCGGCAAGCGCCTGCTGCTGGCGAACAAGGAAGCCCTCGTGGTGGGCGGCGAGCTGTTCATGGACACGGTGCGCGCCGGTGGCGCGACCCTGCTGCCCATCGACAGCGAGCATTCGGCCATCTTCCAGTCGTTGCCCGAAGACCCGAGCACCTGGGCGCAGCGCATCGACAAGATCATCCTGACCGCCTCGGGCGGCCCGTTCCGCACGCGGCGTGCGGACACGCTGGCGAACGTGACGCCGGAGCAGGCCTGCGCGCACCCCAACTGGGTGATGGGGCGAAAGATCTCGGTCGATTCGGCGACCATGATGAACAAGGCGCTCGAGGTGATCGAGGCACGCCATCTCTTCGGCGTGATGCCCGAGCAGATCGAGGTGGTGATCCATCCGCAGAGCGTGGTGCACTCGATGGTGCAGTTCACCGACGCGTCGGTGATCGCGCAGCTCGGCACTCCCGACATGCGTGTGCCCATCGCGGTCGGCCTGGCCTGGCCGCACCGCATCGAGAGCGGCGCTGCGCGTCTGGACTTCCGCACGATGGGGGCGTTGACCTTCGCCCCCCCCGACGATGCGCTCTTCCCGGGGCTGGCGCTCGCCTGGCACGCGTTGAGGGCGCCGCCAGGCACGACCGCGGTGCTGAACGCCGCCAATGAGGTCGCTGTCGAGGCTTTTCTCGATCGGCGGCTGCGTTTCGACCGCATTCATGCGGTCAACATGGAAACTTTGGAAGCGGTGCCCTCCTCGAAGCCTGCATCGTTAGCCGACCTGCTGGCGCTCGACGCGATGGCGCGTTCGGCCGCCAATGCGGCGGCGATGCGTTTCGCGGCCTGACGAGGCCGCCGGTCCGTCCTCTTCCACGTTCTACCCAGGGACTCATCGATGCTCACGGTTCTTGCCTTCATCGTCGCGCTGGGCGTGCTGATCGCGGTGCACGAATACGGCCACTACCGCGTGGCGGTGGCGTGCGGGGTCAAGGTGCTGCGCTTCTCGGTCGGTTTCGGCCACACGCTGTTCCGCTGGAAGCCCAGGCGCCAGCGGCCGGGCCAGGACACCGAATTCGTCATCGGCGCCTTTCCCCTGGGGGGCTACGTCCGCATGCTCGACGAGCGCGAAGCGCCGGTGCCGCCGCAAGAGCGGCATCTCGCATTCAACACCCAGCCGCTGCGGTCGCGTGCCGCAATCGTCGCTGCCGGGCCACTGGCCAATCTGCTGCTGGCGGTCGCGCTCTACACCGTGGTCAACTGGATCGGCGTGCAGGAGCCGGCCGCCGTGCTGGGGCGGCCGGTGGCGGCGTCGCTGGCCGAGCAGGCCGGTTTGCGCGGCGGCGAGCACATCACGCGGGCGGGTTTCGACGGTGGGCTCGCACCGGTGGAATCTTTCGAGGACCTGCGCTGGCGCATGACCCGCGGTGCACTCGATGGCCGCGACCTCACGCTGGAGGTCGCCGGCGACGGCGGTCGTCCGGCGCGCACGCTCGTGCTGCCGCTCAGCCGCCTGCAAGCGAAGGATGCCGACGCCCAGCTGTTCCGCAAGATCGGTGTGATTTCGCCATTGACGCGGCCGGAACTCGGCGAACTCGTCGCCGGCGGGCCGGCAGAGCGCGCCGGGCTGCGCCGGGGCGACCTGGTGCGCGCCGTGGGGCCGACCGCCGTGGTCGACGGCCAGCAACTGCGCGAACTCATCCGGGCGTCGGTCGAGGGGGCGCAGCCGCGCACCCAGTCGTGGCAGATCGTCCGCGCGGGCCGCGAGATGACCGTCGACGTGACGCCCGAGGTTCGCGAGGACAACGGCGCGATGGTCGGGCGCATTGCCGCCTATGTGGGCGCGCCGCCGGCCATGCTGACGGTGCGGCAGGGGTCGATCGATGGCCTGTGGCGCGGCGTCGTGCGCACCTGGGAAGTCTCGGCGCTCACGGTCCGCATGATGGGCAAGATGGTGATCGGCGAAGCCTCGCTCAGGAACCTGAGCGGCCCCCTCACCATCGCCGACTACGCCGGAAAGTCCGCCAGCCTCGGATTCACCCAATACCTGGTGTTCCTCGCCCTCATCAGCGTGAGCCTGGGCGTGCTGAACCTGATGCCGCTGCCGGTCCTCGATGGGGGACACCTGATGTATTATCTTTGGGAGGGCCTGACCGGCAGAAGCGTCTCCGATGCGTGGATGGAACGGCTTCAGCGCGGTGGGGTGGCGTTGTTGCTGGTGATGATGTCCATCGCTCTCTTCAACGACGTCAACCGACTCTTCGGGCTCTTTGGTTAACTCACGCCGGCCCTTCGTGCGCCGGAGCAACTCACTCATGAACACTTCAAACAGTCGCTTCCGTCTGCGCAGCGTGGCCGCGCTCATCGCCAGCACGCTCGCTGCCACGGCAGCCTGGGCCATCGAACCTTTCACCGTTCGCGACATCCGGGTCGAAGGCCTGCAGCGCGTCGAGCCGGGGACGATCTTCGCCTCGCTGCCGCTGCGCGTCGGCGACACGTACAACGACGAACGCGGCTCGGCCGCGATCCGCGCGCTGTTCGAACTGGGGCTGTTCAAGGACGTGCGCCTGGACGTCAACGGCAACGTGCTGGTGGTGATCGTCGAAGAGCGTCCCACGGTGGCCGACGTCGATTTCGTCGGCACCAAGGAATTCGACAAGGCCGCGCTCCTGAAGGCGCTGCGCGAAGTGGGCCTGGCCGACGGCCGGCCCTACGACAAGGCGCTGACCGACCGCGCCGAGCAGGAGCTCAAGCGCCAGTACGTGAGCCGCAGCCTCTACAACGCGGAGGTGGTGACCACGGTCACGCCGATCGAGCGCAACCGGGTGAACCTGACCTTCACCGTGACCGAAGGCGAAACCGCCCGCATCCGCGAAGTGCGCGTGGTGGGCAACAAGGCCTTCAGCGAATCGACGCTGCTCGGTCTGTTCGACCAGGACAGCGGCGGCTGGATGAGCTGGTACACCAAGTCGAACCAGTACTCGCGCGCCAAGCTCAACGCCGACCTCGAGACGCTGCGCTCGTATTACCTGACGCGCGGTTACCTCGAGTTCCGCATCGATTCGACCCAGGTCGCGATCTCGCCGGACCGGCAGGACCTGACGGTGACCGTCAACATCACCGAAGGCGAGAAGTTTGTCGTGTCGGGGGTGAAGCTGCAAGGCAACTACCTCGGCCGCGAGGAAGAATTCAAGTCGCTGGTGACGATCAAGCCCGGCGAGCCGTACAACGGCGAGCAGCTGACCGAAACGACCAAGGCCTTCACGGACTACTTCGGCACCTTCGGCTACGCGTTCGCACGCGTCGAGGCGCAGCCCGAGATCGACCGTGTCAACAACCGCGTGCAACTCGTGCTGCAGGCCGAGCCGGCGCGCCGCGTGTACGTGCGCCGCGTCAGCGTCGGCGGCAACAACAAGACCCGCGACGAAGTGATCCGCCGCGAGTTCCGCCAGTACGAGGCCTCCTGGTACGACGGCGACAAGATCAAGCTGTCGCGCGACCGCGTCGACCGCCTGGGCTTCTTCACGGACGTGAACGTCGAGACCCAGGAGGTGGCGGGCTCGCCCGACCAGGTCGACCTGACCGTCACCGTCGCCGAAAAGCCCACGGGTTCGCTGCAGCTGGGTGCCGGCTTCTCCAGTTCGGAGAAGGTGTCTCTCACCTTCGGCATCTCGCAGGAGAACGTGTTCGGGTCCGGGAATTTCCTGGGCGTGCAGGTCAATACCAGCAAGTACTACCGCACGATCTCGCTGACCGCGACCGACCCGTACTTCACGTCGGACGGCATCTCCCGCACCTTCAGCCTGTTCCATCAGACGACCCGCCCGTACTACTCGGTCGACGGTGACTACAAGCTGGTGAGCGAAGGGGGAAGCGTCAAATTCGGCGTGCCGTTCAGCGAAGTCGATACCGTGTTCTTCGGCGCCGGGCTCGAGCGCTTCAACTTCCAGCCGGGATCGAACGCGGCGCAGGCGACGCCGCAGGCCTACCGCGACTACTTCAACTGCCGGTTCGACGCGACCACGCAGACGATCACGGGCTGCGCCGACGACAGCAAGTGGGGCATCCCGCTGACCATCGGCTGGGCGCGCGACGACCGCGACAGCGCACTCGTGCCCACCAAGGGCCGTCTGCAGCGCGCCAACGTGGAGTGGGGCGCAGGTGGCGATTTGAAGTACATCAAGAGCAGCTACCAGTACCAGCAGTACTTCCCGCTCAGCAAGCAGTACACCCTGGCCCTCAACGGCGAGCTCGGCTACGGCAAGGCGCTCGGCGGCAACGTGTATCCGATCTTCAAGAACTTCTACGCGGGCGGCCTGGGCTCGATCCGCGGGTTCGAGCAGAACTCGCTGGGTCCGCGCGATACGGTCACCGAAGCTGCTCTCGGCGGCACCAAGAAGGCCATCTTCAACGCCGAACTGAGCACGCCATTCCCAGGTGCGGGCAACGACCGCACGCTGCGGCTCTACGGCTTCTTCGACGCGGGCAACGTCTTCACGGACCGCACCACGCAGACCGACGCGCAATGGGCGGCGCAGAAGAAGATCCGCGCCTCCGTCGGCGTCGGCATCAGCTGGATTTCGCCGCTCGGGCCGCTGCGCGTGGCCTATGCGAAACCGGTGCGCTCCCAGAAGGAAGAGGACACAGCAGCCGGCATCTACAAGGATAGAATGCAGAGCTTCCAATTCCAGATCGGCACCTCTTTCTGATGAACCATTCGTACCGCGTCGTCGGCGCGCTGCTGCTTTCCCTGGCCGCCTCGTTTGCAGTGCAGGCTCAGGAGACCTTCCGCATCGGCTTCGTTAACCCCGATCGCGTGCTGCGCGAAGCGCAGCCGGCGAAGGCTGCGCAGGCCAAGCTGGAGTCGGAGTTCCTCAAGCGTGAACGCGACTTGACGGCCCAGGGCGAAGCCTTGAAGGCGGCGTCGGAGAAGTTCGAGCGCGAAGCGCCCACGCTACCCGAGAGCCAGCGCACCCAGCGCCAACGCGCACTGGTCGATCAGGACCGTGAATTCCAGCGCAAGCGCCGCGAATTCCAGGAAGACCTGAACGCACGCAAGAACGAAGAGTTGCAGCAGGTCTACGACCGCGCCAACCGCGTGGTCAAGCAGGTCGCCGAAGCCGAGAAGTACGACGCCATCCTGCAGGAAGCGATCTACATCAACCCCAAGCACGACATCACCGAGAAGGTGATCAAGGCGCTGAACGCATCTTCCGCCGCGCCTGCCGCAACCAACGGCGGCAAGTAGCCGCATCCGCGTGGCGTTGCGGCTCGGAGCCATCGTCGATGCCCTGGGAGGCGAGTTCACGGGCGACCGTGACGCCTCCATCGCGCGGCTGGCGCCCCTGCAGACGGCCACCGGCGATGCACTCAGCTTCCTGAGTCATCCCAAGTACCGCAAGGAATTGGCGGCCTCCCGTGCGGCGTGCGTGATCGTCTCTCCGGCCATGCGCGATATCGCTGCCGAACGCGGCGCGTTCATCGTCACGCCCGATCCCTATCTCTACTTCGCGCGTCTGACGCAGCTCTGGAAGAAGGCGCATGCGCGGCCGGACCCGGTGCAGGTGCACCCCAGTGCGGTGATCCACCCCGAAGCCGTGGTGCATCCGAGTGCATCGATCGGTGCCCTGTGCGTGATCGAGCGCGGCGCCCGCATCGGTGCCGACACCGTGTTGAAGTCGCGCGTGACCGTCGGCGAGGACTGCCACATCGGCGCGCGCTGCCTGGTGCATCCGGGCGTGGTGATCGGCGCTGACGGCTTCGGGCTGGCGCCGCACGAAGGCGCCTGGGTCAAGATCGAGCAACTCGGCGCGGTGCGCATCGGCGACGACGTCGAGATCGGCGCCAACACCTGCATCGACCGGGGCGCGCTCGAGGACACGGTCATCGACGATGGCGTGAAGCTCGACAACCTGATCCAGATCGGCCACAACGTGCGCATCGGCAAGCACACGGCCATGGCGGGTTGCGTCGGCGTGGCGGGGAGTGCCGTGATCGGCGCGCACTGCACGGTGGGCGGGGGCGCGATCGTGCTCGGTCACCTGACGCTGGCCGACGGCGTCCACATCTCGGCGGCCACGGTGGTGACGCGGTCGATTCTCAAGCCCGGGCAATACACGGGTGTGTTTCCCATCGACGACAATGCCGCCTGGGAAAAAAATGCCGCCACGCTGAAGCAACTGCACGGTCTGCGCGATCGGCTCAAGGCGCTGGAAAAAAAAGACGACGCAGGATAGAAAAATTATGACGACGACGCTCGATATCCACCAGATTCTCAAACTGCTCCCGCACCGCTACCCCTTTCTTCTGGTGGATCGCGTGCTCGATATGGAGAAGGGCAAGCGCATCACCGCACTGAAGAACGTGACGATGAACGAGCCTTTCTTCAACGGCCACTTTCCGCACCGTCCGGTGATGCCGGGTGTGCTGATGCTCGAAGCCATGGCGCAGGCAGCGGCGCTGCTGTCCTTCAAGTCGCTCGATATCGTGCCGGACGACAACACCGTGTACTACTTCGCCGCGATCGATGGTGCCCGCTTCAAGCGACCGGTCGAGCCCGGTGACCAACTGACGCTGGAAGTCGAGATCGAACGCATGAAGGCCGGCATCTCCAAGTTCAAGGGCCGTGCACGGGTCGGCAACGAACTCGCGTGCGAGGCGTCGCTGATGTGCGCGATGCGTCAGATCAGCTGAGGTGCCGCGGGGCATGACGCAGGTTCACCCGACGGCGATCGTCGACCCGAACGCGCAGCTCGATGGGTCCGTGGTGATCGGGCCGTATGCGGTCATCGGTCCATCCGTGCGGATCGGCGCCGGCACCACCATCGGCGCGCATTGCGTCGTGGAGGGCCGCACGACCATCGGCCGCGACAACCGGGTCTTCCAGTTCGCGTCGCTGGGGGCCGCGCCGCAGGACAAGAAATACGCGGGCGAGCCCACCGAACTGGTGATCGGCGACCGCAACACGATCCGCGAGTTCTGCACCTTCAACCTCGGCACCGTCCAGGACGGTGGCGTGACCCGCGTCGGCAACGACAACTGGATCATGGCCTATGTGCACATCGCACACGATTGCCAGGTCGGCAACCAGGTCACGATGGCGAACAACGCCACCCTGGCCGGGCATGTGGAGGTGGGCGACTGGGTCACGGTCGGCGGTCTCACCGGCGTGCTGCAGCGCATGCGCATCGGCGCGCACGCGATGATCGGTTTCGCCAGCCACGTCGGGAAAGACATCCCGCCCTTCATGGTGGTCGATGGCAATCCGTTGGCCGTGCGCGGCGTCAACCTGGTGGGCCTGCGGCGGCGCGATTTCTCGGCCGGCCGCATCGCCGCCATTCGGGAGATGCACAAGCTGATCTACCGCCAGGGAAAGACGGTGGAGGAGGCGCGTGCCGCCATCGCAGCGCTGGGCACCCAGGACCCGGAAGCCGCCGCGGATGCGACGCTGATGGACACCTTCCTCGCCACCTCCGCCAGTGGCATTGCGCGCTGAACGGCCTCGCATGACGGACGCAGCAACGCGGCGGTTCGCGATGGTCGCCGGCGAGCCTTCGGGCGATCTGCTGGCGGGCCTCCTGCTCGACGGGCTGCGTGCGCGCTGGCCGGGCATGCAGGCAACGGGCATCGGCGGCCCCCAGATGCTGGCGCGCGGCTTCGAGAGCTGGTGGCCGCAGGAGAAGCTGGCGGTGCGCGGCTACATCGAGGTGCTGCGGCACTACGCCGAGATCGCCGGCATCCGGCGTCAGCTCAAGTCGCGGCTGCTGCGCGACTGGGCCGATCTCTTCATCGGCATCGACGCGCCCGATTTCAACCTCGACCTGGAAGCGGGCCTGCGCGGCCGCGGCATGAAGACGGTGCATTTCATCTGCCCGTCGATCTGGGCCTGGCGCGCCGACCGCATCGAGAAGATCCGCGCCGCGGCCGACCATGTGCTGTGCATCTTCCCCTTCGAGCCGGCGCTGCTGGCGGAGCAGGGGGTGTCGGCCAGCTATGTGGGGCATCCGCTCGCCAACGTGATCCCGATGCAGCCGGACCGGCTGGCCGCGCGCGCGGCGCTGGATCTCGACCCGCAGGCCCGCGTGGTGGCGCTGCTGCCCGGCAGCCGGCGCTCCGAAGTGCGCTACCTCGCTTCCCGCTTCTTCCAGGCGGCGGCGCTGATGCAGCGGCTGCAGCCGGACATCCGTTTCGTCGTGCCGGTCATCCCGGGCCTGCGTGCCGAGATCGAGGAAGCGCTGAAGGCCAGCGGCATGGCGGGCAAGGTCCAGTTGCTCGACGGCCGCTCGCACACCGCGCTGGCGGCCTGCGACGCGACGCTGATCGCCAGCGGCACGGCCACGCTGGAGGCGGCGCTGTTCAAGCGGCCGATGGTCATCGCCTACAACATGAACCGCGTGTCGTGGCACCTCATGCACCGGCAGCAACTCCAGCCGTGGGTGGGTCTGCCGAACATCCTGTGCAACGACTTCGTGGTGCCGGAACTGCTGCAGGAAGCGGCGACGCCGCAGGCGCTGGCAGCCGCCACCTTGCAATGGCTGGCAGAGCCGGCCAAAGTGGAGGCCCTGCAACATCGTTTTGCCGCACTGCACGCCGAACTGCTGCGCGACACCCCGACCCTGTGTGCCGATGCGATCGAGCAAGTTCTTGAAGGCTGAGCAGGCCGCGCTGCTCTGGGACGCGCCCGGCCTGCTGGCCGGCGTGGACGAGGCCGGCCGCGGCCCGCTCGCTGGCCCGGTGGTGGCGGCGGCGGTCATCCTCGACGACCGTCGGCCGATCCGTGGCCTGGCCGACTCCAAGACCCTGACGGCGCTGCAGCGCGAGCGGCTCCACGACCAGATCCTCGCCCGGGCGCTGTGCTGCTCGGTGGCGCACGCTACGGTGGAAGAGATCGACACGCACAACATCCTGCAGGCGACCATGCTGGCCATGCGGCGCGCGGTCGAGGGGCTGCGGCTGAAGCCGGCCAAGGTGCTGGTCGACGGCAACCGGCTGCCCACGCTCGATGTGCTGGCCGAGGCCATCGTCAAGGGCGATGCGCTGGTCAAGGCCATCTCCGCGGCGTCGATCCTGGCCAAGGTGCACCGTGACCGGCTGTGCCAGGACCTGCATGCCGAATTTCCACACTACGGCTTTGCAGGGCACAAGGGCTACGGCACGCCGGAGCATCTCGAGGCGCTGCGGCGCCACGGCGCCTGCGTGCATCACAGGCGCTCCTTCGCCCCGGTGGCTGCCGCGCTCGGGCGTGCTGCGGCAGCCGCCGCGGCGCCGGCCCCGGTCGACCTGCCGGTGATCGCGGCGCGGTACGGCGACGGCGTCTCGTTGATCGTGAATGCGCGGAGCGGTCCATGAGTCTGCCGGAACGGAGCCACATCAGCTCGCGCGACAACCCGCTGCTCAAGGAACTGCGCAAGCTGGCGCAGGAACCCGGCGCCTACCGCAAGCTGGGCCGTGTCTGGCTCGAGGGCGATCACCTCTGCCGGGCGGCGCTGGTGCGTGGCGTTCGCCCCGCACTGGCCGTTTTTACGGAGTCGTTCTGGCCGCAGGCCAAGGTCGAGTGGGCCGGCGCAGCCGACAAGACCGTCGTGGTCGCCGATGCGCTGCTGGCGGCCGTGAGCGGCCTGGAATCGCCAGCGCCGATGGGCTTCGTGCTGCACCTGCCGATGCGTCCCGACCTGCAGCCCGATGCGCCGACCGTGGTGCTCGACCGGCTGCAGGACGCCGGCAACGTGGGTTCGGTGCTGCGCAGCGCCGCCGCCTTCGGCTTCACGCAGGTGGTCGCGCTCAAGGGCACGGCTGCGCTCTGGGCGCCGAAGGTGTTGCGCGCCGGCATGGGGGCGCACTTCGGCCTGCGGCTGATCGAGGGCGTGGACGCCGAGGTGCTCGACGGGCTGCAGGTGCCGCTGGTCGCCACCAGCTCGCACCATGGCGATTGGCTCCACAAGGCGGTGCTGCCGCACCCTTGCGCCTGGTTGATGGGCCACGAAGGGCAGGGCGTCTCGCCCGCGCTGGAGGCGCGCGCGACGCACCGCATCCGCATCACCCAGCCTGGTGGCGAGGAGTCGCTGAACGTGGCGGCAGCGGCGGCCATCTGCCTGCACGCCAGCGCCGCGGGCGCCGAAGGGTGAAGGCACGCCGGCTATAATCGGGGGCTTTCCCGCTCACACCCCGCCCACAGCGCACGCAAGCCTCACTTTCGACGAAAGCCGCAACCTTCCCATCACGATGGGGTGACTTGGTTTCGCTTTGGGCGTCATCCATCCGGAGAACCCAGTGCTTTTGTCTCTTCAGGGAGCCTTCCCTCCCGCCATCCTGGCGCTCGCAGACGGCACGGTCTTTCTCGGCAACTCGATCGGAGCCACCGGCTCCACCGCCGGCGAAGTGGTGTTCAACACCGCCATGACCGGCTACCAGGAAATCCTCACCGACCCGAGCTACTGCCAGCAGATCGTGACCCTCACGTATCCGCACATCGGCAACTACGGCGTCAACGAGGAAGACGTCGAGGCCGACAAGATCCATGCTGCCGGGCTGATCATCAAGGATCTGCCCCTCCTGGCGTCGAATTTCCGCCAGACCGCGACACTCAGCGAGTACCTGGTGCGTGGCAACACGGTCGCCATCGCCAACATCGACACCCGCAAGCTGACCCGCCACCTGCGCACGAACGGCGCGCAGAACGGCTGCATCCTGGGTCTGGCGGCGGGCGAGACCGTGTCGCAGGCCCTGATCGACAGGGCGATTGCCGCCGCCAAGGCCGCGCCGAGCATGGCCGGGCTCGATCTCGCCAAGGTCGTGTCGGTGCAGCAGACCTACGAATGGAACCAGACCGAGTGGAAGCTCGGGTCGGGCTACGGCGTGCAGATCACGCCGAAGTTCCATGTCGTGGCCTTCGATTACGGCGTCAAGAAGAACATCCTGCGCATGATCGCGCAGCGCGGCGCGCGCATCACGGTGGTGCCGGCACAGACGCCCGCGGCCGACGTGCTCAAGCTCAAGCCCGACGGCGTCTTTCTGGCGAACGGCCCCGGCGACCCGGAGCCTTGCGACTACGCGATCAGCGCCGTCAGGGAACTGATCGACACCGGCATCCCGACCTTCGGCATCTGCCTGGGCCACCAGATCATGGCGCTGGCCTCGGGTGCGAAGACCTTCAAGATGAAGTTCGGCCATCACGGCGCGAACCATCCGGTGAAGGACCTCGACAACGGCCGCGTGAGCATCACCAGCCAGAACCATGGCTTCGCGGTGGACGAGAAGTCGCTGCCCGCCACGCTGCGCCCCACGCACATCAGCCTGTTCGACAACACGCTGCAGGGCCTGGCCCGCACCGACAAGCCGGCCTTCTGCTTCCAGGGACACCCGGAAGCCTCGCCCGGCCCGCACGACATCGGCTACCTGTTCGATCGCTTCACGGCATTGATGGAAACGCACAAAGCAGGAAACAAGAATGCCTAAGCGCACAGATCTCAAGAGCATCCTCATCATCGGCGCCGGCCCGATCATCATCGGCCAGGCCTGCGAGTTCGACTACTCGGGCGTCCAGGCCTGCAAGGCGCTGCGCGAGGAGGGCTACAAGGTCATCCTGATCAACAGCAACCCCGCGACGATCATGACCGACCCGGCCACGGCCGACGTCACCTACATCGAGCCGATCACCTGGCAGACGGTCGAGAAGATCATCGCCAAGGAACGGCCCGACGCGATCCTGCCGACCATGGGCGGCCAGACCGCGCTGAACTGCGCGCTCGACCTGTGGCGCCATGGCGTGCTCGACAAGTACAAGGTCGAGCTGATCGGCGCCAAGCCCGAGGCCATCGACAAGGCCGAGGACCGCCTGAAGTTCAAGGACGCGATGACCAAGATCGGCCTGGGCTCGGCGCGTTCGGGCATCGCCCACTCGATGGACGAGGCCTGGGCGGTGCAGAAGACCGTCGGCTTCCCGACCGTGATCCGCCCGAGCTTCACGCTCGGCGGCACCGGCGGCGGTATCGCCTACAACCCGGAAGAGTTCGAGACCATCTGCAAGCGCGGCCTGGAAGCCTCGCCGACCAACGAGCTGCTGATCGAGGAATCGCTGCTCGGCTGGAAGGAGTATGAGATGGAAGTGGTCCGCGACACGGCGGACAACTGCATCATCGTCTGCTCGATCGAGAACCTGGACCCGATGGGCGTGCACACCGGCGACTCGATCACGGTCGCGCCGGCGCAGACGCTGTCCGACAAGGAATACCAGATTCTGCGCAACGCCTCGCTGGCCGTGCTGCGCGAGATCGGCGTCGATACCGGCGGCTCGAACGTGCAGTTCTCGATCAACCCGAAGGACGGCCGCATGGTCGTCATCGAGATGAACCCGCGCGTGTCGCGCTCCTCGGCGCTGGCGTCGAAGGCCACCGGTTTCCCGATCGCCAAGGTCGCGGCCAAGCTGGCCGTGGGCTACACGCTCGACGAGCTGCGCAACGACATCACGGGCGGTGCCACGCCGGCGTCCTTCGAGCCCTCGATCGACTACGTGGTCACCAAGATCCCGCGCTTCGCCTTCGAGAAGTTCCCGCAGGCCGACTCGCGCCTGACGACACAGATGAAGTCGGTGGGCGAGGTGATGGCCATGGGCCGCACCTTCCAGGAGTCGTTCCAGAAGGCGCTGCGCGGCCTTGAGGTCGGCGTCGACGGCCTGAACGAGAAGACGCAGGACCGTGAAGTGCTCGAGAAGGAACTGGGCGAGCCCGGCCCCGAGCGCATCTGGTACGTCGGCGATGCCTTCGCCATGGGCCTCTCCGTCGACGAAGTGTTCGCGCTGACCAAGATCGACCCGTGGTTCCTGGTGCAGATCGAGGAGATCGTGAAGATCGAACTCGAACTGGAGACCAAGTCGCTCGACGAGATCGACAAGGACACGCTGCTCGCGTTGAAGAAGAAGGGCTTCTCCGACCGCCGCCTGGCGCGCCAGCTCAAGACCACCGACACCGCGATCCGCGAGAAGCGCCGCGCCCTGGGCGTGCGCCCGGTCTACAAGCGCGTGGACACCTGCGCCGCCGAGTTCGCGACCAACACGGCCTACATGTACTCGACGTATGAAGACGAGTGCGAAGCCGATCCGACGGACAGGAAGAAGATCATGGTGCTCGGCGGCGGCCCGAACCGCATCGGCCAGGGCATCGAGTTCGACTACTGCTGCGTGCATGCCGCGCTCGCCATGCGCGAGGACGGCTACGAGACCATCATGGTCAACTGCAATCCGGAAACCGTGTCGACCGACTACGACACCAGCGACCGCCTGTACTTCGAGCCGCTGACGCTCGAGGACGTGCTGGAGATCGTCGACAAGGAAAAGCCGCTCGGCGTGATCGTGCAGTACGGCGGCCAGACGCCGCTCAAGCTCGCGCTCGACCTCGAAGCCAACGGCGTGCCGATCATCGGCACCTCGCCGGACATGATCGACGCGGCCGAAGACCGCGAGCGCTTCCAACAGTTGCTGCACAAGCTCGGCCTGCGCCAGCCGCCGAACGCGACGGCTCGCGCCGAGCCCGAAGCCCTCGAAAAGGCTGCCGCGCTGGGCTACCCGCTGGTCGTGCGCCCGAGCTACGTGCTCGGCGGCCGCGCGATGGAAATCGTGCACGAGCAGCGCGACCTCGAACGCTACATGCGCGAGGCCGTCAAGGTGAGCAACGACTCGCCGGTGCTGCTCGACCGCTTCCTGAACGACGCGGTCGAATGCGACGTCGACTGCATCCGCGACGCCGAAGGCGGCACGCTGATCGGCGGGGTGATGGAACACATCGAACAGGCCGGCGTGCATTCGGGCGACTCGGCCTGCTCGCTGCCACCCTACAGCCTCAGCCAGGACACCATCGCCGAACTCAAGCGCCAGAGCGCGGCCATGGCCGAAGCGCTGAACGTGGTCGGCCTGATGAACGTGCAGTTCGCGATCCAGCAGAAGGACGGCCAGGACGTCATCTACGTGCTCGAAGTGAACCCGCGTGCGTCCCGCACCGTGCCCTACGTGAGCAAGGCGACCGGCATCCAGCTGGCCAAGGTCGCGGCGCGCTGCATGGCCGGCCAGTCGCTCAAGTCGCAGGGCATGACGAAGGAAGTCACGCCGCCGTACTTCAGCGTGAAGGAGGCCGTGTTCCCCTTCGTCAAGTTCCCGGGCGTGGACACCATCCTCGGCCCCGAGATGAAGTCGACCGGCGAGGTGATGGGCGTGGGCAAGACCTTCGGCGAAGCCTTCGTGAAATCGCAACTGGGCGCCGGTACCATCCTGCCGAAGTCGGGCAAGGTCTTCATCTCGGTGAAGAACAACGACAAGGCGCGTGCCGTCGAAGTCGCGCGCGGCTTAGCCAAGCTGGGCTTCGAGCTGATCGCCACCAAGGGCACCTCGGCCGCCATCGCCGCCGCGGGCATTGCCTGCGCCACCGTGAACAAGGTGACCGAAGGCCGGCCGCACATCGTGGACATGATCAAGAACAACGAGATCGCGATGGTCATCAACACGGTCGAGGAGCGCCGCAACGCGATCACCGATTCGCGGCTGATCCGCACCTCGTCGCTGGCCGCGCGCGTGACCACCATCACGACCATCTTCGGTGCGGAGGCTGCCGTCGAAGGCATGCGCCACATGGACGAGCTCAGCGTCATCTCCGTCCAGGAGATGCACGCGCAGCTGGCGCAGGGCTGAGGTCGGCCGTGGAAACGCAGCTCGTCGAACTCGACCTGGCCGACTGGGCTGCGGCCACGCCGAACGATGACTGGATCGCCGCCCTCGAAGCCGGCAAGGTGCTGTACTTCCCGACGCTCGGCTTCGAGCTTCGGCCCGAGGAGCGGCGCCTGCTGACGCCGAGCCTGCTGGCACCGAAGGTGCGCAACATCAGCCTCGATGCGGCGGGCACGCTCAAGGGCGTGGCCGGTGACGAGGCCGTGCAACGCACCACGGCGGCGATGGTGGGGCGCTTCCGCGCCCAGGCCACGCAGCTCATCCACGGCCTGCTGCCGCACTACACGCCGGCCCTGCGCCTGGCGCCGACGAGCTATCGGCCGGCGCAGGTGGAGACGCGCGTGCAGTCCTGGCGTGCCGACGACAAGCGCATGCACGTCGATGCCTTTCCGTCGCGGCCGAACTACGGCGAGCGCATCCTGCGGGTGTTCACCAACGCCAACCCCGATGGCGTACCGCGTGTCTGGCGCGTGGGCGAGCCCTTCGAGACGGTCGCCAAGCGCTTCCTGCCGCGGGTCAAGCCGTATTCCCGCTGGCAGGCGAAGGCCTTGCGGTCCCTGCGTGTGACCAAGTCGCTGCGCAGCGAATACGACCACCTGATGCTGCAACTGCACGATGCCATGAAGGCGGACCTCGACTACCAGCAGAACGGCCCGCAGCAGACCGTGCCGTTTCCGGCCGGCTCGGTGTGGGTGTGCTTCTCCGACCAGACTTCTCACGCCGTGATGTCGGGCCAGTACATGCTGGAGCAGACTCTTCATCTGCCCGCGGCCAGGCAATACAATCCTGACTCGAGCCCGCTCGCCATCCTGAGCCGGTTGACCGGACGGTCACTCGTCTGATCCCTCTCTCCCACATGCACCGCCGAACGGCAGCGTTCGGCGGTTTCGTTTTCTGGAGCAACAGAACATGAACACCATTCCCGTGACCAAGCGCGGCGCAGAGAAGCTGCGCGAAGAACTCCATCGCCTCAAGACGGTCGATCGCCCGTGGGTGATCAATGCGATCTCCGAGGCGCGTGCCCAGGGCGACCTGAGCGAGAACGCCGAGTACGAGGTCGCCAAGGACCGCCAGGGCTTCATCGAAGGCCGGATCCAGGAGATCGAAGGGAAGCTGTCGGCGGCGCAGGTCATTGACCCGACCGAACTGGACGCGGGTGGCAAGGTGGTCTTCGGAGCGACCGTCGCGCTCGAAGAGGAAAGCAGCGGCGAAGCCGTGACCTACCAGATCGTCGGCGAGGACGAGGCCGACCTGAAACAGGGCCTCATCAACATTTCCAGCCCGATCGCGCGCGCGCTCATCGGCAAGGAAGAGGGCGACACCGCCGCGGTGCAGGCGCCGGGCGGCGTGAAGAACTACGAGATCGTCGCGGTCAAGTACCTGTGAGCGGCGCGTGAAAGACCGCGTCGCGCTGCTGTTGGCCGCCTTCTGGTGGGGCAGCCTGAGCACCATTGGTTTCCTGGTGGTGCCGATGCTCTTCGCCCGGCTCGGCAACCCGGCCGTCGCCGGCAATTTTGCGGGCCAGCTGTTCGCCGCACAGAGCTGGATCGCGATCGTCTGCGGGCTGATCCTGCTGATCCATTTCCGACAGAAGGCCGACAGCGGCTTCGATGCCGCGACGCGCACGGCCATCGGCCTGGTCCTGGCCGCGCTGCTGCTGGCGCTGCTGCAGCAGTACGTCGCGGCGCCGCGCATCCTGGCGCGCGACAACCTCAAGTTCTGGCACGCCGTCGGCAGCGGCATGTACCTGGCGCAGTGGGCCTGCACCGGCGTGCTGCTCTGGCGCATGGGGCGCCGCGACGGCGTCCGATCCTGACCGGCATGGCCTGATCAGGCCGTCCAGTACTTCGCGATCCAGCGCGCCGGGCGGATGAACCGGAAGGCCCGGTTGCGGCGACCGGCCAGCGCGTCGGGCGGATTGCATTCGCCGTGGAACACCATCACACGCGCGCCCGCCGGCACGAAGGGCTCCTGCCAGTAGTTCGTCGGCCAGGTCGGGATGCCGTGGTACTTGAAGCTCGGGCACCAGGCGTCGGGCCAGTATTGCAGCTTGCCTTGGGCGTGCAGGAAATCGGACAGATAGGCCTGCTCGTTGCGGAAGGCCGCCTGCACCGCATCCATGTTGGCGCGGAAGTACGCCAGCACGTCGGCATGCGCGCCCAACTCGAAGCGATAGACCGACGAATTGCCGGTGATGCGCTCCATGCGCCACGGCCGGGCGTAGTCGTGAATGATCAGGAATTCACCCGGCTGCTCGAAGAAGACATCGAGGCTGCCCACCACCACCACGTCGAGGTCGAGGAAGAGGGCGGTGCCGCGCAGGCCATGCAGGTCCTGCTCGAAGGTCGTCAGTTTCTTCCAGGCGCGATCCGGCCGGCCGGCCGGCAGTTCCAGGTCGAGCGGCGGAATGGGCAGGCACTGCACCTCGCTGCGGATGCCCTTCGCATCGTCGGTCAGGCAGACGAAGTTGAAGTCGCCGCTCAGGTGCCGGCGCACCATGGCGTAGAGACGATTGACGTAGTCCGGGCCGTACTTCGTGCCCCATTTCATGCAGAGGACATGGCGCTGCCGCCCTGCGGCCTGGCGGGTCGGCATCAGTCCGCCTGGTTGCGCTTCTTGGCCGACAGCGGCCGCTTCGGCTTGGCGCGCTTGATGGTGCCGCCGGGCGTGAGGCGCTGGTTGCCCAGCACGCGCAGCGTCTTGATTTCAGGACGCTGACCGAAGCGCTTGCTGTACTTGACGATCTTCACGTCGCGCGGGCCGGGCATGCGGTCCTCGTCGACGTCCTTCACCTTCTCGGCCTTCGGACGCCAGAGCACCAGCAGCTTGCCGATGTGCTGGATCGGCGCGGCGCCGAGCTCGTCGGCCAGGGTCGTCAGCATGGCCTCGCGGGCCACGCGGTCGTCGGAGAAGACGCGGATCTTGATCAGGCCATGGGCCTTGAGCGCCGCGTCGGCCTCCTTCTTGACAGCCGGGGTGAGCCCGTCGCCACCGACCATGACGATCGGATCGAGGTGATGGGCTTCGGCGCGGTGCACCTTGCGCTGCGCAGGGGTAAGTTGAATGGCTGTCATGGCCGTATTATCGCGAACCCCCGACCAGCGAACCCATTGCGACCCCGCCGATGAGCACCAAAACAACCGGCAAGAAGGTCAACAAGGCCTGGCTGCACGACCATATCAACGACCCCTGGGTCAAGCTGGCGACCCGGGAAGGCTACCGGGCGCGCGCCGCGTACAAGCTCAAGGAGATCGACGAGACGCTCGGGCTCATCCGGCCAGGCCACCTGGTGGTGGACCTTGGCTCCACCCCCGGCGCCTGGAGCCAGTACGCCCGCCGGCGGCTGTCCCCCGACGGCGCCGCGGCGGGCGCGCTCGATGGCACCATCATCGCGCTGGACCTCCTGCCCATGGAGCCGATCGAGGGCGTGATCTTCCTGCAGGGCGACTTCCGGGAGGACGCGGCGCTGGCCCGTCTGGAAGAGGCGCTGGCCGGCCGCAAGGCGGATGTGGTGGTGTCGGACATGGCGCCCAATCTGTCGGGCATCGCTTCGGCGGATGCGGCGCGTGTGGCGCACCTGGTGGAGTTGGCGATCGACTTCGCGCAGGCGCATCTGAAGCCCGAGGGCGCGCTGGTCGCCAAGCTTTTCCACGGCAGCGGCTATGCGGAACTGACCCAGTTGTTCAAGAAGAACTTCCGGGTCGTGAAGCCGATGAAGCCCAAGGCGTCGCGCGACAAATCGTCCGAAACCTTCATGGTCGGCATCGGCCTTCGAGGCGGCGACACGAATTGATACGCAAAGCGCGGTGAAACCCGTGCCTTGGCTGTGGATGCTTGAGGGAAATCAGGCAGTTTCGCAGCTTGAAAAGCCTAAAATGGTCATCAATTGCGTGACCTGGGCGAAATTTCATTTCCCTGTCACGCGCTTTTGACTGGAGCTTCGTTTGAACAATCAGTGGTTTTCCAAGGTTGCCGTCTGGCTCGTCATCGCGATGGTGTTGTTCACTGTGTTCAAGCAGTTCGACACGCGCGGTGCCGCTGGCGCCGGCAACATCGGCTACTCCGACTTCCTCGAGGAAGTCCGCGGTAACCGCATCAAGAGCGCCACCATCCAGGAAGGCCAGGGCGGCAGCGAGATCGTCGCGATCACCAACGACGATCGCCGCATCCGCACCACCGCCACCTATCTCGACCGTGGTCTGGTCGGCGACCTGATCGCCAACAACGTCAAGTTCGACGTCAAGCCGCGCGAAGAGGGCTCGCTCCTCATGACGCTGCTGGTCAGCTGGGGGCCGATGCTGCTGCTGATCGGCGTCTGGGTCTACTTCATGCGACAGATGCAGGGCGGCGGCAAGGGCGGGGCATTCAGCTTCGGCAAAAGCAAGGCCCGCATGCTCGACGAGAACAACAACACCGTCACCTTCGCCGACGTCGCCGGATGCGACGAGGCCAAGGAAGAGGTGAAGGAGGTCGTCGACTTCCTGAAGGACCCGGCCAAGTTCCAGAAGCTCGGCGGACGTATTCCGCGCGGCCTGCTGCTCGTCGGCCCACCCGGTACCGGCAAGACCCTGCTGGCCAAGTCGATCGCCGGCGAAGCCAAGGTGCCGTTCTTCTCGATCTCCGGTTCCGACTTCGTCGAGATGTTCGTCGGCGTGGGCGCGGCCCGCGTGCGCGACATGTTCGAGAACGCCAAGAAGAACGCTCCCTGCATCATCTTCATCGACGAAATCGATGCGGTCGGCCGTCAGCGCGGCGCCGGCCTCGGTGGCGGCAATGATGAACGAGAGCAGACCCTCAACCAGATGCTGGTCGAGATGGACGGCTTCGAGACCAACCTCGGCGTGATCGTCGTGGCGGCCACGAACCGCCCGGACATCCTGGATGCCGCCCTGCTGCGCCCCGGCCGTTTCGACCGCCAGGTGTATGTCACGCTGCCCGACATCCGTGGCCGCGAGCAGATCCTGAACGTGCACATGCGCAAGGTGCCGCTCGGCCAGGACGTCAACCCGAGCATCATCGCCCGCGGCACGCCGGGCATGTCCGGTGCCGACCTGGCCAACCTCTGCAACGAAGCCGCCCTGATGGCTGCCCGCCGCAGTGCGCGCGTGGTCGAGATGCAGGACTTCGAGAAGGCCAAGGACAAGATCTTCATGGGCCCCGAGCGCAAGAGCATGGTCATGCCCGAGGAAGAGCGCCGCAACACGGCCTACCACGAGTCCGGCCATGCGCTCATCGGCAAGCTGCTGCCCAAGTGCGACCCGGTGCACAAGGTCACCATTATCCCGCGCGGCCGTGCGCTGGGCGTGACGATGAGCCTGCCCGCACAGGACCGCTACAGCTACGACCGCGAGTACATGCTCAACCAGATCAGCATGCTGTTCGGTGGCCGCATCGCCGAAGAAGTGTTCATGAACCAGATGACCACCGGCGCCAGCAACGATTTCGAGCGTGCCACGTCCATCGCCCGCGACATGGTCACGCGCTATGGCATGACGGACGCGCTGGGCCCGATGGTCTACGCCGAGAACGAAGGCGAAGTGTTCCTGGGCCGCTCGGTCACCAAGACCACGAACATGAGCGAGCAGACCATGGAAAAGGTCGACAGCGAAGTGCGCCGCATCATCGACGAGCAGTACAACCTGGCGCGCCGCCTGATCGAAGAGAACAGCGACAAGATGCACGCGATGGCCAAGGCGTTGCTCGAATGGGAAACCATCGACTCCGAGCAGCTCGACGACATCATGGCTGGCCGCGAACCCCGTCCGCCGAAGGACTGGACGCCGCGCATCCCGCCGTCGAACAACAACGGCGGTAGCGGTGGCACGCCGGCGGTCACGCCCGACCCGGCGCCCACCGCCGCCTGAGCACCGATGCAAGCGTGCAGACCGACGGGGCCTTTGGCCCCGTTTTTTCTTGGAGCGGCGCCATGACGATGACCTGGCGTACCAGCCGGTTCCTGATCGATCTGTCACGGCCGCAGGTGATGGGTATCGTCAACGTGACGCCCGACTCCTTCTCGGACGGGGGCACCCATGCATCGGCGCAGGCGGCGCTGCGCCATTGCGAAGAACTGGTGCGGCAAGGGGCGGACATCCTCGACATCGGCGGCGAGTCCACGCGGCCCGGCAGCCCGGCCGTCTCGCTGGACGACGAGCTCGCCCGCGTGATTCCCGTGGTGCGCGAAGCGGTGCGCTTCGGCGTGCCGCTGTCCATCGACACCTACAAGCCCGAGGTCATGCGCGTCGTGCTGGACTTCGGTGCCGACATCGTCAACGACATCTGGGCGCTGCGCCAGCCGGGCGCGCTCGCGGTGGTGGCGCAGCATCCGAGCTGCGGCGTCTGCCTGATGCACATGCACCGCGATCCGCAGACGATGCAGGCGGCGCCGATGGCCGGTGACGTGGTGCCGGTCGTCACCGAATTCCTGACGGTGCGGGCGCAGGCCTTGCGCGATCGGCAGGTCGCGCCCTCGCGCATCGTGCTGGACCCCGGCATCGGCTTCGGCAAGACCGTGGCGCAGAATTTCGCCCTGCTGGCGCGCCAGCGCGAGCTGGTCGCAGCGGGCTACCCCGTGCTGGCCGGCTGGTCGCGCAAGTCCTCGCTCGGTGCGGCCACCGGCATCGAGGCGGCCGGTGAGCGGATGGTGCCGAGCGTGGCCGCGGCGCTGCTGGCCGTGGAGCGCGGCGCGGCCGTGGTGCGCGTGCATGATGTGCGCGACACCGTCGCTGCGCTGGCCGTCTGGCGGGCGATGTGCGCTTCGGGACAACAAGACTCTCTGCAAGAAGAAACAACGACATGACACGACAGTATTTCGGCACCGACGGCATCCGCGGCACGGTGGGCCAACCGCCCATCACGCCGGACTTCGTGCTGCGCCTGGCCCATGCCGTGGGCCGCGTGCTCAAGAGGACCGAGAAGCGCCCGACGGTGCTCATCGGCAAGGACACGCGCATCTCCGGCTACATGCTGGAATCGGCGCTCGAGTCGGGCTTCAATTCCGCAGGCGTCGACGTCGTGCTGCTCGGGCCCTTGCCGACTCCCGGTGTGGCCTATCTGACGCGCGCGCAGCGCGCGAGCCTCGGTGTCGTCATCAGTGCCAGCCACAATGCCTACCCCGACAACGGCATCAAGTTCTTCAGCGCCCAGGGCACCAAGCTCAGCGACGAATGGGAGCATGCGGTCGAGGCGGCGCTGGAAGAAGCGCCCGTGTGGGCCGACTCCGCGCAACTGGGCAAAGCGCGTCGCCTGAGCGATGCGGCCGGCCGCTACATCGAGTTCTGCAAGAGCACCTTCGCCCACGACCTGAGCCTGCGCGGGCTCAAGCTGGTGATCGATGCGGCGCACGGTGCGGCCTACCAGGTGGCACCCAATGTGTTCCACGAACTGGGCGCCGAGGTGAGCAGCATCGGCTGCGCGCCGGACGGCCTCAACATCAACCAGGGTGTCGGCGCGACGCATCCGCAGGCGCTGATCGACGCGGTGAAGGCGCAGGGTGCCGACTACGGCATCGCGCTCGACGGCGACGCCGACCGCCTCCAGCTCGTCGATGCGACCGGCCGGCTCTTCAACGGCGACGAACTGCTCTACCTGATGGTGCGCGAGCGTATCGCGCGCGGCGAAAAGCCGCAGGGCGTGGTCGGCACGCTGATGACCAACAAGGCGGTCGAGGTGGCGCTGCGCGGACACGGCATCGCGTTCGTCCGCGCCAAGGTCGGCGACCGCTACGTGCTCGAAGAGCTGGAAAAGCGCGGCTGGCTGCTCGGCGGCGAAGGCTCCGGCCATCTGCTGGCGCTCGACCGCCACACGACCGGCGACGGCATCGTGAGCGCCCTGCAGGTCCTGCAGGCCTGCCAGCGCAGCGGCAGGACGGTCGGCGAACTGCTGGCCGACGTCACGCTCTTTCCACAGACCCTCATCAATGTGCGGCTGCAGGACGGCCAGGACTGGCAGTCCAACGCCGCGCTGAAGACAGAGACGCAGCGCGCCGAAGCCGAGCTGGGCGATGCTGGCCGCGTGCTGATCCGCGCCAGCGGCACCGAGCCGCTGGTGCGCGTGATGGTCGAGGCGCGCGATGCGGCGCAGGCCGAAGCGTGTGCGCGCCGGTTGGCGGCCACCTTGCAGCGATGACTTCGACGCCGTCGGTGCGAGCGGTGCATGCCAGCAAGCTGCACAGCTTCTCCAAATTCACCGAACCGTCGATTCGTCTGATCGCCGGACTCGGCGTCGAAGGCGATGCGCATGCCGGCGCCACGGTCAAGCACCGGTCCCGCGTCGCCCGCGACCCCCATGCACCCAACCTGCGGCAGGTGCATCTGCTCCACGCCGAGCTGTTCGACGAATTGATGACCGCCGGCTTCGCGGTCTGGCCCGGTGAGCTGGGCGAGAACATCACGACGCACGGCGTCGACCTGCTCGGACTGCCGACCGGCACGCGGCTGCACCTGGGCGCCGACGCCATCGTCGAACTCACCGGCCTGCGCAACCCCTGCAGCCAGCTCGACCGCTTCCAGGCCGGCCTGAAGGCGGCGACGCTGGCGCGCGATGCACAAGGGCGATGGGTGCGCAAGGCGGGCGTGATGGCGATCGTGCTGCAGAGTGGCGTGGTGCGGGCGGGCGATACGATCCGCATCGACCTGCCGCCCGGCGAGGCCAGACCTTTGGAGCCCGTGTGATCGATATCGTGATGGCCGACTACGGCAACCCGGCGCATGCATGCGCCCTGGTCGACTTGCTCGACGCGTATGCCCGAGACCCGGCCGGTGGCGGCACGCCGTTGACGGACGCGGTGCTGGCCGGACTGCCGGCCGCCCTCGCGGCCCGACCGCAGGCGTTCAGCGTGATCGCGTTCGACGGCACGCGGCCGGTCGGACTCGTGAACTGCATCGAAGGCTTCTCCACCTTCGCATGCCGACCTCTGGTCAACGTGCACGACGTGGTCGTGCTGCCGAGCCATCGCGGCCAGCGCATCACACAGCGCATGCTGGCACGCGTCGAGCAGGAGGCCATCGCACGCGGTGCCTGCAAGCTCACCCTCGAGGTGCTGCAGGGCAACGCCCCTGCGCTGCGCGCCTACGAGCGCGAAGGCTTCGCCGGCTACCAGCTCGACCCGGCCTTCGGTGCGGCGGTCTTTCTGCAGAAGAAGCTGTAACGCCAGCCAAAAAGCCGCCGAGGCGCGGGGCGCCGGGGCGGCTTCGACGTGGCAAGGCGGGAGGCTCAGAAGCGCGTGACGGGCGGATCGATGTCCTTCTTGTCGACCGCGTAGCGGCCGAGCTCCCACTTGGCGATGGCGTTGCGATGCACCTCGTCCGGGCCGTCCGCGAAGCGCAGCGTGCGCGCATGCGCATAGGCGAAGGCCAGGGGAAAGTCGTCGCACATACCGCCGCCGCCATGCACCTGCATCGCCCAGTCGATCACCTGGCAGGCCATGCTCGGGGCCACCACCTTGATCATCGCGATCTCGTTCTTGGCAACCTTGTTGCCGGCCACGTCCATCAGCCACGCGGCCTTGAGCGTGAGCAGGCGGGCCATGTCGATCTTGCAGCGCGCCTCGGCGATGCGCTCCTGCGTGACGGTCTGCGAAGCCACGGTCTTGCCGAAGGCGATGCGCGAGGAGGCGCGTCGGCACATCAGCTCGAGCGCGCGCTCGGCCAGGCCGATCAGGCGCATGCAGTGGTGGATGCGTCCCGGGCCGAGGCGGCCCTGGGCGATCTCGAAGCCGCGGCCTTCACCCAGCAGCATGTTGTCGACCGGCACCCGCACGTTCTCGAAGAACATCTCGACATGGCCGTGCGGTGCGTCGTCGTAGCCCATCACGTTGAGCGGGCGCACGATGCGGATGCCCTTGGCGTCGGCCGGCACGATCACCATGCTCTGCTGCGAATGGCGCGGCGCGTCGGGGTTGCTCTTGCCCATGGTGATGAAGACCCCGCAGCGCGGGTCGGCGGCACCGGAGATCCACCACTTGCGGCCGTTGATCACGTAGTCGTCGCCCTGGCGCTCGATACGCGTCTCGATGTTGGTCGCATCGCTCGAGGCCACGTCCGGCTCGGTCATCGCGAAGGCCGAGCGGATCTCGCCTTCGAGCAGCGGCTTGAGCCAGCGTGCCTTGATCGTGTCGGAACCGTAGCGGGCGATGGTCTCCATGTTGCCGGTGTCGGGCGCCGAGCAGTTGAAGACCTCGCTGGCCCATGGCACACGGCCCATGATCTCGGCCAGCGGCGCGTATTCCTGGTTGGTGAGGCCCGCGCCCTGGTAGCCCGAGTGCTCGGCGCTGTCGACCGGCAGGAACAGGTTCCACAGGCCGTCGGCCTTGGCCTTCGTCTTCAGCTTCTCGATGGTTTGCAGCGGGGTCCAGCGCTTGCCTGCGGCGGTGTTGGCCGCCAGTTCGGCGGTGCAGGCCGCTTCGTTCGGATAGATGTGTTCGTCCATGAAGGCGCTGACGCGCGCCTGCAATGCCTTTGTCTTGGCCGAGTATTCGAAGTCCATGGTGTCTCCTGGGGTGAGGGGTCGATCGTGTGGCGGTGCGGGGGCGCTGGCTCAGCCTCTCAGGCCTTCTGTGCGAAGGCCCAGGCCATCTGCGCCATGGGCCGCGCGCCGCGGCCCGAGGCCACCGCCTGTTCGCTCGACGCGGTGCCGGCTTCGACCCGTTTCGCGATGCCCTGCAGGATGGCAGCGATGCGGAACAGGTTGTAGGCGAGGTAGAAATTCCAGTCGGGCGCCAGCGCCTCGGGCGTGGTGATGCCGGTGCGTTCGCAGTAGCGGCGGATGTACGCGGCCTCGGTCGGGATGCCGAGGCTCGCGACGTCGACGCCGCCCAGCCCGCGAAAGGCGCCCGGCGGGATGTGCCAGGCCATGCAGTGGTAGCTGAAGTCGGCCAGCGGATGCCCGAGCGTCGACAGCTCCCAGTCGAGCACGGCGATGGCGCGGGGCTCGGTGGGGTGGAACATCACGTTGTCGAGCCGGTAGTCGCCATGCACGATCGAGGTCAGCGAGTCATCGCGTGCGGTCGGAGGAATGTGGGCGGGCAACCACGCCATCAGCCGATCCATCTCGGGAATGGCTTGCGTGACCGAGGCGACGTATTGCTTGCTCCAACGGCCGATCTGGCGCTCGAAATAGTTGCCCGGCTTGCCGTAATCGGCCAGCCCGCGCTCGGCGAAATTCACCGTGTGCAGGGCGGCGATGACGCGGTTGAGCTCGTCGTAGATCGCAGCGCGCTCGGCCTTGTCCATGCCGGGCAGGGACTGGTCCCACAACACGCGGCCCTGCATGAATTCCATCACGTAGAAGGCGCGACCGATGACGGACTCGTCTTCGCACAGGCACAGCATGCGCGGCACCGGCACGTCGGTGCCGGCCAGTCCGCGCATCACCTTGAACTCGCGCTCCACGGCATGCGCCGAAGGCAGCAGCTTGGCCACCGGCCCCGGCTTGGCGCGCATCACGTAGCTCTGGCTCGGCGTGATCAGCTTGTAGGTCGGGTTGGACTGCCCGCCCTTGAACATCTCCACCGTCAGCGGACCCCGGAAGCCGTCGAGATGCGCATCGAGCCATGCGGCGAGCGCGTCGATGTCGACGCTGTGTTGCGGCGCGACAGCACGCGTCCCGATGAAGCTGCTGAAGTCCTGGGTCATGGCCGGCGATGAAAGGTTAGAGGTCGGCTTCCGCAATCTGCATGAGTCCGGCCCGGTCGAGCACGACCAGGCCACCCGGCTCGATGCGCAGCACGTTCTCGCGCTCCATCGCCTTGAGTTCCTGGTTGACGCGCTGGCGCGAGGCACCCAGCAACTGCGCGAGTTCTTCCTGCGCCAGATGCAGCCCGATGCGCATCTGGCTGCCATCGGCCAGGCTGGGCACCCCGTAGCTGCGCACCAGGTGCGTCAGCTGCTTGGCGAGCCGGGCGCGCAAGGGCAGGGTGTTGAGGTCTTCCACCAGTCCGAACAGCTGGCGGATGCGACGCGCCTGCAGGCGCATCAGCGCTTCGTACAGCTCCACATGCGTGGCGAGGATCTTCTGGAAGTCCGCACGCGCCACGTTGAGCGTGGTGGTGTCGCCATGGGCATAGGCATCGTGCGTGCGACGGTCCCCGTCGAACATTGCCACGTCGCCGAACCAGATGCCGGGCTCCACGTAGGTCAGCGTCACCTGCTTGCCCGCAACGGTCGTCGAACTCACGCGCACCGCGCCCTTGGCGCACGCGATCCATCCTTCGGGTGGATCGCCGCGGGCGGCCAGCAGGTCGCCGTCCTTGTGACGTCTGACGAATGCGCATCGGAGGATGTCGTGCCGCAGTGAGGGTGAAAGGGATGAGAACCAGCGACCGCTGTTGATCGCTTCGCGTTCGTCGATGGTAAGAATGGGCTCGTCCATGGGGCTGTCCTGTCGGCGACTGAAGGGCTGCAGAGGTGTCTCGGGAGCGACGCGTTGCCGCGTCACTCGTAGCGCGGCGTTTCCTTGGCGAGGAAGGCCGCGATGCCGATGCCTGCGTTGGCGTGATGCAGGTTGCGCACGAAGTGGTCGCGCTCCTGCGACAACTGCGCGGACAGCGTGGCACCGCGTGCCTCGTTGAGCAGTTCCTTGATGCTCGCGAGCGCATTGGGTGCGCGGGCGCCGAGGCGCTCGGCCAGCTGCAGCGCGGTGGTGAGTGCCTGGCCGCTGTCGGCCAGTGCGTTGACCAGGCCGAGTGCGTGAAGACGCGCTGCGGCGATGCGCTCGCCGCCCATCAGCCATTCGGTGGCCAGTTGCCGTGGCAGCGACTGCGCCAGGTGCCAGCTCATGCCGCCGTCGGGCGACAGCGCGACGTTGCTGTACGACGCGGCGAAGACCGCGTCGCGTGCCGCCACCACCAGGTCGCAGGCCAGCGCGAGCGAGAAGCCCGCGCCGGCGGCCGCGCCTTCGACCGCGGCGATCACCGGCTTCGGAAAGGTGCGGATCGCGTCGATCCAGTTGTGCAGGCCTTCGATCGATTCGGCCTGCACCGACGGCGACTGCTGGCGGTTGGCCTGCAGCCGTTGCAGCGAGCCGCCGGCGCAAAACCATGCGCCTTCGCCCACGATCACGACGCTGCGGATCTCGCTGCTGTTCTCCGCGCCGTTGAGCGCTTCGATGCCGGCGGCGTAGATGGCCGGATCGAGCGCGTTGCGCAGGGACGGGTTGGCGATGGTCAGCACCATCGTGCTGCCCTCGGTCGTGCTTCGGAGTTCGGCGGTCATGGTCGTCTCGTTCTCATTCTTCTTCGTGCATCAGGCTCAGGCCGAGCGCGCCGCGGCGGCGCAGCCACGGGCTCGGGCGATAGCGCGGGTCGCCGTACACGGTCTGGAGGTTGAACAGCACCTCGAGCATGTTGGTCGGCCCGTACAGGTCGCCCATCGCGAGCGGGCCCTGAGGGTAGCCCAGGCCGAGGCGCACGGCGGTCTCCAGGTCGGCCGGCGAGCAGACGCGCTGCTGGCACATGTCGGCCGCGATGTTGACGATGGTGCCGACGACGCGCTGCGTGACGAAGCCGCCGCTGTCTCGGATCACGCTGACGGCCTTGCCGTCGCGCGCGAAGAGCGCATGCGCGGCATCGCGCATGTCGCGCCGCGTGGCGGGGTTGGTGGCCAGCACGCGGCGCTTGGTCGCAGCGTCGTCGACCATCATGTCGATGCCGACGGTGCGCGTGGCGTCGAGGCGCTCGACGGCCGCCACGGTGGTCACGTCGAAGCCCAGCGGGGCCACCACGATCAGCGCGGCGGGCGAGGGCGCGGCGCCGGTCTCGAGCCGGCCACCGAGCGTGTGGATCAGCTTGAGCAGTTCGGCCCGGCGCGCGGCGCGCGGCGACACCCACACCGCGATGGGGTCGGCGACGACCGGGGCGGCGGGCTCGGCCTCGACCTGCGCCACGCCGTCGACATAGCGGTAGAAGCCTTCGCCGGTCTTGCGGCCCAGTGCGCCGGCCGCGAGCCGCTGCGCCGTGATCACGCTCGGCCGGTAGCGTGGCTCCTCGTAGTACTGCCGGTAGATCGATTCCATCACCGGGTGCGACACGTCCAGCGCAGTGAGGTCCATCAGCTCGAAGGGGCCGAGGCGAAAGCCCGCCTGGTCCTTCAGGATGCGGTCGATGGTCGCGAAATCGGCCACGCCTTCGCCGACGATGCGCAGCGCCTCGGTGCCGAAGCCGCGGCCCGCATGGTTGACGATGAAGCCGGGCGTGTCCTGTGCCTGCACCGCGCTGTGGCCCATCTGGCGCGCGTAGCCGGCCAGCCGCTCGCACACGGCGGGGGCGGTCTTGAAGCCGGCGACGACCTCGACCACCTTCATGAGCGGCACGGGGTTGAAGAAATGGAAGCCCGCCAGGCGTTCAGGGTGCGCCATGCCGGCCGCGATCGCCGTGACGGACAGCGACGAGGTGTTGGTGGCGAGCGTCGCCGCGCTGTCGACAAGGCCCTCCAGCTCGCGGAACAGCGTACGCTTGACCTGAATGTCCTCCACCACGGCTTCCACCACCAGATCGCAGTTCGTCAGGTCGGCCAGCGACCCGACGGCGGACAGCCGTTCGACCAGGGTCTGCAACTGCACCGCATCGAACTTCCCTTTCTCATGCAGCTTCTGCCATTGCGCGACGACCGCGTCGCGCCCTCGGACGGCGGCGCCGTCGAAGCTGTCGAACAGCAGCACGTCGCTGCCCGCCTGTGCGGCGATTTGAGCGATGCCGCGGCCCATGGCCCCTGCACCGACCACGGCCACCTTTGAAAAATTCACAGTCATTTGTTAAATGCTCAGGTATGTAAAAAGCTAAAAGACAATCGTGTCAGAATGTGTTTACTTTAGGTTGCCTTTCGGGTCCATCTTGCAACTCCTCCGTCGCGTAGCGCCCCTGTTTTTACTCGGGTTCGCCGTTCCCTCTCTCGCACTGACGCTTGGGCAGCCCCAGGGCGCTGTCTGGATCGGCCGACCGCTCGATCTCGTGGTGCCGCTGACGCAGACCGAAGGCGAGGGCGGCGATTCACTCTGCGCCGAGGCCGAGATGGTCCAGGGCGGCACACGGGTGGACGACCGACGCGTGACTGTATCGCTCGAACCGGGCGCCCGGCCGGGCCAGACGCGCATCCACATTCGTTCGACGATGCCGGTCGAGGAGCCGGTCGTGCAGGTCACCGTACGGGCGGGCTGCCAGGCCACGTCCAGCCGCCAGTTCGTGCTGCTGGCCGACATGCCGGTCGAGTTCGCCGCAGCGCCCGTGCTGCCCGCTGTGCCGGGTGCATCGTCGTCGGGGAGCACCGACGCGCCAGCCGCCCGCAGCAACCGCCGCCCACAGCGCGCCACAGGCGAGGGCAGCGGATCCGCTGCCGCTGCGGCGTCGCCGACCACGCCCTCGCGGCGCGCGGTCACACCCCGTCCCCGTCCTGCTGCTTCGGCGGAGCGTGGCGAAGCGCGCGCTCCGGCGGCTCGCGCCACACCACCGGCGCGCCGCAGCGCCGCCGCCCCTTCGGCACGGGCACAGGCGGTGCCTCCGGCCGCTGGCGCCTCGGCGCCGGCTGTGCCGCCGACGGGTTCGCCGTCCGCGAGTGGCGGCGCGCGCCTGCAACTCGATCCGCTCGACGCGTCGGCGGCGCGCAATCCAGCGCTGGCGGCATCCGGTGCCGCCGCGCCGGGGGCCCCGGATCCGGCCGTGTCCGCCGCGCTCGCAGCCGCCAGCGCAGCGGCCAATGCCGAAGAGCTCCAGCGGGCCAACGAACGCATGAAGGCACTCGAGGCCACGCTGGCCGCCCTGCGCGAGCAGAGCGCCCAGAGCCAGCGCCTGCTGCTGGAGATGCGCAGCGAAGTGGCCGAGGCGCGCGACAGCCGCTACCGCAATCCGCTGGTGTACGCGCTCTGCCTGCTCCTGCTGCTGGCATTGATCGGTCTCTTCATGCTCTGGCGCGTGGCGCGTCGGACGACCGGCCCGGCCTGGTGGGGCGACACGATGGCCAAGGACGACGGCGCATCCCTGCCGCCTGGCGGCGATACCTCCGCCGTCGGCTCGGCGGGCGCGCTGGCCGAGGTTTCCGCGACGCCCAAGACCGGCCCGTTCGGCACCGCGCTGCTCGCGGCCGACACCGAGGACGAGGCGCCTGACACGCTGCCACCGCTGCCCGAAGACGACAGCGCCCCCGCACGCCACGTGAACACCGAGGAGCTGTTCGACGTGCAGCAGCAGTCCGACTTCTTCGTCTCGCTCGGCCAGCACGACCAGGCGATCGCGGTGCTCAGCGAGCACATCGCCGACAACCCGGAGACCAGTGCGCTCGCCTACCTCGACCTGCTGCGCATCTACCACTCGCTCGACCGGCGCGACGACTATGCACGGGTCGGTCAGGAATTCGAGCGGGCGTTCAACGCCTCGGTGCCGGACTTCGAACATTTCTCCGAAGTCGGCCGGGGCCTCGAACACTACCGCTCGACCCTGGCCCGTATCGAAGCCCAATGGCCGCGACCCGGCACGCTGGGCCTCATCGAGGAGCTGGTGTTCCGCAAGCCCGGCACGCGCGGCGACGAGAGCTTCGACCTCGCTGCGTACCGCGAACTGCTGCTGCTGTACTCGGTCGCGAAAGAAGTGATCGACCCGGACAGCGCGCCGCCGACGCCGGTCACGCCGCTGTCCTTCCTCGACACGCACGAAGCGAAGCTTGAGCCGACCAGGCCGGCCGAGCTGGACCGCGCGACCGAACAAGTGGGCCTGGCCGGTGGTGATCACAACGCGCCCGACGCGCCGCTGCCGTCGCTGTATGGCGCCATCGACGAGACGCTGTCGCACGACACGGTCATCGCCGCGCACCCTGGTACGGCCGGCGCGCGACCGACGGCGTCGACGCCGCCCTCATGGCACGAAGAGGGACAGTGGACGCGTCCGATGTCGGTGAACGAGCGGCAGGAACGCACCGATCAGGATGAGGCGATGCCTTTCGACAGCACTTCGCTCGAAACGCTCGAAACCCTGCCCAGTGAACTCGAGTTGGAGAAGCGACCGCCCTCGCCGCCGACCACCGACGACATGCCGCTGCCCGAATTGCGGCTCGATCTGGAACTGTTCGATCCGGTCATCGAGGCCGAGATCGCGCCTCGGCCGCGTCGCCGGCGCTGAGCGGCGGCAACACCCTCAGCGGCGAACCTGCAGGGCGCCGGGGTTCACGATGTTGGTGGGGTTGCCCTTGATGAAGCTCACCACGTTGTCGAAGGCCTGGCCGAAGTACATCTCGTAGCTGTCCTGCTCGACGTAGCCGATGTGCGGCGTGCAGATGCAATTCTCCAGCCGCAGCAGCGCATGCCCTTGCAAGGGCGGCTCGCTCTCGAACACATCGATCGCGGCGATCCCGGGCCGGCCGCGGTTGAGGGCCGCCAGAAGCGCGTCGGGTTCGACCAGTTCGGCGCGCGAGGTGTTCACGAACAGCGCGGTCGGCTTCATCCGCGACAGGTCTTCCAGCCTGACGATGCCGCGTGTGTCGTCGTTCATGCGCAGGTGGACCGTGAGCACATCCGCGGCAGCGAAGAAGGCCTCGCGGCTCGGCGCGACCTGGAAGCCTTCCGAGCGGGCGAGGTCGCGGCTCTGTTCGCGGCCCCAGATCACCACCTGCATGCCGAAAGCCTGGCCGTAGCGTGCAACCAGCTGTCCGATGCGGCCGTAGCCCCAGATGCACAGCGTCTTGCCCTTGAGCACCGAGCCCAGCCCGAAGTTCGGCGGCATCGAGGCCGACTTGAGGCCGGACTGCTGCCAGGCGCCGTGCTTGAGGTTGCTGATGTACTGCGGGAGTCGCCGCATCGCCGCCATGATCAATGCCCACGTCAGCTCGGCCGGTGCGAGCGGCGAGCCGCTGCCCTCGGCCACCGCGACGCCTTGCTCGCTGCAGGCCGTAATGTCGATGTGGTTGCCGACCCGGCCGGTCTGGGAAATGAGCTTGAGCTTGGGCAGCTTCTCGATCAGCTGGCGGGAAATCTGGGTGCGTTCGCGAATCAGGACGATCACGTCGGCGTCTTTCAAACGCACCGACAACTGGCCGATGCCCTTGACGGTGTTGGTATAGACCTTCGCCGCGTAGGCATCGAGTTTGGCGGCGCATTGCAACTTGCGCACCGCATCCTGGTAGTCGTCGAGAATCACAATGTTCATGGCGTGCCATTGTGCCTCGCGTCACACGAAAGCTCGCGGGGGCTCGGCGGGATGCGTGTCACGCCCGAGGTCAAGGCCGCTGCGCAGTGCCGTCTGCACGCGTGGGCGCTCGATGCGCCCGGGCGCGTGTCAGTTTTCCATGGTGCTCTGGCTGCGAGCGCCGGGCGCCGCAGGCGCGCCCGGGGTGGGTTTCATTTCAGTGCAGTGGACGCGCGCCGCGCACGGTGTCGGCGGCCTCGAGTGCCGCGAGGCGGTCGAGTTCGGCGCACACATCGGCCATTCGGCCGGAGATCACGACGCGGCCGGCCCGGTGACCTGGCTGCTGCGCGTCGACCGTGCGGACCACACGCAGCGGCCGCGCTGCCGCAGGTGCGTGCACGTGACCGGCGGTGGTCGTGCCCGCGCGCTGCGTGCAGGCCGGCCGCACGGCCACATAGCGCAGGTCGGCGTGGGCGTCGAAACTGGTGCCGCGGCGCGCGCGGCGCTCTGGCATCCAGCGGTGGGCGAGCGACTGCAGCGGGGTGAGCAGATCGACGAAAGTGAGCAGAACGATTCCCATGCGAACTCCAAGGTCAGAGGTTGAACACAGGCAGGATTGCTGGATGGGACTGCGACAGGGTGATGGCCTGATTGCCATACGCCCGCCACCTGTTGCAGCCCTTGCGATGCACTACATCAGCATGGTGTTGCGGATCAACCCGACGGCCAGGCCTTCGATCTCGAAGGGTTCGCCGGGCTGAACCACGATGGTGGGGTAGTCAGGGTTCTCAGCGTGCAGCTCGATCACCTGCTTGTTGCGCTTGAGGCGCTTGACGGTCACTTCGTCGCCCAGGCGCGCGACCACGATCTGGCCGTTGCGCGCTTCCTTGGTGGACTGCACGGCGAGCAGGTCGCCGTCCATGATGCCGGCATCGCGCATCGACATGCCGCGCACCTTGAGCAGGTAGTCGGGCTGATGCTGGAACAGCGTGTTCTCGACGTAGTAGGTCTGGTCCACATGCTCCTGCGCGAGGATCGGCGAACCCGCCGCCACGCGACCCACCAGCGGCAACGCCAGCTGGGCCATGCCCGGCAGCGACAGCGAAAACTGGTTGTCGCGCGACTCGTTGAGCGAACGCAGCGCGTCCCCCTTCAGCCGGATGCCGCGGGAGGTGCCGCTGAGCAGTTCGATCGCGCCTTTGCGTGCCAGCGCCTGCAGGTGTTCCTCGGCCGCATTGGCCGACTTGAAGCCCAGTTCGGCGGCGATTTCGGCGCGCGTCGGCGGCGCACCGGTCTGCGCGATGGTGCTGCGGATCAGGTCCAGAATCTGCTGCTGACGGGCGGTAAGCTTGACGGCGAACTGCATGTGAACTCCTTGGTGCTGGTTGCATATCCAGTACCTGTATTTTTAAACAGTTTTCCGGACTTTGCAAGACATGGTGAACAAAAGCGTCCCGGGCACACCGGGCGTGCTCGTTCTGGGCACGGGCGGCACGATCGCCGGACGGGCGGCGTCCGCCTCCGACAACGTCGGCTACACAGCGGGCGAGGTGGGCGTCGACGTCCTGCTGCGGGGGCTCGATCTGCCGCCCGGCCTGCCGGTGTGGGCCGAGCAGGTCGCGCAGCTCGACAGCAAGGACATGGACTTCGAGGTCTGGCAGGCGCTCGCCACCCGCTGCGCCGAGGCGCTGGCGCGCGAGGATGTGTGCGGCATCGTGATCACGCACGGCACCGACACGCTGGAGGAGACCGCGTTCTTCCTGCAGTCCGTGCTGAGCCCGACCAAGCCGGTGGTGCTCACCTGCGCGATGCGACCGGCGAGCGCGCTGGTGCCCGACGGCCCGCAGAACCTGCGTGACGCGATCGGCCTCGCGGCCTGGCCCGGTGCGAGCGGCGTGACGGTGGTGTGCGCCGGCACGGTCCATCGGTCGCTCGACGTGCAGAAGGTGCACACCTACCGTCTGGACGCATTCGATTCGGGCGACGCCGGGCCGCTGGGCTATGTGGAAGAGGGCGCCCTTCGCGCGCTCCGTGCCTGGCCGGAGCCGGCGGACGCTGCGCCGGCCCGCCTCGACGCCGTCATCGCGACCGAACCCTTTGTGTGGCCGCGGGTCGAGATCCTGACCAGCCACGCGGGCGCGCAGGGGCTGCTGATCGATGCGCTGGTGCACGCGCGGCAGTCCCATGCTGCGCATGCGGTCGACGGCCTCGTGCTGGCGGCGACGGGCAACGGCACGGTGCACCACACGATCGAAGTCGCGGCCCTGCGCGCGCAGGCGGCGGGCATCGCGGTGCTGCGCGCCACGCGTTGCGCACAGGGGCGCATCGTGGGCGCCTCACACGCGGCGATTCGCGACGCTGGTGCGCTCACGCCGGTGAAGGCGCGCGTCGCGCTGATCCTGGAATTGCTGGTGGCGCGCGTGCGCTGACGACGCAGGCCGAGCGGGCTGCGCTCGAGCCCGGCCTGACGGGCGTTTCAGCTGCTCAGAGCGGCGAGTGCGCGCTGCGTGATCTCGTCGACCGTGCCGACGCCGCTGATGGCGCGGTACTTGGGGGCGACGGCCGGCTCGGCCTTGGCCCAGGCGGCGTAGTAGTCCACCAGCGGACGGGTCTGCTGGCTGTAGACGTCGAGCCGCTTGCGCACGGTCTCTTCCTTGTCGTCTTCGCGCTGTACCAGATCTTCGCCGGTCGCATCGTCCTTGCCTTCCACCTTCGGCGGGTTGAACTTGACGTGGTAGATCCGGCCCGATGCAGGGTGCGAGCGACGGCCGCTCATGCGCTCGATGATGTCGGCGAACGGCACGTCGATCTCGAGCACGTAGTCGAGCTTCACGCCCGCCGCGCGCATGGCGTCGGCCTGCGGAATGGTGCGCGGAAAGCCGTCGAACAGGAAGCCGCTCGCGCAGTCGGGCAGCGCGATGCGTTCCTTGACGAGGTTGATGATCAGGTCATCGCTCACCAGCGCACCCGAGGCCATCACGGCCTGGGCCTGCAGGCCCAGCGGCGTGCCGGCCTTGACGGCGGCACGCAGCATGTCGCCCGTCGAGATTTGCGGGATGTTGTACTTCTTGCAGATGAAAGCGGCTTGCGTGCCTTTGCCTGCCCCGGGGGCGCCCAACAAAATCAGTCTCATGGTGTCCTCGGACGGTTCTTAGATTTCTGTCACGCCAAGCCGGCCACGAGGGCAAGGGGCAGGGCGGAGTTGCGTCGAGGATAGCATGCGCACCCGTGCGAAATGCCCGCGAAAGACACCTCAGCGACCGGCGAACAGCGCACGCACGCGTGCCAGGTCGTCCGGCGTGTCGATGCCCGGCCCTGGACGGTGGTCGCTGACGTGCACCGCGATGCGAAAGCCGTGCCACAGCGCCCGCAACTGTTCGAGCGCTTCGGTGGCCTCGATGGGGGCCGGCGCCAGCGTCGGAAACTTCCGGATGAAGCCTGCGCGATAGCCGTAGATGCCGATGTGCCGCAGTGGTGCCGGCGCCGTCGGCAGCGCGGGCCCGTCGGTCGACGCGCGTGCGTCGCGCCACCAGGGAATCGGCGCGCGGCTGAAGTACAGCGCGAAGCCGCGTGCGTCGAGCACCACCTTCACCACGTTCGGATTGCCGAAGTCGGTGGACGTGTCGATCGCGTGCGCGGCGGTGCTCATGACCGCATCCGGTTGCGCCGCGAGTTCAGCCGCCACCGCATCGATCAGCGCCGGGTCGATGAGGGGCTCGTCGCCCTGCACGTTCACGACGACCGCATCGTCCGGCAGCGCGAGTCGCGTGCAGGCCTCGGCCAGGCGATCGCTGCCGCTCGGGTGGTCGGTGCGGGTCAGCAGGGCGTCGATGCCGTGTGCGGCACAGGCCTCGACGATGCGTGCATCGTCCGCTGCGACGACGATGCGCGAGGCGCCGGATGCCTGCGCGCGCTGCGCCACCCGCACGACCATGGGCACACCGGCGATATCGGCGAGTGGTTTGTCGGGCAGGCGCGTGGACGCCAGCCGCGCCGGAATCAGGACGATGAAGGGCATTAAAGGCCGAGTTCGTCGTCCGACAGGGTGCGCGCTTCGTTCTCGAGCAGCACGGGAATGCCGTCGCGCACCGGGTAGGCCAGCCGTGCGCTGCGCGAGACCAGTTCCTTTTTCTCGGCGTCCCAGGTCAGCGGGCCCTTGGTCACGGGGCAGACGAGCAGTTCAAGAAGCTTGGTGTCCATCGAGCGATGATAGCTTTGCATCGAGCGCCGCCAGAAAGGCCGGCACCGGCTCGAAGCGCAGCGGCACCGCGAGCGCGTCCGGCTGTCGGCGCCAGAGCTTGAGCGCGTCTTTCTCGGTGCACAGCACGGTGCCGTCGCCTGCGGCGATCGGCGCCCAATCGTCGAAGTCGTGGTGATCGGGCAGGGCGATGCAGCGAGTGGGCGTCAAGCCCTTGTCGCGCAGCATCTGGAAGAAGGATTCGGGCCTGGCGATGCCGGCCACGGCGATCAACGGCCGACCGACCAATTCTGCGAGCGGCACGGTGGCGCCTTGCGCGGACATGGCCGAGTCGGCGAGCGAACGTCGCGCCGTGAAGCCGGCGAAGGCCGGCCGGGACCCCGTGTGCAGCACTAGGTCGCAGGCCCGCGGCCACGCCTCGCGCAGCGGCCCGGCCGGCAGCAGCCAGCCATTGCCGATGCCGCGGTCGTCGAAGACGCAGATCTCGACGTCGCGCGCCAGCGCCAGATGCTGCAGGCCGTCGTCGCTGACGATCAGGCGGACGTCCGGGTAGGCCGCCGTCAGCGCGCGCGCGGCATCGATGCGCCGCGTGGCGACGAACACCGGTGCCCGGGTCGAGCGGCGTACCAGCGCCGGTTCGTCGCCGACGTCGCGCGGATCGCTGTCGTCGCGCACCTCGCGACAGTCGGTAGTGCGGCGGCCATGGCCGCGCGAGATCACCCCGGCCCGCACGCCGCGGGCGCGCAGATGTTCGACGATGGCCATCACGACCGGCGTCTTGCCCGCACCGCCGGCGACCACGTTGCCCACCACCACGACCGGCACGCTGGCGCGCTCGGTGCGCAGCCAGCCCACCCGGTACAACGCGCGGCGCAGCGCCGCGAGCAGGCCGAAAAGTCGTGACAGCGGCCACAGCAGTCGCGCGACCGCGCCTCGCTCCAGCCAGGCGCGCTGCAGCGGCAAGTCAGCGCCCCGCCTGCGCGGCGGACTGCGTGGCGAAGGTGATCTGCACCATGCCGGCCCGGCGTGCGGCCTCCATCACGGTGATCACGGCCTGGTGCGCAGCACTGGCGTCAGCGCTGATGATGACCACGCTGTCCTTGGTGCCGCCCGCCGCCGTCAGCGCGGCGGCGACCGTCTCGACGCTGCGGTCGGGCAGCACATTCCGGTTGATCGAGTAGCGACCGTCGGCCGACACGGCGACGATCACTTCCTTCGGGTAGTCGCGCTGCGGCTCGGCATCGGCCACGGGCAGGCGCAATTGCATCTCGGTGAACTTGCTGTAGGTGGTCGACAGCATCAGGAAGATCAGCACGACCAGCAACACGTCGATGAACGGGATCAGGTTGATCTCCGGCTCGTCGCGCGAGCCGTGGCGGAAGTGCATGCGGCCGGGCTTCATCACGGGCTCACTTGCGCAGTGCGTTGAGATGCCGCGCGAAGCGCTCACCGGCGAGTTCGAGGTTCAGCAGGTACTCGTCGACCCGCGTGCGAAAGTAGCGCCAGAAGATCAGCGTGGGGATGGCGACGATCAGGCCGAAGGCGGTGTTGTAGAGCGCGATCGAGATCCCGTGCGCCAGTTGCGCCGGGTTGCCCGAACCCACCGCGCCGCCGGCCGGCGATTGCGAGCCGAAGATCTCGATCATGCCGATCACGGTGCCCAGCAGGCCGAGCAGCGGCGCAGCCGACGCGATGGTGGCGAGCGCGGGGAGCCAGCGCTCCAGTCGGTGGGCCACCGTGCGACCGGAGGCTTCCATGGCGGCGCGCACGTCTTCCTCGCTGCAGCGCGGGTCGGCGTTGAGCGCCCGAAACCCGGAGGCGAGCACTTCACCCAGCGCGGAATTCTTTTCGAGCTTGGTCACGACGTCGGGGCCCGGTACCGCGTTGCGCGAGACCGTGATGGCTTCATCGAGCAACTTGGGCGGCAGGACACGCGCCGTCTTCAGGCTGGCGAAACGTTCGATCACCAGAGCCAAGGCCAGCACCGAACAGGCGAGCAGCGGCCAGATCGGCCAGCCCGCAGCAACTATGATGGAAAACAAGAAATCCTCCGGCCCATGGATTGCAAATGCGCGGCGATTATCACCCGCGGCAACAAAAGAAAACGAGCGTCATCCCCGTCGGCGATGGCGCACAGTTTCTGTGGATAACTTTGTGATTAACTGCGTTGGCAACTGCCGCGCACCCGCATGAACAGGGCCTTGCATTAGGACGATCGAATTTTGAGCAGCAGTTTCCCGATTGAAATCAACAACTTGCACCACAAGCTGCGCCTCGCTGAGTCGCGTGTGGGGCAGGGCACCGTGCATGCGATGCACTGTGGAAGAGTGCCTGCCGCCGAGAGCGCTGCGTCGTGATCGATGCCGAGGCGTCGCGCGGCGCGATACCGCGCGTGTGGGCGGTCGGCGCGCTGTGTCACGCAGTGGCCGATGCGTTGGACGCGCGCTTCAACCCGGTCACCGTGCAGGGAGAGATCTCGGGTTTCTCGCGTGCGGCCAGCGGCCACTGCTACTTCGCGCTCAAGGACGCATCCGGGCAACTGCGCTGCGCCATGTTCCGACGCGCTGCCAGCCTGGTGGACTTCACGCCGCGCGATGGCGATCAGGTCGAGGTGCGCGGCCGGCTGGCCGTCTACGAACCGCGTGGTGACCTGCAGCTGGTGGTCGAAAGCCTGGCGCGTGCAGGGCAGGGGGCGCTGTTCGAGCAGTTCCTGCAGCGCAAGGCCAAGCTCGAGGCCGAGGGGCTGTTCGACCCCGCGCGAAAGCGGTCCTTGCCCGCCATGCCGCGTGCCGTCGGCGTGGTCACGTCGCTGGGTGCCGCGGCGCTGCACGACGTGGTGACCGCCCTGCGCCGCCGGGTGCCGCACATTCCCGTGGTGCTGGCCCCGGCGGCGGTGCAGGGCGCGGGCGCGCCGGCCGAACTGGTGCGGGCCTTGCAATCGCTCTGGACGTCACCGCAACCGGTCGACGTGATCCTGCTGGTGCGCGGCGGCGGTTCGATCGAGGACCTCTGGGCCTTCAACGACGAAACCCTGGCGCGAACCATCGCGCGAAGTCCTGTGCCTGTGGTCTGCGGGGTCGGCCATGAGACCGACTTCACCATCGCCGACTTCTGCGCGGACCTGCGCGCGCCGACCCCGACCGCGGCGGCGGAGCTCGTGTCCGCGCCGCGCGATGTCTGGCTCGGGGCGTTGGATTTGATCGAGGGCAGACTGCAGGACGCCGTCGGTGGGCGGCTCGACCTGCTCGGTCAAAGGCTGGATCTGGCAGCCGGGCGACTCGGTCGCCCCTCGTCCGCGGTGCTGCGTCAGCAGTTGCGTCTGGGCCGGGAGGCGCAGCGCCTGCGCTATGCCGTCGCGGCGCAACACCAGCGGCTCGCGCAGCACGCACGGATGACGCAGCAAGGCTGGCCCGCGCTGTGGCAGGGCGGGGTGCGGCGGCATCGGGAACACCTCGACCGGTTGAGCGATCGACTGCGTCTTCTCGACCCCGCCCAGGTGCTTCAGCGCGGCTATGCCTGGCTGCTCGACGCACGGGGCCGTGCCGTGACAAGCAGCTCGGACATCACGGCCGGGGATGCATTGACGGCACGTCTGGCCGATGGCAGCCTCGATCTGAACGTCACCGCCGTCAACACGGCGCCACCGCCGACGCAGGGCATCTGAATACTTTCTAGAATCCCTCCATTCCACAACCAACCCACGAGCCAAGAACATGGAACACGTCCTTCCTCCTCTCCCCTACGCCCTCGACGCCCTCGCGCCCGAGTACTCGAAGGAAACGCTCGAGTACCACTACGGCAAGCACCACAATGCTTACGTCGTGAACCTGAACAACCTGCAGAAGGGCACCGAGTTCGAGAACATGACGCTCGAGGACATCATCAAGAAGTCCAGTGGCGGCATCTACAACAACTCCGCACAGATCTGGAACCACACCTTCTTCTGGAACTGCATGAAGCCGCAGGGCGGCGGTGCACCGACCGGTGAACTGGCCAAGGCGATCGATGCCAAGTGGGGCAGCTACGATGCCTTCAAGGAAGCCTTCGTGAAGTCGGCCGTCGGCAACTTCGGCTCCGGCTGGACCTGGCTCGTGAAGAAGGCCGATGGCACCGTCGACATCGTGAACACCGGCGCTGCCGGCACGCCGCTCACGACCGCCGACAAGGCGCTGCTCACGGTCGACGTCTGGGAGCACGCGTACTACATCGACTACCGCAACCTGCGCCCGAAGTTCGTCGAGACCTTCCTGGCCAAGCTGGTCAACTGGGGCTTCGCGCAGAAGAACTTCGCTTAAGTCCGGGTTCCGCCCTCAAGAGAAAGCCGGCTTCGTGCCGGCTTTCTTTCGTCCTGATGCCGTGCACCGGCCGCTCAGCGTCCGAGCTGGAAAGGGGCGCCGCCCAGCCTGGCGTTCTTCTTGATGTTCTTTCGGGCGAACCAGCCCTGGTTCATTTCCAGGACGAAGCGCACCGGCTCAGCCGAGCAGTGCGATTCGAGCGTGAGCGGCTGCATGTCGACGATGTTGACGATGCGGCCGTCGTCGGCGACGAATGCGGCCGACAGAGGCAGCAGCGTGTTCTTCATCCAGAAGCACTGGGTCGATGGCTGCTCGAAGACGAACAGCATCCCCTCGGCCTGTGGCATCTCCTTGCGGTACATGAGGCCGACCTGCTGCTGCAGGGGCGTCTGCGCGACCTGCGCGTCGATCTGGTACATGCCCGCCGACAACTTGACGCGGGGCAGATCCGTCTGGGCTTCCTGGGAAAGCGCAGCAAAAGGCAGCAGGCACAGGGAAAGCAGGGCAATGACACGCGAAAACATGATGCGAAGGAATTCAAAAATGAAAAAGAGGGATGAAAGCCTACCCAATTCGAGAGAGATACGCTGTCGGCTGGGAAAAAGCTTTGATGCAGGCCAAAAAAAAGCGTTCCGAAGAACGCTTTTTTTGTGTGCAGCCCCAATTAGTTGGGCGTGCCGCCCTGGGTCGACTTGCGCTTGACCGAGCCGTCCTTGTTGCGACGGCGGGTATCACGCGTTTCAGCGCGCTTTTCGCCGGCGACAGCGGCCTTGTCGGTGCCGATGGCACCGCCTTCAGGCACCTTGTTGATATCGCCGCCGGCGCCTGCCTTCACTTGACCGGCAGGCTTGTTCGCCACCTTGGCTTCGGCGCGTGCCTGGGGCGTCGTGTTGGTCACAGGCGCTTTCTCAGCCGTGGGGGTCTGGGCGTAGGCGCCTGCAGCAAAAAGACCAGCGATCAGGACTGCGAGAGCTTTGTTCATTTAGAAATTCCTCGAGGAGTTGAGTGATTACGCCTTCCGCCCAGCAGAAGGTCAGCAAACAACGAAGCCGCATCGACCGCGGTTGACACGGCTTTCGACATGATTGCTTGCGTCTAAAATTCTAAGGCTAATAACAGCGGTTGAAGTCGCTTCGACCATCAAATGTCACCTCGGAGCAACTCCGCCCCATGTCGAGCTACCAGCACATTCAGGTTCCATCCGCCGGCCAGAAGATCACCGTCAGCGCCGACAATTCTCTCCGTGTGCCGGATCAGCCGATCATTCCCTTCATAGAGGGCGACGGCATCGGCGTCGACATCACGCCGGTCATGCTGCGGGTGGTCGATGCAGCCGTGGCCAAAAGCTACGGCTGCAGCCGAAAAATCCACTGGATGGAAGTTTTCGCCGGCGAGAAGTCGACCCGGCTCTACGGCCCCGACGTATGGCTGCCGGACGAAACCGTGCAGGCGGTGCGCGACCACGTCGTCTCGATCAAGGGCCCGCTGACCACGCCGGTGGGGGGCGGCATCCGCTCGCTCAACGTGGCGTTGCGTCAGGCGCTCGACCTGTACGTCTGCCTCCGGCCGATCCAGTATTTCGACGGTGTTCCGAGCCCGCTGAAGGAGCCGCACAAGACGAACATGGTGCTCTTCCGAGAGAACTCGGAGGATATCTATGCCGGCATCGAGTTCGCTGCCGGCAGCGAGCAGGCCAAGAAGCTCATCGCCGTCCTGCAGAACGACTTCGGCGTCCAGAAGATCCGGTTCCCCGAAACGTCCGGCATCGGCATCAAGCCGGTGTCGCGCGAGGGGACGGAACGCCTCATGCGCAAGGCGATCCAGTATGCGATCGACCACGACAAGCCCTCCGTGACGATCGTGCACAAGGGCAACATCATGAAGTTCACAGAAGGCGCCTTCCGTGACTGGGGCTATGGCCTCGCGGCGAAGGAGTTCGGCGGGGAGTTGATCGACGGCGGCCCCTGGATGCGGGTCAAGAACCCCCACACGGGCAAGTCCATCACGGTCAAGGACCGCGTGGCCGACGCCTTCATGCAGCAGATCCTGTTGCGCCCCGCGGAATACTCGGTGGTCGCCACGCTCAACCTGAACGGCGACTATCTCTCCGACGCACTGGCCGCACAGGTGGGTGGCATCGGCATCGCGCCCGGTGCCAACCTGAGCGACACGGTGGCGATGTTCGAGGCCACGCACGGGACGGCGCCGAAGTACGCCGGCAAGGACTACGTCAATCCGCTGTCGGAGATCCTCTCGGCCGAGATGATGCTGCGCCACATCGGCTGGAAGGAGGCCGCAGACCTGATCATCCGGTCGCTTCGCCGATCGATCCTCAGCAAGAAGGTCACCTACGATTTCGCGCGCCTGATGGACGGCGCGACGCAGGTCAGCTGCTCGGGTTTCGGGCGGGTGATGATCGAGAACATGTGAGCGTCGCCCCGCCTGCAGCGCAAGGGCCGGCGAGCGGCGACAATAATCGACGATCCGGCGGGCGCCGGTGACACACAGACTCTATGACATCAAGGATGCAGGCCGCATGAGCAAACCAACCATCATCTACACGTTGACCGACGAAGCGCCTTTCCTGGCGACGCAGGCCTTCCTGCCGATCATTCGTACCTTCACGGCACCGGCCGGCATCGACGTGACGACCAGCGACATTTCGGTGGCCGCCCGCATCCTGGCGCAGTTTCCGGAGGCGCTGACCGACGAGCAGCGCGTGCCCGACAACCTGGCCGAGCTCGGCAAGCTCACGCTGCTGCCCGACACCAACATCATCAAGCTGCCGAACATCAGCGCGTCGGTGCACCAGCTGATCAGCGCCATCAAGGAACTGCAGTCCCGCGGCTACAAGATTCCCGACTATCCGGAAGATCCCAAGACCGACGAGGAGAAGGCGATCCGCGCCCGCTACTCGAAGTGCCTGGGCAGTGCCGTGAACCCGGTGCTGCGCGAAGGCAATTCGGACCGCCGCGCCCCCAAGGCCGTCAAGGAATACGCCCGCAAGAACCCGCACAGCATGGGCGAGTGGAGCATGGCTTCGCGCACGCACGTGGCGCACATGAAGCACGGCGACTTCTATCACGGCGAAAAGTCGATGACGCTGGACAAGGCGCGCGACGTCAGGATGGAACTGGTCGGCAAGAGCGGCAAGACCACCGTGCTCAAGCCGAAGGTGTCGCTGCTGGCTGGCGAGATCATCGACAGCATGTTCATGAGCAAGAAGGCCCTGCTGGCCTTCTACGAAGAGCAGATGGAAGACGCCCGCAAGACGGGCGTCATGTTCTCGCTGCACGTGAAGGCCACGATGATGAAGGTGTCGCACCCCATCGTCTTCGGCCACGCCGTGCGCGTGTTCTACAAGGAGGCCTTCGAGAAGCACGGCAAGCTGTTCGACGAACTGGGCGTGAACGTCAACAACGGCATGGTCGACCTCTACACGAAGATCGAGTCGCTGCCTTCGACCAAGAAGGAAGAGATCATCCGTGACCTGCATGCCTGCCACGAGCACCGTCCCGAGCTGGCGATGGTCGATTCGGCCAGGGGCATCACGAACCTGCATGCCCCCAACGACGTGATCGTCGACGCCTCGATGCCGGCCATGATCCGCATCGGCGGCAAGATGTGGGGCGCCGACGGCAAGCCGAAGGACACCAAGGCGGTCATCCCGGAAAGCACCTTCGCCCGGATCTACCAGGAGATCATCAACTTCTGCAAGACCAACGGCAACTTCGATCCCGTGACCATGGGCACGGTGCCGAACGTGGGCCTGATGGCGCAGCAGGCCGAGGAATACGGCTCGCACGACAAGACCTTCGAGATCAACGAAGACGGCGTGGCGAACATCGTCGACATCGCCACCGGCGAGGTGCTGCTGTCGCAGGACGTGGAAGCCGGCGACATCTGGCGCATGTGCCAGGTCAAGGACGCGCCGATCCGCGACTGGGTCAAGCTGGCGGTCACCCGTGCCCGCAACTCCGGCATGCCGGCGCTGTTCTGGCTCGACCCGTACCGCCCGCACGAAGCGGAACTGATCAAGAAGGTGCAGACCTACCTCAAGGACTACGACACCCAGGGCCTGGACATCCAGATCATGTCGCAGGTGCGCGCCATGCGTTACACGCTGGAGCGCGTCATCCGTGGCCTGGACACCATCTCGGTCACCGGCAACATCCTGCGCGACTACCTGACCGACCTGTTCCCCATCATGGAACTGGGAACCAGCGCCAAGATGCTGTCGGTCGTGCCGCTGATGGCCGGCGGCGGCATGTACGAGACGGGCGCGGGCGGCTCTGCGCCCAAGCACGTCAAGCAACTGGTGGAAGAAAACCACCTGCGCTGGGATTCGCTGGGCGAGTTCCTGGCCCTGGCGGTGTCGCTGGAGGACCTGGGCCTCAAGACGAACAATGCCCCGGCCAAGATCCTGGCGCGCACGCTGGACACCGCCACCGGCAAGCTGCTGGACAACAACAAGAATCCGTCGCCCAAGACCGGCCAGCTGGACAACCGCGGCAGCCAGTTCTATCTGGCGATGTACTGGGCGCAGGAACTGGCCGCGCAGACGGACGACAAGGCGCTCCAGTCGAAGTTCGCTCCGCTGGCCGAGGCCCTCGGCCGCGGCGAGAAGAAGATCGTCGAGGAACTCGCGGCCGTACAGGGCCAGCCGGCGGACATCGGCGGCTACTACCTGGTCGACGCCAAGAAGTGCGAGGCCGTCATGCGGCCGAGTGCCACGCTGAACGCGGCGCTCGCATCGGTCGGTCCCTGAGCAGGGATCGCGGACGGACCCCACGTCCGTTTGCGAAAACACAACGCCCCGGCCCCTTCCCAGGTGCCGGGGCTTTTTCTTGCGTGTAAAACTTGGCTAAAGCGTCTTCTCGGAACCCTTGTTTTCTTCGTAACATGACGCCAGATCATCTGGCGCCGGCATGGCGCTTGCTCGCTCGATAGAATGAATTTCATGGCAACCCGAAACCCCTCGAAACCCGCCACACCGCCGGCCCACAAGCCCGCGGGGGGCGATGGCGATTCGGTCGTCCTGGAGCGCCGCCCGCAGAAAACCGCACCCCCGCAGATGTTTCAGGTGGTGATGCTCAACGACGACTACACCCCGATGGAGTTCGTGATCGTCGTCATTCAGGAGTTCTTCAACAAGGATCGCGAAACGGCGACCCAGATCATGTTGAAGATCCATCTCGACGGCCGTGGCATCTGCGGGGTGTATTCCCGCGACATGGCCGCCACCAAGGTCAATCAGGTGATGGAGGCGGCCCACCAGGCCGGCCACCCATTGCAATGCGTCAGCGAACCGGTTGAATAAATCGCGCGCCGACCCATCTGAGAAGTTATTTACAGCAAGGCAGAAGGAAATCACATGATTGCCCAGGAACTGGAAGTCAGCTTGCACATGGCCTTCGTCGAGGCCAGGCAGCAGCGCCACGAGTTCATCACGGTGGAGCACCTGCTGCTCGCTTTGCTGGACAACCCGAGTGCCGCAGAGGTTCTGCGCGCATGCTCGGCCAACGTCGATGACCTTCGCGCGTCGTTGACGAATTTCATCAAGGACAACACCCCCCAGGTGGCCGGGACCGACGATGTCGACACCCAGCCGACCCTCGGGTTCCAGCGCGTGATCCAGCGCGCCATCATGCACGTGCAGTCCACCGGCAACGGCAAGAAGGAAGTGACCGGCGCCAACGTGCTGGTCGCCATCTTCGGCGAGAAGGATTCGCACGCGGTGTACTACCTCCACCAGCAGGGCGTGACCCGGCTGGACGTGGTGAACTTCATCGCGCACGGCATCAAGAAAAGCGATCCGCCGGAAGCCGCCAAAGGCAGCGCCGAATCGTCCTCGAACGAGGGCGAGGAGGGCGGTGGCGAGAAGAACGAAAAGGCGTCGCCGCTGGAGCAGTTCACCCAGAATCTCAACCAGATGGCCAAGGACGGGAAGATCGACCCGCTGATCGGCCGCGAGTACGAGGTCGAGCGCGTGATCCAGATCCTCTGCCGCCGGCGCAAGAACAACCCGCTGCTCGTCGGCGAGGCCGGCGTGGGCAAGACCGCCATCGCCGAGGGTCTGGCCTGGCGCATCACGCAGGGCGATGTGCCCGAGATCCTGGCGGAAGCCCAGGTGTACTCGCTCGACATGGGCGCACTGCTGGCCGGCACCAAGTACCGCGGTGACTTCGAGCAGCGCCTCAAGGGCGTTCTCAAGTCGCTGAAGGACCGGCCCAACGCCGTGCTCTTCATCGACGAGATCCACACGCTGATCGGCGCCGGTGCAGCCTCGGGCGGCACGCTGGACGCATCGAACCTGCTGAAGCCGGCGCTCTCGAGCGGCCAGCTCAAGTGCATCGGCGCGACCACCTTCACCGAATACCGCGGCATCTTCGAGAAGGATGCGGCCCTGTCGCGTCGCTTCCAGAAGGTCGACGTGGTCGAGCCGACGGTGCAGGAAACCGTCGACATCCTGAAGGGCCTGAAGTCGCGCTTCGAGGAACACCATGGCGTGAAGTACGCTGTGGCGGCTTTGCAGGCTGCGGCCGAGCTGAGCGCCAAGTACATCAACGACCGTCACCTGCCCGACAAGGCGATCGACGTGATCGATGAAGCCGGTGCGGCCCAGCGCATCCTGGCGCCGAGCAAGCGCAAGAAGACGATCACCAAGGCCGAGGTCGAGGAAATCGTCGCGAAGATCGCGCGTATTCCCCCGGCCAACGTGTCGAACGACGACCGCGGCAAGCTGCAGACGCTGGAACGTGACCTGAAGAGCGTCGTTTTCGGCCAGGACAAAGCGCTCGAAGTGCTCGCCTCGGCGGTCAAGATGGCGCGTTCGGGGCTGGGCAAGGGCGACAAGCCGATCGGCTCCTTCCTGTTCAGCGGCCCCACCGGCGTCGGCAAGACCGAAGCGGCCAAGCAGCTCGCCTATATCATGGGCATCGAACTGATCCGCTTCGACATGTCGGAGTACATGGAACGCCACGCCGTGAGCCGCCTGATCGGCGCGCCTCCGGGCTACGTCGGTTTCGACCAGGGCGGCCTGCTGACCGAGGCCGTCACGAAGAAGCCGCATTGCGTGCTGCTGCTCGACGAGATCGAGAAGGCGCACCCGGACATCTTCAACGTACTGCTGCAGGTCATGGACCATGGCACGCTGACGGACAACAACGGGCGCAAGGCCGACTTCCGCAACGTCATCATCATCATGACGACGAACGCGGGTGCCGAGACCATGAACAAGGCGACCATCGGCTTCACCAACCCGCGCGAATCGGGTGACGAGATGGCCGACATCAAGCGCCTGTTCACGCCGGAGTTCCGCAACCGCCTGGACGCGACCGTCAGCTTCAAGGCGCTGGACGAATCGATCATCCTGCGGGTGGTCGACAAGTTCCTGCTGCAGCTGGAAACGCAGCTGGCCGAGAAGAAGGTCGACGTGACCTTCACCGACGCTCTGCGCAAGCACCTGGCGAAGAAGGGCTTCGACCCGTTGATGGGTGCGCGGCCGATGCAGCGCCTGATTCAGGACACGATCCGTCGTGCACTGGCCGACGAACTGCTCTTCGGTCGTCTGCAGGACGGCGGCCGCCTCACCGTCGACCTCGACGACAAGGACGAAGTGCAGCTCGACATCCAGCCACTGCCGAAGAAGGAAGGCAAGGCCAAGCCGGAAGCCGAGGAGGCTGCCGCAGGCTGACCGACTTTCGCACGGCCATGTGACCCACGTGGCCGTGCCGCCTTCAAAGGCCGGTAGCATCGTGCTGCCGGCCTTTTTCTTTGGGCCAGCGCCATCCCCACTCATCGCGGCACCTGTCTCTTGATCCTTCCCGAAATCAGCCAAGAATGGAAAACGGGCCTGTCCCTGGCCTGGAGCGGCTACATCGCCGTGCTGTCGGTCTGGATCGTGATGCAGAAGCGCGCGCCGGTGTCGACGATGAGCTGGATCCTGTCGCTCGCGCTGCTGCCCTTCGCCGGTTTTCTCGTCTACTACTTCCTGGGGCCGCAGCGCCTGAAGAAGCTGCGGCTCAAGCGCCTGCGCAACCGCGCCATTGCGCAGGCGCCGGCCGATCTTGCGTTGCTGCACGAGGCCGGGGAGAACGCGCCGCCGGCCCTGCGCCATCTGGCGGCGCTGGGCACGGCGGCCTGTGGCATTCCGGTGTCGAGCGCGACCGGCATCGAGCTGCTGTCCGGCGGTGCGCGCACCTTCGACGCCATCTTCGATGCAGTTCAAAGCGCGCGGCACCATGTGCACCTCGAGTACTACATCTTCGAGCCCGACCGGATCGGCACCGCCCTGCGCGACCTGCTGATCGAGCGCGCGCGGCAGGGCGTCGCGGTGCGCCTGCTGCTCGACGCGCTCGGCTCCAAGCGCATCGGCCGCCGATTCATGGCGCCGATGCATGCGGCCGGCATCCACGTCGCGCTGTTCCACGACACCAAGATCGGCCGTCGTCTGCGGCCGGTGACCAACTATCGCAGCCACCGCAAGATCGTCGTCGTCGACGGGCGCATCGGCTTCACCGGCGGCGTGAACATCACCGACGAGGAAGACCGCCGCACCCGGCCCGACGCCTACCACGACGTGCACCTGCGGCTCGAAGGCAGCGCGGTGCGCTGGCTGCAGACCACCTTCCTCGAGGACTGGAGCTACGCCACCGGCGAGAGCGCCCGGCGCATGGTCGACGAGTCGCTCGACGACATGCTGCCGCGCATGGACGCCGGTGAGATCGCGGCACAGATCGTCACCAGCGGCCCCGACAGCCCGCTCGAAGCGATCCACCGCATGCATGTGGAGGCGATCCATTCGGCCAACGAACGCGCCTGGCTGACCACCCCGTATTTCGTGCCCGGCGAGCCGGCGCTGATGGCGCTCACCAGCGCGGCGCTGCGCGGTGTCGATGTGCGGCTGCTGGTGCCGCGGCGCAGCGACTCGGCGATCGTGAGCGCCGCCGCGCGCTCGTACTATGACGAGCTCATCGGCGCCGGCGTGAAGGTCTGGGAATACAAGGCGCGCATGCTGCATTCCAAGACCCTGGTGGTCGACGACCACTGCGCGATGATCGGCACCGCCAACTTCGACAACCGCAGCTTCCGCCTCAACTTCGAGGTGATGGCGGTGGTGTACGGCCCGGCGCTGGCGCGCCCGCTGGCCGCCCAGTTTGAAGACGACCTGCACAGCGCCGCCGCCGTGCGCCTGAACCGGCCGCAGAGTTTTCCACGCCGCCTGGGCGACGCACTGGCCCGGCTTTCCTCACCCTTGCTCTGACGCGACCATGTCCGCCCACACCTTCCTCTGGCACGACTACGAAACCTTCGGCGCCGTGCCGCGCCGCGACCGGCCGTCGCAGTTCGCCGCCATCCGCACCGACGCCGATCTCAACGAGGTGGGCGAGCCGCTGATGCTCTACTGCCAGCCGGCAAACGACTACCTGCCGAGCCCCGAGGCTTGCCTGATCACCGGCATCACGCCGCAGCTCGCGCTGGAACGCGGCGTGCCGGAACACCAGTTCGCCGCCGAGGTCGAGCGCGCCTTCGCGCAGCCCGGCACCATCGGCGTCGGCTACAACACGATCCGCTTCGACGACGAGGTGACGCGCTTCCTGTTCTGGCGCAACCTGATCGACCCGTACGCGCGCGAGTGGCAGAACGACTGCGGCCGGTGGGACCTGCTCGACGTGGTGCGGTTGACCTATGCGCTGCGCCCGGACGGCATCCAGTGGCCGACGAAGGAAGACGGCAAGCCCAGCTTCAAGCTCGGCGACCTGGCGCGTGCCAACGGGCTGCTGCACGAAGCCGCGCACGATGCGCTGTCGGACGTGCGCGCCACCATCGCGCTGGCCCGGCTCATCCGCGACGCGCAGCCGCGGCTGTTCGACTTCGCCTTCGGCCTGCACCGCAAGGACCGCGTCGCGAGCGAACTCGGCCTGCCGGCCACGCGCGAGACGGCCAGGCCCTTCCTCCATGTGTCGGGCATGTTCCCGGCCGAGCGCGGCTGCCTCGCCGTGATGTGGCCGCTGGCCAGCCACCCGACCAACAAGAACGAGCTGCTGGCCTGGGACCTGGCGCACGACCCGAGCGAGCTGCGCGACATCGACGTGCCCACGCTGCGTCAGCGCCTCTTCACGCGCACGGCCGATCTGCCCGAGGGCGTGGTGCGGCTGCCGATCAAGGGCATCCACCTGAACAAGTCGCCGATGGTGGTGGGCAACCTCAAGACGCTGGCCCCCGCGATGGCCGCGCGCTGGAACGTCGACCTCGACACTGCCATGCGCCACGCGGCCATCGCCCAGGGCCTGCCGGACATGAGCGCGATCTGGTCGCAGGTGTACGAGCGCCCGAAGGAGGCGGCGCCCGATGTCGACGAAGACCTCTACGGCGGCTTCGTCGGCAATGCCGACCGGCGGCGGCTGAACCAGTTGCGCGGCCTGTCGCCGGCCGAACTGGCGTTGTCGCGCACCGGTTTCGACGACCCGCGGCTGGAAGAGATCCTCTTCCGCTACCGCGCCCGCAACTTCGGCGACACGCTCACGCCCGACGAGGCCGAGCGCTGGGAGGCGCACCGCGCGGCGCGCCTGCTGGAAGGCGAGGGCGGTGCCCGCAACGTCGACCAGTTCTTCGCCGAGATCGACACCGCGGCCGAGACGGCCGACGAGCGCGGCGAGGAGTTGCTGGGCCTGCTGTACGAATACGCCGAGGCGATCGCGCCGTCGCCCTGATCGGGTCGATCGGGATCGGCCCCAGGCGGGGCAAACCCCGAGCCATGGGCGGGCGCCCGGCTTCCAGAATGAATGCTCCCCAAACGGAGACATCGTTCGTGCCTTCTTCAACGCTGACCCGCCGCCGCTTTCATCTGTCCACCGCGGCCGCCGCCGCATCGCTCGCCCTGCCGAGTCTGGCGCAGAACGCCTGGCCGACCCGCCCGATCCGCATCGTCGTGCCCTACACGCCGGGCGGCTTCACCGACCAGATGGCAAGGCTGGTGCAGCTCGGCCTGCAGCAGCGCCTGGGCCAGCCGGTGCTGATCGACAACCGGCCGGGCGCGAACAGCCTGATCGGTGTCGATGCAGTCGCGAAGGCGGCGCCCGACGGCAGCACCTTCGGCGTCGTCATCGCGGCGTACGCGGCCAACACCTCGCTCTACGCCGGTAAGCTGCCCTACGACCCGCGCAAGGATCTCATGGGCGTCTCGCTGATGGGCGTGTCGCCGCTGCTCGCTGCAGTGAACAACGACGCCCCCTTCAAGACCGGCCGGCAGCTGATCGACTACGCCCGCGCGAACCCCGGCAAGATCAGCTTCGGCTCGTCAGGCAACGGCTCCGCGGCGCACCTCACGACCGAGCTGTGGAAGGCGCTGACGAAGACCTACATGGTTCACGTCCCGTACCGTGGCGCCGTGCCGGCGCTGACGGACCTGATGGGCGGGCAGATCCAGCTCTTCTTCGATGCGCCGACCGGGCTGATCAACCAGGCGCGGGCCGGCAAGATCCGCCTCATCGGCGTGGCCGGCGAACAGCGGCTGCCGGCCGTGCCCCACGTGCCGACCTTCATCGAGCAGGGTTTCGCGGGCTTCACCGGCAGCACCTGGGCCGGCATGCTCGCACCGGCGGGCACGCCGCCCGGCGTCGTGCAGCGGATGGCGGACGAGGTCGCGCGCATCATCAAGAGCGACGAGACGCGCGCCAGGCTCGATGCCATGGGCACCTTTCCGGCGGGCAGCACACCGCAGGAATTCGATGCCTTCATCGCCGCAGAGACCACCAAGTGGGGGCAGGTGATCAAGACCGCCGGCGTGAAAGCCGAGTGAACGGCTCCGGCGACCCAGCGTCCTACATCGACGCGTCGAGCATCTCGCGGTAGTCCTCGCGCGTGGCCAGGCGCGGGTTGGTCTTGTGGCAGTGGTCGGCCATGGCACCGTCGATCACCTGCTCGAACAGCGCGGGCGTGACGCCCACCTCGGCCAGGCCGCCGGGCAGGCCCAGGCGCCGGCTCATGTCGCGGATGGCGTCGCCCAGGTCGCCGGCCGAATCGAGGTTCATCGCCCGCGCCATGCGCTGCAGGCGCTGCTCCTTCTGCACCGACTCGGCGCCGGCGTTGAAGCGGACCACGGCCGGCAGGAAGAGGGCGTTGAGCGTGCCGTGGTGCAGGCGCGGGTCGACGCCGCCCAGGCTGTGGCTCAGCGAATGCACGCAGCCCAGGCCCTTCTGGAAAGCCATGGCACCCTGCATGGATGCGCTCATGAGGTTCAGGCGCGCCTCGCGGTCGCTGCCGTCTTTGGTGGCGCGTTCGATGTGGCCCCAGGCGCGCTCCAGGCCGTCGAGCGCAATGCCGTCGGCGGGCGGGTTGAAGGCGGCCGACATGAAGGTTTCCATGCAGTGGGCAATGGCGTCCATGCCGGTGGCCGCGGTCAGGCGCGGCGGCAATCCGAGCGTGAGTTCAGGGTCGCAGATGGCGGCCTTGGGCAGGATGTGCCAGCTGTGGAAGCCGAGCTTGCGATGGTCGTCCACGATGAGGATCGCGCCGCGCGCCACCTCGCTGCCGGTGCCGCTGGTGGTGGGCACGGCGATCAGCGGCGCGACCTTCTCGGTGATCTTGGGCGAGCCGCCTTCGATGGTCGCGTAGGTCTTGAGCGGACCGTCGTGCGTGGCCGCGATGGCCACGCCCTTGGCGCAGTCGATGGCCGAGCCGCCACCGACGGCGATCAGTCCGTCGCAGCGGCCGCTGCGGTACAGGTCGACGGCCGCGCGCACGGCGGCTTCGGTCGGATTCGACGGCGTGGCGTCGAACACCGACACCGCCAGGTCGCCCAGCGCGTCGAGCGCGGTCTGCAGGATGCCGGCGGCGCGCACGCCGGCGTCGGTCACGATCATCGGCCGGTGGATGCCGACGCGCGCGCACTCGGCGCTCAGCAGGCGGATCGCGCCGAATTCGAACTGGATCTGGGTCAGGTACTGGATGAGGGCCATGTGCGTGCGTCGATGCAGGAGGGGGCTGTACGATTTGGGAAACGAATCCAGCGAATCTAGCAACAGGACCCCATCTTGCCCATGCACAAAACCCTTGCCGATGTCGCGGCGAGCACACCTTTTTCGCCGGTGCGCACGGCACCAGGCCGCCCATGCTGACGCCGAAGATGACGAGCGTGGTCGAGCGCATGACACGCGCCGGCCATCCACCCTTCCATGAACTGACGGCGACCGAAGCCAAGGCGTCCTACGAGAAAGGCGCCGGCGTGCTTGAGGTGCCGAAGCCGGCGCTGGCGCGGGTCGAGGACTTCCACATCCCCGCGCGCGACGGCTTCCACCTGCCGGCGCGTCTCTATGCGCCGTCGGCCGACGTGCTGCCGGTGCTCGTCTTCTTCCACGGCGGCGGCTTCACCGTCGGCAGCATCGCCACGCACGACACGCTGTGCCGCGTGCTGGCCAGCCGCAGCGGCTGTGCCGTGATCTCGATCGACTATCGGCTGGCGCCCGAGCACAAGTTTCCGACCGCCTCCGACGATGCCTGGGATGCCGTGCAGTTCGTGGCGCGCGAGGCAGCGTCACTCGGCCTCGACGGCCGCCGCTTGGCGCTCGGCGGCGACAGCGCCGGCGGCACACTGGCGGCCGTGTGCGCCGTGATGGCGCGCGACGCGGGCCTCCCGATTGCGCTGCAGCTGCTGTTTTACCCCGGCACCACCGCCCACCAGGACACGCCGTCGCACGAGCGCTTCGCCTGCGGACCGCTGCTCGACGAGCCGCTCATCAGCTGGTTCTTCGGCCAGTACGTGCGCACCCCGGCCGACCGCAGCGACTGGCGCTTCGCTCCGCTCAATGCGGAGGACGTCGACGGCGTCGCGCCGGCCTGGATCGGGCTGGCCGAGGCCGACCCGCTGGTGGACGAAGGCGTCGCCTATGCCGACAAGCTGCGCGCTGCCGGCGTGCCGGTCGACCTGGAGATCTACCGCGGCGTGATCCACGAATTCATCAAGATGGGCCGGGCGATTCCCGAAGCGCTGCAGGCGCACGCCGACGCGGCCCGCGCCCTGAACGAAGCCCTGAAGCCCTGAACCCATGACCGAACTGAAACACCGCAGCGACTTCCGCTTCTTCCACCGCCTGCGCGTGCGCTGGGCCGAAGTCGACATGCAGAAGATCGTCTTCAATGCGCACTACCTGATGTACTTCGACACCGCCATCGCCGACTACTGGCGGGCATTGGCGCTGCCCTACGAGGAATCGATGGCGTCGCTCGGCGGCGACTTGTACGTGAAGAAGGCGACCGTCGAGTTCAACGCGTCGGCCCGCATGGACGACGTGCTCGACGTGGCGATGAAATGCGTGCGTATCGGCAACTCGTCCATCGTCTTCCACGGGGGCCTGTTCCGCGGCGACGAACTGCTCGTGACCTGCGAGCTGATCTACGTCTTCGCCGACCCGGCCACCCAGACCTCCCGGCCGGTGCCAGCCGAGCTGCGCGCGATCTTCGCCGCCTACGAGGCGGGCGAGCCCATGGCCACGGTCGAGACCGGTGACTGGCAGAAGCTCGGCAGCGGTGCCGGCGGCCTGCGCCGGGCGGTGTTCGTCAAGGAGCAGCGCATCCCCGAAGATCTGGAATGGGACGAGCACGACGTGACCGCGCTGCACGCCGTGGCCCGCAACCGGCTCGGGCGCGTGATCGGCACGGCGCGGCTGATCCGCGAAGCGCCCGGCCTGGCGCGCATCGGCCGCATGGCCGTGCACCGCACGCTGCGCGGCGGCGGGCACGGCGAAAGCGTGCTGCGCGCGCTGGAAGCTGCGGCGCACGCGCGGGGCGACCAAGCGGTGACGCTGCATGCCCAGCGCAGTGCCGAGGCCTTCTACCGGCGGCTCGGTTACGCGCCCCATGGCGAGCCCTTCGAGGAAGCCGGCATCGCGCACATCGAGATGCGCCGGCCGCTCTGACCGATCAGATGTCCGCCAGCAGCGGGTAGGGCAGCGGCTCGACCTGCAGCGCCGGGCCGCTCGCGCTGCCGGCGTGCAGCGGACCGGCGTCCAGCGCCGCGATCTGCATCGACACCAGCGCTGCCCAGCGGCCATCCGGCGCCGGGGCGGCCTGCACCACCGTGCCCACGGGCTGCTCGGTGTCGTTGGCGGCGAAGACCTCCTGGCCGGCTTCGACCGGCGCATCGGACGTCGTGACGTAGGCGCGGCGCTTGAGCGTGCCGCGGAACTGGCTGCGCGCCACGATCTCCTGCCCGGGGTAGCAGCCCTTCTTGAAGTTCACGCCGCCGATCGACTCGTAGTTGAGCATCTGCGGCACGAAGGCGTCGAGCACCGGCGTCGTCAGCGTCGCGACGCCGCTGCGCACCTCGCTCCATTGCCAGAGTGCCGCGTCGAGTTCGTCGCCGACCGGCCGGGGCGCGGCCACGGGCGCCATCCAGAGCGCGCGCGGCACGCCGTCGGCCGGGTAGAGGGGAACGATGCTGATCTCGTCCTCGCCATCGGTCACCGGCCGCGCGATGCGCGCGCCGGGCGGCGATGCGGCATCGATCCCGTTGGCCGTGAGTGCCGTGCCGGCGAGGCCGAACAGGGCGATCGAATCGCTGGCGTCGGTCAATTTCACCTTCGCCCGCAGCACGTACATCGAGAGCCGCTTGAGCGTCGCTGCCAGGATGTCGCGGCTGCAGACCAGCAGGACGAGGTCGGGTCGGGGCCGCACGCCGACGAAGCTGGCGATCATCCGGCCCTTGGCGGTGCACAGCGCCGCGAGGCGCGCCTCGGCGGGCTGGAGCAGGGCGAAGTCCTGCGTCAGTTGACCATGCAGGAAGCTGGCGGCATCGGGGCCTTCGGCGCGGATCACGCCCAGATGGGCAAGAGCGGTTACACCATTCGGGAGGGCAGGGGTCATCGCTGAATTATCATGGCCTGCGCCCGTCCGCGGGGCCCGCAGGGCTACCGCCCACGGCGCGACTTTCCGCCGTCGCCCATTCTCTTTTTCCTGGCTTTCGCTTGCGCCGCTTCTTCCTGACTCTTTTTCTGCTCGCCGCGCTCACGGCCCTGGGTGTCGGCGCCTGGGGCTTGTGGTGGGTGCATCGCCCGCTCGACCTCCCGGCGCCGAGCGTCGACCTGTCGGTCGAACCCGGCACCACGCCGCGCGGCGTCGCCGAGGCCGTGGCCGCGACCGGCACGCGCGTGCCGCCGCAACTGCTCTACGCCTGGTTCCGTTTCTCCGGGCAGGACCGGCAGATCCGCGCCGGCAGCTATGAGCTGGAGCGCGGCGTCACGCCGCGCACCTTGCTCAACATGCTCGTGCGCGGCGAGGAGGCGACCCGCAGCCTGGTGCTGGTCGAGGGCTGGAACTTCCGCCAGGTGCGTGCGGCGCTGGCCAAGGCCGAGCAGCTCAAGCCTGAAACGGTGGGCGAGAGCGACAGCGCGCTGATGGCCCGGCTCGGCCGCCCCGGCGTCCACCCGGAAGGGCGCTTCTTCCCGGACACCTACACCTACTCCAAGGGCTCCACCGACACCGCGCTGCTGCAGCGGGCGATGCGGGCCATGGACAAGAAGCTGGAAGCCGCCTGGGCCGCGCGCGCCAGCGACCTGCCGTTGAAGTCGGCCGAAGAGGCGCTCATCCTCGCCAGCATTGTCGAAAAGGAGACAGGCCAGGCCAAGGATCGCCCGGAGGTCGCTGCCGTGTTCGCGAACCGGTTGCGCGTGGGCATGCCGCTGCAGACCGACCCGACCGTCATCTACGGCCTGGGCGCCGCCTTCGACGGCAACCTTCGCAAGAAAGATCTGCAGACCGACACGCCCTGGAACACCTACACCCGCGGCGGCCTGCCGCCGACGCCGATCGCGATGCCGGGCAAGGCGGCGCTGCTCGCTGCCGTGCAGCCGGCACAGAGCAAGTCGCTCTATTTCGTCTCCCGCGGCGACGGCTCCAGCCATTTCAGCAGCTCGCTCGACGAGCACAACCGGGCCGTGAACCGCTACCAGCGCGGCATCGAGCCCAAACCGAAGAGCAACGGACCATGAGCGGACTCTTTCTGACGCTGGAAGGCATCGACGGCGCGGGCAAGTCGAGCCACATCGACGCGCTCGAGGCGCTGTTCCGCGCCGCCGGCCGTACCGTGACACGCACCCGCGAGCCGGGCGGCACGCCGCTGGCCGAGACGCTGCGCGGGCTGATCCTGTCGCAGCCCATGGATGCCCTGACCGAATCGCTGCTGGTCTTCGCGGCGCGGCGCGACCACATCGTGCAGGTGATCGCGCCCGCTCTGGCGCGCGGCGACGTCGTGCTGTGCGACCGCTTCACCGACGCTACCTTCGCCTACCAGGGCGCGGGCCGCGGCTTCGACGTCGGCGTGCTGTCGACATTGGAACAGTGGGCGCAGGCGGGGCAGGGCGCCGCCGACGACGACGGTCTGCTCCAGCCCGACATCACGCTGTGGTTCGACCTGAAGCCGGAAGTCGCCGCCGAACGGCTGGCCGGCGCACGCCTGCCGGACAAGTTCGAGGCGCAGCCGGTCGAGTTCTTCCGGCGCGTGGCCGCCGGCTATGCCGAACGTGCAGCGGCCACGCGCTTCGTCCGCATCGACGCCGACCGCCCGCGTGAGCAGGTGTGGCAGCAGGTCGAAGCCGCATTGCGCGAACGCGGGCTGATCGCATGACGACGATGTCGCCCTGGCTGGTTCGCCCGCTGTCCGATCTGTTGCGCCAGCGCGCGCATGCCTGGCTCTTGCAGGGGCCGTCCGGGCTCGGTCAGTACGAGTTGGCGCTGGCGCTGGCCTCGGCCTGGCTGTGCGAGCAGCCGAGCGGCGAGGGCGCCTGCGGCCATTGCCCGAGCTGCCACGCGATCGCGGTGCGCACCCACGCCGACCTGTGCGTGCTGATGCCCGAGGTCGCCATGATGGAACTGGGCTGGCCGCTCGACGAGAAGTCGCAGGCCGACATCGAGGACAAGAAGCGCAAGCCCAGCCGCGAGATCCGCGTCGAGGCGATGCGCGAGGCCGTCGGCTTTGCGCAGCGCACCAGTGCACGCGGGCGCGGCAAGGTGGTGCTGGTCTATCCGGCCGAACGCATGAACGCGATCACGGCCAATGCTTTGCTCAAGACGCTCGAAGAGCCGGTCGGCGACGTCCGCTTCGTGCTCGCCAGCGAGGCGGCGTGGCAGTTGCTGCCGACCATCCGCAGCCGCTGCCTGGGCTTCACGTTGCCGTGGCCGACGGACAGCGAATCCATCGCGTGGCTGGCGGCACACGATGTGCCCGCCGCCGACGCGCCCGCCTTGTTGCGCGCGGCCGGCGGACGACCGAGCGATGCGCTGCGCCTGGCCCGCACCGGCCAATCGCCCAAAGCCTGGTCGCTGCTGCCCAAGGCCATGCAGCGCGGCGACGTCGGCGCGCTGAGCGACCACGCGCCGCCGCAAGCCATCGATGCGCTGCAGAAGCTCTGCCACGACCTCATGGCCGTGGGCACTGGCGCCGCACCGCGATTCTTCGCCGAGGCGGAGCTGCCGCCGGCTCCCTCGCCGATGGTGCTGGCCCGCTGGTCGAAGTCGCTCGCCGCAGCGGCGCGAACCGCCGAGCATCCCTTCAATCCGGGCCTCATGCTCGAGGCGCTTGTGAGCGAGGCGCGAAGCGCCCTAAACTCGGGCCGTCGCCCATGAACACGCCCATCGCCACATCCGCGCCCTCCCGTCCCAGCGTCATCCAGCTGGCGATCAAGGAGAAAGGGGCGCTCTATGCCGCCTACATCCCGCTCTTCGCGGAGGGCGGCATCTTCATTCCGACAGCGCGCGAGTACCGGCTGGGCGACGACGTCTACGTGCTGCTCACGCTGCCGGACGACCCACAGCGCTATCCGGTGGCCGGCAAGGTCGCCTGGATCACGCCGGCACGCGCCGCCGGCAGCCGCGCACCGGGCGTCGGCGTGCGCTTTCCGGCGGACGAAAAGTCGCGCCAGCTCAAGGCCCGCATCGAGGAAGTGCTGGGCGGCTCGATGGCGTCGGACCGCCCCACCCAGACCATCTGACCCCGCGCATTCGCGCCTGACGCCCCCGCCCGGCGGCGCGCCCGCTTTGCCATTGCAGCCTCGCTCATGTTCACCGATTCCCACTGCCACCTGACCTTTCCCGAGTTCGCCAGCCAGATGACGGAGGTCCGCGCGGCGATGGCCGAAGCCCGCGTCGACCGGGCGCTGTGCATCTGCACCAAGCTCGAGGAGTTCGACGACGTGCAGGGCCTGGCGGCGCGCTACGACAACTTCTGGGCCAGCGTCGGCGTGCATCCCGACAACGAAGACATCATCGAGCCGAGCATCGACGACCTGGTGCGGCGCGCGGCGCGTCCCAAGGTGGTCGCCATCGGCGAGACCGGGCTCGACTACTACCAGATGGAAGCGCGCAAGGGCGGCCGCAGCATCGCCGACATGGAATGGCAGCGTGACCGCTTCCGCGTCCACATCCGGGCGGCGCAGCAGGTGCGCATGCCGCTGGTGATCCACACGCGCGAAGCGTCGGCCGACACGCTGGCCATCCTGAGGGAGGAGGGCGAGGTCGGGTCGGGCCCGGCCGCGGGCGGGGTGTTCCACTGCTTCACCGAGACGGCCGAGGTGGCGCGCGCGGCCCTCGACCTGGGCTTCTACATCTCGTTCTCCGGCATCCTGACCTTCAAGAAGGCACAGGATCTGAGGGATGTTGCCGCCTTCGTCCCACTCGACCGCATGCTGATCGAGACCGACAGTCCCTACCTGGCTCCGGTGCCGTACCGTGGCAAGACCAACAATCCCTCGTACGTGCCGCTGGTCGCGCAGCAGATCGCGCAGTTGCGCGGTGTGTCCGTCGAAACCGTTGCAGAGGCCACGAGCCGCAACTTCGAGAGCCTGTTCACGGGCGTTCAAAAAACATGAGAAATCTGGCGAGGTTCTGCCTCTATCTTCTTGCTGTGACGGTCTTTTCTGCCGCCCAGGCAGACTCCTTCAATGACTTCTTCCGCGCGGTCCGAAGCGACAACGCGAGTGGCGTCGAATCGCTGTTGCGCCGTGGCTTCGACCCGAACACGCGCGACGAGCACGGAATGACGGGCTTGCTGCTCGCGATCCGGGAGCCTTCGCCGCGCGTCATCCAGGTGCTGCTGGCGTCGCCGCAGATCAAGGTCGAACTCCGCAACGGCAATGACGAGAGCCCGTTGATGCTGGCCGCGATCAAGGGCCAGATGGATCTGGTCAAGCAGCTCATCGCCCGCGACGCGGACATCAACAAGCCCGGCTGGACCGCGCTGCACTATGCGGCGAGCAGCGGCCAGGTCGAGATCATGAAGCTGCTGCTGGAGAAGTATGCCTTCATCGACGCGCAGTCGCCCAATGGCACGACACCGCTGATGATGGCGGCGATGTACGGATCGCCCGAGAGCGTGAAGCTGCTGCTGGACGAAGGCGCAGACCCGTCGATGAAGAACCAGCAGAACATGACTGCCATGGACTTCGCGGTGCGAGGCCAGCGTCCGGATGCGGTGGAGTTGCTGAAATCAGCGGTCCGGGCCAAGGCGTCCGGCGACGGCAAGTGGTAGTGGGCGGCTGACCGGGGGGTCATGACCCAGGTTGGCGTCGCTTGTATTTTATACAATGTATATTATGTTAAATAATAGGCGCCACATGAGCGTCAGGCGCCATATGGCGCCGGCCTCCAGAACAAGCGGGCGGAAAGATCCAACGTTTTTTGAGCAACGCTGCAACAAACGCCCTTTTCGGATGGCCCGCAAAAAAAGGTTCAGCTTTGCTCAACGTGCAGGAATAGTAGAAGCTTTGCCCACGAAGAGTCGGGCATTCCAACATTTGAAGAAGACACGGCCAACATTCACGGTCGAAGCCCGACTAAGGATTTGTTGGAGGCTCTTGGCCGGGGACTGCCTCTGCCGCTCTGACGCGTTTTGCGGCGCGCATTTGATCCAACTCGACAGCTTGACCGCAGCGGCGCCCGCACCTTACGCGATTCGTTGGATGTGGCAATGTAGATCACCAAGCTCGCATCGAATTCGACGTCCAGCGCTGCGTCACGTACCTTTCCCACCGTTGTCGGCTTGAGCAAGAATTGAAGCGGCGCAAGCGGGTTTGCTGTATAGGACGCGACGACGGCCTGCGCTGAGTCAGTCCAAAAGTTCGATCGCATATTGGAATCGGTCGTCGCGCAAATGCCGATTGCCCGCCGCTCGAGTGCAGCGGTTCTCCCACCCCTTGCCGCGCGCCCTTTTTGACGCAAAAATGTTAGGTACGATAAAAGAACGTTATCGTGTTTAGAGCTAGATTTCGGGCGATGTCGACAGCTAAAGATCTTCCAGACGAACCGACACCGGCATTCAGATGATCAGTTTGCTTCCACCTGCACTCAAGCGTCACCCGCTGCTCGATCCGACGCGGCTGTCGCAGCTAACGCAACAGGCCGCCGACGAGCTGCTCAGTGAAGGCGACTCGGCGAACACGCTCGCGTCGTACCGTTCCGCACTGCGCTACTGGTCGGCCTGGTACGCGGCGCGGTATGGCCAGACCTTGCGTCTACCGGTGCCGCCACCGGTGGTGATCCAGTTCATCGTCGACCACGCGCAGCGCACGACACGTGCCGGCCTGGCGACACAGCTTCCGCCGACCGTCGACCAGGCACTCGTGGCCGCCGGCCTCAAAGGCAAGTTGGGTGCGCCGTCCTTGAACACGTTGGTCCACCGTATATCCGTGTTGTCCAAGGCGCATCAGTTGGCACGCCATCCCAACCCGTGCGCGGATCCAGCGGTCCGCGAACTCCTAGCCAAGACGCGACGCGCGTATGCAAAACGCGGCGCCCTGCCCCACAAGCAACGGGCACTCACCAGGGAACCGCTGCAGGCGGTGCTGGACACGTGCGACGACAGCTTGCGCGGACTGCGCGATCGCGCCCTCCTCCTCTTCGCCTGGTCCACAGGTGGGCGTCGGCGCTCCGAGGTGGCCAATGCACGCCTGGAGAATCTGCGCCGTGTGCGGGAAGGCGAATACCTTTACACGCTGTCCCACTCCAAGACCAACCAGAGCGGCGTCGCCCGGCCGGAGGATGTCAAGCCTCTTGTGGGCACGGCGGCGGAGGCGATGGAGACTTGGCTGGACGCCGGCAAGATCCAATCGGGCGCCCTTTTCCGGCGGGTGCGCAAGGGCGGCCACGTTGGCGAGCCTCTCAGCGCCCATGCGGTGCGAGAGATCGTCAAGGATCGCTGTGCGCTCGCAGGAATCGAGGGAGACTTCTCGGCGCACTCGCTCCGCTCCGGCTTCGTCACCGAGGCGGGCCGTCGCAATCATTCCTTGCCCGACACCATGGCGCTTACCGGTCACCGGAGCGTGCCGACCGTGTTGGGGTACTTTCGCGCTGAAGCATCGCTCGCGTCGCCCTTGGCGCGTCTAATCGACGACGACTAGGCAATTGCCGCCTGCCCTCGCCCACCCCGGCCTTCGTCGAGGACGCAGAGGACATCCGGCCCTTTTGCAGTCGGTAGACGGAGGTGCTGGCCGCTGTCCGCAATGCTGGCTACCGCACCGCGCACGTCTTCCCGGCAATGTCCCTGGCTTTGTCAGTCGAGCTCGGCCGCCAGCTTTTGCCGAAGGCGGACGCTGCCATGGAGATTTGGGACTATCAGCAGGAACAGTTCTCGTGCGCGCACCGGCTCGGGTCTGACTGAAGATCTGTACGCAATCGAATGTCTAAACCTGTGCCTTCCCGTCCCAGGACCAATGCCGGACGCCTGATGGTCGTGGGTGGACGCCTACTTAAAATGACTCAGAAGGCATGTAAAAAAGAGGGACCCAAAAATGGACGGGCAGCGGACTGAGGCAGATGGTGTGACGCCACCCGGAATGGCGCAGCCGAACGCCCCGCGCAAGTACAAGTGGGGCGGGCGGCCGTTTGGCGTAGACCAAGAGACGGCCGACGGAGCCTACGGCGTCCTTGAGTCGTCTTTCACGAAGGCGTGGCTTGAGGGTCGACAGGAGCATCGCCTTCAGAAGGTCTGGGGCCGAGACGACTTCCTAGCAGGGTACGAATTGTTCCTGTTTGGCAGAGCCCTGCAGCGCGTCAAGGACTTGGACGCGAAGAAGGCTCAGGAGCTCGTTCGCGCTATTCGTAAGGGCGGGACGACTGCACATGGCCTGCTTTATGAAGTACAGGCGCTGGCTATGCTCGCTGAAGGCGGCCATCACGTTGCTGGCACGCCAAAGAACGAGCCTGGGTACGACGCGCTTGTCCGGTTCGACAATGGCATGACGATGCGGTGGTCGTTCAAGAACCACGACCAGTCCGACCGCGAGCGAGTGTTCCGGGAGCGCTGCCAAAAGTTGTACGAGCATCTTCATGCGTACGCAGGCGTCGGCGCACTGGAGCGGCTTTTGGTGCTCGCGGACCGCCATCTCGGGCCGGAGGACTTCGGCGCAATTACGCTGGCGCTCAAAGCCCTACCGGTCGGCCGAATTATGAATGTCTTGCCGCAGGTCGATGTATTGCTATCCAAGGTTGTCGCTCCTGAAGGCGAGCAGCCCTTCGCGCTCGACGCCCGGTCAACTCAGCTGACGATTGTTGCAACGCACCACGCCATCGAACAGAGCAACTTCACCAGCAAGTTGGCCAAGGCGGCGGCGAACATGCAGAAGCACTGTCCTCGCAAGGAGAAATTTTCGAACGTGGTGCTCATGCGCGTCCACCCTACGGCGGATGTTGCGCAGCTGCAGGCGGTAGCCACCGAAATGTTGAACCGCGACGGGTGTGTAGTCGATGCCGTGGTTCTCCATCAGCCCAGCGTTACCAGGGAAAACAGCAATTGGAGCCTCGTTTCCCACGTCCAGATGGCTCTTGGGCCGCACTACCCGCTAAATTGCCCTCTTAAGATGGTGCTTCCTGCAGGAATGGTCAGCACCTCACCGTCGCCGACCATCTTGAGGTCAGATGACCAGCACATCGGGTTGACGGGAAAGTACCTGTTCCAGAGAGGACTCCACGTCCGAGAAGCACAAAGACGGGAAGACGGCTCCTTGTGGGGCGAGCTGACGGCGCCCGCGGATGGAATCCAGGAGCAAAGCATCTTCTCGATGGGCGGCAGGCGCCTGCGTTTCGGAGGACGGCACCCCGTGAGCGATGAACTTTTCCTCATCTAGTACCGAGCAACACTATGAATCACCCCAGCATGTTCCGCCTGGTCGGCGTCCCCCACCGCTTCTTCGGTGAGACTCATATCATCGTCAGCGTCTGGCGTGAAGGCAGCGTCTGGAAGGCGGAATACAGCATCCTGAGCAAACGCCCCGCCGAACACCTTGAGCAATGCGTCATCGACTTCGACGTGAACGGCTATCCGACGGAGCTCCCGCCTGTAGATGCGCCCTTTATGAAGGGCGAGGCGCTACGGCAAGCGCAAAACGACCTCATTCTGGAACTAGAAAAGCGCGCGACAGAAGCCGGCCGCGAGGACCTTGCCTACATGCCACTAGACCTGGAACCTGAGGCCATCACCCCAGTGACTCTGTGGGCACGCAGCGCATACCCGCAGAAGTTCGTCGACATGTACAACGGGACGAAGTCCCAAGACTTGAAGCGGTATCTTCAGATTGTCATGAGCATGGCTAGGTTTAAGTCGGCCTGACGCTGGGGCCTGCAAGTGCGCGCGTCGCGGACCTGCCGGTCCGGTCAATTTTCCAGTGCAAGCCTAGCGAGCTTCTCCAGCACGCTCATCTTCGAGTTGTCGCCACCGACCAGGACTCCGTTAGTCATGGTGTGCAAGTACAGCTGAACAAGCGGTAGGTCCAAGAGGCCAGACATCGTGAGCGCCCCACCGGCGCCGTAGTGCATCACGTCTCGCATCCCGGAGAGCGCATCGCCCGAGCCGCTGACGCCGCCCTCTGGGGGCACGAACAACCGCACGTACGTCCCGCAGTCCTGTACCGCTATCCGAAGGCCCACCCGCTCGCCGTGTTTCATGTGCCCTGGCTTGAACATAGAGATGTAGTACGGCAGCAGGTTGAACTCGCGGCCCTTCGAAAGGAACCGTCCTTTGCTGCCTTCCTCGCGCCGCTCGGCCAGGTAGCCGTCTTGGGCGGCAATGGCGTGCTCAATGCCTTCGTAGCTGTCGTTCAAGATAATTTTCGGCACGAAGGCACCTTTCCAGACCGTCAGCCGCTCCCCGGTCGCCTGGTCGACCACCCAGAACTGCCCGTCTCGGACGGCGTCCTTACCTTGCTCCTGCAGGAACTCGTACTCGAACACCAGGTCGAGAACCGCACCGGCATTGCCCCAGGGCGTCCGACGCACCCGAACGACCTCGATGGTGTCGCCGAGCACCCGCACGTCGACCGCAGCGATGGTCTGTTCAGGGTCTGCGCGGCCGGGCAAGCGCGTGCGCCGAGTAGCCAGCAACGTGAGGTTCGCCGGCGTGCCGTGCGGCATGGAAGGCACCGTGACCGGCTTCCGGCCGAGGAGCACTTCCTTGAGGGACAGCTCCACCAGGCACCGCTTCAGTGCCTCCTGCAGCTGCCGGCCGTCCGCGTCGTCAGCCTTGCCGGGGCGAAGAGCCGCGAGGTCCTTGGGGCCGTAGTCGAGGCCTTGAGTCGCCGCTACGAAAGTGTTCCGGGCGAGCAGGTGCCGGTACTTGGCCTCAGTGTAGGGGTCAGCACTTCCCTCGCCCTTGGCCAGCGCCGTATAGGCGGCTGCAGTCTTGGCGGGCTGCAGCTCCGTCGCGGGTGCCTTGGCCAGGCGCACGCTCCCGAGGTCTTCGTCGCCCTTGCCGTTCAGGAATAGGTAGTTGACGGTGGGCAGCAGTTCGGCCGGCACTGCAAACGCGACCTGCAGGTCGGGAGCTGGGAAATGCGTCTTCTTGCCGCCAGCCACGTGGTACCCGGGGATGTACTCGCGGAAGCGCTCAAGCGGTGCCATGGCATCGGCGTCCAGCGCGTCCTGGGTGGCGTTCACCACGGTCAGGGGTTGTTGCAGGTTAGCCAGCGGCTCGAGCGGGATGTATGCGTCGTCTACGCAGTGCGTGGCTGCGAAGGTCTCGCGCGCAAACGGAACGCCTGCCTTGGTGAATAGCCGGATGGCGAACTCAGTAAGAAGGTTGAGGTAGTAGAAGCGGGTGCGGCGAATCTTGTCGGTGTCGAGGCTCAGGCCCTCCATCGGGGACTTGCGTCCGTCCTGCTCGTAGAACTCGTCTGGGACGATTCGAGTCACCCCAACCAGGAAGCCCTCGCCGGCGCTGGCCAGCCGGGTAGCTGCAGCAGTCTCTGCGGCCGCCGTAGCCTTGCGTGAGAACCGCTTGGCGGTGACATCACACAGCAGCAGTCCGTGCTTGGTGTTGACCGAGTACTCCGCCCCCGCCAGCTGCAGGTACTTCTTCGATGCCTGACTTGCGCTTCCCAGGTACACCCCGGGACCGAAGCCGCCGCCTACAAACGTGTCCTGCGCGTCAAGTGCTGACGACTCAACCAACTCCTTCATTAACATCAACTCGATGAACTTGCCGGGGCTCCCCGCCACGGCATCCAGCATGCTTTGGGCGTCGAGCTTCGGACGCGGGCCGAGGTACCACGCGTCCTTGCTGGACATGGAGAACGACAGCTTCAGAGCGGCGTCACCTTCCAGGCCCAGCTCCTTAGCAATCCGCGCTCTCAAGAGCTTCGCGCGGTGTCGGAAGAAGCTCACGCCCTTGGGCGAGTCCTCCGTCGCTTTTGGCAACGGGATGGCAATCGGGACCAGCAGGCTGCCCTGGGTGGCCTGCCACCTCGCAAGTGCACGGGCGGCCTCGGCGACAGGGACGGCGAGCCGCAGCGCGCTCAGCCGCGCGTGCGCAACCTCATTGGGTTCAAGACGGCGAATCGGCATTACTTCCCCAGGATCGCTTCGCGGAGGTTGGCGTTCGGCATCCACAGGTCGGTGCCCGTGTTCGGCACGTACAGGGACATGAACCGGATGGTCCCGGCTGGCGGCTTCGTCACCGCAAACTTGTGAGCGCCAAAGAGGTTCACGTACAGCGCGTGCACCTTGTGGTCAGGGAGAAGCTTGCGCAGGCGCTGGTGCTTCTTTTCAGCTTCTTCCTGGAGCTGCTGCTTCTTGAAGCTGTCGGTGCTGCGAGTCCAGTTCTTCAGGTCCACAGCCACCAGCACGCCGGGCTGCGGGACGATGTAGTAGTCGAACAGTTGGTAGAGCTCTGCGTAGAAGGGATGGTCAGCCAGCGGCAGGTATTCCACCGGCCCGCCACCCAGCTGCAGGCTCTTGGGCCAGACGTTGAACTGCCCGCCGACGTACTGCTCGAACTCCAGTTCGGCGATGTAGCCCTTCATGATTTCAGTCACGAACCAGGGCTGCGGCAGCAGGCGCGTGGTCTTTTCGGCGAGCTTGAAGCCACGCCACTCCTTCAACAGGCCTTGGGTGCTGGATGACAGCTGGCTGATGAGTCCTTCCGGCGCGACCATGCCAATCCAGTTGTAGGCGTCGGCGCCGTCCGCCGCGTCCGTGATGACACGCTCTACGATGCCGGCCGCACCGAAGTCAACGGTGTACGCGTCCGCCATCGAAGGCACCTCGACGAAGCAACCATTCCGGTAGTCCCCGGGAACGCCAGCGGCTGCCAGCTTCTCGAGGTACTTGAGAGGGTCGCTGAACATCAGGGAGTCGAACAGGCGCTCCCATGTCGTGCGGGCCGTCGGGTCGGACCGGAAGCGCGCGGGCATCTGGCTGGTGAACTTCCGGAAGGCGACTGCCTTTTTCAGGCTGTCCCGGTGGTCGGCCTGTCGCTCATCGTCAGACGGGAAAATACCGGTCTCGATGTTGTGCACGCGAATCTGCTCCAGCACCGCGCGTTGGGCGGGCGACGCCCGCTTGCGCAGCTCCGGCGCATGACGCATTCCCAAGTGCACCATACGCGCCGCTTCTGAGCTCACGTACAGGTGCTGAGTTGGCATTTGCTCGTTCGAGCGCTCGCCACGCCCAAGTGCCTGGAATACGGTACGCGTGATATCGATGAAATGCTCTTTGCGCAGTCGGCGCCACTTGTTTCGGGAGTACTCGAACAGCAGGTCGCCCTTCGACATGGACGCCCAGTTCTCGTTCTCGTCCCGAATCACCTGGGCGAAGCTCTGGAACATTTCCATCGAGAAACCAGAGGAGCCCGGGCGGGTGTGCCGGGTGTAGTACGGGTCGTTCAGCAGGCAGAACAGCTCGAAGTCCTGCTTCTTCCCGTTGTGCCGGGTGAGGAAGTTGATGCCGCGCGATGCGGACTTGTAGGCGGTCCAGAGCAGCAGCTTCTTGTTGCTGATGTCCAAGGCCTTCTCCAGGTCCTCGCTGAACTGGCCCTTATCGTCTTCTTCCTCCAGCGCGCCTGTCTTGGTCTTATCACGCTTGCGGAAGCGCGCAGCGGAGTACAGGACAACCGTGATGTCGTCCGTAGGGCCGAAGTCGCGGTAGCTGGGGAGCGCACGAGAGTGGATGGTGAAGAGCTCGCCTGTCGTGTCGTTCTGGGTCACCAACCCGGTAGGCTGGTTGGCCAGACGCATCAGGCACTTACGCACGTGCTGCGTGGTCTGGCAAAGGACCAAGCCCGAGCGCATCGACGTGGACAGCATTTTGTCCAGACTGGCTACCAGCCCGGCGAGCTCGTCGCGCTTGTAGCTGTTCATCTGCGCGTAGCCGGGCTCGTCTTTCTTCGGTCTTGCGTCTTCGAACACCTGCAGCAAGCCCTTGAAGCTGCGGGAAACCGCAAACGTGCGAGCCGGGTCGCGGTCGTCGAGAATGACGACCTTCCGCACACGCTGTTTGAGCTGTTTCTCGGCATGCGCGGACACCACCTCCAGCTCGTCCTCGCCCATCTCGGCGAATAGGCCACCGCGGGACTCGAGACACCGCTTAAGGTGCGGCGTGTTGAAGGCGCCAGACGACGCAGACTGCAGGCCACCTGTGGCGCTCATCAGGTACACGCCGTTTGTGCGCCCGAGCGCGTGCACGATGTCTTCCTCCGGCGTGGCGCGCAGCGACGTGATGGTCAGCGTCAAGCTGACGTCCGCCGTCATGTTGTATTCCTCGTGCTGGTTGCGGCTCTCCTCCAGCGTGACCACGCTCTTGGTGTCTTTGAACAGGAACGTGTCTGTCAGCAGCTCCTTGTCGCTGGTCTCGGCTGCCAGGCCTTCCTCGGTCGCGCGGCCGTCGAACAGCCGGCGAACGTCCGAGCGGAAGCGGTCCAGGCTTGGGTAGCGCTCCTGGTCGGTCTTCGACATCTCGATGGCGTTCTCGCCGCTGGTGGCAGCCAGCACCGAGGCCATGAAGACGACCAGGTTCAGGTAGTCGAGAAGCGTGAAGGCGTCTCCCGGCACGTCGCCATCGTGATAGTCCAGCCTGATGGTCTGGTGGGCCGTGTCGCGGGTCAACTGCACCTGGCGCAGGAACTCCGTGTCCATGACGCTGGCCGACTCGGTGAAGAACGTCTGGCCAGGCTGGTCCAGCACCTCGCCGTAGGTCGACCGGCTCATTGTGAAGAACTTCTTGTTCGCGACCAGCTCGTGCAGGTCCCGGAAGGTCTCATAGGCAGTGCTGCCCTGGCGCGTGATGATCAGCACGTAGTCCCGGATGCGCTTGAGCACGCGGGCCTTCTGCCGGAACCGCTTGAAGTCGGCATGGGCATCGTTGCGGTCGTGCAGCTGCGCAAGCACCAGGAGCAGCTCGTTGTCGTCAAACCGAGTGGCCGCGGCCGGCGCTTGCGCGGTCAGGTGCTTGCGCAGGATTTCCACCCGGCGCACGTCATTTATGTACTTGGCGCTGGTTCTCGATACCTCCATCGCGAACTCGTCTTCGACGGCTCTGCTGACTTGAGCAAATTGCTCCAAGTGGTCGTACACCTTCGTCGCCAAAGCGAGGTCCGCCGGCCCGTCGCGCCGCAGCTTCTCGAAGGCCATGGGCCAGCGCAGGTCAGAGTACTGGAAGAACTCCGAAATGACCAGGTTTAGGTCGTTGCGCCCTCCGGAGTTCACCACCGACTTGCGCTGGTCAAAGAGGTACCAGTAGGAGTCCTCCTCCTCGTCGACGAATGTGACCACACGGGCGGAGTCTGGCCGGCCAGAGACCAAGCGGCCGAAGTAGCTGCCGTCCCGGTTCAGTTCCCCCAGGAACAGCGGCAGGTTGTCGTACTTGTGCGCCTTGAAGCCGCCTTTGCCATCCGGACCATAGACCTGGTGCCCGACCTGCGCCTTGGAGGCGGTGCTGACGATGACGCCCGGGTTGTCAAGGAACGCCTGTAGCGGATGCAGACGGCGAACGAGCTCCGCCACCTCCTTTGCGCGCATGAACCGGTCGGAATCCTGCTTGAGAGCCCGGGTCTCCACGTCCAGCTTGATGAGCCGCCAGACCAAGCCGTCTGCCAGCGTGCGCGCCCGTTGGGCGGCCTTGATGTAGGCCGTGCGGGTGTCCTCGTACGTGTCGTCCGAGGTGGCCATAGTCAGGAAGTTGGACTGCTCGCTGTAGAGCGCCTTCTGCCTAAGCTCGTTGACCCGCGCGCGAACGCTCTTGTCCGTGTTCGCGTGCTTGGCGGAGGTCTCCAGCCGCGGGAACAGGTTCTGGTGCCGCTCAAGCCAGCTGACGAGCGCCAAGCAGGCCTGGAAGAAGCTGCGGTCGTTCAGGTGGTACTCGATGGAGTACAGGCGGTGCACGGGAATGGCGAAGCCCCGCTCCCGAATGGCGGCTTCGATTTCGTCGGCGTACTCGCCCACCTTCTGGTGCTTGGCCAGTTCGTCGCTAAATCCGGCAACTAGCGACTGCAGCGGGGCGATGAACACCGGGATGACATCGCACTTGGTGAACAGCTCGATGCTGAACGCGGCGGCGGTGTAGGTCTTGCCGAACCCGGTGTACCAGTTCAGCAGTTTGACGAAGGGACGCTCGGAGGCCCTGAGATACGGCTCCTTGAAGCCTCTCTGGAAAATGGCGCTGGCGGTTCTGGAAGTCTTGGCGCTCATTTGGCTTCCTCCTCACCACCGTCTAGCGAACCAGAGAACGCGTTTTCTGTCCCCCGGGACACCGATTCCGCATAATCAATGTCCAGTAGGAACGCCCGGCTGGCCCGGATGGAGCGCACCTTGCCTTCGCGCCCCGCCCTCGTGAGCCAGCGCGCGAGCGTTGTGAGGCCGCCGTATGCAACCAGCCCGAGCTTCGCCAATCCATCGAGCAAGTCCTTCCCGGCGCCGGCGCTAATCAGGTACGGGCTATGCCTCGGCACGATGAAATTGATGGGCGCGTCGTCGTCCCGCGCGTCCATCCGAAGCGAAACGCAGAAGCTGTCCACGAGCTCCTGCGCCTTCTTCGCGCGCTCCTCGTCTAGGCCTCGCGGCATGATTGGCTCGACGTCTTCAATGCGGGAAACCAGCGCCCGCAACAAGCCATCGTCCTTGAGCAAGGCGAGTTGCTTGCGCGCTGGCACCAGGATGAAGGACTGTGGGTCGTCTGCATTCAAAGCCATCAAGAGGTTCTCGAACGCACGCAGGCTAAGCTTCTCACCGGTTTTGCGCATGCCGAGCGCCTGGTCGACGACCTCCCGCGCGACTCGGTCAGCCAGGACATGCGCGGACACCGCGCCCCAGTTCACCGCGACGTCAAGCCGTTCTGAATCGAACAACTGGATCCGGCGAACCGTGTCCTCAGGGACCAGGTAGCTTCGGTTCCGGACGATTCGGTTGCGACGGCGCAGGAGCTTTGCCGTTTCCTCGCGGGTCAGCTCCCGCGTGAGAATCTGAGGAACCGCTCCTCCCGTTGACCGCAAGGTCTCCAGCTGCCATCGGTACCGCTTCGTGGATGAGCAGACCCAGTCAAGGCCGTCCAACTCAATCGGTGACGCGGCCTCGAGGTGGTTGTCCTCCATCAGCGTCACCAGCTCGCGCCAGCACTGCAGCTCGTTGCCGCGCGCGACTTCGGCCGCAGAGTAAGGCCCCGGCTCGCAATCGACAACGACCAGCTCACTGTTCAGCGGGTCGTCGGCGTGCTCGTCAGGGTGGGGGTTCTGAAGGCAATACTGGATAGCGGCCACGCCGTCTACGATTGCTTGGTGCTCGGATTCTTCGAACCGCCGGCGAACGCGTTCGGCCGCGGTCACTGCCGCGCGCAGCTGGTTGGAATCTTCCATGTCCCACATGATTTCCAGCAAGGGCACTCGCCGGCCAACCGCGTTGTGTGCGTCCAGCAAAGGCTGCTGGATACCCAAGGCGCCAGGCGTGAACACGAACCTGTAGCTCCTGAGCCCCTTGGCCTTGATGTCGCCGAGGAAGTAGTCAGAGATGACGTCTACCGCATCGTCCCAACCTTCGAGCTCGCGATTGAGCCAGGAGGCAGTCTGCAGGCGGAGTGAGAGGGGCCTCTTCGTGGAAGCCGAGCCACCCTCGTGCCAACTCTTGAAACCGGCAAGCTGCGCGGCGAGCTGCAGGGCGTGGGTGTGCTTGAGAGGAACTCCCTGCGTCTGCAGGGCCGCTCGCAGTCGTTTCGCGAGCGCCTTGACGTCCGCCCCGGGCTGCAGCTCCAGGTTGCGAACGACCATCAAAGCGTCAGCACTGGTGAAACGAGGGATCTTGACTTGGACGAAGGTCCACAGCGCCATGGCGCGGGACTCGTCGAGAGGGTGCGCGGCGTCGACCGCGGAGGAAATGGCTGTCACTGATGAGCTCCATACGGAAAGCCACTAGGACGGCACGCGTTGTCCGGCTTTCCAGAAACTCACCAAGCCGGGATTCGATTCAGTACTACCAACTGGCTTCGCCGGTTGCTCGGGGCTGCCTCCGAGCTAGCGTGCACTGACAGGCGCCAACTTGCCTACGGTTCGGCTACGAACCGCGCTTACATATTACTGATATTGCCGAGGCGGGGCAAGCTCGCCCCGCCCTTGCCTTCACTCAGGCTGAATGTGCAAGTACAGGGCGTGCCCGAAAGCGAACGGAGCGATGCCCTCCCCCTTGAACTTGTCCCCGAGGTCGTCGAGCGGGAAGAAGTTCGGAAGCACGCTGGCGTAGACAACGAGGCCGTGCTCCTTCAGCGCGAGCCGCAGTTCCTCGCCGTCGTGCGCGTGGACGAGCAGCGGGAGCTCATGTTCTTCAGAAAACATTCCGACTTGGCGCATCTTGCGCACGCGCAGCTTGTCAATGAGCTCCTCGACGGCCTCGCGCACCATCGGCCTCTTGTCTTCAGGCACGTTGTGGGTGCGGTATCGGATTGTGTCCACGCGCGGCAGCAGCGTACGCAGCACGAGGTCGTCATCGGCTCGGGCCATCTCTGAGATGTTCGGTCGCGCGAAGAACTCGCTCGGTTTCTTCGGCGACAACATTTGCGCCGCGCTCATGATGAAGCCGACGGGCAGCGCGGCCTGCATCGTCTCCTTAACTCCCATCGCTTCGCAGAGGCTTTCCCAGGTGTGGCCGGCGTCCTTCGCAGCCAGCAGCAGCCGGTGCAGGTCGATGCGGTACGTGTCTCGGGGCCCGCCTAGGTATTCAACTCGTTTCAGTACCTCGTGGTGCCGCACCCGGCCAGAGAAGATGTTTTTTACCAGCTTGAATCGGCGAAGCAGACGCTCTGTGTCTTCCTCATTCAGCTGGCGCATCTCCAGCCCTGGGATGTATTCCTTCGGCCGAATGATGTGCAACTCCCAGGTGTACCGGGCATCTCCAATGACCCAGCTACGGCCATCGAGTTCGACCGAATAGGTTCCGCCTCTGTCGCTTGAGGCGAGCTCCAATTGCGCCCAGCAGGTGAGCTCGTCGCCGCGCGCCATCTCGAAGGCGTTGTGCGGATTCAGTTCATCGTCGTCGCGCAGCAGGACCAGTTCGGCGTTCGGGGCGTCGCCGGTAACGCTTGCCTGGCCCAGCCCGACGGCGTACTCCGGGTCCGCGTACCGCTGTAGCAGTTGCATGACCGCGACGCCCTCCAGGGCGGCCACGCCACGCTCCTCGAGGTGCCTGCGCAGGGCCTCAAACGCGCTTGGCGCGCCATCGAGCCATTCGCTGCGGCCGCCGCATGGTCGCAAGGTGAAGATGGGGATATTCGTCAAATCGCCGGGCCGGTCCGTTCCGCGCGGCTCCGGCGTGCCGACCATTACGTAGTCCTCGCCGACATGCACCTGGAACGTCTTCACGGGTGCTTGTGCCTGGCGCAGGTCGCACCAGTGCGCCATCCGCGGCATGACCTCACGCCAGGTGGCGAACGCCTCGACCTTGCCCATGAACTGGTCCATGCCAACACTAGAGCCGACCAGCACGGTCAGCTGAAGGGTCGGCTCAGAACCGCTGTACTCGGACTCGTGCCAGCTCGTCGCACCGAGCATCCTGGCGGCGGCCTCGAGACAAGCCGTGTACTTGATGCGGATGCTTTGGCGTTCCAGCAGCGGCTTCAGCCGCTTGGCCAAGTGCTTCAGGTCTTCGCCGGGGAGAGGCCCTAGATCGTTGACGACTGCGAGTGCGGTTTGGCAGGAAAAGCGAGGTAGCTTCGCCTGAACGTAGGTCCAGAGAGCGGCAGCTTGCAATTCGGGGGACAGCGGCGTGCGCGGCGCCTTGACATTGGCCACAGTTGAGCTCCTTCGTGGAAGACACGTAGGGACGGCACGCGTTATCCGGCCTTCCGGGAGTTCAAAGAGCCGGGGTCGGGGTACTGCATATCAACTGGGCTTCACCGTGCCAGGCGAACCTGGTGCGTGCACTGATGGGCGCCAACTTGCCCGCGGTTCGGCGTGAACCGTAGGTTCATGCTACTTCGGCCGCTTCGAACATGTCAACTTGCCAGCGTCGGCAGGCATGTCTGAGTGCCTGCATGCGGGGCCCGGTGCTTAGCGGACGAGTTCACGTCAGGGCAAGCGACGCCGCGCAGCAGACCCCGGACCAACTATCACGCAGCCAGGACAGGCATCTCTCTTTGAAGCTCGATCACGTTCGCGTGGCCGGGCAACGCCTCGCGAAGCAGCGGCAGCAAATGACTGTGATGCGTGAGAAACAGCACCTGGGTGCGCGTGGACAACTCGGCCAGCACCCGCAACCCGGCCTTCGCACGCGCATCGTCGAAGTTGACGAACAGATCGTCCGCCACGAAGGGAACGGCACCGGCATGTGCCAGATGGAGCTCGAGCGCCGCCACGCGCAACGCCAGATAGAGCTGGTCTCGCGTGCCTTCACTCAGTCCTGCGACCTCCACGACTTGGCCGGTACGGCGCCTCGCATACAACGCCGGCGTGTCTTTCTCGTAGTCGACGCCAAGCCGGCTGTAGTCGCCGAGGGTGAGGTCCGAGAACACCGCGCTTGCCCGCGTCAACATGGGTCCCTGCTTGCGGTCGCGGTAACGGTCGATCGCCCATTTCAGCAGCTTGCCAGCGGTTGCAACCTCCAGGTACTGCTCGGCCACCTCCCCCATCTCTGCCAGCGCTTCCTGCCGCCGGGCTTCGGCCGAGGCGGCATTGGCCTGGCCTGCGATGGCGGAGAACGCCAGTTCGGCGGTCACACGCTTCTGGACCAGCGCGCTGGAGCGCTCGTTCACGACCGCGAGTTCGCTCTTGGCCTGTTCGTACAACCCGATCACCTCGGCGGCAGGCTGAGCCGCCACCTCCGCCTCGATCGCCTCGCGCGTCAGCCCATCGCCGCCATCGAGGAGCGACGCCATGGTCTCGGCAAGTTCCCTTTCCTGGGCGCGGCGCTGGTCGGACCGCTCCGCGAGCGGCAGGGCCTCCGCCACGGAGGACACCCCCGCGAGCGCCAGCAGCGGCGCCAGACGCGCACGGGCTTCGCGCACACGAAGGTCGGCCTCGTCTTTCAATGCCTGCGCGGTACGAAGCGCGGCCTCCGCCAGTTCGACCGCCTGCGAAGCCGCAGTGGCCTCCCGAAGACGTTGGGATAGGTTCCTCGCGACCTGCGCCCAGTCGTCGGCACTCACGAGCGGCGGATTCACGCGCGCTCCGAGATATCGGGCTGCCTCTTCGAAGCGGATGAGGTCCGCCTGCATGGTGTTGATGCGCTCGACCCGGATCGTATCGGCGCGATCCAGGCGATCGGCCACCAGGTTTGCGAGCTCCACCGCGCCTTCCGCCTCCGCAAACGTCGACGCCGCAGCCTCCAGCTTCGCGCTGCGCAGCGCCGCCGTCCACTGGGTCTCCCACGCCTGATAGGCAGCCCTGGCCGTCTCAGTCGCCACCGCCAACCCGTCCAAGGCGCGTGCGGCCTGCCGAACCTGATCGTCTAGAGCATTTCGGCGCGCCGACGCAGTGTCGACCTGGCCGATGTGACGGGTCGCCAACGCGCAAAGCGCGGACAGGTCAGCGCCCTCCTCGGGCACCACCACGCCCGAATCCTCCAGGGCCTGAGCCAAGGCATCCTGCGCGCTCTCGCAGGATAGAACCTCCTCCTCCAGCTCTCGCTGCTTCTGCATGACGTCGAGATCGGCCGCCAGCGCGTCGGCGCGCTTCAAGAGCCAGCTTGATGCGTCGTCGAGCGGCATGTCGGCCCAGCCGATGCGTGCGGCGAGCGCCTGCCAGTCGGCGTCCAGTGCCTCCGTCTCCGCCGTGCGTGCCACCAGGAGCATCGCCTGATGCTCGCTTTGTGCCTTGGCGAGTTCCAGCTGCTGCCGGATGTTCTGGAGCGTCGCGGCCTCGGTCGCCGTCCCCAGCTGCGAGTCGACCAGTTCGTCCGCCAGCCGGATCGCGGCGTCAAGGACAGGCGCCCCGCTGCCCAGCGGGACCTCGCTGCTCTTGAGCGACCGCCAGGCGTCGTCGCGACGCGTGCGTGCCTCATGCACATCGGTCGGCGTCACGACCTTGTGAGCGCCCTCGAAGTGCCTCTCCGCCAGTTCGAGACGGATCACCTCGGCCTGCAGCCCCTCGAGCGTTTCGCGCGCGTAGGCGACGGACCGCAGCCCCTCGGCTCGCGCACGCTGGAGCGTGCCGACCCGTTCGGTCGATGGCGCGTCCATCATTCGCAACGTATCGACCGACACGTGCCCGCCTCCCAGGGCCGCCAACGCATGGCCAAGCTTCTCCCCTGCCTGTTCGACGGCGCTCTTCAGCCCGCGTTGTCGGGTGCCGCTGTTCTTGAACGTCACCGCCTCCGCCAACGCCTCCCGCAGCGCCGGCGGAACCTCAGCCGCCGCAATGCCGTCCAGATCCGCCCGATGACCTTGGATATCCAGGCCCTTCTGCCGCTGGGCCTCCTCGGCACTGCGCACCGCCTGATGCAGCGCGCCGCGGTCGCGCAAAAGGTTGCCGACGGCCTTGAGCGCCAGGGTTGACGGCAGGTCCGCACGAATGCGGGACTCGTCGGACGGCCACCCGAGCTGCGCGGCCGCCGCCCTCGCTTCGCCCAGCAGCCGGTCGAGGTCGACCTGGCGAAGTGGCAGGTCCCGCGCGTGGTTCGCGCAGGCGCCCCGCATGACATCCAAGGCCTCGATCTCGGCGCCGAGCGAGAGCACCGAGGCGTCGAAGGACACCGCCGCGCGCTCCTGTGCACGCGCTTCCACGTCGCCGACGCGCGTCTGCAGCACCGCCTCGGCGGCGGCGAGCTCGGAGCCGCCTGTGCGAAGGTCGGCCTGCGCCGTGGCCGGGAGATCGATCACGTCGACCAGCTCCGTGAGTGCCGCCTCCATGGCGCTGATTCGTATCAAGGTGGGACCGAGACGGCGCACGCGCTCGAGCTTCGAGCGGGCGGCCTCCAGTGCGATACGCCGAGCGTCTTCGGAGGCGATGTCTCGCTCGATGTCGTCGAGGGCCTGACGCGCATCGCTCCAGACCTTAGTTCTCACCTGGGCCGCCTTGAGGTCCGCACTCGCCTCCTCGAAGCGGTTGACGGACAGCGCGTAGGCGCTGCTTGCCTTGCGCGACGCCCAGAGATTGCCCGCCTGCTTCTCGAGCGCCTCGCGGACCGGACCAAGGCTCGAGATGCCAGCGGCCGACTGGAACAGGACGCGACCGACATCCTTCGAGCCATCCAGGATGCTCCGGCCGCCCTCGACGAGCTGGTCGTGGTCCATGCAGAACATCTGCTCGAAGAAGGCCTTATCGAGCGTTCCCAGGATCGAGGTGAGTTGACTCTCCGCTAGCGGCTGGTCCGCCGGTGTCCGCAGTGGCGTGCGTCCGCGGGCACGATGAAAGGCGAGCTCACCAGCCTCGCTCTGAAGCACACCACCTAGGCGAAGCTCGGCCAGGGGGTGCCTGAAATCCAGCCGCGTGCGCAACGGCATGCCGAACAGAAGTTCGGTGATGGCTTGGCGGATGGTAGATTTGCCGGCCTCGTTGGGGCCGGCGATCACGTGAAAGTCGAGTTCGGCCTTGGGGAGGTCGATAGCGAGGTCGTCGAACTTTCCATACTTGAGAAGCTGCAGTTGCTGGATGCGCATGCGTCAGTCTTCCGCCACGAGGCTGGCCAGCAGCGCCGGCGAGACATGCCTGAGGAGCGCGCCGAAGTCGCCCTCGCGTGCGAGCGCGAGGTACGGCACATCCTCTTTCACGTCCGCGTGAACCTTGCCGAAGAAAGGCTGCAGCTCGCCGCGCAACTGGGCCAGGAAATCTGGGTCGCTGTGGGCCTCCGCGAGGATCTCCTCGAGATCGGCGACCGCGTCCATGCGGGCACCGACGTCGGCGGCATTGGTGAAGGGTTGCGTCGCGATCTTGACCTTCTCGAGCCACAGTCTCTCGTTGCCGATCGCTGCGATCTGCCCAAGGACTTCCGCGCGCAGTTCGTGCGCCTTGCCGAACATCGCCCCATGGGCGCGGGAGCGCCCCTGCAGGGTCACACGCACGGCGCGTGGCACATGTGCATCGACCATGAGCAGCGACTCCAGTTGCAGGCCGATCTGCCGTGCCACATCGCTCATCGTGATGCTGGCGCTGGCGTCCACCACTAGGCTCTCCCAACGCAGCACATCGATGAAGAGCCTCTCGAGACGGGTCCGCCCGTCGTCGACCGTCACCAGCACGGCACCGCGGCGTCCGGTCTCGCGGACCTGACGGCCCTGGAGATTGCCGGGGAAGACGATGTGTGAGCCGTCCTTCCAGTGCTGGAACTCGTGCACGTGGCCGAGCGCCCAGTAGTCGTAGCCCTTGGCATGCAGCTCGGCACGCGAGCAGGGTGCGTAGTTGGCATGCACCGTGCCGCCCTCGAGGGCCGTGTGGAGGACGCCGATGTTGTAGTAGCCCGGGACGGGTTCCGGATACCGGAGCGCCAAGTTGTCGATGACTGCCTTGTCCTTGAAGCTCTGCCCGTGGAGCGCAACCTTCAGCGCATCCAGCCGATGGACTTCCGGCTTCTTCGAGGAGAAGGTGATCACGTTGTCGGGCAAGGTGAGCTTCTTGGTCATCTCGCTTTCGGCATCATGGTTGCCAAAAAGCAGGAACACGGGGATGCCGGCACGTCGCAGACGCCCCATCTCCTTGCTGAAGAAGACGCCGGTGTTGTGATCCCGCCAGTCACCGTCGTACAGATCGCCAGCAATCACGACGAAGTCGACCACCTCGTCGATGGCGTGTTCCACGAGCCGGGTGAAGGCATCCCTTGACGCGTTGCGCAGCTGTCCCGCGGGCGCGTCGGGATAGGCGCTCAGTCCGTGCAACGGACTGTCGAGATGGATGTCCGCAGCGTGGATAAATCTCATGATCTCTCTTCTTCCACATTTATGGGGCGCCGCCCGACCCTGGAAGCATAAGCACAGTCCGCTATCCGTAAAAAGATAGGTCATGGCAACTTGAATCGCCCCGTGGCGATTCACGCCGCTCTCGGTTCAAGTGGGTGTTCAACGCTTCGACTTTGTCATATTTGGCGCCGACCCGGGTGGGGGCGTTTGTCCTCCACCCTTAGGCTCTTGATCCGCTGTCGGTTGGCGACAGCTAGCGCCGCTTTCCTTGACATTTCGGGCTAGCCCCCTTGCGCACCCTTCGCAAACCAAGCAACATTCTGTTGCAAATAGACGCGACGCAACTACGGGGGATGGGATCGGTGATCAATCAGATCGACATAGCCAGCTTCGGCAGCTTCCAGGGGTTGGAGTGGAAGAAGACCGTCCGAGACAGCGGCAAGAACGTCAAGCCATTCCAGCGGCTAAACATCCTCTATGGACGCAACTACTCAGGCAAGACGACCCTGTCTCGCGTCTTCCGTTCGCTGGAAACCCACAAACTTCCGCTGAACTACTTTGGCTCTTCCTTCACGGTGTACGGGGAGAAAGGCAACGTTGCCCACACTGGGCTTGCAGGTCACAGCTACGACGTGCGGGTCTACAACCGCGACTTCGTCACCGACAACCTTAGCTTCCTAGTCAATCAGGAAATTGGGGGTGTCATCAAGACCTTCGCCATCGTCGGTGAGCAGAACAAGGAGATTGACGACGCCATCGCTGCGATTGAAGCCAAGCTTGGCAGCGTGGAAGGTAAAGCAGGCCTCCGGTTTGCCCTGGAAGCCAAACGGAAAGAGCGCGATCGCGCCAAGTCTGCTTACACCACAGCGTCCAATGGGTTGGATGACAGGCTGCGCTCACATGCCGCCGAGAAGATCAAGAAGAACCCGAACTTTCGCAGCCCCGTCTACAACATCGAGCACATCAGACGTGACATTGCCACGACCAGCAAGCCAGGCTTCGTCGCTCTCACGACCGAAGAACAAGCAGGTCGGCTCAAGCTGCTCAAGCAAGAAGCGCTACCCGACATCACCGACACATTGGTTGTTGCTCTCAAGCTGGACTCGTTGACGGCCACCGCCGAACCGTTACTGTCCAAGACGATCACGCCAACCAAGGCCATTGAGGAACTGCTTAAGGACAGCGCCCTGCAACTCTGGGTGAAGCAAGGTATGGGGCACCACCGCGAGAAGCGGAGCACCTGCGCCTTCTGCCGACAGGATCTGCCGCACGACATTTGGCAGGTACTCGATGAGCATTTCAGCAAGGAGTCTGGCGACCTGGAAGCTTCCTTGGACGCGGCAATCACCTCAGTCACGAACGAGATTGGCACCATCACTGGGCTCAACACCTTCGCGGGTGCGCAGTTCTACGTTGACGAGCGCGCCGCGTTTGAAGTCAGCGGCAAAGCCCTGTCGCAAGCACTGGCCGTCTACAAGAAGGATCTGGAGGCGCTGAAGAAGTCGCTTGAGACTCGGAAGAACAACCTATTCCAGCCGGTAGCCCTCAAGACTCCTTCTCATGACGCCCAGGAAATCGCAAGGCATGTTGCCGACATCAATGCACTGATCGCCGCGAGCAATAGCAAGACTGCCACACTAGAAAAGGATAAGACCGCTGCCAGAGATGCACTTCGCCTGGCTGACGTGTTCGCCTTTGCGGACGCCATCACCTATGAGGAAGAGCTTGGCCGGATTGCCACCCTCAAGACCACCTCCGATACGGCAGGCACTGCCTTCACCGATGCGGAAAAAGAGATCCGTGACGCCGAGACTGAAGTCCAAGCCTTGAGGGCTAAACAGAAAGACGAGCGCAAGGGGGCGGAACGAGTCAATGCACTGCTAAACAACTTCTTCGGCCATGACGGAATCAAGCTGGAAGCTCGTGACGGCGCGGACAACGCCACAGTCAAGTTTGAGATCACCCGCAATGGAAAGTCGGCATACAACCTCAGTGAAGGCGAATGCAGCCTAATCGCCTTCTGCTACTTCATTGCCAAGCTTGATGACCCTGAGAGCAAGGGAAAAGATCTGATCATATACATTGACGATCCAATCTCAAGCTTGGACGGAAATCACATCTTTTTCATGTTCAGTTTGATTGAAAGCTTGATCGCCAAGCCAGTGAAGAAGCCTGATGGCTCAAATTCGTACCGCTACAAGCAACTGTTCATCTCCACGCACAATTTGGACTTCCTGAAGTATCTCAAGCGCCTTTCCATTCCGATGAAGAAGCTGCCAGCAGCAGAAGGGGTAAAGGCAAAGAGTGTCAGTGACCATGAACACTTCATGATCGAGCGAAACGGCGCTTCAAGCAACATCATGCTTATGCCGTCTTACTTAAAAGACTACATCACTGAATTTCACTATCTCTTTCACCAAATCTATAAGTGCAAGGACCAAGCTGCCGCAGCAGAGAACCACGAGCCGTTTTTTGGCTTCGGCAACAACCTGCGAAAATTCCTGGAGGCATTCTTGTTCTTCAAGTTTCCATACCACGACGACAAGAACGATTCCTTTGAGCGGATTAAGAAGTTCTTTGGAGAAGAGGAAGACACAGCCGTTGCACTTGTCAATCGCCTCAACAACGAGTTCTCGCACCTAGAGGCCGTTCCAGACAGAGGGTTCAAGCCCGTTGAAATCCCCGAGATTGCCAAGGTTGCCAATTATGTATTGGACAAAATCTATGCCTCAGACAAAGTGCAATACAACTCTCTTTTGAAAAGCATCGGCGAGCCTGAGCGAGTGAGTTGACCATTCAATGCACAAACCCTAAATTCCCTCACCCGAACGGATTCTTCGGCTAATCTCCCAGCGTCAAACGCCCCGGGTAGACGCTCTCGCATGCGGGATGCTTGACCTCCAGTTGAGCTTTACCACTGTCGACACGCACTATGCGAGCGTCGCGGGACCGCGCGTCGCCGTTGCAAGGCTCTCGACGTTGCTCGTCGGAGCAGGCCGGGCTGAGGATGCGTAGCAACACAGACGGATTCGTAGTCACCCGAAACTCAACGACCTTGTGGCTTTCAAGTAGGAAGGCGAGCCAGTCGGAACCAAGCCGACAGCTTCAGGTGCCGGCGGAACCCTGTAGTCAGCGTAAGCGATCGGTTGCAGGATGCTATTTGGCCACCTCGTGCGGACAGGAGCTTGCGACCAATGGATCTCCCGATCCTCTTAGTAGACCGCCATAAAGTCAGCAAGATAATAATGTCCGGCCGCCGCAAAGTGAGTTTGAACATACTCACCGACTGGAGCAGGGTTATCTTCGTAGATATAAGAAATTTGTGGAAAACGCAATTCGATTCCAATGAATGACGACCAGTCGCATGAAAAAAACCCTTAGCCTCTTAACTCGCAGGCTTGCGAAATTTCTCGATAGCGCATTGTCTTGGTTGGAAGATAAAGGCAGTTCAGTCGACACCAAACCGAAGTTCTTGGATCTCGCGCCGACCGATAAGGCGGATCAGGCCGGGGTGTATTCCGAAGCGATTCTGTTTGCCACGAACAATCCGCAGGTTTCCAATATTGCTCTGACAGGCCCCTATGGATCGGGAAAGAGCAGCATTATCCAATCCTTCCTTAAGAATTATCGGCGGCCTGCGCTTCATATCTCGCTTGCTGCGTTCGTCCCCGAGGCTAGTTCGGATGGCGAGAAAGTGAGCCGCCAAGAGATTGAGAGAAGTATTCTGCAGCAGATGTTGTACGGCGCAGATGCAAACAAACTCCCGCTGTCACGGTTTAAACGAATTCAGTCACCTGGTGTTTGGTCGATCTTTAAATCGTTGTATATAACGCTAGGAGTTCTCGCGCTTTGGTACGTGTTTAGTCAACGAAAGGATGTCATCAACGGTGTGTTTTTCACTCCGTTTGCCCTCAGCAATGGATTCAGGCTCGGAATTTGCGCGTTCGCTGTACTGTTCTTATGGATGACGTTGCATCATTTTTATGTTGCTAGTTTCGGTCTATCCCTCAAGAGCGTTTCATTAAAAGACGTTGAGATACGGCCCGCACATGATGACCAAACATCAATATTGAATCGTCACTTGGATGAAATACTATATTTCTTTCAATCAACCGACTACGATCTTGTAATCATTGAGGACCTAGATCGATTCAATGACAGCGAAATCTTCGTGACATTACGCGAGATTAATAGCCTCATAAACGGGAATGCAGGCGTAAAACGGACCATCAGGTTTCTCTACGCCCTGCGCGATGACATGTTTGCCAACACCGACCGAACCAAGTTCTTTGAATTTATTATTCCTGTAATACCAATCATAAATACGTCAAATTCGATCGATATGGTATTGGAGCAAGGGAGAAGACTTGCACTTGACGAGCGTCTCGATCGACAGTTTCTGCGAGAAGTTTCACGCTATCTGAATGACCTGAGGTTAATCCATAATATTTTTAATGAGTACGCTATCTATGTGGCTAATTTGGAAACTGATGGCGAAAACCTGCTTGATGCCAACAAGCTCCTGGCGATCCTAATCTATAAGAACGTCTATCCGAGGGATTTTGAGCAACTGCACCGCGGCGCGGGGAATCTTGCTGCAATATTGAATCGCCAACGCGAGCTAATTAGGCAAGGTGAAGCCAGATATAGAAGCGAGATTGAGGAGCTCGAAAAAGGACTTGAAGTTGGCGAGCGACAGGCGCCTTCGGATTTGCGAGAATTACGACGAGTCTATGCTATGGCGCTTATTGAGAAGCTTCCAGACGGTGTCGTCCATGTTGGTATTGATCGTCACACGTGGATTCCGCTTGCTCAAATAGTAAGCCATGATGCGTTCGAAGAACTGATTGTGACCCCGCGCATGTTCTACCGACATGCCAACAGTCAGTCGAGCTGGGCTGATTCTTCTAACCTGCAAGCCGAGGTGGACTCTCAAAAATCCTACTTGCAACGTAAGGAAGAGATCAAAACCAAGGAAGCTGATAATAAGAACAAGGTCCTGAAAAGAATTCACGATCTGAAATCGAAGATTCCCGCGCTTCGAATGGTCAAGCTAAATGAACTGTTGCGTTTAAATGCCGACCACACGGAAGACCTCTTCAAAAATTTCGCAGCGAACGGAGAGCTCGCCCGCTTTTTGATCTTAGAAGGCCATCTCGATGACACCTACTATCAATACACTTCACTTTTCCACTCGGGCCGACTGTCGCCCAATGACAACCGGTTTCTCATTCAAATACGGGCATTCGTCACGCCTGAGCCAAACTTCCCACTTGACAATCCCAAAGAGGTCATTGCAGCGATGCGCGATGAGGATTTTCGGCAGAGCTACGTCCTGAACGTCAGGCTTGTCGATACCCTTCTGAATGACGAGGGTCTTAACGTTACTCAAGCACCGAAACTTTTCGAATTTCTTTCCTCTGATTTTGAGAAATGCGAAGAATTTTTCAGCGCTTATTACACCAGCGGCCTTGACGTGTCCGTGTTTCTCCTGGGATTGGCCAAGGTCTGGAAAAATTTTGTCCCATCCGCGATTGCAAGTCCAAACAATATTTCCCACATTGCCCAACTGATCGCAAATCTACCGCCAAACACTCTCAAAACGCTCGCAGGCGCCTTCGATGAATTATTGGTGTTTTTAGCTGCGAACCTTCACCAAATTCTAGTACAACTACCCGAATTGGCACCGGAGCGCCTTGATTGCCTCAATTTCGAGGTCAATGACCTCATGGAAATTAAAGATCATCCGAGAATCGTACGCTTCATGTTCGACGAGGGGCGATACCAACTTACGGTAGCCAATCTGGAATATATCTGCCAACATATTCTGGGGCAAAGCGATATCGAGTCAATGCGCGCGAGGAATTTCACCACCGTTCGCTCGATGAACAACCCTGCCTTGATGAAAAGGGTGGAGCAAAACTTCGATATTTACCTGCGCGATGTTCTTTTGCAATTGCCAAAAAACTCTGAAGAGGACGTCGCCGCTATTCTTGCGCTTCTTAATCAAGATTCACTGGATCAGGGCGCAGTTCGAAATTTTCTCGAAATGCAGACTGCGCAACTTCCAAATCTAGAGGGTGTGCCTGAGAAATTTCAGTCCACACTGTTTCAACTAAATGCGATCCAAGCAACCTGGAAGAACTGCGCTGCATTCATTGATGCTGCTGGTTTTGAGTCAGATAGTCTGATTCGGTTTCTCGACTCAGATGTTGTGCGCGCGGCTATCCTGCAACATCCTATCCTAAGTGATGCTGACTCACTGAAGCTGCGTCAGTTCCTTCTCAATGCAGGCGCGCTATCTGATGCTGCGTACAAGGCTTATATCAGCGCTTTACCGGATCAGTTTCTAAAGCTGCCGCAAGGACTTGAACCTGCCAAGGTTCGAATTTTGATATCGGAGAGAAAAATAACGCTTGCAAAAGATAACTTCAATGCTCTTGCTGCAATTGACGATCTTCAGGTAATTTTCATTGCGAATAATATCGACGCATACCTCAATGATCACGACAGCTTCGCATTAGACGATGATTTGCATGAAGAACTTCTACGGTCTGATGTCGATGATTTGGCCAAGATCCGGATCATTGAATTGATGAACTTAGAGGTGCTGGCAACCCTTCCGAAGCGAGCCGCACTTATCGGTCCGATAATTCATTGTGTCGATAGAAAATTTTCAAAAATCGGAGCAAGCAGTGCTCATTCGTTGATAATCAATTCTCGCCCTGCCGCGATACAAATCTCACTCTTCAACAAGTATAACTCTTTGATGTCTGATGAAGAAGTGCGTCAGACATTGGCCGATCTCCCTCGTCCATTCTCTGAAATTAAAACGGGTTATGCCACCCCGAGGCTGAAAAACAGCCCTGAAAATTTGGAGTTGGTTAAGTGGCTTGATTCCAGAGATATCATCTCTTCGTGGAGTGAGGATCGAATATTCTCTGATGATATAAAAGTGAATCTTTATAGGCGTCTATAAGCGGCCTAAAAATATGCACCGCCCCGGCTTCACGGCCCCTTGCTGAAGCGGTCGCAGCGCACGACTAGCGTGGCCCCGTTGGCAGCACCCTTCTGTCTACCACCTGCAACTACCGGCTGAGACCCACTTGGCACGCTGAGATAGCCAACAGTGCGCGCCCCTGGCCGATCTCCCTATAGGGCGGAGTGGCGACGCTAAAGTTGCAGCAATGGCTCTTCGCCACAGTAGCGGGGGGACGCGCGCGCTCAGCAGGAGCTTGGCTTCTGCGCGCTATGTCGATGAGCCGCCGGATTCCGAGGCTCTTTTTTTGCGCCGCTGCGGATCAGTCCCTTGCCCACTGCGATGGCGCGCGTCGGCAGCGAGCGCCTGCGCTAGCAGTGCGCGAGTGGCGTCATGCGTGCGCCTTTCCTCGCTCAAGCGGCTGCCAAGTCCCTCGATTTCTTGTCGCGCCAACGTGTAATCGCTCTTCGCAACAGCAACCTCTGCGGCTTGAGCGGTGAGCTGAGTTCGCAGCTCTGCCTCCGTCGCTCGACTGTCGTCTTGCAGCTCCTGGATCTTGGCCTGGGCCTCCGCAAGCCGTTGCGCGCCCTCTCCTTCCGCGCGCACTAGCCGCTGTCGCTGGAGTTCCGACTCGGCTTCCACCGACTTCGTCGCCTGACGCGCGCGATCGACCTCCAGAAGCATGCGTTGGTGCTCCTGTGCATGGCGTTCCTCGGCCTGGCGCAAGTCCTGATCTTTGGCAGCCAACGCTTGGTTGTGGACCCGGTGCGTGGATTCGTGGCTCTCCATCGCCTTCGCCAGTTGGGCGTTGAGCCGCGCAACTTGTTCGTCGAGGTTGCTGCGCATGTGCTGCGCCTCCTGCGCCTGGTCTCGCAGCTGCTGTCGCAATCCTTCGGCCACCTGTTGGGCCGCCGCCAAGGCGGCATCGAGGCTGGAGCGAGTTTGGGCGAACGCCACCTCTCGTTGGGTGAGCGTCGCTAGTCCCTCCTCCAAAGCTTCTTCGCGGGCTTGCAGCTCGTCTCGAACGCTCGCCTGTGCGCATTGCTCCAGGGCCTGCGCTTCGCGGCGTGCTGTATCCCAAAGCAACCGGGCGGCGCTTTGCACAGCCGCCGGAACCGACGTGGCCTCTTGCCCTGCCGACGACGAGCCCGGCGCTGTCCCCGCCATGCGCGCGCTGAGCGTCGCAAACCAGCGCTCGAGCAGCGGGCTGACCGTGTTGGGCGAGCCGCGACCGATCTTGAGCCGCACCCGCTCGATGGTCGGGCGTTGTCCTTCTGCCAGCAGGGCGTCCGCCGCGGCAAAGACGTCCGCCGGCTGAATGCCGCGCCCCCTGAATTCCTCGATCTGGCTCACTTTGGCCCCTTCTGTCGTGTGGCTCCCTGCCCCGCCTAAAAACGACGCTCGAACTTCTCGAACGGCATCTGCTTGCCCGGCCACCAAATAGACCTCGATAAATGAAGTTTACCGTGGGCTATCATTGCTTGATGATTAACATCATATGTCGTATGTATGAAAATAAACAGATGGGCGCTCATCATCAGGTTCCACACGTGCATCTGGCGCGCACCTTCGCCTTGAAGCGCTAGCCGCTGCACGATCCCGAACGCCTCTCGCACATGGTTGAAGACGCGGCGCGCGAGCTGTTTCGTGAGGGTGAATCGGCCAATACGCTGGCGTCCTACCGCTCGGCGCTGCGTTACTGAGGCGGCTTGGTTCGGCGCCCGCTATGGCCGTGCGTTAAGCCTGCCTGTACCCTTAACGGTGGTTGTCCAGTTTTCGGCTTCGTCGAGCGCGTGCTGGTGGAGCTCACGCCCGACCAGCGCGCCCCGTGGCCGACGGAGCGATTTTCGGCAACGCGACCACCGAGGCCGGCGAAGGCGCGCTCGGCCAGTTGCAGACCCGCGTATTCGGCGCGAACGGCGCGTGGCTGCTGAGCGGCGATAAGTTCTACAGCACCGGAACGCTCTACGCCCACTGGGTCGGTGTCACCGTACAGCGCGACGACACCGACCCCGCGCAGTGGCGCACCCTGGCCCTGGTGCGCACCAACGCACCGGGCGTGGAGCGCGTCGACGACTGGAACGGCTTCGGCCAGCGGCTGACCCCTTCGGGCACCACGCTCTTCGACCGCGTGCCTGTCGAGGCCGCGCACATCGTCGATTTCTCGCGCACCGGTGCGATGCCGATGACCGCGGTGTTCCCGCTCTTCCACATCGCCACGCTGGCCGGCATTGCACGTGCGATCGAGCGCGACGCAGTCGCCTTCGTCCAGCCGCGCAAGCGCGTGTTCAGCCACGGCAGCGGCGCGGTGCCACGCGATCACCCGCTGGTGCAGCAAGTGATCGGCCAGCTTTCGAGCACGGCCTTCGTGGCCACGCTCGCCGCGCGCGAGGTGGCACGCGGGCTCGGCGAGATCGACCGGCTGCGCCCGCAGGGCGAGCCCTTGTCGGACGAACTGCTCGTCGACGTAGAACTGCCTGCCGGCAAGGCGCAGGTCGTCGTCACCGACGCCGTGCTGGGTGCTGCCACGCGCCTGTTCGACGCTGGCCTCGCACAACCCCGTGATCTACAAGGCGCGGGTGATAGGCGACAAAGCGCTGAACGGCACCCGGCCGACCTTCTACTGGGGTGTGGGCACGCGCGCGCCGGCGTCAACCTGAGCGTTTGGGCCGGATCGGCGGGGTCAACGATGAACTCATGGAGGAGCGCCCTCCTCGACTTCTTCCTCGAACAGCATGTAGTGGATGCACGTGGCCGTCGCCTGGAACTCGGCACGGCGAGCAGGGTCGCCGTTCTTACGTCGATGTCCGAGAGCTGCACCAGCTTGTCCCAGCATCACCATGGGCTGGTACATCTCGGCGATCATGGTGTAGACCGGATCGACCCGCAGCGGCGGTACTCAGAAGTCACCCACGAGATGGGATAGGTGACGGTTTGCGGCCCTGGCGTCACGGCGGCCTGGCGCCGCCAAACTTCGCCCTCCTACGCGAGTGGAACGCGCGGCGACGCGCTCTGCGGGTTACCAGGAATGCGCCAGCTCCCAGCATCCAGGCAGGCTGCGCGTCACCATCGCCTGCAACCGGCGCTGTGCGCGCAGCGGCACATAGCCATGGGGCGCACGGCGTGCCTGCGCATGCGGTTTGTAAGGCGACACCATCCAAGCGCTCGCGGTCAGGCCGATCACCTGTTGCGACCGTTCGGCCGGAGAAGCTTGTGGAAGAGATGTCATGGCGTTCCTTCGTCTGTTGTCAGGAATTCTGCAGCGCACTGCTTCACGACGCAAAGACCGAAAGCGAGTTTGAATCCTCGGTTCTTTGCAGCCTGCGCCGAGATCACTCGTCGTCGACGACGTTGCCGGTCAGCTCGAACATCTGTGCCACGAAGTCATCGAGCAGCGGCAAGGGGGCCGCGGTCGTGCCAGTGGGGTGCGCTACCCAGCCGCTGGTCTGCGAGAAGAGGCGCAACGCGTCGAATTGCGGGGCCTCGCCGGCATCGAAGAAATGCCGAATGCCGGCAGGCAAGGCCACCCATTCACCCGCCTCGCAAAAAAGTCCGATGAAGCCATCACTGGTGCGCACGTAGAAGAGGCCGGTGCCGTCAAGGAAACAGCGGATTTCGGCGTCCGCGTGTGTGTGCTCGGTGATGAACTGGGAGCGAAGGGTCGCCCAGTCGGCATGGTTGGGCGTCAGCGTGACCCGGTCGATGTGGGCGATCGAAAAGCGCTCGCGCAGCGCCGAGATTTCATCGTGCCAGTGATCGAGAACTGCATCGAGCGGTGCGTCGGCCGCAATGGACTCCCGCTCCGGCCAGCGGCCCCACGCCAACCCGTACCGCAGCAGTTGCTGCGCGATCGAGCCGTCGCAGACATGGGTGTCCTGCCAAGTGCCGTCGGCATCAAAATACACGAGCACGCCCATGTCGCGGGTGCAGAGTTACTGCAGGAGGCAGGGCTTGGCGTCGCCCTGGAATCGGTTGTCGACTGGCGTCATGTCGTCCTCGTCAAGGTGAGCATGAGCGCAGTGTCGAAGACATCGCCGAAAAAGGGAACAACCCATTGGCGATGTGCTTATCTGCATTTCGCATACCCGCTGGTCCTTGCCGACCTGATCGCGCGGCGTCGGATCGCCATGAGCAACCCGCGGCCGCCACGCCGAGCCCGGACCACTGGAAACAGCGTCAGTTGTAGAGCGAGGGCGTCGGCGCCTCGCCCTTGAGCGACCAGCGCCCCAAGAGGTTGAGCTTGTAGTCGAGTGGATCGTGCAGCGTGTGGGTGCGCACGTTGCGCCAGAAGCGGTCGAAGCCCAGCGCCGCGCGCGTGCCGCGTGCACCGACGACCTCGAACAGTTCCTGGCTGGCATACAGACCGGCGCGGTGCGTCACCACTTTGGCTTCCGCGACGGCAACCGACACCTCGGCACGCTCCCGCGCATCCAGGGCATGGCCTTGCGCAAAGGCGGCGTCGAGCGCATGCGCAGCCCGGTCGGCCAAGGCCGTGCCGGCGGCAATCTGTACATGCAGTTCACCGAAGCGGTTGAGCGTGTACGGGTCGTCGGTCGCATGCGCCACCCCCGAGGTGACCCAGGGCCGCGCGGTGCCGCCGTGCGCGTAGTCGTGTGCCTCCTGCCGCGCCCCGATGGCGATGCCCAGATAGAGGTTCACCAGCACCAGTTGGCCGATGCAAGCACGCAGCGTTTGAAAGGCCGTCGGTGTGGCGTCGGACGCGCGGATCACGTCCCGTGCCGGGAGCGCGACCCGATCGAAGGCGACCGAATTGCTGTCGGTCTGACGCTGGCCGATCGGGTCCCAGTCGTCGAGCACGCGGATGCCCGGCTGTTGCGTGGCGACGATGCCCAGCAGCATCGGCCCGTTGTCGCCGGCCGGCACCGCCGACAGCGTCATGTAGCGCGACCCGCTGGTGCCGGAACAGAAACTCTTCGTGCCGTCGAGCACGAAGCCGTCGGCCTCCGCATGCGCCTCCAGCCGCCGGTCCAGCGGGTTCATTGCATTGCCCCACCAGCCCTGCTCGCACACCGTGGCGCCTAGCCAGCGTGACTGCTGCTCGTCGTCGCCGTAGATCAAGACCGTGGCGACCTGCAGATGGTGGAAGGCCAGCACATGGGCCAGCGAACTGTCGACCGTCGCGATACGTCGCACGGTGCCCAGCAATTCGGACCAGGATCGACCATGTCCACCATGCTTCTTCGGCACGGCATCGAGCAACAGCCCTTCAGCGCGGATCAGCGCCTTCTCCTCCGCGGCGTGACCGCCGAGGCGATCGCGTTCGGGCGCGTTGGCGCGCAGGGCCTTCAGCAAGGGGGCCAGCGGGTCGACGGACGCGTCGGATGCGGTCGCTGCACAGACGTTCATGCGGTCTCTCAGAACCAGAGGTGATGGGGCGGCAGAGTGCCGTCGAGGAAGTGGTCGCCGAACGCATGGTAATTCCAGCGCACCGGGTCGTGCAGCGTGTGGACACGGGCGTTGCGCCAGTGGCGATCGAGGCCGTGCTCTGCGCGCCGGCGCAGCCATCGGACAGTTCGCGACGACGCTGCAGGCCTTGCGCAAGGTCACTTAGACGCCCAGGGCCGCGGAGATGCCGCTTGCCTGAGCGAACCCCGGTCACTGCGCTGCGACGGCCCCATTCCAGACGATGTCGCGTACGTTGATCTTGCGCGGAATGATGCCCAGCGACTGGAAGGTGTCTGCCAGTTCCTGCTGTTGCGCCACGTGCGCCTCCGTCAAAGGGCCGAGCGAGAACTCGGCGCGCGCGAACGCGCTCGACCAGGACTTGACGTCGATGCCGGTGGCCTCGGCTGCCAGCGCGGCGAGTTCCTCGCGGTGTTGCCCCGACCAGGTGGTGAGCTTGGCCAGTTCATCGAGGACGGCGCGCAGCACGGCCGGATGGCGCGTGGCGAAGTCCTTGCCGGCCATGTAGTACGAGGCGCTCGCAAGGCGCTTGTCCGTGGTGTCGGCAATGGCGCGAGCCCCATAGCGCTCTTCGGCGATCGCGTAGTACGGATCCCACACCACCCAGGCGTCGATGTTGCCGCCGTTGAATGCAGCGGTGGCGTCGGCGGGCGACAGGTAGGTCGGCACGATGTCCTGGAAGGTCAGGCCCGCTGTCGCCAGCGCCTTGATCGTCACGTTCTGTGCGCTGGAGCCCTTGCCGAAGGCCACCTTCTTGCCTTTCAGATCGGCTACCGTCTTGATGGGCGAGTTCTTCGGCACGAGCACCGCATGCTGCGCCGAAGGCGTCGCCGCGGCGTAGACGAGATTGGAGCCGCCGGCTTGCGCAAAGACCGGCGGCGTGTCGCCCACCGAGCCGAGATCGATTGCACCGGCCCCCAGTGCTTCGAGCATCGGCGGGCCGAACTGGAATTCCACCCACTTGACGCTCGGTATGCCCAGCGCCTTCAGGCGGTTCTCGATCACCTGCTGCTTGCGCGCCAGGACCAGCACGGCCGAACCCTTCTGGAAGCCAATCTTCACCTCCTTGGGCAGCGCCGCTTGCGACCATGCCGATGTCGATGACGACGCAAGAGCCGTGAATGCCAGGAGCGCGGAGAGCAGAAGTCGGCGACGCGGCGGACGTGTGGGGTAGAGAGGCAAGGCGAGCTCCGTGTTCGATGAAATCGACGCAGAGCTTAGGTGGGCGTGGCAAGCCCTGTCGAATACGTTAAGCGCTCATGCTTATGCGTTTTTCCTGCCGATCCACTCGCGGCTCATGGCGTCCGCTCGATCTGCGGCGCAGGAACGCCTTCGATCATCACGTTCAGGCAGGCCGGCATGGCGCTGGCGAGCGCCCGATGGATGGCGGAACGCATAGCCTCGACCTCGCCGACGCACTCGCCATGCGCTCCGAACGCCTGCGCGACGGCGTCGTAGCGCGTGGGCAGCAGTTCGCAGCCGGTCAAACGCTCGGGTCCATAGTCGCGCAGCTGGATCTGGTATTCGGCATTCCACCGCGCGTCGTTGCCGACGATGGCCAGGAACGGGAGCCCGTAGCGGACCGCCGTGTCGAACTCGGCGATGTGGAAGCCGACCGTGCCGTCGCCCATGACCGCGACGACCGGCGCGTCGGGCCGCGCGCATCGCGCCGCGAGCGCAAAAGGCAAGCCGGCGCCGATCGAACCGGCGACACCGTTGTTCACGCGGTGCGGCGCCTGCAGGCAGGCCATCGCCCACTGGCCGATCTCGCCGCCGTCGCAGACCAGTACCGCGTCGGGATGGCTATCGAGCACGGCTTGCAGCGGACGCAGCATCTGCACCGGATGCAGCCGGCCCGGCAAGGCCGAGCGCGCGCTGTCCCAGGCGGCCGGTCGATAGGCCACCAGCGCACGTGCTTCCTGCAACCAGCCGCGCGATACCGGCTGCCGCGCGTTTTCGATGAGTGACCGCAGTGCCGGGCACGCATCGGCCTGCGCAACGATCTGCAGCCGATCCCCCAGCGCACGGCGGCTGCGCTCGATCTCGCCGGGCTCCGCATCGACCTGATGCACCTCGACCGCAGCGGAAAAGGCGGTACCGAACTTCAGGGTGAAATCGACGCGTTTTCCCACGAGCACCAGGCAGTCCACGCGGGCCAGCAGTTCGGCGAACGCGCCCAGGCTCGCGTCGGCGATGCCGCGCGGGCTTTCCATGCCGATCACCGGGACACCCGTGGCTTCTTCCAGCTCGGCGGTCACCCCCCGCGCGGCCCGCGTCATGCACGACGGCCCCACGAGGATCAAGGGGTGCCTCGCCTGCGCAAGGCGGTCGATCAACCGGCGCGCAACGTCCGGGTCGAGCGGCACAGCGTCGGGCTCGAACGCGTTCTGCGGCGCAGGCGCTGTAGCCGTCCTGCCTTCGAGTACGTCGGTCGGCAGGCTCAGATGCACCGGCCCTGGCCGCCCGGACCGGGCGAGGCGGATGGCCTTGGCGATGTCGCTCGCCACGTCGTCCGCGTGGGCGCAGGCCCAGGCTGCCTTGCACACCGGCGCGGCCATCTCCGCCTGGCGCATCTCCTGAAACGCCCCCTGCCCCAGTTGCTGATTAGGCGCGTGGCCCGACAGCAGCACGACGGGCGCCTCGGCCATCTGCGCCGTGTACAGCGCGGACACCGCATTCGCATGCCCCGGCCCACCTGTGACGAGCGCGATGCCCACCTCCCCCGTGATGCGCGACCAGGCATCGGCCATGTGCACCGCACTGGCCTCGTGGCGCGTGTGGACGAGTTCGATCCCCGCGTCGAATGCGGCATCGAATACCGACATGATGTGGTTGCCCGACAGCGCGAACAGGCGCCGCACGCCTGCCGTGTGCAAGGCCTGGATCAGCGCGTCAGCGCCTCGGTGGTTGGCGTTCTTGGTCATGATTCCCGTGGATGGTTCGCCCGCCGACCAGCGTCTGGTCGGCATGCAGGTGGACCAGCATCATCGGGCACGTCAGCGGGTCTGCACCGCCCGCCGAGGCGCGGTCGGCGACCGCCACCGCCGCGCCGAGCTACGCCCGACGCGCCGCCGCGAGCCGGCGCACCACCGCCACCAGCCGGTCGATTTCGTCGAAGGTGTTGTAGAAGGCCAGCGACGGCCGCACCGTCGTCTCGACGCCGAAGCGGCGCAGAATCGGCTGCGCACAGTGGTGCCCCGTGCGCACCGCAATGCCCTCGTCGTTCAGCGCGTGGCCGACCTCTTCGGTGCTGTAGCCGGCCAGCACGAAGGACATCACGCTCGCCTTGTCGTCGGCCGTGCCGATCAGCCGCACGCCGGGCACGGTACGCAGTTGCTGCATGCCGTAGACCAGCAGCTCGTGCTCGTAGCGCGCGATGTTCTCGATGCCGACCTTGTTGACGTAGTCGATCGCGGCGCCCAGGCCCACCGCGTCGGCGATGTTGCCGGTACCGGCCTCGAACTTGTTCGGAATCGGCTGGAACACGGTCTTCTCGAAGGTCACGTCGGCAATCATGTTGCCCCCGCCCTGCCAGGGCGGCATGTCCTCGAGCACGGCGCGCTTTCCCCAGACCACGCCGATGCCGGTCGGTCCGAAGACCTTGTGGCCAGAGAACACGAAGAAGTCGGCGCCGATGTCCTGCACGTCGACGCGCATGTGCGAGACCGACTGCGCGCCGTCGACCAGCGCCACGGCTCCGGCGCGGTGCGCGAGCTCGACGATCTCCTTCACCGGCACCACCGTGCCCAGCGCATTCGAGACCTGCGTGACCGCGACGATCTTCGTGCGGTCGTTCAAGAGCTTGCGGTATTCGTCGAGCAGCACCTGGCCCGAGTCGTCCACCGGGATCACGCGCAGCTTCGCGCCCTTGGCCGAGGCCAACTGCTGCCACGGCACGATGTTGGCGTGGTGCTCGAGGTTCGACACGATGATCTCGTCACCCTCGCCCACATGCTGGCCGCCCCAGCTCTTGGCCACCAGGTTGATGGCCTCGGTGGTGCCCCGCACGAAGATCACCTCTTCCACTTCGGGCGCGTTGATGAACTTCCGCACGCGCTCCCGCGCGCCCTCGTACGCATCGGTGGCGCGTGCGGCCAACTCGTGCGCGGCGCGGTGGATGTTCGAGTTCTCGTGTTCGTAGAAGTACGAGACGCGGTCGATCACCGACTGCGGCTTGTGCGTGGTGGCAGCGTTGTCGAACCACACCAGCTGCTTGCCATTGACCCGCTCCTGCAGGATCGGGAAGTCGCGGCGCACGGCGTGCACGTCGAAGGGCTGGCGCTGGCCTTCGGTGGCCTTGGGTACATCGCCGTGAGGCGATGGCTTGGCTGGCGTGACGTAGCCGCTCGGCAGGCGCACCGCATCGACGAAGTAGTACTGCGGTGCGGTCGAGGGCTCGGGCGGTCGCGCGGGCGCCGACGACGGTGACTGCAGCAGCGACTGCACGTCGCGGCCGGCCGGTTGCGCGTACGGCAGGCCGGTAAACCCATCATGGACGCCACCACGCAGCATGCTCGGTGCGGCATCCGTGCCAGCACCGCCAGGCGATGGCTGGCCGTAGCGATCGCCGACAAAGTAGAACGGCGACGCACCGGCCGCCGGATGCGACGGCACCGCCGCCTGCGCTTCCGGCGCGCCGATCGCAGCGCTTGCCAGACGCGGCTCGTAGGCCGGCAGGGCCGCGAAGACCGTGTCGGGCACTCCGTTGCCAGCCTGCGCGTGCGGCAGCAAGGCGGGCGCGCGGTTGGCCAGCGACGGCAGTTGCGTCGGCGAAGCCGGCAGTAGATTGGCACCGGGTACCGTGCCCTGCGGGATCGGCGTCCCCGGCACGCTGGGGCCGAACCCAGCCGGGCTCACCAGCGGCGAACCGGGTGGCGCGAGCTGCGAAGGCGCCTGCACGCCCGGCACGGCCTGGCCCGGCAGCGCGGCGAACAGCTGCGATGCCATCTGCGCCAGCAGGGCCGGGTCGAACGGCGCCTCGCCCTGGGATGGAAGGAGTGAGCTCACCACAGCGCTTTACTTGTACGTGTCCAGCGCGGAGTAGTCGTGGTAGCGGTTGATCTCCACGTCGTCCAGCACAGCCAGCGCATCGGTGGTCAGCACCGCGACCGAGCAGTACAGGGAGATCAGGTACGACGCGATCGCATGGTTGTTGATGCCCATGAAGCGCACCGACAGCCCCGGGCTCTGTTCGCCGGTGAGGCCCGGCTGGAACAGGCCGACCACGCCCTGGCGCTTGTCGCCCACGCGCAGCAGAAGGATCTTACTCTTGCCGTCGGCCACCGGCACCTTGTTCGACGGGATCAGCGGGACGCCGCGCCAGGTGATGAACTGCGAGCCGAACAGGCTCACAGTCGGCGGCGGCGTACCACGGCGGGTGGCTTCGCGGCCGAAGGCGGCGATGGCGAGCGGGTGGGTCAGGAAGAAGGCGGGCTCCTTCCACACCTTGGTCAGCAATTCGTCCAGGTCGTCGGGCGTCGGCGCGCCGGTCAGCGGGAAGATGCGCTGCTCGTCGGTCACCTGCGACAGCAAGCCGTAGTCGGGGTTGTTGATCAGCTCGCTTTCCTGGTTCTCCTTGATCGTCTCGATCGTCAGGCGCAGCTGTTCCTTGATCTGGTCGTGCGGGCTGCTGTAGAGGTCGGAGATCCGGGTGTGCACGTCGAGGACGGTGCTCACGGCGTTCAGGTTGTATTCGCGCGGATGGTCTTCGTAGTCGACCCAGGTGCGCGGCAGCTGGTTCTCGCTTTCCTTGGCTGTGCACACCACCTGGATCGATTCGGGGTTCTTGACCTTGTTCAGGCGGTAGATGCCGGCCTCCACCGGGACCCATTGCAACAGGTGGGTGAGCCAGCGCGGGCTGATCGTCTCGAGCTGGGGGACGCTCTTGGTGGCATTGGCGAGCTGGCGTGCGGCGTTGTCGCCCAGAGCGGTCGTTCCGCCCACTGTTGCTGTCATGGAGACTCCGTTGATCGATGAAGTAAGAGAAATCGCTGGGCAGTGTCGGCGCGCCGTGCCCGTTCGCTCAACAGGCTATAGCCGCCAAGTTGATGCGGCGCACAGTGCGCTGCCGCTCGATCTGATCGCACCGTGTGAGCAGGGATGCGATGTCGATCTCCAGCGCGCGTGCGAGCTTCTGCGCCGTGAGGATCGAGGCGATCACGCGGCCGCGCTCCACCTCGCCGACATAGGAGCGATTGAGGTTCGATCGCTCGGCCAACTCTTCCTGCGACCAGCCGCGCACTTCGCGCAGTTGGCGTACCGCGATGCCGAAGATCTGGATCAGGTCCTCGACGGGCTGTGCGGTGTCGCCTGACGCGTTCGCGGACGTCGCACTGTCCACCACGGCGATCCTGCTCATGCAATTGGCCTGGCGTTTTGCAGGCTGGCCTGAGTCACACTGGCACCAGCCGGCACATGGTCGGTGACCCACACGTTGCCGCCGATGGTCGCACCCTGTCCGATCGTCACGCGCCCGAGGATGGTGGCGCCGGCATAGATGACCACGTCGTCCTCGACCAGCGGATGGCGCGGCAAGCCCTTCTGCAAGTGGCCTTCGGTGTCAAGCGGAAAGCGCTTGGCGCCGAGGGTGACTGCCTGGTAGATGCGCACCCCTCGCCCGATGACCGCCGTTTCGCCGATCACCACGCCCGTGCCGTGGTCGATGAAGAAGCCCGGCCCGATCTGCGCCCCCGGATGGATGTCGATGCCGGTCTGCCCGTGCGCGAGCTCGGCGACGATGCGCGCCAGCAGGGGCAGGTCCAGCGTGTAGAGGGTATGCGCCAGCCGGTGATGGATCATCGCCAGCACACCCGGATAGCACAGCAGCACCTCGTCGACGCTGTGTGCCGCCGGGTCGCCCTGGTAGGCGGCCAGCACATCGCTGTCGAGCAGGCGGCGGACGTTGGGCAAGGCGGCGCTGAAGGCCCGCACCGCCGCGAGGGCGAGCGCGTCGACATCCACTTCCGGCCGCGGGTCTCGCCGTGCGTAGTAGTTCAGTTCCAGCAGCGCCTGCCCATGCAGCGCATGCAGCGCGGCGTCGAGCGTGTAGGCGACGTAGACGTCCTCGCTCTCCTGCCGCAGCTCGAGGGGCCCGAGCCGCATCGGAAACAGCACCCCCTGTAGCGCGACGACGAGCTGCGCCATCGCATCGCGGGACGGAAACTCGCGCCCGCGCGGCTCGCGCGAGCGTCCCTGCGCATCACGCCACTCGTTGCGAGCGGTGTGCAGCGCGCCCGTGATCTCAGCGATGTCGAATCTGGCCATCGGTCCGCCCTCCTCTGTATTGGCGCTCTAGGGGCGTGATCAGTCCTGCACCCACGGCAGACCATGAAATCGCCAGCCATCCGCGACGCCGCGGTGCTGGTGCGCATCGATCTCGCCCTCGAAGCCCTCGCGCACGTTGAACACGCGCGTGAATCCAGCCTTGGCCGCGGCCTCGGCCGCGAGGGCGGAGCGCTTGCCGCTGCGGCACAGCAGCAGCACCACCGCGTCCTTGCCCCCCGCCTTCGCCACCTTGGCTTCGAGCTCGCGGACGAAGCGCGGGTTGCGCGTGAGCGCCGTGCCCGTGGCCCATGGAACGTGGAGGCTGTCGGGCACGTGGCCGACGAACTTGCGCTCCTCGGCCGAACGAACGTCGACCAGCACGGCAGCACCTTGCTGGACCAGCGCCCACGCCTCGGGCGGGCTGACCCCGCCGGCATAAGAAAGGTTCTGCGCCACGGCTTCTGCATGGGCGCGCTCAAGGGCTTCGGGCAATATGATCTCTTCGACTTCGGTGGACATGGGGCAACGGACTCCTGGATGCGTGAGCGGCCTTCTGGATGGCCATAGACGCCAATCTAGGGGCAAGCGCCGGACTTACCAACGAATAAAAAGTGGAATCCAAACAACCGGCGCGTCTTTGCAATGGCCTGCGCTCACCGTGCACGCCCCGCGCTTAGACCTTGCGCGCCATAACGAACGAGCAAATCGATCGTTGCCCACCCACCGGCGTCGGGCGTATGGTCAGCGGCCCCTACATCCGGGCTTCCTCATGACTTCCTCCCGTCAGCTCAAGCTGGGCGCCTTCATGCGACCGGTCAGCATCCACACGGGCGCCTGGCGCTACCCTGGTGCCTTTGCCGACGCCAACTTCAATTTCAAGCACCTCAAGCGTTTCGCCCAGACGCTGGAGCGCGCCCGCTTCGACGCCTTCTTCATGGCCGACCACTTGGCCGTGCTCAACATGCCGATGGCCGCGCTGCAGCGCAGCCACACGGTCAGCTCCTTCGAGCCTTTCACGCTGCTGTCGGCGCTGTCGCAGCACACCACGCACCTCGGGCTGGTCGCCACGGCATCGACCACCTTTGACGAACCCTTCCACATCGCGCGCCGGTTTGCATCGCTCGACCACCTGAGCGAAGGCCGTGCCGGGTGGAACATCGTCACCACGAGCAACCCCGATGCGGCGAAGAACTTCGGGCGCGACGACCACATGGACCATGACGAGCGCTACGCCCGGGCGCGCGAGTTCTACGACGTGGTGACCGGGCTCTGGGACAGCTGGGCCGACGATGCCTTTGTGCGCGACGCCGCGAGCGGCCACTTCTTCGACCCGGCGCGCCTGCACACGCTCGACCACAAGGGCAAGTACCTCTCGGTGAAGGGGCCGCTGCACATCGCGCGGCCGGTGCAGGGCTGGCCGGTGATCGTGCAGGCCGGCGCCTCGGAGCCGGGCCGGCAGCTCGCGGCCGAGACCGCCGAGGTGATTTTCGCGGCGCACGGCACGCTGGCAGAGGGCCGCGCCTTCTATGCCGACGTGAAGGGGCGCCTTGCTGCGCTCGGCCGCGACCGCGACCACCTGAAGATCCTCCCGGCCGCCTTCGTGGTGGTGGGTGACACGGTGGAAGAGGCGCGCGCCATCCGCGCCCGGCTCGACGGCCTCGTGCACTATGAAAGCGCCATTGCCTCGCTGTCGATCTCGCTCGGCGTCGATGCTTCCAGGTTCGACCCCGACGCCCCGTTGCCACCCGTGCCGGAAACCAATGCCAGCAAGAGCAGCCAGCAGCGCGTGATCGCCCTGGCCGAGCGCGAAGGCTTCACCGTGCGCCAGCTCGCACAACGCCTGGGTGGCTATGGCGGACTCGCTTTCGTCGGCACCGCCCAGACGATCGCCGACGAGATGCAGGAATGGCTCGAGGCCGAGGGCTCGGACGGCTTCAACATCATGTTCCCCTGGCTGCCCGGCGGCCTGGATGCCTTCGTCGAGAAGGTCGTGCCGGAACTGCAGCGCCGCGGCATCTTCCGGCGCGAATACGAGGGCACGACCTTGCGCGAGAACCTCGGCCTTCCGCGCCCGGCCAACCGGTTCTTCCCACCCTCGGTCTGAAGCAGGCGGGCGCCGGGCAGGCGCCTGCTCCGTCCGACCCGCTCAACCGCCCACCGAGCTGTCGACCGAGCCCCGGCCCGCCTCGGGTGCACCAGCTTGCGCCTGCGCCAAGGTATCCACCAACTCGAACTCGATCAACGCACCGTGGGCACGCGCAGAGGCAAGCGCACCACCCGTTTGCGCGGCATCTTCGGTGTACAGCACCAGGGCATAGGGACCTTCGCCGCGCGCCGCGAGCCGTTGCGCCAGCGGGCTCGACGGCCCGCCGATCGGATCGCGCGGCGCCGACAGCACCAGCGCACTGCTTCCGATGGCGATGACCGCCTGGCGCACGCCGCTGCCCGGCAGCGCAACGGACGGACCGATGTGCACCGGGCCTTCGCCCACCGCGTCGGCGAACAACGCGCGGTAGCGCTCCACCGTCGTGTCGAGATCGTGCACCGCAATGGCGAGGCTGGCCACGCCCAGGGCACCGTTGGGATGCACGCGCACGCGCCCTTCCGGCACGCGCAAGGCGCGCGGCGTGATGTCCCCGCAGAGAAACGGCAGGTCGGGCGACGGTGGCCGCGCGGTCTGCCACTGAAGCCGCTGGCCGTCGGGCCGCAAGCGGCCGCCGTCCAGCGGCCCGTCCAGCAGCAGGCCGCGTTCACCCGCGGCGGTCACCGTGGCGGCGGTGCTGCGCGGCAGCAGCGCGAAGTCGACGATGCCCTCCCCGTGGCGCTGCAGCAGTTGCCACCAGCGCTCCTCCGGCGCCGGCGCCTTCCAGGCGATCAGCTCGAAGTAGCTGCCATCGGCAAAGACGACGAGCGCGTTGTGGGTCGTGCGGCCGGGATGGTCGCCGCCGCGCAACACGTGGAAGCCGAGCGCGGTGTAGTCGAGGATGGCAATGTCGAGGTCGTGGACCGCGATGACGATGTGATCCAGCGGAAGGGTCATGGTGTGCCTTTCAGTTTCAGGAGGCGGTGCGGGCGGCATCGCCCCCACCGAGGTAGGCATCGCGGATGCGCGCATCGTCGAGCAGTTGCCGCGCCGGACCGGAAAGCACGATGCGGCCGGTCTGCAGCACGTAGCCGTAGTGCGCGATCTGCAAGGCCAGGCTGGCGTTCTGCTCGACCATGAAGACCGAGACGCCCTGCCGGTTGATGCGGGCAATGAGGTCGAGCACCTTGTCGACGTAGAGCGGCGACAGCCCCATGGTCGGCTCGTCCATGCACAGGAGCTTGGGCCGACCCATGAGGGCACGCGCCATGGCCACCATCTGCTGCTCGCCGCCCGAGAGCGTGCCGGCCTGGAACTCGATGCGCTCGGCCACGCGCGGGAAGAGTTCCAGCATGCGGCCCAGGTCCTCGGCCACGGCCTTGCGGTCGTTGCGCGCATAGGCTCCCATCAGCAGGTTCTCGCGCACCGTCATCGCGGGGAACAGTCGCCTCGCCTCCGGCACCGAGCCGATGCCGCGGCGGATGATCTGCGGCGTCGACAAACCGAACAGCGACCGACCTTCGAACCACACCTCGCCCGCGCGGGGCTTGAGAAGGCCGAGGATCACCTTCATGGTGGTCGACTTGCCGCTGGCGTTGCCGCCCAGCAGGCTCACGATCTGGCCGGGCCGGACTTCCAGGTCGAGGTCGAAGTGCGCCTGGACCTGACCATAGAAACTGCTGATCTTCTTCAGTTGAAGCAGGGGCTGTGCGGGGCCTTGGGAAATGGGCGTTGTGGCGCGTTCGGGCAGCCCCTCATCCCGGCCCTCGCCCCAAAGCGATGAGGGCGCCAGTCCGCTGCGCGCGACGGTCGCGATCATGCGGCCACCACTTGTTCGCCGATGTGGCGATGCCCCAGGTAGGCCTCGATCACCGCCGGGTCGTGGCGCACCTGCTCGGGCAAGCCTTCCGCGATCTTGCGGCCGTCGTCGAGCACCACCACCCGGTCAGACAGCTGCATCACCAAGTCGAGCTTGTGCTCGATCAACAGGATGGTCTCGCCGCGCTGCTTGAGTCCGCGGATGATTTGCAGCATCTCGACCGTTTCGCTCTCGTTCATGCCGGCAGTCGGCTCGTCGAGCAGCAGCAGCTGCGGCTGCAGCGCCAGGGCACGCGCGATCTCGAGGCGCCGGCGGTTGGCGTACGACAGGCTGTGCGCCGGCTGATGGATGCGAGGCGTCAGCCGGTCGCCGAAGAGCGCGATGATCGCCAGCGCATGCTCGCGCAGATGCCGAGCTTCCCGCAAGACCGATGGCGGCTGCAACAGGCCCAGCGCCAGTTCGGCGATGGCGGCCAGGCCGGGCACACCCCGCATCGCCGGCTTGGCCGCGCGCAGTCGGGTGTGCGCGCCGACCAGCACGTTGTCGAGCACGCTGAGGTTGGCGAACACCCGGCCGTGCTGGAAGGTGCGCGCCAGGCCGCGCCGCGCCAGCTCCTGCGCCGGCAGGCCCGTGATGTCCGTCCCGCCGAACAGCACGCGGCCGCCGTCGGGCTGGTCGAGGCCGGTGATCAGGTTGAACAGCGTGGTCTTGCCGGCGCCGTTGGGCCCGATCACGCTGACCAGTTCGCCTTCTCGCACCTGCAAGTCGACCCCATCCACGGCCGTGAGCCCGCCGAAGCGGCGCGTGAGCGCTGCGACCTCAAGCAGTGGCGACGGCATCGGCGGCTTTCGCGTCCGTGGGCACCGACGCTGCGCGGGAGTTCACCAGCCGGACCTCGGCCCGGATTGTCTGCGGGTTGCGCAGCAGGTTGAGGATCGGGCAGTTGCGCTCGACCGCCTCGAACAGCGCGTCGATGTCGGCGCGCGACGCCGGCGAGTCGATGTGCACCGTGTAGCCGATCTGGTGGGGCCAGATGGGCGTCTGCTCGTGGCCGGGCTTGCCGCCGCGCGGATCGATCACGCCGGTTACCTCGACCTCAAGGCTTTCCAGCGGCACTTGGCGCTCGGCTGCCTGGATGAGAAAGATGTGCGTCACGCAGGTGCCCAACACGCCCAACTGCAGCTCCGGCGAACTCGGGCCGAGGTTGTAGCCGGCGAAATCGGGCGGGCTGTCGCTGATCACCTGATGGTCGCGAATACGCAGCCGCCGCACGCCGCTGCGGCCTTCGGCGCGCACGGTGGCCTTGAGTTGCGCAGGCTGCGCGGTGCCTGCCTCGATGGCGGCGTTGCGTGCCAACACGGCGGCACGCTTCTCCGCGAGGTAGTCGTTCAGGTGGCTCATGGCGTTCTTTCTTTCAGACGGTGCCCAGCAGACCCTGCGGGCGGAATCGGATGAGGAGCAGCAGCGCGATGCCATAGATCAGCATGCGGTACTCGGCGGTCACGCGGAACAGCTCGGGCAGGCTCACCAGCGCCACCGCGCCGAGCAGCGCGCCGCTGATGTTGCCCAGGCCACCGAGGATCACCATCGTCAGCGCGAGGATGGAGATCTGCGACGTGAAGGTCTCGTGGTTGATGTACGAGTAGAGATGCGCCGTGAACGCCCCGCTCACGCCGGCGGCGAACCCGCCGAAGCCGAAGGCCATCGCCTTGTAGCGGTCGGGATTCACGCCGTAGGCGCGCGCGGCCACCTCGTCCTCGCGCACCGCGCGGAAGGTCCGCCCCAGGTGCGAGCGCAACAGCCGCCACTGCAGCAGCGCAAGCAACACCATGGCACCGAAGGACGCCCAATAGAAGGCGTTGTTCGACGACGCGTCCTGCCCGAAGAGCGACAGCGGCGGAATGCCGGACACGCCGATCGGCCCGCGCGTGAGGCTTTCCCAGTTGAGGATGGTCAGCGCCACGATCTCGCCGATGCCCAGTGTGGCGATCGACACGTAGTGCCCGCGCAATCGGAAGGCCGGAAAGATCAGCGCGGTGCCGATCACCGAGGTGAGCAGACCCGCCACGATGATGCTGGTGCCCACCGGCAGGTGGAGGTCGAGCGTCAGCAGCGACGAGGCGTAGGCGCCGATGGCCAGCAGCCCCGCATGGCCGAGCGAGATCTGCCCAATGGTGCCGGCGACGAGTGTCAGGCTCAGCGCGAGCGCCGCGTAAAGCCATGAATTGGTCAGCGTCTGCAGCACGTACGGTGACGGTTCGAAGAGCGGCAGCACGGCCGCGATCGCGAACAGCGCCGCCAGCAGCCAGCGCGGCACGGGCCAGGGCTTGCTCGGGGCGATGAAGGTGCCGGTGAGCGGCTCCGGGGGCAAGGCACGCCTGCGACCGAAGAGCCCATCGGGCTTCCAAAGCAGGATCAGCAGGAGCAGCACGAAGGCGAAGAGGTTGCGGTAGGGCGTGCCGAAGAGCGCCACGCCATAGCTCTCGGTCAGCCCCAGCAGCAGGCTGCCGACGATGGCGCCGGGCACGTTGCCCACGCCGCCGACCACCGTCGCCACCACGCCCTTGAGCGTCGCCTGGAAGCTCATCGCCGGGCTGATGTTGTTGTAGTACATGCCCACCAGCGCCCCGGACAGGCCACCCAGTGCCGAGGCGATGGCGAACACAGTCTGGTTCACGCGATTCACGTCCACGCCCATCTGCTGCGCAGCATCGCGGTCCTGCGCAGTGGCGCGTACGGCCCAGCCCAATCTGGTGAAACGCAGGAAACCGAACAGCACGCCGGCGCTCGCCAAGCCGATGCCGGCGATGAGCAGGTCGAGCGCGCCGATGGTGCCGCTGCCGATCTGCAGGCGCCAGTCCGGCAACTGCGTGGGCAGTGCCCGTGGATCGGGGCTGAAAACCAGTTGCACCAGGATGTCGAGCACGAAGCTGATGCCAATGGTCGCCAGCAAGGGCGCGATGCGCGCCGCCCCCTGCAGCGGCCGCAGCCCGACCCGCTCGATCAGCATGCCCAGCGCACCGCTGCCGAGCACCACCCCCAGCAGCGTGAGCGGCAGCGGCGTGTGCAGGTAAGTGATCGAGGCCCAACCGATGTAGGCCCCGACGGTGTAGACCGATCCGTGCGCGAAGTTGATGAGGTGCGAGACACCGAAGATCAGTGCCAGCCCGACGGCCAGCAGCGCATAGACGTTGCCGATGATCAGGCCGTTGACCGTGTAGTCGAAGAACGAGGTGAAGGAGAAGGTCATCGGACGCGGAGAACGCGTTACCTCGACGCGACGGAGCCTTGGCTGTCGGCGACACCCCACTGCCCGTTCCTGACCACCAGGTGAACGCTGCGAACACCGATCACACGTCGCGTCTGCGGGTCGAAGGTGGCCTTGCCGAAGACCACGCTCGGCACGTCCTTGATCTTGTACAGAACGTCACGCACGCCCTTGCGGTCTGCCTGCGGCCCGGCTGCGCGCAGCGCGGCAGCGGCGAACTGCACCGCATCGTAGGCGTAGGCATTGAAGGCATCGGGCTCCTTGCCGTACTTGGCGCGGAAGCCCTGAACGAAGCGCTGGACCTCGGAGCGCGGCTCGCCGGGGAAGAAGCTGGTGTTGGTCAGGACGCCCTCCACCGCCGCGCCGCCCAGTTCCAGGAACTTGGGCGAGTACACCGAGCTCGACGCGACGATCGGCTGCGTCAGGCCGACGCTGCGCACCTGCCCGGCGATCAGCGCGCCATCGGCGTAGTAAGAGATGAGCACCAGCCCGTCAGGCTTGGCGTCTCGCACGCGGACCAGTGTTGACCGGAAGTCCTTCTCCTCCGGCTGGTAGCCCTCGGCGATGACCACCTGCGCACCGAGCGCCTCGGCGGATTTCACGAACACGTCCTTGCTGGTGCGGCCCCAGTCGGTGTTGAGGAAGAGCACGGCCACGCGTTTCAGCCCGCGCACCTTCACCGCCAGCTCGGCCAGGATCGGCTGCGCATCGGCCTGGCTGATCGACGGGCTCCAGATGTAGTCGCCGCCCTTGGTGAAGTCGGGGTGCGAATTGGTGAAGCCGAACTGCACGAGACCCGCGCGCTGGTAGATGGGCGACGCCGCCATCGAGGCCGGGCTGGAGAAGTCGCCCAGCTCAATCAGGAATCGCTTGTCGTTGACGAACTTCTGCGCCAGCCCCACAGCCTGGCGCGGATCGCTTTGACTGTCTTCGAACACGTAGGCCAGTGGCCGCCCGTGGATGCCGCCCTCGGCGTTGATGCCGTCCAGCGCGAGGTCGAAGCCCGCCTTCCACTGTGCCCCGTACTGCGCGTTCTGGCCGGTCAGCGGGCCGCTGACGGCGAAGTACAACGGCTCGCCCGATGCAGGTGCCGCAAGCGCCGCCATGGGCGCGGCCAGCAGCAAGGCCGCGATGCGCAGGAAGGTGTGGCGATTCAGCATGCAGGCGCTCCGTGAGTGAGAAGGCGGCCATTCTTCGCGGACGTCCCTCCCTTGGGAACAAAGAAAAAGGCACAGCGATATCTGCCGAGCGAGTAAGTGCGGCTGCCCCGACGCACACGGGGCGACAGGCGGCCGCTCGCCACCGTTGTTTTGCGCATGAGCACATGCCGAAAACGTCGTGGCCGGGATGGCGAATTACCCATAGGCTGCACCGCTTTCGCCATGCGTCCACCACAACCGCGGGGACAGGCATCGGCGACACGAAAGGAGATTCGGATGCGATTTCTCGTGGTGGGCGCCGGCGCACTTGGAGGCTACTTCGGCGGGCGGCTGCTTCAGGCCGGGCACGATGTCACCTTCCTGCTGCGCCCCGCGCGTGCGGCCCAACTGGCGGCCAGCGGCCTGGTTATTCACAGCCCTGCAGGCGACCTGCACCTGGCGTCGCCACCGACCGTTCTCGCCCATCAGCTCCAGCCGCACTACGACGTCGTGATCGTCGGCTGCAAGGCGTACGACCTCGACGAGACCATCGCGTCGTTCGCCGCTGCCGTGGGTCCGGAAACCGTCGTCCTGCCGCTGCTCAACGGCCTGCGCCACCTCGACACGCTGACGGCGCGCTTCAGTTACCGCCGGGTGCTGGGCGGCCTGGGGCTGATCTCCGCGACGCTCGACGAGACAGGGGCCGTGCTGCATCTGAGCCAGGACCACACCCTCGCCTTCGGCGAGCTCGACGGCGAGCGTACGCCGCGTGTCGAGGCGATCGCCGCCGCGTTCGCGCAAGCCGCCTTCGTCGGCCGCCTCAGCGACTCGATCCTGCAGGAGATGTGGGAGAAATGGGTGCACATCGCCACGATCGCCAGCATCACGACGTTGATGCGCGCCAGCATCGGCGACATCGTCGGCGCCGGGGCCGACGGCCTGGCCCTGGACCTTTTGGACGAATGCAGCCGCATCGCGGCCCATAACGGATTCGCGCCACGGCCGGAAGCGATCGCGCGCACGCGCGCGACCGTGACGGCGCCCGATTCGCGCCTGACGGCCTCTTTGCTGAAGGACATCGAACGCGGCGCGCCCACCGAGGGCGAGCACATCCTGGGAGACTTCCTGCGCCGCGGCCGCTGGTCGACCGCCGACACCATCCTGCTGCCCGTGGCGTATGCACAGGTGAAGAGCTACGAGCGGCAGCGCGCCGGCAGGGCCGCCCTGCTCCACGCCTGACTGCGAGCGGCCTGGACGTCGAGCCCACTCGCCGGAATCGACCGGGATGCGGCCGTCAGGCGGGGCCGCTACGCATGCAACCAGCGCGCATGCATCCAACGCGCCAGCAGATCCAGGAGATAGCCGAGCGCGCCGATGAGCACGATGGCGGCCATCAGTTCCGAGTACGCGAGCCGGTCGCGCGTGTCGAGGATGAAGTAGCCCAGGCCGGCCGACACGCCCAGCATCTCGGCGGGCACCAGCACGATCCAAATGATGCCGATGGACAGCCGCACGCCGGTCAGGATCTGCGCCGTGATGCCCGGCAGGATCACGCGGAACAGTGTCTCGCGCCGCGTGGCCGACAGGCTGCGCGCGAGCAGCAGCCAGTTGGCGTCGAGCTGGGCCACACCCGCCGCGGTGCTCAGCAGGATCGGCCAGACCGCCGCGAAAGCGAGCAGGAAGTAGACCGGTGCATCGCCCACACCGAGCACCATCACCGCGATCGGCATCCAGGAAAGCGGCGAGATCATCCGCAGGAACTGGAACACCGGCGTGGTGGCCTGCGAAAAACTGCGCGACAGGCCCGTAAGAACGCCCAGCGGCACGCCGAAGGCGAAAGCCAGCAGCAGCCCGACACTCACGCGCTGCAGGCTCAGGCGTGCGTGGTACCAGATGTCGGCGCCCGCGAGCAGCGCGGCCAGCGCCTTGGCCGATGGCCAGGGCGCGAAGGCCGTGGCCACGGGTGTGCGCGCCGTCAGCAGATGGCTCCCCAGCCACCAGAGCAGCAGCGCGGCGACGATGCCCGCGCCCGGCAGCAGGATGCGGCGCGCCACGCTCAAGCGGCGATCGTCTCGCGACGCGTGTAGTCGGCCGGCACACCGAACACCTGCGGGCCGCCGACGCTGTCGATGGCTTTGCGCACGAAGCGCGTGTCGACCAGGTCGCTCGCCACGAATTTCGGGTCGAGCGCATCGAGGAAGGCCGTGTCGCCCTCGACCTTGGTGGCCTTGATCGCGCGCACGAGCTGCTCGGTGTACGACGCATACGGGTACGGCTGGAAGTCGATGCGCCGCTGGGCCCATCCCTTGTGCTGCACGATGCCGCGCTGCTCGTAGTCGGCATAGTCGGTGGCGGCAAGCACCTTGGCCAGCGTCTGCGGTGGGTGCGGCGTGTAGCGGCGCTCACCTGCGTTCGACAGCAGCGTCGCCGTCTCGAGGCGATTGCCGCGGGTCCACAACTGCGCCTTGACGATGGCACTGGTCACGCGCTGGGCCCACTCGGGTTTCTCCGCCACGTCGCGCTCGGCGAGGAAGGTCACGCAGCAGGCATGGTCCTTCCAGACGTCGCCGGAGAATCGCAGCACCTTGCCCACCCCGGCGATCTCGGCCGCTGCATTGAAGGGCTCGGCAACGATGAAGCCGGCAATCGACTTGGCCGCCAGCGCCGAAACCATCTCGGCCGGCGCCAGCACCACGAGGTTCACCTCCTTCGGACCGACCGTCGCGCCGCGCGCGCGCGTGACGGCGGTGAGCCCTTCCTTGCGCAGCACGTCCTGCAGCAGGATGTTGTGGATCGAATACCAGAAGGGGACGGCCACCGTGCGACCGCCCAGATCGGCGACCTGGCCGATCTCCGGGAGCACCGTCAGCGCCGAGCCGTTGATGTGGTTCCAGGCCACGATCTTGGCGGGGAACTTCGCGCCGTAGCGCACCCACAGCGTCGCGGGCGTCAGCAGATGCACCACGTTCACCTGGCCCGACACGAAGGCTTCGACGATCTGTGCCCAGGAGCGGAACAGACGCGGCGCCTCGGCCTTCAGGCCTTCCTTCTCAAAGAGCCCGCGGCCATGCGCCACGAGCAGCGGCGTGGCATCGGTGATCGGCAAGTAGCCGATCTTCACCGGCTGGTCGTCGCCCTTGAAGGCCTGCGCGCGCGCATCGCCCGCGGAGAGAAAGGGCGCGGCCACCGCAGCGCCGGTCAAGGCGGACAGGCGCAGCATGTCGCGCCGCGTGAGTCCGCAATCGCAGGCCGGCGAAGCGCAGACGTGTGGCGTCCGGCTTGCGGCGGAGCGTTCGAAGGGAGGGGTGCGATCGTTCATTCGAATGGCCATTCTTCAAGAGGGAAAGGGATGCCGGTCATGCGGCAGCAGCCGGCGCCCGCTGCCGGACGCCGTGCAGCGCGGTCAGGATGTCCAGGCGAAGCGCAGTGACGGCGGCTGCGTCGGCCTCGCGCGGACGGCCGATGTCGACGCGCCATTCGCGCACGATGCGGCCGGGCCGGCCGCCCATGAGCAGGATGCGGTCGCCGACCGCGATGGCCTCGTCGATGTCGTGCGTCACGAGCAGGGCCGCCGTGTGCCAACGGTCGACCAGCGTCACCAGCAGCTCCTGCATCTCGGCGCGGGTGATGGCATCGAGCGCCGAAAAGGGTTCGTCGGCCAGCAGCAACTGCGGCTGGCGCGCCAGACCTCGGGCGAGGGCCACGCGTTGCGCCATGCCGCCCGAGAGTTGTGCCGGGTAGCGGCCGCCCTGCCCCGCCAGGCCGACCGCCTCCAGCGCGTCGGCCACGCGCTGCGACAGTGCCGCCTTCGACAGCGCCGGTTGCCTTGCGAAGTCGAGGCCGAAGCCGACGTTGCGTGCCGCGTCCAGCCAGGGCAGCAGGCTGGGCTGCTGGAACAACAGGGCCGCCCGCGGATGCGGCGACGTGAGTGGCTGGCCAAGAAAATCCACCTGCCCCTCGGCGCGCGCGGCATGGGTCGTTTCGAGCCGGGCCAGCACCCGCAGCAGGGTCGACTTGCCGCAACCGCTGCCGCCAAGCAGGCAGACGATCTCGCGCGGGGCGACCTGGAGCGACACGCCCTCGAAGACAGGAGGCGCGCCGACGTATTGGAACGACAGAGCATGCGCCTGCAGCACGGGACCCTCGCCGGTCTCGGCCGGAGCTTCTCGGACGTGCACGGTCGGCACCGCGTTCATGCCGCAGCGCGGAGCCGAGCCTCGTGCTTGCGCAACTCGCCCTGCAGTTGCGTCACGCTCGGCGTCACGATCGGGATGAAGGCCGCCTCGCGCCAGTGGCGCGCGAAGCTCAGTGCCTGGTCGCGGTGGTAGGCGCGCCCACCGCTGGCCTGCAGTTCGAGCTGCACCGCGTGCTGCACGATGTCGGCCAGTGCCAGGCGCAGCTTGAAGAGTTCGACAGGCTGTGCCAGAAGCCCAAGACTGCCCAAACCCGCCTTCAAGGCGTCGGTGGCTTCGCGCAGGGCCTGGCGCTGCGCATCGATCTCCGCGCCGAGCACCTCGCGCCCGGCCCCGCTGCGCTGCGATGCGGCATCGAGCGCCACGCGCGCAAGACCGATCGACAGCCCGCACTGCAGGCCCAGGAAGGCCGGCCGCGCCTGCGGCAGAAACTGCGTGCCGTCTGCATGGATCAGATCCGATGCATCGATGACCACACTGTCGATGCGCAACGACGCCGTGTTGCTGCCGCGCAGTGCGATCAGGTCGAGGTCGGCACTGCGCTTAAAACCGGCCCGACCCGACGGCAGGGCGACGATGAGCGGCGGGCCGTCTTCACGCGCCACCGCCACGGCGGCCACGAATTCGGGCGCGCGCAGATTGGTGCACCAGGGCACCGCGCCTTCGAGCAGCCAGCCACCGCCCTCACCGTGCGTTGTGGCCCGCACACCCAGCGACTCGATGCCCCCAAGGTACTTCATTGCATTCGACAGGCCGGTCGCGCCAGCCACCGTGCCGTCGAGCAGCCGCGGCAGCCAGCGCTCCCGCAGCACCGCATTGGGCGACTGGACCACGTACTCGATGAAGGCGCGATGCCCCCAGAACGTGAAGGCAGCAGCCAGCGATCGTTCGGCCACGCCGGCGATCGCCTCGATGGCATCGCCGATGCCGCCCTCCCCGCCCAGCTCACGCGGAACACCGAGACGAAACAGCCCGGCGGCGGCCAGGCGCGGCAACACCTCCTTTGCCTTGCCGCTGTCCGCGTCGAGCGCCTCGGCATGGGCGTCGAGCCAGTCATGAACGGACTCAGACGGCACGCGCGTCCCCGGCACCGGCCTGGAAGTTCTCAGGCAAGTAAGGTTGCAACTGCGCATTGACCGGGCTGCGCGCCAGGCTGTTGGCGAAGTTGCAGAGTGTCGCCAGACTCACGCCGAGCACGACCTCCAGAGCCTGCTGATCGGAATAACCGGCATCGCGCAACGCCGCGAGGGCAGCATCATCGACATTCCCGCGCGTGGCGATGATCGCCTCCGCAAACACCCGCAACGCATCGAGCCTCGCATCGCCGGTGGCCTGGCCGCGTTGCAGCGCGATCACCGTGTCGGTGTCGAGCCTGGCCTGCTTCGATGCCGCGGCACTGTGGCCGGCCACGCAAAAATCGCAGCCATGCACCCTTGCCGCGGTGATCTGCACCACCTCACGCTCCGCCAGCGTTAGCGATCCCTTGGCGTTGATCTGCGCGACCGTGAGATACGTCTCCAGCGCCTGCGGCGAGTTGGCCAGGACGCCGATGAGGTTGGGCAGAAAGCCGTTGTTGGTGATGGCGCGCGCCACGAAGGCGCGGCTGCCCTCGGGGGCAGATGCTTCGGTGTGCAGGGTCAGGCGTGTCATGGGCGAGGATGTCGAGTGGGTCGAGCCGATGCGACGGCGATGCACCGATTCTTCGTGCGTCGACGACGCCGCTCAATGACCGCGCGTCTCGCGTTTGTGCCCGTTCGTACGCTCGCGCTGCCAGGCGCCCGGCTGTTCGCCGACCACCCGCTTGAAGGCGCGCGAGAACGCGGCATACGACGCGTAGCCCACGGCTTCGGCCACCCGCCCGATGGATTCGCCCTGCGCCAGACGCCCAGCGGCCAGTTGCATCCGCAACAGCAGCAGGAACTGCAGGGGCGACTGCCCGCAGGCCTCCGAGAACTGCCTGAAGAAGGCCGCGCGCGAGAGGTGCACGCGCGCCGCCATGTCGTCCACCGTCCAGGTCCGTTCGGGCGACTGCAGCAACTCGGACACCAGGGGCGCGAAGCCCGGACGGCGCAGCAAGCTCCAGAGCCCACGCGTTTGCACGTCTTCGCGCGAGACATGGCGCAGTCCGTAGAAGAACAGCAACCCGGCCAGGCGATCCATCACGACCGACGGTTCGAGGCCCGTGCGATGCGCCTCGCTGCGCATCAGGTCGAAAAGCGTGGCGGCCGATGCCATCGTGCGGTCGTCGGCGCGCAGCACCAGGTATTCGGGAAAAGCATCGGCCACCAGGTCCCGGAACGGCCCGTCGAAGGAAAAGAAACCACAGGCCAGGCCGGTTTCCCCCAACGCCGGCGTGGCCGACAGGGGCTGCATCGCGCGCGGCGCGCAGTCGATGTCGGGATCCTGGTAAGGCGAGAGGAAATGCGGCACATCGCGCATCAGGAACACGCCATCGCGCGGCGCCAGCGCAATGGACTCACGGCCCGGCAGATGCAGCCAGCATCGGCCTTCGAGGATCAGATGGAAGCTCGCCCGGGCGCGGCCCGCGGTCGAGGCGCGCCACCGCCCGCAGTACTGCCCCACGTGGAACACGCTCGCGTTCCATTCGAGGCCGTCGAGCAGCCAGTCCACCAGTCGATCGGTCTGCCCTTCGGATCCCTCGATGCCTTCGACACCAGGAGGGCGCGACGGCGAAGGGTCTGGGCGGACTGAGAGAGCGGCGTTCATCGCCTCGGAGTGTCGCGCCGTGGCACCACGGATGACAACGAAGCTTTTCGCCTGAGCTTATGCCGGTACGGATCGTACGCAACGGCCTATGCTGGCGCGACCGCATTGAAGGAATTCCATGTCCGTCTTCCCACCGCCGCCAACCGCAACGTCCGCGTCTCGCCTGCACGAACGCTATCGCGATACCGCACTGACTGCGCCCGACGCGTGGAACGCGACGCTCGACACCTTGCTCGCCCACCGCTCGGTCAGGGCCTATTTGCCCGACGCCTTGCCGGCCGGGACGCTCGAACTGCTGGTGGCGGCAGCGCAGTCGGCAGCCTCGTCCTCCAACCTTCAGCCGTGGAGCGTGGTGGCGGTCGAAGACCCCGAACGCAAGGCCCGGCTGGCCGCGCTGGCAGGCCACCAGAAGCATGTCGTGCGGGCGCCGGTGTTCCTGCTGTGGCTGGTCGACCTGCATCGGCTGGAGGAGATCGGACGCGCCCGTTCGGTTCCGTCCGAAGCGCTGGACTACCTCGAACTGTTCCTGCTCGGCGCCATCGACACCGCGCTGGCCGCGCAGAACGCGGTCGTCGCACTCGAATCGCTCGGCCTGGGTGCTGTCTACACCGGCGGCATCCGCAACAAGCCGGCAGAGGTCGCGGCCGAGCTCGGCCTGCCGCCGCACGTCTTTGCACTGTTCGGCCTCGCCATCGGACGCCCCGACCCGGCAGCACCTGCGTCGGTGAAGCCGCGCCTGCCGCAGGAAACTGTTCTGTTTCGCGAACAGTATGGTGCACCGCCGTTCGAAGCACTGGCGGCATACAACCAGCGTCTGCGCGCATTCCAGCGTGAACAGGGGCTGCCGGAACAAGACTGGACCGAGCAGGTGGCTCATCGCGTGCGAGGGCCCGAGGCGCTGGCCGGGCGCGACGTGTTGCATGGCGTGTTGAAAGGGCTGGGGTTCGGGCTCAAGTAGCCGATGTGTCATGTCGATATGCGAATTGCTTCGTTTCCTCTTTTCTCGCCTTGGATAGGCTCCTTTCCGGGAGCAAGGGGACATACCGTCGCCCCGCCATATCCAACACTGGGAGACCTGAACATGCGCCATCGTCTTTTCGCAGCCATCATTGCCACCAGCTTCGCGCTGGCCGGCCTGGCCCACGCCGACCAACTGGCGGACATCAAGAAGAAGGGCCAGATCGTCATCGGCGTGCTCGGCACCGACGAACCCAACAGCTTCGTCGACCCGAAGACACGTGAGCTGATCGGCTACGACGTCGACCTGGGCAATGCGGTCGCGAAGAAGATCGGCGTCAAGCCCGTGTTCAAGCAGATCGCCGTCGCGGCGCGCATCCCCGAACTGCAGCAGGGCCATGTGGACCTGCTGGCGGCATCGCTCACCCACAACAAGGAACGCGAGGCGCAGATCGACTTTTCGCTGACCACCTTCATCACCGGCCAGAAGGTGCTGGTCAAGAAGACCAGCGGCATCGCCGACGTGCCGCAGCTGAGCGGCAAGCGCGTGCTGACGGTCAAGGGCGGCACGCAGGAGCCGAACATCCGCAAGGCGGTGCCGGGCGTGGAGGTCGTGACCTTCGAGACCACGCAGCAAGCCTTCCTGGCGCTGCAGCAGGGCAAGGGCATCGCCTACGTGAACGACGAGAGCTCGCTGATCGACGATCTGGGCAAGCTGGGCGAACGCGGCAAGGACTACGCGATCCTGCCGACCAATCTGAGTGTCGAGCCGCTGGCACTGGGCATCAAGAAGGGTGAGACGGGCATCAAGACCGTCGTCGACGAGACGCTTCGCGAGCTCGAGGCATCCGGCCAGGCCGAGAAGATCTTCTTCAAATGGTACGGCCCGACGACCAAGACCAAGTTCGACAAGCGTCCGTTCAAGTTCGAGTCCGACAAGATCGACGGCTGAGCCTGCTGCGTCGCCGAGCGCCGAGCCCCATCACCTCGCGTGCTGGGGCTTTGCTTCGCATCGTTGCTTTGCATGCCCTTGTTCGACTATTCCATGCTGCTGCGCGGCGCCTACCACGACATGCTCGTGGCCGGCCTGCTGCTGTCGCTGCAACTCGCGGCGGCAACGCTCGTCTTCGCGCTGCCGCTGGCGCTGCTCGTGGCCCTGCTTCGGCTGGCGCCCGTCGCGGCGCTGCGGTGGATCGGCTTCGGCTTCGTCGAGTCGATCCGCAACATCCCGCTGCTGGCGCACATGCTGTTCTGGTACTTCGGTGCACCGGAGCTCTTGCCCGATGCCGTCAAGGCCTGGCTCTACGCCGGCAACATCGAGGCCGTCAGCGCCGTGATCGCGCTCACGCTCTACACCGCGGCGTTCATGGCGGAAGACATCCGCAGCGGCATCCGTGCGATCCCGCCGGTGCAGTTCGAGGCCGGGCGCGCGCTCGGCTTCGGCTTTCTGGCCACGATGCGCCGTGTCATCCTGCCCCAGGCGCTGCGCATCACCGTGCCGCCGTTGATCTCGCAGACGCTCAACCTCTGGAAAAACACCAGCATCGCGACCGTGATCGGCGCGGCCGAGCTGATGTACCAGGCCGGCAAGGTCGAGAGCGCCTCCTTCCGCAGCTTCGAGGCCTTCGGCTTCGCCACTGCGGCCTACCTCACGGTCTCGCTCGTCATCACCGGCCTCGCGGCCTGGTACCAGCAACGCTATCCCGTCCGGCCCGCTTGAGGACGATGCGATGCTGGAACTGATCGATACCTACTGGCTGTACTTCCTCGTCGGCCAATACCCGAACGGGCCGCTGGGCGGACTGGCGCTGACCGTGGTGCTGGCGTCGCTCGGCCTGCTGCTCGGGCTTCCGCTGGGGGTCCTGCTGGGCATCGGCCGCGTGAGCCCCTTCGCCTGGGTCCGCGGCCCCGTCACCGCGCTGGTGTTCGTGGTGCGCGGCACGCCGCTGCTGATGACGATCTTCTGGGCCTACTTCTTCCTGCCGAGCGTGACCGGCGTCAAGACCGACCAGTTCACGACCATGCTGATCGCACTGGTGATCTTCGACGCCGTGTATCTGGCGGAGATCTTCCGCGCCGGCATTCAGGGCGTGCCGCGCGGCCAGGTCGAATGCGCGCGCTCGCTCGGCCTGGGCTATTGGCGCAGCCTGCGGTCGGTGGTGCTGCCGCAGGCGGTGCGCTCGATGCTGCCGTCGCTGGTGAACCAGTTCGTCTCGACCATCAAGGAGACCTCGCTGGGCTACATCATCGGCCTGACCGAGGTGTCGTTCATCGCCTCGCAAATCAATTCGCAGGTGTTCACCAAGCCGGCCGAGGTGTACTTCTTCCTCGGCCTGAGCTACTTCGTCCTCTGCTTCGGACTGTCGCGCGTCGCGTGGTGGCTGGAGCGGCGGCATGTCCGCGGCCGGGCCCGGCGCCCGGTGCCGCCCCGTGCCGCATTAAGCACACCTGAAAGTCATTCCCCATGATCCAGTTCGACAAGGTCAACAAGTGGTACGGGGCCTACCACGCGCTGGTCGACATCACCGAGACCGTGCAGCGCGGCGAGGTGGTCGTGGTCTGCGGCCCCTCGGGCTCGGGCAAGTCGACCCTCATCCGCACCATCAACCGGCTCGAGCCGATCGAGTCCGGCACCATCCGGGTCGACGGTCAGGACATCCACGCGCGCGAGACCCGGCTCAACGAGTTCCGCTCGCACATCGGCTTCGTGTTCCAGCAGTTCAATCTGTTTCCGCACCTGAACGTGCTGCAGAACTGCACGCTGGCGCCGGTGCAGCTGCGCGGGCTCACGCAGCGCGAGGCCGACGAGCGCGCGATGGCGCTGCTCGACCGCGTCGGCCTTGCCCACAAAGCCGCGGCCTACCCGGCCGACCTGTCGGGCGGGCAGCAGCAGCGCGTGGCGATCGCACGCGCACTCGCGATGAAGCCGCCGCTGATGCTGTTCGATGAACCGACCAGCGCGCTCGACCCGGAGATGGTCGGCGAGGTGCTGCTGGTGATGCGCGACCTGGCGCGCGACGGCATGACGATGGTCTGCGTCACGCACGAGATGGGCTTCGCGCGCGACGTGGCGGACCGCGTGCTGTTCATGGACGAGGGGCGCGTGCTCGAACGCGCCACGCCGCAGGACTTCTTCAACCGGCCGCAGCATCCGCGGGCACAGCAGTTCCTGGCGGACATCCGCACGCCGTTCGCCGAGGCGGCGTGATGCGCGACAGGGCACGGCGGGACACGACGACGAGCGCATAAGCAAGCTCGAATTTCGGCTTTGCCGCGGCGCGGGCACGGCGCTAACGTTGCTGGCTTTGCCCATCGTCCTGCAGGAGCCGACCCATGAAACGCCGTTCAGTCCTTCACGGTGCCGTTGCTGGCGCCACGACCCTTGCCCTGCCCGCGCTCGTACGCGCTGCCGATGCACCGAAGGAAGTCCGCCTCGACTACGCCTACTACTCGCCCACCAGCCTGGTGCTGCGCCGCTTCGGCTGGCTGGAGCAGGACTTCAGGAAGGACGGCATCGACGTCAAGTGGGTCTTGAGCGCCGGCAGCAACCGCGCGCTCGAGTACCTCAACGGCAACAGCATCGACATCGGCTCCAGCGCCGGCCTGGCCGCCGTGCTGGCCCGCGCGAACGGCAATCCCATCCGCACGCCCTACATCTTCTCCCGCCCCGAATGGACCGCACTCGTCGTGCGCAAGGATTCGCCGATCCGCACGCTGGCCGACCTCAAGGGCAAGAAGATCGCGGCGACCAAGGGCACCGACCCGTATCTCTTCCTGCTGCGCGCCCTGCAGACCGTGAAGCTGCGCCGCAGCGACATCGAGCATGTGGGCCTACAGCATGCGGACGGGCGCGTGGCACTCGAACAGGGGCGCGTCGATGCCTGGGCCGGGCTCGACCCGTTGATGGCCGCCAGCGAACTGGACGCCGGCTCCCGCCTGATCTACCGCAACGTGGCCTTCAACACCTACGGATTCCTGAATGTGCGCGAGGACTTCCAGGCGCGCCACCCGGAAGCGTTGCACCGCGTGATCGCCGCCTACGAGCGCGCCCGCAAGTGGACCCTCGCCAACACGGCAGAGGCCGCACGCATCCTGTCGGAAGAAGCCAAGGTGAGCCTGGAGGTGGCGCTGCTCCAGCTCAAGCTGCGCACCGACCTGAGCGCACCGCAACCCTCCAGCGAGCATGTGAAGGCGCTGCAGGCGGCATCGCCGATCCTGCTCGAGGAACAGCTGGTGCGACCGGGCACGAACCTGAACAAGGTGATCGCCGATCTGGTCGACACCCAGTTCGCGCGCACGCAGCTCGCCGGCGTGGCGGCCTGACGCGCGCATGAGCTCACGGCCACCGCTCAACGCGCTGGAGCCCGGGTCGGCGCTTGCGACCTCGAACACCGACACGCGCAAGCACATCGCTGCACCGCCACCGCAGCAGCAGCGACACACGCCCTCCCCGCGCCCGTCGCGCTGGCTCGGCGTGGTACTGCCGGTGCTTGTGCTGCTCGGCCTGGAGCTTGCCGTGCAGGCCGGCTGGGTGCCGGCGCACCTGCTGCCACCGCCCAGCGACATCGCGCGCACGCTGTACGAACTGGCGCAGCAAGGTCTCGCAACGCACGTGCTGGTCAGCACCGCGCGCGTCGCCGTCGGCTTCGCGGCCGGCGCGGCGCTTGCGGTCGCCCTGGGCGTGTGGGTCGGCCTGAGCCGGCGCGCCGAGGCGCTGCTGGATCCGAGCTTCCAGGCGCTGCGCGCCGTCCCGTCGCTCGCATGGGTGCCGCTGCTGCTGCTGTGGCTCGGCATCGACGAAGGCGCCAAACTGGCGCTCATCGCGATCGGCGCCTTCTTCCCCGTGTACATGGGGGTCGCATCGGGCCTGCGCGACGTCGACCGGAAGCTGGTCGAGGTGGCGGAGATGGCCGGCCTCGGCCCGTTGGCGATGGCCCGCCGGGTCCTGCTGCCCGCCGCGCTGCCGGCGGTGTGGACCGGGCTGCGCAACGGCCTGTCGCTGGCCTGGATGTTCATGGTCGCGGCCGAGCTCATCGCGGCGACACGGGGCCTGGGTTACCTCCTCACCGACGGCCGCGAAACCGGCCGCGCCGATATCGTGCTGGGCGCCATCGTGCTGCTCGCCGTGATGGGCAAGCTCACCGACAGCGGCATGCAGTGGCTCGAGAACTGCTGGCTGTCGTGGCGCGACACGGTGGCCACACGGCGTTGAACGTTATCTCTCTGCACAGCACCATGACCACCCCTTCTCCCCTGCTCGACATCCACGTGCGGCACAAGTCCTTCGCCGGCCAGGAGGTGCTGCACGACATCCGCCTGCAGCTGCACGGAGGCGAGTGCGTCACGCTGGTCGGCGCCAGCGGCTGCGGCAAGAGCACGCTGCTGCGCATCGCCTCCGGCTTGGACCGGGACTATGCGGGCAAGGTGCGCCTCGACGGGCAGCCGCTCTCGGGACCGACACGCGACATCCGCTTCGTATTCCAGGAGCCTCGCCTGTTCCCGTGGCTGACGGTCGCCGGCAACGTCGGCTTCGACGCGGGCGGTGTGGTCGACGCCTCGCGCGTCGCCGCACTGCTCGACGAGGTCGGCCTGCCGGGGCTGGGCGGCCGCCTGCCCAAGGAACTGTCCGGCGGGCAGGCGCAGCGGGTCGCCATCGCCCGCGGCCTGTTCGTTCAGCCGCGCGTGCTGTTGCTCGACGAGCCCTTCTCCGCCGTCGACGCCTTCACCCGCCTCAAGCTGCAGGAGCTGCTGCTGCGCGTGGCACGCGCCCACCGCGTCGCGGTGCTGATGGTGACGCACGACATCGACGAGGCGGTCTACCTGGGTGATCGAGTGGTGGTGTTCGAAGCCAACCCCGGCCGCATCTTTCCGCCGATCGCCGTGCCGCTCGCCCAGCCACGCGATCGCGATGGCGCGGCGGTGGGCGAGGTCATCGCGTCGGTGCGACACGCCCTCGAACAGGCCCACGCACTCTAGGCAACGGTCGCTGGCACGGGCCGGAACTGCGACGCTGCGTGCCGCGCCGGCAGGCGATCCGATTCGCGGAACAGCTTCTTGCGCAGGGTGCCGGGTGCGTACGTGGTCTTGTAGACACCCCGCTCCTGCAGCTCAGGCACGATCAGGTCGACGAAGTCCTCGTAGCTCTCGGGCGCCACGGTGCGACTCAGGTTGAAGCCGTCCACACCGGTTTCGTCGATCCACGATTGGAGTTCGTCGGCCACCCGGGCCGGGTCGCCCACGATGGCCGGGTAGCGGCCGCCCAGTTCGAAGATCTCCAGCAGCTGTCGCCGCGTCCAGCCGTGCTGCTCGGCAGTGCGGGCCGCCGATTCGATGGCGTTGGTCGGGCCGTAGCGGATCGGCTCGTCGAGGTCGTACTGCGAATAGTCAACGCCGGTGCTGGCGGAAAAATGCGCCAGGCCTGCCTCGCGGCTGGCGTAGCGCTTGTAGTCCTCGTGCTTCTCCCGCGCCTGCTTCTCGGTGGCACCCGTGACCACGGCAGCGCCCACGAACACCTTCACGTCGTCGGCGCGCCGGCCCGAACGCACCAGCTGCTCGCGCAGCGAATCGACGCTCTTGCGTGCGGCCGCCTTGTTGGGCGGAGAGATGAACACGCATTCCGCATGCCGTCCGGCGAACTGCTGGCCGCGGCCCGAGCTGCCCGCTTGGAACAGCACCGGTGTGCGCTGCGGCGAGGGCTCCGCCAGGTGGTAGCCATCGACCTGGTAGTAGCGGCCCTGGTGCTGGACCTTGTGGACCTTGGCCGGGTCGGTGAACACGCGCGCGGCCTTGTCACGGCGCACCGCACCCTCCTCCCAGCTGCCTTCCCACAGCTTGTAGAGCACCTCCAAGAACTCGTCGGCGCGGTCGTAGCGCTCGTCGTGCGGCAGTTGTTCCGAGAGCCCCATGGCGCGCGCGGCGCTGTCGAGGTAACCCGTCACGATGTTCCAGCCGATGCGCCCGCGCGTGAGGTGGTCCAGCGTCGAGAAGCGACGCGCCAGAAGGTAGGGCAATTCGTAGCTGAGATTGACCGTCACGCCGAAGCCCAGGTTCTGCGTCACGGCCGCCATGGCCGAGATGAGCATCATGGGGTCGTTGACCGGCAACTGGATCGATTCGCGCAGCGTCACATCGACGTTCTTCTGGTAGACGTCGTACACGCCCACGATGTCGGCGATGAAGAGCCCGTCGAACAGGCCCCGCTCGAGCGTGCGCGCGATGCCGGTCCAGTGCTCGATCGTGTTGTAGGCCGTGGACTCGTCGCGCGGATGCGTCCACAGGCCATGGTTGATGTGGCCGACGCAATTCATGTTGAATGCGTTGAGCAGGATCTGCTTCTTCGAAGTCATGGGTGTCCGCTCGCGAATTCAGAAGGCCGGGACCACACCGCCGCCGAAGGTCTTGACGATGAAGTCGCGCACCTCGTCGGTCTGGTAGGCCTTGACCAGTTGCTGCACCCAGGGCTGGGACTGGTCCTGCTCGCGCACGGCAATGAGGCAGGCGTAAGGGCCGTCCTTGTCTTCCACGAGGATGCCGTCGCGCACCGGGTTGAGGCCCGCCTTGAGGGCGTAGTCGGCGTTCACGGCCGATGCGTCGGTGTCGTCCAGCGTGCGCGGCAGTTGCGCCGCCTCGATCTCCGCGAAGCGGAGTTTTTTCGGGTTGTCGATCACGTCCCGCGGCGTGGCGTTGATGCCTTCGATCGGATCGATGCCGGTGCGCAGCTTGATGACGCCGGCTTTCTGAAGCAGCAGCAGCGTGCGGCTCTCATTGGCGGGGTCGTTCGGGATGGCGATGCGCGCACCCTCGGGCAAGGCATCGATGGTCTTGAACTTCTTCGAGTAAATGGCGATCGGCCCGATCCAGGTGCCGCCGAAGCCGACGATCTTGTACCCGCGCGAGCGCACCTGCGCGGACAGGAAGGGGCGATGCTGGAAGCTGTTCGCATCGAGGTCACCGGCATCGAGCGCGGCGTTGGGCCTGCTGTAGTCGGTGAAGGGAACGATCTGGACCTTCAGGCCGTAGTCGCGCTCGGCCACGCGCTTGACGACCTCGAAGACCTGCTCGTGCGGGCCGGTGGTGACGCCGACCTTGAGGAGCTTGGTGGTGCCCGGCGGCTCTTTCAGAGCCGCCACGGCGGGCAGGCCGACGAGTGCCGTCAACGAGCCGGCGGTAGCGAGTTGCAACGCGCGTCGGCGTGAAACGGCCGATTGGCCGCGGGTGCTGGATGAAGTCAATCGAAGCTCCGGGATGAAGGGGGTGAAGGCAACACGCCGGGCTCAATGCGCCAGCGACGGGGTGAACGAGGTATCGATCACCTTGCGGGTGTCGAACGCAACGGGCAGGACCTCCACCTTGTGCAGGAAGTCGGCCGTGCCCTGCAGGTCCCGGGCGGCCTGTGCATCGACCGGTCCCACCGTGAGCTTGGCCTGCCGCAGCCAGTGGCGCGACACCGCGCGGTCGAGGTTGGCGCGCTGCGCCCAGGCGTCGGCGTAGGCGTCCGTGTTCGCGTCGACCCAGGCGCGGGCCTTCTTCAGGCGCACCAGGAAGTCGGCGATGGCTGCGCGCTTGCTGTCGACCGAGGGTCCGTAGGCCGCGATGGTGCTCAGGGCGGGAATGACGCCCTCGGCCGTGAACAGCGGCCGCGCGCCCGACTGCACGATCTGCTGCGAGATGTAGGGCTCCCAGACCGGAAAGGCGTCGATGCTGCCGCCCGGCAGCGCACTCGCGGCGTCCAGCGGCATCAGCTTGACGAACTGCACGTGGTCGGCCGGCAGGCCGGCCTTGTCGAGCGCGCCGAGGGTCAATTGCTGGCTCCAGGCGCCGGGCCAGTAGGCAACCTTCTTGCCCTTGAGATCGGCAATGGTCTTGGCGGTGGAATCCTTCGGGACCAGCAACGCCACGGTCTGCGGGTTCTGGCGCGTCACGCCGATCAGCCGGGCCGTCGTACTTTTCGAGGCCAGGAAGAGAAAGCCCGAATCGCCGAGAAAACCGATGTCGATGGCCCCTGCGTTGAGCGCTTCCGACAGCGGTGCCGCAGCCTGGAAGCCCGACCACTCCACCTTGTACGGCGCGCCTTCCAGCGCCTTCGACAGTTCGAAGGAGGCGCGGATGTTGTAGTAGTTCTGGTCGCCGACTTTCAGCACGACAGGATCGGCGGCCTGCGCCGCACCGGTCAGCAGCAGACCGGTGAGCAGCAACATGAGACGGCGGCGAAGAGGCAAGAGACGCATGGGATGGTTTCCAGGTGATGACAAGAGATGCGGAGATTCACAACGCGCCGTGCCGGGGCGGCAGGCGGTCGTTGAGGTAGTAGTTGCCCACGGCGTGGTACTTCCAGCGCACCGGGTCGTGCAGCGTGTGGGTGCGCGCGTTGCGCCAGAAGCGGTCCAGGCCCAGGCCGTCGAGCGTGGCGCCGGTGCCGGCGAGTTCGAACAGCCGCGTGCCGGCATCCAGCGACGCGGTGGTGGTGAGGGCGCGCGCTTCGGCCACGGCGATGGAGGCCGCAGCGACGCTGCGCTCGGTGGGATCCTGCTGCGCGGCATCGACGATGCGGCCGGCACGTCGCACCAGCGCCTCGGCCGCGCGCAGGCGCACGGCGATGTCGCCGACCTGCTGTATCAGCAGCGGATCGTCGCTGGCACGTTCGACCTGGGCGTCGATCCAGGGGCGCGAGCGTTCGCGCACGAAGGGCAAGGTCGCCTGCATCGCACCGCGGCCGATGCCCAGATCGATCGCCGCATGCAGGATCTGCGCGAACGGGCCGATGGTCGTCGGCCGCTCGAAGGACGCGAGGAAGGGCACCACCCAGTCGGCCTTGACGTGGACGTTGTCGAAGGTCACCGAGCCGCTGCCGGTCACCCGCTGGCCGAAGCCGTCCCAGTCGTCGGTGATCTGCACGCCCTCGGCGTCGCGCGGCACGAAGGCGAGGTAGGTGACCTCGCGCCCGCTCTCGAGGGCGACCACCAGCGTGGGAATCCAGTGCGCATACAGCGCGCCGGTGCAATAGAACTTGCGGCCGTCGACACGGAAGTCGTCGCCCTCGGGCACGAGCCGCGTGCGGCGCTTGAAATCCTTGTGACCGATCTCGGCCAGCGCATTGCCGAAGCGCTCGCCGGACAGCACGCGGCCGTAGAAGAAGCGCTGCTGCGCCTCGGTGCCGCCCACGCGCAGGACCTCGAGCGCATAGAAATGGTTCTGCGGAATCTGGCCGAGCGACCCGTCTGCCCCCGAGATGATGGCGACCACCTCGGCCAGCGTGCCGTTCGACACGCCAGCGCCACCGAAGGCGCGCGGCACGGTGATGGCCCACAGGCCGCTGGCGACGAAGGCGTCGAGCTCGGCCGAGGGCAGGAGCCGGTCGCGGTCGCGCGCCGCGGCGCCCGGTGCGAATTCGCGGGCTAGCACACGTGCCACCTCGATGGCATGCGCGTCGTCGCGGATGGTTGCGGGTCGAACCGAGGGGGCGAGAGCCGGTGCTGTTGCCCGGGGTGTCAGCGCAGGCATGCGATTAGTTCCATGAGTGGCGCGGCGGCAGAACACCGTTGAGCAGGTGGTTGCCGATCAGATGCGTCTTCCAGCGCACCGGGTCGTGCAGCGTGTGGGTGCGTGCGTTGCGCCAGTGGCGGTCCAGGTTGTGCTGCGCACGGGTGGCCGACGAGCCGACCAGCTCAAACAGCTTCTCGCTGGCTTCCAGCGCGATGCGGGTGGTCAGCACCTTGGCCTCCGCCACGGCGACCGAGGCGCGGGCGCTGTCCTCGGCCGTGACGACGGGCAACGCGGCGATGGCATCGAAGATGCGGCCGGTCTCCAGCAGCACCTCGTGGGCGGCATGCAGGTCGATCTGCAGTCGGCCGACGTCGGCAATGAGGTACGGGTCGTCGTGGGCATGCGCCAGACCCGAATCGATCCAGGGCCGCGCGCGCTCGCGCACGACACCGATGGCATCGGCCACAGCCGCCTGGGCGATGCCCTGGTCGATGGCCGCCTGCACAATCTGCGAGTTGGGACCGAACAGGCCAGGCCGGTCGCCCAGTTGCCAGATCGGCAGCACGTCGGCTTCGTCGATTGCCACCTGCTCGAACACCACGCTGCCGCTGGCCGTGGTGCGCTGGCCGAACGAGGACCAGTCGTCGATCACCGTGAGCCCCGGCGCATCGCGCGGCACCCAGACCTGCACGGCGCGGCCCTCGTCGTCGAGCGCGCGCGCGGGGATGCGGTGCGCGAACAGTGCGCCGGTGGAATAGAAGCGATGACCGCTCAGGCGCAGGCCATCGGCGGTGCGCTGCAGCCGCGTCGCGCCCTGCAGGATGGTCTTCGACGTGCGTTCCGGTCCGGCGTTGCCGAGACGGCCGCCCGCCAGCACCTCGGCGTAGAAACGGCGCTTCTGCTCGTCGCTCCCGATCTCGCGCAACACGCCCAGCACGCCGAAGTGGTTCTGCGGGATCTGGCCGAGCGCCGGATCGGCCGCGCACAGGATCACGAACACCTCGGCCAGGGTGGCAAAGGACACGTCGGCGCCGCCATGGTTGCGCGGCACGGTGATGCCGCCGAGTCCGCTCTCGGACCAACGGTCGAGTTCGTCCCAAGGCAGCAGGCGTTCTCGGTCGCGTTGCGAGGCACCAGGCGCGAACTCGGCGGCGAGCCGATGCGCCGCTTCCAGGGCCTCGGCGTCGTTCGCGATGCGGTGTACGCGGCTCGGGTCGGGGCGGCTCGGCAACCGGGTGGCGGGCGTGGGTGTCTCAGGAGATGGGGGCATGGAGTACTCGAAGAAGAGTGGTCACAGCACCACCGGCTCAGTGCGCGTCGAACGGCGCAGGCGCGGGTCGAGCGCGGCGTGTAGTGCATCGCTGAGCAGGTTGAGGGCCCAGGCCGCGCGCCTGGATCCTCACATGACGTCCTTAGACGAGCGCCAGCGTCGGCACCGTGAGCGGTCGCTCGGCGCGCTGGCGCAGCACCGGCACCGCACGTTCCACCGCCAGCGCGATGCGGGCGCGCAACGCGTCGTTGCTGACGCGGTAGTTGTCGAACTCCTTGTCGGTCGCATACACGCCGATCGGGAGCGTGTGGGCCTGGAAGAAGCTGAACAGCGGGCGCAGTTGGTGGTCGATCGCCAAGGCATGGCGGTCGCTGCCGCCGGTCGCTGCCAGCAGCACCGGCACGTCGATCAACGACTCGTGGTGCACGAAGTCGAACAGGTGCTTGAACAGGCCGGTGTAGGAGCCGCGGTAGATCGGGCTGGCCACCAGCAGCAGGTCGGCCGTCTCGATGTCGCGCAGGATCGATTCGACCTCTGGCGGCAGTTGCGCGCGTTGCAGCACGTTGCCGAACTTCGGCACGATCTCGCCAAGTTCGATCAGACGTGTCTGCGCAACGGGCCCGGCAGCGGCGAGACCTTCGAGCAGCTGCTCGACCAGTGCAAGGGTGCGGGATGGGCGTTGCAAGCCGCCGGAGACGGCGACGATCTTGAGTTTGTGGGCCATATGGAGCGGAAAGTGAAGGTCGATGGCGCCGCAGGAAGCACGGCGCGCAGGTGAATGAAACGGACGAAGAAACGCTCAGGCCGGTGTGCGGGGCGGCGGAACGATGTCGTTGGCGATGACCTCGCCGAATGGCCCGGTGAGGTTGGCTTGGCCCGGCGGCCGCAGCAGATCGAGCGGCAGCAGCGGAAACACCAGTTCGGCCAGCCGGTACGCTTCTTCCAGATGCGGGTAGCCGGAGAAGATGAAGGTCTCGATGCCCAGCTCGGCGTATTCCCGAATGCGCGCCGCGACCTCGTGCGGATCGCCCACCAGCGCCGTGCCCGCCCCGCCGCGCACCAGGCCGACGCCGGCCCAGAGGTTGGGCGACACCTCGAGCTGGTCGCGCCGCCCGCCATGCAAGGCGGCCATGCGCTGCTGGCCGACGGAGTCGAATCGCGAGAATGCCTTCTGGGCGGCAGCGACTGTTTCGTCGGTGACGTACGAGATCAGTTCGTCCGCCGCGCGCCATGCCGCTTCGGAGGTCTCGCGCACGATCACGTGCAGGCGGATGCCGAAGCGCAGCGTGCGTCCGTGTTTTGCCGCCGCGGCGCGCGCCTTGGCGATTTTTTCGGCCACGGCAGCCGGGGGTTCGCCCCAGGTCAGATAGACGTCCACCTGCTCGCCCGCGAGTTCGATGGCGGCATCGGACGACCCACCGAACCACAGCGGCGGATAGGGCTTCTGGACCGGCGGATAGAGCGTCTTCGCGTTCTCGACCCGAAGGTGCTTGCCACTGAAGTTGACCGTCTCGCCCGCCGCCACGCCGCGCCAGATGCGGAGGAATTCGTCGGTGACCTCGTAGCGCTCCGCGTGCGTGAGGAAGCTGCCGTCGCCATGTTGTTCGTCCGGGTCACCACCGGTCACGACGTTGATCAGCAAGCGGCCGTCGGAGAAGCGGTCCAGCGTCGCGGCCTGGCGCGCTGACACGGTGGGCGAGATGATGCCGGGGCGGATGGCGACCAGAAATTTCAGGCGCTCCGTGAAGGGCGCCAGAGAGGACGCGACGACCCAGGAGTCTTCGCACGAACGCCCCGTCGGGATCAACACACCTTCGTAACCGAGTTCGTCCGCAGCCTGCGCCACCTGTCGCAGGTAGCGGTGGCTCACGCTGCGTGCGCCATGGGCGGTGCCCAGGTACCGGCTGTCGCCATGGGTCGGAAGGAACCAAAAGATCTTCAAGAGGGCCTCGCGCTGTCGGAGTTTGCAAGACACACGACTGTGCCGCCTTGCATGGCCCTTCGCACGCCTCGGCCTAGAAGCATTTCAGCTATGCATATGCGGACTCGGCGGTTGACGTCCATGCCGTGTCGTCACGGTTCAGTGGCGGCGATCGGCCGGCCAGAACACCAGCGCGCGCAGTTCGATGCTGCGGCGCGGCGCCGCGTCGGGCGACTGACCCGGCTGTTCGAACGCGGTATGCGCAGTCAGGCGCGCGGTGCCGTCCTCGCGCGAGTCGTAGATCTTCAGGAGCAGCACCTCGTCGGGCCGCAGCCTTGGGAACCAGTACCAGCGATGGCCGGGGTTGTGCAGAAAGCCATAGGTCTCGCCCACCTTGTCGCGGTAGACCAGATCGCTTGGCACCAGATCGCCGGGCGCGATGGTGCGTGCGTCGCACAGCGCCAGCGGCCATTGCTCGACCGTGGCCAGTGGCCGCCACAGGTTGATGATGGCGAAACGGTTGGTGAGCCGTTCCTCGGCCTCGTCCGGCGGCAGGTGGTCCCGCACGCGCCGCGGCCCGGAGACGAAGGTCTGGTCGTTGTGCACGCGGCGCACCGGCTCACGCAGCGCTGAAGTGGCCCGCGAGCCCAGCGCGCTGTCGCGCAGCGTGTGGTCGAACACCACGACTTTCTTGGCGCCGGTCACGTCGCGCAGCAATTGTTCGGACTCGGCGTAGTACACGGAGCGGATCGCAGCGTCGTCCGAGAAATCCCTGACCACACTGCGGTGCCCGCGATAGGCGAAGCCGCTGCCATCCAGCGAGAACTCGCCCAGGGCGGCGAGCGGGCGGCCGTCGTGGATCGACAAGCGCGTGGGCGCGAGTTCACCCGTCGTCCATGGCACGCCCGGCGGCGGCTCGAAGGTGTAGCTCACAGGCCGGCCCTCTCCCGGTTCACCGGGCCGAAGGTAGTTGAGTTCGGCCTGCACGCTCGGCAAGGTCACGGCACCGGGCCAGCGGTTCAAGACGGCACTCATCGGGATGTCCTCAAAACGGTTCCTTGAAGGGACGCAGATCGATCTCCTGGGTCCACGCGCTGCGGTGCTGCGCATGCAGTTGCCAGTAGGTTTCGGCGATGGCTTCGAGCTGGAGCAGCCCGTCCTCACCGGCCTGCTCGACACGTTGCGGTGCACCGGCGCGCAGACGTTCGCCGTCGATGCCACCGTCGATCACGACGTGGGCCACATGCACGCCCTGCGGCCCGAACTCTCGGGCCAGGCTCTGACTGAGCGACCGCAGCCCAGCCTTGGCCGCCGCGAAGGCCGCGAACGGCGGCTTGCCCCGCAGGGCCGCAGTGGCGCCGGTGAAGAGCAGGCTGCCGCGCCCCTGCGGCGACTGCGCGCTGACGCCGTTGGCCAGCAGCGCCTGCACCGCGTCTCGGGCAAAAAGGAACCCGCCCAGCGTGGTCGTGCGCCAGGCCTGGGTGAACTGCTCGGCCGTGATTTCGAGCGTGGGGGCACGCACCGCACTGGCCGCGTTGAACACTGCCACCGACAGCGGGCCCAGCGCGCGCACGCGCTGGCCGATGCCCTGGACCTGGGCCTCGCTCGCCACGTCGCCAACAAACGCATGCGCGCGGCCGCCGGCTTCGTGGATGGCCGCGCTCACGGCTTCCAGCTGCTGCGGCGTTCGACCCGTCAGGGCCACGGTGTAGCCGCCTTCGGCGAAGCGCCGCGCCAGCGCAGCGCCGAGGCCGGCAGCCGCACCCACGCCGGCGATCCACGCCACCGGTGCGCGGGAGGACAGGGACAAGGACGATTCGCTCATGGAGGAACAGGATGGTTCGATCGGTGGCAGAACGCCGCCTGTCGTAGCCCCATTGTGGGGACGGGGCCTCCGGCTGCCAAAGACGGATTCCGAGTTTCGAGATTCGGTCTGCGTTGGTCCGCACCCCTGCAAGGCGCGCCGCGATATGCCATCCTCACAACCGCGCACCAGCCCGTCATGCCAAACACCGGAAACCCGATGAACGACCGCACCACCCCGCTCGACCCCACCGATGCGTCCACCGAGCGCTCCAGCATTCGCCGAAGGATCCTCGCGACGCTGGCCCTGCTGCCATTGGCAGGAGCCGCGGCTGCCGTCGACCGACCGACCGCGGCGTCCGCCGCGGCCTTGCACGCCGCGGTCGATGGGCCGCAACGCAGCGCGGCCAACCGCGCACGCGACGGTGCACGCCATCCCTTCGAGACGCTGGAGTTCTTCGGCCTGCGCCCCGACTGGCAGGTGATCGAAATCGCGCCCGGCGGCGGCTGGTACACCGAGATCCTCGCGCCCTTCCTGAATCCGCACGGCCGGCTGTACGCAGCGCACTATCCCGCCGACGGTACGAGCGAGCAGCGCCGCGCCCGCGCCGCATTCCGCGCCAAACTCGCAGCCGACCCGGTGACCTACAGGCGCGTGGTGCTCGGCACCTTGCCAGTCACGCACTTCACCGACATTCATCCACCGGGTGGTGCGGACGCCGTGCTCACCTTCCGCAACATCCACAACTGGATCGCCGACGGGCACTTCGACGAGACGCTGCGCGCCTTCTTCGACGTGCTCAAGCCCGGGGGTGTGCTGGGCGTGGAGGAGCACCGCGCGCCGCCCGGCACCTCGCTGGCACGCGTGATCGACAGCGGCTACGTTCCGCAGGACTTCGTCGTCGAACGCGCCCGCGCCGCCGGCTTCGTGTTCCAGGCCGCCAGCGAGGTCAATGCCAACCCGCGCGACACGCACGACCATGCGCAAGGCGTGTGGGCGCTGCCGCCCACGTTGCGAGGTGGCGAGGTTGACCGGGCGAAGTACGTGGCGATCGGCGAGTCGGACCGCATGACACTGCGCTTCGTGAAGCCCCTGTCGGCCGCTGCGCCATCGCGCGCCACGCGTTGAACCGGAAGACCTCATGCGTCTATCGACATTCCTTCAAACCGCTTTCGTGCTGATCTGCAGCACCGTGCACATCGCGTCGGTGCAGGCGCAGACGCCGGTCCCGAACTGGCCGACCCACTCCGTCCACATCACAGTGGCCAACACGCCCGGCAGCGCGCCCGATGTCTTGGCCCGTTATCTCGGGCCGCGCCTGTCCGATGTGTGGAAGCAGCCCGTCGTGATCGACAACCGTGCGGGGGCCGGCGGCATCGTCGCGGCGGAGGCGCTCGCGAAGGCGCCCGCGGACGGCTACAGCATGCTGGTAGGCGCCGATGGCCCGATCACGATCCTGCCCCAGCTGCTGCCTGGCCTGCCCTACGACGCGCGTGCCGACCTGGTGCCTGTCGTGTCGCTCGGAAAGATCGATTTCGTCCTGGTGGCCAACCCACGGACCGGATTCAAGACGCTGCGCGACTTCACCAGTGCCGCGAAGCTCAAGCCGGGACAGTACAACTATGCATCTGCCGGCAACGGCAGCCCGCAGCAGTTCGGCATGGAGTTGCTCAAGCAGCGGGCCGGGATCCATGTCACCCACATCCCGTACCGCGGCGGCCCGCTGGGCATGCAGGACGTGATCGCCGGCCAGGTCGACGTGATGTTCATCGCCATCGGGCCCGCGCTACCGCACATCCGCAGCGGCCGATTGGTCGCGCTGGCGGTCGGCGGTGAGGCGCGGCATCCGCTCCTGCCCGACGTACCCACCGTGGCCGACAGCTACGCGGGCTTCAAATCCGGCACCTGGTTCGGCCTCTTCGCGCCGGCGCGGACGCCACAGGCGGTCGTCGACGCGATCGGCGCGGCGGTGACGCCGATCGTGCGCAGCCCGGCCGTGCGCGCCGATCTCGCCGCGCAGGGCATCGAGAGCACGGGCGACACGCAGCGCGCCTTTTCTCTCCAGGTGGCAGCGGAGTACGAACGCTACGCGCAGATCGTCAAGGTCAGCGGCATCAAGGCGGATTAGGTCAGACGAAGTGGCAGGCGACCCATTGCGAGGCGACCGGCCGCAGCGCGGGCGCCTCCTGCCGGCACCGGTCTGCTGCCTGCGGGCAGCGTGGATGAAAGCGGCAGCCCACGGGCGGCTGCAGCGGATCAGGCAGGTCGCCCGCGAGCACAGTGCGAGCGCGATGCACCGCGCCCGGCTGCGTGCGTGGAATCGCGGACATGAGGGCGCGGGTGTAGGGATGCAGCGGCGCGCGCCACACCGCATCACGCGTTCCCTGCTCGACCACCAGGCCGGCGTACATCACAGCGATGCGGTCGGACATGTGCCGCACCACCGACAGGTCGTGCGAGATGAAGAGATAGGACACGCCGAACTCCTCGCGCAGCCCGAGCAGCAGGTTCAGCACCTGCGCGCGCACCGACACGTCGAGCGCGGACACGGCCTCGTCGCAGACGATCAGCTCCGGACGCAGCATGAGCGCGCGCGCGATGCCGATGCGCTGTCGCTGCCCGCCTGAGAACTCGTGCGGGTAGCGCGTGGCCATCTCGGGCCGCAGGCCGACACGCGCCAGCGCCCAGGCCACGTGCTCGCGCCGCTCGGCCGCGGTGCCGCGCTGCTGCACCACCAGCGGCTCCTCCAGCGCACGGCCGACATTGACGCGCGGATTGAGCGAGGCATACGGGTCCTGGAACACCATCTGCAGGCGGCTGCGCACCGACTGCAAGGCCTTGCCTTCGCGCTTCGTCACGTCCTCACCGTCGAAGTCGATCCGACCCGCGGTCAGCGGCGTCAGGCGCAGCGCGACGCGTGCCACGGTCGATTTGCCGCAGCCGCTCTCACCGACCAGGCCCAGCGTCTCGCCGCGTCCGACCTCGAGGTCGACACCGTCGAGCGCGTGCACCGTGCCGGCTTGGGTCGGGTAGTGCTTGATGGCCTTCTTCAGGCTCAACAGCGGCGTGCTCATGCCACCTCCCGCAGCAGTTCACGCGCTTCAGCCGAAGCGACGGCCGCAAGCGGTAAGAAGCACGCGACACGATGCGCCGCGCCCTGTCCCACCGCATCGAGCACGGGCCGCGCGCCGAGGCAGGTGGCGCGCGCCTGCGGGCAGCGCGGCGCAAAAGCACAGCCGGGCGGCATGTCGAGCAGCGAAGGCACGGTGCCCGCGATCTCGGGCAACCGGCTGCCCGGCACCAGCTCGCCCAGCGCCATCGATGCCAGCAGGCCGGCCGTGTACGGATGCGCCGGCGCATCGAACAGCTGCGCGACAGTGCCCTGCTCCACCACCCGCCCGGCGTACATGACCGCGGCGCGGTCGGCCACTTCGGCCACCACGCCCAGGTCGTGCGTGATCAGCAGCAGGCCCATGCCGCGCTCGGCCTGCAGTTCCTGCAGCAGCTCGAGGATCTGCGCCTGCGTCGTGACGTCCAGCGCGGTGGTCGGCTCGTCGGCGATCAACAGGTCAGGTTCGCAGGCCAGCGCGATCGCGATGACCACGCGTTGCCGCATGCCGCCCGAGAGCTGGTGCGGAAAGTCGTCCGCGCGGCGCCGCGCCATCGGGATGCCGACGCGGTCGAGCAGGTGCACCGCCTGGTCCCAGGCCGCCTTGCGGTCGACCGGCCGGTGCAGGCGGATCGCCTCAGCGATCTGGCTGCCGATGCTCAGCACCGGGTTGAGCGCCGACAGCGGCTCCTGGAAGATCATCGAGATGCGGTTGCCGCGCAGCGCGCGGATGCCGGCCTCGGGCAGCGTGACGAGGTCGGTGCCGTCGAAGACGATGCGACCGCCCGCGATGCGACCTTGCGTGCGCGGAATCAGCCGCAGGATCGAATATGCTGTGACGGACTTGCCGCTGCCGCTTTCACCGACCAGCGCGACCGTCTCGCCGCGGTCGACGCTCAGCGAGACGCCGTCCACCGCCTTCACCACGCCGGCGCGGGTATCGAACCAGGTCTGGAGTTCGTGGATTTCGAGCAGGGCCATGCGCCTACCTCCGCCGCAGGTGCGGGTTCATGGCGTCGTTCAGGCCCTCGCCCAGCAGGTTGAAGGCCAGCACCGTGACGACGATCGCGAGGCCCGGCAGGCCGCAGATGTACCAGGCGTCGGTGACCTGTTCGCGGCCGCTGCCGATGATGGTGCCCCAGCTCATCACGTTGGGGTCGCCCAGGCCGAGGAAGGCCAGTGCCGCTTCGGTCTGGATCGCATGCGCCACCGCCAGGGTCGACACCACGACCACCGGCGGCAGCGCGTTCGGCAGTATCTGCGTGAGGATCAGCCGCGCATGGCTCATGCCCGCCGTGCGCCCGGCCAGCACGAATTCGCGCTCGCGCAGCTGCAGGAACTGCGAGCGCACCAGCCGCGCGGTGGGCGGCCACGACACGATCCCGATGGCGAACACCACGGTCGCCACCGACGGCTTGAACAGCGCCACCAGCACGACGGCCAGCACGAAGCTCGGCACGGTCTGGAACACCTCGATCACGCGCAGCAGCACCGCATCGACCCGGCCTCTGTAGTAGCCGGCCAACGCACCGATGGTGATGCCGACGAAGGCCGAGATGAAGGTGCTGACCAGGCCGATCAGCAGCGAGACGCCGGCGCCCGACACCAGCCCGGTCGCCAGGTCGCGCCCCATGAAGTCGGTGCCCAGCGGATGCGCGGCGTCTTCGCCGGGCCACAGCATCGGCGAGCCGGCCATGTCCCACGGGTCGCCGGGAAAGAACCAGCGGCCCAGCGTCGCGGTCGCGACCACGAGCAGCATGAGCACCAACCCGACCAGGGCCGGGCGGTTGCGTGCGACCTCGCGCGCGAAACCTGCCGCACGCGCAAGACGGCCGCCGTCGTAGCGGACGGGCGTCACGGCACCGTTCGTGCCATTCACCAGGACGGGCTTCATGCGTGCGCTCCGGCAGATGCGAGTTGCACGCGCGGGTCGAGCCACGCATAGAGCACGTCCACGAGGATGTTGATGAGCGTCACCAGGATCGAGCTCAGCAGCAGGATGCCCAGCAGCAGGTTGAAGTCGCGCGCCAGGATCGCCTCGAAGGCCAGGCGCCCGAGTCCGGGCCAGCTGAAGACCGACTCGACCAGCACCGCGCCGCTCAGCAGCGAGGCGATCTGGAAGCCCAACATGGTCACCAGCGGAAGCAAGGCGTTGCGCAGCGTGTGCACGAGCGTGATGCGCGTCTCGCCGGCGCCCTTGGCGCGGGCCGTGCGGATGAAGTCGGCACCATACAGCTCCAGCATTGAGGAGCGCACCAGCTTGGCATACACCGCCAGGTAGAAGGTGGCGAGTGTGGCGGCCGGCAGCACCGCGTGGCGTGCGACGTCGACCACCCAGGCGAAGCCCGTGTGGTTGGCACTGATGTCCACCATGCCGCCCGACGGCAGCCAGCCCAGACGCGCCGAGAACAGCACGATCGCCATCAGCCCGAGCCAGAAGGTCGGCATCGCGTACGCGGCCAGCACGAACAGCGAGCTGAGGTTGTCGACCCAGGTGTGCACCTTGAGCGCCGACAGCACGCCCAGCGTGACGCCGAGCACCAGCGCGATGGCGATGGCCGCGACCATCAGCAGCAGCGTGGCCGGCAGTCGATCGATCACCAGGTCGAACACCGGCATGTTCTGGCGGAACGAGAAGCCGAGGTCGAGCGTCACGATGTTCCAGAGGTAGTGGCCGAGCTGCAGGTACAGCGGCTGGTCGAGCCCGAAGCTCGCGCGCAGCTGCGCCATGTACTCCGGCGTGGCGGCACCGGCCTCGCCGGCCATCACGTCGACCACGTCGCCGGGCGCAACCTGCAGGATCAGGAAGTTGAGCAGCGCGATGCCGAACACCACCGGCAGCACCTGCAGCAGCCGCTTCTTCAGGAAGCCCCAGAGCGGGGACGCCGTGCGCTGGCTCATTTCTTCGCGTCGAGCCAGGCGTCGCCGTACGACGCGAAGAGGCCGTCGCCCTGCAGCACCTGCTTGTGCAGGCGCGCGGTCGACACCGTGACCCAGGTCTGCTCGACCAAGTCGAGCACCGGCAGATCCTCCTGCACGATCTGCTGCCACTCCTTGATGAGCGCCTTGCGCTTGGCCACGTCGGCCTCGCCGCCAGCCGCCTCCATGATGCGGTCGAGTGCGGGATTCGAATAGCCCGAGCCGTTGGTCCACGGCGAGCCTTTGACGATGTTCTTCGTCCAGAACAGCCGTTGCACGCCGAGCGTCGGGTCGGGCAGGCGGTGCAGGCTGGAGATCATCAGGTCGTAATCCTGGTCGCTGAAGACGCGGCGCAGGTAAGTGGCGGTGTCGCCCGCGCGCAGCTCCACGTCGACGCCCACGCGCGCAAGCGACTGCTTGATGAACTCCGCCGGCCGGGTCGCCGTGACGCCGCCGCCGGCGTCGTAGTCCAGCGTGATCTTCAACCGCTTGCCGTCCTTGTCCGGCTTCAGGCCCGCCTCGTCCAGCAGCGCCGCCGCCTTTTTGAGGTCGTAGGGGTACTGGCGGGTCTCGGGCGAGTAGTAGTTGACGACCGACGACGGCACCGGACCGGTGGCGGCCTTGCCGTAGCCGAGGAACACCACCTTGAGCAGCGCATTGCGGTCGATGGCGTGCGCAAAGGCCTGGCGCACGCGCTTATCCGACAGCGCCGGCCGGCGCACGTTGAACTGCGTGAGGAAGATGGTCGCGAGGTAGCGGCCGTCGTCCAGGTTGATCGTGTACTTCGCCTTGTCGCTGAACTTGTTGAGGTTCGACAGCGGGATGCTCGAACCGAGCGCGACGTCGATCTCGCCGGCCTCCAGCGCCACGGTGCGCGCGGCGGCATCGGGAATGAACTTGAACACCACGCCGTCGAGGTAAGGCTGCTGCTCGCCGCCCGGGCCGCGGCCCCAGTAGTTCGGGTTGCGCTCCAGCCGCACGTGGCTGCCCTTCACCCATTCCTTGAAGACGAAGGGGCCGGTGCCCACCGGCGCGTTGTTCGCCGGGTTCTTCAGCACGTCGGTGCCTTCGTACAGATGCTTTGGCAGGATCTGCGCGCCGTAGGTGTTGATGTAGTTGAGCAGGTACGGCGCCGGCGACGACAGGCGCACGATCACCGTGTGCGGGTCGGGCGTGTCGACCGCCGTCACGTTGGCGAAGGCGGCGCGGCCGAAGGGATGCAGCGGCTTCCAGACTTCGAGCAGCGTGTACTTCACGTCGGCCGCAGAGAAGTCCTTGCCGTCGTGCCATTTCACGCCCTTGCGCAGGCGGAAGGTCACGGTCAGCCCGTCCGGCGCGACCTCCCACGAGGTTGCGAGCTCGGGCACCGGCTGCAGCTTCAGGTCGTAGCTCACCAGCCCTTCGAGCACCTTGCTCGACACCTGGCCGATGTTCATCGTGGTGATGAAGGCCGAGGTCAGCAGCGTCGGCTCGGGCGAGACCGCGACGTTGAGGATGCCGCCGCGCACCGGCTTCGTGCCGGTCGTCTGTGCGAAGGCCGAGAGGGCAAACAGGCTGTCGGCCGTGGCGATGGCGCCGAGCGTGGCCGCGGAATGGATGAAGTGTCGTCGGTTCGGATGCATGAAGAGATCGGTCGCAGCAGGAAAGGTCGATGGAGGAATGTGAGGGAGGTCGGGAGCGCTCAGTCGGCCGAGACGAGATAGGCATCGGCCAGCGAGGCGTAGAGCCCGTCGCCCTGTGCCCGCACCTTGCGGTAGCGGCTGCTGGAGACGGTGGTCCAGTCGAGTTCGATCAGGTCGAGGATCGGCACCTCTTCCTGCACGATGGCCTGCCATTCGTCGACGAGGCCGCGGCGCTTGGCCGGGTCGAGTTCGACGGCGGCCGCTTCCATCACCCGGTCGAGTTCGGGGTTGACGTAGCCGGCGCCGTTGCTCCACGGCACGCCCTTGGCGATGTTCTTGCTCCAGTACCAGCGCTGCACGCCCAGGCTCGGGTCCGGCAGGTTGTGCAGGCTGGTAAGGAACAGGTCGTAATCGGCATCGCCGAACACGCGGCGGATGTAGACGCCGGCGTCGGACGCGCGCAGTTCGAGGTCGACACCCACCCGGCCGTAGTACTGCTTCATGAACTCGGCGGTCCGCGTGGCTTCGAGCGACCCGCTGCCGTAGTCGAGCGTCAGCTTCAGCCGCTTGCCGTCGCTCTTGCGAGGGAAGCCGGCGGCCTCGAGCAGCGCTTCAGCCTGCTTCGGGTCATGCCTGTACTGGCGGCCCTTGGCACTGTGGAAGGCCGGCACCGTCGACGGGATCGAACTGGTCGCCACCTTGCCGTAGCCGCCGAAGACCACGCGCAGCAGCGCCTCACGGTCCAGCGCATACATCAGCGCCTGCCGCACCCGCTTGTCGGCCAGCACAGGCTTGCGCACGTTGACGGTGGCCAATTGGATCGATGCGAGGTAGCTGCCGTCGGTCGTGTTGATGGCGAACTTCTTCTTGTCCGAGAACTGCTTGAGGTTCGACACCGGGATGTTGGACGCCAGCGCGACGTGCACCTCGCCGCTGGCCAGCGCGACCGATCGCGCCGCGGCATCGGGGATGAACTTGAACACCACGCCGTCGAGGTACGGCAGCCCCTCGCGCCAGTAGGTCGGATTGCGCTCCAGCGCAATGTGGCTGCCGCGCACCCACTCCTTGAAGCGGAACGGGCCGGTGCCGATGGGCGCGGTGTTGGCCGGGTTCTTCAGGAGGTCGGTGCCTTCGTAAAGGTGCTTGGGCACGACCTGCGCGCCGTACACGTTCAGGAAGCTCAGCAGATAGGGCGTCGGCCGCGACAACCGCAGGATGGCGGTGTGCGCATCGGGCGTGTCGACTGCCTGCACCGACGCGTAGGCCAGCCGGCCGCCGGGGTGGATCTTCTGCCACACGTTGAGCAGCGAGAAGGCCACGTCCGCCGAGCTGAAGTCGTGCCCGTCGTGCCACTTCACGCCGCGGCGCAGGCGCAGCGTGAGCGACAGGCCGTCCGGCGCAAAGGCCCAGGACTCGGCCAGCTCGGGTTGCGGCTGAAGCTTGTCGTCGAACCACACCAGGCCCTCGCTGATCTTGCCGGCGATCATCGTGACCTGCATGGTCGTGAGGAAGGCGGCCGTGATGATCTGCGGCTCCGGCGCCAGCGAGATGACCAAGGTGCCGCCACGTTGTGGCGACGCTGCCTGCGGCTGCTGCGCGTGGCCCGTGCCGAACAGCGGCAAGGTGGCGGCGGCGAAGCTGCCCTGCAGCAGCAGACGCCGATTCAATGAGGACACCATGGCGCTCGAAATCTCCGTGGACATGCTGGGCCCAGCGGGACAGCGATCGAATGAAAGCGCCGAAGGTTAGGGGCAGTACTCGCCATGCCCAAGGCAGAAAAACGAGGATCGTTATTCGTGCGCCGTGCGAAAGCGAAAGCTGCATAAGCAAGCACACAAACCTTCTTTGGCGTTCGCCGCCCTGCGCTTAGAGTGCGCTCGCTGCCGGCTGACGCAATGGTGGCGCCCACCCTTTCTCGATGCGCTTCCAGCGCCCGCCCGTCGGAGTTCCTCTTGCCTTCGCTTTCACCCCGTACCTTTCCCTGCCAGCAGACTTCGCGCTTGGCGCTCGCCCTCGTCTCTTTGCTGGTCGCCGGCGTCGCGCAGGCTGCGGACCTCAGCGTCGGCTTCATGCCCGGCCCCTACCGCGATGCGTTTGCCAAGGGCATCGAGCCGCTGCTCAAGCAGCAGGGCTACACGATCAAGTACGTCGAGTTCAGCCAGGGCGTCCAGCCCAACGACGCGGTGGAGCGCGGGCAGATCGACGCCAACATCTTCCAGCACACGCTGTACCTGGAAGCGACCAACCAGCGGCAGGGTTTCAACCTGGTGCCGATCGTGAACGTGCCGACGCCGCCCATGGGCCTCTATTCGCAGCGCTACAAGTCGCTTGCTGCCGTGCCCGATGGCGCCACGATCACGCTGCCCTCGGACCCGGTGAACGCAACCCGCGCGCTCAACATTCTGGCTGCGCTCGGCTGGCTGCAGCTCAAGCCCAATGTGAATCCGTTGAGCGTTTCGGAGCGCGACGTGACCTCCAACCCGAAGCGCCTGAAGCTGGTACCGATCGAAGCCGCGCAGGCGCCGCGCTCGCTCGCAGACGCCGACGTGGTGGCTGTGCAAGGCAACTTCGCCGTGGCCTCGGGCCTCAAGCTGACCGATGCGCTCAAGCTCGAGGACATGACGCAGCCTTACGTCAACGTGGTGGCCGTCAAGCGCGGCAATGAGAATGCGCAGTTCGCCAAGGACATCGTAAAGGCCTACCAGTCGGCCGAATTCCAGGCGTTCTTCAAGGCCCAACCGGTGTGGGCCGGCTATCGGCTGCCGGACTATTTTGCCAAGTAGGCACATCGCGATGACCTTGCATTCTGAGACCTCCGAACCCATCGCGACAGCCCCCGCCACGCGCGCACCCGCCATCTCGGCCGGCACGCTGCACCAATGGCTGCAGGATGGCCGCGAGCTGGCGCTGCTCGACATCCGCGAGCACGGCCAATACGGCGAAGGGCATCCGTTCTTCGCAGTGCACGCAGGCTACAGCCGTCTCGAGCCCGAGGTGGCCCGCCTCGTGCCGCGGCGTGCCACACGCACCGTGCTCTTCGACGACGGCGACGCAGACTCTGCGCTGGCGCACCGCGCCGCCGGTCGGCTCGGTGCGTTGGGGTATGACGACGTGTGGGTGCTCGCGGGCGGCGCGCCCGCCTGGGAGCGCGCCGGTCACACCCTGTTCAAGGGCGTCAACCTGCCGTCGAAGACCTTCGGCGAGATCGCCGAGCATGCCTTCGAGGTACCGCACATCGATGCCCATGAACTGGCGCGGCGCCAGCGCGCGGGCGAGCCCCTGGTGCTGCTCGACGGCCGCACGCTCGAGGAGCACCGGAAGATGACACTGCCTGGCGCCGTTCCCGTGCCCAACGGTGAGTTGGCGCTGCGCTGGCGCGTGCTCGCGCCCGACCCGGCGACGCCGATCGTGGTGCACTGCGCAGGCCGCACGCGCAGCATCGTCGGTGCGCAGATCCTGCGCGACCTCGGCGTCCCGAATCCGGTATTCGCGCTGGAGAACGGCACGCAGGGCTGGGCACTGGCAGGCTTGGAACTGGAACGCGGCAGCGCTCGAACATTGCCGCCATCGCCCGATGCGGCGCAGCGCAAGGCCGCACGAGACGCCGCGGCCGCGGCGGCACGACGCGCATCCGTGCCAACGCTCACTGCAGTCGAAGCCCAGGCTTGGCTGGACGACGGCGCCCGCACCACCTTCGTGTTCGATGTGCGCACGGCGGAAGAATTCGCGGCCGGTGGCCTGCCGGGCGCCCGGCATGCGCCGGGCGGCCAGCTGTTGCAGGCCACGGATCTGCAGATTGGCGTGCGGCATGCACGCATCCTGGTGCTGGACGACGACGCCGTGCGCGCGCCGATCGTGGCCGTGTGGCTGCGCCGCCTCGGCCATGAGGCCGCACTGGTCGAAGAAGGCCTGGCCGCCGCGCTGTACGTCCCAGCACGCGAGCCTGTACAGCGCCCGCCCGGGGTACAGAACGCGGATGCCGATGCACTGGTCGCGTGGCGTGAGGGTCCCGACACATCCGCTGCGGTGCTTGACTTGCGCTCTGCCCTGGCGTTCCGAGCGCGCCATGCACGCGGCGCGGTGTGGTCCATCCGCCCCCGCGTGATCACCGACGCATCGACCGCGACCAGCGGGGATCTGACGCGGCCCGTGTTGCTGATCGCGCCCGACGAAAGCACTGCACGCCTCGCCGCACTGGATCTTCGCGAGGCCGGCTGGCAGCGTCTGTGGTGGGCGACGGCCGAGGCTCTCGAAGCGGCGGGCTGGGCGCAGGAAGCCACACCCGAATCGCCGAGCGACGTTGAAGCCATCGACTACCTGTTCTTCGTGCACGATCGCCACGATGGCAACCTCGACGCGGCACGCCGCTATCTCGACTGGGAACTTGGGCTGGTCGCCCAATGCGCGCCTGAGGAACTGGCCAGCTTTCGCATTCCCGCGCACGCGCCGGCGCCCTGACGAAGAAACGCATATCGATAGCTGAATGTGTTCGTTGCATGCGCGGCGGGGCAATCGGAAGATCGCCCTCTGCAATGCTTCGCCTCTTCAGGCTTCCCGTTCGATGACTTCCGGTTCGCACTTCCTCTTCCCCCACTTTCGCCGTGCCATCGAATTGGCCACCCTCCTGTGCATCGTTACGGGCGCGGCCCATGCCGATGCGACGCTCGACCGCATCAAGCAGCGCGGCAAGGTCGCCATCGGTGTGATGGTCAGCGGCGGGCCCTTCGGCTCGATCGACCCGGCTACCCAGCAGCTGGTCGGCTGGAACCCCGAACTGGCGCGCGATCTGGGCAGGCAATTGGGCGCAGAGGTCGAGCTGGTGCAGGTGCAGCCCTCCAACCGCGTGCAGTTCCTGCAATCGGGCAAGGTCGACCTGCTGATCGCGTCCATGGAATACAACGCCGACCGCGGCGAGATCCTGGGTCACGCGCCGACGCCCTTCTACCGTGTCGGCGGCACGGCCGCCGTGCTCAAGACCAGCGGCATCGCCAAGTGGGAAGACCTGCGCGGCAAGGTGGTCTGCGCCTCGCAAGGCAGCAGTTACGTGAAGCCGCTGCAGGACCAGTACGGCGCACAGGTGCGCGGTTTCAAGACCTCGTCCGAATCACTGCTCGCCCTGCGCGGCGGCAACTGCGTCGCGGCCGTGCATGACGCCACGCTCATCCAGCCGCTGCTGCGCAGCAACGCCGAATGGGCCGGCTACGTGGCGCCGATCACCGAAGAGTTGTTGCCGGCGCCCTCGGTCGTCTGGGCCCGCAAGGGCGAGGCAGACACCATCGCCGCCGTCGACAAGGTGGTCCAGCAGTGGCATCGCAGTGGCTGGCTGATCGAGACCGAGAAGCGCAACCACATCGAACCGCCGCAGTCGCTACTGCCGGAGCTGCAGGCCCGCTTCAAGGCAGCGCCCTAGGCGGTGCTCCGCCGGCAGGGCCATCGCGGCCGGCCCCCTGTTTCACGTCTTCCGTGTCTCGACCAACCCGCGCTCGCGCGGGATGAGGAATGCTTTCCATGAAATTCACTCGCTTTCCACGCGCTCTCTGCGCGCTCACGCTGCTGGCCGTCGGCCTCGCGGCCACGGCCCATGCCGACGCCACGCTCGACAAGATCAAGCAACGCGGCAAGTTGTCCGTCGGCGTCGATGCGCCAGAGCCGCCCTTCGGCCTACTCGACACCGCCACCGGCAAAGTGGGGGGCTTCCAGACCGATCTGGCGCGCGACATCGCCAAGCGCCTGGGCGTCGAGCTGGAAGTGGTGCCGGTGCATGCTTCGACACGGGTGCAGTTCCTGCAGGCCGGCAAGGTCGATCTGCTGATCGCCAACATCCAGTGGACGCAGGAACGCAGCGAGATCCTGAGCTTCGCACCCACGCCCTACAACCTGGTCGGCGGCGCGGCCATCGTGGCCAAGAACAGTGGCATCCACAAGTGGGAAGACCTGCGTGGCAAGGTCGCCTGCGTCTCGCAGGGCAGCAACTTTGCGAAGCCGTTGCAGGAAACCTACGGCGCGGTGGTCAAGGGCCTCAAGGGCATCCCTGAATCGCTGCTGGCGCTCAAGGGCGGCACCTGCGCGGCCTCGGTCCACATCCAGCCGGCGATGCTGCAGACGCTGACCGGAGCGAGCGCAGCCGAATGGACCGACTTCGAGCTCGCCACGCAGGACCAGCTGATCCCTTCGCCCACCGTGGTCTGGACGCGGCGCAACGAAGCCGACACCCAGGCCTCTGTCGACCAGGCGATCCAGGAGTGGCACCGCAGCGGCCTGCTGGTCACGCTGTCAAAGAAGTATGGCGTGCCGGATGCGTATTTCGTCGCCGCCAACCAGAAGGCACGGCGAGGCCAGTACGACCGGGCGCCCTTCGAAGGGCGTGCGCAATAGGCACCCGACAGCCCCGAAGCGACATCATGACGACCCACTCCTTCCCACTGTCCCGCCGAGTGCAACGCGTGAAGCTCTCGCCTAACGCCGCGGCCAGCGCACGCGCCTCGGCCTTGATCGCGCAGGGGCACGACGTGCTGGTGCTGACCGCCGGCGAGCCCGACTTCGACACGCCGCAGCCGATCAAGAATGCCGCCATCGCCGCCATGGTGCGCGGCGAGACCAAGTACACGCCGACGGCCGGCACGGCCACGCTGCGCCGGGCGATCAGCGCCAAGTACCGGCGCGAGAACGCGCTCGACTACCCGCCGTCGCAACTGATCGTCTCCAACGGCGCGAAGCAGGTGATCTTCAATGCGCTGGCCGCCACGCTGGACGCGGGCGACGAAGTGGTGCTGCCCGCCCCGTACTGGCCATCCTTTCCCGACATCGTGGCGGTGAACGAGGGTACGGCGGTGATCGTGCCGGCCGACGAGGCCAGCGCTTTCAAGCTGACGCCGCAGGCGCTGGAGAACGCGCTCACCGCACGCACGCGCTGGTTGATCCTGAACTCACCGGGCAACCCCAGCGGCGCCGTCTACACCGCCGACGAACTCGCCGCACTGGCCCCAGGTGGTGCGTCGCCATCCGCGCGTGCTCGTGCTGTGGGACGAAATCTACGAACACATCTGGTTCACGCCCGAACGGCCGGCGCACCTGCTGCACGTCGCACCCGACCTGCGCGAGCGCACGCTGCTGGTCAACGGTGCATCCAAGACCTATGCGATGACCGGCTGGCGCATCGGCTGGGGCGCCGGACCGCAGGCGCTGGTGCGGGCGATGGAGGTGATCCAGTCGCAGGCCTCGAGCGGGCCGAACGCCATCGGGCAGGCCGCCACCGCCTGGGCGCTGGATGCCGAGGATCAGAATTTCGTGAGCGCCTCGCGCGCAGCCTATGCACGGCGTGCGGCTTTCGTGGCCGAGGCGCTGCAAGCCGTGCCCGGCCTGTCGCTGCTGGCGCCGCAGGGCGCCTTCTTCGCCTACGTGCGTTGCGGCGCACTCATCGGCCGGTTGCGGCCGGACGGGCGACCGATCGCCTCCGATGCCGACGTGGTGGACTGGCTGCTCGATGCCGAGGGGGTGGCCGTGGTGGACGGCGCGGCCTATGGCCTCTCGCCCTACTTCCGCGTATCCATCGCCGCCAGCGACGCGGTGCTGGCCGAGGCCGTGCAACGCATCGCACGTGCGGTCGGTGCGCTGCGGCTTGCTGCGCCTGCGCCCGCAGCCGCCATCGCCGTGGCCCCGTGAGCCGATGACCGACGGCCTGCTCCCGGCCCTGGTGGCGGCGCTCAAGCCGCTGGGCTTGAACTATGCCTTCGCGCTCGACGCGGGCGAGCGCCAGGCCTTCGTGCGCGGCCTGGGCGTGACGCTGCAGCTGTGCCTGCTGACCATTCCGGGCAGCCTGCTCTCAGGCGTGGCGATCGCCGCGGCGCTGACGTCGGGCCGCCCCTGGCTGGCACGGCCGGCGCGCGCTTTCGTGGAGGTCACGCGCAACACGCCGACGCTGGTGCAGCTGTACTGCGCCTTCCTCGTGCTCAACATGCTCATCACCCAGCAATTGAAACCACTGGGCGGCACCAACCCGCTCGGTCCCTTCGTCTGGGTGGTGATCGTGGTGTCGCTGCACAAGGGTGCGTTCCATGCCGAAGCGCTGCGAGCCGGCATCGAGGCGGTGCCGCGCGTGACGCTCGAGGCCGCGCGCTCGTTGGGCTTTTCACAGCGGCAACTGCTTGCCCGCGTGGAGCTGCCGCTGGCGGTGCGCTTCGCCCTGCCCTCGCTGGTCAACAACCTGGTGGACCTGGTGAAGATGACGGCGGTGGCCTCCGCCATCGCCGTGGGTGACGTGACCTATGAGTCGATCATGATCTGGACGCAGCGCGACAACGTGCTCGAGCTGCTGCTGCTGATCCTGCTGTACTTCGGCCTGCTGACCTGGCTGGTGAGCCTGGCGGGCCGCTGGCTCGAACGACGCTGGAGGATGCCCGGCTATGGCCAGTGAACACGCCCTGAACCCCGCGGGCCGACCGGCGGCGGCCGGTGCAGATGCCGGCCCGTGGCGCAATCCCTGGACGCTGGCCGCTCTCGGCGTGGCCGCGGTGCTCACGTTCTGGAGCGCCACCGGCAGCACGCCGGCCGTCGTGACCCACCTCTGGCGCTGGCTGCCGGTGTTGCTCCGCGGGCTGCTGGTCAACATCGAGATCAGCGTGCTGGCAATGGCGCTGGGCACGCTCGCCGGGCTGGCGATCGGCGCACTGTCCCTGTCTCCCTCGCGCGCGCTGCGCGTGCTGGTGCGCTGGTACGTGCAGGTTTTTCGCAACGCGCCGGTGCTAGTGCTCATCTACTTCACCACCTACGTGTTCCCGTTCGAGCTGCAGGTCGCGAGATGGATCGTCCCCTTCCCCGACTGGATCAAGGTGGTGCTGGGGCTGGCGCTACCGGCCAGCGCCATCGTGGCGGAGATCTTCCGCGGCGCGATCCAGTCAATCCCGAGCGCGCAGTGGGAGGCCGCGCAGTCCCTGGCCTTCCGCCGCGGCGAGATCTTCCGCCTGATCGTGCTGCCGCAATGCGTGCGGCGCATGCTGCCGCCCTGGATGAACCTCTACGCCAGCATCACCATGAGCACCTCACTGGCCTCGCTGGTGGGCGTGCACGACGTGGTGGACACGGCGCAGATCGCCAGCAACACCGTGGCGCGCACCGACTTCACCATCCTCGTCTATTGCACGCTGCTGGGCCTGTTCTTCGCCTACTGCTACCCGATCGCCCGCGCCACCCGCGCGCTGGAACGCCGCCATGAACGCCACTGACTCCCTCCTTGCCGCCGCGCCTGCCACCGCGGCGAACGCACCGCTGGTCTCCCTGCATGAGGTGCACCTGTCCTTCGGCGCCAACCCGGTGCTCAAGGGCATCGACTTCGAGGTGCAGCGCGGCCAGGCGGTGTCGATCATCGGCCCCTCGGGATCAGGCAAGTCGACCATCCTGCGTTGCATCACCGGGCTGCTGCGCCCGCAGCGCGGCGAGATCCGCGTGGCCGCCACGCGCGTAGACACGCTGCGCACCGAGGCCGAGCTCATCGCGCTGCGCAAGCGCGTGGGCTTCGTGTTCCAGCAATACAACCTGTTCCCGCACCTCACGGTGCTTGAGAACCTCGTCATCGCACCCACCCGCGTGGCCGGCCGCGACCGCGCCACGGCCGAGCGCGACGCGCGCGCGCTGCTCGACAAGGTGCGCCTGTCGCACAAGGAAGCGGCCTACCCCGGCGAACTGTCGGGCGGGCAGCAGCAGCGCGTGGCCATCGCGCGCGCGCTGGCCATGCGGCCCGAGCTGATGCTGTTCGACGAGGTGACCTCCGCGCTCGACCCCGAGACCGTGGGCGAAGTGCTCACCGTCATCCGCGACCTGGTGCGCGACGGCCTGACCTGCGTGCTGGTCACGCACGAGATGCGCTTTGCCGAGGAGATCAGCGACACCGTGTACTTCACCGAGGCCGGCGTGATCGTCGAGCACGGGCCGGCGGCACGGATCTTCGGCGCGCCCGAGAGCGAGCGCACCCGCGCCTTCCTGCACCGCGCGCTGGGCGAAGGCCAGCGTGCCTCGCCGATGCCGCGGGCCCTGCCGGCCCCATTCTCCGAGACGCTGCCATTCGAGCGGCTGCGCTTCGCACTCTGAACCCACCTTGCTTCCCCCAAGAACCATGACAACAGCAACCTCCACCCCTTCTTCCGCGGACGTCGCCCCCCAACGCCGCGCCGCCATTGACCAGGCTCTGAACGACGTGCGCGCCATCGCCGCCACGCAGCCCTTCGACCGCGAGGTGCTCGCGCGCATCACGGCGCGGCTCGAACAGCTGGCCTCGCACAGCGCGCTGTTCACCCGTGCCGACTTTCCGCCGCCCGCCATCGACGAGGGCGTCGGCGCCTCCACGCGCTACCGCCTCAACCCCGCGGACGGCGACGACGGCGTGGCGCTCTACCTGAACTCCATCAACCCCGGCAAGACCTCGATTCCGCACAACCACACGACCTGGGCCACCATCGTTGCGGTCGAGGGCCAGGAAGAGAACCGCGTCTACCGCCGCACCGACGACGGCAGCGACCCCGCCGTGGCCAGGCTCGAACTCGACCGCGAAGTGACCGTGCAGCCGGGCACGTCGATCGGCTTCCTGGCCGACGACCTGCACAGCATCCACGTGATTGGCGAGCAGCCCACGCTGCACTTCCACCTGTATGGCCGGCCGCTGGAAACGCTCTCGCAGCGCATCGGCGTGAACCTGGCGACCGGCGCGGTCGTGAACTACAACGCCACGCAGATGACGCCGAGCCAGGTGGCGGCATGAGCGAGGGCAAGAGCGCAAAGAAGCTGGGCGCCGGCACCCGCCTGCTGCACGCTGGCGCGCCCGCCCTGCGCGACGGCAGCGGCCCGGTCAACGTGCCCGTGGTGCGAACCAGCACCGTGCGCTTCGAGAACACCGCCGCGCACGCCGACTACCACCACCGCCGCACGGCCGGCGAGCGCGTGGCCTCGTACGGCCGCCATGGGCTGGACACGCACCGCGCGCTCGAAGACGCGGTGACGGGCCTCGAAGGCGGGCATCGCGCCTTCCTCACGCCCTCCGGCCTGTCGGCCATCACGCTGGTGCTGCTCGCATTGCTATCGCCCGGCGACCATGCGCTGGTGGCCGACGGCGTTTACGCGCCGCTGCGCCGCGTCGACAGCACGCTGCTGCAGCGCCTGGGCATCAAGGTCGAGTACTTCTCGCCCGCGCACGACGACCTGACAAGCCGCATCCGCCCCAACACGCGCCTGCTGTACCTCGAATCGCCGAGCTCGCTGCTCTACGAGGTGCTCGACCTGCCGGCGCTCAGCGCCATCGCGCGCGACCGCGGCGTGACGGTCGCGACCGACAACACCTGGAGCGGCGGCTGGTTCTACAAGCCCCTGGCACTGGGCGCGAACATCTCGATCCAGGCAGCCACCAAGTACATCTCGGGCCATTCCGATCTGATGCAGGGCATCGTGGTGGTCGACAGCCCGGCGCTGGCCGCCAAGCTCTCCACCGCCTACGAGGCGCTCGGCCTGACCATCGGCGCCGACGACGCCTACCTCGCGCTGCGCGGCCTGCGCACGCTGCCTGTGCGGCTCGCGCAGCACCAGCGCCACGCGACCGCAGTGGCCGAGTTCCTGCAGCAACAGCCGCAGGTGGCGCGCGTGTTCTATCCGGCGCTGCCCTCCGACCCGGGCCATGCGCTGTGGAAGCGCGACTTCAGCGGCGCCAGCGGCCTCGTGACCTTCGCGTTCCGCCATGCCACGCCGGCCGCGGCCGACGCATTCGTCGATGCGCTCGCGCTCTTCGGGATCGGTGCGTCCTGGGGCGGCTACGAAAGCCTGGCGCTGGCCGCCCAGCCCGAGCGGCTGCGCGAGCACCGGCAGTGGACCGGCGACGCGCCGGCGGTGCGGCTGCACATCGGGCTTGAAGACCCGGCGGACCTGATCGCCGACCTGTCGCAGGCCTTTGCCGCCGCCGCTGCCAAGGCGCAGCGCTGATTTCTCTCCATACGAACACCTCACCTCATGGCCTCGAACCCCCATCCATCCTCCGACCCGCGCGTGCGTGTCGCCGTCGACGTCGGCGGCACCTTCACCGACGTGGTGCTGCTGCGCGGCGACGAGAAACACACGCTGAAGGTCCTCACCACGCCGACCGCGCCCGAGCAGGCCGTGCTCGGCGGCGTGGAAGAAGTGCTGCAGCAGGCCAGCGCCGGCTGGGCCGACGTCGACCTGCTGATCCTCGGCACCACGCTGGCCACCAACGCGCTGATCGAGCGCAAGGGCGCGCCCACCGCGCTGCTCACCACGCACGGCTTTCGCGACCTGGTGGAGATCGGCCTGGAAGACCGCTTCGCGCAGTACGACGTGTTCCTCGACAAGCCCGCGCCGCTGGTACCGCGCCACTGGCGCCACGGTGTGGTCGAGCGCGTGGACGCAGCCGGCCGCGTGATCACGCCGCTGGATGAAGCGCAAGTGGCCGTGCTCGCGAAGCAACTGCTGGCCGACGGCATCGAGAGCGTGGCCGTGTGCTTCCTGCACGGCTATGCCAACCCCACGCACGAGCGCCGCGTGCGCGAGTTGCTGCGCGAACACGCGCCCGGCCTGTGGGTGTCGCTGGCCTCCGACGTGTGCCCCGAGATCCGCGAGTACGAACGCCTGTCGACCATCAGCGCCAACGCCTATGTGCAGCCGCAGGTGGCGGGCTACCTGCGCCGCCTGCAGGAAGGCGCCAGCGCGCTCGGCCTGCGCGCCGAACCTTTCCTCATGACCTCGGGCGGAGCCATCACCACGCTGCAGGCCGGCATCGACGAACCGGTGCGACTGGTCGAGTCCGGTCCGGCCGGCGGTGCGGTCCTGGCGCGCCAGGTGGCCGAGCAGATCGGCGCTACGCGCGCGCTCTCTTTTGACATGGGCGGCACCACGGCCAAGATCTGCTTCATCGACGACTACCAACCGCAGATCAGCCGCAGCTTCGAGTTCGGCCGGGTGCACCGGCACCTGAAGGGCTCGGGCCTGCCCATTCGCATCCCGGTCATCGAGATGGTGGAGATCGGCGCAGGCGGTGGTTCGATCGCGCGCGTGAACCACCTGGGCGTGGTGCAGGTCGGGCCCGACAGCGCGGGCTCCTCGCCCGGCCCGGCCGCCTACGGCCTGGGCGGCGAGCTGCCCACCGTGACCGACGCGCACGCCGCGCTAGGCACAATCGACCCGGCGCGCTTCGCCGTCGGCAAGGTGCGGCTCGACCCGCAGCGTGCGCGCGACGCGCTGCTGCAGGGCCTTGCCGCGCAGACCGGCCTCGACGTCGAGTCCGCCGCGCAAGCCGTGATCGAGGTCGTCACCGAGAACATGGCCAACGCCGCGCGCGTGCATGCGTCCGAACTCGGCAAGGTGGCCGAAGAAAGCACGCTCATCGCCTTCGGCGGTGCGGCGCCGCTGCATGCCGCGCTGCTCGCGCGCAAGCTGGGCGTGGCACGGCTGGTGATTCCCAACTCGGCCGGTGTCGGTTCTGCGCTCGGCTTTCTGTGGGCGCCGGTGGCGTATCAGACGGTGCGCAGCCTCGCGCAGCGGCTGGACCGCATCGACCACGCGGCTGTCGATAAGCTGCTCGGCGAGCTCACCGCCACCGCCGACGACGTGGTGCTGCGCGCCGCGCCCGGTGCCGCGCTGGTGCGCCATCGGCAGGCCTTCATGCGCTACGCGGGCCAGGGCCACGAGATTCCGGTCGAGCTGCCCGAAGGCCAGTTCGACGCGGCCGCGAGCAAGGCGTTGCACCAGCGCTTCGAGGAACGCTATGCCGCGCTCTACGGCCGCAGCCTGCCGCATATCGCGGCCGAGGCGGTAAGCTGGTCGGTCGCGGTGGAGGCCGGCGGCCGCGCCGCGCCTGAGCCCGACGAGGTGGTGGCCGACACCGGCCGCGCAGCGCCGTCGGGCACGCGCCGCCTGTACGACGCAGACGCGGGCCAGTGGACCGAGGTGCCGATCTATGAACGCACCGCACTCGGTGCCGGCCGATGGATCGAAGGCCCGGCGCTGGTCGTGGAAGACGAGACAACCACGCACGTGATCGCGGGCTTCGAGGCGCGTGCCAGCCGCCTCGGTGCGCTGGTCCTGAACGACACCACCGTGGCTCCGCAAGACCGGGCCGAGCTCGTCGAAGCGGAGGCCGCATGACGGCTTCCGCCGGCCGCCAGGCCCTGCGCCAGCAACTGGTCTGGAGCCGCCTGCTCGCCGTGGTCGAAGAACAGGCGCAGGCACTCATCCGCACCGCCTTCGGCACGCCGACGCGCGAGGCCGGCGATCTGTCGGCCGGTGTGTTCCTGCCCGACGGGCGCATGGTCGCGCAGGCGGTCACCGGCACGCCGGGCCATGTCAACTCGATGGCCGATTCGGTGCTGCACTTCCTGCGCGCCTTTCCCATCGAGACCATGCGCGACGGCGACGTGTTCGTCACCAACGATCCGTGGAAAGGAACGGGCCACCTGTTCGACGTGGTCATGGTCACACCTGTGTTCCACGACGGCAGGCCCGTAGCGCTCTTCGCGTCCACCGTGCACGTGGTCGACATCGGCGGTGTCAACGCCGGGCCCGATGCGCTGGAGATCTTCCACGAGGGCCTGTTCCTACCGCCACTGCGCTTCGTGAGCCAGGGCGTGATCGAAGAAGCCGTGCTCGACATCGTGCGCGCCAACGTGCGCGAGCCCGGCCAGGTCGAAGGCGACTTCCATGCGCTGGTGGCCTGCAACGCCGTGGGCGCCGTGCGGTTGCAGCGCCTGCTGCGCGAGTTCAAGCTGGCCGACCTGCAGGCGCAGGGCGACTACATCATCGAGCGCTCGCGGCTGGCCATGCGCGAGGCATTGCGCGAATGGCCCAAGGGCACCTGGCGCAACCACATGACAGTGGACGGCTACGACACGCCGCTGGAACTGCATGCGGCAGTCACCGTGTCGGACGACGGCATCCTGGTCGACTTCGCGGGCACGTCGGCCAGCATTGCGCGTGGCATCAACGTGCCCAAGGCCTACACCGACGCCTACACCTCCTTCGGCATCCGCTGCCTGGTGGGCGCGGACGTGCCGAACAACTCGGGCTCGCTCGCGCCTATTCGCGTGGTCGCGCCCGAAGGCTCCATCGTCAACGCGCTACCGCCGGCCGCCGTCGCGGCGCGCGCAGCCATCGGCCAGATGCTTCCCGACCTGGTGTTTGGCGCGCTGCGCCAGGCGCGGCCCGAGCGCGTGCCGGCCGAAGGCGCGTCGTCGCTGTGGAACATCCGCCTCTTCGGCGGGCAGCCGATCGAGGGCGGCCCGAACGATGCGCTGCGGCGCGCGCGGCGTTTCAACATCGTGAGCTTTTCCACCGGTGGCACCGGCGCGCGGCCGGGCAAGGACGGGCTGTCGGCCACGGCCTATCCGAGCGGTGTGCGCAACGTGTCGCTCGAAATCCTCGAGACCCAGGCGCCGCTGCTGTTTCGCCGCAAGGAGTACCGCGCCGACTCGGGCGGCGTCGGTGCGTCGCGCGGTGGCCTCGGGCAGGTCATCGAGATCGAGAACGCCGACGGCGACCCGATGGTGCTCTCGGCCACCTGGGACCGTATCCGCTTTCCCGCGCGCGGCGCGCTCGGCGGCGGCGACGGCGCGCCGGGTGCCGCGCGGCTCAAGCATGCGGGCACCGTGCTGCGCGGCAAGGGCCGGCAGGTCATTCCGGCCGGCGACGTGCTCGTGGTCGAGACGCCCGGCGGCGCGGGCCTGGGCGACCCGGCAGAGCGCGACCCCGTGCTGGTGGCACGGGACCTGAAGGCCGGACTGGTCACGCAGACCACCACCACCCCCCACAAGAATTTCGCAGGAACCGCTGCATGAGCACCACCCCTACCCCAAAGGCGCTGGCCAGCCGCCAGCTCATCCGCAACCAGCTCGCCTGGAACCGGCTGCTCTCCGTCGTCGAGGAGCAGGCGCAGGTGCTGATCCACACCGCCTTCGGCACCTCCACGCGCGAGGCCGGCGACCTGTCGGCGGGGGTGTTCCTGCCCGATGGCCAGATGATCGCGCAGGCCGTGACCGGCACGCCCGGCCACGTCAACTCGATGGCCGAATCGGTCAAGCACTTTCTGCAGCGCTTTCCCATCGACACGATGGAAGACGGCGACGTGTTCCTCACCAACGACCCGTGGAAGGGCACCGGCCACCTGTTCGACATGACGATGGTCACGCCCATCTTCCATGGCGAAGGCGAAGCGAAGAAACCCGTGGCGCTGTTCGCCTCCACGCTGCACGTGGTGGACATCGGCGGCATCGGCTCCAGCCCCGACGGACTGGAGATCTACCACGAGGGCCTGTTCCTGCCCATCCTGCGCTTCGTGCGCCAGGGCACGGTGGACCCAGCCGTGCGCGCCATCATCCGCGCCAACGTGCGCGACCCCGAGCAGGTCGAGGGCGACCTGTACGCGCTGGTGGCCTGCAACGAGGTGGGCGGCCGGCGGTTGCGCACGCTGCTGCGCGAGTTCAGCTTCGACGACCTCGAGGCGCTGGGCGACTTCGTCATCGCACGCTCGGCCCAGGCCATGCGCGAGGCGCTGCGCGACTGGCCGCGCGGCACATGGCACCACACCCTGGTGGCCGACGGCTACGACGCGCCGATCACGCTGCAGGTGTCGGTGACCATCGCCGACGACGGCATCACGGTCGACTATGCCGGCACCTCCGGCAGCGTGGCGCGCGGCATCAACGTGCCCAAGGCCTACACCGATGCCTACACCTCCTTCGGCATCCGCTGCCTGATCGGGCCCGACGTGCCGAACAACGCAGGCTCGCTCGCACCCATCCGCGTGGAGGCGCCCGCGGGTTGCATCCTGAACGCGCTGCATCCGGCCGCGGTGACGGCGCGCCATGTGGTCGGCCAGCTGCTGCCCGACGCGGTGTTCGGCGCGCTGCGCCAGGCCCGGCCCGGCCGCGTGCCGGCCGAGGGCGCCTCGTCGCTGTGGAACCTGCAACTGGTCGGCGGCGAGGTGCTTGCGGGCACGAGCCAGGCCGACGCCGAGGCGGTGCGCCGCGGCCCACGCTTCAACGTCATCAGCTTCTCCACCGGCGGCACCGGCGCGCGGCCCGGCAAGGACGGGCTGTCGGTGACCGCATTCCCTAGCGGCGTGCGCAACGTGTCGCTCGAGATCCTGGAGACCCAGGCCCCGGTCGTTTTCGAGCGCAAGGAGTTTCGCGCCGACTCCGGTGGCACCGGCGCCGCGCGCGGCGGCCTGGGCCAGGTGATCGAGGTTCGGCATGCGCAGCCGGACGCCGCCTTCCTGATCGCCGCGGCCTTCGACCGCGTCGCCAACCCCGCGCGCGGCGCGCTCGGCGGTGGCCATGGCGCGTCGGGTGCGCTGCGGCTCGCCTCGGGCGCCACGCTGCGCGCCAAGGGCCGGCAGATCGTGCCGGCGGGCGATCGCCTGATCGTCGAGACGCCCGGTGGCGGTGGCCTGGGCGACCCGTCCAAGCGCGACCCGGCGCTGGTGGCGCGCGACCTGCGCGAAGGGCTGGTGTCGCCGCAAGCCGCCACGGCGCAGGCCGATGCCGCACCGGCCGAACCTGTCGGCGCCTGACTTTTTTCTTTTTTTTCCGACCCTGTTTTTCACACCATGTTTTTCTCGACACGTTCCTTCCCGCTTCGCAGCGCCCTCCTCGCCGCACTGCTCGCCGTGGGCCTCGCCGCCCACGCAGCCCCCCCCAACCACAGCGGCACGCTCACACTGCTGACAACCAGCGAGCCGACCGCGCTCGTCACCATCGGCAACGTCGCCACGCCCATCCTGAGTGTGAGCGCCAAGGTCACCGAAGGCCTGCTGAAGTACGACTACGACGTCAACCCGCAGCCGCAGCTGGCCACCCAGTGGACGATCAGCCCCGACGGCCTGACCTACACCTTCACGCTGCGCCAGGGCGTGAAGTGGCACGATGGCAAGGACTTCACCTCGGCCGACGTGGCGTATTCCATCGAGCTGCTCAAGAAGATCCACCCGCGCGGGCGCAACACCTTCGCCAACCTCACCGCCATCGACACGCCCGACAAGTACACCGCCGTCCTGCGGCTGTCCAAGCCCGCGCCGTACCTGATCCGCGCGCTGGTCGCGACCGAGACGCCCATCGTGCCCCGGCACATCTACGAAGGCACCGACCCCGGCAACAACCCGAACAACAACGCGCCCATCGGCACCGGCCCGTTCAAGTTCAAGGAATGGGTGCGCGGCAGCCACATCGTGTACGAACGCAACACGGACTACTGGGACAAGCCCAAGCCCTTCGTCGACCAGTTGATCGTGCGCTTCGTGACCGACCCGGCGGCCGCCGCCGTGGCCTTCGAGACCGGCACCGTCGACCTGGGCTACCGCACGCCCGTACCACTGGCCGACCTGGAGCGCCTGAAGAAGGTGCCCGCGCTGCGCTTCGAGACCAAGGGCAACAGCTACTCGTCGAACGTGACGCGGCTGGAGTTCAACCTCGACAACGAGTACTTCAAGAACGAGAAGGTGCGCCAGGCCGTGGCCCACGCGGTGGACCGCAACGTGATCGTGAAGGTGGTGAACTACGGCTACGGTCAAGTCAGCTATTCGCCGATCGCGCCCGGCCTGAAGTCCTTCCACGACCCGGCGCCCTCTCCCTACGCCGTCGACCTGAAGAAAGCCAATGCGCTGCTCGACGAAGCCGGCTATCCGAAGAAGACCGGTGGCGTGCGCTTCAGCGTGCCGCTCGACTTCAACCCGATCGGCTCCGACGGCGCGCGGCTGGCCGACTACCTGCGCTCGACGCTGGCGCGCATCGGCATCGCGGTGACCGTGCGTGCGCAAGACCCCAGCGCCTTCATCAAGCGCATCTACACCGACCGCGACTTTGCCTTCACCACCAACGGTGCGAGCAACCTGTTCGACCCGACGGTGGGCGTGCAGCGGCTGTACTGGTCGAAGAACTTCATCAAGGGTGTGCCCTTCTCCAACGGCACGCACTACCAGAACCCGGTGGTGGACAAGCTGCTGGAAGACGCGGCCGTGGAGAACGACCGCGCCAAGCGGCTGAAGCTCTTCAAGGACTTCCAGGACACCGTGGCACGTGACGTGCCCGACCTGAACCTCTACCAGCCGGTGTTCATCACCATCGCCAACCAGCGCGTGCACGACCACTCGCTGACGGCCGATGGAGTGGAGTCGAACCTGGCGGACGTGTGGGTGGATGAGGCGAAGAAGTAGCACGACGAGCCCGAGGCTTGCGACCCGCGCCTCTGGCCCGACGAAACCACGACTCGGTTCACGGCTGGAAGTACAGGTCCGCGAAGCTCCCGCGGATGTTCTCGCCCGTCGGCGCATAGTTGCGCACCTTCTTCGCCGCCACCGTGATCTGCGGATTGGCGCCCAGCTCGATCGACGGGATGTCACGGTGCACGATCTGCTGGAAGTCGACGAAGAGCTGGCGGCGCTTGACCTCGTCCACCTCGACCGCCGCGGCCTCCAGCAGGCGATCCACCTCCGGGTTCACGTAGTGCGGCGCGTTGGAGAACGGCAGGCCGATCTTGAAGTTCTTTGACCAGAACACGCGCTGCACACCGACCGTGGGATCGAACAGGTTCGTGAGGCTCTCCAGCGTGATGTCGAAGGCCCGTTCGGTGTAGGCCTTGGTGACGTAGGTCGCGAAGTCGTAGTTCTCGACCGCCGCGTCGATGCCGATGCGGCCCAGCGACTGGCGCACGAAGTCCGCCGCTCGCCGATCCTGGAAGGGGTTGTAGAGCAGCCGCAGCTTCAGGCGCGTGCCGCCGGCGCCGCGCTGGAGGCCGGCCGCATCGAGCGCCGCCTCGGCCTCCTTCGGGTTGTACGGATAAGGCTGGATGCTCGCGTCGTGGTAGCGCGCAATGCCCTTGCCGATCGGCGAAGCCGACGGCGTGCCGTAGCCGTACCACACCGTCTTGGCGAACGCGTTCACGTCGATGGCCTGCGCAATCGCTTGTCGCACCTCGCGCTTCTGCAGCACCGGCGTGTCCAGGTTGAAGTAGATCTGCTGGTGACTGCCGAGGTAGGGCGAGATGCGGGCGTCGATCTCGATGCCGGGGAGCTTCTTGAACCGCTCCACGTCCGACAGCGGAATGCCACCGGTGCCGTTGGCCAAGTCGGCCGCGCCCGACTCCAGCGCGGCTGCACGCGCCGCGGCGTCGAGCACGAAGCGCACCACCACGCGCTCGAGGTAGGGCTTGGGCTTGTCCCAGTAGTTCGGATTGCGCTCCAGGATGATGTGGCTGCCCTGCACCCACTCCTTGAAGATGAAAGGCCCGGTGCCCACCGGTGCGCTGTTGTACTTGTTGGACGCGATGTCGGTGCCCTCGTAGAGGTGCTTCGGCACGATCGGCGACTCGGTGGAGGCCAGCGCCGTCAGCAGGAACGGCGAGGGCTTGCTCAGCACGATGACGGCCGTGTGAGGGTCGGGCGTCTTCACCTCCACCACGTTGGCGAAGGTACCGCGCCCGCGCGGATGCACCTGCTTGAGCGTGAGGATCGAGAACGCGACATCGGCGGAGGTGAAGTCCTTCCCGTCGTGCCACTTCACGCCTTTGCGCAGCGTGAAGGTGTACTGCAGGCCGTCCGCGCTCTGCGACCAGGCAGTCGCGAGCAGCGGCTTGGGCTTGAGCTCGTAGTCGTAGGTCAACAGGCCCTCGACCACCTTTGGGCCGATCTCGGCATTGCCGCCTGCCGTGGTGGTGAGCGGAACGATCGACGAGGGCACGGGGTTGATCAGCCAGGTCAGCGTGCCGCCCGGCCGCGGCTGGGCTGTGACGGTCAGTGCCGCGAAGGCAAGAACGGCGACCACGGTCGATGCCGTGCGCTGCGGCATCGGCCGCGTGGAAGTCCAGGGTGTCGTCATGTCTTTTTCTCGGAAAGCCGAAGGGGCCGCATCACATGCAGCGGGGCCGCAGGTTAGCCGCGCGTTGCGGCGGGCCAAACAACGGATGCGCGCTTCGATATCTGTTTTTCCTGCATGCGCGGCATGCCCTCTTCGCTCCTCCTCGCGCGGCCTCGCCTTATGCAAGCAACGGCTAAGCAACACCAAAAGCCTTCTTTGGCGAGCGCACGGCCGGCGCGTAGCCTGCACGGCTCCTTCCCCCATCGAGGAACCCGCAGATGAACGATCGTTTGAAACGCGCGCACGCTTCGCGCTCCGCCGCCGTCAAGGCCGGCCTCGACCATCCGGTGATCGACACGGATGTCCATGTCAACGACTTCGCGCCGGTGCTGGAGGACTACGTGGCGCAGTACGGCGGCAACCAGCTGGTCGATGCGTTGCGCAAGGCGCTGGGTGGGCGATTCGTCACGCGCAACGGTGGCGGCAAGGACTGGTACCAACAAAGTGCCGAGGAACGCCAGTTCCATCGCACGCTGCGGGCGCCCTGGTGGGCCCGCGTGACGCGCAACACCTACGACCTGGCCACCTACACGCTGCCCGCGCTGCTGCACGAGCGTCTGGGCGAGCAAGGCTCGGACTATTCGATCCTGTTTCCCAACGACGTGCTCTCGCCAGCCGCCGCCGGCAGCGAATACCGCCAGCCGCTGCATCGCGCGATCAACCACTTCCATGCCGACCAGTACCGGCCTTACGCCGACCGCCTGACCCCGGTCGCGGGCATCCCGCTGCACACGCCGCAGGAGGGCATCGAGGAGCTCGAGTTCGCAGTCAAGACGCTGGGCCTGAAGGTGATCAACATCGCCGGCGGCGTGCGCCGGCCGATCCGCGCCATCGCCGAGAAGTATCCGGCCAAGGAACACCCCGAGATCGCCAAGCAGGTCGGCTACATCGACTTCTACGGCATCGACAGCGAGCACGACTACGACCCGTTCTGGGCCAAGGTGGTCGAACTCGGCGTGCCGGTTACCACGCACTACGGCAGCCAGGGCTGGACCGGGCGCCAGTCGATCAGCAACTACATGAACAACCACATCGGCCACTTCGCCGACGGCTCGCAAGCCTTCGCCAAGGCGCTGTTCTTCGGCGGCGTGACCCGGCGCTTTCCCGGGCTGCGTGTGGGCCTGCTCGAAGGCGGCGCCGATTGGGGGTCGCATGTCTACACACACCTGGTGGACCGCTTTGAAAAGCGCAACAAGCACGCGGTGCGCAACTACGATCCGGCGGAGGCCGACATCGAACTGCTCGCCTCGCTGTTCGAGCAATACGGGGACGACCTTCTGAAGGGCCGCACGCTCGACAAGTCCACGCTGCTGCGCGACAGCCTGGGCATTTCCGCGTTGCCGCACAGCCGCGAGCCGAACGAATCGGAGATCGATGACTTCGCGCTGGCAGGCATCGAGAAGGTCGAAGACATCCGCGACCGCTGGGTGAACAACTTCTACTTCGGCTCCGAAGCCGACGACCGCACGGTGGCCGCCGCCTTCAACGACAAGGTGAATCCGCTGGGCGTGAAGATCAACGCGATCTGGTCGTCCGACGTGGGCCACTGGGACGTGCCCGAGTTCACCGAGCCGCTGGCCGAGACCTGGGACCTGGTGCAGCAGGGCGTAATCTCCGCCACCGACTTCAAGGCCTTCGTCTTCGACAACCCGCACCGCTTCTACACGGAGGCGAATCCACGCTTCTTCGAAGGCACCGAGGTCGGCCGCAAGCTCGCGCTGAAGGATACGAAATGAGCAGCATCACACGTCTTGTGCACTGGGCCGCGACGCTCGCCCTGGCCTTGGCCGCATCGGCCCACGCCGCGCCCGACACCATCCGAATCGGCGTCGCATCGGCCGGCGGCGGCGACCCGGTCACCTTCGGTGGCTCGCCCGGCGGCGTGGCGCGCAGCAACAACTGGCTGGAGGACGAATTCAAGGCTTCGGGCATCAAGGTCGAGTGGCTGTTCTTCAAGGGCGCGGGGCCGGCGGTGAACGAGGCGCTGTCGAACAAGCAGATCGACTTCGCCTACCAGGGCGACCTGCCGCAAATCGTCGGACGCTCCAACGGGCTGAAGACCAAGCTGCTGATGGTGAGCGGCGCACGCAATAACCTCTACCTGGTGACGCCTCCCAAGTCCGACATCGAGTCGGTCAAAGACCTGAAGGGCCGCAACGTGTCGATCTTTCGCGGCACCAACGGGCATCTGGTCGCCATCAACGTGCTGGCAGCAAGCGGGTTGGCGGAGCGCGACGTGAAGGGCGTGAACCTGGACGCGGGCAGCGCGCAAGCCGCGCTGGTGTCCAACGGCGTGGACGCGGCCTTCGGAGGCTACGAGTGGTTCAAGGTGCGTGATGCGGGACTGGCCAAGGTGGTGTATTCCACGCAGGGCAAGGACCCGGCCCTCACGCGCCAGGCCTCCCTGCTGGTACGCAGCGAGTTCGAGCAGGCCAATCCGGCCGAGGTGCAGCGCGTGGTCGACGTGTTCGTGCGCGCCGCGCGCTGGTCGTCGGACGAGAAGAACCGCGACGAACTCTTCCGCGTCTGGGCGCGCAGCGGCACGCCGGTCGCGTCATGGGCGGCCGAGTTCGACCAGCAGCCACTGACCATCAGGAACTCGCCGTTGGTCGACGATTTCATCATCGCGCGCTACAAGGCCGTGGTGGCCGACGCGCTCAAGCTCAAGCTGATCCGCCGCGAGGTCACGGTCGACGACTGGTTCGACACGCGCTACCTGAAGGCGGCGCTGAAGAAGCAGGGTCTGGAGGACTACTGGACGGCCTTCGATGCCAAGGGCCAGCCCAAGAAAGCGGGCTCGTCGATCGCCTCGCGATGAGCGCGGAAGCCGAGCTGTCCGCGGTATTGCACGGCAAGGGCCAGCACGGGCCGGCGCGTGCATCGCTCCCCTGGCGACGCTTTGCCGCAACGGCCACGAGAGCGGCGGACGCCGCCCTGCCCTGGCTGCTGCCCGTTGCGCTGGTGGCGTTGTGGTTCATCGGCGCCGAGCAAGGCTGGATCTCGCCGCAGGTGCTGCCGCCGCCCCTCTTCGTCTGGGAAACCCTGCGCGACCTGGCGGTCAACGGCGACCTGTGGCTGCACGTGAGCACCAGTTTCATGCGCGTGGGCGTGGGCTTCGCCGTCGGCACGCTGTTGGGGCTCGTGCTGGGCTCCGCCATGGGCCTGTCGCGACGTTTCGAGGCCTACGTGCTGCCGACCTTCAATGCGCTGGTGCAGATCCCGGTCCTGGCATGGTTGCCCTTCGTGCTGCTGATCGTGGGCATCGGCGAGCCGCTGAAGTACATCCTCATCGCCAAGGCGGCCCTGGTGCCGGTGGCGCTCAACACGTTGCAGGGCTTTCGCCAGACGCCCGTGGCGCTGCGCGAGGTCGGCGAGGTCTACGGTTACAGCCGGCGCCAGCAGGTGTTGGAGATCGTGCTGCCGCATGCCGTGCCCACGCTCTTCACCGGCATCCGGCTGGGCTTCACCAAGGCCTGGCTGTCGCTGGTGGTGGTCGAGCTGGTGGCCTCCAGCGAAGGGCTGGGCTACCTCATCGTTTACGGCCGACAGCTGTTCCAGCTCGACCTGGTGATGGCGGCCGTGATCGTGGTGGGTGCCATTGGCTATGCCATCGACCGGCTGCTCGACCGGCTCGAGACCGCGGTGCACCGGCGACAACCCGGCGGGGCCGAGCCATGAGCGGCGCCACGCGAGACGCCGCCGAACTGGCGGTGGTCCAGCCGCTACGCCCCGAACAGCGCGGCCGCTGGCGCGGTTTCGTGTTGCCGGTGGTGGCCGTGGCGCTGTGGTGGCTGCTGTCGTCTCTCGACGTCGTCAACTCGGCCTTGCTGGTGTCGCCGGCCAAGGTGTTCGACACCGCCGTCGAGCAGGTCTTGAGCGGGCGGCTCTGGCGCGCGTTGAGCGCCAGCCTGGCGCGCGAGGCGACCGGCTTCACCATCGGCACCGTGGCAGGCTTGCTGCTCGGCATGCTGCTGGGCCTGTCGCCGATGTTCAACCGCATCGTCGGACCGAGCTTCAACACCTTCAAGCAGATCTCGCTGTTCGCATGGATTCCGCTGATCTCGGTGTGGTTCGGCCTCGGCGACGTGGCGAAGGTCGTCTTCCTGTCGCTGGCCGCGCTGGTGCCGGTGGTCGTGAACACCTGTGACGGCATCCGCACCGTGCCGCGCGGCTTGCTGGAGGTGGCGCGGGTGTACGGCTTCACGCGCTGGCAGACGGTCACGCAGGTGGTGCTGCCGGCGGCCCTGCCCGCGATCTTCACGGGCGTGTACCTCGCGCTGATCTATTCCTGGCTTGCGACCATCGGCGCCGAGTACCTGCTGGTGGCCGGCAAGGGCATCGGCAACACGCTGATCGAAGGCAGCGAGCATTTCCAGATGGACCTGGTGATCTTCGGCATGGTCGTGATCGGCACGGTCGGCTGGCTGATGAATGCAGCGGCCCGCGCGCTGGAACGCAGGCTGGCGCGCTGGACCGGCCGCACAACCTGAGATCCCAATGAGCACTCTTTCGACATCCTCTGCCTCCAACAACGAACTCGATATCCGCGGCCTCGGCAAGCGCTACACCCACGCGCAGGCCAAAAGCGGCGAGCTGCAGGTGCTCGAAGGCATCGACCTGCACGTGCCGGCGGGCCGCTTCGTGAGCATCGTGGGCGCCAGCGGCTGCGGCAAGTCGACGCTGCTGCGCCTCATCCTCGGCCTCGACAGCCAGTACGAAGGCCAGATCCTGCTCGGCGGCCAGGCCATCGCCGGCACCGGACGCGAGCGAGGCATCGTCTTCCAGGACCACCGGCTCTTTCCGTGGCTCACGGTCGCGCAGAACATCGCGGTCGGCCTGCGCAATGCGCCTTTCACGGCGAAGGAGAAAACCGAACTGGTGGCGGAACACGTGGCGCTGGTCGGGTTGACCGGCTTCGAGCGCTCGTGGCCCCACCAGATCTCCGGCGGCATGGCCCAGCGCGTGGCCATTGCGCGCGGCCTGGTCAACCGCCCCAGCGTGCTGCTGCTCGACGAGCCCTTCGGTGCGCTCGACGCGCTCACCCGCTCGCGGCTGCAGAACGAACTGCAGCGCATCTGGCAGAAGGAAAAGATCACGATGCTGCTGGTCACCCATGACGTGGAAGAGGCGGTGTTCCTCGGCGACCGCGTGGTGGTGATGCAGCCATCGCCGGGACGCATCCGGCGCATCGTCGACGTCGACCTGCCCCACCCGCGCAACCGCAGCGATCCGGCCTTCATCGCCCTGCGCGACGACGTGTTGAGCGACTTCCTCGACTTCGACAGCGACCGCGCGCCCCTCGCCGCACAGCCGGTCGGTGCGGCCGACACCGGCCAGCCGTGGCGGCTGCAGTTGGCGTGGTGATCGCTGCGATCCGTTCGCAGGCTTTTGTTTCTTCTCCTTTTCCTCTTCAGGCACTCGACCCATGGTTTCATCCACCCGCCAGTTCAAGCTCGGCGCCTTTCTCATGCAGACCGGCCACCACATCGCGGCCTGGCGCCATCCGGGGGCTCAGGCCGACGCCGGCGTCAACTTCCGCCACTACGTCGAGCTCGCGCAGAAGGCAGAGGCGGCCAAGTTCGATGCCATCTTCCTTGCCGATTCCGTCGGCGTGCGCAACAGCGATCTGGCGTCGCTCTCGCGCACCGCGCGCAGCGATCATTTCGAGCCGCTCACATTGCTGTCGGCCATCGCGGCACTGACCGACCGCATCGGCCTCATCGCGACCGTGTCGACGAGCTTCAACGAGCCCTTCAACGTGGCGCGCAAGTTCGCTTCGCTCGACCAGATCAGCGGCGGTCGATCGGGCTGGAACCTGGTGACCTCCAGCGGCACCGGCGAGGCGCAGAACTTCAACCGCGACGAGCACTTCGAGCATGCGCTGCGCTACGAGCGCGCGGCGGAGTTCCACGACGTGGTGAAAGGACTTTGGGACAGCTGGGAAGACGACAGCTTCGTGCGCGACAAGGAGAGCGGCCAATACTTCGCCGAAGACAAGCTGCACGTGCTCGGCCACAAGGGCAAGCACTTCTCGGTGCGCGGCCCGCTCAACGTCGCGCGGTCACCGCAGGGACGGCCGGTGGTGGTGCAGGCCGGCGCGTCCGAAGCCGGCCGCGACCTCGCCGCGCGCACGGCCGAGGTGATCTTCGTCGCGCACCAGACCTTCGACGAGGCGAAGGCTTTCTACGCCGACATCAAGGATCGGCTGCCGAAACATGGCCGCCACCCCGACGACGTGAAGATCATGCCCGGCATCTTCCCCGTGGTCGGCCGCACGCAGGCGGAGGCCGAGGAGAAGTTCGAACAGCTGCAGGCGCTGGTGCATCCGGTGGTCGGCCTCTCGCTGCTGTCGAACGTGATCGGGGGCTTCGACCTCTCCGGCCTGCCGGTCGACGGGCCGCTGCCCGCACTGCCGGAGACGAACGGGCCCAAGAGCCGCCAACGCCTGCTGCTCGATCTGGCGCGCCGCGAGAACCTCAGCATCCGCGAGCTCTACCTGCGCATCGCCGGCGCGCGCGGCCACCAGCAGGTGGTGGGCACGCCCGCCAGCATCGCCGACCAGTTGCAGCAATGGTTCGAGGAAGGCGGCGCCGACGGCTTCAACATCATGGCCCCGTGGTTCCCGGGCGGCCTGGACGACTTCATCACGCTCGTGCTGCCGGAACTGCGACGGCGCGGCCTGTTCCGCACCGAATACGAAGGCCGCACGCTGCGCGATCACCTGGGGCTGCGGCGACCGGTGCATCCCGCGAGTGCGGCGCGCTTGGGACGCGGGGCGCAACCGGTCGCGGAACGTCAGGCGCGCACGTAGGACTGGGCCGCAGTGGGCCGCATCAGTTGCGAGCGCAACGTCGCATCGGAGGCGAAGCGTTCCGTGATCTCGAGCACGCGGTCCATCTCCAGCGGCGTGTTGTAGCCGCCCATCGACAAGCGAAGCGCGCCCGTGTCGAGCAGGTTGCACACCACGCCTTGCGCATACAGGTACTTGCGCAGTGCGAAGGCTTCGGGGTGGCGCAGGCACACGGTGAAGCTGTTCTCGCCTTCGCGATTGGATGAGAGCAGCTGGTAGCCCTGCCCGCGCAAGCCGGCATCGAGCTGCGCGGCCAGGCCCAGTACCCACGGCGCAAGCCGCCCCACCCGGGCCTCGTCGATCATGATCAAGGCGCGCGCCAGGCCGTAGACGCCGGGGTAGTTGATGTTGCCGCCTTCGAGATGGCGCGCGTCGCCGGGTGGCCTGTCGCGCAGGGTCCAGTCCGGCACACTGCGGTCGATCTGGTTCGCGACCGATGCGCCCAGACAGGCCGGATTCAGCTCGGCCAGCAGGTCGGGGGCCACGTACAGGAAGCCGACGCCCAGCGGCCCCAGCAGCGCCTTGTACGCCCCGCACGCCAGCGCATCGATGCCCCAGCCTTGCACGTCGATCGGCAGCAAGCCGACGGCCTGGATGCCGTCGACCACCAGCCGGATGCCGCTGTTGCGGCAGCGCGCCGCCAAGGTCTGGATGTCGGCCCGGAAGCCGGTGCTGTACTGCACATACGACACCACGACCATCCGGGTGCGGGCGTCGACCCGCTGCCACAGCGCATCGACCGTGACGCGCCGGTCCTCGGTGGCGGCCACACGCACTTCGACGCCGCGGGTGCGCAAATGCAGCCATGGCACGACGTTGACCGGGTGTTCCTGGTCGTCGATCACCACGTTGTCGCCGTCGCGCCAGGGGAACCCGTGGGCCACGATGTTCAGGCCTTCGGTCGTGTTCTTGGTGAAGGCCACGCTGCGCGCGGCACCGCCGATCAGGCGGCCGACCTGGCCTCGAACGCTCTCGGCGGCGGCGAGCCATTCGGGCTTGTCGGCGCGTGCGTAGGTCACGCCGTCGAAGAAGGCCTGCACCGCCTGCGAGACCTGCGGCGACAGCGGGCTGCTGTAGGCCTGGCAGGCGTAGATCTTCTGCGCCGTGATCGGGAAATAGTCTCTGAAGCGCTGCTGCCAATCCACGTCGCCACCTTGAAGTGAAGCGGCGAATTCTAGGAGTCGGCGTTGGTTGTTTTTCGCATAAGCATGCGCGAAATCGGTCGCTTCACGGGGTGAGGTCAGAGCCCTTTCCATTCCTAGAATCTGCGTCCCTTCGATCCGGCACCCCTGCCGATCGACGCCGAGACCCATCTTCTCCCTCGCTTCTTCCTGGACCTCTCTTCATGCCGTCGATTCCTGCTTTTCCCTCGCTGCGCAGCGTTCTGCTGACCGCTGTTGCCGCTGCCGGCACGCTGTGCGCCACGCTGTCGCACGCCGGCCCGACCGTCGACACCATCAAGAAGCGCGGCCAGCTCGTCTGCGGCGTCAGCCAGGGGTCGGCCGGCTTGTCGCTGGCCGACAGCCAAGGTCGTTGGACGGGGCTCGACGTCGACTTCTGCAAGGCCCTGGCAACCGCCGTGCTGGGTTCTCCGGACAAGGTGCGCTACGTGCCGTTGAGTTCGCAGCAGCGCTTCCCGGCGCTGTTGTCCGGCGAGATCGACGTGCTGAACCGCAACACCACCGTCACCTCCAGCCGCGACGCGGGCCTGGGCATCACGTCGACGGCGATCGTCTTCTACGACGGGCAGGGTTTCCTGGTGCCGAAGAAGCTGGGCATCACCAGCGCCAAGAACCTCGACGGTGCGCAGGTGTGCGTGCAGCCCGGCACCAACAACGAACAGAACCTGGTCGACTGGTTCACCACGCACAAGCTCAAGTACCGGCCGGTCGTGATCGAGAACCTGGTCGAACTCGAGAAGGCCTTCTACGCCGGACGCTGCGATGTCTACCTGTCCGACGCATCGACCCTCGCGGCGAGCCGCTCGGCACGCGCCGGCAACCCCGACGACTACGTGATCCTTCCCGAGCGTGTGAACAAGTCGCCGCTGTCGCCCTGGGTGCGCGACAACGACAGCAACTGGATCGACATCGTGCGTTGGACCGTCAACGCCGTGGTGACCGCCGAAGAACTGGGCATCACGTCGGGCAACGTCGACGGCTTCCTGGTCAGCAGGGACCCGCAGGTTCGCCGCCTGCTGGGTGTCGACGCGGGCATCGGCAAGAGCTTCCAGCTCGACGAACGCTGGGCCTACAACGTGATCAAGTCGGTCGGCAACTACGGCGAGATCTGGGACCGCAACGTCGGCCCGAAGACGCCGCTCAAGCTCGAGCGCGGCTACAACGCCCTGTGGAACAAGGGTGGCTTGCTCTACGCACCGCCGTTTCAGTGAAGACCGAGGGACGCCGCGCTAGCTTCGCGGCATGAGCGGGCCTGATTTCGGCCTGCTCTGGCAGCGGGCCGGCTTTCAGGTCGCCGAAAGCCTGTTGTCGGTCGGGCCGGACGATACCTATCTGCGTGTCGTGCTGTCCGGTGTGGTCAACACGCTGACGGTCGCGGCCTTGGCCCTGCCGCTCGCCACCGTGTTCGGCGTGGTGCTGGGGCTGCTGCGCCTCACGCGCCATCCGCTGTTGCACCGTGCATTGGCACTGCTGGTCGAGCCTGTGCGGAACACGCCGGTGCTGCTGCAATTGTTCGTTTGGTACGCGCTGCTGCTGCAGCTGCCGTCGGTGCGCCAGGCGTGGCAGCCGCTGCCGGGCGTCTTCCTGTCCAACCGCGGCCTCGCGATGCCCTTGCTGCATGGCGCGGGCGGATGGATGGTCATCCTCGTGGCCACGGCCCTGGTGCTCTGGCGCACCGGCCGGCAGCCCCGATGGCTGCAGGGCGCTGTGCTCGCCTCGGGCTTTGTCGCACTGGCGATGGCGTGGCACGCCGTGCCACCGCTGCAGCTCGATGTGCCGATCGCAGCGGGCCTGGGCCTGCAAGGCGGCTGGAGCCTGAGCCCGGAGTTCACCGCGCTGGTGATCGGGTTGACGGTCTTCCATGCGGCCTACATCGCCGACATCGTGCGCGGTGCCGTGCTGTCGGTGCCCGCGGGTCAGGTCGATGCCGCCTCGGCCCTGGGCATGCGGCCCGCCACGGTGGCGGCGCAGATCGTCTACCCGTACGCGGCACGCGTCGCGGTGCCGCCTTACGCCAACCAATGCCTGATGCTGGTCAAGAACAGCACGCTGGCCATTGCCATCGGTTATCAAGAACTGATGGCCATCGTCAACACGATGATCGCGCAGACTGGGCGCGCGATCGAAGGCATGACGCTGGCCGCCGGCTTCTACGTCGGCATCAGCCTGCTGCTGGCCTTCTTCCTGGCACGCTACAACCGGCGCGTCAATCGCCACGGCATCGAGGGCACGGGCCCGTTGCGGCTGCGCCATCGGTTCGGCCTGCCCGCGCTTCGGGCCGATGCGCTCTGGGCGTCGCCGGTGCGTGCGGCACTCAGCGTCATCGTCCTGTCGGTCGCGGCGCTCGGCCTGTGGCTCGGGCTCCGATGGGCCGTGCTCGACGCGGTTTGGGCAGGGCCGGCGACCGCTTGCGCCGATGCGGCCGGTGCCTGCTGGGCAGCGGTGACCGAGAACAGCCGACTGCTGTTGTTCGGCACCCTTCCGGCCGCGCAGCACCACCAGGCCAGCATCGCCTGCGGACTGCTCCTGCTGGCGGTCGGCGCGCTGGTCTGGCCCGGCCTGCGTCTGCGCTGGCGGCTCGGTGTCGCCGTGGCCGCCGCATTGGGCGTTGCCGGCGTGCTCGGCGGCCAGCTCGTCGGACCGGCCCCGCTGCCGCCGGTGTCCTGGGGCGGTCTTCTGGTCACGTTGGCGCTGTCGCTGGCCGCGATCGCAATGGCGCTGCCTGCTGCGGTCGCGCTGGCGCTCATGCGGCGCAGCCCACGGCGCTGGCTGCGTTGGCCCGCCACCGCGCTGATCGAACTGTCGCGCGGCATCCCGCTCGTGGCGCAACTGCTGCTGGTCGTCTTCTGGGTGCCGCTGCTGTTCGGCGGCGACTGGTCGGGCGCCAAGTTCCAGCTGGCACTGGCGGCATTGGCGCTGCACACCGCCTGTCTTCTCGCCGAGGTGCTGCGGGGTGCCTTGCAGGCCGTGCCGCAGAGCCAGACCACCAGCGCGCAGGCGCTGGGCATGCGCCCGGTGACGGTGCTGTGGGCCATCGTGCTCCCGCAGGCCCGCCGCATCGCGGCACCGGCCGCGTTGGGCGTGTTCGTCGGCGCCGTGAAGGACACCTCGCTCGTCATGGTGATCGGGGTGTTCGATGTGCTGAACGCCGCCAAGGCCGTGGTCGCCAATCCGGGCTGGCGGTCGTACGACGTCGAGGTGTATGCCGCGGTGGCGCTGCTCTACCTGGCCCTGTGCCTGCCGCTTGCCCAACTGGCCTTGCGCATGGAGCGGTCGGCCGCCACGAAGCCGGTGCAGCGCCCCGAAGGGCTGGACCCGCTCGCGGCGCACGCAGGCCAGCCCCCGGTCACGCCGTTGCTGGGCACTTCCTGAGCAACTCCCAGGCTCCTAGGCGTTGTTCGAGACGGCAGCCAGCGCCTGGTCGAGGTCCGCCAACAGGTCGTCGATGTGTTCGATGCCGACCGACAGGCGCACCGTGGCTTCGGACACGCCCGCCTTGGCCAGTTCCTCCGGCGAGAGCTGCCGGTGCGTGGTGGACGCCGGGTGCGTGGCCAGCGAGCGCACGTCGCCGATGTTGACCAGGCGCGTGAACAGCTTCAGCGCGTCGAGGAACCGGGCGCCCGCTTCGCGCGTGCTGCCGCCGGCGCCGTCGACGCCGAAGGTCAGCACGCCGCTGGCCCGGCCGCCCAGGTATTTCTGGGCAAGCGCGTGATCGGGATGGTCTTCCAGACCCGCGTAGTTGACCCACTTGACCGCCTTGCTGGCTTTCAGGTGCTTGGCCACCGCCAGGGTGTTGTCGCAGATGCGGTCCATCCGCAACGCGAGGGTCTCGATGCCCTGCAGGATCAGGAAGGCGTTGAACGGCGAAATGGCGGCCCCGGTGTTGCGCAGCGGCACGACGCGGGCGCGCCCGATGTAGGCCGCTGGCCCCAGCGCCTCGGTGTAGACCACGCCGTGGTAGCTGACGTCCGGCTCGTTCAGGCGCTTGAAGCGCTCCTTGTGCTCGGCCCACGGAAACTTGCCGGAATCGACGATGGCGCCGCCGATGCTGGTGCCGTGCCCGCCCAGATACTTGGTCAGCGAATGCACGACGATGTCCGCGCCGTGTTCGATCGGACGGCTGAGATAAGGCGATGGCACCGTGTTGTCGACGATCAACGGCACGCCATGGCGGTGCGCGATCTCGGCGATGGCCGCGATGTCGGTGATGTTGCCGGCCGGGTTGCCCAGCGATTCGACGAAGACGGCCTTGGTGCGCGCATCGAACAGCGGCTCGAAGCTCGCGGGATCGCGGTGGTCGGCGAAGCGCGTGGTGATACCCGACAGCGGCAAGGTGTGGGCGAACAGGTTGTAGGTGCCGCCATACAAGGCCGTGCTGCTGATGATGTTGTCACCGGCTTCCGCGATCGTCTGGATGGCGTAGGTCACGGCCGCCTGGCCGGAGGCGACGACCAGCGCGGCGAGGCCGCCCTCGAGCGCAGCGACCCGCTGCTCGAGCACGTCCTGTGTCGGATTGTTGATGCGGGTGTAGATGTTGCCGGGAACCTTCAGGTCGAACAGGTCCGCGCCGTGCTGCGCGCTGTCGAAGGCGAATGCTACGGTCTGGTAGATGGGCGGTGCTGCGGCGCGTGTCGTCGCTTCCGGCGAATAGCCAGCATGCACAGACAGGGTTTCGAATTTCCAGGGGTTAGACATCAAGGTTCTTTCACATCGAGAAAGGCGCGACTGACTGCGGAGAGATGTCAGCCGCACGGGGCCTGAATTCTGGGCGTGTGCGTTCGAACGCGAAACATCAAAAACCGATGTTCGATATGTGAAAAATCGCAGTGGCGGCTGCGGCGCCGGCGGCGCTGATCTCATGCAGAACGAGGCTTTCATATGCAAAGCAGATCTGCGTCGTTGAAGCGCCGCCAGCACCGGGGTACGCTGCGACGTCCAACTATCTAGGAGCCACGAAGATGTCGAATCATGTCTACAAGTCTCTGGAGCTCACGGGCTCCTCCGAAGTCAGCATCGAGGATGCGATCAAGACGGCCATCGCAAAAGCCAATGAGTCGATCCGGCATATCCAGTGGTTTTCCGTCACGGAGACGAGAGGTCATGTCGTGGACGGTGCCGTGGCTCACTGGCAGGTGACCATCAAAGTCGGGTTCACGCTGGAATAGAGCCAGAAGACAGAGCCTACGGCCCTGTGCGGTTGTTCGCCCAATTCCGAAAGCGCCAAGGCGCGCCGAATATCGATCCGCGAATTTCGTCTTTGGCGAGCACCGCCCGCGCGGCCTAGGATCGTTCGGCAAAAAGCCAACTCGACGTCTCTCGGCGCACCGAGCGATGCGCTTCCGAAAGCCCCGATGCCCGCGTTCGACACCGACCTCTCCGACCCCTGGATCGCCCGCGCCGCGGCGCTGCGCAAGACCTTCCACACCGACGCCGTGCTGCGCGACGAAGCGGGCGGCCGCCCGCTCGAGCCGGTGCGCCTGCTGCGCAAGAGCGGATTGCTCTCGGCGGCCATCCCCGCCGAGTTCGGCGGCGCTGGCGCCTCCTGGCGCACGGTGCTGCGCGTGGTGCGCGAATTTGCCAAAACCGACGGCTCTCTGGCCCATCTGTTCGGCTACCACCACCTGCCCCTGCATGCCGTCAACGCACGCGCTACGCCGGCACAGCGCGAGACGCTTCTGCGCGCCTCGGCGCAGGGCCATTGGCTCTGGGGCAACGCGGGCAATGCAATGTCGCCGACGTCTACCGCCCGGCGTGACGGCGATGCGTGGGTCATCGACGGCTTCCGCCCGTTCTCCTCGGGTTCGCACGTGGCCGACCGCCTGCTGATCTCCTGGGAGAACCCGCTGGGCCTGCGCGTTTCCGCCGTGGTGCCCCAGGACCGCGCGGGCATCGTGATCGAGGACGACTGGGACGGCATCGGGCAGCGCCAGACCGGCAGCGGGACCGTGCGTTTCGAGGGCGTTCGCGTGGGCGACGACGAACTGCTCGGCCAGCCGGGAGAGCCGCTGACGCCCTTCGCCTCGCTCACCACCCTGCTGCAGCAGAGCGTGCTGCTCAACGTGTTCCTCGGCAGCGCGCAGGGCGCACTGGAAGAAGCGCGGGACTACACCAACACGGTGTCGCGGCCCTGGATCCATTCGGGTGTCGACCGGCACACCGACGACCCCTGGGTGCAGCGCAAGTACGGTGAGCTCGCCATCCGGACGCTGGCCGCCACGGAACTCGCCGAGGACGCGGCAGCGCAACTCGACGCCGCCTATGCGCAAGGCCGCGACTTGAACGACGCGGACCGGGGCCAAGCGGCGATCGCCGTCGCCACGGCCAACCTGTATGCGGGCGAGACGGGTCTCTCGGTGTCCAGCGAGATCTTCGAAGTGATGGGTGCGCGATCGGCCACCACCGCCAACGGCTTCGACCGCTTCTGGCGCAACACGCGCACGCACACGCTGCACAACCCGGCCGAATACAAGAAGCGCCTGCTCGGCACCTGGTTGCTGACCGGCGCGCACCCGGAGCCGGCCCTGTACCGCTGAGCCGACGCCCTGTTTTTGACCTGGAAGGAACCCATGCCTCGCGACCGCCTTCTCCTGCTCGCCCCCGGCTTCGCCGACCCCCAGCATCCCGGCGAGCGCTTCGTCTGCCCGGACTGCCTGCCCATCGAAGGACTGCTGGCCGCGGCGCCCGAACTCGCCGCCGCGCTCGACATCTCGCACCTGCCCTTTGCGCGGCCGCGCACCGAGGTGATCGCCGCGCTCGACGAAGCGCACCAGGGACTGCCGGTGCTGATCCTCGGCGACGGGCACCCGGCGCCGGCCGATGCGCTCGCGCTGGGCGACACGCGCTTCGTCACCGACACCCGCCGGATCCTGGAACTGCTGGCCGAGCGCCACGGGTTCCCGAAGGTCCACTGACCTTTCCATCCCTCACGAGCAGAACCGCGTTCATGTCCGCCTCCATCGCCTATCTCCATGCCGACACCGGCGTCCCGCCGCAGCTGTTCGAGCCCGACACACGCAACCCGTTCCTGGCACGCGCGGTGGAACTGCGCGAACGCTTCAACCAGGACGCCATCGCGCGTGACCGCGCGGGTGGCCGCCCCGTAGAGCAGATCCGCCTCCTGAAGGAGAACGGCCTGCTCGCCCTGCTGTTGCCGCGCGAGCACGGTGGAGAAGGCGAACCGTGGTCAACTGCCTTGCGCATCACGCGCACCTTCTCTCAGGTCGACGGCTCGCTCGGCCATCTCTTCGGCTACCACTACAGCAGCCTGCTGAGCCCGCGCCTGCGCAAGGAACCGGAGAAGACCGCCGACCTCTGGCGCCGATCCGTGCAGGGCAACTGGTTCTGGGGCAACACGGCCAACAGCTTCTCCCGAAGCTTGTTCGGCCGGCTGGAAGGCGACTGGTTCGTGCTGGACGGTTACCGCCCATTCACCTCCGGTTCGCACGTGGCCGACTTCCTGTCGGTGGCCTGGGAGGATGAACAGACCGGCGAACGCCGCTTCGCCGCCATTCCTTCGGACCGAGAAGGTCTCGTCATCGAGGACGACTGGGACGGCATCGGGCAGCGCCAGACGGGCAGCGGCCGGGTGAGCTACCGTGGCGTGCGCATTCATGCGAGCGAGGTGCTCGGCGCTCCTGTCCCACTGAACCCGACCGGTGCGCCTGCGGAGGCTTGGCGCACCGTCACGCCGCTGCAGCAGCAGAGTGTGCTGCTCAACGTCTTCGTCGGCACCGCGCAGGGCGCACTGCGTGCCGCACGCGACTACACCCGTCACAAGTCGCGCCCCTGGCTGCATTCCGGCGTCGAGCGCCACATCGACGACCCCTGGATCCAGCGCCAGTACGGCGAGCTCTACGTGAAGACGAAGGCCGCGACCGCGCTGGCCGATCGCGCACTCGTCGCGCTCGACCACGTGGCTGCGCAGGGCGAAGCGCTGACGCACGCGCAGCGCGGCGAGGCCGCGGTGGCCATCGCCGCCGCCAACGTGCTCGCCGGGCAGGTCGCGCTGGAAGTGACCAGCGAGATCTTCGAGGTGATGGGTGCCCGATCTGCCGTGCGGCCCGAAGGCTTCGACCGTTTCTGGCGCAACGCGCGCATCCACACGCTGCACAACCCCGCCGAATACAAGACGCGCAACGTGGGGCGCTGGTTCGTCAGCGATGCGCTGCCCGAGCCGGGCACTTTTCAGTAACACCAACAGCCGTCCACGAAGATCGAACGCGCGCTCCGGGCATGCCCGGAGCGCGCGTCGGCGTCGACAGGAGATTCGCCTGCCTAAGCCGTGGCCGCCTTGAGGCCGGCAGAGGATTCGCGGCGCCGCCAGGCATCGATGCTCCAGGGACCGGCACCGGCGAAGGCGATGAACAGCAAGACGAACGAGAACAGCACCGCAGCCTCCCCTTGGTTGAGCGATGGTGCCAGCACGAAGCCCTTGGACGCGTGACCGAGGAAGTAGGCGAAGGCCGCCAGCCCCGACAGCACGAAGGCGACCGGCCGTGTGAACCAACCGATCAACAGCAGGATGCCGCCGAAGAACTCCAGCACGCCGGCCAGGCCCAGCAGCGAGACGAGCGGAAGGTTGTCGAAGAACGCGACGTGCGGAAAGCCGAACAGCTTCGCCGAACCGTGCTGGATCAGCAGGTAGGCAGAGACGATGCGCAGCACCGAGAGCGTCGGTGGAACCAGGCGATCTGTATTGGGAATGGTCATGGCAGTGAGAACGATGGAAGTTGAACAAGGGGAACGCACCGAAATTCTGTGGCGGCGCCGGGCACATCCCAAGTTCGAAATTCGTACTTCGAGCCTCGCTTTTGATGGGCGTCGCCATTCGCCACCGGCCTGACTGCAGCGGGATCGGTCCAAGCGAGCTTTGCGCATAAGCACATGCGCAATGCGCGCATGCAGCGACGGCCGGCTTGCCTAGCATCGGTGGCTTGCATCGCATTGCGCCGAGACGCCGCCCCATGACCCTGTCGCCCGACACCATCGCCCCCCCTGCGCCCCGCATCGACCCCACCAGCCGGAACGCGCTTCCTCCAGAGGCCTTCCGCATCGCGCCTCTCGATGCGGCACTGGGTGCCGAGGTCACAGGCCTCGATGCCACGCGAGCGCTGCGCGCCGACCAGGTTCTGGCGCTGAAGCGGGCGCTGCTCGAACGGCACGTGCTGGTCTTCAAGCGCCAGCAGCTCGACGATGCGCAGTTCGAGCGCCTGGCCAGCTACTTCGGCAGTGTGTTCCGCCCGCCTGCCAACGTGCCGGTGCTCGGCTCCGACCCATACGGCGGCAACACGCCCGACATCGTGCACGTCTCGAACCTCGAAGGCGGCGTGCTCGGGCATGACGAACTGGCCGCGCACGCCGACCACCACTGGACACCGGTGCCCTCGTCCGGCTCCCTGCTCTACGGCATCGAAGTGCCGTCCGAAGGCGGCGACACGACCTGGTTCAACCTCGCGGCGGCCTGGGATGCGCTCGACACCGGCACCCAGCGCGAGATCGCGGACCTGAAGCTCATCACCTACAACCCGTTCCTGCGCAAGCTCAAGCCATTGCCCACCGGCTTCCCGCTCTACCGCACGCCCGACATCGAGCCCCTCACCCCCTTCGAAGTGCATCCGCTGGTGCGCACCCACCCCGACAGCGGCCGTCGCATCCTGCATCTGGGCGAGAAGACCGAGGTCGAGATCGTCGGCGTCGAGCCGCAGTACGGTGCGGCGCTCGTGGCCCGGTTGCGCAAGCACCTGCTGCAGCCGCGCTTCGCCTACACCCACCGCTGGTCGGTGGGCGACATCGTCTATTGGGACAACCAGGCCACGCTGCATGCGCGCAGTGCCTTCGACAACGGCGAGCGCCGCCTGCTCAAGCGCATCAGCCTCTCGGGCAGCCGCCCGTTCTGAACCCGCTGCAAAACTCGCAAGCGCGCAGCGGCCAACAGGCCCGTGCGCGAAAGATCTTCAATGGCTGCACGCCCCCCCATCCTGCTGAACGCGTTCGACATGAACACGGTCGGCCACATCTCGCACGGCCTGTGGCGCCATCCGAATGACCGCTCCACTGCGTACAAGCGCCTGCCCTACTGGCTCGACCTGGCGCGCACGCTGGAACGCGGCCTGTTCGACGGCCTGTTTCTCGCGGACGTCACGGGCGTCTACGACGTGTGGGGCGCCAGTGCCGACGCGGCGCTGCGCGACGCCATCCAGCTGCCGATCAACGACCCGGCGGTGCTGGTCGGCGCCATGGCGAGCGTCACCCGGCACCTGGGCTTCGGCATCACCGCCACCATCTCCGCCGAGCAGCCGCATGCATTCGCGCGGCGCATGTCCACGCTGGACCACCTGAGCGAAGGCCGCATCGGCTGGAACATCGTGACCGGCTTCCTCGACAGTTCGGCGCGTGCGCGCGGCGACACCGCCACGGCGGGCCACGACCAGCGCTACGACCGCGCCGACGAGTTCATGGCACTGGTCTACCAGCTGTGGGAGTCGAGCTGGGACGACGATGCGGTGATCGCCGACCGCGCGCGCGGCATCTACGCCGACCCCGCGAAAGTGCGCGCCATCCACCACGCGGGCGAGTTCTACAAGCTCGACGCGGTCCACCCGTGCGAGCCCTCGCCGCAGCGCACGCCGCTGCTGTTCCAGGCCGGCGCGTCCGCGCGCGGCACCGCCTTCGCGGCCCGCCATGCCGAGGTGGTCTTCGTGCCCAACCAGGGCCTGCAGGCAACCGCCGCCGTGGTGCGCAAGTTGCGCGCCGCCATGGCCGAGGCCGGACGCGACCCTTCGAACGCGCGCTTCGTCACGACCCTGCAGGTGGTCGTGGGCGCCACCGAAGGCGAAGCCCGCGCGCGCTACGAGGACTACCGCCGCTACGCCCGGCCCGAGGCCGGGCTGGTGCAGTTCTCCAGTGCCATCGGCGTCGACCTCTCCCACCATGGCCTGGACGATCCGGTGACCGGCGGCAGTGCCGATGCGATCCAGAGTTCGGTCGACTCGCTGCAACGGCAAGGGGCCGCACCCACCGTGCGCCAGTTGCTCGCGGAGATGCCCCTCGGCGGGCGGCATACGCCGGTGGTGGGCACGCCCGCGCAGATCGCCGACGAGATCGAGGCCTGGGTCGACGATGCCGGCGTCGACGGCTTCAACCTGGTGCGCACCGTCAGTCCCGAGGGCCTCGAGCACTTCGTCGACCTCGTCGTGCCCGAGCTGCAGCGCCGCGGCCTGCACAAGCGTGCCTATGCCGAAGGCAGCTGGCGCGAAAAGATCTTCGGGCGCGCGAGCGTGCGTCCGCCCGCACATCCCTTGGCAACCCCTTCATGACGACCGCCCACCTGATCCAGACCGACGCCGAAGCCCTCGACGTGGCACGCTCACTGGCTGCCGAATTCGCGCCGACCGCCTCCGAACGGGACCGCGATCGCCGGCTGCCGCATGACGAAGTCGAGCGCTTCTCGGCCAGCGGCCTGTGGGGCATCGTGGTGCCGCGCGCCTTCGGCGGCGCAGCGGTGTCGCACGCCACACTGGCAGAGGTCATCGCGCTGATCTCCGAGGCCGACCCAGCACTGGGCCAGATTCCGCAGAACCACCATTGCCTGGTCGATGCGGTGCGGCTCATCGGGAGCCCGGCACAGCAGGACTTCTTCTTTCGCGAGGCGCTGCAAGGCAAGCGCTTCGGCAATGCGGTGTCGGAAAGCGGCACGCCCAACGCCAAGGTGGTCACCGCGCGATTGAGCGACGGCCCCGACGGCCTGCGCCTGAACGGCCGCAAGTTCTATTGCACCGGCGCGCTGTTCGCGCACTGGGTGCCGGTGGCCGCCAAGGACAAGGACGACCGCCAGGTGCTCGTGTACGTGCCGCGCGACGCACCGGGCCTGGAAGTGCTCGACGACTGGAGCGGCTTCGGCCAGCGCACCACCGCGAGCGGCACCGTGACGGCCGAGAACGTGGTCATCGAGTCGCAGCAGGTCTTCCCGCGCGCGCAGCTCTTCGATCCGCCGACCATCCACGGCCCCTTCGCGCAGATCCTGCACGCGGCCATTGACCTGGGCATCGGCCGCGCCGCGATGGCCGACCTGCGCACCTGGGTACGCGACCGCGCACGCCCCTGGCCCGACAGCGGCGTGGCGCGCGCGGCCGACGACCCGCTGACGCTGGCCAAGCTCGGCGAGCTGGTCATCCAGCAGCATGCGGCCGAGGCCCTGCTCGAGCGCAGCGGCCGTTACCTCGACGCGGCGCGCGAGGACAGCACGCCCGCGCGCGTGACCGAGGCCTCCATCGCCGTGGCCGAAGCCAAGGTGGTGACGACCGAATTCGCGCTGCGTGCAGCTACCACGCTGATCGAGCTCGGCGGCACGCAGGCGACGCTGGCCGAACACAACCTCGACCGCCATTGGCGGAATGCACGCACGCACACCGTGCACGACCCGGTGCGCTGGAAGCCGCATGCCATCGGGAACCACTGGCTCAACGGTGCGACGCCGCAACGGCACGCGTCGCTCTGATCTCGCACAACGCCCTTCCCCCTCACCGAAAGAAGACCTTCACCATGGACCGTCGCCGCTTCATCCAACAAGGCAGTGCCTTCGTCTCCGTCGGCGCGGGTGGCGCCATCGCCACCACCGGCCTCGGACTGCCGCTCACCGCAATCGCCCAGTCCCGCAAGGAGACCGTGCGCGTGCTCGCTGAAGGCGCGCCCAACTCGCAGGATCCGCATGGCGAAGGCGTGAGCCGCGAGTCGCTCGGGCTCTTCACCAACGTGTACGACCGGCTGATCAACTTCGATCGGGTGCAGGTATCGCCGGGGGTGTTCAAGTACGACTATGGGCGCCTGCGCGGCGAGCTGGCCGAGAGCTTCGAGCAGTCCGCCGATGGCCGCACGCTGACCTTCAAGCTACGCCGCGACGCCACCTTCCACGACGGCAAGCCCGTCACCGCCAACGACGTGAAATGGTCGCTCGACCGCGCGGTCTCGCTGCCCGCCAGCAAGCGGCAACTGGCCACCGGCTCACTGGAGAGCCCCGCGCAGTTCAGCGTGGTGGACGCGCACACCTTCCGCATCACGCTGCCGCGCGCCGACCGCTACACGCTGCCCAACCTGGCGCTGTCCTTCGCGTCGGTGCTCAATGCCGAACTCGCCAGGTCGCACGCCACGCCAGCCGACCCCTGGGCTGCGGATTGGGTGAAGGCCAATGCGGCCGGCGGCGGCGCCTACCGGGTCGAGAACTTCACGCCGGGCCAGCAGGTGATCTATGCGCGCTTCGACGGTTGGAAGAGCGGTGCCTTGCCGCAGGTACGCCGCGCGGTGTTCCAGGTCGTGCCCTCGGCCTCGAACCGCGTGGCGGCGCTGCTCAAGGGCGATGCGGATGTGGCGCTGCAGCTGCCTCCGAAAGACCTCGACGCGCTCACCGACACGAGCCGCGCGAAGGTGATCTCCGTGCCCGTGACCACCAGCTTCCGCTTCGTGGCGTTCAACACGCAGGCCAAGCCCTTCGACGACGTGCGCGTGCGCCAGGCCATCGCCTACGCCCTGCCCTACACCTCGCTGCTGCGAGGCGCCAACCTGGGCCGCGGCGAACCGCTCTTCGGCGCGAAATCGGCCAAGCCCACGAGCAGCCGCTTTCCGCAGCCCTATCCCTACGAAACGCAGTTGCTGCGGGCGCGCGAGCTGCTCGCGCAGGCCGGACTGGCGAACGGCTTCAAGACCAGCTTCAGCTACAACGTGGGCGATGCCACCCTGGCCGAGCCGGCCGCGCTGCTGATCCAGGAGGCGCTCAAGAAGATCGGCATCGAGCTGACGATCGAGAAGGTGCCCGGCGCCCAGTGGGGCACGCTGCAGACCGAGAAGAAGCTGCCCTTCTTCATCGACAGCTCGTCGGCCTGGTTCAACGACCCCGACTACTTCTTTCGCATCTTCTTCCAGGGCGACTGGCGCTGGAACTTCGGCTCGTTCAAGAACGAGGAACTGGCAAAGCTGGTCGAGCAGGCGCGCTGGGAAACCGACCGCGCGAAATACGACCGCGCCATCCAGCGCGCGATCGAGATCGCCTTCGAGCAGGTGCCGCTGGTCCCGCTGTGGCTCCCCTCGTTCGAGGCGGCGCTGCAGCCCGATCTTCAAGGTTTCACCTACTACATCCACGGGCAGGTGGACTTCCGGCCACTGACACGCTCGTGAGCACGGCCGCGACCTTCGCGGGGCGCGTCGGCACGCGGCTGCTGGCCACGGTGCCGGTGTTGCTGGGCGCCGTCGTCTTCACCTTCCTCCTGACCCATGTGCTGCCCGGCGACCCGGCGGCCTTCCTGGCGTCCGGGCCGAATGCCGGCCCGGAGGAGATCGCGCAGATCCGCGCCCGCCTGGGCCTGGACCAGCCGCTGCCGGTGCAGCTGTGGCACTACCTGGTGGCGCTCGCGCAGGGCGACTGGGGGCAGTCCCACACCACGGGGCAAGCGGTGTGGACCGACCTGCGCCAGCGCCTGCCGGCGACGCTCGAGCTGACCTTCGTCGCCTTCGCGCTGACCCTGACCATCGCACTACCGCTGGGCGCCGCTGCCGCGCTGCGGCCCCGCTCGGCCTGGGATCGCGCCTGCACGCTGCTGACCGTGGGCGGCAGCTGCATGCCGACCTTCGTGATCGCACTGCTGCTGGTGTACGTCTTCTACTTCCTGCTCGGCTGGGCGCCCGAGCCGACCGGGCGCATCGACGCGATGCTGACACCGCCTCCCACGGTCACCGGCTTCCTGCTGGTCGACGCCACGCTGGCGGGACGCTGGGACGCGCTCTCGTCGGCAGGCGGGCGCCTGCTGCTGCCCGCCGTGGCCATGGCCCTCTTCTCGCTCTCGCCGGTGGCGCGGCTCATGCGCGCATCGCTGCTCGGCGTGCTGCGCAGTGACCCCGTGCGCACCGCGCGCGCTCTCGGCCTGCCGCGCCGCGCGGTGCTGGCGAGCGCACTGCACCTGGCGCTGCTGCCGGTCGTCACCGGCGCGGGCATGGTGTTCTCGTACATGCTGAGCGCCAACGTGGTGATCGAGAAGGTGTTCGCCTGGCCCGGCATCGGCAGCTATGCGCTCGATGCGCTGCTGGCCTCCGACCATGCGCCGCTGCAGGGCTTCGTGCTGCTGGTGGCACTGCTCTTCGTGGGTGTGAACCTGGGCATCGACCTGCTGCACGGCCGGATCGATCCGCGCGCCGGAGCCCGCGCATGAAGATTTCGCTCCCCCGCGTCGGCACTGCGTCCGGCCTGCTGTTGCTCGCGCTGTTCCTGGCCGCCGCGCTGCTCGGCCCCTCGCTGGCGCCCGTCGATCCGCTGGCCACCGATGTCGCGAACCGTCTGCAGCCGCCCGGTGCCGCGCACTGGTTCGGCACCGACGCCCTTGGCCGCGACCTGTTCTCGCGCGTGCTCGTGGCCACGCGGCTCGACCTGGGCATGGCGGCCGGCGCGGTCGTGCTGTCGCTGCTCGCGGGCAGCGCCGTGGGGGCGTGGTGCGGCTTCGTCGGCGGCGGCCTCGACCGATGGGTCGGCCGGCTGGTCGACGTGCTGATGGCCTTTCCGCTGTTCGTCGTGGCGATGGCGCTGGTCGCCGCCTGGGGCAACAGCGTGTCCAGCATCGTGTACGCGACGGCACTGATCAACCTGCCCTTCTACATTCGGCTGGTTCGCACCGAAGTGAGCGTCCGCCGCAACGCCGGCTACGTGGTCGCCGCGCGGCTGGGTGGCACCGCTGCGCCGCGCCTGCTCTTCGGCGTGCTGCTGCCGCATGTGCTGCCGGTGCTGGCGGTGCAGGGATCGATCAACCTCGGCTGGGCGCTGCTCAACGGCGCCGGCCTGTCGTTCATCGGCTTGGGGGTGCGCCCGCCGACGGCGGAATGGGGCGTGCTGGTGAGCGAAGGCGCGCCCTACATCATCACCGGCCAATGGTGGCTGGCCTTCTTTCCGGGCCTGGCGCTGTTCGCGGCCGTGGGCTGCTTCACGCTGCTGGGCGACGCGCTACGCGACCTGCTCGATCCGCGCGGCGCGGCCGAGGCGGCCCACGCATGAGCGCACCGCTGCTCGAGGTCGATGCACTGACGCTGCGCTTTCGCACGCCGGCTGGCACGGTGAACGTGCTCGACGACGTCGGCTTCACACTGCAGGCCGGCGAAACGCTGGGCCTGGTCGGCGAAAGCGGATCGGGCAAGTCGGTCACCGCCTTGGCCCTGGCCGGCCTGCTCGACCCGCGCGCGCAGGTGCATGCGCGGCGGCTGCGCTTTCAGGGACGCGATCTGTTGAACAGTGCGGGCGAACCCGATGCCTCCGCATGGCAAGGGCTGCGCGGACGCCGCATCGGCTTCGTGTTCCAGAGCCCAAGGCGCGCGCTGCATCCGCTGCGCACCATCGGTGATCAGTTGCAGCAGGTGCTGCAGGTGCACCGCGGCCTGAAGGCCGCTGCGGCGCGGCGAGAAGCGCTCGCATGGATCGAGCGCGTGGGGCTGAGCGAGCCGACACGGCGCTTCAAGGCCTATGCGCACGAGTTGTCCGGCGGCCAGTGCCAGCGCGTGATGATCGCCCTGGCACTGGCGGGCGAGCCCGCGCTGCTGATCGCGGACGAGCCGACCACGGGCCTCGACGTGAGCACGCAGGCCCGCGTGCTCGACCTCATCGCCGCACTCGCGCTCGAGCATCACCTGGCGACCTTGCTGATCACCCACGACCTGGCACTGGCCGCGCAGCGCTGCGCGCGCGTGGCGGTCATGCATGCCGGCCAGTTGGTGGAGACCTTGCCGAGCGCCGGGCTCCGAGGCGGCGCGGCGCATCCGTACACCCGCCAGTTGCTGCGCGCCACGCCGCAATCGGCGCCGACCCTCTCGGACCTGCGCAGCGTCGACGGCCTTCTGCCGGACCTGACCCGCACCGACCTGCCCGCTTGCCGCTTCGCCGAGCGCTGCGACCGGAGCGACGCACGTTGCCGCACCGAGGCGGCACCCTGGACCCGCATCGATCCGCGGCACGCGTTGAGGTGCTGGCACCCTGCGCTCGAATCCGCGCGGCCCGACGCGCTCTGAACGCATGCCCCTCGCCGACCCGCCTTTGCTCGACGTGCGCGATCTGGTCGCGCGCTATCCCCTATCGCCCGCGTCTGCCATGCCGCCTTTCGGCGGCTTGCGGCAACGGCAGCGCTGGCTGCAGGCCGTCGACGGCGTGAGCTTCACGGTCGCGCGGGGCGAGGCCGTGGGCCTGGTCGGCGAATCGGGTTGCGGCAAGTCCACCCTGGTGTCGCTGATCGCGCGGCTCAGCGACCCGGTGTCGGGGCATATCGTGTTCGACGGCATCGATCTGGCCACGCACGCCGCGGCCCACGCTGCCCGGGCGCCGTGGCGACGCCGCATGCAGATGGTGTTCCAGGATCCGCACGACAGTCTCGATCCGCGCAAGACGGCCTTCGATGCCGTGGCCGACCCGCTGCGCCGGCTGCTCGGCCTGCAAGGCCAGGCGCTGCGCGATCGCGTGCTGGACGTGGCGCAGCGCGTGCACCTGGGTGCCGATCTGCTGCAACGCCGCCCGCATGAACTGTCCGGCGGGCAGGCTGCGCGCGTGGGCATTGCGCGCGCCCTGGGGCCGGGGCCGGAACTGCTGATCCTCGACGAGCCCACCGCTGCGATCGACGTGTCGGTGCAAGCCGGCGTGCTGGCCCTGCTTGACCGCCTGCGGCGCGAACTGGGCCTGGCCATCGTGTTCGTGTCGCACGACCTCGGCGTTGTGCGCCTGCTCTGCGAGCGCGTGCTGGTGATGCGCGAAGGCCGCATCGTCGACCAGGGCCCGGCGCACGCGCTGTTCGACCAGCCGCGCCATCCGTACACCGCCGCGCTGGCGGCGTCCATTCCGCACTTTCCCGGCAAGTGATGCGCCGCAGCCGCGCCGCGCTCAAACCACCGCGCGATGCCTGGGCAGGCGGCCGAAGAATGGGTGGCTCGGGTCGTTGAAGCCCGGCACCGATGCATGACCGGTGACGACCAACGCATTCACCAAGGCTTCGTCCTCGTCGGTGAAGCGGTACTGCAGTGCGGGCACGTAGTCTTCCCATTGCGCCAGCGTGCGCGGGCCGGCGATCGCCGAAGTGACCAGCCGGTTGTTCAGCACCCAGGCCAGTGCGAACTGGCCCGGCGTGATGCCGCGGCCCTCCACGTGTTGCTTCACGCGCTGCGCAATCTCCAGCGACTCGGGCCGCCACTCGGTCTGCAGGATGCGCCGGTCGTCGCGGCCCGCGCGCGTGTCCGGCGGCGGCGCCTTGCCCGGCTCGTATTTGGCGGTGAGCACGCCGCGTGCGAGCGGGCTGTACGACACCACGCCCACGCCGTAGTACTCGGCCGCGGGCAGGTGCTCGGTTTCGACCTGCCGGTTGGCCAGGTTGTAGAGCGGCTGGGTGGCGGCGGGCCGGTCGACGTTCAGCGCATCGGCCGTGCGGGCGAACTCCGCGATCTTCCAGGCCGGATGGTTCGACAGCCCGTAGCTGCGCAGCTTGCCGGCACGGATCAGGTCGCCCAGCGCGCGCACGGTTTCGGAAACTGGCGTGGTGCGGTCTTCGCGGTGCAGGTACAGGAGGTCGATGTGGTCGGTGCCCAGCCGCCTGAGGCTGGCCTCCACCGACTGCACGATGCCGTGTCGGCCCGTACTCCGATTGTTGGGGCCGGCGATGTCCGGGTCGGAGTTGGCGAACTTGGTCGCCAGCACCCAGCGGTTTCGGTTCGGCGCCACCAGTTCGCCCACCACCCTTTCGGACTCGCCCTTGTTGTAGGCATTGGCTGTGTCGATGAAGTTGATGCCCTGCTCGAGCGCGCGCTCGGTGATGCGCTGTGCGGTGGCGCGGTCGGTCTGGTTGCCGAACATCATGGTGCCGAGCGTGATTGGCGATACGAAGATGCCGCTGCGGCCAAGGGGACGGTAGTCGATGCTGCTCATGGAAGAAATCTTTCTGTGGATCGCTGGAATGGCCGTCAAAGGCGAAGCCCGGCCTGCTTCATCAGCGGCAGGATGCGGTCGCCGAAGAATTCGAGGTCGGGCTTGAAGTCGAAGAAGCTCAGTTGCAGGCCGTCGATGCCCGCGCGCTTGAGCTGCACGAACTGTTCGACCACCTGCTCGGGCGTGCCGATGACCTCCACGTTGCCCCCGATGGCGCGGCGCTTGGGCGCGTCGTTGCCCACGCGGCCGCGCCAAGCGTGCGCATCGCTGTCGAAGCGGCTGAAGTGAACACTCGGATCGCTGTCGACGTGCGCGACGATGGCGTCGTGGTAGTCCCAGGTCTCGCGCTCGGTCTCGCGGCTGATGACCATCGGGTTGAGCAGCGTGCGCACCTCGCGCCCCACGTCGCGCGCCACCTGCTTGACGCGGGCCGTGTGTGCGGGCAAGGCCTCGATCGCGCTCGCGAAGCTGGAGCCGCTCGGGCTGGTGATGAAGACGATGTCCGAATAGCGCGCGGCGAACGCGATACCCGCGTCGGACCCCGTGGCGTTCACCAGCACCGGCCGCCCGTAATGCGGCTTGGGCGTCACGAAGGCGCCGTCGAGCTTCCAGGACGATTCGCCCTGGAACGACCAGTTCTCGGTGTCGGCCCACAGGCGCTGGACGGCTTCGAGGAACTCGGCCGCCAGCTCGTAGCGCCGGTCGTGCGCAATGCGCTGCGAGCCGAACATCTCGTGCTCGACCACGCGGTGGCCCGTGACCACGTTGATGCCCCAGCGCCCGCCCGAGATGTGGTCGAGCGTGGCGGCGTACTTGGCCAGGTGCAGCGGATGCAGCGGGCCGTAGAGCACATGGATGGTCGAGATCAGCAGGATGCGGCTCGTCACCGCGGTGAGCGCGGCCGTGGTCATGAACGAGTCGAGCGCCTGGCCGTTGAAGACGCCGCCATAGCCGCCCTTGGGCAGCCATTGCGAGAGCGCGAACACCAGGTCGAAGCCCAGGCGCTCGGCGTGCAGCACGAGATCCCTGTTGTAGTCGAAGCGCCAGTCGGTGGTGCGCGGCAGCGTCGATGCACTCCAGCCGCCGGCCTGGATCGGCAGGAACAGCCCGAGCAGCACCGGCTGCCTGAACGCCTGGGAAATCGGACTGGCGCTGAATTCGGTCGGTGCGGCAAAGCGCTCCCACCCGGCGATGGCGCCGGGGCGGTGGGTCAGGGACATCTTGAAATTACCTTCCAGGGGCTGGATTCTGAGCAGCCGCCAGCGAATTGGCACGTCCGGAATCCGCATATCTAAATTCGGCTGGCGTGCTGCAGGCAACCATGCGCCACCGCATGAGGAAGCTCGAAAAAATGCTAAGTGCCGGCCCGGTTTTCAAAGACCATCGTCTGCCCTTATGCGCACAACGCCGATACGGCGACCCCTCCCATGCTTTCTTCCCTGCTCAAGAAACTGAAGTTCAATCCGCAGTTGCTCCACCTGGCATTGGCAGCCCTTCCCTTCACGGCCATGGCGCAGACGAAGGCGCCCACGCCGGTGGACGGCGGCACGCTGACCTATGCGGTGGTGCAGGAACCCACGTCCTTGGTCTCCTTCCTCGACACCAAGACCGACAACCGCAACGTGAGCGCCAAGGTCACCGAAGGCCTGCTGCGCTACGACGCGAAGTTCAACCCGCAGCCGCTGCTGGCGACCGCGTGGACCGTGAGCGCCGACGGCCTGAAGTACAGCTTCAAGCTGCGCCCCGGCGTGAAGTTCCACGACGGCCGCGACTTCACTGCCGAAGACGTGCGCTACTCGGTGCTGACGCAGAAGAAGCAGGGCCCGCGCGGTCGCATCACGCTGGCCAATGTGGAGCGCGTGGACGCCCCCGATCCGCTCACCGCCGTGATCGTGCTGAGCAAGCCCGCGCCCTTCCTGCTCAAGGCGCTGTCGTCGGCCGAACTGCCGATCGTGCCGGCGCACCGCTACGCCGACGGCGAGCCGCTCGGCAATCCCAACATCACGGCGCCCGTGGGCACCGGCCCCTTCGTGTTCGAGGAATGGGTGCGCGGTAGCCATCTGGTGTTGCGCAAGAACCCCGCCTATTGGCGCAAAGGCTTCCCGCACCTGGACCGCGTGATCGTGAAGTTCATTCGCGATCCCGCCGCACTCTCCACCGCGATCGAGACCGGGGAAGTCGACGTGGCCCAGGGCGTCGCCCTGGCCGACCTGGAGCGCCTGGCCACGAACCCGAAGCTCAAGGTGGACGACAGCTACGACGGCTTCCTGAACAACGCGTCCTTCCTCGAGTTCAACGTCGAGAACCCGGTGCTGGCGAAGCCCCAGGTGCGACACGCCATCGCGCAGGCCATCGACCGCAACTTCATCCGCAACACCATCTACTACAAACGCGCGGAGGTGGTGAATTCGCCCGTGCCGCGCGTGCTGTCCGACTACTACGACGACAGCACCTTCCGCTACCCCTTCGACGTGGCGGCCGCCAACCGGCTGCTGGATGAGGCGGGCCAGCCCAAGCAGGCCAACGGCCAGCGCTTTTCGCTGCGCCTGAGCTACATCCCCGGCGCGGAGTTCAAGCGCACCACCGACTACCTGCGCTCGGCGCTGGCGCGTGTGGGCATCAAGGTCGAGGTGGTCGACGGCGACCTGCCGACCTTCCTCAAGCGCGTGTACGCCACGCGCGACTTCGACATCAACATCAACGGCCTGGGCCGCCTGTTCGACCCGACGGTGGGAGTGCAGCGCTTTTACTGGGGGGACGGCGTGCGCAACCCGCTGATCTGGATCAACGGCGCGCACTACGACAACCCGCAGGTCGACGAGCTTTTCCGCCAGGCGGCCGTGGAGGTCGATGCGAGCCGGCGCGCCGTGCAGTTCAAGCAGATCCAGCAGATCGTGGGCCGGGAGCTCCCGGTGCTGCCACTCGTCACCGTGCCCTCGATCCATGTGCTCAACAAGCGCGTGCACGACTTCTACAACAGCATCGACCTCGCGGCCGGCGACCTCGCCGACGCTTGGGTCGAACCGAAGAAGTGAACGCCATGATGACGCACACCCTGCCACACGCCCTTCTGGAGTCCCTGACCTTCGCGAGCGCACGCGAACAGGCCGAGGCGCTGGCCGCCGGCCGTGTGACGGCTGCCGAACTGCTCGAACACGTGCTTGCGCGCATCGACCGCTTCGACCGCGACATCAACGCCGTGGTCGTGCGCAACGACGAGGCCGCCCGTGCGGCCGCCCGGGAGGCGGATGCCGCACTCGCGCGGGGCGAACGCCGGCCGCTGCTGGGCGTGCCGATCACGGTCAAGGAATCCTTCGACGTGGCCGGCTTCGTCACCAGCAGCGGCAACCCGGACTATGCGGACAACGTGGCCGCGCACGACGCCTTGGCCGTGGCCGCGCTGCGGCGGGCCGGCGCGGTGATCGTCGGCAAGAGCAACGTACCGCTCGCGCTGGCCGACCTGCAGAGCTACAACGCGATCTACGGCGTGAGCAGCAATCCATGGGACACCACGCGCACGCCGGGCGGCTCCTCGGGCGGCTCGGCCGCAGCGCTCGCGGCAGGCTACGTGGCGCTGGAGCTGGGCACCGACATCGGCGGCTCGATCCGCATCCCGGCGCACTTCACCGGCGTGTACGGCCACAAGCCGACGGTGGGGCTGGTCGCGCTGGGCGGAACCGGCGTGCCGTCGGGCCGCCGGGCCGACCGCGACCTGACCGTTGCCGGCCCGCTGGCGCGCACCGCGGCTGACCTGGAACTCGCACTGGACCTGCTGCTCAACCTCGAGCCGCTGGCCGCGAAGGCCTGGAAGGCGAACCTACCGCCCGCACGCCACACGCAGCTCAAGGACTTCCGCGTGCTGGTGATCGACCAATGGCCCGGCAGCCCGCGCAGCCTGCACGAGGCGCTGGTGGTCGAGCGCGTGGTGGAGCGCCTGCGCACGCAGGGCGTGCAGGTGAGCCGTCCCTCGGAACTGACACCAGGGCTGCTGCCCGATCTCGCGCAGTCGCACCGCCTCTACCGCAGCCTGCTGGGCTCGTCGCTCGCCTCGCCGCCGGCGCTGAGCGATGCGGCGCAGAAGCGGCTCGAAGCGCTGTCACCCGACGACGACAGCGCCGACGCGGCGTGGCTGCGCGCGTCGACGCTGCGGCACACCGAATGGCTGCGCGACAACGAGGCGCGCCATGTGCTGCGCCACCAGTGGGAGCGCTTCTTCGACGCCTTCGACGTGGTCGTGACACCGGTAGCGCCGCTACCCGCCTTCCGCCACAACCACAGCGATCCGAAGGACGCGCGCACCTACCCCATCGCGTTCGACGACGGCACACGCGAGGTGCGCTTTCTCGATCTGTTCCATTGGGCAGGCCTGCCGGTGCTGCCCGGCCTGCCGGCCACGAGCTTTCCGGTCGGTCTGGACTCAGACGGCCTGCCGGTGAGCGTGCAGGCCGTGGGGCCGTACCTCGAAGACCGGACGACCATCGCCTTCGCGCACCTGCTCGAGCAGGTGTACGGCGGCTTCGTGGCGCCACCCGGGTATGACACGGCCCCGGCGAACGAGGCGTCGCAGCCATGAGCCGGAACGCCATCGGTCGCCGGGTCTTCCTGCAGGGCAGCGCGAGCCTCGGCCTCGCCGGTCTGGCAGGCCTGGAATCAGTGTGGGCCCAAGGACCGCCGGCATCTGCAGCCGACGCCCTCGGCGCCCCGGTGCGCGGCGGCACGCTCACCGTCCTGATCGACCCCGAGCCACCGACGCTCACCACCATCGCGCATTCGGCCGGCGCGTCGGTGCTGGTCTCGGCCAAGGTCACCGAGGGACTGCTGCGCTACGACTTCGACCTGGCGCCGCAGCCGCAGTTGGCCACCGCCTGGTCGGTGAGCAGCGACGGCCTGCAATACACCTTCACGCTGCGCCGCGGCGTGAAGTGGCACGACGGCAAACCCTTCACCTCGGCCGACGTCGCGCACTCCATCGGCCTGCTCAAGCAGTACCACCCGCGCGGGCGCGCCACGTTTTCCAGCGTGGCCGAGGTGCGCACGCCGGACGAGTTCACCGCCGTGCTGGTGCTGTCGAAGCCGGTGCCCTACCTGATCACCGCGCTCTCGGCCTCCGAGTCGCCGATCGTGCCGAAGCATCTCTACGAGAACGGCAAGGCCGACGCCAACCCGGCCAACAACGCGCCCATCGGCACCGGGCCGTTTATCTTCAAGGAGTGGGTGCGCGGCAGCCACGTGACCTACGAGCGCAACCCGAACTACTGGGACGCGCCGCGCCCCTATGTCGACCGGCTCATCGTGCGGTTCATTCCCGATGCGGCGGCGCGCGCAGCGGCCATCGAGAAGGGTGAGGTACACCTCGCCCCCGGCACACCAGTGCCGCTGGGTGACGTGGAACGGCTGCGCGCCAAGCCGAACCTGGTGTTCGAGCCCAACGGCTACCAATACATCAACAACGTTTCGCGCGTCGAGTTCAATCTCGAGAACCCGGCGCTGCAGGATCTGCGGGTGCGCCAGGCTATCGCGCACGCCATAAACCGGCAGGTGGTGCAGAAGACCGTGTGGTACGGCCAGGGGCAGCTCATTCCCGGGCCGGTACATCCCGCTCTCAAGAAGTACTACGTGCCCGACCTGCCGGTTCTGCCGTACGACACGAAGCAGGCCGAGGCGCTGCTCGACGCCGCCGGTCTCACGCGCGGCAAGGCCGGCGCCAACCTGCGGCTGAAGCTCGCATTGACGCCGATTCCCAACGAGGGCGGGCAGCGCACCGCGGAGTACCTGAAGCAGAGTCTCGGCCGCATCGGCATCGAGGTGACCATCAACTCGCAGGACTTCGCGACCTACGTCAAGCGCGTGTACGCCGACCGTGCCTTCGACCTGCATGTGAGCGTGATGAGCAACACCTTCGACCCGACCGTCGGCATCCAGCGGCTCTACTGGTCGAAGAACTTCAAGAAGGGCCTGCCCTTCTCCAACGGCTCGGGCTACAGCAACCCCGAGGTCGACCGGCTCCTCGAGGCCGCCGCGGTCGAGGTGGACGAAGGCTTGCGCCGACAGGCCTTTGCCGAGTTCCAGCGCCACATCGTGCGCGACCTGCCCGACATCACGCTGCTGGCACTCGACAACTACACCATCGCCGATCGCCGCGTGCGCGGCCACACGGTGAGCGCCGACGGCATCGCCGGCAACCTGGCGGGCGCCTGGATCGGCGCCTGAACGATCGGAGAACATCCCATGTCCACCACCGCATCTCCAGCTTCCACAACAAGCCCCGACGTGCTCTGGTACACCCGCTGCCCGGTGCCCTCGCCGCTGGGCATCGCCGCGCGCCAGGGCTGGCTGGCGGAGACCTTCGCCGAGGAAGGCATCGCCGTCGAGTCGATCATCGACTCGAAGGACCGCAGCATTCGCGAGAGTCACTTCGACCATCACCTGGCCTGGTCCTTTCGCCAGGGCGGCAACATCCCGCCGATCTGGGCGCGGTCGAACGGGCGCGCCACACGGCTCGTCGCCATCACCTGGACCGACGAATTCCAGGCCATCGTCACGTTGCCGGGCCGCGGTATCTCGTCGCTCGAGCATCTGGCCGGCAAGCGCTTCGCGGTGCCGCGACGCGTCAATGACCTGATCGACTTCCATCGCGCCACGGCATTGAAGGGCGTGGTGTCCGGGCTGTCGTTGGCCGGGCTCACGACTGCTGACCTGACGCTGGTCGACCTGCCGATCGAGGAGTCCGTGATCGTCGCGCAGGGCGAGCCCAGCCTGTTCGGGCTGCGGCGGCGGCATCCGTACTTCCGCGAGGTGGATGCGCTGGTGCGCGGCGAGGCGGACGCGATCTTCGTCAAGGGCGCGGAAGGCGTCGTCGTCGCCAACCTCATCGGGGCGCAGGTGGTGGCCGAGTTCGGCAACCATCCCGACCCGAAGGTGCGCATCAACAACGGCACGCCGCGCGTGCTGACGGTCGACGACGCGTTGTCGCAGCAGCGCCCGGACCTGGTGGTGCGGCTGCTCGACGTGGTCGCGCGCGCAGGCCGCTGGGCCGAAGCGCACCCCGACGAGACCGTTCGCTTCGTGGCCCGCGAAATCGCCACCAGTGAAGACGCGGTGCTGGCGTCGAACGGCCCCGATGTGCACCGTCACTTGCACATCGGGCTGGAAGCACCCCTGGTCGAAGCGATCGGGCACTTCAAGGACTTCCTGCTGGCATGGGGGTTTCTGCCAGCCGACTTCGACCTCGGCGCCTGGGTCGACTCGGCGCCGCTGCGTGCACTGCAGGCGCAAGGCGCGCAGAAGCCCGCGCTCGAATCAGTGGCGGCCGCCGCGTGAGCGCGGCGCCCCGTATTCTCGTGACGGGCGCGTCCGGGCGTCTGGGCCGGCTGCTGTTGCCCCGGCTGCTTGCGCGCGGTGCGCACGTTCGCGCGCTCACCCGCCAGCACGCCCTGGCGCCAGCATGGCGCGACCAGGGTGTCGAAGCTGCCATCGGCGACTTCGGCGACGCCGACGCGTTGCGCCGGGCGCTGGACGGCAGCACCCACCTGTTCCTGCTGTCGCCGATCACGCCCACGTTGGCCACCGAACAGATTGCCGTCATCGAAGCCGCCGCGGCCGCCGGGGTTCGCCGCATCGTCAAGCTGTCGGGATCTCACTGGACCCTCGAGCCGCCGGGCCGCTCGCTGTCGGGCGATGCGCATGCACAGATCGAGGCGTCCTTGCATCGCTCGGGCATCGCGCACCGCGTGTTGCGGCCCAACGCATGGCTGCAGGTGATGCTCGCGCGCGTGCCCGCAGAGCTCGCGGCCGGCGACGTGCTTCAGGCGCCACCGGGCGATCCGCAAGTCGCCTTCATCGATGCACGCGACATCGCGGACGTGGCAGTGGAGGCCTTGTACGAATCGACAGCCGAGTCAGGCGACGCCTCGGCGCCCTGGGTGCTGACCGGCGCCGAGGCCGTGGGCTACCGCGAGATCGCCCGGATCGCCGCGCGGATCACCGGACGGCCCATCGCGGCCGTGCCCTTGTCGGCGCAGGCGCAACGCGAGCGCATCGCACAGGCGCCTTCGCCCTACATCGCCGAAGTCCACGCGCAGTTCGCTCGCCTGATCGGCGCCGGTGAAGCGGCCGGCACGACCGACACCGTGACGCAGGTGCTCGGCCGCCCGCCGCGCACCGTGGCCGCCTATCTGGACGAACTGCTCGCGCCAAAGACCGCACCCTGACCCGGCCGCGCCAGCACGCTCCCCGCATTTACTTATCCTGATTCCTGCTAAACGATCGGACGTCGACGACCTACGATTTGGGGCTCGCCCCCAGGAACCCCATGTCTCTCCACACCGAAGCCGAGCGCGTGAACCACGCTGTCGCCGGCACCGCCTCCCCGATCGCCGAACCCTCCCCCATCCCCTCGAATCCTCACCCCGCACCGCGTCGCAACAGCGCGCCCGCTGCCGCCGATGCCGCCGAACTGTTCGCTCGCGCAGCCGTGCTGCTGCCCGAGATCGGCAGGGAAGCCGCCGAGCGCGAACAGGCGCGCGAGCTGCCCTATGCGCTGGTGCGCCGCATCGCCGAGGCCGGCCTGCTCACCTTCCGCATCCCAAAGGCCTACGGTGGGCCAGGCGGGTCGGTGCACGACGTCATTCGCTTCGTGATCGACCTGTCGGCGGTGGACTCCAACATCGCGCAGGCGCTGCGGCCCAACTTCGGCACCGTCGAAAGCCTGCTGTTCTCCGGCAGCGAGGCCGAACGCCAGCGTGGCTTCGCGCGCCTGCTGGCCGGGGACATCTTCGGTAACGGCGGCCTCGAACGCGGCGGCGCCCACGGCGCCGTCAGCGCCCGCATCCGGCGCGACGGTGCGCAGTTTCGCGTCACCGGCACCAAGTACTACAGCACCGGCGCCCTGTACGCCGACTGGATCAGCTCCATCGCGCTCGACGACGAGGGCAAGGAGACCGCCTTCACCGTGCCGCGCGAGCGCGCGGGCGTGGAGCTGATCGACGACTTCGACACAATCGGGCAACGCCTGACCGCCAGCGGCACCACGCGCTTTCACGACACGGTCGTCGAAGCCGACGAGATCCGGCCGAACTACATCCCGCGCGACCGGCGCAACCCCGTGTATCCGCTGTTCCAACTGTTCCTGGCGGCCGTGGAAGCCGGCATCGCGCGCAACGCCCTGCACGACGCGGTGCAGTTTGCGCGGGAGCATGCGCGGCCGATCCGGCACAGCAGCGCCAGCCGGTCGGTCGACGACCCCTACGTGCAGGAAACCGTGGGCCAGATCGCATCGCAGGCCTACGCCGCCGAAGCCACCGTGCTGCGCGCCGCCGACGCGATCGACGCCGCCTGGGCGGATGACCTCAGCAACGCCGCGCTGACCGAAGCCTCGGTGGCGGTGGCCCAGGCGCAGTATTTCGCCGTGGAAGCCGCGCTGCGCGCCAGCGAGCTGGCCTTCGACGTCGGCGGCGCGTCAGCCACCGACCGCCGCCACAACATCGACCGCCACTGGCGCAATGCGCGCACGGTGGCCAACCACAACCCGCGGCAATGGAAGGCGGCGGCTTCGGGGGCTTGGCATCTCAAGGCAGAAGGGCCGCCGACGACAGGGTCGTTCTAGTGTGCGCAACTGCTGACGCGTCGACGGAACGCGAACCCACGGAGAAACAGATGCAGGCACTGTCCGCGGCACCGCCGGAGACATTTCGCTCGGTGCGCTTCGTCCTGACGGACATGGACGAGACGCTGACCCACCAAGGCAGGCTGTCCGCTGCAACCTACGCTGCCCTGGAGCAACTGCAAGCCGCCGGCATCAAGGTGATTCCCGTCACCGCCGCGCCCGCCGGCTGGTGCGACCAGATGGCGCGGATGTGGCCAGTGGACGGCGTGATCGGCGAGAACGGGGGCCTGTTCTTTCGGCGCACGCCGGACGGGCATGGCGTGATGCGCACGTTCTGGCATGGACCGGATCAACTGGCGACCATGCGCGGCCGGCTGGAGGCCATCGGCCACAGCGTGCGCCACCGTGTTCCGGAAGCCACGCATGCCGACGACCAACCGTTCCGCCAAACCAGCCTGGCTTTTGCGCGGCCTCAGGACAAGGCGGCGACACGGCACCTGGTCGAAGCACTGCACGCCGAAGGCGCGGACGCCACGGTCAACAACCTGTGGGTGCTCGGCTGGTTGGGCGGCTATGACAAGCTGGCGATGACGCGGCGTGTGATGGTGGAGAACTATGGAGTGGACATCGATGCGCAGCGCGATGCAGTGCTCTACGCCGGCGATTCGACCAATGACGCGCCGATGTTCGGTTTCTTCCGCCATACCGTTGGCATGAGCACCGTACGGGAGTACCTGAGCGAGATTCCCACGTGGCCCAACTGGATCGCCGCAGGTCCCGGCGGTGCTGGATTCGTCCAGACGGCCGAAGCGGTACTGGCCGGTCGGTAGGGCACCCTGCCCCTTGCTCGACGTGGCCCGCCGTGCAGCATGGAGCACTACCTGAGAGAGATATTCTCGCGACTACCTGTCGATGATGACCAGCGTACCGCTGCTGCCCGGCGCCACCGCATGCGGGGTCCCTGAAGGAACGATGAAGACTTCGCCTGCGCGCACTGCGACGACATGACCTTGAATGGCGAGGTTCATTTTCCCCTCCACCACGAACAGCGCTTCGTCGAACGCATGACGTTCGATTGGATAAGCACCGCTGTCCATGCGCAGTACTTTGAAGTTCGCACCGGCAGCCTTCCCCACGATGGTCGAGGACCAGGCGCGCGGGAGGGCTGACGCAGCGGCTTTGAGATCGATCTTGTGCATGCGAGACGCCTGGAGTGCACCAATGCCGATCAGGCGGCCTTGCGCTGGTCCGCCCCCGGCACCGCTGCGATGAGGCTGCGCGTGTACGGATGCTGCGGCCGCTCCCAGATGTCGCGGTGGCTGCCGGTCTCGACGATCTTTCCCTTGTTCATCACCATCACACGGTCGGCGATGTAGCGCACCACCGAGAGGTCGTGCGAGATAAAGAGGTACGACAGGCCGAAGTCCTCCTTCAACTCGACCAGCAGGTTCAGGATCTGCGCCTGCACGGATACGTCGAGCGCCGACACCGGCTCGTCGAGCACGATCAGCGAAGGCCGCAGCACCAGGGCGCGTGCGATGCCGATGCGCTGGCGCTGCCCGCCCGAGAACTCGTTGGGAAAACGCCGACCTGCATCGACCGGCAAGCCCACGCGCTCCAGCATGGCAGCGATGCGGTTGCGCCGCTCCGCGCGGTCGGACACGCCGTGCACCTTCAGCACCGACTCGATGATGTCGAACACGCTGCGCCTCGGATTGAGCGACGCGTACGGGTCTTGGAACACCATCTGCACACGGCGGCGCCACGGCTTGAGGGCCTTCTCGGACAGCGGCGCGATGTCGGTGCCGTCGAACACGATGCGGCCCGACGCCGGGTTCACCAGTCGCAGCAGCGTCCGCGACAGCGTCGATTTGCCGCAACCGGACTCGCCCACCAGCCCCACGGTCTCGCCCGCGCGGATATCGAAGGACACACCGTCCACCGCGTGCAACACGCCGCCGCCGCGTTTCGGGTAGTCGGTGCGCAGGTCCTGCACCGACAGCAGCGGCTCGCCAGCGGCAGTCCGCACGGGCAAGGCGCGCACGGTGGAACCGGGCGCAGGCACGTGCAGGGCAAAGTCGCGCACACCAGTCACGGGGTCGAGGCGTGTCTGGATCTCCGGCAGGCGCGCGTCGGCATAGTGGAGCGCGCTGCCGGCATGCAGCGAGGCGCCCAGCAGGCCGCGGGTGTAGGCGTGGGACGGTGCGGCGAAGAGCTTCGACGTCGGCGCCTCCTCCACCTTCTCCCCGCCATACATCACCGCCACGCGGTCGGCCCATTGGGCCACGAGGCCCAGGTCGTGCGTGATGAGCAACAGCGCCATGTCCAGATCGCGGCGCAGGCCGTCGAGCAGTTCGAGAATCTGCGCCTGGATGGTCACATCGAGCGCGGTGGTCGGCTCGTCGGCCACCAGCAGGCGCGGCTTGCAGGCCACGGCCATGGCAATCATCACCCGTTGGCGCTGGCCGCCCGAGAGGTTGTGCGGATGGTCGTCGATGCGCTGGTGCGGCTCGGGGATGCGCACGAGGTCGAGCAGCTCGATGGCGCGCTTGCGAGCAGCGAGGGCCGACAGCCTTTCGTGCCGGCGCAGGATCTCCTCGATCTGCGCGCCGATGGTGTGCACCGGGTTCAGCGAGGTCATCGGCTCCTGGAAGATCATCGCGATCTCACGGCCGCGCACGTCGCGTAGTTCGGCAGGCGACAGCGCGAGGATGTCGCGTCCGTCGAAGTGGATACTGCCGCGCAACACGGCACCGGGTGCAAGCAGCCGGAGCAACGCGAGTGCGGTGGTCGACTTGCCGCAGCCCGACTCGCCCACCAGCGCAACCGTCTCGCCGCGCTGCAGCGTCAGGTCGAGACCGCGCACGGCCTGAATCGGGCCACTCGATCCGTGGAAGAAGACATTCAGGTCGCGCACCTCGAGCAACGGTGTGACGGATTCGACTTGTTGGAGCGTCATCTCAGCGTCCCCTGAGCCGCGGGTTGAACGCATCGTTGAGTCCGTCACCCACCAGGTTCAGCGCCAACACCGTCAGCACGATCGCCGCGCCCGGCAGCGCCGTGAGGTACCACGCGGTGCGCAGCAGTTCGCGCCCCTGGCCGATCATGCTGCCCCACGAAACCGCATTCGGGTCGCCCATGCCGAGGAAGGACAGCGCCGACTCGATGAGGATGGCGCTCGCCACCAGCACCGAGGTGGTCACGATCACCGGCGGCAACGCGTTGGGCAGCATCTCCTGGAAGATGATGCGTGCATGGCTGAAGCCCTGGCTGCGGGCGGCCAGCACGAACTCGGTTTCGCGCAGCGCACGGAACTCGGCGCGCACCAGCCGCGCGATCACCGGCCACGACGCCAGGCCGATGGCGAACACGATCACCGGCACCGAGGGCTGGCCGATGGCAACCACCACGATCACGAACAGGAACGACGGCATGGTCTGGAACAGCTCGGTGATGCGCACCAGCACATCGTCGATGCGGCCGCCGAAGTAGCCGGCGGTGGCGCCCACGAGCACACCGATCACCAGGCTCAGCACGGCCGCCACCACGCCCACGGAAAGCGAGATGCGCGCGCCGTGCGCGATACCGGCAATCACGTCGCGGCCCAGCGAATCGCTGCCCAGCGGATAGGCCGCATCCTGGCCCGGCCACAGCAGCGGCGGCGCCACCATGTCGAGCGGGTCGCCGGGATAAAGCCACGGCGCCAGCAACGCCAGCACGAGCATGAAAACGAGCAGCACGACGCCGGCCACGGCGGCCGGGTTGCGCAGAAAGGCGCGCAGCGCGGCATGTCGGCTGGAGACGGGCTTGGCGTCCACCGCGGCCTTCGCGGCAGGGACAGCCGGTGCAAGAGGTCCCGCCGGTGGTTCGGGGCGACGCGCCGCAGGCGGCGTCGGTGGATGTGCCGGCGGGTTCGCGAGCGCGGCATCGAGCGTGAAGGGTGTGGACATCGAAAGCGTTGAAAGCCCGTATTTCGGAAAGAGGAAGGCGAAGGCGCGCTCAGCGCACCTGGATGCGCGGGTCGAGCCACGCGTGCAGCAGGTCGACCAGCATGTTGGCCACGATGACCAGCAGCGACGACATCAGCAGCACGCCCAGCAGCACGGTGTAGTCACGCCCGGCCACCGAGTCGAAGGCCAGCCGGCCGAGGCCAGGCCAGCTGAATACCGTCTCGACCACCACCGCGCCGCCCAGCAGCGTGCCGAAATGCATGCCGGCCACTGTCGTCACGGGGATCAGCGCATTGCGCAAGATATGGCGCAGGTTGACGCGCCACGGGTGCAGGCCCTTGGCCTCGGCCGTGCGCACGAAGTCCTGTCGCGCCACCTCGAGCATCGCGGCCCGCGTGAGGCGCGAGAAGATCGCGATGTAGAAGCCCGCCATGGCCATCGCCGGCAACACCAGGTGACGCGCCACGTCGATGGCATGCGTCCAACCCGTGTAGCCCGCGCCGATGCTCTCGCTGCCGCCAGTGGGCAGCCAGCCCAGGTGCACCGAGAACAGCACGATCGCCATCAGGCCCAGCCAGAAGCCCGGCGTCGAGTACAGGAGCAGCGCTGCCACCGAGAGGGTGCGGTCCTGCCAACGGCCGACGCGCGTGGCCATGAAGGTGCCAGCGGCGATGCCGATGGCGAGTGCGAAGCCCAACGCCGTGAGCATCAGCAGCAGCGTGTTGCCCAGCCGAGCGCCGATGAGCGCGGTGACCGGCATGTTGTAGCGCGGCGAGACGCCGAGGCTGAAATGCGCAAGGTTGTTCAGGTAGGCGCCCAGCTGATGCAGCACCGGCAGGTCAAGCCCGAAGTGCGTGCGCAGCTGCGCCATGCTTTCCGCGGTGGCCGAGCCCGACTCGGCTGCGACCACATCGGCGGCGTCTCCCGGAATCCACTGCATCAGAACGAAGTTCAGCAAGATCACGCCGATGACGGTCGGTACCGCCTGCCATGCGGTGCGCACCATCGTGCGGCTTGCGCTGCGCAGGTTCATGACGCCGCCGTCTCGCTCGGCGCGACCAGGCGAATGCCCACGTCGCCTTCGCGCGCCAGCTGCGCCACCAGACCGATCTCCCAGTCGAGGTACTGCTGGAAGCCGGCATCGCGCTGGGCCACGTTGGCGTGCGCATAGGGGCTGTACCAGTGGTCGTCGTCGCCGGTCAACACGCCCTCCGGCCCGGTGGCGGTGGGCAGGCGGGCGGCGATCCAGGCCTGGGTGCCGCCCGCCAGGGCGCGCACCGTACGGCCAGTGCGGGCCGCAAGTTCGGCCGCTGCGGTGCGCGCGAGCACGCCGTCGGACGAGGTGAGCACGATGACCTGCGACACGGGCAGGTCTGCGGTGAATTCCTGCAGCCGGTCGGGCACCGCGAAGCGCGCGCCGGCGACATGCCGCCGCTCGAAGGCCGAGCGACGCTCCACGTCGAACACCACCGCCGTGCCGGCTTCCAGCGCCGCGGCCGCCTCGCGCGGCGCGATGTCCGGGGTGAACGCACGCAGCGACAGCACGCGGACAGGTTCAGGCCCGAGCACCAGCACCGGCAAGGCGGGCGGCGACAGCACGAACACCTCGTGCCCGCCCAGTTGTGCGAGCCATGCGCCGGTGGTCAGTGCGCGAACGCCGTCCCAGTCGGCGAGCACGATGCGCGCACGCCGCGTGCCCACGTATTCGTCGGTGGCCTGCACCAGTTGGCCGCCGGGGGCCCAGCGCCAGCCTTCCAGGTGGCCGGCCTCGTATTCCTGGCGGGTGCGGACGTCGAAGCGATAGAGCGAGCGTTCGTCGGACTCGGCCTCGAAGCGCGCGAGCGTGGCCGCATCGATGCGGCGCACGCCGGCGCGCGCGGCCACATCCTCGGCCCGTGCGGCCGCACGCCGGCGCGTCTGCTCACCCGGCTCCGGCAGCGGCGCGGTGCGACCATGCGCCAGCTCGCGCCCCGCCAGCAACCAGGCCATGGTGCCGTCCTTCAACGACACCACCTGGTTCGGAATGCCCGCGTCGATGAGGGTCTGGGCGCCCACGATGCTGCGCGTGCGGCCGGCGCAATTGACGACCACCAGCGTCTCGGGCCGCGGCGCGAGTTCCTGGATGCGGTAGACCAGCTCGGCGCCCGGCAGGCTGTGCGCGAACGGCAGGCTGAAGTCGGCGAATTCCTCCGGCGTGCGGCTGTCGACCACCACGATGTCGTCGCCGCGCTCCACGCGTTCGTGCAGATCGTCGACGGAGATCCACGGCGTGTGCTTCTCGTGCTCGATGACCTCGCCGAAGGCCTTGCTCGGCACATTGCTGCCGCTGAAGAGCTCGTAGCCCGCGGCGGCCCAGCCTCCGGTGCCGCCCGCCAGCACGGACACATTGCGCCAGCCCAGGCGCACCAGCTTCGCGGCCGCGTCATGGGCCAGCGATTCGTTGGCGTCGGTCAGCACGATGCGGGTTCCGCGTCGCGGCACCAGGCGGTCGATCAGCAGTTCCAGGCGCCACAGCGGCGCCGAGGCAGCCAGCAGGATGTGACTGCGCACGAAGACACCGGTCTCGCGCACGTCGAGCAGCGCGATCTCCTCGCCGTCCGACAGCGCAGCCTTCAGCGCCTGCGGGGTGATGGCCGGGTGGCGAATGTTCTTGGGCGGCGCGAAGTGGCGGAAGCTGCCACCTTCATTACTTTCGAACACCACGCGCCTGTCGAGGCGATCGAGCGCGAGGCCATAGAAGTGCAGATGGCGGCCGTCCTGGCCGCCGATGAGCTCGATGGTGTGCACGTCGTCCGGCAACAGCACCACGGCGCTGCCGGCGGCCACGTCGACGGTGCGGGTCTGCACCAACGTGTCGCGCGTCGCGTCGGTGGTCTTCTCTCGCCGGTAGAGCACGTTGCGCTCGTTGCCTTCCACACCGGCGATCACTGCCCAGGTCGTGTGGTCGTGCGGCGGCTGGGCCTTGCCCGCGAGGCCGGCCGACAGGTAGAGCGCGAAGCTGCCGTCGGCATCTTCGGCGAGTCGGTAGACCTGGGCGGGCCGGGCCGCGTCGACGGAGAAGTGCGCGGCCGGGAACAGCGCCCCTTGCTGGCCGAGCGCAATCAACGCATCGGCCACGGCCTGCAGGGATTGGACGTCTTGTGTCTGGGTAAGCAGGCCGCGGGCCCGCTCAAGAAAAGCGTCGATGGCACGCGCACGGGCGTTGGCGATGTCGTTTCCCGCGGTTTCCACGGGGAAGTCGGTAAGGCTCATGGGGGGCTTTCTGAAGGCAAGAAGGCAATTCGACGCTCAGGCTAAGCCGTCCGACGCGCGCACCCAACGAAGTTTTCCGTTGACGCATATCCGAATTGCTTCGTTGGGGATGGCCGGTGCCGCGCCTAGATTGGCCGCCACATGAACACACACTCCCCCTTCATTGCCCCGCGCCGTGCCATGCTGGTCGCGCTGACCCTCGCCTTCTCCGGCTTCGGTGCCCTCCTCCCCCTGGCGCACGCCAACGACGACGCAGCCGGCTTTCCGTCGAAGCCGGTGCACATCGTGGTCCCCGTGGCGGCCGGTGGCAGCGCCGACAAGCTCACCCGACTGATCGCGCAGGGCCTGACCGAGCGCTGGGGCCAATCGGTGGTGGTGGAGAACCTGGCCGGCGCCAGCGGCACCATCGGCGCGGCGCGCGTGGCCAAGGCCCCCGCCGACGGGTACACGCTGCTGCAGCAGGGCGAAGGCCTGACGCTCAACGGCATTCTTTTCGACCGCCTGCCCTACGACGGCCACAAGGCCTTCGCGCCGATCATCCAGGCGGTGGTGAACCCGCAGATCCTGGTGGTCAACCCCAAGACCGGCATCGCCGATTTCCGCAGCTACCTGGCCCGCGCCAAGGCGCGGCCGCAATCGATCAGCCTGGGCCTGCCCGGCAATGGCGGTATCGCCCACGTCGCGCACGAGATGATCACGCAGGAGACCGGCGCGCAGGTCAACTACATCCCCTACTCTGGCGGCGGTCCGGCCACGGTGGACGTGCTGGCCGGCCATGTGGACGGAACGCTGATCACGCTCGCAGCCGTCACCGACCATGTGCGCGCCGGCAAGTTGCGCGCGTTGGCGGTGACCACCGCCTACCGATCGAGCGCACTGCCCGACGTGCCGACCATGGCAGAGGCCGGCCTGCCTGGTTTCTCGGTGGAGAGCTGGCAGGGTTACTTCGCGCCCGCCGGCACACCCGCTGCGGTGGTGGCGAAGATCAACCGCGACATCCAGGCCGTGATCTCCGCACCGGAGACCCGCGCGAAGCTCGAGGACATGGGCTTCAAGGTGACCGGCGGCACACCCGCGGAGCTGGCACGCACGCTGGCCGGTGAGCGCCTCCGCTACGCCAAGACCATCCAGACGGCGGGCATCTCCCTGCGTTGATACCCGCCCTGCAGCGGCCGGCTCAGGCCGCGAGCCGCTGCGTGCCCGGCCGCCAGACGGCACTGGCATAGAGTTCTTCGCCAAAGTCTGCCGGTACGTCGGCCCGCGTGCGCGCCTCGTGCAGCGCGAGGTCGGCATGCAGCAGGTCTTCGCTGATGCGCCGCACCACCGCTGGCACATACCCGCGGATGCTCGGCACGTCGCCCAGCGGCAGGCCGGTGCTGGCGAAGCCGCCGGGGTTGTAGGTGTGGATGTCCCGCAGCCAGGGCGCGGTGCCCGGGATCTTTTCGATGTATTCAAGGCCGGCGCCGAGGTAAGGCGCCGCGCCAAGTTCATCGTCGCGCTCATCGGCAGGCGGCTGGAAGCGATCGCGCCAGCGCAGCACCAGGTCGGCGATCTCCGCCAGCTCGGGCCGTTGCGACAGCTCGTGTGTGTAGCCGGTGCCGGCGATCACGAAGTCGAAGTGGAAGCGTTCCTCGCGCACCGAGGCCACCACCTGCCCGGCCTGCACCTGCGCGCCTTGCCACGGCGCGCCCAGATGCAGGTGGAAGTTGGGGAAGCGCAGCACGCGCTGCACCGAGTCCGGCGGCGGCGTGGTGCCCAAGCGGCGATAGCGCGACGCATGGTGCCAGCGCGAGCCATCGGGCAGCGACAGGTAGTTGTCGTAGAAGCCTGGGTAGCCGCGCACGCGCGCCACCGGTGTAGCAGGTATCTTGTCGCGGCGTGCGAACAGGTGCACGGCGGCAGCGCCGCTCTCGAGAGCCACCGCAGCGGCGTCGAAGGCCGATGCCGCGCCACCGATGACGGCCACGGTCTTGCCCGCCAGCGCCGTGAAGTCGATCGCATGGCCGGTGTGGGCCGCGAGGCCTTGGGCCACTGCGGGCGACAACAGTTCGGGGATGAACGGTGCGCCGCTGCCGGCCACGCCATTGGCGAAGATCAGCTTGCGCGCGGTCTCCACGCGCTCGACCCCGTCCACTTCCAGATGCAGCCGGAAATGCGGCACTGCGCCGCCGACGACCGGCTCGAAGCGCAGGAGCCGAGTCCCGTAGCGCACCGTGGTGCCCGTGATGCCGCGGAACCAGTCGAGGTACTCGGCCCAGTCAGTACGACCGATGCGGTCGATGGCCGCATAGGCCTCTTGCCCATGCCGCGATTCGTACCAGGCCTGAAAACCCAGCGCCGACACCGGACCTTCGGGGCCGACCAGGCTCTTGGGCGTGCGCAGCTTGTGCATGCGCGCGCGGGTGCGCCACACGCCCGCCTGCGCTGCGCGGCTGGCCGCATCGATCACGCTGACACCGCCAATGCCCGCGCGCTGCAGCGCGAAGGCGAAGGCGCTACCGGTCTGACCGGAACCGACGACGAGCACGTTGTGGTCAACGCCTTCGTGCGCAGGCACCCAGTTGGCGGGGGCGGGCCCCAGCAGGCGCAGCGCTTCGTGCGCGAAATGGTCTGAGGTCGATGGGGACGCAGAAGTCATGGGAGGACTTGTAGAAGAGAGATGACAGGGATCGGCCGCTGGCGCTCAGGCCAGCTTGCGCAGCGCACCGTCGCGGCGTGCCGCGCCTTCGCGCAGCAGCGGCACCAGCGCGCGCCCGTAGTCCTGTGCGTCGGTGCGCGGGTCGAAGCCACGGAACAGGAAGTTGCTCACGCCCACGTCGTAGTAAGCGAGCAGCGCCTCGGCCACCTGCTCGGGCGTGCCGACGATGGCGGTGGTGTTTCCGGGCGCATTGGTGGCCGCAGCCACGCCCATGAAGAGGCGCTCGTCGAGCACTTCGCCCTGCTTCACCAGCGCGAGCAGGCGGCGCGAGCCTTCGTTCTCCGCGGTTTCGGTGGGCAAGCTCTCGCCACCGAACACCTTCGACCTGCCGCTCCATAGGCCCACCTCGCGCGTGGTCTCGGCAATCTCCCGAGCCCTCTTCCATGCGGCCTCCTCGGTGTCGGCCACGATGGCGCGAATCGAGATGCTGAAGCGTGGCGTGCGCCCGTGGCGCGCGGCCGCCGCGCGCACGCGCGAGACCAGTTCGCGCGTGCCGTCGAGCGTTTCACCCCACAGCGCGTACAGGTCGGCATGTTTCGCCGCCACCTCGATGGCCGGGTCCGAGGCGCCGCCGAAGGACACGGGAATGTGCGGCTTCTGGAGCGGCTTGAGTTCGGAGAAGGCCGACGCGAAACGGTAGTGCGCGCCCTCGTGGTCGATGGGTGTTTCGCTGGTCCAGATGCGGCGCAGTATGTCGAGGTACTCGTCGGTGCGCGCGTAGCGCGCATCGTGCGTGAGGTAGTCGCCGTCGCGCTGCTGCTCGGCGTCGCGCCCGCCGGTGATGATATGCACGCGCAGCCGCCCGCCCGTGAAGTGGTCGAGCGTGGCGAGCTTGCGCGCCGCCAGCGTGGGCGAGACGAAGCCCGGCCGGTGTGCCAGCAGGAAGATCAGCCGCTGGGTCACGCCAGCAGCGCGCGCCGCCGTCAGGAAATTGTCGGCCCATCCCGCGTTGTGCGGCAGCAGCACGCCGTCGAAGCCAGCCTCTTCGTGGGCACGGGCCGTGCGCTCGATGTGCGGGATGTCGAAGGCCGGGCCTTCGGCCGGAATGGTCTCGGAGAACAGGCGCGGATACATGGTGCCGTAGAGCTCGATGGTCATGATGTTCCTTTGCGGCGAGGCGTGTTCAGGCCGTGATGCCGGCAGCCTGGATCACGCGGTTGTTGACATCAATTTCAGCCTTGAGCAGCGCAGAAATCTGCGGCATGGGCAGTGGCTGGATCTCCACACCCAGCGCCTTGAGTTCCGCCACCGTCTCGGCATCGCGCGCGAGTTCGACGAACCGCTGATGCAGTTGCGCGACCACGCCCGCCGGCGTCTTCGCCGGCACCGCCGCCAGGAAGAAGTTGGTCGCCTCCCAGCCCGGCACGCCCGCGGCCTCGATGGACGGCACGCCCGGCAGATCTGGCGACGCGGTCGCGCCCGAGTAGGCCAGCGCGCGCAGCTTGCCGGCGCGCACATGCTGCGCGGCGAGTGGGTCGAGCACCAGTTGCACATGGCCGGCAACCGCGTCGTTCAACGCGGGCGCCGAGCCGCGGTACGGCACATGCACGATGTCGATGCCCGTGCGAAGCCGCAGGTACTCGCCTGCGATGTGACCACCGGTGCCGTTGCCTGCGGTGCCGTAGTTGATCTTGCGCGGGTTTTTCTTCGCATAGGCGATCAACTCGGCCATCGTGTTCACAGGCACCGACGGATGCACGGCGAAGACGAAGCGGGTGTGGCCGAGAAAGCCCACCGGCACCAGGTCGGCCAGCGGGTCGTAGGGCGCACCAAGAACCTGAGGGGCCGAGCTGAGGTTGCCGCTCGACGCATTGAGCACCGTGTAGCCGTCGGCGGCCGACTGCACCACGAACTGCGTGCCGATGGTGCCGCCCGCGCCGCCCCGGTTGTCGACGACCACCGGCTGCGAGAAGTAGGCGGCCAGCTTGCGGCTCACGATGCGGGCTACCAGGTCGTTGGTGCCACCGGCCGGGTACGGTGACACGTAGTGCAGTTGTCGGGCCGGGAAGGCCTGTGCCCACGAACGCGCCGGAAGCAGGCCGGTCACGGCAGCCGCGGCGGCGAGCGTTGCACCAGAAAAACGGCGACGGGAAAAGTTTGTCATGCGGATATCCAATTCCAGTGGCTTTCACGCAGCCGCAAGAGGCTTTTCAACGTGCAGTTCTCGCCAGGCCGCTGAATAAAAGAGGCGGACCCTGAAGGGCCCGCCGAACGTCGCTTCGATACGACGAGGAGACACTCACCATCTAAGCGAGAGCTGCCAGTGTTCAACCGATCACCCGCGATGCGAAGCGCGAAATTCGAATACGTTGATCCGTTTTTCTTATTGGAGCTCTGCAGTGGCTTGCGATAGCCAAGCTTGTGCCTTCTTTCTGTAAGCAAGTGGTGAAGGCATCTTGACGGCAGCGAGGTCAGGTTTGAGCCTTCGCGCCGAGCACCTGGACAGCAATGTCGAGAAGGTCTTGTGGAACACCTCCCAACTCGGTCTCCCCCTGCGGATCCCTCTCCCACGCCAAGTGCGAGCCCTTGTCGACACCGAATGCGCGGAATGGTGCTGCAGCGCTCAGCAGGCCCTCGCCGACGTAGTCGATGTCCCGGTGGTGGTGGCCATGGACCACCAATCGGACGCCGAGCGCTTCGGCGAGCTCGTCGATCGCCCGCCAACCGTACAGGTGTGCCGCCGGCGCTTCGTGCGTCACCAGGATGTCGGCGGGCGGGCCCAGAAACAACTGCAGGTAGTCCTCCGGAAAGATACTGGAACGGTGCCGGCGGGCAATGCTGTCTCTCCACCGCACCTCGGGGCGCATGGACCGGCATAGGGCGTCGGCCGAGGCAAAAGCGGCCTCGTCGATCGGCCGCCCCGCATTCCAGATCTTGTCGCGAAAGATGCCGCCCAGGCCCGCGACCTGGTACCCGGCGATCTCGACGACGCGTCCGTGGAGGTTGCGATGCGCGAGTTCCGAGCCCCACAGGTTGTCATAGTCGGCGTCCGAGTCTGTGTAGTGGTTTCCGTGGATGAACCAGACCGCGGTCTTGTCCAGGATCGGGGCCAGCTCGACGTGCAGAGGCTGGCGCGCCTGGACATCGCCCAGCAGCACGATCGCCTCGGGCTGGAAGCGCTCGACGGCAGCGATCACGGGGACGAAGTCGCCGTGCGGGTCGCCAAAGAACATGAGCGCGGGTTTGGTCATCCGATGCATCAGAGCCTCCCATCTCCAACCGGAAAAGGATCTGCACTGTCGTTTCTGCCGTGACCGTCTCTGCCGCGCGATGGTCCGGATTTCTTCTCACGCGACTTCTGAGCCTTCACGACGTCGAAATCGCTGTCCAGCAATGGTCACGCCCCGCATAGACCAACGCGCACAGCGCGCGCTAGCTGGCCATCCGGATCTGCCGCGGCGTCTTCCACGCCAGTCGGCAGATCTGCAGGTCCGTCGGGCGCGTCAACTGCGCCCTGAGATCCTCCTGCGGGACCATGCGCTCGAGCGTCGCCTGGAAGATGCTGTGCGCGAGGACCAGGCGGCCGTCGATGTCCGGTTCCTCGATGAAGAACTCCAGAAAACGCGAACGCACGGGCGCGCTGATCCGATCGTCATCGTTGGCCGTCGCGACGTAGAGCACCCGGCTGGCGTCGAACTCGAAGTCGATGCTGCGGTCCTTCACCTTGGTGGCCGTGACCGGCTCCAACAGCGACAGCAGCGCATCGACCGGGCGATAGTTGTTGCCGCCCCGCCAAATTGCCTTGAGGATCGGGCAAGGCCTCAGCGCCGCGCCTAGAACGGTATTGGCAAAAGTATCGCAAGAAGAAGCGTGCTCCCATGGTGAAAAATGATGCCTGTAGCGTTGTTTCAGGTATACAACGCAAAGAGCATAGTGTTTGGGGCCTCCTTGTTTGCCTTCTGGCGATCGAACTTTTCAAACAACGCCCTCTTACCTCTATCAGCTCGCATCGCGCGGTTCGTGCCCAGGTCCGCAGGCTAGTCCAAGTGCTTGAAGAACTGTGACGGGGCGAGACCAAGGCCGATCACGATTCGCATGATGTTGGCGAGCGCAACGTTGCGTTCTCCCCGCTCAACGCCGCCCATGTAGCTTCGGTCCAAACCAACATGGTCCGCAAATGATTCCTGTGAAAACCCCTGCGCCTTGCGTTCGATTCGCACCGCCGAACCAAAGCGCCGCAGAGGTCCGTCTTCAGCCTCACTCTTCTTGATACTCATGACCCGATAGTCCAAGTACGCGGCTCAAAGCTCCACGGCCTATCCGTACACGGCCTATAAATACCCGGACGATGAGTACCTTTATTTGCTACGATTTTTGTTGACGTACTACCTGCAGCAGCAGGTTGACCCACCGCATACAGGTGGCAGCACTAAAAGGACCCCTGGATTTTGAGCAGGCAGAACATCACAACCGCAGCAGAACTAACGGAACAGCTCCGAAGTGAGGCAGACAACGAACACAAAACCGATCGGCGATCAGGCGTAAAGACGCTCGTCGACTTCTTGTTTGATCACCCCGTCGCAGAGGCTCGGAAGTGGGCCGACCTGACTCGCCAAGTCGAGGCCCTTTCAGGTGCGCTTCCCGTACGCCTCCTTGATCCTGCTATGGTCGCCCGCTCCAGATGGGCCAACCGACATTCAAGCACCTACCGATCGTCCGAGTACCTCGCTTTGAAGGAGGAGATCCGGTGCTCAGGCGGCAACATCCAACCGATCAAGGTCCGCCCCCTACCTACAGCGTCAGATCTGTTGTTGCCCGGTTCAACACCAGGAGGGCTGCCCGGGCCGCTGTATGAGGTGGTCTTCGGCCACCGGCGACATCAGGCGTGCCTGGAGCTCGGGCTGCAGGTGCTCGCGTTGATCGAGGATGTGTCGGATGCCGAACTGTTCGCGCAGATGGATCGGGAGAATCGAAATCGCCAGAGCCTCTCCCCATGGGAACAAGGGGTGATGTACCTGCAGGCCGTTGATGCAGGCCTGTTCCCCTCCATGCGCCAATTGGCAGAGTCGGTAGGTTGCGATCCGGGAACGGTCAGTCGCGCGATGTCCCTCGCGCAACTCCCTGAGCAGGTCGTACGAGCCTTCCGATCTCCGACCGATCTTCAGTACCGTTGGGCCAAGCCGTTAACGGACGCACTCCTGCGCGATCGCGCGGCTGTGCTTCGCCGAGCCAAACAGACGCGAGACGTAGAAGCCCTCTCACCGGCGTTGATCTTCGCATCGCTTATCGGACTGCCACCGAAGGCAGAGATTCGCGGCGAATCCGGTCTCGCAACCCTGTGTCACGGCGGCAAGAGGATCGGGGAGGTGGTACGCGATGCTCACCAGAGAACCGTGGTCCGCTTTCATCGTGTCCTGACCGCTCCCGAGCAGTCCGAGGTGGTGCGTGCCATTCAGCAGGTCTTCAAGAAGCGATGAGAGTACCCACGCCGATTTTCCTCATCCAATCATTTGATCCCGTGTACATCAGGAGCGAAAGGTGACGGACGACAGTGACGCTCCAGCCGGGTATAGCAAGCACGACACCGATCCGAACAGCCGTGCGTCTGTGAGCATCCTCCTTCCCGCCCCGCTCCGAGACCTGCTCAAGGAAGAACGACGAGAACGCGCTGCGGCTGCACAAGAACAGCGCTGGGCCGAAGAGCTTCGCTTGGTTGCCCAAAAGCCCCCACCACCACGATCTCCGGTGCCGCAAGCTCCGCGGACATCTGCACTTGCGGATCTGAACGACGAGGCTGGCACGATCAAAGCGTTCGACGCTTTAATCGGACGCCGGACGCGCAGACTGTTTCATCCAGTCATTTATGGCCAGGAGATCGTACGCGTTGCCAAACGCGCACTGGCGCTTCGTGACAAGGACTACCGAAAGCACGAACTGGAACTCTTGGAAAGAATCCGCGCCAAGGGGCCACTCCGACGCGTCGCAAGTCCAGGATCAGCCCATGGAAGATGGGAGCGATCCCTGCGTTTCTTGAACGCTGCCCATCCGCACCTCAATGAGGTAACGAGCTATGTATCGTCACAGGTGGCTTTGTCACTCCGCAGCAAGCAACCGTTCACAGTTCCCCCTATCCATCTATACGGTCCACCAGGCATCGGCAAGACCCACTATTCGAATGATCTTGCTGAAGCATTGGGCACACCGCTACGGAGACAGTCAATGGAGAATGCCCAGACTGCATCTCTGTTCCTTGGATCGGAGCGCCACTGGAGCAATGCAGCATGCGGCATCATCTTCGATCAGATCGTCCTTGGCGATGTCGCAAATCCGATCCTACTGATCGACGAGTTGGACAAGGCTCCTTCCGCGGGGCGGTATGACCCTCTGGCGGCATTGCACTCTCTTCTCGAACCAACAAGTGCAAAGAATGCAAGAGATGCCGCTTTGGACATGACCTTCGATGCCAGCCTCGTCATCTACATTGCCACGTCCAACAACCCGGATAGAGTGCCGCAGACCATCCGCTCTCGCCTTCGAGAGTTTGAGATTACGCCCCCCACCGGAGAGCAAGCGTTAGACGCTGCCCGCACCATTGTTGCTAGTGCGATCGAGAAGCTGGGGGTGCCTGGGTTCTTAGAGCCGCCTGCACGGCTCGCTCATCAACTCGGACACCTCACCGCTCGCGAGATCACCCATGCGGTGCGTGATGCGGCTGCGCGTGCGCTTGTGAACGGGCGACTTCATCTGGTCCTGGAGGACTTTCCGCCGGAGACGCTGGAACTCAACAGAGCGCCCCGGTACTTGCACTGATGGTGAGCGTGATGACGTCCGCTCCGCACGTGAGCATCGCGTTCAGTCGTTCAAGCGCAGCAGCTTTCGGACCTTTCGCGCGAAGGCGAGATCCTCGCCTGGCTGCAATTCACGGCACCGCCGAAGAGCTGTGGATGGCGCTCGACGATGCCGAATGTTCGGCCGACAGGCGCCAAGACCAGTTGGTGGTCTGCAGCACCTTCGTCGGTTTTGACGCGAAGCCTGCGCCACCTTGCACCCCCACTTCGAACGAACCCGCCCATGAAGCTGCTGATCCTGTCCGACCTGCATCTTGAGTTTGCCCCCTTCGAGCCGGTGCGTGACCTCGAGTTCGACGCTGTCATCCTCGCCGGCGACATTCACTCTCCAGCGAAGCGTGCAATTCAGTGGGCAGCTCAGCGCTTTCAGGACAAGCCCGTGGTTTATGTACCTGGCAACCACGAGTTTTACGACGGCCGGCTCGACACCACCCTGTCCGAGGCGCGCCGAGCAGCCGAGAACAGCAATGTCCATCTTCTCGACGGCGATGAACTGGTTATGGATGGCGTGAGATTCCTCGGCGCGACGCTGTGGACTGATTTCGAGCTTGCTGTCGAGACGCGCGAAGGCCCGGTCAGTGATGTCGACCGGGCCATGAGGGTGGCGACCAACCTGCTCAACGACTATGCACTGATCCGCGCGGTCGACGAGTCGGCAGAACCCGGGACCTGGCGCGACAACCGAGGAAGAAAGCTTCGTGCGGCCGATACGCTTCGGATCCACCAAGCGCAGCGCACTTGGTTGCTTGACAACCTTGCGAAACCGTTCCCTGGCCCAACAGTGGTCGTCACGCACCACGCACCTCATCGCGGTTCGCTGGCGCAGCTCTACGCCGATGACTGGGCCTCAGGCGCCTTTGTCACCGAGCTTCCCGATGTGTTCTTTGATATTCCCGTGCTCTGGGTACATGGCCACACACATCAGCAATTCGACTACCGGGTCGGCACCTGCCGAGTCACATGCAATCCGCGCGGCTACGTCAACTGGAGCGGTAGGATCGAGAATCAGGACTTTGATCCTGGGTTAGTAATCAAAGTCTGAGGTGCAGCGCACAACATTTATCCCGAACTGCGCGGCGCTTCAGTCGCTGGAGTTACGTGGCCTCCCCCATTTTGGCAAATCGCGCAGCCGCTGCGTGCAGGCACCCGCCATCATGCGTGCCTGAGAGTACCTTGCGCCCCTGGCCGGCATGATCCGCCGGTATGCCGAGACGTTGTTCGCGATCCCGTGCTAGCCCTGGTGCGCATTCTTCGTTCGATAACCCAACTCCCCGCATCAGATGCGCCGCGAGGTCACTCGGGTCGATATATCTCCGACTTCTGGGTGCAGCATCGAGAGCATCGCATGCCCTGAGTGCGCCTGATGTGCTCCAGGAACTCCTTCTTCAACGCTCTAACGCGCCACCAGCTTGAACGGACAGGCTGCGGTAGATCGCCTCATGCGACACATGGAGGGCTCAATCCGTCTGGATAGGTATGTATGGACCAGCCGGCGATCTGCTCTGGTGACACAGCAATCGAAGCAGGTTCGCCACTAGGGCCAACCCCGCACTTTTATCTTGACCAGTTTGTAACGCTTAGGCCGTAGCGCACGGCTGCAGGCAACCTCTGCCAAGACGCTCGCCCGATGGCCGTTTTTCCCTGGGTTGCACTCCATCACGCGACGGGTGGTCGACTGGGAGCAGCCACCGAGCGCATCGACTCACGAATCCGCCACGGTTTCCAGGAGGCCGGGCGGCTTAAGTAAGGCCCGCCACCTCGGTGTTTTGACTGCGAGTTGACGGTAGTAGTTCGCCTCGGCTTTGCAAGTTAAATGTACGCGATGGCTTCGCGCAGGCGATGGTTGCGCGCCAAAATACTTCCTAATGATTTGCGCCGTAAGTATGGCGCAAAAGATATAGCAAACGTCATTGGGAAAAAAGTTGAATTCACATCAATTTTTCTTCCTCGTGGAAGCGTGGTTCGGAATATTTAGAAGAGTTCTCGGCAGGCGACGATTGCTTGACCCTGTGTCCTGTCTTTGGATGCTGCTGCTTTATCTAGCGGCGCGACTGTTGATTTCAGACTATTTCGCTGGTACGCTCTCTCGGGGTCTTGAGTCGCCTATCGAAGCGCGAGAAAAAATGCGGCTTATAAAGACGTGCTATCAGGACGACTGACATACCTGTCGAGCTCTCCGCCATTGCCGACCAACAAGGATCAGACCGCAAAGCGGCTCGAATGTCGCGAACAACCTTGGCTTCTGCTGATCCTTAAACACGAGGAGATGTGATGCAACGACTTCGAACAATTTACGGCTGCTCCGCTATTTGGCCGTGACAAGCCGCGACACATTTGACAGCGCGTTGGGTGTCCGTACAGCATTGCGGCGGCGCTTGCGTGAAAGTTGAGGAGATTTGCCCTGCTCTGCGCAGCGGCATCCAAGCTGAGCGCCCAAATGGAGTTCCCATCCTAATGGTGTGAGACGTTTTGAATATGTCCCCTAGATCACGCACAAAGGGCATCAAGTCGAGGATGCGCTCCGCCACCCAGCTTGCGGGTGTGCCGGATAATTTTTGGTACACCCGCATCGAAAAGGCTGGCGACGTTGTAATGGGAAGCGACATGCACTTCTACAACGCATGCCTTCTACAAGCTGCTCCTGACGTGACATCGTTCTGCACTGGTGACAGTACTAAGCGCCTTCGGTCTGCTACGAACGGCACAGACATCCGCGATTTCGACGTCGCCGCGACACTGACTAATGGGGGCCTTCGACTGTACGATGTTGTGCGCCATGCGGGCCCGTCGAGCAACCTAGAGGATGAACTGCAACTCGAAGCTCGGGCTAGACTTGCTGCCGCGCTTGGCGGTACACATGCGGTCATTAGCTCCGGCGATCTCGACGCGCGAGCCGTCGAGATCGTCAACTGGCAGTATGCGAATGCAGCCATAAACGCATGTGCACTGCACCCGCTGGCTCAATCGAAGCAGGCACTGGACGATCTGTTCGAACGCAATGGGGTCTGGACGCTTGAGCAACTGCTGTGTGTCACGCCTCACGAGCAACACCCTGAGTTATTGGCGGCATTGTTCCTAGAGGTTTCGCGCGGAAGACTACGAAGCGACATCAACCGACGTCCCGTCGGTAAGCGCACTTTTCTTTGGAGAAGCGATGCGCAGAAGCTGGACCCAGGAGTCGGGGATCTCCCAGATCTCGAGCAATTGGCGCCGGTTTCTCCGCGTGCAGAGACTTTAGAAGAACGTCAGCGGCGCGCCCTCGCGGTGCGCACGGCGTCTGTGAAAGACCATATCGGTGAAGCGGTTTCACTGGCGGAGAGCGACGCCAATCCCCTCTGGGTTACCAGAAAAAACATACCGGCAGAGGTCCGTGACTACCGCAAGTGGCCCACGGTCGCAGAAGAAACCCTGGATGAGTGCGACCGATCTCGTTTCCGGCGTCTGAGGGCTGCGCTGATGGCCTATATCGATGGCGCCAAGGTGCTGTCCGTCGAACAAGAGCACAACGTTTGCCGTGCGGAACTCGTCCGTCAGCTAAATCGGGCATTGTCGATGCACGATGACGGTCAGTTGGTGGGGTGGCGCGCGCTGAACCAGAATTTTCGAACTGTTCCATACGAACGCAGGGCGTCGATTTCTCCGCGAGGCGATGGACTCGCTACCGGCTATGCCGGCGCACTCTCACTCTTTTTTCGAATGCATCCCAAGATCAAGAATGCAGTCGATGCAAAGATCTTGCAGACGTCCGGCGAAGGTAAACTTCATGAGTCTTCGGTCACCGCAAACAGCGTTCACACGGTGTTCCTGAAGCTTTGCGCAGCCGAAGGTATAACTGTTGCAGAGTGGCCGTTCAACCAGAAGACCAAGGCTCGATATTCCATTCGGAAGTACGTCGCCGCCATGAAGGGCAAGCACTTCGCCAGAACAGCCCACATCCAAGGGGGACGCGGAGCAGGCTACCGAGCAAAGCTGGGCAACGGGATTCGACCGTCCATCGAGTTCGATCAATTGCCTTATCAAACAGTGGCTCAGGACGGCCATACCCTAGATCTGATTGGCAGTGTGCGGGTTCCGCATCCGTCGGGCTTCACGGTTATTCCGATAAGCCGCATTCGAATTCAAGTTATCGTCGAGTTTGCCTACAGGGCGTGTTTGGGATACTCAGTGTCCATCGGAAGCGATGGAACGGCGGACGATGCACTTGCCGCCAATCAGCATGCGCTATCGGTTTGGAAGCCGGCGACCTGCGAGCAGCCGATGATCAACTACCCAGAGGGCGCGGGCCTGCCATCGGGGGTGATTCCGGAACTTGCAGGAGCGGGCTGGTCGATACACATGCTCGATAGCGCCACGATTAATACTTCCTTCGCGATGCTCGAGCGATTGAGGAGCCGTGTGGGCTGCGCAGTTAACGTGGGCCCGGTGGGCGATTGGACGCGCCGGGCACTCATCGAAGCCGTTTTCAGCGTCCTTGAAAAAAAAGGATTCCAACGCCTGCCCAACACCACAGGCTCCCATCCGAAGGATCCTCGCCGAAAGGATCCCATGGGAAAGGCCAAATTGATCGAGTGCGATTGGGCGGAGATTCTGTATTTGATCGATGTAAGCTTGGCCACCTACAACGCAACGAATATTGAATCACTCGGCTGGCGTTCACCACTGCAAGGACTTAAGGATTGCATCTACGGGGCACGCAGCGACTTCGTTCCGCGACGGCTTCCGGCACCGCTCCCGGGGCAACGGGATCTTCATGTAGTCACGGAGTTCCGAGCCGTTCGAGGCAACATCAAACAAGGCCGTCGACCGTACATCGAAGTCGATCGCGTTCACTACACCAGTGACCTCCTCGCAAACGCAGCCTGGCTCATTGGCAAGACGCTGACGGTTCACATCAACGTGCGGGATATGCGCACCGTTCTTGTCTTCCTACCGGACGGCAACGAGTTGGGTTCCCTGGTCGCTGCACGCGGTTGGGACCGGATTCCTCACCAACGAGTCACCCGAAAGCAAATCAATCAGTTAATGGATCTTCGGCAATTGGAGCGTGGCCCAGACGAGGACTGGGTACAAGCCTACCTGAGCATGAAAGCAAGAAAAGCCGTCTCTGAAAGTGAGCACACGTGCAAGATTTCAAGGGCGGCGACCAGCGTGGCGAAAATTTCCCATTCGACGGGATTGCCTATCCCGGAAGTGCCGTCAGCTGCTGAGTTACACAAGGTTGAAATTTCGCCGAACCAACCATCGAGGCCTGTGCGGCTACCCGCATTTGTGCGATCGAGACCGCCGAGAGGCCTCTACTGACTGGAGGAGTGATGGACACGACTTCGAACTCAGGGCAAAACCAAATAGCCCTTCGCGGTTTGGCGCCGCCATCGGATGGAGTGGAGCAAGCTGACATGAGCTCATCTCACCCGGTTTGCCAGCGCGCCTATCTTTTACCCAGTTTGCCAATTCTGCAAGCTTGCAATGAAGTCTTGCGGTGTCTCGCGATGAGACGTCCTAGTTGTGCAGTGATCGGGCCTTCACGTTTCGGTGTCACCTATGCCTGCGAATACATTGCCGCAGAGGCCGGCAATGTGGTTCCTGGCCTTTTGGTTGTCAGGTTGGTTAGTCGGAGATCGGACGGCGCGCCCCGGTCTGAGACTTTCTTTCGATGGATGAATGAGTACTCGACGGGCTCACCGAACTTTGGTCCACTGCGCACAGGCTCCTCGCTTGAGGCGCTCACACGCCAGTGGCAGGTCAAGGCCGCGTCCGTTGGGGCCACTCATATTGCCTTGTTCATTGATGCGGTCCACCGGTTGAATGCGAACGAACTTGTCTATCTCTCCGATCTGATCAACCGTTTGTTCGCAAAGGGCTTGCGCGTTACCCCAGTCTGCTTTGGATCTCCGGAGATTGTCCACCTCCGCAGCGCGTTAGCGAATTCGGGCCAGATCGAGTTGATCGGCCAATTTTTTGCGCATCTTATTCTCTTTTCGGGCCTTACGTCAAAAGAAGACTTAGGCAACTTCATGTCTGGCTACGACGACCCGCAGGTTGCAGAATTCCCTCCCGGTAGCGGATGGTCTTTTTCGCGATTCTTCTTCCCCACCGCCTACGAGCACGGTTGGAGGCTCGAATCTGAAGCAGCCTCGCTCTGGATGGCATTTCAGAAAGTTGCTCTTTCAGTCAAAGTCAAGAAAACCTCGATGGATTTTGGTGCGGAGTATTTCTCCGCAGCCATCGAGAACGCATTGGTCGATGGAATGAACTTCCAGATCTCACACAAGCCATTTGACCCAAAGGCGTGGTCGGAGGCTGTCGAGGATTGTGGGTACCGGGAAGCGGTCGGAGTGACATTCAGCCCGGGTGCTTCGCTCGACGATTATCTGAAGCCCAAACTTATCTCGTCGAGAGCCCAATGAGCGTGGAGAGAACTTGGGGTGCAGGCTGGATCGGTCCTTTCGAGGGGCCGTTTACGCTTGCTTGGAAATATGCGTGGGCGAACATGGCTAGCAGCAACGAGATCGCAAGTCTCTTCCGCCGGCGATCACTTGCTAGGTACGGGTGTGGCACCGAGGCACTTGCACTGCTCGCGCCCCCGAAACCAAGCAAATCGCTGGAAAGGCAAAAAGTAGCGTGGCCAGAACACTTCTTAAGTGCATACGCTGGTGAACAAATCGCAAAATTACTCGCGGACTCAACGGCCTTTCGTTACTGCCGGGCATGCTTGACGCACGGGTATCAATCGGCATTTTTTCAAATCACCGCACTTTCGCGATGTCCTATTCATAGGGATTTTATTCTGTCGAAATGTTTGACGTGTGGTGCATCGACCCCGAATTACACGTTAGACTGGGGCTCATTTCGAACGCCTTTTTGCTGTGGCTTTTGTTGCACTCCATTCAGCGAAACCATGAGCATTAATGCTTGGAGTGAAACAAGAGATTTTCATGCCTCCTGCGAAGTTGCATTCCGACCCATTGCGAAATGGCTTCAAGTCTTGAAGATTAATTTTCCCGACGCGCTTGGGTACGCCGCACCAACTTTGGCGGAGGACAATATTCACCTGAAGGTGCTGGACATCAAGCAACAAGTCGCTGAGTTCTGGATTCTTAGCCAAGTGGAGTCAATAGACGTCGATCGCGATCTTTTCATTCCTCTGGACCCTCGCGTCAGATTCATCTCACCCAGAAATCCTACTCCTATATCAGCTTTTCCTGTAGATAGTCCGAAAACTCAATACGAATTCGCGCTGATTTATAAATCTATTCGCAGGCAAATTACAAAAAGATTCTTTTCAAAAAGAAGGGGTTGGATTCGCGATCTTTCCTCTCGGCCAATCCTGTATGCCTTGGGCAAACCCGTTCAAGTTGAAGAACCCGGGAGCGCGCAGGCGTTAGCGATATGGAGAGCGTATTATGAGGACTCGATCGATGAATCACAGTATCGTCGAAGATTGTTGGAGCTGGGGCGTTGGAATGATTTACTTAAATATAGTGAAATCGACAGGATTCGAAATACGAAAAGGTTTTCATATTTTTCAGTAGATTTTATTGAATCACTGAAAAGATGGGGCGACAGTGAATTATCTACTCTTGCCCAACTTGTGCTAGCGCATTTCTACGCGATCTGCAGTGCGATTAGCGCCTTCTTCGAAGACGAGGCGAAACTCGAACACCCCGTTGTAGCTCCTACCACTCCCACGGCGGTCCTTGCAAAAGCTCAGCATAGATTCAACCGCGAGGTGGTTGCTCTCAATACGTATTGGCTTCGAGGTGCCAAAGAAGACACTGATATTTCACGGGCGGTGGGCTTTTCCCTTGACGCAGGGCACAAGTTTGCGCGGCTGCATCAACGCCGTTTGCTGAGGTTTAACTCACGATGCGCAGATATGCTTCTTGAAAGAGACCTCTCTTGCATGAAGCCCGGCGCCTTCCCATAGAGTTTCGCGTTACCTGCCTTCTTACTCGATCTCTACGCGTGTATTTTGGGCCGCTGCGGTTTCATAGAGACCCTCCTAAGCTTTTTAATTTTTTTCAAACTCTACGGAACTCACGTAGCCGAGCGTCAAGTTACGACGCGTCGGGTTGTAGAAGCGTTTGATGTAGTCGAACATGTCAGCACGAGCCTGCTCCGTGCAGCGGTACACCTTCCTGGCCGTGCGCTCGGTCTTCAGTGAACTGAAGAGGCTGTCCATCGCTGAGTTGTCCCCGACCTCGCCCGCACGGTTCATTCTGCAGGTCATGCCTTGCTGCTTGATCAATTCCTGGAAGTACTCGCTGGTGTATCGGCTGCCCTGGTCCGAGTGATGCAGCAATGCCACACGCGCCGGGCGCCATAGGTGCGGTCGCTGCCGAGAAAGCTCTGGCGCACCTGGCTGCCGAGCCAGACTGCGTTGGCTCCTGGGCCTGCTAAGCCACGCGTAGAAGCCGCTTCGCGAGAGACCGAGCGCCGCGCAAATCATTGCCAACAGCCACTTCCCTCGGTGTTTCGTCAGGAAGCCCAAACCTCACATGGACTCCTTGGCAAAGTAGGCCGCTGCTTTTTTCAGCAGGTCGCGCTCCATCCTGAGCTTGGCGTTCTCTTTCCTCGAACGCTCCAGCTCCACCTCCCCGGGCCTCACGACCCCTTGCCCGGAGAATGCAGGCCGCGGGTCGACCGCCGGATCGCGTATCCACTTGAGCAGCACGTTCTCGTGCACATCTAGGTCGTGTGCAGCCTGCGCCACCGCCACGCCTCGCTCCTTAACCAGCTTGACTGTTGCAAGCTTGAACTCTCGGCTGAACTGCCTTCTCGCTCCCATGAACCAAATCCCGTTTCATCTTCCACCTTAGCAAGGTGTCTTTGAACCCGGCAGCAGCCCATTTTGGTAAGTTGCGAGAAACGTTGCAACTTTGCTCAACATGCAATAAGTGCAGGAACTTTACTCACCGGCTGTCGGTGGGTAACACTGCAACTTTCGCGGTCATTGGAAAGAGCTTCCCTAGATAAGCTACGGTCGAAAAAGTTAGATCTTTGCGCCCGCTTGTTTCCAGCCCGGCCAGCGGCGAATAGCGGCCCTTCCCCGGGATTCTCAAGAAGCCGTCTGCGTGCCGAGCGCTCCGTCGCTCACGCGCCGCCGGGCGGCCTACGACGCGCTACGCACCAGAAGGACCGGGACCGGACTCGTGCGAAGGACGTTCTCGGCGTCGCTTCCCAGGGCAACGCGCCCGATGCCTCGCCGGCCGTGGGTTCCCATCACGATCAGATCGCAACCCGCCTTCCCGGCCTCGTCGACGATCACGCCGGCGATGCGCTCCTGGACGACTTCGCGCAGACTGATGTCGCTGGGCACGCCGGCTTCGGACGCGCGTGTCACGGCGTCGGCGAGCATTTTTTTTGCATACGCCCTCAGTTCGTTCAGGGTGGTCTCGAAGTTGCTGACGACCGACATCTCCATCAGCATGGGAAAGTCGTCGATCACATGCAGCAGGTGCAGCTTGCTCTTGAGCGCGGCCGCCAGGCGTATCGCCTCGTCCAAGCCCCTTTGGGCCGTCTTGCTGCCATCGAGCGGAACCAGGATTCGTGAATACACGGCATTCTCCTTGCGACCAGGGAAAGGAGGCGTCTACAACCGGCCCCGACGTAGACGCCGATGCCGCCCGCCCGGCGGGCAGGCGCGCGGAGAACTCACTGGATCTGAAGCAACCGGCTCGTGGTGCCTTCGCGCTTGGGCAGCGTCAGGCGCAGGACGCCGTCTTCCAGCTTGGCCACCGCCGACTTCTCGTCCACGTCGCTCGCCAGCGTGAAGCCGCGCGAGACGCTCCCATGGTAGGTTTCCTTGACCAGGGAGCGGCCATGCTTCTCTTCTTGCTCCTTCTTGATCTCCGCGGTGATCGATACGTAGTTGCCGTCGATGGACACCCGGATGTCTTCCTTCTTCGCGCCGGGAATCTCGGCGCTGACCAGGTACTCGTGGTCGTTCTCGCTGACGTCCACGCGCAGGTCGGCGGGAATGTCCGTGTCGTCGAGCATCTGCAGGGGCCGGGCCCATCGCCGCATGAGCTCCGGGAAGAGGTTCTCGATCCTGTCAAGGCGCGCCAGTGTGGTCATTGCAATCTCCTAGGTTGATAGGGATGAACGGTCATCGAGCACTGAGCGTTCCGCTCGCGAGAACTCGACCGCATCAGTCTAGGGAGTGACCGGGGCACTTCCTTGCGTTGGATCAAGGGAGGGATGGTCACAGTACAGCGTCTGCACGTGCTGCTATGGGGTGCCCCCCGCTGACAGATGGCCCCGGTGGCGCTTCTCAGCGCACTGGCCCGGGCGCAGCCCCGCGCCCGCAAGCCAGCGCCGCCAGCGCGAGCAGCAGCGCGGCCGCGCCGTACACCCACAGCGGCGCCACCATCGGCAGCACGAGCCCGGCCACCAGCGGGCCGGCGCCGGCGCCGATGTCGCGCCACACCGAGCGGGCGGCCAGCGCCTGGACGCGGCCAGGTCCCGGATGGCGATGCGCCACGATGGGGGCGAGCAAGGGCAGTTGCAGGGCGCGCAGCACCACGATCGCTGCCGCACAGCTCCAGAGCCAGCCGGCGCCGAACCCCAGCAGCGCGATGGCGGTGACCAGCGACAGCACGACCAGCAGCCGTTCGGCCCCCCAGCGTTGCGCCATCCGGCCACCCAGCGGGCTCAGCACGATCTCCGCGCCGTAGCGCATCGCCAGCAGCACGCCGGCCACCACCACGGCGCCGCCTGCCTGCAGATCCTTGCCGAGGAAAGACAGACCGATGATGAACAGGCCATCGAGCGTGAAGCCCTCGAGAAAGGACCACGTGTCCAGGGCATTGGGGCGACGCGGACGCGGGCGCGACTGCCCGAGCGTCGGATGCGGCACGCTGGGCAGCCGGCGCGCGGCGAACAGTCCGCCCAGCGCGACGATGGCCAACAGGGCAAAGATCGGCCGCGGCCCGGCGGCTTGGGCGAGCACCGCCCCGGCGGGCAAGGCGAGCACGGGCCCGAGGGCGATGAAGGCGCGCGAGCGCCCCGAACGCAGCGCCGCCCCCCTCGGCTCCGCCGTTGCAAGCGCCTGCGTGGCCAGATTCAGCGCGGCGAAACACAGGCCCCACACGAGTCGCAGCGGTAGCAGTGCCCAGAATCCCGAGAGCGTGGCGTAGCCGAGTGCGCAGAATGCAGCGGCGACCACGGCCAGGGTGCAGGTCGGCCGGTCGCCGTGACGGGCATAGAAGCGCGCCACCCAGCCATAGCCGGCGATGCGCACCAGCCGATTGGCCGCGAGCAACAGTCCGGTTTCCGCCAGTGTGACGCCGAAGACCGCACCGTACATCGGTAGCAGCAGGTAGAGCACGGTGTCGCCGGGGAGCGTGGCGCCGAGTGCGATGGCGGCGTGGCGCGAGTCACGGTCGGCGGCCGCGATGGCGGGAGGAGAAGCCGTTGCGGTAGACGGAGGCATGTCAGGCATGGTGGGCCGCGGGCTCTAAATGGCGCGGCTGGTCGCGGCTCCTGCGCCGCGCCGTCGCGGTCGGGTCGTCAGCGGGCGTCGCGCCGCGCCAGCAGCAGATCGCCGCCGGTCGTCTTGAACGCAATGGTGGGTGCGCTGAAGTCGCTCAGCGGTGCTCCCAGGCCGATCTCGCCGCTGCCGTGCAGCACGCATTCGTCACGCCGCAAGGCGATCTCGCCGCTGACACCCGCGCTGCCGTGGAAGCGGACCCAGGTCCCATAGGTGCTGACGTCCACCAGCACGCAACTGCCCTGCCGCGCCTCGATGCGCGCGTGCAGGCGGGAGACGCGCGGATCGTTCACCACGAACTGCGCCTCGTCCACGCGGCCCAGATGAATGGGCAGGTCTGCGGCGCTGAACAGGGCGCGCACGTCGAGCCAGGACAGTTCGATCTGTCCGAAGGACGAATCCACCGCCCGGTTCGTCTGAGCCAAGGTGGCCGGCATCGTGAGAAACTCCGACATCTCCTCCTGCCAATCGATGCGGTGCACGATGGGCGTTTCATTCTTGCCGCGGATGGTAATCGGACCGAGGTTGCGGTGCCGCACCTCGCCCTCCTTCAATTGCTCGACCACCGATTCGGTGACCCAGATCTGCCCGGGGCCGGCCAGGTCGCTCAGGCGCGATGCGAGGTTGACGGCATCACCGTAGCAATCACCGTCCACTTCCAGCACGTCGCCGCTCGCCACGCCGATCTGAAGGTCCATGCGCAAGCTTGCCGGCCAGGCCTGGAGGCGCTTCTGGTGGTTGCGCTGCAATTCGAGAACGGCGGCCGTTGCGATGTCGCCAGCCGGGAAAATCGCCAGGACGCCGTCGCCCAGCATCTTGACGACCCGGCCGCCGTGCGCCTCGCACACGCCGCCGATCCACTGGGTCAGGCGCGTGACGGTGTCCGTCGCGCGAGCATTCCCCATTGCCTCGAAAACCCGAGTGCTTCCCGTCAAGTCCGCGAAAACGACCGTTGAATTGGCGCCCATGTTGTGCAGTTTTTCGTAGCAATCGCTGATTGATTATGGCAAAGCAATTGCTTTCCATCGTGATGACGGGTGATCTTTCTCCTTGGATCGCACACCGGCCTGCCGACTTGGCCAACGGCCGACAGCGTCTGCGCAGGCGCGGGGAGGTGGGCCGGGAGACTTCAAAGCGATGATAAGACGGAGGTATTCATTTCGAGAACCGACTTGAGCAAAAGCGTGAAGTATGTTGTTTTAAAACATGTTTAATTGTTTCTTCACTTGTGGCTGACATGGCCTGCCTATAACGTCATAACCATCGATGGCTCCAGGCACACCGCCTTTGCTCCATGTTTCCCAGCAGTCTTCTTCGTCTCCTGCCGTTTTCGGGTCTCGGTTTTCGCCGGTCGACCGATCGTCAGCTGGTCGAGATCCGAACGACGATGCTGTCGTTGCTCGAGGCTCGGCCCGGGAATACCGTGCATCGCGTCACCCAACGCGTTCGTTTCGCTGACGACCTCGAAGCACTCTGGTACCTGCGTCAGGACGTGCTGACCACCCTCGCCGAAATCGACGGCGAGCCGTCGGCGCGACGCCAGATGCGCCGCATCAACAGCCTGTTCAAGGGTGGTCTGCCGCAAACGATGGGCCCACGCGTCCACCGCTTCACGGCCTGAAACAGCCCCTCCCGCGCGGGCCGCCCTGCCCGCCTCCTCGTGCGGGTTGTCAGCTGTGGTGATGGCCGTGGTGCGCGTGACGGTGCCCCCACACCATGAATACGTCGCGCCCGTCGAGCGCCATTTCGACCTTCGCGCCCACCGGCAGCAGCACCTTGGTCGGCACATGACCGAAGGGAAGCCCGGTCAGGACCGGCACCTTCAACTGGCTGCGCAACCGGTCGACCACCGTGCGGAGGCTGAAGCCCCGGTCGTGCGGCACCTTCTTGAAGGACGTGAACTGACCCAGCACCACGGCGCGCTGACGCGCCAGCACGCCCGCATGCCGAAGCTGATCGAGCATGCGCTCGAGGCGGTAGGGGTGCTCGTGAACATCCTCGAGGAAGAGAACCCCCTTGTCCACCGCCGGAAAGTACGGCGTGCCCAGCAGGCTCACCAGCACGGACAGGTTGCCGCCCCACAGCACCGCCTCACGAACGTGCCGCAGCACCGGCGCCTCGCCGTCACGCGCCGGCAGGCGCCAGCCGGTGCCTTCGCCCTGGCCGTCGATCAGGTCCTCGAAGCAGGCTTCCATGATGTCGTCCGGCCCGTCGGCCGCGCCGAAGTCCTCGCCGACCGCGGGGCCGGCCCAGCTCACCGCGCCGGTCTTGGCGAGCAGCGCGTTCTGGAAGGCGGTGAAGTCGCTCAGGCCCACGAATTCCGTGCCGCGCGACACGGCCTTGGCCACGGCCTTGTAGGGAATCGCATCCAGGATGCGGGTCAGGCCGTAGCCGCCGCGCGAGATCAGGGCGATCTGCGCGCCGCTGGCGGCCGCACGGCCGATGGCCGCCAGACGCGTGTCGTCGTCGCCGGCGAAACGCTGGTGGCTGGAGAGCGCGGCCTCGTCGATCTCGACGGTATGGCCGAGGGCCTGAAGCCGCTTCACGCCGCGCCGGAAGGCGGCCTTGTCCCGCACGGCGCTGGACGGGGAATAGATGTAGATATGTTTGCTCACGCCGGGAAGTATCCCATTGCCCTGTCGAGCCATTGCGCGGCTTGCGCGGCATCGGGGCCCGACGAACGCGGCGGCGCGGCGCCGAGCGCGCGCAGGGCCGCCTCGTAGCCGCGATCGGGGAACGGTGCGCGCCATGCGCCGTCCATCGAACCGTCGAAGGCGTCGGGCACCGCAAGCGTTCCGACGAAGCGCCCGGGCGCCGCGGCCTCGAGCAGCGCCGCGAGCGGCTCGGCGCCCGGCGCGGGCGCCAGCAGCACCGGGCTGGCTGGGGCGCAGCGATCGAGCCACGCCAGCAGCACGTCGCGGTGCCATGTCCACCGGTGCACGGCATCACGCTTGGGCTTGTCGCTTCGGCCGCAGCCGACGAGGTCCGGGGCGAGCCAACGGACGCCGGGCTGCGCGACCAGATGACGGAATCCGTGGCTCCACTGCCCCGGCCCGTGCAGGCACAGCACGGTCGGCGATGAGGCCGGCGGCCCCTCGTCGAGGTAGTGCATGCGCCAGCCGCCGAGCGCCGGCAGGTCGCTGACGTAACGGGCCGCGAAGCGCTCCGGCGGGGCCATCTGCGCGAAGCTCGCCTCGGGCGTGCGCAACGCATCGTCGCGCAGCGGCTGCGCGGACTCGCGCGCCGCCACGCGCCGATCCTGAAAAAAGGACTGCAGCAACTGCGCGCACTCGTCGGCCAGCACGCCGCGCTGCACGACGGTACGGTGGTTGAGCCGCGGCTGCGCGAACAGGTCGACGACCGAGCCCGCCGCCCCGGTCTTCAGGTCGGCCGCGCCATACACCACGCGCGCCAGCCGCGCATGCAGGATGGCGCCGGCGCACATCGCGCAGGGCTCGAGCGTCACGAACAGTTCGCAGCCATCCAGCCGGTAGTTGCCGAGGGCCGCCGCGCCAGCGCGCAGGGCGGCGATCTCGGCATGGGCGCTGGGGTCGTGCGATGCCACAGGTGCGTTGCGGCCGGTGGCGACCAGTTCGCCGTTGCGGATCAGCACGGCGCCCACGGGCACTTCGCCGGCCGCGCCCGCGGCGCGCGCTTCGGCCAGGGCCAGGGCCATCCAGTGCGCGTCGTCCGGCGCAACCGGTGCCGCACCCAGTACCCGCAGTTTCAAGGGCCCTCCGGCGCGTGCATCGCCATGCCCAGGCGCTCCATCCACTGGGCCAGCGCCTGTTCGTCGGGCGAACCTTCGCGGTACTGCGCATGCATGGCCGCGTGCGCTTCCGGGCGGTGCTGGTTGAGCTTCAGCTTGCACTGCAGCGCCGTGACGCGCAGCGTGAAACCGACCATCCCGGCCAGCATCTTCTGCTGGAAGTCGTCGCCCAGGTCGCGCCATTGCTGCGCATACGCCGGCTCGTGGTCGCCGATCAGCCGCTTGAGGAGCTGGTCTTTCTCGACGGGCGTCTCGACCAGCGTGGCCTCGACCGTGCAGTGCACCGCCAGGTAGTTCCAGGTCGGGACCCGCGCCAGGTCCGGATAGACCGACGGCGACAGGTACGCATGCGGCCCCATCACGGTGAGCACCGCCGTCGAACGGTCACGCAGGTACCGCCAATGCGGATTGGGCTTGGCGCAATGGGCGAGCAGCACCAGTTCGTCGGCGTCCGGATCGTCCACCACCACCGGCAGGTGCGAGACGAAGGGCAGGCCTTCGTCGTCGTTCGAGATCAGGCTGGCGAACGGATGTTCGCGCAAAAGCCGCAGCGCATGGGCGCGGTCCTTGGCATTGAACTGTGGCGGCATGTACATGGTGGCGTGTTCCCGTGCGGTGCGCCCATTGTCCGCGAGCGCATCGGGGCCCGCAGCGAGAATGCGGCATTCATCGCTTCGACATGCAGGATTCGCTCTTTCCCGATCTCCCCGACGAGGCCGATGCGCCGTCGCCGGCCACAGCATCGGCCGCCACACCGGCGCCCCGCGCCGCACGCGGGGGTGCCATTGCCGCCCAGCCGGTCGCCCCCGCGCTGCAAGCCATGGCGGACGCCCTGCCGCGCCACGTCCGGCTGGGCACCTCGACCTGGTCGTATCCCGGCTGGGCCGGCATCGTCTGGGACGGCACCTATGCCGAATCACGGCTGGCCAAGGACGGGCTCACGGCCTATGCCCGCCACCCGCTGCTGCGCACCGTCTGCGTCGACCGTGCCTTCTACCGCCCACTCAGCGCGATCCAGTACGCGCGGCTGGCGGCCCTGGTGCCGCCCGATTTCCGCTTCGTGGTCAAGGCGCCGAGCCTGGTGACCGATGCGTTGGTGCGCGGCGAGGAAGGCCGCGGCCGGCAGCCGAATCCGGCCTTCCTGAATCCCGAACTCGCGGTGCACGAATTCGTCCGGCCGGCGCTCGACGGCCTGGGCGCCAAGGTCGGTGCGCTGGTGTTCCAGCTCAGCCCGCTGCCGCTGCCCTTGCTGGCGCGCCGTGCGGAGCTGTTCGAGCGCCTGGCAGCGATGCTGCGCGCCCTGCCCGCGCTGCGCCCCGATGCGCCGGACGGCGTGATCGCGGTGGAGGTGCGCGACCCCGAACTGCTCACCCCGGCGCTCGCCGATCTTCTGCGCGACGCCGGCGCCACCTACTGCCTCGGCCTGCACCCCAAGCTGCCGCCCATCGCCGAACAGCTGCCGATGCTGCGCGCCCTCTGGCCGGGGCCGCTGGTCTGCCGCTGGAACGTGAATCGCCGACACGGCGCCTACGGCTACGAAGATGCCGAGGCGCTGTATGCGCCGTTCGACAAGATGGTCCATCCCGACATCGACACCCGCACGGCCCTGGCCCGCGTGATCGCCGGCACCGCGGGCGCCGGGCAGAACGTGTACGTCACGATCAGCAACAAGGCCGAAGGCTCGGCGCCGCTGAGCGTGCAGGCGCTGGCCGAACAGTTGCACAGGCCGTCCGGCCGCCCGGCCTTCTGCGCCGAGGCCGGGCCGGACGCATAGCGGTCATGGCCAGTGTCCTTCAGCCTGCCGCGATGCTGCCGATATACCTGGAGTCATGTCCAAGCAGAAGCCATCCTCCATCCCCGAGCTCACGTCCGATATACCGCGCGAGCGTGTGATTCAGGACGATGGCGCCTTCCTGCTGGTGTCGACCAAGGGGCTGGCCTATGCGCACACCAGCGGCCTGCTGATCCGCCGATGTGCGCTCTCGGCCTCGGCCCCCTACGGCTACGAATGCCTCGGACAGTACCGGCAGCTGCGCAAGTCGCTGTGGCACGCGTGCCTGGACAGCCGTGTCCCCGATGCGGACGGGCGCACCGAGCGCTCGACCGGCATTTACGCGAGCGAACTCGACGCCCTGGTGAACCTGTGGGCCAGTCGACGCCTCCCCCAGCTCGCTCCCCTGCTGTAGGGGTGCCGTAGGGGGGGCCGGCGATTCAGCCGGTGTACGCCCGAAGCCAGTCGACCAACGCATCGAACACCGCCTTGCACCGCGGGCTGCCGCGCAGGTCTTCATGCATCGTGACCCAGGTCTCGAGTGCGAAGGTGCATTCGCTGGCCAGCACGCGCACCAGCCGGCTGTCTCGCGCCGCCAGGGCGGCCTGACCGATCCCGATGCCGCAGCCGGCCTGGACCAGCGCCCACTGGGCCAGATCGCTGTCGCTGCGCAGCGAAAAGGCTTCGCGGGCCCAGGCGGGAAACTTCTGCCTTGCCGCGCGCAGGAAGGGTGTCTCCGCATCGAAGCCGATCAGCGCGTGCCGCGACAGATCGGCCAGCCGCTGGGGTGTTCCGTGTTCTGCGAGGTAGTCGTCGCGGGCAAAGAGGCCCAGCGCCACATCGCCGACGCGCCGCGCGATCAGCGCTTCCTGGGTCGGCGGCGTCATCCGGATGGCGATGTCGACCTCGCGCTGGAGCAGGTCCTGCACGCGGTTGGTCGCCACCAGTTCGAGCCGCAGACCCGGATGCGCCTTCCTCAGGCGCGCCAGCGCCGGCGGCAGCACATGGACGGCGATGACTTCGCTGGCGGAGATCCGGACCGTGCCTGACACGCCCTCGCCCGCACCGATGGCCGCCCGCTCCAACGCCGCCGCGCTGCGCTGCATGGCTTCGGCATAGGCGCTGAGCGACAGGGCCGCCTCCGTCGCGAGCAGGCCGGTCTGCGACCGTGTGAAGAGGGCCTGGCCCAAGGCGGCCTCCAGGGCCGAAACGTGCCGCCCCACCGTGGGCTGCGTCAACCCGAGCGCCCGCGCGGCCCCCGAGAGCGAGCCTTCGGCGAGAACGGCAAGGAAGCTGCGGTACAGCTCCCATCCGATGCTTTTGGTCATACATGAATGTATAGCCGCTACGCTTATTTAGGCAATTTCTTTCCGGGTGACGGGTCGCCAGAATCGGCGCATTCCCTCCCCTCACATTCAGGAAACAGCGCATGCAACCCCTCGACATCTCCTGCTCCGGCGCCGCCTTGGTCCTGGGCGCCACCGGCGGCATCGGCGGCGAGGTCGCGCGGCAGCTGCGCGACAGCGGCTGGCGGGTGCAGGCGTTGCAGCGCGGACTGGCCAGCCCGGTCGAACGACGCGACGGCATCACCTGGCTGCGCGGCGATGCGATGAACCGCGACGACGTGCGGCGCGCCGCGCAGGGCTGCACCGTGATCGTCCATGCGGTGAATCCGCCCGGCTACCGGCGCTGGGCCGAACTGGTGCTGCCGATGATCGACAACACCATCGCGGCGGCCGTCGCCGAACAAGCCACCATCATGCTGCCCGGCACCGTCTACAACTACGGCCCGGACGCCTTCCCGCTGCTGCAGGAAGACGCGCCGCAGCATCCGCAGACACGCAAGGGGGCGATTCGCGTCGAGCTGGAGCGGCGGATCCATGGTGCCACCGCGCAGGGCGCGCGGGCCATCGTGGTTCGCGCAGGCGATTTCTTCGGTCCGCGAGCCGGCAGCAGCTGGTTCTCGCAGGGCCTGGTCAAACCCGGCCGTCCGGTGAAGACGATCCGGCTGCCCGGCGACGCCGGCGTGGGGCATGCGTGGTCATACCTGCCCGACGTGGCTCGCACGATGGTCGAACTGCTGGCGCGGCGCAGCGCCCTGCCGCCCTTCGCGGCCTTTCACATGGCCGGCCATTGGGATGCCGACGGCACGCAGATGGCCGCCGCCATCGGCCGCGTCGCGGCGCGCCATGGCCTGACCACCGCGACCGCCGCCTTTCCGTGGGCGCTGGTCCGTCTCGCGGCGCCCTTCGTGCCCACGCTGCGCGAACTGCTGGAGATGCGCTACCTCTGGCAGCAGCCCGTGCGGCTGGACGGCGCCCGCCTTGCGCGCGCACTCGGCGCCGAGCCGCATACGCCGCTGGACGAGGCGATCGAGCTCACGCTGCGCGGACTCGGCTGCCTGCCGCCGACGGCGCCTTGATGCCCAGCCGACGTGCCAGTTTGTGCAGGTTGCTGGCATCCAGTTCAAGCTGGGCAGAATGCATGGAGCCTCCGGTCCTTGCCCGCCACGCTGGTGGGCGTGGTGTCGTCAGTCTTCGCTGACCAGCTTGAACTCGTGCAGCAGCGCGCCGATCTGGGTCTTGTCCAGCCTGCGCATCAGCAGATTGCGCAGGAAGGCCGGCACGGGAATGTCGATTCCCTTTCCGTCCCTCAGCGGCCCGATCGCGGCAAGCAGCGTGCGGATGTCGTAGGTCGAGTTGAACACCTCCGGCACGCCACGCTCGACATCGAGCAAGGTGTAGACGGCCTCCATCGGGGTGCGGACCGAATACTCGGTGGTGAAGATGCAGTCGCGCTGCCTGGACTCGGCGAACTGGCCGATGAAGGCGAAGTTGACGGCACCCTCGGGGACCACGTCGGGCCGGTCGCCGGCCTGGCGCGGCATGAAGAAGGCGGTGATGTACGGCATCATCACCGGCACGGCCTTCGCGCCCGTCGCGGCCAGTTCCGGAATGTCCTCGACCGGAACGCCCATGTGATAGAGCCATTCCTGGGTGATCTCCTCGCCGGTGCAGTCCTGCATCGGCTTCTTCACATAATCGCCAGGCCTATCCACGAACAGCGCGTAGAACCAAGCGACGATCTGGTCCTTCGGTTGTTTCTTGAAATGCGGCTGCCGACTCACGGTCCAGCTCAACAGCCAGCTCGAATCCTTGACGGTGACGATACCGGCCGTCACCACCTTGCCGCTGAATGGATCGCGCTTGGCGATCTTCTCGATGTATTTCGGAATGCGAGGGTCCAACGTGGTGATCGTCGCCGACGCCCACTTGGTCTCCGGGATGTGCGCGCCGAACACGTCCGGACGGCCGAAGGTGGGGTCCTTGGCGGCGATGCGGCGCCACAGGTCCCAGGCCGGCGCCGGCCCTTCCTTCAACCGGGCCGGGGTATGGTGATCGCCGTTGTCCGAGTTCTCGGTCAGCGAGCCGATGGTGATGAAGACGAGATCGTCCGGCCCGAGGTCGACACCGCCTTCGACGCCCTTCTCGCTCCAGTGGATCCGTGTCGCCTGCTTGCGCCCGGCCTGGATGTCGAAATCGACATCGGTGACCTCGACGCCATAGCGGAACTTGACGCCGCGGTCCTGCAGCCACTTCACCAGCGGCAGGGCCATCGATTCATATTGGTTGTAGCGATTGAACTTGAGCGAAGAGAAGTCCGCCAGGCCGCCGATGTGGTGGATGAAGCGATGCAGATACAGCTTCATCTCGAGCGCCGAATGCCACTCCTCGAAGGCGAACATGGTGCGCCAGTAGAGCCAGAAGTTGCTCTTGAGGAAATCCTCGCCGAAGACCTCGTTGATGCGCTTGTTTTCCATCTCCTCCCGGGTCGCGAGGAAGACCGAGAGCAAGTCCTTCTGGGCCTTGTCGTTCAGCGTCAGCAGGGCCTTGTCGGGCACGTCTTGGCCCTGGTTCTGCGTCACGCGCTGCAGCGAGACGTTCGGATCATCTCTGTCGAGCCGGTAGAACTCGTCCAGGACGCTCGCGTCTTCGATCTCCCGCGACGGGATCGAGCGGTAGAGATCCCAGAGACATTCGAAATGCGACTCCATCTCGCGCCCGCCGCGGATGACGAATCCCTTTTCAGGGACATCGAGACCATCGAGTGCGCCGCCTGGAATGGCCAACTCTTCGAGGATGGTGATGCGTTCGCCCGCCACGCCGCCATCCCGGATCAGGAAGGCCGCGCCAGCAAGCCCGGCGAGGCCCGATCCGACGAACCACGCCGTCTTCCTGTCGGCGCCCTCAGGTTTGCGGGGACGAACGAATGCTTCGTAATTTCCGCTGCTGTAGCGCATGGCTAGCTCCTTCTTTGGGTTGTTTCCGGGTCAGGCGACCGGTGGTTCGCAGACGTAGAAGCCCTCGCCAGAGGCGGCGCCGAGCTTGCCCTGGTCAATGTAGTTCGCTTTCAGGTGGCCCGGCGCAGTTTCGGCCTTGCCGTCCGCGCCGGGTGCCGGCCAATCATTCCCACTCGATCGTCGCTGGCGGCTTGCTCGACACGTCGTAGGTCACGCGGTTGATGCCGCGCACCTCGTTGATGATGCGGCCCGACACCTTCTTGAGCAGCGCATACGGCAGCTCGGCCCAGTCGGCGGTCATGAAGTCGCTGGTCTGCACGGCGCGCAGCGCCACCACGTAGTCGTAGGTGCGGCCGTCGCCCATCACACCGACGCTCTTGACCGGCAGGAACACGGTGAAGGCCTGGCTGGTGAGGTCGTACCAGGTCTTGCCGGTTTCCGGGTCGACGAAGTTGCGCAGTTCCTCGATGAAGATCGCGTCGGCGCGGCGCAGCAGGTCGGCGTATTCCTTCTTCACTTCGCCGAGGATGCGCACGCCCAGGCCCGGGCCGGGGAACGGGTGGCGGTAGACCATCTCGGGCGGCAGGCCGAGTGCCACACCGAGCTCGCGGACCTCGTCCTTGAACAGGTCGCGCAGCGGCTCGAGCAGCTTCAGGCCCAGTTGCTCCGGCAGTCCGCCCACGTTGTGGTGGCTCTTGATCGTCACGGCCTTCTTGCTCTTGGCGCCGCCCGACTCGATGACGTCCGGGTAGATGGTGCCCTGCGCCAGGAAGGTCGCGCCCTTGTGGCCCCCATCGCCGGCCTTGAGCTTGGCGGCCTCCTGCTTGAACACGGTGACGAACTCGCCGCCGATGATCTTGCGCTTGGCTTCGGGGTCGCTCACGCCGGCGAGCTTGCCGAGGAACAGGTCGCTGGCGTCGACGCGAATCACCTTCGCATGGAGCTTGCCCTCGAACATCTCCATGACCAGGTCGCCCTCGTTCAGTCGCAGCAGGCCGTGGTCGACGAAGACGCAGGTCAGCTGGTCGCCGATGGCGCGGTGGATCAACGCAGCGGCCACCGACGAGTCGACACCGCCGGAGAGGCCGAGGATGACCTCCTCGTCGCCCACCTGCGCGCGGATCTTCTGCACCGCCTCGGCGATGTGGTCGCGCATGACCCAGTCGGGCTTGGCCTCGCAGATGCCGAGCACGAAGCGCTCGAGGATCGCCTTGCCCTGCACGGTGTGCGTGACCTCGGGGTGGAACTGCACCGCGTAGTAGCGGCGCGCCTCGTCGGCCATGCCGGCGATGGGGCAGCTGTCGGTGCTGGCCATCAGCTTGAAGCCGGGCGGCAGCTCGGTGACCTTGTCGCCGTGGCTCATCCACACGTTGAGCATGCCGTGGCCTTCGGGCGTGGTGAAGTCGGCGATGTCCTTGAGCAGCGCGGTGTGGCCGTGGGCGCGCACGGCGGCAAAGCCGAACTCGCGCTGGTGGCCACTCTCGACCTTGCCGCCGAGCTGGTGCGCCATGGCCTGCATGCCGTAGCAGATGCCCAGCACCGGCACACCGAGGTCGAACACGGCCTGCGGGCACTTGTCGGTGGTGTCCTCGTAGACGCTGGCATGGCTGCCGGACAGGATCACGCCCTTGAGGTGCCCGTCGGCGGCGTACGCGCGCACCCAGTCGTCGGTCACGTCGCAGGGATGCACCTCGCTCAGCACATGCGCCTCGCGCACGCGGCGTGCGATCAGCTGGGTGACTTGCGAGCCGAAATCGAGGATGAGGATCTTGTCGTGTTGCATGGGCATGGACTCAGAGCGTTGAAATGTCGAACAGCTTCACGCCCGCGGAGGGCGCAGCCTGGATGAGTTGCTCGTCGAGGGTGGCGAGCGGGAGGTCGAGCGAGCGGGCCAGCCAGAGGTAGCCGGCGTCGTAGAGCGACACGCCGGCATCGATGGCGACGGCCAGTACGGCCTTGTGCTGGGCGGGGGCGAGCTCGTGCAGTTCGACCCGGTGGCGGATGGCATCAAGCACGCTCCACAGCCCTTCGATCGCGGACGACGGAATGCGGCCGCTGCGCACGCCGTTGGCGAGGATGTTGGCACATTCCCACTGCCAGGCGTTGGGCGCCTGCGGCTCGACCTCGTCGCGGCGGATGGCGGCGTAGAGCTTGCGGGTGTGCGCGTTGGCGTGGTCGGGCAGCAGCCACGCGGCGGTGACCGAGGCGTCCATCACGAAGGCGGTCATGCCTGCTGCCCTTCTTCGCGCAGGGCGCGCACGGCAGGCCCGGGGCGGATCGATGCATGCAGCGCGTCGATCTGCCGCAGTTCGCGCTCGATCTGCTCGTCGGTAATGACTGGCTTGCGGCGCACCGGCAGCATCCGCACCACCTCTTTGCCGTGGCGCGTGATGCGAACCTCCTCCCCCTTCTCGACCAGGTCGATCAGGGCCGAGAAGTTGTTCTTGGCTTCAGCGATGCCGATGGATTGCATGGGGGCCAGAATTGAAAAGTCTGGCCCGAATTTTAACCACGATCTGGCCCGACTCGAAAAGTCGGGCCAGAATCAGGGTCACTCGGCGCGGTAGTTCGGCGCTTCCTTCGTGATCTGCACGTCGTGCACATGGCTCTCGCGGATGCCGGCCGTCGTGATCTCCACGAACTCGGCCTTGTTCTTCATGTCCTCGATGGTGGGGCAACCACAGTAGCCCATGCTGGCGCGAACGCCACCGGCCATCTGGTAGATGATCGAGACGATCGAGCCCTTGTACGGCACCCGGCCTTCGATGCCTTCGGGCACCAGCTTGTCGGTGTTGGGGTTGCCGGTGCTCGACTCCTGGAAGTAGCGGTCGGCGCTGCCCTGCTGCATCGCGCCGATGGAGCCCATGCCGCGGTAGCTCTTGTAGCTGCGGCCCTGGTACAGCACGATTTCGCCCGGCGCCTCTTCGGTGCCGGCGAACATGCTGCCCATCATGACGGTGCTGGCGCCGGCGGCGATGGCCTTGGCGATGTCGCCCGAGTAGCGCACGCCGCCATCGGAGATGAGCGGCACGCCGGTGCCCTGCAGCGCGGTGGCGACGCTGTCGACCGCCATGATCTGCGGCACGCCCACGCCGGCCACGATGCGGGTGGTGCAGATGGAGCCCGGGCCGATGCCGACCTTGACCGCATCGGCACCGGCATCGGCCAGCGCGCGCGCGGCGTCGCCGGTGGCGATGTTGCCGCCGATCACGTCGACCTGCGGGTAGTTCTGCTTGACCCAGCGCACGCGGTCGATCACGCCCTTGCTGTGGCCGTGCGCCGTGTCGACCACGATGGCGTCGACGCCGGCGCGCACCAGCGCTTCGACGCGCTCTTCGGTGCCCTCGCCCACGCCCACCGCCGCGCCCACGCGCAGCCGGCCGTTCGGGTCGCGCGCCGCGTTCGGGAAGGTGGTCTGCTTGGTGATGTCCTTCACCGTGATCAGGCCCTTGAGCTCGAAGGCGCCGTCGATCACCAGCAGGCGTTCGAGCTTGTACTTGTTGAGCAGCGCCTTGGCGTCGGCCAGCGTCGTGCCGTCGGGCACGGTGATGAGCTTGTCGCGCGGCGTCATGATCTCGCTGACGGGCGCGTTGTAGCGGGTCTCGAAGCGCAGGTCGCGGCCGGTCACGATGCCGACCACCTTGCCGGCGTCGACCACCGGGAAGCCGGAGATGCCGAGTTGCTCCGACAGTGCCATCACCTCGCGCACCGTGTGCGTGGGGGTGATGACCACCGGGTCGCGCAGCACGCCGGATTCGTAGCGCTTGACCTTGGACACCTCGGCCGCCTGCTGCTGCGCCGTGAGGTTCTTGTGCACGATGCCCATGCCGCCTTCCTGCGCGATCGCGATCGCGAGGCGGGCCTCGGTCACGGTGTCCATCGCCGCGGAAACCAGCGGCAGGTTCAGCGAGATGTTGCGGGAAAACTGGGTGGAGAGGGAGGTGTCCTTGGGCAGGACCTGGGAGAACGCTGGCACCAGCAACACATCGTCGAAGGTGAGCGCTTTGCCGAGAAGGCGCATGGGGAAGGCTCCAAAAGACGGATTGTAACGAGGCTTGCCCGCGGTCGCGGCGCGACGCCGGGTTGCCCTCTTCCGTACGGCCCCGCGTTCCGCCGCGGACTGTGCCCGAATACCAACTGTCATCCGGCCCGCGGCGGCCCAAACATATTGCAAAACGTAAGGGAGCGCTAAACTGCCCGCATGAACTTCGTGCGCTTGCTGATGCTGTGGGGTGTGTGCGTGCTGCCGCTGGCCGCGAGCGCGCAGTGGCAATGGGTCGACAAGGACGGCAAGAAGGTCTTCAGCGATCAGGCCCCGCCCACCGACGTGCCCGAGAAGAACATCGTGCGGCGCCCCGGCTCGCCGAGTGCACGTCCTGCCTTCGCGCCCGCCCCTGCAGAGCCGGCCGTGGCGGGTTCCGAACCGGCCCGTCCGCCCGTCGGCGCGGCCAGTGGCGCCCGACCGACCGGCGTCGACAAGGAACTCGAAGAGAAGACGCGCAAGGCCGAAGAGGCCGAGAAAGCCAAGCAGGCCGCGGAAGCGCAGAAGGTCGCGAAGGCCAAGGCCGACAACTGCAACCGGGCCCGCCAGGGCAAGGCCACCTTCGACAGCGGCATCCGCGTGGCACGGCTCAATGCCCAGGGCGAGCGGGAGGTGATGGACGACAAGGCGCGCGCCGTCGAGCAGCAGCGCCTGCAGAGCATCATCGACAGCGACTGCAAATGACGGTGCGCCCGGCGCTCCGAGCCGGGCTGCGACGCTTCACCGTACCCTCTTGCCTCAGTACCCGGCCTTGCCGCCCTCGCGCTGCCGCGCGAACAGCCCCGTGCCCTTGCGGCCCTGCTGCTTGAAGCGCTCGCGCCGCGCGACCTTCGGATCGACCAGCAGCGCGCGGCACAGTTCGACCCGATCGCCTTCGGCCAGCACCTGATCCCATCCGGCGGCACGGCCCCAGATGCCCGCGGTCAGCGCACGCCAATCCAGGCCCGCGAAACGGGCCGGCAGGCCGCTCGCACGCACGGCGTCTTCCAGGGTAGTGCCCGGCGGCAGCGTCAGCATTTCCTCGAAAACGGTGCGGGGCGCCGGCGCACAGACCAGCGTGACGGCGACCATCAGGTGGCTCCGTAGACCTGTTCAGCGCGTTTGACGAAGGCCTCGACCAGGCTGGACGCGATCTTGTCGAACACCGGGCCAACGAGCGCCTGCAACGCGAAATTGCTGAAGCCGTAGCTCAGGTCGAGTTCCACGCGGCAGGCGCGCTCGCCCGCTTCGCCGACGGGGTTGAACTTCCAGTGGCCATCGAGGTTGGAGAACGGCCCCTCGACCAGCTTGAGCTGCACCTCGCGTCCCGGCACATGCGTGTTGCGGGTGGTGAACTGCTGGCGCAGCCCGCCGAAGGCGAGGCCGACCTCGGCGGTCATGCCCGCCTCGCCTTCCTCGATCACGCGGGCGCGGTCGCACCACGGCAGGAACTCGGGGTACTTGGCCACATCGGTGACAAGGGCGTACATCTCATCAGCGCTGTACCAGATGAGAACGGACTTGTGGACGGTTTTCATAGAATCGACACGGTGTGTGCGTTTCGATTGTATTGATGCCATGCGCCCCCATCTGAGATCGCCATGGCCACCAAGAAACAACAAGACTCCTCCGCCCGCATCGCCGACAACAAGAAGGCCGCCTACAACTACTTCTTCGAGGAGAAGTTCGAGGCCGGCCTCGTGCTCGAGGGCTGGGAGGTGAAGTCGCTGCGCGAGGGCAAGGTGCAGCTCACCGACGGCTATGTGGTCATCCGCGACGGCGAGATGTTCGTCGTGGGCCTGCAGATCAACCCGTTGCGCAGCGCCTCGACCCACACCACGCCGGATTCGATCCGCACCAAGAAGCTGCTGCTGCACAAGGAACAGATCCGCCGCCTCACCGGCAAGATCGAGCAGAAGGGCTACACGCTCGTGCCGCTCAACCTGCACTGGAAGGCCGGCAAGGTGAAGTGCGAGATCGCGCTCGCCAAGGGCAAGGCCGAGCACGACAAGCGCGACACCATCAAGGACCGCGAAGGCAAGCGCGAGGTCGAGCGCGCCATGAAGAGCCGAAACCGCTGAACCGCCGACAGGACCGACAACCATGGCCATCCAACCGCTCGACGCCAGCCGCAGCAATCCCAGCGAAGGCGGACCCAGCTTCTCGCTGTCCAACCGCCTGCTGCGAGGCGCCTGGAACCTGACCTGGCTGGTCTTCGCGTCCTGGACGCCGACGCCGCTCAAACCGTGGCGGCGCTTCCTGCTGAAGCTGTTCGGCGCCAGGCTCGGTGTCGGCGCCGACGTGCGTGGCAGCGCGCGTGTCTGGTACCCGCCCCATCTGCATCTGGAAGACCGCGCGGTGCTGGCCCAGCATGTGAATTGCTACAACATGGCGCCGATCCACCTCGGCCCGGACGCGCTCGTGTCGCAGGGCGCCCACCTGTGCGCCGGCACGCACGACATCACGTCGCCGGTATTCCAGCTGACGACCCGGCCGATCACCATCGGCGCGAGGGCCTGGATCGCCGCCGGCGCCTTCGTCGGGCCCGGTGTCGTGGTGGGCGAAGGCGCCGTGCTCGGTGCCTGCGCCGTGACCTTCAAATCGCTCGAGCCCTGGGGCGTCTACGCCGGCAACCCGGCCCAGCGGATCAAGACGCGGGTGCTGCGCACCTGAGCTTATTTCGAGGGCGATGGAATAAGCGCGCGTCGCCCGGTGTTCATCCAGCAATCGCCATGGACACCCGCCCGCTCGTCGACCACATCCCCAGCCTGCGCCGCTATGCGCGGGCCTTGACCGGCGACGCCTGGGCCGCCGACGACCTGGTGCAGGACACGCTCGAGCGCGCCTGCGTCAAGTGGCGGCTCTGGACGGCCGGCACCGACCTGCGGGCCTGGCTCTTCACGCTGATGCACAACGTCTTCGCCAACCAGGTGCGCCGTGCGCCGCCACGCGCCATGGTGGACGTCGACGAGGTCGGGCATGAACCGCACGGCGCCGATGCCGACGCCGGCCTCGAGCGCACGCTCGACCTGCAGCGCTGCCTGATGCTGCTGCCAGACGACCAGCGCGCCGTGCTCCTGCTGGTGGCGCTCGAAGACCTGTCGTATGCCGAGGTCGCCCGGATCCTCGCGATTCCGGTGGGCACCGTGATGTCGCGGCTTTCGCGGGCGCGTGCCCGCCTGCACGCGCTGATGGAAGGCGCGGCGTCGACCGACAGCCGTCCGGCCTTGCGTCGACTCAAATGAAGGCGGCCACGCCATGAACCACCCTCCGCCACCCCACCACGAGCTTCCCGACTGGGAAACGCAGCGTGCCGCCCTGCGCCAGTTGCACCGCGACGTCCTTGATGCACCGATCCCACCGGCACTGCTCGCCGCCGCTGGCCAAGCCGATCGCCGCTTCGCACGCCAGGCGCGATGGACGCGCTGGGGCGGCTTGGCTGCAGCAGTGTTGATCGCCTTCGGCGCCGGCTGGCTGGCCAACGGGCAATGGACGTCCGCCAGCGGCGCGAGTCAACTGGCCCGCGTGCCGGCTACGCGCGAGTTCGTGCATGCGGCGTCCGTGGCCCATGCCGTGTACGCGCCCGAGAAGCGTCACCCGGTCGAGGTGGCCGCCGCGGAGGAACAGCACCTGGTCCAATGGCTCTCGCGCCGGCTCGACAAACCGCTGAAGATGCCCGACCTGTCGGCCGAAGGCTACGCGCTGGTGGGCGGCCGGCTGCTGCCCGGCGACACCGGTGCGCGCGCACAGTTCATGTTTGAAGACCGTGGCGGCCAGCGCGTCACGCTCTACCTGGGAACGCTGGCGACGCCGGCCGACGCCACGCAAGCCGGCGAATCGGCCTTCCGTTTTTCGACCGACGGGCCGGTGCCCAGCTTCTACTGGGTCGACCACGGCTTCGGGTATGCCCTGGCCGGGAAACTCCCACGCGACGCGTTGCTGCGGCTGGCCACGCTGGTGTACCGTCAGCAGTGACGCTCCTGCGCGTCCACCCTGTCACACAAGTTTTTTTAACCGAAGGAGAACTCTCCATGAAACTGCTCAGCACTTCCATCCTCGCCATTGCCCTGCTGTCCGGCTGCGGCATGATGAACAAGACCGCGTCGGCACCCGACACGCCCACCCGCACGGCCGATGGCGTGCTGGTCGGCCCGAACGGCATGACGCTCTACACCTTCGCCCGCGATACGGTGGGCAGCGGCAAGTCGGCCTGCAATGGCCCCTGCATCACCAACTGGCCTGCACTGGTCGCCCCCGATGCCGCCCAGCCGATGGGCGCCTACAGCGTCGTCGTGCGCGACGACGGCAAGAAGCAGTGGGCCTACAAGGGCGCCCCGCTCTACTACTGGGCCAAGGATGCCAAGGCCGGCGACCGCACCGGCGACGGCGTGGGCGGCGTCTGGAAGATCGCGCGCCCCTGAACCGATCGGAGCCTCGACGAAAAGCCGGCTCGCGCCGGCTTTTTCATGGGCAATCGATGTTCAGCCTGCGCGACGCGCGCGTACCGCCAACAACTCGTTGACGACCAGCGCGCCCACCACGACTGCACCGCCTGTCAGCACGGTGGCGCCCGGCACCTCGCCCGCGCCGATCCACGCCAGCGTGATGCCGAAAATCACCTCCAGAAGCGCCAGCAGCGACACCTCCGGCGCACTCAACACACGGGCGCATATCACCGAAATCACGCACGGGATCGCCAGCTGGAACACGCCGAGGAAGCCCAGCAGCATCAGGTCGCGGCCGGTGGCCTCGAGCGGCCAGGCGAGCGGCAGCGTCAGCAGCGAGGACAGCACGGCGCCGATCAGCACGGCAGGCACGAGGTCGATGCGCTGTCCTTGCGCATTCGCATGCTGCACCGATGTCCAGTTGGCGGCACCGGCGATGGGCACGCACAACGCCACCAGCGTGCCCAACCATTCGCCGTTGCCCAGTTGCGCGCCGTACATCCAGCCGATGCCCACGCCGGCCGCCGCGATGGCGAGCCAGGTGCGCAGCGGCAGTCGGTGGCCGATGAAGAGGCGTGCCGCCAGCGCGGTCAGCAGCGGCCCCGTGGCCAGCGTGACCAGCACATTCGCAGTGCTGGTCAGCGTGAGCGCCACCATGAAGGCGGTGAACATCACGCTCCAGCAGACGCCGGAGACCCACAGCGCTCGCCCGCCCTGGCGGATGTTCGAGAAAACGCTGCGCCCCTGCCAGGCCGGCAGGATGACCAAAAGCGCGAGCGCGGTGAACGCGCTGCGCCAGAAGGTCACCTCGAAGCTTCGCGCCCCCTCGAGATGGCGCGTGACGACGCCGGCCGTGGCCCACATCAGGGTCACGCCGACCATCATCCAGACCGCACGGCCGTGGGTCAGGGTCAAGGCGGCCCCAAACGCTGAGCCGAAGATCAGCGGCCGGCGCGCTTGCGTTCGCTTTCCTTGAGGAAGCGCTTGCGCAGGCGAACGCTCTTGGGCGTGATCTCGACCAGCTCGTCGTCCTCAATGAATTCCACGCCGTACTCCAGCGTGAGTTCGATCGGCGGCGTGATCTTGACCGCGTCTTCTTTGCCGGACACGCGGAAGTTCGTCAGCTGCTTGGTGCGGGTGGCGTTCACCACCAGATCGTTGTCGCGGCTGTGGATGCCGACGATCATGCCTTCGTACACCGGGTCGTTCGCCTTGACGAACATGCGGCCGCGGTCGTCGAGCTTGCCCAGGGCGTAGGTGAAGATTTCACCGTCGTCCATGGAGATCAGCACGCCGTTCTTGCGGCCGCCGATGTCGCCCTTGTGCGGCTCGTAGCTGTCGAAGATGTTGCTGATGAGGCCCGAGCCGCGCGTCAGGTTCAGGAATTCGTTGGTGAAGCCGATCAGGCCGCGCGCCGGAATGCGGTACTCGAGGCGGACACGGCCACGGCCGTCCGGTTCCATGTTGACCAGCTCGCCCTTGCGCTCACCCAGGGCCTGCATCACGCCGCCCTGGTGCTGCTCTTCGATGTCGGCGGTCACCAGCTCGATGGGTTCGTGCTTCTCGCCGTTCACGTCCTTCATCACCACGCGCGGCTTGCTCACGGCCATCTCGAAGCCTTCGCGGCGCATGTTTTCCAGCAGGATGGTCAGGTGCAGTTCGCCGCGGCCCATGACTTCGAAGATGCCTTCTTCGTCGGTCTCGGCCACGCGCAGCGCCACGTTGTGCTGCAGTTCCTTCTGCAGGCGGTCCCAGATCTGGCGGCTGGTGACGAACTTGCCTTCGCGGCCAGCCAGCGGGCTGGTATTGACGCAGAAGTTCATGGTCAGCGTCGGCTCGTCGACCTTGAGCATGGGCAGCGGCGACGGCTTGGCCGGGTCGGTCACGGTGACGCCGATGTTCAGGTCGGCGATGCCGTTGATCAGCACGATTTCACCCGGGCCGGCCTCGGTCGCCTGCACGCGCTCCAGGCCCTGGAAGGTCAGCACCTGGTTGACGCGGCCCTTGATGGCCTTGCCATCCGGGCCTTCCATGACCACCACGTCCATCATCGGCTTGATGGTGCCCTGGCTGATGCGGCCCACGCCGATGCGGCCGACGAAGGTCGAGAAATCGAGTGCCGAGATCTGCAGTTGCAGCGGGGCGTCCGGATCACCCTTCTGGGCCGGCACGTGCTTGAGGATGGTGTTGAACAGGGCCGACATGTCGGGGCCCCACTGTTCGCCCGCTGCGCCTTCTTCCAGCGATGACCAGCCGTTGATGCCCGAGGCATACACCACGGGGAAATCGAGTTGTTCGTCGGTCGCGCCGAGCTTGTCGAACAGGTCGAAAGCGGCATTGACCACGAAATCGGGGCGTGCGCCCGGCTTGTCGACCTTGTTCACCACCAGGATCGGCTTCAGGCCCAGGGCCAGCGCCTTCTTGGTCACGAAGCGCGTCTGCGGCATCGGGCCTTCCTGCGCATCGATCAGCAGCACCACGCCGTCGACCATCGACAGCGCGCGTTCCACTTCACCGCCGAAGTCCGCGTGGCCGGGGGTGTCGACGATGTTGATGTGCGTGCCTTCCCAGGTCACGGCGCAGTTCTTGGCCAGGATGGTGATGCCGCGTTCTTTTTCGATCGCGTTGTTGTCCATCACGGTGTCGACGACCTTCTCGTGCTCGGCGAAGGTGCCGGACTGGCGCAGCAGCTGGTCGACCATCGTGGTCTTGCCATGGTCCACGTGGGCAATGATGGCGATGTTGCGGATTTGCTTGGGGGTACTCATGGTGTGGTCTCGCAGAGAGTTGCGTTCGCTGGTGCGTTCAAAAGGATTTGCTGGATTTCGATGGGGTTCAGCAAGCGCCCCGGGATCAATTCGTTGGCCATGACATGGGCCGTGCCGAGGAAGGCCGCCGGCTCCTCGCCGAAGACGGCCACCTCGGTGGCGTCGGCCCAACCGCCGCGGCGGCGCAGGCCCGACAGGAAACGCGCCGCATCTTCCGTGCCCAGCGTGACGCGGCTGTGGCCGGCGACCAGCGCTTCGGCCGGCAGCAGGCGGGCCAGGCGTTCGTCCTCGGACATCGCTTCCAGTGCCTCGATCGTGACGCATTGCGTCTCGGTGAAGTTGCCGGTGGCGGTGCGCCGCAGCGACGTGAGGTGCGCGCCGCAGCCCAGCGCCTCGCCGATGTCTTCGCCGAGCGTCCGGATGTAGGTGCCCTTGCTGACGGTGGCGACGAGGCGGAGGGTGTCTGGCGACAGCGCGGTCAGCGCCAGCGCGTGGATCGACACGTCGCGCGGTGCCCGCTCGACGTCAATCCCCTCGCGGGCGTATTCGTAGAGTGCCTTGCCGTCCTTCTTCAGGGCGCTGTGCATCGGCGGCACCTGGCGGATGGGGCCGGTGAACTGCGCCGTCACGCGCGTCAGATCGTCGGGCGTCACCTGCACCGGGCGTTCGGAGATCACCTCGCCCTCGGCATCGCCAGTCGACGTTTTCACGCCAAGCTGCACCGTCGCCACGTAGGTCTTGTCTGCATCGAGATGCAGCTGGCTGAACTTGGTCGCCGCGCCGAAGCACAGCGGCAGCACGCCGGTCGCGAGCGGATCGAGCGTGCCGGTGTGGCCCGCCTTCTCGGCGCGCAGCAACCACTTGGCCTTCTGCAAGGCCTGGTTGCTGGAGAAACCCAGCGGCTTGTCGAGCAGCAACACCCCATGCACAGGGCGCCGCTGCACCCGTGTGCGTGGCGCGTGCATGGCTATTCCTCTTTCGAGCGCGAAGCGACGGCCTGGGCGATCAGCGCGTTCATGTCGGCCGCACGCTCGGTGGTGCGGTCGAACAGGAAGTGCAGCGTGGGCACCGTGTGGATCTGCAGGCGCTTGAACAGGCCGTTGCGCAGGAACCCCGCAGCCTGGTTCAGCGCTTCGGTCGTGACGACCGGGTCGCCCACGAGCAGGCTGAAGTAGATCTTCGCGTGCGCGTAGTCGGGCGTGACCTCGACCGCCTGGATCGTGACCATGCCCACGCGCGGGTCCTTCAACTCGCGCGCGATCAGCTCCGTCAGATCGCGCTGGATCTGATCGGCCACCTTGAAGGCGCGGTTGGGGGCGGCGGCTTTGCGCTTTGGCATCGTCGTTGTCGCTGGGGCGCCTTACAGCGTCCGGGCGATTTCCTTGATTTCAAAGAATTCGAGCTGATCGCCCTCTTTGATGTCGTTGTAGTTCTTGAGCTTGATACCGCACTCGAAGCCTTCGCGTACTTCGCGGACGTCGTCCTTCATGCGCTTGATCGAATCGACCTCGCCCGTGTAGACCACCACGTTGTCGCGCAGCAGGCGGAAATGCGCGCTGCGGTTGACCGACCCGGAGGTGATGTACGAACCCGCGACCGTGCCGATCTTCGAGGCCACGAACACCGTGCGGATCTCGGCCGAGCCGATGATTTCTTCGCGACGCTCGGGCGCCAGCATGCCGGACATCGCCACCTTCACCTCGTCCACGGCGTCGTAGATGATGCTGTAGTAGTTCAGCGTCACGCCGTTGCCTTCGGCCAGCTTGCGCGCGCCGGCGTCGGCCCGCACGTTGAAGCCGATGACGACCGCCTTCGACGCGATGGCCAGGTTGATGTCGTTCTCGCTGATGCCGCCGACACCGGCGTATACGATCTGCACCTTGACCTCGTCGGTCGCCAGCTTGAGCAGCGACTGGGCCAGCGCTTCCTGCGAACCCTGCACGTCGGCCTTGATGATCAGGCGCAGCGTCTGCACCTCGCCCGCCGACAGGTCGGTGAACATGTTCTGCAGGTTCGACGCCTGCTGCTTGGCCAGCTTGGTGTTGCGGAACTTGCCGGCACGGTAGGTGGCGATTTCGCGCGCACGGCGCTCGTCGGCCATCACCATGAACTCGTCGCCCGCCTGCGGCACTTCGGTCAGACCCTGGATTTCCACCGGGATCGACGGACCGGCCGTCTTGATCGGCTTGCCGTCCTCGTCGAGCATGGCGCGCACGCGGCCGTAGGTCGAGCCTGCGAGCACCACGTCGCCGGTCTTGAGCGTGCCGGACTGGACCAGCACGGTCGCGACCGGGCCGCGGCCCTTGTCGAGCTGGGCTTCGATGACCAGACCCTTGGCGGCGGCATCCACCGGCGCCTTGAGTTCCAGCACTTCGGCCTGCAGCAGCACCTGCTCGAGCAGTTCGTCGATGCCCTGGCCGGTCTTGGCCGACACCGGCACGAACGGCACGTCGCCGCCATACTCTTCGGGCACGACCTCTTCGGCCACCAGTTCCTGCTTGACGCGGTCCGGGCTGGCATCGGGCTTGTCGATCTTGTTGATCGCGACCACGATCGGCACACCTGCCGCTTTCGCGTGCTTGATGGCTTCCTTGGTCTGCGGCATGACGCCGTCGTCGGCCGCCACCACCAGGATGACGATGTCGGTGGCCTGCGCACCGCGGGCACGCATGGCGGTGAACGCCTCGTGACCCGGGGTGTCGAGGAAGGACACCATGCCGCGCGGCGTCTCGACGTGGTAGGCGCCGATGTGCTGCGTGATGCCGCCGGCTTCGCCCGCGGCGACCTTGGCGCGCCGGATGTAGTCCAGCAGCGAGGTCTTGCCGTGGTCGACGTGACCCATCACGGTCACGACTGGCGCACGCGGCAGGGATTCACCGGCCTGGGCGCCGACGTCCTCGTCGGTGAAGGCTTCCGGATCGTCCAGCGCAGCGACCACGGCCGTGTGGCCCATGTCCTCCACGATGATCATCGCGGTGTCCTGGTCGAGAGACTGGTTGATGGTCGCCATCATGCCGAGCTTCATCAGCTGCTTGATGACTTCCTGCGCCTTGACGGCCATCTTGTGGGCCAGTTCGGCCACCGTGATGGTCTCGGGCACATGCACTTCGAGCACGCGCGCCTCGACCGGTGCGGCCGGCGTGTGGTCCTCGTGTCCGCCACGGTCGTTGCCGCGACGGCCGCGCGGGCCCCCGCGCCAATTGCCGCGACCGACGCCACCGCTGGCATCGCCGCGTGTCTTGATTTCCTTCTTCTTGGCCGGATCGCCCGCCCAGCTCGACGAGAGCTTGGCCGACTTCACGTCCTTGCTGGCACCCGGAGCCGTCGCGGCGCCCGGGGCGGCAGGTGCACCCGGACGCGCTGCGGGCGCGACCGGCTTGTGCAGCGTGCCCTTGACGGCCGGCTTCGGCACTTCCTTTTCGGGCGCCTTGTGCGGCACCAGCACACGGGCCGGTGCGTTCATCATGGCGCGGATGGCCTCGGCTTCGGCCAGGGCCTTGCGGCGGCGCTCATCCAGGTCCTTGGCGCGGGCGGCTTCCTCGTCGGCGCGGGCCTTCGATTCGGCGGCGGCCTTGGCCTTGGCGTCTTCCTTGGCCTGCGTGGCGGCGACCGCATCGGCCGTCGCCTTGCTCGTGGCGGCGTCGGCTACCGCGGCGACAGGCGCGACCTCGGGCGCAGCCTTGCCGACCACGGCGGTCGCAGCGGCCTTTTCCTTGGCAGCCGCAGCCGCCTTGGCTTCGCGCTCGGCCACTTCGGCCTGCTCGGCGCGCTCGGCCTTCTCGCGTTCGCGGGCTTCGGTTTCCTCGCGCTGGCGACGCTTCTCGGCCAGTTCTTCTTCCTGGCGGCGGATCAGCTCGGCCTGGCGGCGTGCCTCTTCCTCACGGCGGCCGAGTTCGGCTTCGTCAATCTTGGGCGCAGCAGGCTCGCTCACGGGTGCCGCGGCGGCCGGCGTCGGCTCGGGCGTGCTGCCGGGGCCTTCGTCGCGCTGGATGAAGGTGCGCTTCTTGCGCACTTCCACCTGGATCGTGCGGGCACGGCCGGTGGCGTCCGCCTGCTTGATCTCGCTGGTCGATTTCTTGACCAGGGTGATCTTCTTGCGCTCGGGCTCCGCCGTGCCGTGGCTGGCCTTCAGGAAGCCGAGCAGGCGTTGCTTGTCCGCCTCGGTGAGCGCGTCGGTCGGCGCGGCTTTCGCCACGCCTGCGCTCTTGAGCTGGTCAAGCAGGATTTCGGGGGTCTTCTTGAGTTCGTTCGCGAACTCGGCGACTGTGGTGCTGGACATATGTGCTTCGTGCTCCCATGACCGTCACTCTTGGCCCGCGAACCAATGTTCACGGGCTTTCAAGATGAGGGCTTTGGCGTCATCGGCGCTGTGGCCGGTGATCTCGGTGAGTTCGTCGACCGCGAGGTCGGCCAGGTCGTCGCGGGTGTGGACACCCGCCTCGGCCAGCTTTGGAATGAGCTCGGGGTCGAGGCCTTCGAGGTCGCGCAGATTCTGCGAGACGCCTTCGGCGCTTTCTTCCTTCGCGATTTCCATCGTGAGCAAAGCATCCTTGGCACGGGTGCGCAGCTCATTGATCGTGTCTTCGTCGAAGCTCTCGATTTCGAGCAGCTCGGAGATCGGCACGTAGGCCACTTCTTCGAGGCTGGTGAAACCTTCGTTGATCAGGATGTCGGCGATTTCCTCGTCCACATCGAGCTTCTCCATGAAGAGCTTGCGGCTCGAATCGGTTTCGAGCGCCTGCTTCTGGGCAGACTCGTTCGCGTCCATGATGTTGATTTTCCAACCCGTCAGGTCGGACGCCAGGCGCACGTTCTGGCCGCCGCGGCCGATGGCGATGGCGAGGTTTTCCTCGTCGACCACCACGTCCATGGCATGCTTTTCTTCGTCGACCACGATCGACGACACGTTGGCCGGGGCCAGCGCGCCGATCACGAACTGGGCCGGGTCTTCGGACCACAGCACGATGTCGACGCGCTCGCCGGCGAGTTCGTTCGTCACCGCGTTCACACGGGTGCCGCGCACGCCGACGCAGGTGCCGATCGGGTCGACACGCTTGTCGTGCGAGAGCACGGCGATCTTGGCGCGCGAACCCGGGTCACGGGCGCAGCTCTTGATCTCGAGCAGACCCTGCTCGATCTCGGGCACTTCCTGGCGGAACAGCTCGATCATGAACTCGGGCGCCGAGCGCGACAGGATGATCGGCGCGCCGCGCAGCGTCAGGTCGACTTCCATGATCATGGCGCGCACGCGGTCGCCGTTGCGCAGGTTTTCCTTGGCGATCATCTCGCTGCGGCGCAGGCGCCCTTCGACACGCCCGGCTTCCACGATGATGTCGCCCTTGTCCAGGCGCTTGACGGTGCCCACGAAGATCTTGTCGCCGCGCGACATGAAGTCGTTGAGCAGCATCTCGCGCTCGGCGTCGCGGATCTTCTGCAGGATCACCTGCTTGGCGGCCATGGCGCCGATACGGCCGATCGGCACCGAGTCCACCGTTTCCTCGATGTACTCGTCGACCTCGATGTCGGGCATCTCTTCCTTGGCTTCGAACAGGAGGATTTCCTGGTCGGGCAGCTGCAGGCCGGCTTCATCGGGAACGACGTGCCAGCGGCGGAAGGTTTCGTAGTCGCCGCTGTCGCGGTCCACGGCCACGCGGATGTCCACGTCGCCCTGATGGAGCTTCTTGGTGGCTTGCGCCAGTGCGGATTCGACCGCGCCGAAGACCACGTCGCGTTCGACGTTCTTCTCGCGCGAGATCGCATCCACCAACATCAACATTTCGCGATTCATGCCACTACGCTCCTCTTGTCAGTCCGACACGTCCGTGTCGCCAATGTCCGAAAGGCCCTCGGGGGCCTGTTCCAGCGACCCCGCCGGGGTCTTGGGCCTGCGGCCCTTGAAGTCCACGATCGGCGCGAGCCGCGCTTCGCGCAGTTCGTCCAATGCGAAGCCGAGCGCATGCAACGGTGCAGGCGCGCGCTTCTTGCTGATCTTTTGTCCGGGCTTGGGTTCGGGGGCCTCGCTCCAGACGATCTGCCACCCTCCGCCGTCGGCACGCTCCAGCGTGCCGCGAAACTTCTTGCGGTTGGCCGCCACCTGGCCGCCGGCCGCGGCGCCCATCGGCGCCTTCAGCGTCACGTCGATCACTTCGCCGACGAAACGCTCGAAATCCTGTTCGTGCCGCAGCGGGCGGTCGATGCCCGGCGACGACACCTCGAGGCGCTTGTAGTCGGCCCCGTCGACTTCCAGCGCAAATTGCAGTTGACGCGTGACCTTCTCGCAATCCTCGACCGTCACGAACGGCTCGGGCGCACCGATCACAGCCTCGGAGGTGGGGGCAACCCAGGGCAGATCAATCGTGACGCGCAGCAATCCCCCGGCCGATCGTTCGATCTCGACCAGGTCGTAGCCGAGTCCGGCCACGGTTTGTTCCACTACTTGCTGCAATGCCACGTGTCTGTATATGCCCTTGAAATTGCTCTTGCCGATCGCTCCGCGCCATCATTCGATGGATACCACCGAGTTCGCCATGCTCGCTGTCATCGAGAAATGCTTCGCCCAATAAAAAACGGGCGGTTGGTACCCGCCCGTTTGGTCGTGAGCCTCGAATTATATGCCAAAAGGTTCTCAAATGAGTGACGCTTTAAGCCGAGAAAGCGGTGGCACGCATTCTCGCTTTTCGCCAGACCCCCAGAAAGAGCAAGGAACCCAATGCCAGAGCGGCTGCAGCCACCAGCAAGGGCACGGCGAAGGAGCCGGTGCGCTGCGCCAGTGGAGCCGCGAACAGCGGCCCGAGGATCTGGCCGACGCCGTAGGCGGCGGTGGCATAGCCGATCAGCCCTGCCGCCGCGTTCCCGCGCAGCCGCCGTGCCTCGCGCACGGCGAACAGGGTGATCGCGGTGAACGGCATGCCCAGCAGCAGGCTGCCCACGGCGAAACCCGCGATGGTCGGCCACAGCACCGACAGCACGACGCCGGCCGCCTGCAGCGCATAGGCGATGGCCAGCAGGAGCCGGTTGTCCCATTGCACGGGGGCGCGGGCACCGATCAAGGCGCCAGGCACGATCGCCAGGCCGAACAGCGGCCAGAAGAAATCGGGCCAGGACGAGCCCGGCAGCGCCTGTCGCGCGATCACCGGCAAGAAAGTCGCCGTGATGATGTAGCCGAAGCCGGCCAGGCCATAGAGGCCGACGATCCAGCGCGCATCGCTGCGGTGGCGGGCCGTCGTCTCGGGTTGCGGCGCTTCGGGCGCCCTGCCCGCGCCCGTCGACGCCGCCGCGCCGTCGTCGAACACCCGCCAGATCAGCGCGATGAGCGCCAGCGCCAGCAGGCCGTAGCCGATCCACGCGGCATCCGAGCCCCAGCGCCCCGTCACGCCGCCGAGCAGGCCTGTCACGGCGATCCCGATCCCGGGGCCGGTGTAGATCACGCCGCCCAGCGCCGGCGAATGGGTTTCGGCCAGGCGCCGAAGGCCCCAGCCGGAGGCAAAGACGAACACCCAGGCGCTGACCACCCCGGCCGCGCCACGCAGCGCACCCCACACGGTGAAACCGTGCAACAGCCCCATGCCCAGCAGCAGCGCCGCCGTCGCCAGCAGGCCGCTGCGCACCATGAAGGCCGGCCGCAGCCGGATCGACGCGCACGACACGGCACCGATGAAGTAGCCGAGGTAGTTAAGCGAGGCCAGCACGCCGCCCGCCTGCAGGTCGAGCTTGCCCTCGTGCAGCATGAGGGGGAGCATGGGCGTGAAGGCGAAGCGGCCCAGGCCCATCGCCACGGCCAGCGTGACCATGCACGCCAGCGCGGCACGCCATGCGTCCCGCCGATCTTTTCCGATATTCGACATTCTTAGGGGCGTCTCTTTGTCTAATCGGCCACAGCGGCCGCCACGAGCTTGCGTGTGTAGGGATGTTCAGGGGCGTCGAGCACCCGCTCGACCGGCCCGTGTTCGAGGATGGCGCCGTCCTTCATCACGATGACCTGGTGCGCCATGGCGGCGATGACCTCGATGTCGTGCGTAATCAGCAGATAGCTCAGCCCGCGCTCGCGCTGCAGCCGCTGCAGCAGCCCGAGCACCTGCTTCTGGATGGTGACGTCGAGCGCGCTGGTCGGCTCGTCGAGCACCAGCAGCGACGGGTCGACGATCAGCGCGCGCGCGATCGCCAGCCGCTGGCGCTGTCCGCCCGAGAACTCGTGCGGATAGCGGTCGAGCAAGGCCGGGAACTGCGCCTCGCCCAGGCCGACATCGGCCAGCGCCGTCAGTACGCGCACCCGGCGCGCGGCGCGGTCGAGTTCGGGCGAGTGCACGGTCAGCCCCTCGCCGACGATCTGTTCCACCGTCATGCGCGGCGAGAGCGAGGAGAACGGGTCCTGGAAGACCACTTGCATGGTCCGGTGCAGCGCGCGGTCCTGCGTGCTGCCGGCACCCCAGTGTCGGCCATCGACCTCCAGCGCGCCCTCATGGGGCAGCAGGCCCAGCGTGGCGAGCGCGAGCGTCGACTTGCCCGAGCCCGATTCGCCGACCACACCCAGCGTCTCGCCCCGGGCGATCCGGAAATCGGCGCCCTCCACCGCCACGAAGGCGCCGGCGCGGAACCAGCCTGCGACGCCGGGGCGCGGCACGGGGTAGCTCACGCGCAGGCCCTGCGCGGCCAGCACCGGCGGCGCGTCGGCGGCCGGTGGTGGGACGACGTCGCGCGTCGGCCGGCTGTCGATCAGCCGGCGTGTGTAGGCGTGCTGCGGCGCACCGAACACATCGGCCACCGCGCCCTGCTCCACGATGTGGCCGCCTTCCATCACTGCCACGCGGTCGGCGAAGCGGCGCACCAGGTTCAGGTCGTGCGTGATCAGCAGCACCGCCATGCCGTGCTTCTGCTGCAGCGCGCTCAGCAGGTCGAGGATCTGACCACGCACCGTGACGTCCAACGCGGTGGTCGGCTCGTCGGCCAGCAGCAGGCGCGGCTTGCAGGCCAGCGCCATGGCGATCATGGCCCGCTGCCGCTGGCCGCCCGAGAGCTGGTGCGGAAAGGCCTGTGCGCGCCGGGCCGGCTCCTGAATGCCGGTGTCGGCGAGCAGCTGCACCGCCGCCGCCAGCGCGTCACGCTTGGACAGGCCCTCGTGCAGTTCGAGCACCTCGGCGATCTGGTCGCCCACGCTGTAGAGCGCGTTCAGCGCGGTCATCGGCTCCTGGAAGATCATCGCGATCTCCTTGCCGCGGATGCCGCGCAGCGCATGTTCGGACAACGCCAGCAGGTCGCGCTCGCCGCCCGCCGCATCGGCGAAGCGCGCACTGCCTTGGACCTCGGCGTTCTGAACCAGGCGCAGCAGGCTGAGCGCCGTCACGGTCTTACCCGATCCGGACTCCCCCACCAGCGCGAGCTTCTCGCCGACGCCGATCTGGAAGTCGATGCCATGCACCACCGCCTTGCCGCCGAAGGCGACGCGCAGCCCTTGAACGTCGAGCAGCGGTGTCATCATGTGTCCATCTTTCGGGGGTCGAGTGCATCGCGCAACGCGTCGCCCATGAAGGTCAGCAGCATCAGCGTCACGACCAGCACGCCGAAGGTCGACAGCGAGATCCACCAGGCGTCGATGTTGGCCTTGCCCTGGCTCAGCAGTTCGCCCAGCGACGGCGTGCCCGGGGGCACGCCGAGGCCGAGGAAGTCGAGCGAGGTCAGCGCCAAAATCGCCGCGCTCATGCGGAACGGCAGGAAGGTCACCACCGGCGTCATGCTGTTGGGCAGGATGTGGCGCCACATGATCTGCAGGTTGCTCACGCCCAGGGCGCGCGCGGCCCGCACGTAGTCCATCTGCCGATTGCGCAGGAATTCGGCACGCACGTAGTCCGACAGGCCCATCCAGCCGAACAGGCTCAGCAGCACCAGCAGCAGCGCGACGCTGGGCGCGAAGATGGCGCTGAAGATGATCAGCAGGTACAGCTCGGGCATCGAGCCCCAGATCTCGATGAAGCGCTGGAAGGCCAGGTCGATCTTGCCGCCGAAGAAGCCCTGGATCGCGCCCGTGATGACGCCGAGCACGACGCCGATGAAGGTCAGCGCCAGCGCGAACAGCACGCTCACGCGGAAGCCGTAGATCAGCTGCGCCAGCAGGTCGCGCCCGCGGTCGTCGCTGCCGAAGAAGTTCTCGCGCGACGGCGCGGCCGGGTTCGGCGAGGTCGCGAAGTAGTTCAGCGTCTTGGGGCCGTAGGGGTTGGGCGCGTAGACCGCCCAGTTGCCGCCCTGCGTGATGCGCTCGCGGATGAAGGGGTCGAGGTAGTCGGCCGGTGTCTCGAAGTCGCCGCCGAAGGTTTTCTCCGAATAGTCGCGCAGAACCGGGAAGTAGGTCGTGCCTTCGTAGCGCACGACCAGCGGCTTGTCGGTCGACAGCAGCTCGGCAAAGAGGCTCAGCACGACCAGCACGCTGAAGAGCAGCAGGCTCCAGAAGCCCAGGCGGTTGCGCTTGAAGCGGTGCCAGGCACGCCGGCCGGGGCTGTCGGAGAGGGGCGGCACGGCGCTAGTCAAACTTCACCCTCGGATCGACCCATACATAGCAGAGATCGGAAATCAGCTTGGTCACCAGCCCGATCAGCGTGAAGAGATAGAGCGTGCCCAGCACCACCGGGTAGTCGCGCCGGATCACGCTCTCGTAGCTCAGGAGGCCGAGGCCATCGAGCGAGAACAAGGTCTCGATCAGCAGCGCGCCGGTAAAAAAGGCACCGATGAAGGCCGCCGGGAAGCCGGTGATGATCGGGATCAGTGCGTTGCGGAACACATGCTTCCACAGCACCTGCCGCTCGCTCAACCCCTTGGCGCGCGCGGTCAGCACGTACTGCTTGCGGATTTCCTCGAGAAAGGAATTCTTGGTCAGCATGGCCGTGACCGCGAAGCTGCCGAGCACCATCGCCGTGATCGGCAGCGTGATGTGCCAGAGGTAGTCGACGATGCGCGCGCCCCACCCCATCGATTCCCAATTGGGCGAGGTCAGCCCCCGCAGCGGGAACCACTGCAGCTGCCCGCCGAAGATGACCAGCAGCGCCACGCCCAGCACGAAGCCCGGTATCGCATAGCCGATCAGCACGATGAGCGTGGTGACGAAGTCGAAGCGCGAGCCGGCCCGCACCGCCTTGGCCACACCCAGCGGCACGGCGATCAGGTAGCTGATGAAGAAGGTCCAGAGGCCGAGGCTGATCGACACCGGCATCTTCTCCTTCACCAGCTGCCACACGTCCTTGCGCTGGTAGAAGCTGGTGCCCAGGTCGAAGCGCGCGTAGCTCTTGAGCATCTGCCAGAAGCGCTCCGGCGCGGGCTTGTCGAAGCCGTAGAGCTGCTTGATCTCTTCGATGCGTTTCTCGTCCAGACCCTGGCGGCCGCGGTAGCCGGCACCGCTTGCGGCGGCGCGTTCGCCGCCCGAATCGCGCCCCTGCAGTTGCGCCACCATCTGCTCCACCGGGCCGCCCGGCACGAACTGGATCACGGCGAAGGTCAGCAGCAGCACGCCGAACAGGGTCGGCACCATGAGCAGCAGGCGCTTGAGGATGTAGCTGGTCATGCGTGGCGCCCGATCACTTGTTCGCGGGCGAGGCCCACCAGGTGCTCATCGCCCAGGTGTCGGCCTGGTAGTACGGCGGGACGGTCGGTGGCAGCACGAAAGGTGCCGGCCGGTAGCCGATCAGGAAGGCGTCGCCGTAATACTGCGGCACCGAGTAGTAGCCGTGCGACAGCACCCGATCGAGCGCGCGCATGGCCGTCACGAGTTCGGGCCGGGTCCTGGACGCCACCACCTTCTGCAGCAGCGCGTCCACGGCCGGGTCGGCGATGCCCCAGATGTTCGCCGAGCCGTTGGTCGACGCGGCCTTCGATCCGAACAGTTCGAGCAGTTCGCCGCCCGGCGCGGTGCTGCCGGGCAGACGGATCGTCGTCATCTCGAAATCGAAGTTGTCCATGCGCTGCTGCGACAACGAGAAGTCCACCGTGCGGAAGCTCATCTGGATGCCCAGCTTCTGCAACGCGGTCTGGAACGGTGTCGCCACCCGGATCAGCGAGGGCTGGTCGTTCAGGAATTCGATGGTGAAGGGCTCGTTCTTCGCATTGCGCAGCGCGCCGTCGCGGTAGGTCCATCCGGCTTCCGCAAGCAACGTGCGTGCCTTGCGCAGGTTCTCGCGCAGGCTGCCGGGCGGCGCGGTGCTGGACGACACCACGGCCGGGCCGAAGACCTCGGGCCGCAACTGGCTGCGCAGCGGCTCGAGCAGCGCCAGCTCGTCGGGCTTGGGCAGGCCCTCGGCATGGAACTCGCTGTTCGGGTAGTAGCCCTCGACCCGCTTGTACAGGCCGTAGAAGAGCTGCCTGTTGAGCCACTCGAAGTCCATCGCGAGCCCGATGGCCTGGCGCACGCGGATGTCCTTGAACTTGTCCTTGCGCACATTGAAGACGTAGCCCTGGAAGTCGCCCGGGTTCTTGTTCTCGAAAGCGCGCTTGACGATCTCGCCCGAGGTGAACTGCTTGCCGGTGTACTGGCGCGCCCAGTTGCGCGAGGTGAATTCGCGCATGAAGTCGTACTCGCCCGCCTTCAGACCCTCGAACTTCGAGGTCTCGTCGAGGTAGATCTTGAAAGACACGCGGTCGAAGTTGAACAGGCCTTTGCGCACCGGCAGGTCGGCGCCCCAATAGGCCGGGTCGCGCGTGTAGGTGATGTCGCGCCCCATGCGCGGGTTGGCGATCCGGTAGGGTCCGGAGCCGATCGGCACCTCGGTCATGATCTGGTCGAAGGCCTTGCCCTGGCCCCAGGCGCGGCTGAAGACGGCCATGCCGCCCACCACCAGGGGCAGTTCGGGGTTCGGGCTGGCGAAGTCGAAGCGCACGGTGCGGGCGTCGACGGCGATCACGTCCTTGACCTCGGCGTAGATGGTCTTGAACTGCGGCGCCGCCTCCTTGCTCATCAGCATGCGAAAGGAGTGCACCACGTCGGCCGCCTGCACCGGCGAGCCGTCGTGGAAGCGCGCCTTCGGGTTCAGCCGGAAGGTGGCGGAGCGCTTGTCCTCGGCCACCTCCACGTCCTCGGCCAGCAGGCCATAGGCGGTGGTCGGCTCTTCGGAATTGCCCGTGAGCAGGCTCTCGATCATCAGCGAGCCGATGCCGTAGGGCGCAGTGCCCTTGAGCGTGAACGGGTTGAACTTGTCGAAATTGGTGGGCCGCGTGGGCGGCACCATGCGGATCTCGCCGCCCTTGGGCGCCTGCGGGTTCACGTAGTCGAAATGCGTGAACCCCGCCGGGTACTTGACGTCGCCGAACTGCGCGTAGGCATGGGCGGCCCACGAGGGGGCCGCCGAGAGCAACATCACCAGGAGCAGCCAACCACGCATGCGAGAATTCTGCCCAAGATTTTCACGAGGCAACTCCATGGGCTTTCTTTCAGGCAAAAAAATTCTGATCACCGGCGTGCTGAGCAACCGGTCGATCGCGTATGGCATCGCCAAGGCCTGTCATCAACAGGGCGCGGAACTCGCCTTCAGCTACGTCGGCGAGCGCTTCAAGGACCGTATCACCGAATTCGCCGCCGACTTCGACTCGAAATTGATCTTCGACTGCGACGTGGGCGACGATGCGCAGATCGAGAAGCTCTTCGCCGACCTGTCGCAGACCTGGCCGCAGTTCGACGGCTTCGTGCACAGCATCGGCTTCGCACCGCGCGAGGCGATCGCGGGCGACTTCCTCGACGGCCTGTCGCGCGAGGGCTTCAAGATCGCGCACGACATCAGCGCCTACAGCTTCCCGGCGATGGCCAAGGCGGCCCTGCCCTACCTGCGCGACAAGTCGGCCCTGCTCACGCTGACCTACCTCGGCGCCATCCGCGCCCTGCCCAACTACAACACCATGGGCCTGGCCAAGGCCAGCCTGGAAGCCTCGGTGCGCTACCTGGCGCAGTCGCTCGGCCCCAAGGGCATGCGCGTGAACGGCATCAGCGCCGGCCCGGTCAAGACGCTCGCGGCCAGCGGCATCAAGGGCTTCGGCAAGATCCTCGCGACCGTGGCCGAGGTGTCGCCGATCCGCCGCAACATCACGATCGAGGATGTCGGCAACGTCGCGGCCTTCCTGCTGAGCGACCTGGCCGGCGGCGTGACGGCCGAGATCACCTACGTCGACGGCGGCTTCAGCAACGTGGTGGGCGGCATCGACGAGCCGGCTGCCTGATTTCCTGCTCTTCGCGCGGAGAGCGGCCTGGGAGGGTCGCGATGCAACGACGTCACTTTCTGATGATGGCCGGCCTGGCGACTGTGCTGGCGCCGCTTGCTCACGCCGCCGCACCGGCGCTCATGCTGGCCGACGTGTACCGGCCCGGCATGCCGCTCGACGGCTACTGGGTCAGCGAGAAATACGACGGCGTGCGCGGCTACTGGGACGGCCAGCGGCTCTGGACGCGCGGTGGCATCCGCGTCGCGGCGCCGGCCTGGTTCACCGCGCCGCTGCCTGCCGTGCCCCTCGACGGCGAACTCTGGGCCGGCCGCGGCCGCTTCGAACTGGCCACCTCGACCGTGCGCAGCGAAAGCCCCAGCGACGCGGCCTGGCGCGAGATGCGATTCATGGTGTTCGACCTGCCCGCCGAGCCCGGTGACTTCGACATGCGGCTGGCCGCGCTGCGCAAGCTGCTGCCGATCCCGGCGGCGCCGTGGGTGGTGCCGGTCGCGCAGCAGCGCGCCACCACGCATGCCGATCTGCAGGCGCTGCTGACCAAGACGGTGAAGCTCGGCGGCGAGGGCCTGATGCTCCACCGCGGCAGCGCCCCCTACCGCGGCGAGCGCAACGCCGACCTCCTGAAGTTCAAGCCCTACGACGATGCCGAGGCACGCGTCGTCGGCCACACGCCCGGCCAGGGCAGGCACGCCGGCCGCCTCGGCGCCCTGATCGTCGAGACGCCGCAGGGGCAGCGCTTCCGGCTGGGCAGCGGCTTCACCGATGCGCAGCGTCGCGACCCGCCGCCGATCGGCACCTGGGTGACCTACCGCTACAACGGCACCCACCCGAGCGGGCTGCCGCGCTTCGCCCGCTTCATGCGGGTGCGGACCGACGCGCCGAACTGATCGCCTTCAGGGCGTCAGGCCCTGCTTCAGCTTCGCCTCGATGTCGTCGAGCACCGGCAACAGATCGGCCACGCTGTCGATCACGTAGTGCGCGCCAGTCGCCTTCAACTTGGCGGTGGCGGTCTGGCGCAGTGCATCCTGCTGCGCGGCGTCGAGCGCCTCCCATTGCGCCAGCGGCAGGCCTACCGCATTGCCGCTGACGGCCAGCCCCACCGTCCAGGTGCCGGCGTTCAGGCCTTCCTCGATGCCGACGCCGGTGTCGTCCACCTTCACCACGCGCGACGGCGGCCACACGCCGAGGTCGGCGAAGGTGCGGTACATCATCAGCGGCGACGGCCGGCCGGCCGCCAGGTCGCCGGCACACACCAGGTTGTCGGGCACGTAGCCGCCGGCCGCGGCGATGGGCGTCACGATGTCCATGATCGGGCGGTTGTAGCCGGTGGTGGAGCCGATCTTCAGCCCGCGCGCGCGCAGCGTATCGACTATCTGCACCGCGCCGGGAATGAAATCGGCGAAGTCGGCTACCACCGCCGCGTTCATCGGCGTGAAGACCTCGTAGAGATGGTCGACGTCGGCATCGGTGAAGGGCTTGCCGTGCACCTGCTGCCACTGCGCGGCGATGCGGGGCAGTTGGCCGAGCGCGTGGATGTGGTCCCACTTGGCCATGCCCATGGGGCCGCGCGCCTCGTCGATGGTGAGCGCGACGCCGAACTTCTCGAACAGGCGCACGAAGGCACCCATCGGAGCGCAGGAGCCGAAGTCGAGGATGGTGCCGGCCCAGTCGAAGACGACGGCGCCGAGGGAAGTGGGTGGGGAGGTCATGGTGGACGGGATGAATAGGGTTACCAATCGGCGAACACGTCCTCGGCGATGCCGAAGGCGGTGCTGGCGCCGGTGCCGCTGGTGACGATCACCATCCGCGTGGCGTCGTCGGGGCGGTCGATCAGGCAGTCGGTGCTGGCCGACGAGGGGTAGGTGCCGACCCAGCGCTGGGTCACGGTGGCCTGCTGCAGCTTGAGCGTCTCGCGCAGGTGCCGCAGGATCAGGTCGTCGACGCGCTGATCCGCGAAGGGTTCGAGCACGGCGCCGTAGTGGTGCGAATCGCCCACCACCAGCGAGCCATCGGCGCTCTGCACGACGATCAGGTGGATGCCGTGGGCCAGCGATTCGCCCTCCTCCCGGCGCATCTGTTCGATCAGCGGCGCCGCCTCGGGCAGCTGGCTGTAGCCGTGGTAGCGCACCAGGCTCAGGTCGGCCATCACGGAGCCCGGCAGCCTGAAGCCCGGCTCGGGCTGCACCCGCAGCATGTGCAGCTGGCACAGGCACAACTGGTGGGGCACCAGGCGCTCGGCGAACAGGCCATTCAGGTCGGTGTTGGTGCAGACGGCCACGCGCTCGCCATGCAGCACGGCACGCGAGGTGCGCACGCGCGGCGCCGCGACCTCGAGGACGGCTTCGCCGAATCGGAACTCCACGCCGTGCGCCTCGGCCAGCCAGCGCGCCAGCAGGCCGATGGCGGTGCGCGACTCGACGCGCATCTCATGCGGGCTGTAGAGCACGCCTTGCGCACCGTCGAGCTGCAGCACCGGCGCGCGCCGGGCGGCTTCGCCCAGGTCGAGCAGTTCGCAGCCCTCGCCCATCTCGGTGGCCATGAAGGCCTCGAGCACCTTGAGCGCCTGCGGGCGGAAAGCCGTGAGGTACAGGCCCCGGTGCAGCGCCTCGATGCCGGCCTGCGGCGCAACCTCGCCCCAGATCTCGCGGGCGCGTCGGGCGCGGCGCCAGGTGTCGCCGGCGCCCTGCCCCGTGACGGTGACGAAGCCGAAGTTGCGGATGGACGCGCCCACGCAGGCCGCGTCGCGCTCCACCACGCACACGCGCAGGCCGCGGCGCGCCGCCACATAGGCGTGCGCCAGGCCGACGATGCCGGCGCCGACGACGATGAGATCGAAATTCGTGCTTGCTGAAGTCATGGTTCGGAAGAAAAGGAAGAACGCGTGCGGCCGTCGAAGCGGCCGCTCATCGGCCCGGTGACCGCCAGGCCTGCGTGCGCCGGTCGACCCACTTGCCCAGGGCCATGTAGAGCACCGTGACGACCGCCGAGGTGGCCGCGATCAGCACCGCCATGGCGGCGGCCGGGCCGGTGTCGCCGGCTTCGTCGAGGTTCAGGATGGCGACCGAGGCGAGCTTGGTATCCGGCGAGTACAGGAACACCACGGCCGAGATCGTCGTCATCGCGTTGATGAAGAAGTAGCGCGACACGTCGAGCAGCGTGGGCAGGCAGATCGGCAGCGTAACGCGCCAGAAGGTCTTGTAGAACGGCACCTTGAGCGAGGCCGACACCGCCTCGAATTCCGCGTCCATCGACTTCAGCGCGGTCACCATCGTCAGATGGCCGGTCGTGTAGAAGTGGACCATGGTGCACAGCACCAGCAAGGGCAGCGTCTGGTACAGCACGTTGAGCGGATTCGACGGCGCGTTGAAGAAGAAGATGTAGCCCAGGCCGAGCACCAGGCCCGGCACCGCCATCGGCAGCATCGCGAGCAGGCGCACGATCGGGCGCACCCCATCGAGGCCGTGGGTCTTCTCCAGCAGGTAGGCGCCGACGAACACCACCGCCGTGCCGAGCACAGCCGTGCAGGCCGCGAGCTTCAGGCTGTTGATCATCGCGTCGCCCAGCTCCGCGTCGACCAGGCCCGAGACGTAGTGCGTCAGGCTCGGTGCCAGGTTGTAGGGCCAGAGCGTCGCGAAGGACGCGAAGACCGCCATCAGGAACATCGCGAGCATCAGCGCGACGATGACGATGCAGTAGAGCGTCATGGCGCCGTCGAACACGCGCGCGCGCCTGGGCACCAGCGCCACGGCGCGCGCCGTGAGCGTGGCGGTCTGTTTGCGCTGCACCAGGTAGTCGATGCCGAAGGTGAGCGCCGCCGGCGTCAGCAGCAGCAAGGCGACCACCGCACCGCGCTGGAAGTCCTGCTGGCCGATGACCAGCTTGAACACGTCGGTCGCCAGCATGTTGAAGTTGCCCCCGACCACCTTCGGGATGCCGAAATCGGTGACGACGAGCGTGAAGCACACCAGCGCTGCCGAGATCAATCCGTACTTCGCGCCGGGCAGCGTGATGGTGAAGAACTTGCGCACGGTGCCGGTGCCCAGGGCGTCGGCCGCCTCGTAGAGCCGCGCATCGGCCAGCGTGAGCGCGGTGACGAGAATCATCAGCGCGTGCGGGAACGCCGCGAAGCACTCCGCCAGCACGATACCGGGGGCGCCGTAGATGCTGCTGAAGCCCAGCACACGCCAGAACTCCTTGGCCAGGCCCTGGTTGCCGAACCAGTAGATCAGCGAGATGGCCGACAGCAGCGACGGCGCCAGCAGCGGCAGCAGCGTGACGGTGCGCAACAGCGGCTTGAACGGCATGCAGCTGCGCGTGAGCGCGTAAGCGAAGGTGAAGGCCAGCGGCACCACGATGGCGGTCACCATCAGCGACACCCACACGCTGTGCCACAGGCTTTGCAGCAGCGCCGGCGACGCGAGGTAGGCGGCGAAGGCGCTGGTGCCGGAGGCGATGCCACCCTGGGGTGCATCGAGCGCCTTGGACAGGATCAGCAGGAGCGGCGCCAGCAGGCCGATGCACAGCAGCGCCACGATGCCCAGAAGCGCCAGGTTCGCGAGCCGGTCGCTCCAGTGCGCCTGCTGCCGCAGCGGCGGCGTCTTCACGTAGACAGGGGGGGCGACCATCAGCCCGCTGCCACCGGGAACACGCGCAGCCGGTCGGCGCGCAGCGCGAAACGCACGTTCGCGCCTTCATGCACGCCGAACTCGTCCATCTGGTTGAGCGAGTACTGCAACTGCAGCGGCTGGCCGGGCATGCCCTGCACGTCGACCTCGGCCAGGCAGTTGCCGCCGAGGAACTCGATGTGCCGGACCGTGCCCTCGCAGCGCAGCGGATCGTCGTCGCGCACGCCGACGCCGACCACGCGGTCTTCGGGGCGCAGGTACAGCGCGACCTCGCGTCCGGCGCGGAAGTCCGCCCCGGCGCCCGGCGCGCACTGCAGCCGCTTCTCGCCGCAGCGGAACCAGCGCTCGCCCTCGGCCACACCGGTCAGGCGGTTCACCTTGCCGACGAAGTCCGCCACGAAGGGCGACGCCGGCTCGCGGTACACCTGCATCGGCGTGCCGACCTGCTCGATCACGCCATGGTTCATGACGACGATGCGGTCGGCCACCGACAGCGCCTCTTCCTGGTCGTGCGTCACCATCACGGTCGTCACGCCGAGCTCGCGTTGCAGCGAGCGGATCTCGTTGCGCAGATGGACGCGCACGATGGCGTCGAGCGCCGACAGCGGCTCGTCGAGCAGCAGCAGCCCCGGCGAAGTCGCGAGCGCGCGCGCCAGCGCAATGCGCTGCTGCTGGCCGCCCGACAGTTGCGCCGGATACTTGCCGCCGCTGCCCGGCAGGCCGACCAGCTTCAGCAGTTCGTCGACGCGCGGCGCGACCTGCGCGCGCGACTGCTTGCGGTTGACCAGCCCGTAGGCGACGTTCTGCGCGACCGTGAGGTTAGGGAACAGCGCGTAGGACTGGAACATGATCCCGTAGTCGCGCCCGCCCGGCGGCAGCACCGAGATGTCGCGGCCGGCCTGCACGATGCGCCCGGCCGTCTGCGTCTCCAGGCCCGCGATGATGCGCAGCAGCGTGGTCTTGCCGCAGCCCGAGGGCCCCAGAAAGCAGACGAACTCCCCGCGCTCGATCGACAGGTGGATGTCGTCGAGCGCGGTGAAGCTGCCGAAGCGCTTGTGGATGCCCTGCAGTTCGAGGTAGGCCTTGGTCACGCGCGGCCCCGGCTTACTTCTTCGGCTCGCTCTTGGCGTCGTAGCGCTTGGACCATTCGGCCAGCGTGCGCTCGCGGCCGGCAGCGGCCTTGTCGAAGTCGAGCTTGATCAGGCGCGACTCGTAGTCGGCCGGAATGTTCGCGAGCTTGGGGGCCACGCCGGGCTGCGCGGTGATGGCGAAGTTCTTGCCGTACAGGATCATCGCGTCCTTCGACGAGGCCCAGTCGGCCAGCTTCTTTGCGGCCTCGAGCTTCTTGGTGCCCTTGTAGATGGCGAAGCCTTCCAGGTCCCAGCCCAGGCCTTCCTTCGGGAACACCAGTTCGATCGGGGCGCCCTTGGCCTTGTTGGTGTGGCCGCGGTACTCGAAGGACACGCCGGCCACGTATTCGCCGGCCGCCGCCATGTTGCAGGGCTTGGAGCCCGAGTGCGTGTACTGGCCGATGTTCTCGTGCAGCGCGTCCATGTACTTCCAGCCGCCGCCCTTGCCGCCGTCGTCGCCCCACAGCTGCAGCCACGACACCACGTCGAGGTAGCCGGTGCCCGACGATGCCGGGTTCGGCATCACGACCTGGCCCTTGAACTCGGGCTTGGTCAGATCCTTCCAGGTGGTCGGGATCGGGATGTTCTTCTTCTTGGCTTCGACGGTGTTGAAGCACACCACCGCACCGAACACGTCCATGCCGAACCAGGCGGGCGGCGACTTCTTGTCGCGGTAGGCCGGCATGATCGCGTCGAGATTCAACGGCGCGTAGGGCTCGAGCATGCCGTTGCGCTCGAACAGCGCCAGACTGGTGGCGGCCACGCCCATGATCACGTCGGCTTGCGGGTTGGCCTTCTCGGCCAGCAGCTTGGCGGTGACCACGCCCGTCGAATCACGCACCCACTTGATCTCGATGTTGGGTTCGACCTTGTTGAAGGCCTCCTGGTAGGCCTTGAGCTGGTCCGTCTCCAGCGCCGTGTAGACGATGAGCTGGGTTTTCTGGGCCAGCGCGGCGCCGGCGAAGGCCAGGCCGATCAGGCCGGCGATGAGTGACTTGGCGAGAGACATCGAGAAGCTCCTTGTCGAAAAAGAAAGGACTGTGCCGACACGAAACGACATATCCGTGACACAGGCGCCAAGCAAAATCGGGGCCACCTCGCGCATTTCGTCTATTGTCTTTTGAAGATCGTAGACAATCTACGACGTCGAAAGTAGGATGAGGCCATGGCTACCAAGATCTCCAGCAACCCCGCCATCGCGCAACTGCAGTCGAATTCGCTCGCCAACCTGGTGCAGCGCGAGATCGAACGCATGATCCTGGACGGCACGCTCCCTTCCGGTGCCAAGCTCACCGAAGCCACGCTGGCCGACCAGATCGGCGTCTCGCGCGGCCCGGTGCGCGAGGCCTTCCGCATGCTCGAGGAAGCCGGCCTCGTGCGCACCGAGAAGAACCGCGGCGTGTTCGTGCGCGACGTGCCGGTCGAGGAAGCCCTCGAGATCTTCGAGGTGCGCGCCGTGATGGACCTCTATGTCGGCCGCAAGCTGGCCCAGGGCATCACGCCCGCCGAGGTGCGCGAGCTGCGGCAGCTGGTCGACGCGATGGAGCAGGCCGTCAAGGGCGACAACGCGCACGACTACCACCGCTTCAACCTCAAGTTCCACGACCGGCTGCTGGAGCTGGCCGGCAACAGCAAGCTGCTCGCCACCTACCGGCGCCTGGTCAACGAGCTGTCGCTGTTCCGTCGGCAGAACCTCACGACCGAATCGATGACGGTCTACTCGCGCGAACATCGCCAGATCGTCAAGGCCATCGCCGCGGGCGACCCCGAAGCCGCCGGCCAGGCCATGTACCAGCACGTGATGAACAGCCGCGAGCGCACGCTGCGCAACTACGAACAGAAGCAGGCGGCGGCGCGCACGCCTGCGCGCAAGCCCGCCGCGGCCGTGGAGGCCTGACACCATGGCCTTGAGCCTGAGCGACATCGACGGGCTCTTCGCCCGCCATGGCGCCGCCCAGTACAGCGGCGAACCCGTCACCCAGCTCGAGCACGCGCTGCAGACCGCGCTGCTCGCCGAACAGGCGGGCGCCGACGACGAACTGGTCACGGCCGCCCTGCTGCACGACCTGGGCCACCTGCTCAACGACCAGGGCGAGACGCCCACACTCCGCGGCGTGGACGACGTGCACCAGTACTTCGCCCTGCCCTTCCTGCGCGGCGTGTTCGGCGAACGCGTGCTCAAGGCGATCCAGTGGCACGTCGACGCCAAGCGCTACCTGTGCGCGACGCGCGCCGGCTACTGGCAGCAGCTGTCGGACGACTCCAAGCGCAGCCTCGAACTGCAAGGCGGCATCTTCTCGCCCGAACAGGCCGACACCTTCATCGCGCAGGAACACGCGGCCGACGCGGTCGCGCTGCGCCTGTGGGACGACCAGGCCAAATCGCCGGACCGCCCCACGCCGCCACTCGCGCACTACCTGGCACGCGCACAACGCTGCATGCTGGCCCGCGCGTGACGATCAGCGGCCCGGTCGTGATGGCCGTCCTGTTCGGCGCGCTGCTGCACGCCGGCTGGAACGCGCTCATCAAGTCCGGCCGCGACAAGCAGCTCGACACCGCGCTCATCCACAGCCTGGGTTTCTTCGTCGCGCTTCCGGTGCTGCTGTGGACCGGCCTGCCGGCGGCGGCGTCATGGCCCTACATCTTCACATCGACCGCCATCCATCTGGGCTACTACATCGCCCTGGCGGGCGCCTATCGGCACGGCGACCTCGGCCTGACCTACCCCGTGATGCGCGGCAGCGCGCCGCTGCTCGTGGCCATCGGCAGCGTGGCCTTCATCGGCGAGCACCTGTCGGCCGTCTCGTGGGCCGGCGTGGCCGTGGTGTGTGCCGGCGTGCTCACGCTCGGGCTGTCGCGTTCGTCGCTGCATGCCGGTGGCGAAGCACAGCGGCGCCAGGCGTTGCGCTTCGCCTTCGGCAACGCCGCCATCATCGCGCTCTACACGGTGGTCGACGGCCTGGGCGTGCGCGCCTCGGGCGACGCGCTGGCCTACGTCGCCGCGCTCTTCCTGTTCGACGGCATTCCCTACCTGCTGCTGGTGATGTGGCAGCGCGGCGACCAACGCGGCGCCGCGGTCCGCTACATGGCGGGGCGCTGGAAGCTCGCCGCCTTCGGCACCCTCGCCTCGATGGGCAGCTACGCGATCGCGCTGTGGGCGATGACGCGCGCGCCCGTCGCGCTGGTGGCGGCGCTACGCGAGACCTCCGTGCTGTTCGCCGCGGTGATCGGCACCCTGCTGCTGCGCGAACCCTTCGGATGGCAGCGCGCCGCCGGCACGGCGGTGGTGGTGACGGGCGTGATGGCGCTGCGCTTCGGCTAGGGCCGGTCCGCAGCGAGCCACTTCCCGACACCCTCGAGAAATCGATCGGCGGCACAGAGCTCGCTGGCCGCGATCCATTCGTTGGGCTGATGCGCCTGCGCGATGGCGCCCGGCCCGCAGACCAGCGAAGGGATGCCGGCCCGCTCGAAGAAGCCGGCCTCGGTGCCGAAGGGAAGCTCGGCCGGTGGCCACCGCGCGCCGAACGACCGGGCGATGGCCGCCGCCTCGCCGGCGTTCTTCGCCGCGAGCGCGGGCACTTCCGCGATCTGGGCCGTTTCCACGGCCACGCCCGTCGGCAGCCCGGACAGCAGGCGCTCGACCTCGGCCTTCACGGCGGCCGTGCTGGACGCATCCGGTGGCCGGAACTCCCACAGCACCTCGCAGCATCCGGGCACGATGTTGATCGCGGTGCCGCCACGGAGGCACCCGATGTTCAAGGTCGTGCGGTTGCCGTGCAGGGCCAGCGTGCGCCCGTACTTCGCCAACGCCGCGATCCACAGCGCCGCCGGCTCGATGGCACTGACACCCAGGGCCGGATGGCTGGAATGCGCTGGGCGGCCGCGAAAGACGGTGCGCTGCCCGTAGAAGCCACGATGGGCCCGACCGATGCGCATTTCGGTCGGCTCGCCGATGACGGCCAGGGCGGGCGGTTGCACATGCGCCTGCAGATCGGCGATGAGGCGCGGAACGCCGAAGCAGCCGACCTCCTCGTCGTAGGAGAGCGCCAGATGGACAGGGCGGCGCAGGCCCAGGCGGCGCCAGCGCGGCACGGCCGCCAGGCATGCGGCGATGAATCCTTTCATGTCGGCCGATCCCCGCCCGTAGAACCGCCCATCGCGTTCGATCAGTGTGAACGGGTCGGAATGCCAATCCTGATCGTCGACCGGGACCACGTCGGTGTGGCCGGACAGGACGATGCCGCCTGCCACGTCCGGGCCGATCGTCGCGAGCAGATTGGCCTTCGTGCCATCGTCGCTGTGGACCAGCCGCGCCGCGATGCCAAGGTCGTCGAGGTACGCCGCCACCCAGCGGATGAGATCGAGGTTGGACCGGCAGGAGGTCGTGTCGAAGGCGCACAGCGTCCGGAGGATGTCGACCGTGTCCATGATGGCGGCTGCGGATCGATGCCGCGCGGCTCAAGGTCGTGACGACGTCGCGGGCATGGCGGCGCGCCCCGCGGTCCGGCGTGTCGCCACGAAGAATCCGAGCAGGATCAGCACCATGCCCGCAACGTGGAAAGCGCGCACCGGCTCTCCCAGCACGATGAAGGCAAGAAGCGCCGTGAACAGTGCGACAAGGTGGAACGAAACGCCGGTCACCGTCGCGCCGAGCGACGCGACGCAGCGGTTCCAGAGGATGAAGGCGAACAGCGAGGCGAAGACGCCGATGTAGAGCACAGCGCCGAGCGAGGCCAGGTCTGCCGGGATGCGCGCACCCCGCGCAAGCTCGACGGCCCAGAACGGCATCAGCACGAGCAACCCTGCCGCCATGGTCGCCGCCAGGAACACCAACGGGCTGATCGCCGCGGGCTTGCGTCGCAGCAGGACGGAATAGATGGCGTAGTTGGCAACGGCCAGGAGCACCAGCAGTTCGCCGCCGTCGACGCGCAGTGCGGCGAGGCTGGTCATGTCGCCACGGGCCACGATCCAGGCAACGCCCGCGAACGAGATCGCGATGCCGACCAGCGCCCTCCCCGTGATGCGCTCGACGCCGAGGGCCACGGCCGCCAGCGGCACCATGAGCGGCAGGGTCGAATTGAGGAAAGCGACGCTGGCGGCGGGCACGGTCTGCAAGGCGAGGTAGCCGAGTGCGTTGTAGCCGGCGATGCCGAAGGCGCCGCAGGCGGCGATCAACGCCCAGTGCCTGGCCAGCAGGTCCCGTTCAAGCCAGGCCTGCCGCCAGACGAAGGGGGCCAGGACGACCAGCGCAACGACCCAGCGGCCGACCGCCAGCGAGACCGGTGGAAAGACAGGCCCGAGTGCGCGGCCCAGCACGAGGTTGCCGGCCCAGAACGCCGGCGGCAGCCACAGCAGCCAGACCGGGCGGGTCCACAGGGCGAACAACGCGTTGCGCATCACAGGCCCTGCAAGCCGATGCGCACCCGGCGGTTCGAACGGCCCTTGTTCTCGATCTTGAGGATTCGGATCGGACGCGATGCCCCGGTCGAGGCCAGATGTGTTCCCCCGCAGGCCTGACGATCCAGCCCGGCGATCTCGACGATGCGGATCAGGCCTTCCGAAGATGGTGGCGGCGCCACCGAGCGAGAACGCAGCAGACCCTTCTCGGCGTGGGCGGCGGTCATGGAGACGTAGCTTGTCTCGACCGCGAGGTCCTGGGCGATGACATCGTTGAGTTCCGGCTCCAGAGCGCGCAGACGATCGTTGTCGGCATCCGGCAGGTCGAAGTCGATGCGCGCCGTCCCGTCGTCGTTCATCTGGACGCCGGTCACCAACGCACCGTCGAAGTCCCGGTAGACGAGCGCATTCAGGACGTGCAGGTCGGTGTGGAGCTCCCGCATGCGCTGGCGGAACACCGGGTCGACCCCAACCTGCACGTCGCCCTCGACCTCGATGCCGCCGGCCACTTCGATCCAGACCGCGCCGCCCTCCTCGCAAAACCCGGTGACTGCGGCTTCGCCGCCTTGCCACCGGATGACGCCCCTGTCCGGAAGCTGCCCGCCGCCGCCGGGATAGAGCGGATGTCGGGAGAGAAGCAGCGCGCCGGGCCGGGTCCGGACGACCGTGGCGTCCAGCGTCAGGATCTCAGGGTTGTCTTGGCAGAAGAGTCGCGTCATGGATGGCCTTGCTGATGGGGCCAGCATGGCAGGACGGCTCGGAAAGCTATTGGTCGAAATTGAGCGTCGCGCGGACGTCAGGATGCGCCCGCGCGCACGTACTGCAGCGGTGTCATGCCGAAGGTGCGCTTGAAGTGCTTGTTCAGGGCGCTCTGGTCATAGAAGCCGGAAGCCAGCGCCGCCTCGGCGACGGACCGGCCCTCCCGCAGATGCCGGAGCGCCCGCCGCAGACGCCATTGGGTCAGGTACGCATGCGGCGTCAGGCCCAGCGTTCGCTTGAACGCAACGATCAGCTGGAACGGCGTCAGGCCCGCGGCCGCGCCCAGCTGCTCGAGCGTCAGGTTGTCGGCATAGCCATCGCGCACGAGTTCGAGCGCGGGTGCCAGCGCGGCCGCGTCACGTGGCGCTTTGGGGAGGCGCTTGGCCGCCTGCCCGTGTCGCTGCAGCAGGTCACCGAAGGTGCGGACGAGCGACTCGCGATGAAGGGACGCGTTCTGCGCATCCGCCTCCAACGCGTGGTGAAGGGCCATGAACCGCGTGACGAGGTCCTGGTCGGGCACCGCATTCGACGTGAAATACCCCGGTCGATCGAGCCCGACGGCCTGCAGCATGTCGCGGAGGGCCGGCTCGGCCAGATAGAACGACCGATAGCGCCAGCGCGCGCTGCCGGCCATGCGGCCCGAATGCGGCTCGGACGGATTGAAGACGAGCAACGCGCGCGGATGGGCGACATCCGTGCGGCCACGGCTCCTGAACTCCGAACCGCCGAGCTCCGTGACCGCGACGACGAGGGAGTCGTGCACGTGCGGCGCGTAGTCGTGCGTCGTGAAATCGGCCTGCAGCAGATCCATGCCCGACAGGCCGGGCGCATGCCAGTAGCGAGAGGTGTTGCCGGGGTCCAGACGCGCCATGGGACTGCATCCGATAGCGCGTCTGCCCAGCGCTCTCAGGCCGGTTGGGCGGCGCGCACGCAGTCGGCGTAGTAGCGCTTCTTGCCCGTCTCGTCGACGCGCGCCACCAGGCCGTGGATGTCGGTCTCGAAGCCCGGGCACTCGGCGTTGAACTCCCGCGCGAACTTCAGGTAGTCGACGATCTTCTTGTTGAAGACCTCGCCAGGGATCAGCAGCGGGATGCCTGGCGGGTACGGCGTGATCAGGCTCGTCGTGATGCGGCCTTCGAGCTGGTCGATTTCGACGCGCTCGGTCTTGCGGTGCGCGATGTGGGCGAAGGCGTCGCTCGGCTTCATCGCCGGCGTCAGGTCGCTCAGGTAGATCTCGGTGGTCAGGCGTGCGATGTCGTAGCGCGCGTAGAGCTCGTGCACACGGTGGCACAGGTCGCGCAGGCCCAGGCGCTCGTAGCCCGGATGGTTCTGGCAGAACTCCGGCATGATCCGCCACATCGGCTGGTTGCGGGCGTAGTCGTCCTTGAACTGCTGCAGCGCCGTCAGCAGCGTGTTCCAGCGGCCCTTGGTGATGCCGATGGTGAACATGATGAAGAAGCTGTAGAGGCCGGTCTTCTCGACGATCACGCCGTGCTCGGCGAGGAACTTGGTCACCACGCTGGCGGGAATGCCGGTGTCGGAGAACTTGCCCTGCAGGTCCAGGCCCGGCGTGACGATGGTCGACTTGATCGGGTCGAGCATGTTGAAGCCGTCGGCCAGCTTGCCGAAGCCGTGCCAGTTGCGCTTGGCGCTCTTGGCCTTGCTGTCGGTGCTGCCCTCGCCCTTCATGATCCAGTCGTCGGCGCGGCCGATGCCTTCCTCGACCAGCTTCTCGGGGCCCCAGACCTTGAACCACCACTCGTCCTTGCCGAATTCGGCTTCCACCTTGCGCATCGCGCGGCGGAAGTCGAGCGCCTCCAGGATGCTTTCTTCCACCAGCGCGGTGCCGCCGGGCGGCTCCATCATGGCGGCGGCCACGTCGCAGCTCGCGATGATCGCGTACTGCGGGCTGGTCGACGAGTGCATCAGGTAGGCCTCGTTGAACAGGTCGCGGTCGAGCGCGCGGTTCTGCGAGTCCTGCACCAGCACGTGGCTGGCCTGGCTGATGCCGGCCAACAGCTTGTGCGTGGACTGCGTGGCGAACACCAGCGACTCCTTCGGCCGGATGCGGCGCTTGCCCATCGCGTGGTAGGCGCCGTAGAACGGGTGGAAGGCCGCGTGCGGCAGCCAGGCCTCGTCGAAGTGCAAGGTGTCGACGTAGCCGTCGAGCATGTTCTTGATGGTCTCGGTGTTGTAGATCACGCCGTCGTAGGTCGACTGCGTGAGCGTCATGACGCGCGGCTTGACCTTGTTCGGGTCGCGGTCCTTGAGCAGTGGGTTGGCCTTGATCTTGGCCTTGATCGCGCTCTGCTCGAACTCGCTCTTGGGGATCGGGCCGATGATGCCGAAGTGGTTGCGCGTGGGCTTCATGAAGACCGGAATCGCGCCGGTCATGATGATCGCGTGCAGGATCGACTTGTGGCAGTTGCGGTCGACCACCACCACGTCGTCGGGCGCCACCGTGTGGTGCCACACCATCTTGTTGCTGGTGCTGGTGCCGTTGGTCACGAAGAAGCAGTGGTCGGCGTTGAAGATGCGCGCCGCATTGCGCTCGCTGGCCGCCACCGGGCCGGTGTGGTCGAGCAGCTGGCCGAGCTCTTCCACCGCGTTGCACACGTCGGCACGCAGCATGTTCTCGCCGAAGAACTGGTGGAACATCTGGCCGACCGGGCTCTTCAGGAAGGCCACGCCGCCCGAGTGCCCCGGGCAGTGCCACGAGTACGAACCGTCTTCCGCGTAGTCGATCAGCGCCTTGAAGAAAGGCGGCTGCACGCCTTCGAGGTAGCTCTTGGCCTCGCGGATGATGTGGCGCGCCACGAACTCCGGCGTGTCCTCGAACATGTGGATGAAGCCGTGCAGCTCGCGCAGGATGTCGTTCGGGATGTGGCGCGAGGTCTTGGTTTCGCCGTAGATGTAGATCGGCACCTCGGCGTTCTTGCGGCGCACCTGCTCGATGAAGCTGCGCAGGTTCAGCACGGCCGGGTCGAGGTCGGGGCCGGGCGTGAACTCCTCGTCGTCGATCGACAGGATGAAGGCGCTGGCCCGGCTCTGCTGCTGGGCGAACTGCGACAGGTCGCCGTAGCTCGTGACGCCCAGCACCTCGAAGCCCTCGCTCTCGAAGGCCTGCGCGAGCGCGCGGATGCCGAGCCCCGAGGTGTTCTCGGCGCGGAAGTCCTCGTCGATGATGACGATGGGAAAGCGAAATTTCATGCGGGTGGCTCCGGAGACGCGAAGAGACGAAGAGGCAAAAGCGCAAAGAGGGGCGAAGTGTACGGAATTCGCGTGAAAGCGCCGTGCGCCTTTTGCCCGAGAATGGCCGGCCCGCAACAACGAGGAGATGACATGGCCGACTCCACCCTCTGGTGGCTCATCGCCAGTGGCGCCATCGTGCTGGAACTGCTCACCGGCACGGTCTACCTGCTGCTGCTCGGCGCCGGCTTCGCCGCTGCGGCGATTTCCGCGCATGCGGGCTTCGGATTGCGCACGCAGCTGCTCGTCGCGGCCGTCGTGGGCGTCGGGTCCGTGGCGGCGTGGTACCTGGTGCGCCGGCGCCATCCGCCAGCCGCACCCAGCGGCGCCAACCGCGACGTCAATCTCGACATCGGGGAGCGCGTGCACGTCGACCACTGGAACGACGACGGGACAGCCCAGGTGCATTACCGCGGGGCCCTGTGGACCGTGGTACCCCGCCCCGGCGACTCGCCCCGCACCGGCGAGCACCGCGTGGCCGAAATCATCGGCAGCCGCCTCGTCCTCGACAAGATCTGAATCGAGCCGAAGCCCCTCAACAAGGAAGCACTCCATGGAATACACCGTCCCCCTCGTCATCCTCGTCATCGCCGTCATCTTCATCAGCCAGTCGGTCAAGTTCGTGCCGCAGCAGAACGCCTGGGTGCGCGAGCGCCTGGGCAAGTACCACAGCACGATGACGCCCGGCCCGAACTTCCTCATCCCCTTCATCGACAAGGTCGCCTACAAGCACAGCCTGAAGGAGATCCCGCTCGACGTGCCCAGCCAGATCTGCATCACGCGCGACAACACGCAGTTGCAGGTCGACGGCATCCTGTATTTCCAGGTGACCGACCCGATGCGCGCGAGCTACGGTTCGTCGAACTACATCATGGCCGTCACGCAGCTGGCGCAGACCTCGCTGCGCAGCGTGATCGGCAAGCTGGAGCTGGACAAGACCTTCGAGGAACGCGACATCATCAATGCCCAGGTGGTGGCTGCCATCGACGAGGCGGCGCTCAACTGGGGCGTGAAGGTGCTGCGCTACGAGATCAAGGACCTGACGCCGCCGAAGGAGATCCTGTTGGCCATGCAGGCGCAGATCACCGCCGAGCGCGGCAAGCGGGCACTCATCGCGGCCTCCGAAGGCCGGCGCCAGGAGCAGATCAACATCGCCACCGGCGAGCGCGAGGCCTTCATCGCCCGCTCCGAGGGGGAGAAGCAGGCGCAGATCAACAACGCCCAGGGCGAAGCCGCGGCCATCACCGCCGTCGCGACCGCCACCGCCGACGCCATCGAGCGCGTGGCCGCCGCCATCCGCCAGCCCGGCGGCGAGCAGGCGGTGCAGCTCAAGGTGGCCGAGCGCGCGGTCGATGCCTACGGCAAGGTCGCGGCCGACGCCACCACCACGCTGATCGTGCCCAGCAACATGTCGGAAACAGCCGCGCTCATCGCTTCGGCCATGCGGATGGTGCAGGCTGGCAAAACGGGCCCGAGTGCAGGTTAGAATCGAAGGCTGTTCGGAGCGGTGGATGAGCGGTTTAAGTCGCACGCCTGGAAAGCGTGTGAGGGTTAATAGCCCTCCGCGGGTTCGAATCCCGCCTGCTCCGCCAACAGACTAAGAAATACGCCCCTTTCGGGGCGTTTTTTCTTTCAGTTCCCACAATAAGACCCACAAAGCTGCCGGCGTCTGGAGGTTCCAGGAGATCGGTAGTAACGGACGAGGAGACAGTATGGCAACGGCTCTGACCGCACATCCGGCTCGCACTATCGTTGCAAGCATCCTGGATCTAAAGGGGGCCCCGGCATTCGCCGAAGAGCCAATGCTTTCGAATGCGCCCTACGCGGCAATGCGGGACAAAGTCTTCCTTGTAGCGGAGACGGTCGCCGCTCTGTTCGACCAATCCCCAGCGGAACTGACAAGTGCGCCTGGCCTTTCTCAGCTCCAGACCGGCTTTCAGCAAATCCTCGCCGAGCTGAATGCGTTCATTTCGAACAAGAACGCCGGGCATATCGCGAACGCCAGCAACTACGTAGAACAACAGATCCTGTCGCTGCTATGGGCGTTCGGCCCAAAGATTGACACGCTTTCTCCTGAAACCGTGGTGCGGCTATTCCAGCAGCAGGCTGAGTTCAGCAGGCAGACCATTGCTGAGGTTAGTGCTCAAAGAGACGCGCTTGGAATCACGCTTACGGACTTAAAGATCGCAGCTGAGGCCCAGCAGTCGAAGTTTGATGCACTGTCCGAGCGGGTTGCTCAAGAAAGGGCAGAGGCAGCCGCGGCTGTAGCAAAACTTGATCAGCAATTTGCTCAGAATGAAAGCGCCCGACTGACAGTGTGAATCGCCCCGGTTTTTGAGGAGGCTCAACACTCTGAGAGGATTGAGCCATGAGCAAGTCGAACAAGTTCTCACCCGAGGTGCGTGAGCGCGCGGTGAGGATGGTGCAGGAGCACCGTGGGGAGTACCCGTCGCTGTGGGCAGCTATCGAATCCATCGCACCCAAGATTGGATGCGTGCCGCAGACGCTGCACGATTGGGTCAAGCGTGTGGAGGTCGACAC
>NZ_JAOOPY010000006.1 GCF_025486315.1 Variovorax sp. N23 | reverse complement strand
GGCGAGCACCGCAGCGAAAGGCGGATCAGGGCCGCGCATGTTTGAGCGAAACGAGTTTGCGCGGACCCCGCCTTTCGCGAGGAGCAGCAGCGAAGTCCGAAGGACCGCAGTCGTCTGCCGCCCACAGCCCTACCGCCCGCCGACGCCCCACGCGCATCGGAAACCGGCAACAAACGAACCTCAGCGCCCAAGATAAACCTCGATCACCCGCTCATCCGCCTGCACTTCATCCAACGTGCCTTGCGCCAGCACCGACCCGTCGCACAGCACCGTCACGATTTCCGAGATCGTGCGGATGAAGCTCATGTCATGCTCCACCACCATCAGCGAGTGCTTGCCCTTGAGCGTGAGGAACAGCTCGGCCGTGCGCGCGGTTTCCTCGTCGGTCATACCGGCCACAGGCTCGTCGAGCAGCAGCAGCTTCGGGTCCTGCATCAGCAGCATGCCGATCTCCAGCCACTGCTTCTGGCCGTGGCTCAGGTTGCCCGCCATGCGCGACACGCTGTCGGCCAGGTGGATGGTTTCGATGATCTCGGCCAGCCGGTCGCTCTGCGCCGAGTCGAGCCTGAACAGCATCGAGCGCTTCACACCCTTGTCCGTCTTCAGCGCGAGTTCGAGGTTCTCGAACACCGTGAGCTGCTCGAACACCGTCGGCTTCTGGAACTTGCGGCCGATGCCCAGCTGGGCGATTTCGGCTTCCTTGTGGCGCAGCAGGTCGATGGTGCTGCCGAAGAAGACAGTGCCCGAGTCGGGCCGCGTCTTGCCGGTGATGATGTCCATCATCGTGGTCTTGCCCGCGCCGTTCGGGCCGATGATGCAGCGCAGCTCGCCGGGCGCGATGTCCAGGCTCAGCCTGTTGATCGCCTTGAAGCCGTCGAAGCTCACGCACACGTCCTCGAGGTAGAGGATGCGGCCGTGCGTGACGTCGACTTCGCCGGGCGTCGCGTGCCGGCCGAAGTCGGCAGAACGGCCACCGGATTCAGTGCTGCCGCCGGGGTATGGCAGGCCGTGGGCACGCGCCGCGCGCTCGGCGCCGGCTTCCATCAGGTCGGGCGTCATGCGCGGGCTCCTTTCGGCTCGACGGCGATCGACGGCAAGGCGCTCGGTTCCACGCCTTCGGAGGCGGCCAGCGCGCGCTGGGCCTCCAGGCGGCCATCGCTCAATGTGCGCCTGTCCTTCGCCCGCCACTTGCGCACCAGCCCGACGATGCCGTTCGGCAGGAACAGCGTGACGGCGATGAACAGCGCGCCCAGGAAGTACAGCCAGTACTCGGGGTAGGCCACCGTCAGCCAGCTCTTCGCACCGTTGACGATGAAGGCGCCGATGATCGGGCCGATGAGCGTCGCGCGCCCGCCGACCGCGGCCCACACGGCGATCTCGATCGAGTTGGCCGCGCTCATCTCGCCCGGGTTGATGATGCCGACCTGCGGCACGTACAGCGCGCCGGCCACGCCGCACATGATGGCGGAGATGACCCAGATCGTGAGCTTGTACGGCAGCGGGTTGTAGCCCGAGAACATCACGCGCGTCTCCGCGTCGCGGATGGCCTGCAGCACCCGGCCGAACTTGCTGCCGATGAGCCACTTGCTGAACAGGAAGAAGCCCAGCAGCGTGGCGCCGGTGAGCGCGAACAGCGTCATGCGCATCTCCTGCGTCGCGATCGGAATGCCCAGGATGCGCTTGAAGTCGGTGAAGCCATTGTTGCCGCCGAAGCCGGTCTCGTTGCGGAAGAACAGCAGCATCGCCGCGAAGGTCATGGCCTGCGTGATGATCGAGAAGTAGACGCCCTTGATGCGCGAGCGGAAGGCGAAGAAGCCGAACACGAAGGCGATCAGGCCCGGCACCGCGACGATCAGGATCAGCGTCATCACGAAGCTGTCGCTGAAGGTCCAGTGCCAGGGCAGCGTCTTCCAGTCGAGGAACACCATGAAGTCCGGCAGGTCGCTCTTGTAGTTGCCGTCGCGGCCGATCTGGCGCATGAGGTACATGCCCATCATGTAGCCGCCCAGTGCGAAGAACATGCCGTGGCCGAGCGACAGGATGCCGGTGTAGCCCCAGATCAGGTCCATGGCCAGCGCGCAGATGGCGTAGCACATGATCTTGCCGACCAGCGCCACCGCGTAGTCGCTCATGTAGAAGGTGCTGTCGCGGGGCACCAGCAGGTTGAGCATGGGCGCCACGGCGCACACGATGATCAGTGCGATGAAGAACACGGTCCAGCCCTTGCCGCTCAGCAGCGGGCCCTTGGAAGGTAGTACGACTTTGCTCATGCCTCTGCGCTCCGACCCTTCATGGCAAAGATGCCCTGCGGCCGCTTCTGGATGAAGATGATGATGAAGACCAGCACCGCGATCTTCGCGAGCACCGCACCGGCCCAGCCTTCGATGAACTTGTTCAGGATGCCCAGGCCCATGGCCGCGTACACCGTGCCGGCGAGCTGGCCGACGCCGCCCATCACCACCACCATGAACGAGTCGACGATGTAGCTCTGGCCGAGGTCGGGGCCGACGTTGCCGATCTGGCTCAGCGCGCAACCCGCGAGGCCGGCGATGCCTGAGCCCAGCGCGAAGGCGTAGGTGTCGATGCGGGCCGTGTTCACGCCCATGCACGAGGCGATCGGGCGGTTCTGCGTCACGCCGCGCACGAACAGGCCGAGCCGTGTCTTGCCGATGAGCCAGCCCATCGCCAGCAGCACCAGCCCTGCGAAGATGATGATGCCGATGCGGTTCCACGGCAGCGTCACGTTGCTCAGCATGGTGAAGCCGCCGCTCATCCAGCCGGGGTTCTCCACGCCGACGTTCTGCGCGCCGAAGAGCGAGCGCACCATCTGCTGCAGCATCAGGCTGATGCCCCAGGTGGCCAGCAGTGTCTCGAGCGGCCGGCCGTACAGGAAGCGGATCACGCCGCGCTCCAGCACCGCGCCGACCAGCGCCGAGGCCAGGAACGCCACCGGGATGGCCGCGACCAGGTACAGGCCGAACATCGATTCCGGGACGTAGCGCTGGAAGATGCCCTGCATCACGTAGGTCGCGTAGGCGCCGATCATCATCAGTTCGCCGTGCGCCATGTTGATCACACCCATCAGCCCGTAGGTGATGGCCAGGCCCAGCGCGGCCAGCAGCAGCACCGAACCCAGGCTGATGCCGCTGAAGATCGCGTTGATGCGGTCGCCCCAGACCAGCGCGCCATCGATGCTGGCGATGGAGGCCGCGATGGCGCGCCTCACCTTCGCGTCCGCCTCATCGGCCAGCCGCTGGTTGAGCAGCAGCTTGGTGTCGGGGCTCTTGCGCTCGGCCAGCGCTTGCGCCGCGGCGATGCGGCGCGCCGGGTCGACGCTGTTGATCATGGAGGCGGCGCGCACCAGTTCGAGCTGGGCCTTGATCGCGGGGTTCGTCTCCGCCGCCAGCGCGCGCTCGACGGCCGGCAGGCGCGATTCGCTCGGCTCCTTCAGCAGGGCCTGTGCCGCCTCGGCGCGGACCTTCTCGTCGGGGCTGGTCAGCTGCAGCACGGCCTGCGCGGCGTCGAAGGCGCCGCGCATCAGGTTGTTGTTGACGACGTCCTCGGCGTCGTCGGGCACCTTGGCTTCGGCGCCGGTGACCGGGTCGTAACCCTTGTCGTCCTTGATGACGAACACCTTGTCGGCGGTGTACTTGACCGCGTCGTCGGCCATCGCCTGGATGAAGGCCGCGGTCTTCTCGTCGGCGGTGAGCACCGCCTTGTCGAGCGCGGCAATGCGCGCCTCGGTGTCGCCCGAGGCGATCGCCCTGGCCTCGTCGGCCGTCAGTGCGTGGGCGGACAGGGCCGCAAGAAGCGCGAACGCCGCCGCGCAGGAATGGATGAAGCGCATGGGTATTCGCACGGCGTCTCTCTGATGTGGGAACACCGCGGAACCGGCTTCGCCGGGCCGCAGGTGTTGCCCCCGGTAGGGGGTGGGAGGAGGCGACACGAAGTGCGCCGCATCCTGGGGGCGAGCCAAGTTACATCGACTTGCCGGCAGGCTGATCCGGCTTCTTGTCGTTGCCTTCGATGTACGGGCTCCACGGCTTGGCCTTGACCGGGCCCGGCGTCTTCCACACCACGTTGAACTGGCCGTCGGCCTTGATCTCGCCGATGAACACGCTCTTGTGCAGATGGTGGTTCTTCTCGTCCATCTTCGAGACGATGCCCGACGGTGCGTTGAAGGTCTGGCCGGCCATGGCGGCGATCACCTTGTCGGTGTCGGTCGACTTGGCCTTCTCGACGGCCTGCTTCCACATGTGGATGCCGATCCAGGTGGCTTCCATCGGGTCGTTGGTCAGCGGCTTGTCCATGTGGCCCGGGATCTTCTTGGCCTTGGCGTAGTCGCTCCACTGCTTGATGAAGGCGGTGTTGGTCGGGTTCTTGATCGACATGAAGTAGTTCCATGCGGCCAGGTGACCCACCAGCGGCTTGGTGTCCACGCCGCGCAGTTCTTCTTCGCCGACCGAGAAGGCGACGACCGGCACGTCCTTGGCCTTCAGGCCGGCGTTGCCCAATTCCTTGTAGAAAGGCACGTTGGAGTCGCCGTTGATGGTCGACACCACCGCCGTCTTGCCACCGGCCGAGAACTTCTTGACGTCGGCGACGATGGTCTGATAGTCGCTGTGGCCGAACGGCGTGTACTTCTCGTCGATGTCGGTGTCCTTCACGCCCTTGCTCTTCAAGTAGGCGCGCAGGATCTTGTTGGTGGTGCGCGGGTACACGTAGTCGGTGCCCAGCAGCACCCAGCGCTTGGCGCCGCCGCCTTCCTTGCTCATCAGGTAGTCGACGGCCGGGATGGCCTGCTGGTTGGGGGCCGCGCCCGTGTAGAACACGTTCTTCGACAGCTCTTCGCCTTCGTACTGCACCGGGTAGAACAGCAGGCCGTTCATTTCCTCGACCACCGGCAGCACCGACTTGCGCGACACCGAGGTCCAGCAGCCGAAGATGACCGAGACCTTGTCCTGGCCTAGCAGCTGCTTGGTCTTCTCGGCGAACAGCGGCCAGTTGGAGGCCGGGTCGACGATCACGGGTTCGAGCTGCTTGCCCAGCACGCCGCCCTTCTTGTTGATGTCCTCGATGGCCATCAGCACGGTGTCTTTCAACACCGTTTCAGAGATCGCCATCGTGCCCGACAGTGAGTGCAGCACGCCGACCTTGATGGTGTCGGCGGCGAATGCGGGTGCAGCGGAAATGCTGGCCAGCAGGGCGGCGGCGCTGAGCGCCTTGAGGGTGAAACGACGTTGCATGGTGACTCCTGCTCCTGTGTGATTGACTTGAACCGTTGCGGTCATCGGGGTGATGCGCAGCGATGGAGCGAAGTCTCTTCGGCAGGGAGGAAGTCACAAATACGCCGGGTGGCGTACGGGCCGACACGCCGGCAACGCGGCGTCCGACTCAGCGTGCCGGGGCGAACTGCTTAGCCACGAACGCCCACACCAGCTTTGACGCGTCCGGCCCGGCCGGGTCGCTGAAGGCCTGCCGCGCAGTGCCGCCGCTCCATGCGTGGCCGAGCCCGCAGATCTCGCACAGGCGCACCAACGTGCGGCCGTCGCGTGTGAAGTCGAGCACGCGCATCGGATGCCGCTTGCCGCGCTGCATCGTGCGCAGCACACCGGGCCGGGCGCCGGTGGCGGTGGCCCACACGGCGGCGGTGTCGCTCGCATTGCCCAGCGTGACGACACTGTCGGCATCGCCATGCAGCACCAGCAAGGGCGGAAGGCTCGCGCCCACCGCGGCCGCGCCGAGCGCCTTGCCGACGGCCGTCACCGACACCACCGGCGTGCGCTTGCCGCGCATCGCGCCGAGCGCCGTGGCCGGCGATTGCGCGGCCCCCGGCGCCACGCCCGAGTGCATCGCCACGGCCTTGAAGCGACCGGGGTAGTGCGTGGCCATCAGCACTGCCATGCTGGCGCCGGCCGAGAGCCCGGCGACGGCGATGCGGTCGCGGTCCACCGGATGGAACAGGCAGACCTGGTCGACCGCGGCCATCAGCGTGGCGGCCTCGGCGCGGGCCTTGCCGCTGCGCGTGTCGTACCAGTTCCAGCAGCCGTGCGGGTTCACCATGCGGTCCTGCTCGGGGTAGAGCACGAGGAAGCGCTCGCGCGTGGCCAGGCGGTTCATGCGGCTGCTGGCGGCGAGGTCGCGGCCGGTCTGGCCGCAACCGTGCAGCATCACCAGCAGCGGCAGCTTTTCGCCGGGCGCGAGCGTCAGCCCCGGTGGCCGATAGAGGTGATAGCGGCGCGCCCCGGCCGGGCCGACCGCCATGCCGGAGAGCCAGTCGCCCGGCCCGGGCGGGGGCTTGTTCTGCTGGACGGCAGCCTGCTGCCATTGCGCCGCGGCGCGCTTGCCGGCCCCGAAGGTGACCTTGGTGAGCGCCCGCAGGTTGCGCGCATAGGCACGCGTCAGCGCGGAGGTGGTGGAACGGCGAACCATGCCCGCACGGTAGCAGCTTCCGCGCCGCGCAGGACGATGGTCAGTAGCGCTCGGGCACGTACATGCTCGCGGGGACCGGCAGGCGCAGGTAGTCGGGGTTGCGCACGCGCGCCGGCAGGTCGACCGGCGCGTGCGCCACCTCGTGATAGGGCAACTGGTCGAGCAGGTGGGCGATGCAGTTCAGGCGCGCCTTCTTCTTGTCGACCGCCTGCACCACCCACCAGGGCGCCTCGGGGATGTGGGTGCGCTCGAGCATGGTTTCCTTCGCCTTGGTGTATTCCTCCCAGCGGCGGCGGCTTTCGAGGTCCATGGGGCTGAGCTTCCACTGCTTGAGCGGGTCGTGGATGCGGCCGAGGAAGCGCAGGTGCTGCTCGTCGTCGGTGATGGAGAACCAGTACTTGATGAGCTTGATGCCCGAGCGCACCAGCATCTTCTCGAACTCGGGCACGCTGCGGAAGAACTCCTCGTACTCTTCATCGGAGCAGAAGCCCATCACCCGCTCGACGCCGGCGCGGTTGTACCAGCTGCGGTCGAACAGCACGATCTCGCCGGCTGCGGGCAGGTGGGCGGCATAGCGCTGGAAGTACCACTGCGTGCGTTCGCGGTCGTTGGGCGCGGGCAGCGCGGCCACGCGGGCCACGCGCGGGTTCAGCCGCTGGGTGATGCGCTTGATGACGCCGCCCTTGCCCGCCGCGTCGCGGCCCTCGAACAGGATCACGACCTTCTGCTTGCTGTGCTGCACCCAGTCCTGCAGCTTCACGAGTTCGCCCTGCAGGCGGAACAGCTCGCGGAAATAGGCGGCACGGGCGGCCTTGTCGACGCCGACCGGCGCGCCGTCCTCGTCGACGTTGCGGTCCTCGATCTCCAGTTCGAGTTCTTCGTCGTAGCTGTCGACCAGGTCGCGCGCAATGCGCCGCATCAGTTCGTCGTGGTCGGGTTGGGCGTTCGGCAGCGTCATGGTGATGGGGCTCGAAAAGGTGGTGGCGATGCTGCCGCGGCCGGATGACGGCGGCATGACAAGACCGTGACGTTGACACACGGCTGTCATGCGCCTGAGCAAGCATCGGCCGCTCCTCCCTGTACGACAGACGCTTTTCGCTTGCCTACCATGACCACGCCTGCCCCCGCTCAGGATGATGCGGGCCTGATCTGCGGCTACCTGTTCGACCCCGTCGAGACCGGTGCGGCGCGCCCGGTCGACCTGGACGCGGCGGCCCACTGGCTGGCCGACCCCAGCGCGCCCGACGGCTTTCTCTGGCTGCATTTCAATCTGAGCCATGCGCAGGCCGAGCGCTGGCTGCAGCGCCACGCGCAGCTGTCCGACGCCTTCTACGAGACGCTCAAGGACGGCTCGCATTCCACCCGCATCGAGCGCGACGAGGACGCGCTCATCGCCGTGGTGAACGACGTGCACTTCGACTTCGGCTTCGAGCCCTCGGACATCGCCACGCTGTGGATCAGCGTCGGCCCCCGGCTGGTGGTCACCGCGCGCACGCAGCCCCTGCGCAGCGTCGACGCGCTACGCACCGCGGTGCGGTACGGCGAATCGCCGCGTTCGAGCGTCGCGCTGCTCGAGCAGCTGATGCGCACCCAGGCCGACGGGCTGGTGGAGATCGTGCGCGGCGTGACCACCCGCGTCGATCACGTCGAGGACGAGCTGCTGAGCGGCCGGCTCGACCGCAAGCGCGCGCGGCTGGGCGTGCTGCGCCGGCTGCTGGTGCGTCTGCAGCGGCTGCTGGCGCCCGAACCGGCGGCGCTGTTCCGCCTGTTGCAGCATCCACCCGCCTGGATGGCCGAGGACGACGTGCAGGAACTGCGCGGCGCCAGCGAGGAGTTCTCGGTCGTCCTGCGCGACATGCAGGGCCTGCAGGAGCGCATCAAGCTGCTGCAGGAAGAGATCGCGGCCAGCGTGAACGAGGACAACAACCGCAGCCTGTTCGTGCTGACGGTGGTGACCGTCCTGGCCCTGCCCATCAACATCCTGGCCGGCCTGTTCGGCATGAACGTCGGCGGCATCCCGCTGGCCGAGGACAGGCACGGCTTCTGGATCGTGGTGGCCATCGTGGGCGGCTTCACCGCCATCGCGGCCTGGGTGGCGCGGCGCCGCAGGGACCGATAGTCCCGCAGGGTTGTCGCCGGAGCGCCCGGCGCCCAACGAGGCGAGCACTTAAAATCGGCGCGTGCCTTCCATCCTCAATGCCGACCTGCACTGCCACTCCGTGGTGTCCGACGGCACGCTCACGCCCGAGGCGCTGGCCGAACGCGCCGCGGCCAACGGCGTCGAGTTGTGGGCGCTCACCGACCACGACGAGGTCGGCGGCCAGCACCGCGCCATGGCGGCGGCCAAGGCCCAGGGCATGCGCTATCTCACCGGCTGCGAGATCTCCGTGACCTTCGCCGGCGAGACCGTGCACATCGTCGGCCTGGGCTTCGACCCGGACGACGCCCGCATGCGCGCCGGCCTGCAGGCCACCCGTGGTGGCCGCGGCGAGCGCGCACAGGAGATGTCGGCGGGCCTGGCGCGGGTAGGCATCCCCGGCGCTTACGAAGGCGCCCTCACCTTCGTCGGCAATCCGGAACTGATCTCGCGCACCCACTTCGCGCGCTTCCTGGTCGAGAGCGGCGTCTGCCGCGACACCTCGGAGGTGTTCCGCAAGTACCTCACCGAAGGCAAGCCGGGCTACGTGCCGCACCGCTGGGCCACGCTGAAGGACGCGGTGCACTGGATCACGGCGGGCGGCGGCATCGCCGTGGTGGCGCACCCGGGGCGCTACAACTTCACCGCCAACGAGGAGCATGCGCTCTTCATCGAATTCCAGGCGCACGGCGGCCGCGCGATCGAGGTCGTGACCGGCAGCCACAGCCCCGCCGAATACGTCGAGTACACCGAGAAGGCCCTGGAATACGGCTTCGCCGCGTCGCGCGGCAGCGATTTCCACAGCCCCGACGAGAGCCACGTCGACCTGGGCAAGCTGCCCTGGCTCCCGGGCACCCTGACACCGGTCTGGGAACTGCTCGAAGACCGCATCCAGTGAGCGCCAAGCAAGCAGGCGCGCGCGACCGCGAATCGGAACGCATCCTCGCCGGCATCGGGCTGGTGCTGCTCTCGGTCGCCTGCTTCGCGACGCTCGACACCGCCACCAAGGTTTCCGTGACCACGGTGCCGATTCTGATGGGCGTGTGGTTCCGCTACGCCTTCCAGGCCGTGGCCACGTCGCTCGTGCTGCTGCCGCGCCACGGCGTCGCCCTGCTGCGCACCGCGCATCCGCGCTACCACCTGTTGCGCGGGGCGCTGCTGCTGGTCACCAGCATCCTGGCCTTCTTCAGCCTGCGCTACATGCCGCTGGCCGAGTTCACGTCGATCGTGCTGATCGCACCCCTGGCCGTGACCCTGCTGGCGGCCACCGTGCTCAAGGAGCAGGTGTCGCCGCTGCGCTGGGCGCTGGTGGCGGGCGGCTTCGCCGGCACGCTGGTGATCCTCCGCCCCGGGGGCACCGCCTTCAGCTGGGCGATGCTGCTGCCCTTCGGCCTGGTGGTGACGAACGCCTGGTTCCAGGTGCTGACCAGCAAGCTGGCGCAGACCGAGAACCCGCTCACCATGCACTTCTACACGGGCTGGGCCGGCACCCTGCTGGCGTCGGTGGCGCTGCCTTTCGTGTGGCAGAGCCTGCCGTCGTGGCAGTGGTGGGCGCTGCTGTGCCTCATGGGCCTGATGGGCACCGTGGGCCACTTCATGCTCATCCTCGCCTTCCAGCGGGCGCCGGCCTCGACGCTCACGCCCTACCTCTACGCCCAGATCGCCTTCGCCATGCTCGGCGGCTGGCTCGTGTTCTCGCACGTGCCCGACGTCGTCTCGCTGGTGGGCATGGGCATGATCGCCGCCTGCGGCGCGGCCGGCGCCTGGCTGACGGTGCGCGAGCGCCGCGTCCCCATCGAACCTGCGGAAGGCTAACCCCATGGCTCAATACTTCGAAGTTCATCCCGAGAACCCCCAGCAGCGCCTGCTGAAGCAGGCCGTGGTGCTGCTCGAGCGCGGCGAAATCGTCGCCGTGCCGACCGATTCGAGCTACGCGCTGGCCTGTCACCTCGACGACAAGGACGCGGTCGACCGGCTGCGCCGCATCCGCCAGGTCGACGACAAGCACCACCTGACGCTGCTGTGCCGCGACCTGAGCGAGCTGGCCAACTACGCCAAGGTCGACAACAGGCAGTACCGGCTGCTCAAGGCGGCGACGCCCGGGCCCTACACCTTCCTGCTGGAAGCCACCAAGGAAGTGCCGCGCCGGGTGAGCCACCCGCAGCGCAAGACCATCGGCTTGCGCGTGCCCGACCACAAGGTGCTGTCCGAGCTGCTGGCCCTGCATGGCGCGCCGCTCCTGGCGACCACGCTGATCCCGCCGGGCGAGACCGCCCCGCTCAACGACGCGCAGGAGATCCGGGAGCGCTTCGAGAAGCTGATCGCCGCCGTGATCGACGCTGGCGCCTGCGCCTCGGAGCCGACCACCGTGGTCGACCTCACCCCCGTCGGCGAGGGCGGCGAGCCGGTGGTGGTGCGGCTCGGGCGCGGCCCGGTGTCGCGGCTCGGTCTCTGACGCTGCGGCCGACAGGAACCGTCTGACACAATGTGCCCTATTTTCTTCGCGGCCGGCCCCGCCTTCGATCGCCTCTTGCCCGCCCCCTGTTCGCCATGACTCCGCCCTCTCCCACCCGCTTTCTCACCGGCATCACGACCAGCGGCACGCCGCACCTGGGCAACTACGTGGGTTCGGTGCGCCACTCGGTGCGTTTCAGCCGCCGAGCCGATGTGCAGAGCTTCTATTTCCTGGCCGACTACCACGCCCTCATCAAGGTCGACGACCCGCTGCGCATCCAGCGTTCGACGCTGGAGATCGCGGCCACCTGGCTGGCCTGCGGGCTCGACCCGGAGCGCGTCACGTTCTACCGCCAGTCGGACATCCCCGAGATCCCCGAACTCACTTGGTTCCTGACCTGCGTCACTGGCAAGGGCATCCTCAACCGTGCGCACGCCTACAAGGCCTCGGTCGACAAGAACGTCGCCAAGGGCGAGGACCCAGACGCCGACGTGAGTGCCGGCCTCTTCATGTACCCGGTGCTGATGGGCGCGGACATCCTGATGTTCAACGCGCACAAGGTGCCGGTGGGCCGCGACCAGGTGCAGCACATCGAGATGGCGCGCGACATGGCGCAGCGCTTCAACCACCTGTACGGCGAGCACTTCACCTTGCCCGAGGCCGAGATCGACGACGCGGTGGCCACGCTGCCCGGCCTCGACGGCCGCAAGATGAGCAAGAGCTACGACAACACGATCCCGCTCTTCACGCCGCGTGCGCAGCTGCAGAAGCTCATCGGCGCCATCGTGACCGACTCGCGCGCACCCGGCCAGCCGAAGGACACCGAAGGCTCCGCCCTGTTCCAGATCTACCAGGCCTTCGCCGACGCCGATGAAACCGCCGCGCTGCGCCAGGCCTACGCCGACGGCATCGCCTGGGGAGACGCCAAGCAGCTGGTGTTCGAGCGCATCGACCGCGAGGTCGGCCCGATGCGTGCGCACTACGACGCGCTGATCAACGACCCGGCGCAGATCGAGCGCATCCTGCTGGCCGGCGCCGAGAAGGCGCGCGCGCTGTCGCAGCCCTTCATCGCCCGGCTGCGCCACGCCGTCGGGCTGCGCAGGCTCGAGGCACCCGCCGCCGCGACCCACCGCAAGGCCGCGAAAGTGGCCCGACCGAGCTTCAAGCAGTACCGCGAAAGCGACGGCCAGTTCTATTTCAAGCTGCTCGACGCCCACGGCGACCTGCTCCTGCAGAGCCTCGCTTTCGCATCGCCGCAGGATGCCGGCCGCGCCATCGGCCGCCTCCAGCAGGAAGGCGGCGCCGCACTGTCGGCACTCGCCGAGCAGTTCGAACCGGCCGACAATGACAAGATGCGTGCCGCGGCCGAGGCCCTGGAGGCGCTGGCGGCCACCAGCGGCGGTTAAGGAACAGAATCAACCATGGCCGGCATCTGTCGGCCGAGCGTTCACTCAGAAAGCAGACCATGAGCATTTACGTCATCGACGATCACCCCCTGATGCGCGACGCCATCGTGATGGTGCTGCGGCGCCTTCGCCCCGCAGAGAACATTGTCGAACTGGAGCGGCTGGACAAGCTGGCCAGCGCCGTCAAGCAGCATGGGATGCCCGATCTGTTCTGCCTCGACCTGAAGCTGCCCGACACGACCGGCTGCTCCGGCGTGATCGCGGTCAAGCAGATCTATCCGGACGTGCCGATCGCCGTGTACTCGGCCTCGCCGGCGGCCGACATGGAAGAGGCCTGCATCGAGGCCGGTGCCGATACCTACATCGAGAAGTCGGCCAGCTCGGCCGAACTCACCGCCGTGCTGCGCGGGCTGCTCATGGCCGACGCCGATGCCGAGGAGCCGGTGGCCGCCGCCGCCAACAGCGGCAAGCTCTCGAAGCGCCAGACCCAGCTCATCGCCATGCTCGACAAGGGCATGAGCAACCGCGACATCGCGACCGAACTGGAGATCAGCGAGCACACCGTCAAGGTCCACCTGTGGCGCCTGTTCCGCCGGCTGGGCGTCAAGAGCCGCACGCAGGCCCTGCACCACGCGCGCAATCACGGCCTGCTGTCGTCTTCAGGGTCGATGTGATCTGCGTCTAACCGGGCTTGCGCCGCCCGGGCAGCGCAGTCAGAACGTGTGAAGGAACCGTCGCGAGCGCCCCGAGCTTGCGCCCCGGACCGGAGCCGCACTCGCGTGCGGTGAGGACCGCAGATGCGAGATCGGGGTGCGCAGCAGGTTCATTCACGCGTTCTCAGCCCACCGCGCCCGAGATGCGGGTCTGCGCCTGCGACTCGTCGGCGTCGTTGAGCGCCACGCGGAACACGCTGCCACGCCCCAGGCGCGAGCGCACGCTCACCGGATGGCCCAGTGCGTGCGACAGGCGCGCCACGATCGCCAGGCCCAGGCCGAAGCCATCCGACGTGCCGGCATGGTCGGCCACCTTGTAGAACTCCAGGAACACGTCGCGCAGGTGTTCGCGGGCGATGCCGATACCGGTGTCCCACACCTCCACGCGCAGCCCGTCCTTGGTCTGCCGCGACGCGAGCAGGATGCCGCCCTCCACCGTGTACTTGATGGCGTTGGCCAGCAGGTTGCCGATCATGCGGCGCACCCGGATCGGGTCGGTCAGCACGGTGCCGCGGCTGATGTGCACCCGGAAGCGCAGCCCCTTGGCCTCGGCCACCGGCCGGTATTGCAGCTCCAGGTCGTGCAGCAGCTGGGCCACGTCGACCCGCTCGATGTGCAGCCGGACCTGCCCCGAATCGATGCGCGCCAGGTCGAAGAGCGAATCGAACAGCGCGTTCACCGCATGCGTGGCACGGACGATCTTCGGCGCGATCTCCTGGACCAGCTCCGGTTCGTTGCGCAGCCAGTCGGCGTAGAGCGACAGCGCCAGCACCGGCTGGCGCATGTCGTGCGCCGCGCTCGCCAGGAAGCGGTTCTTCATGGCGACGGCCGATACGGCGGCCTGGCGCTGCTGGGTCAGGGAATTGATCAGGATGTGGTTGTGGAACAGCAGCTCGAAGCTGTTGCGCGCCGTCTCGTGGATGCGGCGGCCGGCCCGCAGCAGCAGCCACCAGTGCAACACCGGCAGCATCAGGAAGCCGTAGTGGAAGTGCGGCCGCTGGAAGTTGAGCTCGACCACGCGGAAGGCCACGGCCGCCATCATGGTGATGAAGAGCACGTTGACGTAGCGGCGCAGCAGCGGCGGATAGAGCGCCAGGCCGTTGAGCGGGAAGGTGGCGACACCGGCCACGATGAGCCAGCTCATGAACTGGTTGACCAGCGGCGTGCGCTCGAAAAAGATCAGGATCGACAGGCCCCAGGCGAAGGCGCTGGTGCCCCACAGGAAGCGGTAGCGGTCGACGAATTCCTGCTGCGAGGCCGAATCCTTGTCGGCGTAGTCGCGCACGTAGAGGCGTTCGCCCCAGACGCGGCAGCCGGTGGCCGCAATGCCGATCGCAAGCCAGACGAACAACTGCCAGCGCGGCACATGGCCCCAGCTCAGGCCGATCATGGCCGGCATCAGCGCCGCGGCGAGCAGGTAGGAGCCGCGTGCCGCACGCATCAGGCTGCGGATCAATTCCCCGCGCACCCACGGCTCGGCTTCGTCCGCCGTCGCGGGGGCCGGCGTCAAACTCGCAAACGACGAGTTGCCGAGACCCACGAACGACGAATTACCCTTCATGGCTCAAAACCTGTGTCAACTGACCCCTTGTTGGAACGGCCCTCCGAAGGGCGTTGGCTTGGCCGCGATTCTAGGGGCAGCGTCGCATCCGCCGACCCGAGTGTTGTGCCGACCCAACCCGCCGGCCGGTGGCCGCGTCCGTCGGCGTCGACGGGTGCGCTTCACCCCCGGACTTCGTGTTTCGCCCGGACAAAAAAATAGCCCCTGCACGAGGCTCTCCTGGAGGGGAGGGAGTCTTGCCCTGCCCCCCTCGCCCGATCAAGGCGGCGCGCAGCCGGGGGCGCCTGCCGGGTGGGGCAGCAAGCGTTCGGAGAGACTCGCCGTCACACCTGCGCCTCCTTCATGCGCTGCTCCACCGTCTCGAGGTGCTCGATGAAAAGTCGCTCTTGAGCCGAGGCCCTGGCGCGCCATAGACATTCAGCCTGGATGGTGCGCCCCTGCTCCGGCCACTCATTGGGCTCGGGCTCAACCCAGTGCGTCCCTGCACCGAATCTCTCGTTGCCAAGCGCAGCAAGGGCGGCCAATTCCGCCCGCATCTCCGGGGTATCGCTCTCCCAGGCCAAACCATCCTGATCGACGTGCCCCAGCAGTTCCCCGAGGTACGGCACGAGCCAACGGAGGCGGATCTTCTTTCGAGGCAGTGCAGACATCATGGGCGATGCTGAAAGCAGAAATCGGAGAAATCTAGGTGACCACCCGTTTCCGCAGAAGAGAGGAAATCCACCGCTCCCAGATTTCCCCAAAGTTCATCTCTACCCTTCGCACCTCTTCCACGCACGAGGACATCTCAACATGCGATTCATCGCCAGAAGGCTCACCGCTGCATCGGTCTTGGCCGTCTTTGCAGCCACGTCCATGAGTGGGTGCGTCGTCGCGCCCCCCGCTGCCACTGTCACGTTGGCGCCCGGGCAACCGCTGCCCCCTGGCTATCGGGGTGAGGCCTATGTCGTCACCGACTGGCAGTCGCGGGGCCTTTATGAGCCGCCCCCGGGCTATCGCTGGAGTTACGTCGATGGGCAATATGTGCTGGCAACCGTCGCCACGGGCATCATCGCCGCGGCCTTCCTTGCGGCAATGTTTGGTCATGGGGGCCCAGGCCCGGGTCCCGGCTTTGGGCGCCGTTGAACGGCTTCGACCGGTCTCCGTCCACACGGCGCGTCACGGGCTCCAACGTCGAGTGAATGCCAAACACGGCGAGAACGCTACGATCGGCTCATGAATCGCGTTTGGCACGATACGCATCCCATGCCGAAGCCAGCCTCACTCGCGCAACGCATCGAGTGGCATTTGGCACACGCCAAACACTGTGGCTGCCGGCCCATCCCTGCGGGCGTTCTCGCCCAGATGACTGCCAGCGGAGTCCCTCTGCCGGATCATAAGAAGGCGTCCTGATGCAAGCGGGTGTCGATCGGCGCCCGAGATGGTTCCCCCGACCGTTTGCGCATCGAGAGGTGAAGTGAAGCGGCAGTTTTGGGAGCAGATTGCCCCCGATGCGCATGGGATGTCAAAGGCCCAACTTGGACCAACGGACGTGAAAAAGCCCCGGCTGGCGGGGCTTTTTGCTGTTTCCTGAGGTGTCCTGACATGCTGTCGGACCGATCTCTGGAGGAGAGGGAGGGATTCGAACCCTCGGTACGTTTCCGTACGCCTGATTTCGAGTCAGGTACATTCGACCACTCTGCCACCTCTCCGGTGTCTGTCGAGCCTTCGATTCTAGCAGCAGAATCCGGCAGCCCGCGCGCGAAGCGTCTCAGGCGCGCAACGTGTCGAGGCCGCCGAGGTAGGGGCGCAGCGCGACGGGGACACGCACGGAACCGTCTTCGTTCTGGTGGTTCTCCAGCACGGCGACGAGGGCGCGGCCCACGGCCAGGCCGGAGCCGTTGAGCGTGTGCACCAGCTCGTTCTTGCCCTGCGCGTTCTTGAAGCGCGCCTGCAGCCGGCGCGCCTGGAAGGCCTCGCAGTTCGACACGGAACTGATCTCGCGGTAGGTGTCCTGCGCGGGCAGCCAGACCTCCAGGTCATAGGTCTTGCTCGAGCCGAAGCCCATGTCGCCGGTGCACAGCAGCACCACACGGTACGGCAGCTCCAGCGCCTGCAGCACGGCCTCGGCGTGCGTGGTCATGGCTTCGAGTGCTTCGTAGCTCTTCTCGGGGTGCGTGATCTGCACCATCTCGACCTTGTCGAACTGGTGCTGGCGGATCATGCCGCGGGTGTCGCGGCCGGCGCTGCCGGCTTCGGAGCGGAAGCACGGCGAATGCGCGGTGAGCTTCATCGGCAGTTGCGACTCGGCCACGACCTCGTCGCGCACGAAGTTGGTCAGCGGCACCTCGCTGGTCGGAATCAAATAGAGCGCCTGGTTGTCCAGCACCGGCTCGCCGTCCTGGCCGCCCTTCTTCGCGGCGAACAGGTCGCCCTCGAACTTCGGCAGTTGACCGGTGCCGCGCATCGAGTCGGCGTTGACGATGTAGGGCACATAGCACTCGGTGTAGCCGTGGCGCTCGGTCTGCAGGTCGATCATGAACTGCGCCAGCGCGCGGTGCAGCCGGGCGATCGGGCCCTTCATCACGCTGAAGCGCGAGCCGGCGAGCTTGGCGCCCATCTCGAAGTCCAGGCCCAGCGGCAGGCCGAGGTCGACATGGTCCTTGGGCGCGAAGGCCAGCGGCGCGGCGTCGGTGCCGGCACCACCCTGCGGGCTCCAGCGGCGCACTTCGACGTTGCCGCTCTCGTCCTCGCCCACCGGCACGCTCTCGTGCGGCAGGTTGGGCACGGCCAGCAGCAAGGCCTGCAATTCGGGCTGGATCGCCTCGAGCCGCGCGGACTGCGATTCCTGCTCGGCCTTGAGCGCGTTGACCTCGGTCATCAGCGCATCGATGGGTTCGCCCTTGGCCTTCAGCGGCCCGATCTGCTTGTTGAGCGTGTTGCGGCGGGCCTGCAGTTCCTCGGTGCGGACCTGCAGCGTCTTGCGCTCGGCCTCCAGCGCCGTGAAGGCGTGGACGTTGAGGTAGGGCTGGTTCTTCTTGCGCGTTTCGAGGCGGGCCACGGCCGAAGCCAGGTCCTTGCGCAGCATGGTGATATCGAGCATCGGGCGATTTTAGGTGGGCGCCGCGAACCCACCCTGTACTCAGGCCAGCGTGGCCGGGTCGACGTTCGCGCCGCAGACGATCAGGCAGACCTTCTCGCCCGCGCGCGGCACGTAGGCCCCCGTCTGCAGCGCCGCCAGCGGCAGCGCCGCCGCCGGCTCGACGGCCAGCTTCATTTCTTTCCAGAGCCACACTTGCGCCGCGCGGATCGCGTCGTCGGACAGCAGCAGCGCGTCGCGCACCTCGCGCTGCGTGATGGCCCAGGCGTGCTCGCCGATGCGCTTGGCGCCGAGCGAATCCGCGGCCACGCCGCCGACCTCGACATCCACCGGCGCGCCGGCTTCGCGGGCGCGGAACAGCGTCGGCGCACGCTCGGGCTCGAGCGCCACCACGCGGCTGCGCGTACCGAACCAGGCCGCCAGGCCGCCGATGAGGCCGCCACCGCCGACGCTGACCAGCACCGAATCGGGCAGGCCGCCCTGCGCCTCGATCTCGCGGCCGAGCGTGCCGGCACCGGCCACCACCTCGGGCTGGTCGTAGGCGTGCGTCAGCAGTGCGCCGCTTTCGCGCTGGCGCGCGAGGCAGGCGGCGAGCGCATCGGCATAGGCCTCGCCGACCACCGTGACCTCGGCGCCCAGCGCGCGCAGCCGCGCCCGCTTGGCCTCGGGCGACACGCCGGGCAAGAAGACCTCGCAGCGCACCCCCAGCGCGCGCGCCGCGGCGGCCGTGGCGATGCCGGCGTTGCCACCGGAAGCAACCACCACACCGGCGGCGGGGATGTCGTTGGCCAGCAGTCGGTTCATCATGCCGCGCGCCTTGAAGCTGCCGGCGATCTGCAGGTGCTCGAGCTTGAGCCAGACCTCGACGCCGGAAGCGGCGAGTTCGGTCGGCAGCCCGAAGGCGTCGGGCGAGAGCTTCCACAGGGGCGTCTCGCGCAGGTAGGCGCCGCGGTGCGCGGCCAGGCGTTGGGCGGCGCGCTCGATGTCGGCGCGCCAGTCGATGTCGTTCAGGTTCAAGAGATGTGTCCGGGTGCGGGCATGTGATCGAGCTTCAGGCCCTTGGGCAGCGGGAATTTCAGCGTCTCTTCGATGCCGTCCATCTTGCGGACCGACACCGCGCCGAGCGCCTTCACGCGATCGATGACCTCGCGCACCAGCACCTCGGGCGCCGAGGCGCCCGCGGTGAGGCCGACGCGGGTCTTGCCCTCGAACCACGCGGGCTTCAATTCATCGGCCGAATCGACCATGTAGCTTTCGGTGCCCAGGCGCTGCGCGAGTTCGCGCAGGCGGTTGCTGTTGGAACTGGTGGGGCTGCCGACCACGATCAGGATGTCGACCTGCGGGCTCATGATCTTCACCGCGTCCTGGCGGTTCTGCGTGGCGTAGCAGATGTCCTGGTGTTTCGGTTCGCGCACCTTCGGGAAGCGCGCGCGCACGGCGGCAGCGATCTCGGCGGCGTCGTCGACCGACAGCGTGGTCTGCGTTACGACGGCGAGCTTGTCGGTCTGGCCCGGCTGCACGATGGCCACGTCCGCCACGTCTTCCACCAGGTGGATGCCGCTCGACAGCTGGCCCATCGTGCCCTCGACCTCGGGGTGGCCCTTGTGGCCGATCATGATGAACTCGTAGCCCTCTTTCGCGAGCTTGGCGACCTCGACGTGCACCTTGGTCACCAGCGGGCAGGTGGCGTCGAACACGTCGAAGCCACCTGCCTGCGCCTCGGCCTCGACCGCCTTGCTCACGCCGTGGGCGCTGAACACGAGCGTCGAGCCCGGCGGCACGTCGGCCAGGTCCTCGATGAAGATGGCGCCCTTGGCCTTGAGCTCGTTCACCACGTAGGTGTTGTGCACGATCTCGTGGCGCACGTAGATCGGCGCGCCGAACTTGGCGATGGCGCGCTCGACGATCTCGATGGCGCGGTCCACGCCCGCACAGAAGCCGCGCGGCTCGGCGAGCAGGATTTCCTTTTCCATCGGACCGGTCACAGCACGCCGATCAGCCGCACTTCGAAGGTGACGGGCTGGCCGGCCAGCGGGTGGTTGAAGTCGAACTGCACCGCGGTGTCGCTCGACGCGATCACGGCGCCGGCATAGCTGCCCATGCCGTCGGGCGTGGGGAACTCCACCACGTCGCCGACGGCGTAGCGCTCGTCGGGGTCGCCCATCTTGGCGAGCAGGCTGCGCGCGACCCACTGCTGCATCTCGGGGTTGCGGTCGCCGAAGGCCTCGCCGGCGGGCAGGTCGAAGGTGGTGTGCGCGCCCTCTTCCAGGCCCATCAGCCGCTGCTCGACGGCCGGCGACAGCTCGCCGGTGCCCAGCGACAGCGTGGCCGGCTTGTCGGCGAAGGTGTTGATGATGTCGCCCGCAGGCCCGGCCAGCCGGTAGTGCAGCGTGAGAAAAGAGCCAGCGGTGACGACGGCTTGGGTGGTGGGCGAGGACAAGGTGGGATCGGCCGCGAAGGCCCCGGTACACTGAATCCGTCATTTTAGGGAGTGGGGCACAAGCCCCTGCGGCGCGATGTCTTTCAAGGATCTGCCGGCGGAAGCGAGACCGCGCGAGAAGCTGCTCGCCCGCGGGGCCGGCGCATTGGGCGACGCCGAACTGCTCGCCCTGCTGCTGCGCACCGGCATGGTCGGCAAGAACGTGCTGCAGCTGGCGCAGGAGCTGCTCGACACCTTCGGCGGCATCGCCGGCCTGCTGCAGACCGGCGTCGACGACCTGCGCCAGGTCAAGGGCCTCGGCGGGCCGGCCAAACGGGCCGAACTCACCGCCGTGCTGGAGCTGGCACGCCGTGCGATGGCCGAGCGGCTGCGGGAACGCACCGTGTTCGATTCGCCGGCCGCGGTGAGCCACTACCTGCAGTTGCACATCGCGTCGCGGCCGCATGAGGTCTTCGCGGCGCTTTTTCTCGATGCGCAGCACCGGCTCATCGCGATGGAGGAGCTGTTCCGCGGCACGCTCAGCCAGACCAGCGTGTACCCGCGCGAAGTCGTGGTGCGCGCCCTGCACCACCACGCCGCGGCCGTGATCCTCGCCCACAACCACCCGAGCGGCGGCGTCGAGCCCTCGCGCGCCGACGAGGCGCTCACGCAGACGTTGAAAGCCGCGCTCGCGCTCATCGACGTGCGGGTGCTCGACCACATCGTCGTGGCGCGCGGCCAGACGCTGTCCATGGCGGAGCGCGGCCTCGTTTGAGACGCTTGAGACTCGAAAAGCCCCCGAGGCGGGTCCACCGCCGCGGCGACGCGTTAACCTGTGCGCCTGGACCCGGCCTTTGCAACGGCCGGCCTGCCGCGAGATCCCACGCCATGCCCCGCTCCTCCCTACCCCTCAAGAGCCTCGCCGACCTGCAGCAGGTGCAGCGCACGCTCGCCGAAACGCGCGCCCGTGAAGCAGAGGCTGCGGCCCAGCGCGCCGCGGCCGAAAAGAAGCGACAGGCCGAGCAGAACCTCTTCGCCCGGGCCATCGGCGCCACACAACCGCTCAGCAAACGCAGCGCCGCCGTGCCGCTGGCGCCGGAGCCACCGGCGCCGATCCCCGTGCAGCATCAGCTGGACGAGCAGCGCGTGCTGCGCGAATCGCTGTCCGACGAGTTCGACGTGACCACCCTGCTCGACGTCGACGACGCCATGAGCTTTCGCCGCCCCGGCATCGGCACCGACGTGACGCGCAAGCTGCGCGCGGGCGAATGGACGATTCAGCAGCAGGTCGACCTGCACGGCCTGCGCAGCGACGAGGCGCGCGAGGCGCTGGGTGCCTTCATCCGCACTGCGCACAAACAAGGCGTGCGCTGCGTGCGCGTGGTGCACGGCAAGGGCCTGGGGTCGCCCGGCAAGCAGCCGGTGCTCAAGACCAAGACGCAGCGCTGGCTGATCCAGAAGAACGAGGTGCTGGCCTTCGTGCAGGCCAAGCCGGCCGAAGGCGGGGCGGGGGCGCTGGTGGTGCTGCTGGCGCCTGGCAAGCGCTGAGCCTCGGAAGCAGGCGCCCAGAGAAAAAGCCCGCCACCTTCCGGTAGCGGGCTTTTTCACGATGCCGGCAAGCCGGCGCGGCGATTACAGCGCGTTGGTGCGCGTCGCGTTGCGTGCATCGGCACGAACCGCGGCGCGGTCGACCTGGCTGCCGCCGACCGACAGCACGCCGGCCGAAGCGACTTCGCCGTAGATGTTGCCTTGGCGCGCGGTCTGCACGGCCTGGTTGCGCACCGTGGCGCGGTCGGCGCTGGCCGTCAGCGCGGGGGTCACGCCGGAGAACGCAGCGTCGGCAAACACGTCGCCGGCACGGGCCGTGGCGCGGGCCTGGGCATCCACGTCGGCGCGGCTGGCAACCGAGTTCACGGTCAGCACGCCGTCATAGGTTTCCGCCTGGGCGCCGACAGCGGCGAGGAGCGACAGGGTTGCGGCGGCGATGATCTTCGAGGTCTTCATTTCGTTTCTTTCAGTAGGTTGGATGATTTTCGAACCGGTATCGGGGGCACCGCCATCAGGCGGCCACCGCTCGGTGCCAAGCTCACCCAGAACAGCGTCTTCAACTTGTTGTGTGTGCTGCTCTGTTGGATGAATTGTGCGCCGGGATCTAGGTGGAAACCCTTGCCAAAATGAACCGCGCTATTCACGAAATTGAAACAATCGCAGGCCTTTTTCCTACAGGGTGCTGCAATCGGCATTCGTACTGCCCCGTCGGCGGAGAGTCAGTGCCGCATCCAGTCGGCCGTCTTGAAGAACGAGTCGCGCAGGCGCGCACGCAGCGCCTCGTCGACCCCGGTCTCGCCCATCGCCTGGTCCATGCAGGCCAGCCACTGGTCGCGCTCGGCGAGGCCGATGGTGTGGCCGCCGATGCTTTGCGGCAGATGGCGCGCGCGCAGCATCGGGTGGCCGAAGCGGTCGGTGTAGTGCTGCGGGCCACCGAGCCAGCCGCAGAGGAACCAGAAGAGGCGCTGGCGCGCGTTGTCGAGCGTGTTGCCGTGCACCGCGCGCAGGCGCGCGTAGGCCGGCTCCAGGTCCATCAGGTCGTAGAAGCGGTCGACCAGCGCCTGCACGGCGGGCTCGCCACCGATCCACTCGAACGGGCTATCGACGGGCGGCTTGTCTTGAATCTGCATGGGTCGATTGTCGGTGCAGCGCGCTCAGGGCGGCAGGAAGCCGGCGTCGTGCAACGCCGCCTGGCCGGCGCCGCCACACAACGCATCGGCCAGGCGCTGCGCTGCGGGCGGCGCATCGCCACGCACCGTCAGGCCGTAGGCGGCGCCGACATTGAGGTGCGGACCGATCTCGACCCACTGCAGGCCGGGCTGCTCGGCCGTGGCGATGCCGGCGTTGGTGCGGTAGGTGAGGAAGACGTCGGCCGCACCGCTGGCCACCAGCCGGCCGTAGACGTTGCCACTGCCCGGCGGCTTGGGCACGCCGGGCGCGCCGGTGAGGCACAGCGCCTTGGCGGCCAGTGCGGCCGCAGCGCCGGGCGGGGCGGCACCGCAGCGCTCGAGGTGCTCGAAGAACGCGAAGGCGTAGTCGCCGGACGGGTCGGACCCGGGTGTCGACGTGCCCAGCCGCACGGCCGGGTCGAGCATGGCCTGCACCAGCGTCTCCGGCGTCACGGCCAGCCCCCGCCGCACCAGCGCGCAGAGCGCGTTGCGGGCGAAGACGCGGGTCGGCCCGTACCCGTGCGCATCGCCCAGGGCCTGCGGATGCGCCAGGTTGGCCGACGCGAAGAGATCGGCCCGTTCACCCCCGGCGATGCGCTCGCGCAGCAGGCCGGAGGCGCCGAAGACGAAGTCGATGCGAAGGCCGGGGGCCTCGGCCTCGAAGGCCCGCGCCGCCTGCGTGAACGGCGCGCGCAGGCTGCCGGCGGCGAACACGGTGATCGCGCCCGCCGCCGGCTGCATCACTTGGCGTTCGGGAAGAACAGCTGCTCGCCGCCGATCTTGTAGCCGGCGATGGTCGACTGCCCGGCCGGCGACGTCACCCAGTCGACGAACTTCTGCGCGTCGGCGCTGTTGAGGTTCGGGAATTTGGTCGGGCTCACCACCATCACGCCGTACTGGTTGAAGAGCCGCTTGTCGCCCTCGACCACCACCGCCAGGTCGGCCCGGTTCTTGAAGCTCAGCCAGGTGCCGCGGTCGGCCAGCACGTAGCTGCCGTTCGAGGCCGCGATGTTCAGCGCCGGGCCCATGCCGCAGCCGCATTCCTTGTAGCCGCTACCCTTCTTGTCGTTGGGCACTGGCTGGCCCGCGTCGGCCACGCCGGTCTGCGTCCAGAGGCGGCGCTCGGCGGCGTCGGTGCCGCTCTTGTCGCCGCGCGAGACGAAGGGCCCGTTGGCGGCCGCGATCTTCTTGAGCGCCGCGACGATGTCCTTGCCCTTCACACCGACCGGATCGTTCTTCGGCCCGATCAGCACGAAGTCGTTGTACATGACGGGCAGCCGCTTCGCCGCGAAGCCGTCGGCGACGAACTTCTCTTCGGCCGTGGTGTCGTGCACGAAGAGCACGTCGGCATCGCCGCGCCGGGCCATGTCGATGGCCTGGCCGGTGCCCACGGCCACCACCTTGGTGTCGACGCCGGTCGCCTGCTTGAAGGCCGGCAGCAGGACCGTGAACAGGCCCGACTGCTCGGTCGACGTGGTCGAGGCCATGGTGATGGTGCCGGCCTGGGCCGCGACACCGAACGCGACGAAGGCCACGGCGGCAGCGGCACTGGCAACCGGGCGCAGCGCGCGCTGGAGGAAATTCAAGGTCATGCGAGTTCTCCTTTGACGAACAGGTGGGCCTCTTCCGGCAGGGGCCCGTGAAAGAAATCGTGCACGGGCAGGTCGGCCACCACGCGCCCCTGCTCGAGGTAGACGACGCGCGTGGCCAGCCGCTTGACCTGCCCGAGGTTGTGGCTGGCGAAGATCAGCGTGCGGCCTGCGGCGGCCTCGGCGATGAGCGCCTCGACCTCGCGCTTGGCCGTGGGGTCGAGGCTGGCCGTGGGCTCGTCGAGCAGCAGCACCTCGGGGTGCAGCGCCCAGGCGCGGGCCAGCGCGAGCCGCTGCTGTTGGCCGCCCGAGAGCGTGCGTGCGTTGCGCGCAGCAAGGTCGGTCATGCCGACGCGGCCGAGCGCCTCGTGCGCCGCCTGCCGGGCTGCGCGCCAGCCACCGCCGCGCAGCCACAGCGCTAGCGCGACATTGGTCGCCACGCTCGCGCGCAGCATGTGCGGCCGCTGGAACAGCATGGCCTGCCGCGGCTGCGGCGCGCGCCGCAACACGGCGCCCGAGGCATGCGGCACCAGGCCGTGCAGCAGGCGCAGCAGCGTGCTCTTGCCGCTGCCGTTGGCGCCGATCAGGGCGACGCGCTCGCCGGCGCCGATCGACAGCGTCGCGCCGCGCAACGCCAGCACATGGCCGAAGCGCACCTCGACGTCGTGCAAGGCGAACAGTGTTTCGCCCGGCCGCAGATCGCTCATGCGATTTGCCCTCCGCGCATCGCCTCGGCCACGCCGCCGTCGGCCCGCTCGCGCCAGCCGCGCAGCGCGGCGATCGCGAGGTTGAGCACCAGCACCACCAGCAGCAGCACGATGCCCAGCGCCACCGCCAGCGGCAGGTCGCCCTTGCTGGTCTCCAGCGCGATGGCCGTGGTCATGACGCGGGTGAAGCCGTCGATGTTGCCGCCCACCACCATCACCGCGCCCACTTCCGACACGGCGCGGCCGAAAGCCGCGATCAGCACGGTGATCAGCGCATAGCGCTCGTCGGCCGCGATCAGCAGCGAACGGACCAGCGGCCCGGCCCCGAGCGAGCGCAGCTGCTCGCCGTGCCCGCGATCGGCGTCCTCGATGACCTGGCGCGTGAGCGCGGTGACCATCGGCAGCACCAGCACCGTCTGCGCCAGCACCATGGCCTTGAACGAGAAGAGCCACCCCAGAAAGCCGAGCGGCCCCGAGCGCGACAGCAGCAGGTAGATGACGAGGCCCACCACCACCGAGGGCAGCGCGAGGAAGGTGTTGAGCACCGCCAGCACCACGGCGCGGCCCTTGAAGCGCGCCACGGCGAGCCAGGCGCCGAGCAGCAGGCCGAAGCCGCAGGCCAGCACACAGGCGCTGGCGCTGACGGCCAGCGAACGGCCGACGATGGCGAGCAGCACCGGATCGGCGGACGCGATCAGGTGCGCAGCGGAGGTCACGCTGTCGGTGAATGTGTTCATCGTGGGTGCGGGCGAGTATCGGGCGCACCACGGGCCGACCTATGCACGACGTTGCATAGGTGGGTGCGCATAATCGCGCCCCAGACCGACGCGCCCTCTTCTCTTCTTTTTCCCCGTGCACGCCATCGAACTCTCCTACGCCATCGCGCCGCGCCGCAGCGGCCGCGCCATGGTGCGCAACCCGTTGATGACGCTGCTGCAGGCCGTGCGCGACCACGGCTCGATCTCCGCGGCGGCGCGCGCGGTCGGCCTGTCGTACCGCCATGTGTGGGGCGAGCTCAAGCGCTGGGAAGAGACGCTGGGCCACGCGCTGGTGATGAGCGAGCAGGGCCAGCGCGCGCATCTCTCGGAGTTCGGCGACAAGCTGCTGTGGGCCGAGCGCCAGGCGCAGGCGCGGCTGGCCCCGCAGATCGAGGCGCTGCACGCGGAGCTCGAACGCGCCTTCGCGATCGCCTTCGACCCGCGCACCCATGTGCTCAGCCTGCAGGCCAGCCACGACGACGCGCTGGCGCTGCTGCGCACGCAGGCCGCGGGCGCGCGGCTGCAGCTCGACATCCAGTTCACCGGCAGCGTGGACGCCATCCGCGCGCTGAACCAGGGCCGCTGCGTGATGGCGGGCTTCCACACGCTCGAGGAGCCGCCGCGCGGCTCGCTGGCGCAGCGCACTTATCAGCCGCTGCTCAAGCCGGGGCAGCACAAGCTGATCGGCTTCGCGCGGCGCACGCAAGGGCTGATCGTCGCGGCCGGCAACCCGCTCGCGCTGCGCTCGCTGGGCGACGTGGTGCAGCGCCGCGCCCGCTACGTGAACCGCGCCATCGGCACCGGCACGCGCCTGCTGTTCGACGAACTGCTGGCCGGCGCGTCGCTGTCGCCCGAAGACGTCGAAGGCTACGACCGCATCGAGCCCTCGCATGCGGCCGTCGCGCATGCGGTGGCCTCGGGCGAAGCGGAAGCGGGTCTCGGTCTCGAATCGGCCGCGCGCGAAGCGGGCCTGGGCTTCGTGCCGCTGGTGCGCGAGCGCTACCACCTGGCCTGCCTGAAGGACGCGCTGAAGCAGCCGGCCATCAAGGCGCTGCTGACCGTGCTGCGTGGCGCGCAGTGGCAGCACCAGCTGGGCACCCTGCCGGGCTACGAGAGCGTCGCGAGCGGCGAGGTGCAGTCGCTCAGTGCACTGCTGCCGTGGTGGACCTTCAAGGACCGCAAGCCCGCCGCATGAGTCGCGGCGGGATCGCGTCTATTCCGCGGCCTGCCGCAGCGTCGCGACCACCGGCCGGCGCAGCACCTCGCGCAGCCCCCACCAGCCCGCCGCCAGCGCCAGCACCGCGCCGGCCAGCGCACCGGCGACCGGCACCCACAGCGACGCCGTCCAGGTGAAGTCGAACACGTAGCGCGCCAGGCCCCAGCCGATGGCCGACGCGGCGATGCTCGCGAGGAAGCCCGCCAGCAACCCGACGCCCACCAGCTCGGCGCGTTGCACCTGCCGCAGCAGCGACGCACGCGCGCCGACCGCGCGCATCACCGCGAACTCGCGGGCGCGCTCCTCCCGCGTGGCGGTGACCGCCGCGAACAGCACCACCAGGCCGGCCGCCAGCGTGAAGCCGAACAGGAACTCCACCGCGCGGATCACCTGGTCGAGCACCCGCTGCACCTGGCCGATGGTCGCGCTCATGTCGACGTTGGTCACGTTCGGGTAGGCGCGCACCAGCGCGTTGTCGAAGCCCTTGGTCTCGGGCGCGCGGAAGGCGCCCATGTAGGTCACCGGCACGTCGGGCAGCTCGGCCACCGTGTACATCACGAAGAAGTTGGCATGCAGCGAACCCCAGTCGACCTTGCGCAGCGAGGTGATGCGCGCGTCGTTCTGGATGCCGCCGATGTCGAAGCGCAGCGTGTCGCCGAGCTTGAGGCCCAGCGTCTCGGCCAGGCCGTCTTCCACGCTCACCTCGCCCGGCGCGTTGGGCGTCCAGGCGCCGGCATTGACGATGTTGTGCGCCGGCGCCTCGGCGCTGTTGCTGAGGTTGAACTCGCGGTCGACCAGGCGCTTGGCGCGGTCGTCGGCGTAGTCGTCGGGCGAGACCGGCTTGTCGTTGATCGCGACCAGCCGGCCGCGGATCATCGGGTACCAGTCGAACTTGGCGACGCCCCCGTCGCGCAGCGACTTCTGGAAAGCCTCGCTCTGGTCGGGCATCACGTTGATGACGAAGCGGTTGGGCGCATCGGGCGGCGTCGCGCGGCGCCAGCTCGACACCAGGTCGGTGCGCAGCAGCACCAGCAGCACCAGCGCCAGCAGGCCGACCGCCAGCGCGCTGACCTGCACCACCGCGTACACCGGCCGCGCGGAGATCTGCCGCGTGGCCAGCACCAGCCAGCGCGGCGCCGTCGTCTCGTTGACGCTGCGGCGCAGCACCTTCACCGCGACCCAACTCAGCGACGCGAACACCGCCACCGCGCCGGCGAAGCCGCCGACCGCGATCAGCCCCAGCTTCAAATCGCTGCTGGCCGCCAGCAGCATCGCGACGAAGCCCAGCGCGCCGATGCCCAGCACCGCCAGCGAGGCCGGCTTGAGCCCGCCGACATCGCGCCGGATGACGCGCAGCGGCGGCACGCGCGCCAGCTGCAGCACGGGCGGCAGCCCGAAGGTGAACAGCAGCACCAGACCCATGCCCAGCCCGAAGGCCACCGGCCACAGCGTGGGCGCCGGCAGCGCCGTTTCGACCAGGCCGGCCAGCAGCAGCACGAAGGCGTAGTGCACGCCGAAGCCGATCGCCACGCCCAGCCCACTCGCGACCAGGCCGACGATGAAGAACTCGAAGGCGTAGGCGCCGGCGATGGTGCGCTGGCTCTGGCCCAGCACGCGCAGCATGGCGCAGTCGTCGAGGTGGCTGGCCGCGAAGCCGCGCGCCGCCAGCGCCACGGCGACAGCGCTCAGCAGCGCCGCGAGCAGCGCCACCAGGTTGAGGAATTTCTCGGCGCGGTCGAGCGTCTGCGTCATCTCGGGCCGGCCGCTCTCGAAGGATTCGAGCCGCGCGCCGCGCACCTCGCCGCGCTTGAGCGAGGCATCGGCCCAGTCGCTGAAGCGCTTCACCGCGCCCGCCTCGCCCGCCACGGCGAAGCGGTAGTTGACGCGGCTGGCCGGCTGCACGAGCCCGGTGCGCGCCACGTCGGCCTGGTTGAGCATCACGCGCGGCGAAAAGCTCGCGAAGCCACCGCCCCGGTCCGGCTCCAGCGTGATCACGCGCGACACGCGCAGGCCGGTGTCGCCCAGCAGCAGCGTGTCGCCGACCTTCAGGCCCAGCGATTCGAGCAGCGACGCATCGACCCAGGTTTCGCCCGGTGCCGGCACGTCCCGCGTGGCCTGGCCGGGGCCGTCGCTCGTCGTCGCGACCTGCACGCTGCCGCGCAGCGGATAGCCGGTGGTCACCGCCTTCAGCGACACCAGCTTGCTCGCCCCGCCCTGCGCGTCGGACGCGCGGGCCATGGTCGGGAAGCCGTAGGTCGACGTGGCCTCCAGGCCCAGCGACTTGGCGCGCTCGACGAAGGCGTCAGGCGTCGGGTTGTCGCTGGCCAGCACCGCGTCGCCCCCCAGCAGTTGCCGCGCATCGCGCTGCAGCCCGCCCTTGAGCCGGTCGGCAAAGAAGCCGACGGCCGTGAGCGCAGCCACCGCGAGCAGCACGGCAACGATGAGAAGCCGCAGCTCGCCAGCGCGCAGATCGCGCCAGAGGGTGCGCCAACCGAGGCGGAGGGAGGAAGTCATGGGGTGGACGATAGCGGAGGTGGGGTAGGCGGCCATCTCATGGGGGGAAGGCGGCGCCGTCGCAGGCCTCGGCCTTCAGTCGCCCCGTTCACTCGTAGTGGCTCCGCTCTCACCCAGCGGCTCTGCCTGCCCCTCCTTGATGGACTCCCGCATACCGGGAACCGACAGCAAATACAGCGTTTCCTGAATCGACTGCCAGTCGTCAGCAGACACCAGCACCGCGCTGTTGCGCTTGCCGGAGATCAGGATAGGCTGATGCGATTCGTTGGCCTGATCGATCAGCCGATGCAGGCTTGCACGCGCTTCACTGGCGGTGATCGGTGGGGTCATGGTTCGCTCCAGAGAGAGACAACGAACGTACGCAAAATCGAAGGATTCGTCCATGCCGCCATATGCTTACCGGCCGGCATCTTGCACCCCATGATCCATGCGACGCACCGACCTTCGACTTCCTGACGCCGACTTGCAAGAAGACCAAGCCATCGCGGACAAGATCCTGACGCTGCTCGCTTCCCGTGCGCCCTCGACGTCGATTTTCCCTTCCGACGTGGCGCGTGCGCTGTCATCCGACCAGCGCATCTGGCGCGCGCAGATGCCCGCCATCCGGCGCGTGGCGGGGCAACTTGCGGTGGAGGGACGGGCGAAGGTGACACGCGGGGCCATGGAAGTCGACGCACTTTCAAAGGGTGGGCCTATCCGGATTCGGCGGCCATGACAAAGCGCCTTTAGCAAGACGTACGCAATGCAGCGTTTGCCAACTTCCACGTCTAGGCAACTGAGGTCTCCTTCAAGGTCTATACGCAAGCAGCAAACGTTCATCGACGAGGGGCCGATTCATGCCCACCAAGGCAGCGAAGCCAAGCTCCAAGAATGAGTTAGCTTGACTGGGTCAGTAGCGACTGAGTTGCCTTGACCGTCACCGTACAGGATGTTCATGAGCTTCAAGTCGCACCTTGCATGAGCGACCGCAAAACTGCGAAATGCAGTTCCGGAGGTGAGCAGAGTAAGGATCAGTCCCGATGCAAACTGATCGAGCTCGTCCGGCGAACGGTTGTGAGCACCAACGGCGTGGAACTGCATTCGGTATCTCCAACGACGAGGGGCACGTTGGAGCAAAGGGACGACTACCGCATGCTAACGATCGGCAACGCCCGAAGGGTCAAACCCCAGCGGGGAGCGCGTGGCCGCATCCAATATCCCCTCGTATGATCACAGATGCTCTCCGTCCCCAGGTTCCAGCTCTAGCCACCATGGCCCAACTTTCCGATAAATCCATTCGAGCAACGTTGATCTCACACCTTCGAGGTCGATCAGCCGTTCCGCGAGCGGTCTTGGAAGAGGTTCGAGTTCACAATGGAAATGCCATCGCGGATGTGGTGGCAATTCATCGTTCTGCCCACTGCTACGAGATAAAGGGCCAAACGGACACTGTCGCTCGAATTCTTCGCCAAGGTGCCTTTTACGATCAGGCATTCGAGCGAATAACGCTAGTGACCACGGACAATCATGTTGCTCAGGCTGCGGCACTGGCGCCGTGCCATTGGGGCATGATTCTGGCAACTTCGGATGCGTCCGATTGCGTAAAGTTGCGTTACCTTCGGAAGGCAACCGTGAGTCCAAGTTTCAATAAGCAGGTCGCCTTACTTACACTTTGGAAGAGCGAACTCCTCGCAATGTGTAGCGACCGAGACAAGAAGCTCGAAAGGCTAAATCGGGCAAACTTGAGTGAACTGGTTGCACAAACAAATGCTGCGCGCGACGTCAGCGAGCGAATCGCAGAATTTCTACTCGCGCGTCATTGCAACAATGGGTGGTCAGTTGCCATGTAGCTGATGTGCGCGTTGATCGTTGGCTTTAGAATGCTGCTAGGAGTGACGCCGCTGCCGAGCAGTTTCGCTTTTTGATCAAGGTACGCATCCCCGTAGGAATAAGCCGATCCACGGTAGAACGATTGCGACACTATCTGCAAAGCAATATCGTTATACTGGAGACTTCCCCTCGCGTGCGTTTTTAATGCACCACCTCGCCAAATGTGATGATGGAGGTCGTCACTGTAAATAATCTTCGGCGCCATGACGTTTTGCATCATCTCCGGGGGGATGCTAATGTCTGAATACATCGGGCTCACTACAGTGTAGTCGCCAAACCCGATGTCATCCAAACCGTGCACATCCTGAATCTCTCGAAATAGCTGCAGTTCAGTGCGATCGAGACTGGTTGTTTGGTTAGATTTCGCCGCCTCGCCGATAGATGCCGGAACAGATGAGCCGGCGACGATAATCTCCGAGAAGTTGAACGCCACGCGGGATGCCGCAATGAAATCTGCAAGCTTTTTCGCGTGTCCGATCACATTAACGTTGCTACACATCCGCGAATCAAGAATCAAACGCCAGGATGAAAAATCAATGCCTCGATCAATCAAGTCTTGGATATCAGATTCGATCAGAGCGAACGAGTCGAAATCTTCCTCTAGCAACCGAATAGCGGCCACGTCGGACTGGATAATCCCCTGTCCCTTTGCCAAAAAAACGGCATTGACGTGATGAGGTGAGCGATCGAGCCCCAATACAGGGATAAAGCTTGTGTTCTGGAACCGCTGGATTACGCTGGCATATGTCGATGCACCGGCAGCTGCCACATCATCCGGGATATCAAAGTTGTCTAGAAAAAATGGCTGCGCCTCCCCGAGATTCTTTTCGACTTTACGGGCGCTCTTCTCCAGCAGCACTTGGTAGGACTTGGCCGTCATTCCATCCTTCCGAGGCAGATCGAAAAATGGAACGATCCACTCCTTTATGGCGGCCGGCAGCACGGCCAGCGCGCCCACCTCGTTCGACTTGAGCTTCAAAAAGGGCGTGTACTTAATCTTTGCCAAGCAGAATCTCCCGCGTATTGACCGCATTTACCAAATCGGAGAAAAGCTCATGCCGTCGCAACTCACGGCGCAGTCTTCCCGCCACAATCTGTGGCGCAATCGCCATCTTCTTTGCAAATGCGTAGATGTCGTCTTCGCTAAGGGTGTACTTGGCAGGGCAACTGCGCCAGTCACTTCGCGGAATGAGTTCGTCGGATGCGAATCGATCCGCTTGCCTCTCCGTCACAGTGGGACGCTCCTCGTCGAGGTCATCAACAATTGGTGACTCCAACTGGTCAACGTGCAACCTGATATGCCCCAATTCATGCATTAAGGTGAACCAGTAGTTGTCCAGACGCGCATGACGAAGACTCATCCCGACAACTGGGGTACCGGAGGGCAGTAAAAACACTGCGCCGTCGGCCTTCAAGCCAGGCAGTGAACGCTCATAAATCAGAAGGATGCCCTTCGCATGAAGTACAGAGGCGACCTGAATAAGTCCGCTCGCATCAGAGGCAAGGCCGCGCAACTGTTGAAGAGTCTGATCGCTCAAACCGTCGAACGGCGGAATGGCATTCGAAGCAACAAACCATTCCGACAAGACGCGAACTCGCGCGAGCCACACGACAGCCGCAGAACTCAGCTCGCCTAGCCGCGCTCGATACAAAGCCTCTGGTTTACCAGAGCCCGCGTACAAGTGGGTCGTCAGCTCATATAGCGTCCTATCGGGATCGGCTCCACGATGTCGAGGCGGCAAAGAAGACAAATGCTTCTTTGCCTTAAGGAACGCCTGGTAGTACCCATAGCCATCGGCCCAACAATCGGGCGAAAGAGGGAAATCGGCGTACTCGCTCATGTCATCTCGAAGTACTGAAGTACTTCCTTATCATGCTCAGGTAGGCGTTTCATACCAAGCGCGAGATAGAATCCAGAAGCTCTAGGTAAGGCGTGCAATGAAAATCCCTCATGCAGCCCAAGCTCTTCTTTGGCGAAATTTCGGACCTCCTCCACAAGAAGTTTTCCCACGCCCACAAACGAGCGCGGAGCTAAAGGGTTCTCCCGATTCCATGGCGCAACAGCAATGAACTCGATGTAGAAAATCTGACCGTCGTGCAATGCGCTTGGCTTCGGGTGATAAACAAGACACGCAGCCTGGGGGTAGCCTTCAGCGATCAAAAAGAACCACTTGTACTGATCGTCGGAGGCGTAGTTGAGAGATTTTCTCAGCCAGCGCCAATGGCTATCGTCGATTTGGATTTCCCCCAAAACAGCCCTGAGCTCTTGCTCCGTATAGCGCTGCGCCTCGACGTACGCCATGAGCTGCACATTGAAGACCCCCCAGGTTCGATCACAAAGATGCGCCCTGACTGGATCCCACCCCACACGGAGCTCATAGGGGACCTTTGAATCTGACCTTGAAGTAAGTACGCCTTCCCCAATTACAGCCACTGCAGCAGGTGCCGTATCTGGCGACCTCGCAAGCAAGTCACGCAGCTCCTCGAGCTTGGCCTGTATAGGATCCAAAGCGGCGTCTCCTAAGTATTTTGTTTGCATTGTCACACACTGTCACATTGATTTCAATGCTGCTAGGCGCAGGGTCATGGGGCGCCAAGGAGCAGCAAGGAAGTTCGCACAGCAGCCCTCCTTCCAATATCCGGTAGTCGTGGCGAGATTGACAAGAATCGGAGACCCCCAAGCCACGCGCCAGGCTCGCCATAACAAGACAGTTCGCCTACTTCCAGCTGCAGGCGAATATGGATGCGTTTCGATAGGTGTCGGCGCTCAACTGAAGCGGGGCCTGTTCGCCCGCAACTCGAGTCAGCGCAGCACTGTCAAACCTGTCACGCCCGCTTCCGCGCGCCCAATCACCTGCGCGCCACCAAACCCTTCCCCCCCGAAAACCTCCAGCACCGCATCGACAGCCTCGGCAGCACAACTCACCAGCAGCCCCCCCGAAGTCTGCGGATCGCTCAACAGACTCTGCGCCGTCGCCGGCAGCTCCTCGGCCAATTCGACATCGGCCCCGTAGCCCGCCCAGTTCCGCCCCGAAGCCCCGGTCACGAACCCCTCGGCCACCATCGCTTCCACGCCGTCGAGCAGCGGCACCTTCGACCACTCGATCACGGCCGTCAGCCCCGCGCCGCGCGCCAGTTCCAGCGCGTGGCCGGCCAGGCCGAAGCCGGTGACGTCGGTCAGGGCGTGTACGCCGTCGAGTTGCGCCAGCGCGATGCCGGGGGTGTTGAGCTTGGTGGTGGTGTCGATCAGTTGCCGGTAGCCGGCTTCGCTCAGTTGCTCCTTTTTCAGCGCGGCCGAGAGCACGCCGACACCGAGCGGCTTGCCGAGGATGAGCACGTCGCCGGGCTTGGCGCCGGCGTTGCGGCGCACGCGGTCGGGGTGCACCAGGCCCATCACGACGAGGCCGTAGATGGGTTCGACCGAGTCGATGGTGTGGCCGCCCGCGATGGGGATGCCGGCGGCGCGGCACACGTCCTGGCCACCGCGCACGATGTCGCCGATGACTTCGATCGGCAGCTGGTTGACGGGCATCGCGACCAGGGCCAGCGCCATGATGGGCTTGCCGCCCATGGCGTAGACGTCGCTGATGGCGTTGGTGGCTGCGATACGGCCGAATTCGTAGGGGTCGTCCACGATCGGCATGAAGAAGTCGGTGGTGGCGATGAGCGCCTGGCTGTCGTTCAACTTGTAGACGGCCGCGTCGTCGGCGGTCTCGATGCCGACCAGCAGCTCGGGCGGGATGAGGCCACCGCCGCTGTTCTTGAGGATCTCCGACAGCACGCCGGGCGCGATCTTGCAGCCGCAGCCGCCGCCGTGCGAAAAACTGGTGAGGCGCAGCGGCGCGAGCGGGTTCATGGGCGTGGGGTTCATGCGGTGGATTATCGAAGTCATCGCGTCATGGCGCCGGTTTCTACAATGGCGCCCTTCCTTGTCCGCATGCCTCCGAGGCACACCCCCATGAAAACGATCCTCCGACTGACGCTTGCGTTGTCCCTTTCCTTCGCCGCGCTCGGTGCTTCCGCACAGGGCAAGGTGCTGCGCGTGTCGGCCATCCCCGACGAGGCGCCGACCGAGTTGCAGCGCAAGTTCGCGCCGCTGGGCGATTACCTGAAGAAGGAAACCGGCATGGACGTGCAGTTCACGCCCGTGACCGACTACGCCGCCGTGGTCGAAGGCCTGGCGACGAACAAGATCGACCTGGCGTGGCTGGGCGGCTTCACCTACGTGCAGGCGCGCATCCGCACCAACGGCGGCGCGGTGCCGATCGTGCAGCGGGCCGAAGACGAGGTGTTCACCAGCAAGTTCATCGTGCCGATCGACAGCACGGCCAAGACGCTGGCGGACCTGAAGGGCAAGACCTTCGCCTTCGGCGCGCCCTCTTCCACGTCGGGCAGCCTGATGCCGCGCTACTTCCTGCTGCAGGCGGGCATCAACCCCGAGAAGGACTTCAAGACGGTCGCGTTCTCGGGCGCGCACGACGCCACGGTGGCCTTCGTGGCCGCGTCGCGCGCCGAAGCGGGCGTGCTCAACGCGTCGGTGTGGGACAAGCTGGTCGAGTCGAAGAACCCCAACGCCGCCAAGGTGCGCGTGCTGGCGACCACGCCGACCTACTACGACTACAACTGGACGGTGCGTCCCGGCATGGACCCGGCCCTGCAGAAGAAGCTGACCGACGCCTTCCTCAAGCTCGACCCGGCCAACCCGGCGGACAAGGAAATCATGGCGCTGCAGCGCGCGAGCAAGTTCATCCCGACCAAGTCGTCGAACTACGACGGCATCGAGACGGCGGGCAAGTCGGCCGGCCTGATCAAGTGACCTTCATGGTCCGGTTGCAGGGATGAGTTTCTCCCTGGCCGCCGTCGGCCTGGTGCACCCCAACGGGCACCGTGCGCTGCAGGGCGTGACGCTGGCGGCGCGCGCGGGCGAACGGCTCGCGGTCATCGGGCCGTCGGGCGCGGGCAAGACGACGCTGCTGCGCGTGCTCGGCGCCGCGCTGCGGCCGAGCGAGGGCACGGCCACGCTGCTCGACGCGGCGCCGTGGCAGCTCGGCGGGCCGGCGCTGCGCAGGCTGCGCGCGCAGATCGGCACGGTGCACCAGAGCCCGCCGATCGCGCCGCGGCTGCGCGTGGTGACGGCCGTGCTGTCGGGGCGGCTGGGCGACTGGTCGGCGCTGCGGGCGCTGTCGTCGCTGCTGCATCCGTCGGACATCGCGGGCGCGCACGCCGCGCTGTCGCGTGTCGCGATGGAAGACCGCCTGTTCGACCGCTGCGACCGCCTCTCGGGCGGGCAGCTGCAGCGCGTGGGCATCGCGCGCGCGCTGTACCAGCGGCCGCGCCTGCTGCTGGCCGACGAGCCGGTGTCGGCGCTCGACCCGACGCTGGCCGACGCCACGCTGCAACAGCTGGTGGCGCAGAGCGAATCGACCGGCGCGACGCTGGTGGCCTCGCTGCATGCGGTCGACCTGGCGCTGCGCTGGTTTCCGCGCATCGTCGGCATGCGCGACGGGCAGGTGATGTTCGACGCGCCGGTGGGCGACGTCACGCCGCAGATGCTGACCGCGCTGTATGCGAGCGAAGGCGCGCTGCCGATGCAGGGCGTGGCGGATGCGTTACCGGTGCGCGCGGCCGCCGTGGCCGTGGCGCGGCCGGACTGCCTGTGACCTCGGCAAGCGTCCCCTTGCACGACCCGGCCGCGCGGCGGCGACTGGTCGGCGTGCTGGCGGCGCTCGTCATCGCCTGGCCCATGCTGACGCTGGCCGAGTTCAACCCGGCCGCGCTGTTCGCCTCGGGCAACCTGCAGGTCATCGGCGGTTTCCTCGGCGCCTTCCTGCCGCCCGAGACGGCGCCGGCCTTTCTCGCGATGCTGCTCAAGGCGACGCTCGAAACGCTGGCCATGGCCACGGCCGGCACGGCGCTGGCCTTCGTCATCGGCGCGCCGCTGGCCTTCGTCACGACGCGCGCGCTGTCGGTGTCGCGCATCGGCCCGGGGCCGGGCCGCGTGCGGGCGGGCGTGGTGCGGCAGGGCGGACGCAGCGTGCTGATGGTGCTGCGCGCCATCCCGGAAATCGTGTGGGCGCTGATCTTCGTGCGGGCGCTGGGCCTCGGCCCCGCCGCGGGCGTGCTGGCGCTGGCCATCACCTACGGCGGCATGCTCGGCAAGGTGTACGCCGAGGTGCTGGAGTCGACCGATACGCGCCCGTCGCGCGCGCTGCTCGAAGCGGGCAGCAGCCGGTTCGCCGCGCTGTGCTACGGGCTGCTGCCCAACTGCGCGCAGGAGCTCGTCTCGTACACCGTGTACCGCTGGGAATGCGCGGTGCGCGCTTCCGTGGTGATGGGCTTCGTCGGCGCCGGTGGACTGGGCCAGCTGATGGACCAGTCGATGAAGATGCTCAACGGCGGCGAGGCGAGCAGCATCCTCTTGGTGTTCCTGGCGCTGGTGCTGCTGGCGGATGCGCTGAGCAATGCGCTGCGGAGGCTTCTGGCTTGAACACGACCGCTGTCCGCACGATGCCGACCGCACCACCGCCCTGCGTGCGTTGCTGGGCCGTGCTCGGCGGCGTGCTGGCGGCCGTGGTCGCGAGCTTCGTCTACCTCGCCATCGACTACCGCGCACTGTTCACGCGCGAGTCGCTGGGGTTCATGGGCACCTTCGTCGCGGAGTTCTTCCCGCCCGACCTGTCGGCCGGCTTCGTGGCCAAGACCGCGTGGGGCGCCTTGCAGACGCTGGCCGTCTCCGCGCTCGGCTCGCTGCTCGCCGCTGCCGCCGGCGCGGTGCTGGCGCTGCCCGCATCGGGCCGTGGCGGTGCCGTGGCGCGGCAGGCGTCGCGCTTCGTGCTGAACCTGCTGCGCAGCGTGCCCGAGCTGGTCTGGGCCGCGCTGATGGTGCTGGCCGCGGGCATCGGCCCCTTCGCCGGTGCGCTGGCGCTGGCGCTGCACACCACCGGCGTGCTGGGCCGGCTGTTCGCCGAGAGCCTGGAGAACGCGCCGCGCGAGCCCGAACAGGCGCTGCTGCAGAGCGGCTCCGGCGCGGTCGCGGCCTTCGCCTACGGCAGCCTGCCGCTGGTGCTGCCGCAGTGGCTGGCCTACACGCTCTACCGTTGGGAAATGAACATCCGCATGGCGGCGGTGCTGGGCTTCGTCGGCGGCGGCGGGCTGGGCCAGCTGCTGTACTTTCACCTGTCGATCTTCCAGCAGCCGCAGGCCATGACGGTACTCATCGCCATGTTCGCGCTGGTGGCCCTGGTCGACGTCGCCAGCGGCCGGCTGCGGCGCACACTGGGGCCTGCCTATGCCTGAAGACAACAACAACCATCGCCGACAGCCGACCCGCGTGACGGACCGGCACGACTTCGACACCATCATCGACGCGCGCTCGCCGGCCGAGTTCGCGCTCGACCACATTCCCGGCGCCGTCAACTGCCCGGTGCTCGACGACGAGGAGCGCCGCATCGTCGGCACCATCTACAAGCAGACCGGCGCTTTCGAGGCCCGCCGCGTGGGCGGCGCGATGGTCGCGGCCAACCTCGCGCGCCACCTGCGCGAGCAGTGGGCCGACAAGCCGGCCAACTGGCGGCCGATGGTCTATTGCTGGCGCGGCGGGCTGCGCAGCGGCTCGATGGTCAACTGGATGCGCCTGGTCGGCTGGGACGCGCGCCAGCTCGCGAGCGGCTACAAGGCCTTCCGCCACCATGTGCTGGAGATCATCGAGACGGTCGTGCCACGGCTGCAGCTGAAGGTGATCTGCGGCGCCACGGGCAGCGCCAAGACGCGGGTGCTCGAAGCGCTGGCCGCGCGCGGCGAACAGGTGCTCGACCTGGAGCATTGCGCCAGCCACAAGGGATCGCTGCTGGGCGGCCTGCCCGGCGTGCCGCAGCCGTCGCAGAAGCGCTTCGAGACGCTCATCGCGACCGCGCTCGAAACCCTCGACCTGTCGCGCCCGCTGTACATCGAGGGCGAGAGCGCGCGCATCGGCCGCATCGCGCTGCCGGTTCCGCTGGTGACGCGCATGCGCGCGGCGCACTGCATCGAGGTCGAGGCAACGCCCGAGGCGCGGCTGGCCTTCCTGCTGCGCGACTACGCCTACCTCGCCGACGACCGCCACGCGCTGGCCGAGACGCTGGGCCGGCTCAAGGAAATGCAGGGGAAGGAAACCGTGCAGCGCTGGCAGGCCTGGGCCGAGGCCGGCGACCTGCCGCCGCTGTTCGCCGAGCTGATGGCGCTGCACTACGACCCGCACTACGAGCGTTCGCAGGCGCGCCATTTCGCGGCCTGGCCGCAGCGCGACCGGGTGGCGGCGCCGGATCTGACGGCTGAAGGCATCGATGCGGTGGCGGAGGCCATCAGACAGTTGCCAGCGCGGACCTGACCGGCGCGCCGGCCACCACGCCCGCCGCGCTTGCGGCTAGAGCATCCGCTGCAGTGTGTTGTCACGCCGGACGAGCCAGTGCCAGAGCGCCGCCAGGATGTGGATGCCGATGACGTAGTAGAAGGCCTCGCCGATGAACTCGTGCAGATGCTCCAGGGATTTCGCCAGCTCGGGTTGCGCCGCGCCGAACGAGGGAATCGCCCACTCGGTCAACGGCAAGCCGATGCCGCGGCCGGAAAGCAGCCTGGACGCGATGCCCAGCACCGGCTGCACGACCAAGAACACGAAAAGCGCCAGATGCGCCGTCCATGCCGCCAGGCGAGAAGCCGCGCCGGGCTCGGGGATGATCGGCGGGGCCGTGTGCCGCAGGCGCACGAGAATCCTCGGCACGGTGATCAGCAACACCGGCATGCCGAGCAGGAAGTGCGATTCAACGACGAAGAGGCGCTCCGCGGAGCCGCGCTCGAGAAACTTCCTCGCGTTGATGGCGATGTAAGCCAGGAGCACGAGAACGAAGGTGATCCAGTGCGTGTGGCGCAGGAATGCAGGGTAGCGCGATCCGTTAGGGGTGTTCATGCGAGGGCCGTGAGGTGTTCGTAGAGGATGAACGAGCCGATGCCGATGAGCAGCAGGCCGCCGATCCCTTCGGCCCAACGCCCGACCACGTTGCCCAGCAGGCGGCCGACCATCACGCCGAGGGTGACCATCACGAAGGTCGCCAGGCCGATCGCGGCGGCGACTGGCACGATGCTCACATTCAGGAAGGCCAGGCCCACACCGACCGCCATCGCGTCGATGCTCGTCGCGAACCCCGTCACCGCCAGCAGCCAGAAACCGTGCCTGCTCGGCTTCGCGGCCTCTGCCTCGTCCGGCTTCTGCGCGGCCGCCCAGACCATGCGTCCGCCGAGCACCAGCAGCAGCACGAACGCGATCCAGTGGTCAAAGGTCTTGACGTAGTCGGCGGCGGCCAACCCGAGCCCCCAGCCGATGAGGGGCGTGATCGCCTCGATCACGCCGAAGATGGCGCCCGTGCGAAGCGCCTCGGACCATTTCGGTTTTTGGAGTGCGGTGCCCTTGCCGACGGCCGCGGCAAATGCATCGGTCGACATGGCCAGGGCCAGCAACGCGGTGGAAGCGAAATTCATGTGGGATTCGTTCTAATGGGTCGGGCGAGAGCGCAACGGCACGTCACCACTGCCCGACCTAAGTCGTGGTGACATGCCGATGGTCTCGCCAACCGAATGAACGGATGCCGGCGCCACAGCATGCAAGATGCCGAGTGTGTTGACGCAGGCGCTTCCAGAAGCGGAAGCCGGCTACTCCCCAAAGGGATGGGCAGTATAAGGGTGCGCCCTCAGCGCGGCGCGGCGCCCTTGCGGAACTCGTCGAGCTCCTCGCTGACCTCGGACTGCTACGGAAGCACCGGGTTGGCTTGCGCCCGCTGCACGCGGCGGTCGGCGTCGCGCTGAAGCAGGAAGCGCTGCGACACCAGACTGTTCGCCGCCGTGGTGACTGCCGCGACATACCCCGCCTGGTCGGTGTAGAGCGATTCGAGCGACGGCCGCGTGTCACCGGCCGCGATGCGTGCGGTCTCGGTCTTGTGGAAAGGCAGGAAGGCCCCCGACAGGTTCACGAGGTCGACGATCCCGGGCGTCGCAACGTAGTTGAACTCCAGGTTGGTACCCAGTGGCGCCTGCACGTCGACGGCGCGGATTCCGGCCTTGGTCAGACCGGTGCTCGCGTCCACCTGCGGCACCAGGATGGCGTAGTCGCGGCCTGCGTACGAAGGCGGCACCAGGGTGGGCACGCCCGACTCGTCTTCCGGGCGGTACTGCGGGCCGTAGTCGAGCAATGGAAAGCCGTTGTAGCGGGCGAGGTAGCTGAATGCCGGGATCGCCGTGGGCGAGCCGCCGGCCGGTGTCCAGCTGAGGCCCGCAATGGTCGGGAAGACGAGCTGGCTGGGCGGCACGAGCGTACCGTCCGCCACCTTGGGCACCTGGCTCGCCGGCGGCGGCACGTCCTGCGTCACCCAGGCTTCCAGGTTCACGAACAGGGCGCGGAAGGTGTCGGCGGTGTCCACCATGGAACCGGCCGGGTAGACCGTCGCGGCTGGGTTGAAGCCGATGCCGGCCGCGAGCCCGCCGGTGCCCGTGGAGTGCTGCGAACTGGCGTAGTAGTAGATGCGTGCGTTGGCCGGCTGCGTGAGGTCGCTGAAGCCGAAGGCGTCCGTCAGCACAGGTGAGCCCTGCAGCTGCCAGAACTCGGTGCCCGACAAGCCGAGGAAAAACTTCGGGCAGGTGGCGGTCGCCTCGCAGCGCTTCATCACGCCGCCCTGGCGCCCCGAGACCGAGTCGACATAGTCGGCCGACAGCCCACGCGGCGCGGTCTGGCCGAACGCGCGATGGTCGGTGCGCAGCCCGCCACCGCCGCCCGGCACGGCGAAGCGTGTGTTGATGTTGGTCTGGCGCGCGGCCACATGGGCATACACGCCGTCGAAGACCTTGCCCCCGTCGAGTCGCTGGTTGAAGCCCAGGTGCAGGAAGGTCTTCATCGCGTTGCCGGACTGCGAGGTGCCCTGGCCGATGGCGAACTTGATCTTTCCGGCCAGCGGATTCGGCGTGCCGGCGGCATCCGCAGCCGCGCCGCGGAAGAAGCTCACCGTGTCACGCAGGGCCGCCAGGCCGACGCCCATCACCTTCGGGTCCTTGGCGACGTACTGCAATTCGTACAGGCGATTCGGTTGGAAGCCGCCCTTGAGGCAGACGCGCGTCGGATCGGCGGTGCCGGGGAAAGGGTTGGCGGCCGCATCGCAGGCAGCGAACTTCCAGTCCGACGGTGCAATGGCCACGCGAGGGTCCGTCTCGTTGACGCGCTGCGTCAGCAGGTAGCCAGGGCGGGTGTTGTCCAGATCGGCCGGTGCATACGGGATCATGGTGCCGTTGAAGACGCCGCCGGGCAGCGCGATCGATGGTGTGGCCGCGCTGGCCAGCAGCTCCGTCGCATAGGGGCCGGTGATCGACGAGCCGTCCTTGTTGCGGGCGACCGGCACTGTCGCCGTGAGTCGCTGCGGCGAACTCTTGGGCACGTCGCCTTGCCAGGCCGAGAACATCCAGACGTAGCCGCGTTCAAAGAACTCCGCGTCGCTCGGGTTGGCCGCGAGGTTGGGCATCGTCAGGATGTTGCCGCGATTGGGCGCGTCGTAGCGCAGCACGCCATTGGCCTTGCCCATGTCCTTGGGCTTGAGCATCGTGAAGTCTGCGCTGTACTCGACCATGCCCCGCGCGTTCACCGGCGCGAGTTCGAGGTCCTGGATGATCGCGTTCTTCGAGTCCTTGGGATCGAGTTCGCCGCTGATGGTGCCGCTGACCTGCTCGTAGGCGCCGACGCTTCCGAAGGTGCCGGGGAAGTCGGTGGTCGCGGTGACCGTCATCTTCAGCTGCGGCGTGGCAGCCGTCGAGGGCGGCGGGGCCGTCGGTGGCGGCGACGAGGAGCCTCCGCCACCTCCGCATGCAGAGATGAAAGCGGCTGCGGATGCCGCAGCGAAGAGCGCCCGCAGGCGCGGTCGAGTGGTCATGTTGTCTCCGGTCGTTGTGATGGGTCGTGTCTTGCCCGGAGACAATGTAGGACGCACCCAACCATCCGTAAAATCGAAATTTCAGATGGATTGATCCAAGACTCAAATCATCGAGGGCCCACGCGGCGACTGCGGTGCGCCAGCCCTGACCCGGCGTGAAGGAAGCCGCTCAGCCTGCAGCCGACTGGCCGCAGACGTGCTCGACGCAGGTTGCCAGTCATGCGGAACGATCAGCACGTCGGCACGCAGGTCGTCCGTGGCCGAGTAGGCCAGGATGCGGACTGCCACGCTCCCGAACAGCATGTCCGTGAAGGTCGAGGCGGGGTGCTTGCCCACGACGATGAGCTCCGACCCGTTGCGTTGCTGCTGCACCAACGTCTGCCTGGCGGGGTCGCCGTGCGCGAGGGCCGACTGCACCCGGTTGCGCCGCGAATCGTAAGAGTCGGTGAGCCAGAACATCCGGTCCTGGGCGTGGCGCCTGCATTGGTCGCGGTAGGCCTTGATGGCACGATCCGACACTTCGGCATAACGAAGCTTCCCTTCGTTCGCGGTGCTGACGGCATGGAACAGCTCGACCGAAGCCGTCTTGCCGAGCGAGAAGCCCATGTCCACCAGGCCACGCGAGGCCTCCGAGAAGTCGACGGCGACCAGCATGTTGCGGTACGAACGCTTGGCGCTCCGGCGCGCAACCAGCACGGGCCGCCGCGCGTTGCGGATCAGCGCTTCCACCGGCTGGCCCAGGAAGAACGAACGCAGGTTTCTCACCGGCGCGGTGCCGCACACGACCAGGTCGGCAGCGCTCACCTCGGGCAGCAGATCCTCAACCGCATGGGCAAGGCGGCTCACGGCACGGACATCGATGCGGTGGATCTGCGAGAGCTGCAGCGCATGGTGGGCGAGCCGGGTGGCCGCATCCGACGGTGGCGCTTCTCCCGGGTAGGCTAGACAGGCCAGCTTGAGAACCGCGCCGTGCTCGGCGCTCAGCAGCGCCGCACGGTCCAGCGCCCTGCCTCCGTGAATCGAGAAGTCGGTCACGGCAAGAATGGAACGAGGGGTCATGGGAAATCCTTTGCGAATGGCTGACGCCAGCCTTCGAGGCGCACGCTGTCGCGGCGACTGGAACGCAGTGGCGGAACGAGGCGGCTCGCGTGTGAGCCTGGAGCGATGGGGCGCGGCCGGCAGGCTACCGGGTGCGGTCGCCGGGGGGCTTAGGCTGGTGAGCTACCAGCTTCGTGAGACGTGCGTGATCAAAGTCGACGAGCGTCGGCTCGCCGTGAACGACTGCATGCATGGCAGCACTCCATCGATGCGAACGCCGGCTATGTCGGACGTCCGCTGACGCGCGAGGCTTGTGCCCGGCGGTGGATGGTTGCGCTGAAGGGAGAGAGAGCGACCGCCGGGCTTAGGAATGTGCGGGCGTCAGCTGACGACGCCGCATCTTTGCGACCGCGCGTGCGTAGGCCGCTGCAAGAAGCAGTGCGGCCAAGGCAGCGTGGTTGCAAACAACGAGGGTAGTCATGCAGAGAGTCTAGGCAACAGCGGGCCAACATGCCTTTTGCATGAGCAATGGCCTCATGCCTCTTGCCAGATTGGGCCGCACAGCGACGATCAACGAGGCGCGTCGCCCTTGCGGAACTCGGCCGTCAGCTCGTCGAGCCTCGCCTTCAGCGCCGGGTCGAGCTTGTACTCGGCCGCGGCCAGCGTGGCGTCGAGCTGGTCGGGCCGGCTGGCGCCCAGCAGCGGCGCAGCGATCAACGGGTTGGCCATCACCCACGCGACGGCCAGTGTCGCGAGCGGCACGCCGGCTTCTTCGGCCACGGCATGCAAACGCTGCACCGCATCGAAGCTGCGGTCGTTCCAGTAGCGGTCCTGGTACATCGCGCCGGCGGTGCCGAGCGTGAAGCGGGTGTTCTCCTCGGGCTTGGCACCCGGCTTGTACTTGCCAGTCAACAGGCCGCCGGCAAGCGGGTTGTACGGGATCACGCCCAGGCCCTCTTCACCGACCAACGGCAGCAGCTCGCGCTCGATCTCGCGGAACAGCAGGCTGTAGCGCGGCTGCACCGAGACGAAGCGCGTGAGCCGCAGGTAGTCCGCGCGGCCCAGCGCGCGCGCCAGGCGGTAGGCCAGGAAGTTCGACACGCCGATGTAGCGCGCGCGGCCCGACTTGACGATGGTGTCCATCGCCTCGACGGCTTCGTCCAGCGGCGTCTCGCGGTCGTCGCTGTGCAGCTGGTACAGGTCGACATGGTCGAGCTGCAGGCGCTTCAACGACGCGTCGATGGCGCTCAGCAGGTGCTTGCGCGACGCGCCCTGGTCCCAGGCGTTCGGACCCATCTTGCCGACGGCCTTGGTGGCGACGATGAAGTTCTCGCGGCGGCTCGCGCCCTGGTTCTTCAGCCAGCGGCCGACGATCTCTTCGGTGCGCCCGGCCGTGTCGAGCCCGCCACCCAGCGGGTACACGTCGGCGATGTCGAGGAAGTTGATGCCGCCGTCGGTGGCCTTGTCGAGGATGGCGTGCGAGACAGACTCTTCGGTCTGCAGGCCGAAGGTCATGGTGCCGAGCGCGAGGCGCGACACGGTCAGGCCGGTGCGGCCGAGGCGGGTGGTGGGGATGCTCATGCGAAGGCCCTTCGGGTGACGATGGTCGGCCAGTTTAGGCAATCCATCCCGCCCGTGCGCGCGCCCCGCGCAGCGCCCTCACTTCTTGGCGTCGGGGATGGCCTCGGCGGCCTTCTGGTTGGTGCTGGGCGGCGCCGTCGCCGTCGTGGCCGGGGAATGGGCGCCCGCGGCTTCGATCGGCTTCGGATCGACCGGCGGCACGTAGGCGAAGGGGCCCGGGTCTGCGCACGGCGGCGTGGCCACCGGCGTGGGCACCGGCTTGCCCGCCGCAGCCGCGCTGGTGCGGTACTTGGCGGCCACACGGTCCTGCGCCTGGCACAGCTTGAGGTTGTCCACCTTGGCGGCCCAGGCCGCCTTGGCAGCCGTTTCGGCGGCCTTGGCCTTGGCTTCGGGCGTCGGGTTGGGTGCGGGCAGTTTGGCGAAAGCGGATGGCGCAGCCAGCGCCAGGGCCAACAGCGCCGGAGCGAAGGTGTTCATCGTGAAAGTCATGAGGGGGTTCCTTCGGCCGGCACGCTGCGTGCCGGAGTCGAGCGAGCGTCGGTCGAGCGCTGCGCCGGGATCTTGCCGGCCACGATGTCGTCGTACCAGAGTTCGTGGTGCTCCTTGGCCCAGGTCTCGTCCACATAACCGGTGCGCATGGCCTTGTAGGCGCCCGACATGCCCAGCGTGCCGATGTAGATGTGGCCCATGATCATCGCCGTCATGCACAGCGTGGCCACGGCATGGACCATGTGCGCGATCTGCATCTCGCCGCGGGTGTAGACGAAGCCCGGCAGCAGCTTGTCGAGGAACAGGCCCGAGCCGATCACAAAGGTGCCGAGGAACAGCACACCGCCCCAGAACACGGCCTTCTCGCCGGCATTGAAGCGGTGGGACGGGACTTCCTTGCCGCCGAACAAACCGCCGGCATGGCGCAGCCATTTCAGGTCAGCCATGGTGGGCCAGTTGCTGCGGATGAAGGTGACGATCATGAAGATGGTCGTCACCACGAACAGCGGGCCAACGAAGTTGTGGATGGTCTTCAGCGCGTAGGTCAGGTAGCCGAAGATCGCGCCGCCGAGGATCGGCAGCAGGAAGAACTTGCCGAAGGCCATCACGATGCCGGAGATGGCCAGCGTGACGAAGGCGATGGCGTTCGACCAGTGCGTGGCGCGCTCGAAGGGCGTGAAGCGTTCGATCTTCCGGCCAGTCTCGGAGCCATGCAGCCCGATGGTGCCGCGCGTGAAATAGAAGATGGCCAGCGCCAGCAGCGTGACGAAGAGCAGCGCCGCGCCGTAGGGGATGATCCAGTCGTTGCGCACCTGCCGCCAGGCCTCACCCGCATTGGTGTAACGCGAGCCGGGGTACTGCACGAAGGGCTGGATCAGGTTGCCGGCCTCGGGGGCCTCGCTCTTGGGCAGGCTGCTGTAGCCGGTCGTGCCCTGCCCCACCTGGCGCCACATCGGCGCGTTGTTGCCCGGCTGCACCTTGGCGCGCTCGCCGTTGGTCTGGTTCAGGTAGTTGGGGTCGGCGCTGGCCTCTGGCTTGACGTCGAAGATGTTCTGGCTGCGGATGCCGCCGTTCACGGGCGCAGGCGTGGTGGCCGGCGCCTCGGTGACGGTGCCGCTCACGGAAGCACCGGGCGCTTGCGCCGCAGCCGTGCCGACGCCGAGCGCCATCGCCAGAACCAGGGAAGCTGTCGTCAGCACATGTCTCATGTGGCCTCGCTCAGTTCTCTTTGTTGTATTCGTTCTGGCCCAGCATGCGGGTCTTGATCTGCTGTTCCCAGGCGGTCTTGTCGCCGACCTTCCAGCCGGGGGCCGTGAAGACCGTGCCGGTGTTGGCCTGCTCGCCGGTGCCGCTCCAGGGCACGGCGTCGTACTTGACGCCCTGCGCGTTGGTCTGCGGCTTCTCGCCGCAGGCTGAGACCAGCGCGCAGCCGGTCAGCGCCATCGCAACGATGCCGGCGCGGCTCATTGCTTGACCCCGTTGGTCGGCGTGCCCGCCTGCTGCGAACCGTAGGCGGTGCCCCAGCCCCACACTTCGGCGCCCTTGCCGCGGTGCAGCACGCGGGTGCGGAAGATGTCGGCCACCACGTCGCCGTCGCCGGCCAGCAGGGCCTTGGTCGAGCACATCTCGGCGCAGGCCGGCAGCTTGCCTTCGGCCAGGCGGTTGCGGCCGTACTTCTCGAACTCGGCTTCGGAGCCGTTGGCCTCGGGGCCGCCGGCGCAGAAGGTGCACTTGTCCATCTTGCCGCGGGCGCCGAAGGTGCCCTGCGTCGGGAACTGCGGCGCGCCGAAGGGGCAGGCGTACGAGCAGTAGCCGCAGCCGATGCAGACATCCTTGTCGTGCAGCACCACGCCTTCTTCGGTGCGGTAGAAGCACTGCACCGGGCAGACCGCCATGCAGGGCGCGTCGGAGCAATGCATGCAGGCCACCGAGATCGACTTCTCGCCCGGCACCCCGTCGTTGAGCGTGACGACGCGGCGGCGGTTCACGCCCCACGGCACCTCGTTCTCGTTCTTGCAGGCCGTGACGCAGCCGTTGCACTCGATGCAACGCTCGGCATCGCAGACAAATTTCATTCGTGCCATGGCCAGTCCTTAGGCTTTCTCGACGTTGCAGATCGTCGTTTTCGTTTCTTGCATCATCGTCACGCTGTCGTAGCCGTACGTGGTGCCGGTGTTGATCGCCTCGCCGCGCACGATCGGGTGCGCGCCGGCGGGGTAGTAAGGCAGCATGTCTGCGCCCTGCCAGTGGCCGGAGAAGTGGAACGGCATGAAGACGGTGTCGGGCCCGACGCGCTCGGTCACCAGGGCCTGCACGTTGAGCTTAGCGCCCGTCGGCGTGTGGACCCAGGCACGGCCGCCGTTCTGGATGCCCTTCGAGGCCGCCACCTGCGGGTTGATCTCGATGAACATCTCCTGCTGCAGTTCGGCCAGCCAGGGGTTCGAGCGCGTCTCTTCGCCGCCGCCTTCGTACTCGACCAACCGGCCCGAGGTGAGCACCAGCGGGAACTTGTCGGCCACCTTGTCGGCGATGTTCTTCTGCTGGATGGTCTTGTACAGCGTGGGCAACCGCCAGAACGCCATCTTGTCGTCGTGCGTCGGGTACTTGACCATCAGGTCCGGCCGGTTGCCGTAGAGCGGCTCGCGGTGCTGCGGAATCGGGTCGGGGAAGTTCCAGACGACGGCACGTGCCTTGGCGTTGCCGAACGGGTGGCAGCCGTGGTTCTTCATGAACACGCGGATCATGCCGCCGGAGTTGTCGGTCTTCCAGTTCTTGCCGTCGGCTTCCTTCTTCTCGGTCTCGTTGAGTTCGTCCCACCAGCCGAGCTTCTTCAGCAGCAGGTGGTCGAGCTCGGGGTAGCCGGTCGTGATGTCGGCGCCCAACGAATAGGAGCCGTCTTCGGCCAGCAGGTTCTGCCCGTCGCGCTCCACACCGAAGTTCGCGCGGAAGTTGCCGCCGCCGTCCATCACGTGCTTGGACGTGTCGTACAGGTTGGGCGAACCCGGGTGCTTGAACTCGGGCGTGCCCCAGCAGGGCCACGGCAGGCCGAAGTAGTCGCCGGCGATGTCGTAGCCGTTGACCTTGTCTTTCACCGAACCCTTGGCCTTGAGCGTCTTCACGTCAAAGGCGCCCATGTTGCGCATGTGGGCCTGCAGGCGCTCGGGGCTCTGGCCGGTGTAGCCGATGGTCCACACCGAGCGGTTCATCTCGCGCAGGATGTCGTCGGGCACCGGCTCGTCCATGCCGTTGACCTTCTGCATCTTGTAGTTCTTGCTCAGTTCCTTGCCGAAGCCCAGGCGGTCGGCGAACTGCTGCATGATCATGTGGTCGCTGCGGCTTTCCCACAGCGGCTCGATCACCTTCTCGCGCCATTGCAGCGAGCGGTTCGACGCGGTGCACGAACCGCTGGTCTCAAACTGGGTGCAGGCCGGCAGCAGATAGACGGCGCGGTTCGGGTTCTGGTCTTCCGCGCGGCCGGGCATGGCGGCCATGGCCGCCGTCGCCGACGGGTACGGGTCGACCACGACCAGCAGGTCGAGCTTGTCCATCGCCCGCTTCATCTCCAGACCGCGGGTCTGCGAGTTGGGCGAATGGCCCCAGTAGAAGACGCCGCGCAGGTTCGAGTCCTGGTCGATCAGCTCGTTCTTCTCGAGCACGCCGTCGATCCAGCGCGACAGCGTGATGCCGGGCTTGCTCATCATCGCGGGCGACGCGAACTGCTTCTTGATCCACTCGAAGTCCACGCCCCACGCCTTGGCGAAGTGCTTCCAAGAGCCTTCGACCAGGCCGTAGTAGCCGGGCAGCGAATCGGGGTTGGGGCCGACGTCGGTCGCGCCCTGCACGTTGTCGTGGCCGCGGAAGATGTTGGTGCCGCCGCCGCTCTTGCCCACGTTGCCCAGGGCCAGCTGCAGGATGCAGGAGGCACGCACGATCGCGTTGCCGATGGTGTGCTGGGTCTGGCCCATGCACCAGACGATGGTGCCGGGGCGGTTCTCGTTGAGCCAGGTCGCGACCTTCAGCACCTGCGCTTCCTTCACGCCGCAGGCTTCTTCGACCTTGTCCGGTGTCCACTTGGCAAGCACTTCTTCGCGGACCTTGTCCATGCCGAAGACCCGGTCGTTGATGTACTTCTTGTCTTCCCAGCCGTTCTTGAAGATGTGGTGCAGCACGCCGAACAGGAAAGCGATGTCCGAGCCGGAGCGGATGCGCACGTACTCGTCGGACTTGGCCGCGGTGCGGGTGTAGCGCGGGTCGACCACGATCACCTTGCAGCCGTTTTCCTTGGCATGCAGCAGGTGCAGCATGCTCACCGGGTGCGCCTCGGCCGCGTTCGAGCCGATGTACAGCGCCACCTTGGCGTTGCGCATGTCGTTGTACGAATTGGTCATGGCACCGTAGCCCCATGTGTTCGCCACGCCCGCGACGGTGGTCGAGTGGCAGATGCGCGCCTGATGGTCGCAGTTGTTGCTGCCGAAGAAGCTGACGAACTTGCGCAGCAGGTAGGCCTGCTCGTTGCTGTGCTTGGACGAACCGATCCAGTAGACCGAATCGGGGCCGCTGGCCTGGCGCAGGTCCTTGATCTTGGCGGTGATCTCGTCGAGCGCGGTGTCCCAACTGATGCGTTCGTACTTGCCGTTGACCAGCTTCATCGGATAGCGCAGGCGGTATTCGCCATGGCCGTGCTCGCGCAATGCCGCGCCCTTGGCGCAATGCGCGCCGAGGTTGATGGGCGAATCGAACACCGCTTCCTGGCGCACCCAGACGCCGTTCTCGACGACGGCATCCGCCGCGCAGCCGACCGAACAGTGCGAGCAGACGGTGCGCTTGACTTCGATCTTGCCCTTGCCGACGGCCGTCGGGCGGCTCGCATCGGCGGCGTTCGCCTTGCGGATCAGCGTGAGCTGGGTGGCGGCGAGGCCGACACCGACACCCAGGCCCGAGCGGCGCAGGAAGGCGCGGCGGTCCATCGTCGGCAGGGCATTCGACAGCCCGCGGCGCAGGCTGTGGATGAACGGGGAGGCGCCGGCAGAGGCGGAAGGGGCGGTGGCCTGGCCGGCACGCACGGCACCGGGGGACTTCTTGGTCAACAGCATGGTGGTGCGTTCCTCAGGCCGCGGCGGTGCGGTAGTAGCGCTTGACGTGCTCGCTCAGCGAGTACCCGCCCCCGTTGTCCGGTGCGGGCGGCAGCGCCGGGGCGGCCTCGGCGGCGACCGGCGATTCGGTGACCTGCGGCAAGGCGGCCACCACGGCGGCGACCGCACCCACGGTTGCGGCACCCACGAAAAAGGTGCGGCGCGAGCCCGGCATGGGCTCCTTCGATTGGCTGTCCTGCATCAAAACTCCAGGAGTGGCTGGCGAAAACCAGATATGAACTCAATTACATACGTCTGGATACTAGTCGAGACCCTGAAGCCCCACCACACCAGTGCGCCATTCAGGCGTCGAGCATCTCGAAGCCCTGCGCCTCGACCTCGACGAAGGCCCGCGTGAAACCGGCCAGCGCTGCGTAAAGATGCGCCTTCGGGTGTTGTGCCACCGCGTCACACAGCGCCGGCAGCCAGGGCATCACGTGCGTGGCGAAGAAGGCGCGCTGCTGCGTCAGGTTGGCGACGGCCACGTCGTCGCCGGCGATCAGGTAGCGCATCACCTCGAACAGGAAGGCGACGTGGTCCTCGGTTTCGTAGATGCCCTCCTCCCGCGCCAGGCCCAGCGCGTCGAGGTCGTTGCGCAACTGCGCCACCGGCTTGTCGTTGAGGAAGCCGCTGAGGTAATGGGAGCCGAAGAGGTACACCTCGGGCTTGCCCATGCCGCCGAAGAGCACGTCGTACTCGGCGTGCGCCGCCGCGGCGTCCATGCCGCGCGCCACGCCGACCAGCGCGCGCCACGGCTCCTCGAGGAAGGCGCCGGACGCGGGCGCCTCGGTGACGGCGACCTGCAGCGCGTCGAGCAGACCAGCATCGGGCGCCGCATACCAGAGCCGCGCGAGCAGGCCGTAGAGCTCGGCACGGGCGATCTCCTCGTCGAGGGCGGAAGAAACGGGGGGCGTGACGTCGCTCATAGCGGGGTGATTTTCTGTTCGTTGGAGGCGCTGTAGAGGTCGATGACCCGGCAGTCGCTGCACATCTTCAGGCGCTCCAGCGCCTCGCCCTGGAACATCGCGTGGCCAGAGAGCTTGCCGAGCATCGCCTCGATGGCCTTCACGGTGCCGAAGGGCTTGCTGCAGCGGATGCAGGCCCAGGGCTGGGCCTCGTTCAACACCACGGGCTGGCGGCGCTCGGGGGCGGCCAGCAGGCGCGGCACGAGCTGGATGGCGTTCTCCGGGCAGGTGCTCTCGCAGAGGCCGCACTGCACGCAGTTCTTCTCGACGAAGCGCAGCTGCGGCGCGTTCTGGTTGTCCTGCAGGGCGCTGGCCGGGCAGGCGCTGACGCAGGCCAGGCACAGGGTGCAGGTGGCCTTGTCGACGGTGATCGCACCGAAGGGCGAGCCGGCCGGCAGCGGGATCGCGAGTGCGATCGGTGCATCACCGTCGCGCGCCTGCAGCGCCGGGGCGGTATCCATCAGATGGTCGAGCGTCATCTCCAGCGTGCTGCGCTTGTCGGCGCCCACGGCGAAGCGGGCCGCCTGCGCCGGCACCTGCTGCCGGGTCTGGCCGAGCGCTGCCAGCGCGGCATCGAGCGCGGCCGGCGTGCGCGCCTCGATCAGCTGGAAATGCGTGCCGGCGTAGCCCAACCCGCGCAGCAACGCTTCGGCGATGTCCATCTGCTGCTTCAGCGCCGCAAGGTAGTCCGGCGCTTCCTCGCCGGTCGACAGCACCGCGACCTGCGTGGCGCCGAAGGCGACCGCGCTCAGCCACAGGTCGATGCCGGTGCTGGCGGCATGCCACAGCGCGACCGGGATCACCCGGGCCGGCACGCCGTTCGCGCGGCCGAGTTGCGCCTGCCGGCCGAGTTGCTCGACCAGCGCCTGGCCGGCCTCCTGGCTGTGCAGCAGCAGTGCCGGCTCGCGCCCGCCGGCCTTGGCGTAGGTGGCGAGCAGGGTGCGCAGCTTGAGACCCTGGTCGGGCGCGCGCGGGTAGGTGTAGCCCAGCGCCCCGGTCGGGCAGACCGTGGTGCAGGCGCCGCAGCCCACGCACAGGTTGGGGTTGACGACGATGCGCTGGCGTTCCTTGTCGCTCGAGATGGCATGCGCCGAGCACACCTCGACGCAGGCGTTGCAGCCGATCTGCTCGTTGCGGCTGTGGGCGCAGAGCTTCTGCTTGTAGTCGAAGAACTTCGGCTTCTCGAACTCACCCACCATCTCGCGCAGGCGCAGCAGCGTCTGCAGCGCCTCGGCGGTGCCGAGCCCGCCCGGCAGGCGGAAGTAGCCTTGCGGCGGCGCGTGCCAGTCGACCAGCGGCGTGGCGCCGAGGTCGAGCACCAGGTCGAAGGCGGCGTCGAGCGTCTCCGGCGCGCGGCCGAAGCGGATCGCGCCGGCCACCGTGCAGGCGCGCTCGCAGTCGCGGTGCGACGTGCACCTGGCTTCGTCGATCTGGTAGTCGAGCCCGATGGCCTGTTCGGGACAGGCGGTGACGCAGGCGTTGCAGCGGGTGCACAGATCGAGGTCGATCGCGTTGCTGCGCGTCCACTGCAGCTTGAACGCGCCGAGCCAGCCCGAGAAGGCATCGACCCGCCCGGCGACCACTGGCCAGCGGCGCTCCTGCATGCCGCCGGCCACGCCGGGGCCCTGCGAGAGGATGGTGACGTCCAGCGTGTCGGCCACCAGCGCGGCGGCCTGCTCGGCCTGGTCGAGCGGGCCGACGATCAGCAGCCGGCCCTGGCTGGCGTAGCTCACGGTCGCGACCGGGTCGGGTTCGGGCAGCGCCGCGGCGGCAAGCAGCGCGGCGATCTTCGGCATCGCCTGCTTCGCGTCGCGGCTCCAGCCGCCAGTCTCGCGGATGTTGACGAAGTGGATGGGCGAGGTGGCGTCGGGCGTCTGCTCGGCCAGTTCGCCGAAGAGGCGGCGTTCCTGGGTGCAGGCGACGATCACGTCGTCGCCCGACTGGATCGCGCGCTGGAAGGCGCTCGCCTCGCGGCGGCACAGCGCGGAATGAAGGGGCAGCGTTTCAGCCAGTGCGGTGCCGAGCGTCTTCGGCGCGAGCGGCATCGTCTGGTTGCAATCGCAGATCAGCGTTTGGGTCATCGGTCGGTTGGCTGGCAGGTTGCGCATCGGCAACCAGCGGGCTGGGAAGGGCCGCGGAAGGCTCGGACTGTGCCACGGCGGGCTCGGCAGCGTCGTTCGGGGTTACTCCGGGCATTGGCGAGGCCGCCTCGTCCTGTGCTTGCGGGGCGTCGGGGGCGTCGGGCTCCTCGTCGAACAGCTTCAAAAACTTCGCGCTCGCCATCTGGCGCAGCACGCTCTCGGGCAGCGGCGACGGGATGGAATAGTCGTCGATGTAGATGTCCATCCGGTCCATCACGTTGAAGTGCGGGTCGGCGAAGAGCTTCTTGAAGGCGGCGTTCTTGACTTCGGGCGCCACGCCCTTCGCGAGGAAGGGCTTGAAGTCGGAGTCGATGGTGAGTGACGTGGTGTCGGCCAGCGTGGGCGGCGGCGGCGCGTCCGGGTCACCGGGTTGAGCGGGCGGTGCGACGACCAGTGGTGCGTCTGTCGACACGGCCTGCGCGGGTGGTACAGCATCGGGCGGCCCCTCGGCCGGGACGACCGCCGGCGCATCCTCCGCGCGCGCCTGCTGCTTGCGCCGCGACCAGCGGTCGAAGAAGCCTTCAGACATCGCCCGCCCCGCGCCCGCGCTTCTTCTCGGTGGACACGCTCGCCACGTTGCCGAAGCGGTCGGTCAGCGGGCGGAAGCTCTCGGGCCGCTTGCGGCGCTTGGGCTCGATCACGTAGTGCTCGGCCGCGAAGGCGCGCACCCACTCGACGACTTCGGGCGGCGCCGGCACCTGCTCGACCGTCTCCTGCGCATCGAGCCAGCGGCCGGCTTCGTTGTAGCTCAGGCTCACGACCACGGGCACGGGGATCGGCTCCTCGGCCAGCTGCGGCTCCTCCTCCATGCGCCACAGCACGAACCAGCACGGGGCCGGCGTGGTCACGTTGAGGTGGTAACCCTCGGCATCGTCGCGGAAGAGCTCGGCCTTGAAGCCGGGATGCAGCCAGCGCTGTGCGCCGTCGTGTTCGTGCAGCAGCCGCGGCACGGTGCCGAAGGCGGGTTCGTCGGGCACCACGCTGTCGAGGATCCAGCGCCACGGCTGCCAGTGGGCGGACGGCCCGTGGACGCGCTCGCGCCGCATGATGACGGCCACGTCCAGCGCGGGGCGCGGGGCGGGCGAAAGAGATGCATCGGTCGACATGAACGGGACGATAGCCGATGTGTGACGGACTGCTCAAAGCCTGCGCGCCATAGGGCCAAAGCGGCGAGATGCGCGGCTTCCGCCGCTCTGTTCGTACTTTGGTTCTCCATGGCCCGCGCCTACATTGGTTCGACGGCGCCAAAGGCGACCGGGCGGCGTCGCCGCCCCGTCGGGCGATCCGTGAACGAAGATTCGAGGACACCGACATGCCAAAACTGATCGTCATCAACCAGCGAGGGCTGACCAAGCTGATCCCCCTGCACACCGGCCAGACCACCGTCGGACGCGGCTCGCTCAACAGCATCGTGATCGACGCGGAGAGCGTCAGCCGCAACCATGCGGTGCTCTCGCGCGACGGCAGCACGGTGAAGCTGCACGACCTCGGCAGCCGCAATGGCACCTACGTGAACGACGTGCGGGTGCGGGTGCGGCGCCTGCGCCACGGCGACACCATCACGATGGGCGACTGCGTGCTGCGCTTCCTGAACGACAAGCCGATGCACACGATGAGCGCCCCGCTCGACCTGAACTCGCTGACCGCGGAATTCCACAGCGCCTACAGTGCGCCCCAGGCCGCACCGCCGGGCTGGGACGCCCACCCCTGAGCGTCAGGCCGACGCGGAGCCTGCCACATACAGCACCGCCCGCGGCGCCCGGCACAGCCCCCACAGACGCAGCCCGGCCAGCTCGGCCACGTGCACGCCCATCGCGGTCGGCGCGGAGATCGTGGCCAGCGCGGCGATGCCCACGCGCGTGCACTTGCGCACCAGCTCGTGGCTGCCCCGGCTGGACAGCACGACGAAGCCCGGCTCGCCCAGCCGCTCCATGCGGGCCAGCGTGCCGATCAGCTTGTCGAGCGCGTTGTGACGGCCGACGTCTTCCAGCACCGCGACCAGTTCGCCGTCCAGCGTGGACCAGCCGGCGGCATGGATGGCGCCCGCCTCGGCGTTGAGGCGCTGCCAGGCCGGCAGCGCGTCGATGGCGCGCAGCACGGTCGGCAGGTCGACGCGTGCAGCCCAGTCGTTCGCCGGCAGCGGGTCCGATTGCAGTTCCAGCCCGGCGAAGCTCTCGACACCGCAGACCCCGCAGCCGGTGCGGCCCGCCAGGCTGCGGCGCCGGCCCTTGAGCCGCTCGAAGCTGCGCGTGGAGATCTCGAGCTGCACCTCGATCGCGTCGACGCCCGGCGGCAGGCCGGCTTCGGCGGCAGCGACCGTATTCACCTCGATGCCACGACAGTCGGCTGCGGCATCGAGGATGCCTTCGCTCAACGCGAAGCCGAGCGCGAAGGCCTCGATGTCCTGCGGCGTGGCCATCATCACCGCGTGCGAAATGCCGTTGAAGACCAGCGCCACCGGCACCTCGGCCGCCAGCACGTCGTGCCTGGCCGTGCCTTGCGCATCGGCCGTGCCGCCGAAGACCTGCACCGTGCGGTGCGACAGCGGCGGCAGCACGGGGCTCGTCTCGGCGTTCACGACGCCGCCTCTTGAGGCGGCAGCGCGGCCACCAAAGCCCGGCCCGGTGCCTCGAGGTGCACCACCCAGCGGTCGTCCATCTGCACCACGCGCACCCAGCCCGGCCCCCGCACGCCCCCGAGCGTGGCGTCGCCCATCAAGGTGAGCTGGCGCATCAGCACGCTCGCGCCCTGGCCCAGCTGCTTGCCCAGCCGCGGCAGCGACACGCCGCCGTCGCGCGGTGCGTCGGCCAGGGCGTGCAGGATCGCGTGCGAAAGCGGATCGAGGTCGGTGCCGATGGTCATGCCCACACCTTAGCCGATGGCGTAGGCGCTGGTGTCGTGGTCGGCCTGGGCCATGACCGGCGCGGTGTGCGGCGTGAGGATCACGGGAATCGACTTCGAGGCCGGCGTGCCGGCGTTGAGCGCGACCGAATCCAGCGGCACCAGGGGATTCGTCTCGGGGTAATAGGCGGCGAGGTTGCCGCGCGGGATGTCGTAGGCCACCAGCTTGAAGCGGTCGGCCCTGCGGACCTGGGCACCATCGCCCGCGTCTTCCCACACGGTCTGGATGTCGACCCAGTCGCCGTCCTTCATGCCCAGCGCGCGGATGTCGGCTTCGTGGATGAAGACCACCCGCCGCTGGCCGAACACGCCGCGGTAGCGGTCGTCGTGGCCGTAGATGGTGGTGTTGTACTGGTCGTGCGAGCGCGTGGTGAGCAGCGTGAAGACGACCGTGTCGCCCTTGCCCGCGAAGCGCGCGCGGGCGCGGTGCGACGGCGTGTCGCGCGGCACCGCGTGCGCCACGAAGTTCGCCTTCTGCGTCGGGGTGGCCCACACCCGCTCGCTCGCGGTGTTGCGCAGGCGGAAGCCGCCGGGCACGGCCACGCGCAGGTTGAAGTCCTTGAAGTCGGCGAACACCGCTTCGATCTTGTCGCGGATGCGGGCGTAGTCCTCGATCAGCCAGAGCCACGGGGTGCTGCTGCTGTGGCCGATGGTGGCCGCCGCCAGCCGCGCGACGATGGCGGGCTCCGACAGGAGATGCTCCGACGCCGGCGGGTTGATGCCGGTGGAGATGTGCACCATGCTCATCGAGTCTTCCACCGTCACGCCCTGCGCGCCGCCGGCCTGGATGTCGATCTCGGTGCGGCCGAGGCACGGCAGGATCAGCGCCTCGCGCCCGTGCACCACGTGGCTGCGGTTGAGCTTGGTGGTGACATGCACCGTCAGGTCGCAGCGGCGCAGCGCCTTCCAGGTCTCGTAGGTGTCGGGCGTGGCCGCCGCGAAGTTGCCGCCCAGCGCGAAGAAGACGCGGGCCTTCCCGTCGCGCATGGCGGCGATCGACTCGACCGTGTCCCAGCCGTGCGCGCGCGGCGGCTCGAAGCCGAAGACCTCGCCCAGCCTATCGAGCAGCGCGGCCGGCGGCTTCTCCCAGATGCCCATCGTGCGGTCGCCCTGCACGTTGCTGTGGCCGCGCACCGGGCACGGGCCGGCACCGGGCCGGCCGATGTTGCCGCGCATCATCAGCAGGTTGACCAGCATCTGGATCGTGCCCACCGAGTTCTGGTGCTGCGTGATGCCCATGCCCCAGCAGAAGATCGCGCTCTTGGCGGCGCCGTAGATGTCGGCCGCCGCGCGGATCTGCGCTTCGGACAGGCCCGACTCTTCTTCGAGGATGGCCCAGGTCTCGCCGCGCAGGCGCTCGGCGACGTCGCTGAAGCCGGTGGTGTGCTCGCTGATGAAGTCGAGGTCGAGCAGCGACTCGCCCGCGTCCTGGCGATCGATCAGGTGCTTCATCATCCCTGCGACGACCGCCATGTCGCCGCCCACGCGCAGCTGGAAATAGTGCGTGCTGATGGCGGTCGACGTCAGCGTCGCCATCTCGAACTTGTCCTGCGGATCGGCGAAGCGCTCCAGGCCGCGCTCGCGCAACGGGTTGAAGCTGACGATCTTGGCACCGCGCTTGTGGGCGGCGCGCAGCTCGCCCAGCATGCGCGGATGGTTGGTGCCGGGGTTCTGACCGAAGATGAAGATGGCGTCGGTCTTCTCGAAGTCCTCGAGCGTCACCGTGCCCTTGCCCACGCCGATCTGCGGGCGCATCCCGCTGCCGCTCGGCTCGTGACACATGTTCGAGCAGTCGGGGAAGTTGTTGGTGCCGTACTCGCGCACGAACAGCTGGTACAGGAAGGCCGCCTCGTTGCTGGCGCGGCCCGAGGTGTAGAAGATCGCCTGGTTCGGGTCGGGCAGCGCGTTGAGGTGCCTGGCGACCAGCGCGAAGGCGTCGTCCCATGCGATCGGCACGTACTTGTCGCTGGCAGCGTCGTAGACCATCGGGTGCGTCAGGCGCCCCTGGTCCTCGAGCCAGAAGTCGCTCTGCTTGGCGAGTTCGGCCACGGTGTGGGTCGCGAACAGCTCGGGACCCGCGCGGCGCGCCGTCGCTTCGGCCGCGACGGCCTTCACGCCGTTTTCGCAGAACTCGAAGGTCGACGCATGGTTGCGGTCGGGCCAGGCGCAGCCGGGGCAGTCGAAGCCGTCGGGCTGGTTGGCCGAGAGCAGCGTCTTGGCGCCCTTCACCGGGATGTCCTGCTTGAGCAGCGTGGCCGTCACGCTGCGCAGCGCGCCCCAGCCGCCGGCGGGGCCCTTGTAGAACTCGATCTTCTGTTCACTCATCGCGGTCTCCTGACGACTTCGGGCCGGCGCCCTTGGGACGCCGGCCCTGAAGGGCCCATGGCCAAATGCTGCAGCTTCAGTGGAAGAACTTGGCCGCGCTGATCAATGTCTTGTACACGCCCCAGGCCAGCGGGATGCCGACGGCGACCCATGCCAGCGCGACGACAAAGGTCGGCGTCCTGTCGGCGCGGCCCGAGCCGCTGCCCACTTCGGACGCGGCGGCCTTCTCGTGAGCGAGCTTCTTCTCGACGGCGAGTTCCGCGTCGCTCATGAAGTGCCTGTCGGCCACGGGACGCACCAGCAGGTTGGCGATCAGGCCGACGACCAGCATGCCGACCAGGATGTACATGGTCTGGTTGTAGACCTGCTCGCGCGGCAGGCCCAGGCCCAGCTGGTATTCACGCATGTAGTTCACCACCACCGGCCCCAGGATGCCGGCCGTCGCCCAGGCAGTGAGCAGGCGGCCATGGATGGCGCCGACGAACTGGGTGCCGAACAGGTCGGCCAGGTAGGCCGGCACCGTCGCGAAGCCACCGCCATACATCGACAGGATGATGCACACCGCGCCCACGAAGAGCAGCGTGTTGCCCGCCGCGGCCGACGAGGGCAGGCTGGCGTAGAGCACGCCGCCGAGCAGGAAGAAGACCGTGTAGGTGAGCTTGCGGCCGAGCTTGTCCGACAGGCTGGCCCAGACGAAGCGCCCGCCGATGTTGAAGAGCGAGAGCAGCGCGGTGAAGCCGCCGGCCACCACGGCGATCGCCGCGAGCTGGGTCTTGTCGAGTTCGCCGAACTTCTTCGGCACGTCGATCAGGCCGCCGCCGAAGACCTCCTGCAGCATCGGCGAGGCCATGCCGATCACGCCGATGCCGGCCGACACGTTCATGCACAGCACGATCCACACGAGCCAGAACTGCGGGATGCCCCAGACCTTCTTCACGTGCACGTGGCGCTGCGTGATCATGGCGTTGCCGACCTGTGCGGGCGGCGGCGTCCAGCCCGCGGGCTTCCAGCCGGTGGGCGGCACGCGGTAGCCGAGCGCACCGGCCATCATGAAGACGAAGTAGACCAGCGCCATCACGACGAAAGTCTGCATCACGCCGGGGTCGGTCGGGGTGGCGAAGGACTTCATCAGCTCGACCGCCAACGGCGAGCCGATCATCGCGCCGCCGCCGAAGCCCATGATCGCCATGCCGGTGGCCATGCCGCGGCGGTCGGGGAACCACTTGATGAGGGTCGACACCGGCGAGATGTAGCCCAGGCCGAGCCCGATGCCGCCGATCACGCCCGAGCCCAGGATCATCATCCAGAACTGGTGGGTGTGGATGCCCAGCGCCGACAGCAGCATGCCGCCGCACCAGCACAGCGCGCTCACCACGCCGGCCTTGCGCGGGCCGGCGCGTTCGAGCCAGCCGCCCCACACGGCGGCGGAGCAGCCGAGGAACACGAAGAAGAGCGTGTACATCCAGCCCAGCGTGGCGACGCGCCAGTCGCAACCCGTGGCGAACAGCTCGGCGAAGAAGCTCATGTCCTTGCCGCAGGCCGCGGCGCCTGTGCCGGCGGTCTGCAGCATCTTCGACAGGGGCAGCCAGAACACGGAGAAGCCGTAGGCCATGCCGATGCACAGGTGGATCGCGAGCGCGGCGGGCGGCACCACCCAGCGGCTGAAGCCGGGGCCCGCGATGATGCGTTCCTTGTCCAGCCAACCAGGGACATGGTTTCCCGCTGCGGAGGGAAACTGCCCGGGTGTCGCGACGGCTTCGTTCAAAGCCCCGGTAGATGGTCCTGCCATAGCACTCCTCGTTGGTTTTGTCCCTCGATCCGGTCAAGGTCTTCGACCGTCGGGGCGCGGCGGAGTCTACGGTTGGTGACAAATTGCATCCAATTGGATCGAGACATCGCCCGATTCAATTTGGAAATGAATGCGAAAGGCTCTCAAAGAGGGGCGGCTGCGAGGGCCGGCCGGATGCTCAGGCGCGCAGGGAGCCCTTGCCGGCCGCATCGGGCTGCAAGGTGTCGAGCCACTCCGGGCTGGACGCCAGCTCGACCGCCGCCTGCAGCGCGCGGGTCATGCGGTCACTGGCGTGCGTCATGAAGCCCAGGGGCGTCTCCAGCAGCGGTGCGATCAGCGGGCGCGCCTCGTAGGGGCCGTCGTCGCGCGACAGCAGTTCCAGGGCGGCCTGCGGCAGCACCGACGCCAGCGCGCCGGCGCCGACGCTGCTGGCCAGCGTGTGGATCGAATTGGTCTCCATGGCCGCATCGACACGCAGGCCGACGGTCTTGAAGGCGCGGTCGACGATCGCCCGGTTGTGCATGTCGGGCGTGAGCAGGCACAGCGGCAGGGTGGCGGCCTCGGCCCAGCCGACCGGTTCGCCGATGCGCACCGCCCGGCCCGGCCGCACCGGCCCCGGCTTGCGCTGCACCAGGTAGTAGGTCTCGACGCACTGCGGCCAGACCGCCAGGCTGACATGGCGCACGCGGGTGCGGTCGGTGTAGCCGAGCGCGAGGTCGAGCGACATGCTGTCGAGGGCGGTCTCGATCTCCAGCGAACTCAGGGACACCACCGTGGGCGCGACGCCCGGGTGCCGCTTCTGCAGCGCGATGGCGAAACGCGAGAGGATCGTCATGCCGGTCGGCACCGCCGCCAGCCGCAGGCGCCCGCGGGGCTGGCCGGCCTCGCTGCGCAGGCGCTCGCGCAGCAGTTCCTGTTCCTGCAGCATGCGCTGCGCGGTGGCGAGCACCGCCTCGCCCTCGACGGTGAAGCCCTCGAAGGCGCGGCCCCGCTTGACGATGAGCACGCCGAACTCGCCTTCGAGCGCCCGCAGGGCGTTCGACAGTGCCGGCTGCGTGATGTGGCAGGCCTGCGCGGCGCGGCCGAAGTGGCGGTGCTCGTTGAGCGCCGCCAGGTAGCGCATGGACGCGAGGACGTTCATGGCGCCGCGCTTGTCGTTCAGGTGTCTTTGCTGACGGTGATCGTCGGAAACTTGGCCGAGAAGTCCTTCGCCTTCTCGGCGATGCCGACGGCGACGGTGCGCGCCACGGCCTTGTAGATGGCCGCGACCTCGCCGTCGGGGTCGGCCACCACCGTGGGCTTGCCGCTGTCGGCCTGCAGGCGGATGTTGATGTCCAGCGGCAGCGCGCCGAGGTAGTCCATGCCGTATTGCGCCGCCATCTTCTTGCCGCCATCGGCGCCGAAGATGTGCTCGACGTGGCCGCAGTTGGAGCACACGTGCACCGCCATGTTCTCGACGATGCCCAGGATCGGCACGCCGACCTTCTCGAACATCTTGATGCCCTTCTTGGCGTCGAGCAGCGCGATGTCCTGCGGCGTGGTGACGATCACCGCGCCGGTCATCGGCACGCGCTGGCTCAGCGTGAGCTGGATGTCGCCGGTGCCCGGCGGCATGTCGATGATCAGGTAGTCGAGGTCTTTCCAGTTGGTCTGGCGCAGCAGCTGCTCGAGCGCCTGCGTGGCCATCGGGCCGCGCCAGATCATGGCTTCATCGGCGTCGATCAGGAAGCCGATCGACATCACCTGTACGCCATAGTTCTCCAGCGGCTCCATCGTCTTGCCGTCGTCGCTCTCGGGGCGGCGGTCGATGCCCAGCATCATGGGCTGGCTGGGGCCGTAGATGTCGGCGTCGAGCAGGCCGACCGAAGCGCCCTCGGCGGCCAGCGCCAGCGCCAGGTTGGCGGCGGTGGTGCTCTTGCCCACGCCGCCCTTGCCCGAGGCCACGGCCACGATGTTCTTCACGTTGGGCAGCAGCTGCACGCCGCGCTGCACCGCGTGGCTGACCACCTTGGTCGTGATGTTGACCGACACGTTGTCGACGCCCGGCACGGCGCGCGCCGCGGCCACGAGCGCCTTGCGCAATGCCGCGTGCTGGCTCTTGGCCGGGTAGCCGAGCTCGACGTCGAAGGAGACGTCGCCTTCGCTGATCTGCAGGTTCCTCAGCGCCTTGGTGCTGACGAAGTCCTTGCCGGTGTTGGGATCGAGGACCGCCTTGAGCGCATCCTGAATCACCGCTTGCGTGACTGCCATTGACAACTCCTGAATCGGGGTAGTCTACGAGGCGAGCCGGCGGCCGGCCCGCCAGCGCTGCCAATGGCCCCGCCAGCGCTATGGCGTGACGCCGAGCTCCGACGCGATGCGCAGCACCAGCGCCTTCAGGTCGGCGACCTCGGCCTCCAGCCGCGCGACGTTCGCCTTCAGTGCCGCGACCTCGCCCAGCGAGGCATCGGTGCCGGACGCCGTCGCCACCGGCCCATCGTCGATGGCGGGCTCGCCGCTCAGCAGATGTGCCCAGCGGCTCTCGCGCGCGCCGGGCAGGCGCGGCAGCTTGACCACCAGCGCGCCGGCCGGGCGTTCGGCCAGCTCGTCGAGGAAGCCCTCGACCGACGAGATGTCGGCGAAGTTGTGCATGCGCTCGGTGGCGATGCGCAGCTCGCCCGCGGTCTGCGGGCCGCGCAGCATCAGCACGGTCAGCAGGATGCTCGACTGCGAGGGGATGCGCAGCACGCGGTCCATGTTGTGGGCGTAGCGCGAGGCCCGGCCGCCGCTGCTCTCGTCGACCAGGTGGTAGCCCTTCAGGCTGTCGATGGCGGCCTGCGCCTGCGCGTCGCTCAGCTCCAGCACCGGGTTGCGGCTGGTCTTCTGGTTGCAGCCGGACAGCACGGCGTTGAGCGTCAGCGGATAGCTGTCGGGCACGGTGCGCTGCTTCTCGACCAGCACGCCGAGCACGCGGGTCTCCAGCAGCGAGAGGATCGGCAGCGGCCGCGCCGCGGACGCGTCCGACACTCAGTTCGCCCCGGCGATGCGGGCCACCAGCGCCTTGGTGAAGGCCGCCGTGTTGGCCGTGCCGCCCAGGTCGCCGGTACGCACCTTGTCGATGTTGAGCGTCTCGTCAATGGCCTGGCGCAGGCGCGTGGCCTGGTCGACCAGCTTGCAGTGGTCGAGCATCAGCGCGCCGGCCAGCAGCAGCGCGGTCGGGTTGGCGATGCCCTTGCCCGCGATGTCGGGCGCCGAGCCGTGCACCGCCTCGAAGATCGCCGCGTCGGTGCCGATGTTGGCGCCCGGCGCCATGCCCAGGCCGCCGACCAGGCCGGCCACCAGGTCCGACAGGATGTCGCCGAACAGGTTGGTCGTGACCACCATGTCGAACTGCCACGGGTTGAGCACCAGCTTCATCGCGCAGGCGTCGACGATCATCGTTTCGAGCTCGAACTTGCCCTTGTAGCGCGGCTCTTCGTACAGGCGCAGGCCGGTCTCCAGGAACAGGCCCGTCAGCACCTTCATGATGTTGGCCTTGTGCACCAGCGTGACCTTCTTGCGGCCGGTGGCGATCGCGGTGTCGAAGGCGTACTCGAGCAGGCGATGGCAGCCCTGGCGGGTGTTGATGCCGGTGGCCATGCCCACGGCGTGCGGGTCGTCGTCGATGCGCACGTAGTGCTCGTGGCCGATGTAGAGGCCCTCGAGGTTCTCGCGCACCACCACCAGGTCGATCTTGTCGTAACGCCCGCCCGGGATCAGCGTGCGCGCGGGGCGCAGGTTGGCGTAGAGCTGGAACTCCTCGCGCAGCCGCACGTTGGACGAGCGGTAGCCGCCGCCCGAGGGCGTCTCGAGCGGGCCCTTGAGCGCAAGCCGCGTGCGGCGGATGCTGTCGAGCGTGGCGGCCGGCAGCGGGTCGCCCGCCTGCTGCACGCCGCCGAGACCGGCGATCTGGCGGTCCCATTCGAAGGGAACCTTCAGCGCATCGAAGGCGGCCAGCGTGGCATCGACGATTTCGGGGCCGATGCCGTCGCCGGCGATCAGGGTGGCAGGAATGGGGGTGGTCATCGGCAGCTTTCGGGGTCGGGTTCGGGAAGCGCGGCACCGCATGGGCCGCACGCAGCGGGAAGCATACGCCGCGGCGGTGGCACCTTTTCCTGCGACCCCTGTCTGTGCTATTCGCTAGCTCAGGAAGGGTCAGGCGCCACGTTGCAGCAGTGCGCCTGGATCCAGGAAAAACATTTTCTTCCACCCTTGCTTGCCTGAACTGAAATGCCATGGCAGAGGGACGAGGGACACAGCTGAATAGTGCAGATGCGAGGGCTTCCCTGCGGCGTTTCCGCTTGTTCCGACCAAACCAAGCTTTTCTCCCCTGAAGAGGAAACGCGGCGACGGATCGGAATTGGCCAGGTGTGCGTAGTAGTGCACCCGCCACTTCGGCCCCAAAACGGCTACGACATTGCCGCCAATACCAAGGTGACCTTGATAGATGACAACGCCGGGGATTGCGGAAACGACATCTCTGCCCTGGGGGGCGAAGACATCAATGCCTTTGTGCACGCCTGAGACGCCCCATGGCTCGTACCAGAATGACTTTGGATTCCAGTCTTTGACGGTAGCACCAGCCACAGGGATCAGGGGCTGCTCAGGAATTGCGAACCCGATGCCGAGCACTACGGCGGAAGCAGTGAGAAAGATATACAGATGGCGACATGTCATCTCTTGTGGCGCCTAACGTTGAAGATGAGCCTCGGATGCACGCGCGCGAAGCACGCCGGAGGCCGTCGGATCGATTAACAGGTTAGGCACCACTTGCGGAACGCCTCGCGGCTAGCAACCCGATGCCAGCCATGCCCAGAAGCGAGCCGCAGGTTCGATTAAATAGTTTTTGCCTTTTAGGATGTGAGAACCACCTCCGCAAGTGACTACCCATGTAGGCATAGGCCGCGATTGCGATCCACTCCAGCGTCAAGAATATGGCGCCAAGCGCGGCAAACTGATACGTGGCGGGCTTCGAGACATCGATGAACAGTGGCAAAAATGCGGTGAATATGAGGATCGCTTTTGGATTTCCCGCAGCCACAAAGAACTCCTGTTTGGCCAGGGCGAATGTACTTATCTTCTCTGAAACGGTATGGGCTTCGTTGACTGATGGCTCGGCAAACCAAAGCTGGTAGGCCAGATAGAAGAGATAGACGGCGCCAACGACTTTGACTGCATAGAAGAGAACCTGCGACGTTGTAAGCAGTGTCGCAAGGCCTGCGGATGCAATTGCGATCATTCCGACGAAGGCAACGAGACGCCCGGCACCAGCGATGCAAGAAGTCCAGAATCCATGGCGTGTAGCGTTAGACACGGAAAGCAGGTTGTTTGGACCAGGCGCCATGTTCAGTGCAAAGCACGCAGGGACAAAGAGGAGCAGAGTTTCGTAGGACATGGTTGTTTCCTTGGTGCCTAACGTTTGAGCTAACCGGACCGTTGCGGCGTGTGGCTAAAAGCCCAGAATGAAATGGCGGGCTTTTGGCCGCGTGCCGCAATGGGTCCGGTTGAGCGAATGGTTAGGCGTCAGTTCATTGCCTAGCCTCACAGAAAATTGGAGACATCTGAGAAAAATGCTTCAGCTCGTTCGCGTGTTATGCGTGCAGATTTGCTTCCGAAAATATGAAGCTTGAGTGATGAAATTAGGCTCTTGCATCCGGTCTTGTCATATTGAGCGATGCGGCGGGGAACGCTCATGTCGATGACATTGGATCGAAATGCTGGGCTTCCGCCTATATGAAGCTCCTGCTCACGCTCGACGATGTTGAAGTGTGAGAACTTCATCGTCGGGCGATGAATGAGATATTCGACAATTGGATTCGTAAGATTTTTGGATGGTGGTTTGATATGTCTCGCGCGACTATCCAACTGGGCGGCTTCAATTGCCAGAGCGGGACGTTTAGAAAATACGCCTGTTTCCACGGCCCAGAAAAACCAATCTGGATCAGTGAATAAGATCTGCGGTAGCGACTTACCTGCGTGCTTCCCAAAACTAATTTCTGTCCATGCCATCGAGGATGCTCCAATTCTGACGCCTAACGTTTGACGTGAGGGGCCGCCGTAGCGGCGAAGCCGCGAAGGGAACCCACAAGCGCAGCTTGTGGGCGGCCCCTCTCGACGGAAGGGTTAGATTATTTACGCTTACGAGGTATTCTTTTTGGTGCCGCTGGTTTTGGGAATGAAATTTCGCCCGACTGAATCATCGCTTGAAAAAATGGCTGTGCTACTTTGGGGTTTTTCATGAAGACGCCAATTAAATCGCTATCGTTTATCGGAGTTCCGCTCTGTTGCTTGATGATCATATCCAACAGCTCAGGGGATTCCATTAGCCCCATGATGGCTTGCATCTCCAGCGGTGCCTCATCTTCTTTCTTGTAGTTCGGAAAAGAATACGAGGTTAGTTTCGCAAACTCTTGAAAGTGATTGTCTGGCTTTTCTGGATTTTTATCGAAATGATCAAAATACGCTGAAAGTTGATGAGATAGATTTTTCAATCCGGCGGTAGTATTTTCATACTCAACATAACGAAGATGGGCTATATCAAAAGGCACGCGAGGGGCATTTTTGTCTTTAATGATAATGGTGCCGCACTTGCATGCGTGCCTTAACCCAAGCTCATAGAATACATTTGGATTGGGGTGAGATACGTCTGCTATTACATAGTCAGAGTGCATTAACCTTGAAACTATGTCGGTGGTTATTGTTCCAGGCAGGGATACTTCATCGGCGCGCACAACTTCAAGGTTTGGTCGTGCTTTAAGAATTGCTTCTTTAATTAAGTTGTCGTATTTGCTTTTAAGGTCAGCTGAGGATGTTTGCTGTTCCCCGCTTAATTGATCCCCGATAGCCATTACAACAAAGCAAGTTTTTTGGGCCATATTTAGTCCAATGGTGATGTGAGTGGAAATCTAACGCAATGTATCCCGCAGAACCTGCGAGATAAGCTGGATGGTGCGGAATATTCTTGACATGGCTTCCTCCACAAAAAACGTATCTCATCATAGGCTTACGCGCTTGATGCTGTGTTTTTGTACAGATGTAAACAAGGTATGAAACCCGGCGCCCTGTTTTGCGCTCCCTTCGCCTACTGGACCAGGTGCGCGAGCGTATTCGCTACCTTCATTACAGCCTCCAGACCGAGAAGGCCTACCTGTATTGGGTGCGCTTTTTTATCCGCTGGCATGGGCAAGGCGGCACCATGCGGCACCCGCGCGATATGGGCGCCGCCGAGGTCGAGGCATTCTTGACCATGCTGGTGGCCGACCGGCATGTGTCGGCATCCACCCACAACCCGGCCCTCAGCGCCTTGCTGTTTCTCTATCGCGAGGTGCTCGGGGTTGACCTGCCATGGCTCGCTGGTGTGAACAGGCCCACGCAGAAGCGGCGAATTCCCAGTGTGTTGACCCGCGAGGAGGTGGCCTTGCTGTTTCAGTTCCTGAACGGCGAAATGGCACTGCTCGCCCGGAGTGGAGGCATGCCCGCGCCGTGTGGGAGACCGACCATCGGGCGCAGCGCGGCGGCGTCGAGCGCCGCCATCACGCCCACCTAAAATGCCATTCCGCTCGCCCGATCGCGCGCCTTCGGCCTCGCGACCCTTCTCTCTGAAAGCGCCCCTCTTCCATGTCCGCCCCGCGCAAGCTCTTCGTCACCACCGCCCTGCCCTACGCCAACGGCAACTTCCACATTGGCCACATCATGGAATACATCCAGGCCGACATCTGGGTGCGGTTCCAGCGAATGACGGGTGCGGAGGTGAACTTCGTCGGCGCCGACGACGCGCACGGCGCGCCGATCATGATCGCGGCCGAAAAGGCCGGCAAGACGCCGCAGCAGTTCGTGGCCGACATCGCCGCGGGTCGCAAGCCCTACCTCGACGGCTTTCACATCGCCTTCGACAACTGGAGCTCGACCGACTCACCCGAGAACCATGAGCTGGCGCAGCAGATCTACCGCGACCTGAAGGCCAACGACCTGATCGAGACGCGCACCATCGAGCAGTTCTTCGACCCCGAGAAGAACATGTTCCTGCCCGACCGCTACATCAAGGGCGAGTGCCCCAACTGCCACGCCAAGGACCAGTACGGTGACAACTGCGAGGTGTGCGGCAAGGTCTATGCACCGACCGACCTGATCAACCCCTACTCGACCCTCACGGGAGCCAAGCCGCTGCTGAAGAACTCCGAGCACTTCTTCTTCAAGCTGTCGGACCCGCGCTGCGTGAGCTTTCTCGAAGAGTGGACGCAGAACGGCCAGCACGTGCAGCCCGAGGTCGCGCGCAAGGTGAAGGAATGGTTCAGCGTGCGCACCAACCCCGACGGCACCACCAGCGAGGGCCTGGGCGACTGGGACATCAGCCGCGACGCGCCCTACTTCGGCATCGAGATTCCCGATGCACCGGGCAAGTATTTCTACGTGTGGCTCGATGCGCCCGTGGGTTACCTCGCCTCGCTGAAGAACCTGCTGGACAAGGCCTGCGTGGAAGCCGGCGACGGCGCCATCGGCTACACCCAGTACATGGCGCAGCCCGACCTGGAACAGGTGCACTTCATCGGCAAGGACATCATCACCTTCCACACGCTGTTCTGGCCCGCGATGCTGAAGTTCAGCGGACGCAAGACGCCCGACAAGATCTGCGTGCACGGCTTTCTCACCGTGAACAACGGCGAGAAGATGAGCAAGAGCCGCGGCACCGGCCTCGACCCGCTCAAGTATCTGAGCCTGGGCCTGAACGCCGAGTGGCTGCGCTACTACCTTGCGGCCAAACTCAATGGCAAGAACGAAGACATCGACTTCAACGCCGACGACTTCGTCGCGCGCGTGAACAGCGACCTGGTCGGCAAGTACATCAACATCGCGAGCCGCGCGGCCGGCTTCATCGGCAAGCGCTTCGGCGGGCAGTTGGGCACGGTGTCGGACGATGGCGCGAGCCTGCTGGCACTGCTGCGTGCGGAGGCCGCCGCGATCAACGCGTCGTACGAAGCGCGCGACACGGCACGGGCACTGCGCGACGTGATGGCGCTGGCCGACAAGGTGAACGAGTACGTCGACGCCAACAAGCCCTGGGAGCTCGCCAAGAAGGAAGGCACCGAGGCGCGACTGCACGACGTGTGCACCGTGTGCATCGAGGCCTTCCGCCTGCTCACGCTGTACCTGAAGCCGGTGCTGCCCGCGCTGGCGCTCAACGTCGAGGCTTTCCTGAAGATCGGGCCGCTGACCTGGGAAGACGCTGCCACGCCGCTGCCGGCTGGCCACGCCATCGGCGATTACAAGCACCTGATGCAGCGCGTCGACGCCAACGTGCTGGACCAGCTCTTTGAGTCCAATCAGCCTGCAGTGGCCGCCCCGGCTGCGCAAGCGGCTATGGAACCCGTCGCAACCGACGCCACGCTGCCCGGTGGCGAAGCGATCGCGCCGACGATCACCATCGACGACTTCGTGAAAATCGACCTGCGCCTGGCGAAGATCGTCGACTGCCAGAAGGTCGAGGGCTCGAAGAAACTGCTGCAACTCACGCTCGACGCCGGCGAGGGCCGCATGCGCAACGTGTTCAGCGGCATCGCATCGGCCTACGAGCCCGAGCAACTGGTCGGCAAACTGACCGTGCTCGTCGCCAACCTCGCGCCGCGCAAGATGAAGTTCGGCATCAGCGAAGGCATGGTGCTCGCCGCCAGCCACGCCGACGAAAAGGCTAACCCTGGCATCCATGTGCTGGAGCCGTGGCCGGGTGCGGTGCCCGGCATGCGGGTGCGCTGAGAAACTCCCGCCGCGACGTCAGGGCGCTTCGGTGCTGCGGTCGGGCGACGAGCCGCTGCGCAGCACGCGCAGGTCGTCGTTCAGCACGGCGGTGAACACCATCGGCGAGTTCGGCGGCTGCACCCAGCGCCAGTCCCACTCGGTCTCGCGCTTGAGCGGGTACGGCGTGACCTTGGCGGGCTTGCCAAGCATCTTGCGCAGCGCTTCCATCGACATGCCGGGCTGCACCTTGGCAAAGTTCTCGGGCGTGAGCACCTGGCGCAGCGCGCGCATCTTGCCGTCCGGGCCGATGGTGATCATGTAGTTCTTCTGGCCGGCAGGCTGGCGGTTGTATTCGAAGACGCGGCCGTCGGGGGCGTCCCAGATGTTCTCGGGCTGGCCGAAGCGCGCGACCACGTCGGTTTCGGTGGAAACGCCCTCCTCCAGCTCCTTGATGGCCTGGTTGTCGCAACCTACGAGCGCCAGAAGCGTGCCGAGCAGGCCGATGGCCGTCGCCTTTCGCCAGTTTCCCTGTGTCATGTCCGTCCCCGGTAAAATCCGCCGCAAAGGTCCAGTCTATGTCCATCTTCGCCCGCCCCCACTACACCTCCGAAGCCACCCAGTTCATCGACGAACTGAAGCGGAAGAAGCCCTCGCTCGAGGCGGAACAGCGCGCCGGCCGCGCCCTGCTCTGGGACAAGGCCCTCGACCGCAGCCAGCTCGACGAATACGGCCAGGCCCGCGTGGCCCAGCAGCCGTACGTCTACCAGACCCAAACGAAGTAAGTGCGGCCTGCTGTCACGCAGGACGATGGCGCCCCGCCGATCGCCGCCATGCCCGAGGTCGTCGACCAGGTGGCGTTGGCCCGGCTCTACGGGGAGCCGCTGTTCGCGCTGCCCAACGACCTGTACATCCCGCCCGAGGCGCTGCAGGTCTTCCTCGAGGCCTTCGAGGGTCCGCTGGACCTGCTGCTGTACCTGATCCGCAAGCAGAACTTCAACATCCTCGACATCCCGATGGCCGGGCTGACGCGCCAGTACCTGACCTACGTCGACCAGGTGCGCCGGACCAACCTCGAACTCGCGGCCGAGTACCTGCTGATGGCCGCGATGCTGATCGAGATCAAGTCGCGCATGCTGCTGCCGCCCAAGAAGGTGGCCGACGGCGAGGAAGCCGAAGACCCGCGTGCCGAACTGGTCCGCCGCCTGCTCGAGTACGAGCAGACCAAGCTGCAGGCCGCGTCGATCAACGCCATGCCGACCTACGGCCGCGACTTCTGGAAGGCGCAGGTCTACATCGAGCAGTCGCTCAAGCCGCGCTTCCCCGAGATGAACGTGGTCGACCTGCGCGACGCCTGGGCCGACATCCTCAAGCGCGCCAAGCTCGTGCAGCACCACAAGATCTCGCGCGAGGAGCTCAGCGTGCGCGAGCACATGAGCATCGTGCTGCGCCACCTGCAGGGGCGGCAGTTCGTCGAGTTCGAGAAGCTGTTCGACGTCAACCGCGGCGTGCCGGTGCTGATCGTCACCTTCATCGCGCTGCTCGAGCTGGGCAAGGAAACGCTGGTCGAGATCACGCAGGCCGAGGCCTTCGCGCCGATCTACGTGCGGCTGGCGTACGCGCCGGTCTGAGCCAACGCGCCCCGGCTCAGGCGGCTTCCGAAGCCGGGTCCCGGCCCATCAGTGCGGCTACCGCCTCGGCCGGCTGCATGCGGCCGTCGAGCAAGGCGACGACGCCCTCGGCGATCGGCATTTCCACCCCCAGGTGCCGGGCCCGCTGCACCACGCTGCGCGCGCAGTAGACGCCTTCGGCCACGTGGCCGAGCGATTCGACCGCCTGCGCCAGCGTGCGGCCCTGCGCCAGCAGCAGCCCGACCTTCCGGTTGCGCGAGAGGTCGCCGGTGGCGGTCAGCACCAGGTCGCCCAGGCCGGACAGGCCCATGAAGGTCTCGGCGCGCGCGCCCAGCGCAAGACCGAAGCGGGTCATCTCCGCCAGGCCGCGCGTGATGAGCGCGGCGCGGGCGTTCAGGCCCAGCGAGAGGCCGTCGCACAGGCCGGTGGCGATGGCGAGCACGTTCTTGACCGCGCCGCCGACCTCGACGCCCACGATGTCGTCGTTGGCGTACACACGCAGGCTCGGCCCGTGGAAGGCATCGACCAGCGCGGCCCGCACGTCGGCGTGCGCGCTCGCCGCCACCAGCGCGGTGGGCTGGCGGTGCGCCACCTCCTGCGCAAAGCTGGGGCCGCTGAGCGCGCCGGCGTGCAAGGCGGGGGCGACCTGGGCCTGGATCTCGTGCGGCAGCAGCCCGAAGGCGCCCACGCCGGCGGCCGTCTCGACGCCCTTGCAGAGCCAGGCGACCGGCACCGTGAGCCCCGCCAGCGCGCCGAGTTGCTCGCGCAGGGCGGCCATCGGGGTGGCGACGATCACCAGGTCGGCCTCGCCTGCCGCGACCCGCGCCGGGCCGCCGGCCAGGCGCAGCGAGGCCGGCAGCGCAATGGAAGGCAGATAGCGCTCGTTCTGCCGCGAAGCGGCCATGGCAGCCCGCTGGGCGTCATCGCGTGCCCACAGCGTCACGGCATGCCGGTCGGCTGCATTGACGGCGAGCGCGGTGCCCCAGGCACCGGCCCCGAGCACGCAGATCCTCATCGATGCCCTGCGCCGAGGCGCTTACTGCGTGAGGACGGACGACGGCTGGCCGGCAGCCGCGGCCTGTTGCTGCTCGAACATGGCCTGGAAGTTGATCTCGGCCAGGTGCACCGGCGGGAAACCGCCGCGCTGGATCACGTCGGCCACGTTGCCGCGCAGGTAGGGGTAGACGATCTGCGGGCAGGCAATGCCGAGGATCGGGCCCATCTGGTCTTCCGGCAGGTTGCGGATCTCGAAGATGCCGGCCTGCTTGGCTTCGACCAGGAACACGGTGCGGTCCTGCACCTTGGTCTGCACGGTGGCCGACACGGTGACTTCGTAGATGCCGTCGGTCACGGGCTGGGCGTCCACGCCCAGCTGGATGTCGACGGTGGGCTGTTCCTGCTCCAGCAGGATGGCCGGCGAATTGGGCTGCTCGAGCGACAGGTCCTTCAGGTAGACGCGCTGAATCTGGAACACGGGATCTTGGTTGTCGGCCATGGCTGAACTTTCGGGTATCAAAACAACGCCCGCCCGGAAGGCGTTCCGAAGCGGGCTGAGAGGATGAACGGGCGATTATCGCCCCTGCACATGACGGCTCTTCAGGCAGCCTGCAGCAGGGGAACAAGACCGCCACGGCTGTCGAGGGCCATCAGGTCGTCGCAGCCGCCGACGTGGGTGTCGCCGATGAAGATCTGCGGCACCGTGCGGCGCTGCGTGGTTTCCATCATCACGGCGCGGGCCTGGGGGTCGGTGTCGATGCGGATCTCCTCGATCTGCTCGACACCCTTGCTCTTGAGAATCTGTTTCGCGCGAATGCAGTAGGGGCAGACGGCGGTCGTGTACATCTTGACGGCTTGCATGGTCACTTCCAATCCGGTGGCCCGGCGGAATGCTCAGGCCTTTTCGATGGGAAGGTTAGCGTCTTTCCACGATTTCAGCCCGCCGCCCACGACTTGGGCCTGCTCATAGCCGAGCTTTTTGGCCGTCGCCAGCGCGCGCTGGGCGCGGGCGCCCGTGGCGCACATCAGCAGCACCGGCACCGACTTGTTCTTGACCGTACCCGGCAGCTTCTGCTCGAGCTGGTCGAGCGGCACGTTGCGCGCGCCGGTGGCGTGGCCCTGGGCGTATTCCGCGGCGTCGCGCACATCGATCATCACGGCGCGTTCACGGTTGATCAACTGCACCGCGCCCTGCGCCGTGAGCGACCCGCCGCCGGTACCGCGGATGAGCGGCCAGGCCAGCATGGCACCCGAGCTGAGCGCAATCAGGATCAGCATCCAGTTGTCGACAATGAATTTCACGGTGTTCCTTGAATGGCAAACCACGGATTTTAGAATGGCGCATCCGGCAGCCCGCCGCCCTCTCCCTCCATCCTCCCGCCCAAAGGCCTTTTCCCATGCACAAACTGGTACTGATCCGCCACGGCGAATCGACCTGGAATCTCGAGAACCGCTTCACCGGCTGGACCGACGTCGACCTGACCGAGACCGGCATCGAGCAGGCCAAGCAGGCCGGCCGGCTGCTCAAGGCCGAGGGCTACGACTTCGACGTGGCCTACACCAGCGTGCTCAAGCGCGCCACCCGCACGCTGTGGCACACGCTCGACGAACTCGACCGCACCTGGCTGCCGGTGGTGCACTCGTGGCGCCTCAACGAGCGCCACTACGGCGGCCTGCAGGGCCTGAACAAGGCCGAGACGGCGAAGAAGTACGGCGACGAACAGGTGCTGGTCTGGCGCCGCAGCTACGACACCCCGCCGCCGCCGCTGGACGCGAACGACCCGCGCAGCGAACGCAGCGACATCCGCTACGCCAAGCTCTCGCCCGAACAGATTCCGCTGACCGAGTGCCTGAAGGACACGGTGGCCCGCGTGCTACCCTTCTGGAACGAATCGATGGCCCCCGCCATCCGCGCCGGCCGCCGCCTGGTCGTCGCGGCGCACGGCAACTCGATCCGCGCGCTGGTCAAGTACCTCGACGGCGTCTCCGACAGCGACATCGTCGGGCTGAACATTCCGAACGGCATTCCGCTGGTCTACGAGCTCGACGACGAGCTCAAGCCGCTGCGCCATTACTACCTCGGCGATGCCGCGGCGGCCGAGAAAGCCGCGGCCGCGGTGGCCTTGCAGGGAAAAGGTTGATCGCGTTCAAGGAACCCCGGCAAGCGAATTGCTTCAAAGCTAGCTATATTGCCTTGACACCCGACTAGGACACTCCATGGGCCAGAAACTCAAAATCACCGGCTGGGTTGCAGCCGGCGCCGTGGCCGGCGTGCTGACCACCGTCTCGCTTCAGACCGTGGCGCGCGGCTCCTTGGCCCCCCTTCCCCTCGAAGAACTGCAGCAATTGGCGGCGGTCTTCGGGATGGTCAAGAGCGACTACGTCGAACCCGTCGACGAGAAGAAGCTCATCTCCGACGCCATCTCCGGCATGGTGGCCGGGCTCGACCCGCACTCGCAGTACTTCGACAAGAAGTCCTTCAAGGAATTCCGCGAAGGCACGACCGGCCGCTTCGTCGGCGTCGGCATCGAGATCTCGCAGGAAGACGGCCTGGTGAAGGTCGTCTCGCCGATCGAGGGTTCGCCGGCCTTCCGTGCCGGCCTCAAGCCCAACGACCTGATCACCAAGATCGACGACACCGCCGTGCGCGGCCTGTCGCTCAACGACGCGGTCAAGCGCATGCGCGGCGAGGCCAACACCAAGGTGTTGCTGACCATCTTCCGCAAGGACGAGAACCGCACCTTCCCGGTGACGATCACGCGCGAGGAAATCCGCACGCAATCGGTGCGCGGCAAGGTCATGGAGCCGGGCTATGGCTGGATCCGCCTGTCGCAGTTCCAGGAACGCACGGTCGACGACTTCGTCAAGAAGGTCGAAGAGATCTACAAGCAGGAACCCAACCTCAAGGGCCTGGTGCTCGACCTGCGCAACGACCCGGGCGGCCTGCTCGACGCGGCCGTCGCCATCTCGTCGGCCTTCCTGCCCGAGAACGTGACGGTGGTGTCCACCGACGGCCAGCTGGCCGAGAGCAAGTCGGTCTACAAGGCGGCGCCGGAGTTCTACCAGCGCCGTGCCGGGAGCGACCCGCTGCGCGGCCTGCCCGCGGCGCTCAAGACGGTGCCGCTGGTGGTGCTGGTCAACGAAGGCTCGGCCTCGGCCAGCGAGATCGTGGCCGGCGCCCTGCAGGACCACAAGCGCGCGACCATCATGGGCAGCCAGACCTTCGGCAAGGGCTCGGTGCAGACCGTGCGTCCGCTCGGCCCCGACACCGGCCTGAAGATCACGACGGCCCGCTACTACACGCCGAGCGGCGCGTCGATCCAGGCCAAGGGCATCGTGCCCAACGTGCTGGTCGACGAAAGCGCCGAGGGCAGCCCCTTCGCCGCGCTGCGCATGCGCGAGGCCGACCTCGAGAAGCACCTGGCCAGCGGCCAGGGCCCCGAGCAGAAGGACCCGGAACGCGAGAAGGCCCGCGACGAGGCCCGCAAGCGCCTCGAGGAAGAAGCCAAGAAGCCGCCGCAGGACCGCAAGGTGCCCGAGTTCGGAACCACCACGGACTTCCCCCTGGTGCAGGCGCTCAACCGACTCAAGGGCGCGCCGGTGCTGGTCAGCAAGACGCAGATCATCGTCGAGAACAAGGACGAGAAGAAAGAGAACTGAGGAGGCGGCGCGCGTGGACGACGACGCCCTGTTGCGCCATTCGCGCCACGTCCTGCTGGAGGAATACGGCATCGACGGCCAGGCGCGCGTCGATGCCGGCCATGTGCTCGTCATCGGCGCAGGCGGGCTCGGCTCGCCGGTCTGCCTCTACCTCGCGGCCGCAGGCGTCGGGCACATCACCCTGGTCGATGACGATCAGGTCGACCTGACCAACCTGCAGCGCCAGATCGCGCACACCACGGCGCGTGTGGGCCAGTCCAAGGTGGCTTCCGCCGCCGAGGCGATGCACGCGATCAACCCCGGCATCGTCATCGCCACGCACGCGCTGCGCGCCGACGCGGCGTTGCTGGACGTGTGGGTGGCCGCCGCCGACGTGGTGGTCGACTGCAGCGACAATTTCGCGACGCGACACGCCGTCAACCGCGCCTGTGTGGCGCACGCCAAGCCGCTGGTGGCCGGTGCCGCGATCCGCTTCGACGGACAGCTCAGCGTGTACGACACGCGGGATGCGGCGTCGCCCTGCTACGCCTGCGTGTTCCCCGCCGACGCCGATTTCGAGGAAACGCGCTGCGCCGTGCTGGGCGCTTTCGGCCCGGTGGTCGGGACCATCGGCACCTTGCAGGCGAGCGAGGCCTTGAAGCTGCTCGCCGGCATCTCGCCGTCGATGGCGGGGCGGCTCCTGATGTTCGACGGGCGCGCCACGCGCTTCGACAGCCTGCAGCTGGCGCGCGATCCCGAGTGCCCCGTTTGCGCAGCGCAGCGCGCGGGGCGCTGACAGCCGGCCTGCCGGGCACGCCTCACTGCCTGGCGCCCTTGCCCTTGGCCGCACCGTCGGTGGCGGCCTTCGAGATCGGCTGGCGCGCCCGCTTCAGGACCTCCTGGCAATCGGCGTCCACGCCCGGGCCGGTCTCGATCGTCGCCGCCAGGGCCAGCAGCGGATTGATCGCGCCCAGGGCGAGCGCGGCGAGGCCGCGCGCGGCCAGCGGTGCCGCCTCGACGCCGCCCTTGGGCGAGCCGAAGGTGCCGCCGATGACCAGCGGTGTGCGCAGCGAGAGGATGCTCATGTCCTTCGGTTCCTGACGCACCACGAAGTCGAGCGTCTCGTTCGCCAGGCTGGCCTGCCCTTCGGCATGAAAGACCGTGTCGGTGGTGTCGAACACCAGGCTGCGCCCGGTCATCAGTCCCTTGTCCACGTCGAAGGCGACCGCGGCGCAACGCAAGGTGACGTTGTTGTCGCCGCGCAGCAGGAACTTGACGATCTCGGCGCCGTCGAGCCCCATGAATTCGAGCAGCAGGTTGCTGAACGCGCCACGCCCGGTGATGGCACTCACGTCACCCGAGGCACCGCCCAGCCAGCTCGCCACCGAATTGCCGCGGCCCGACAGGTTGATGCGGCCGTCGAGCCGGCCGAAGCTGGTGCGCAGGGTTTCGATCTTGGGAATCAACCGGTTGAGCTGCAGGGCCCGGATCTCCAGCGAGGCGCGGATGTCCGCCGGCGACTGTGCCGCATCGATGCGGATTGCGCCCACCAGTTTGCCGGAGGCCACCCCCAGGTCGAGCGGGTCGAGCGTGAGCACGCCGTCCTGCAGCGTCACGTGCACGCTGCCCTTGTCGAGCGGCATCTCGCGCACATTGCGGATGCGATCGGCCGTGTAGCGCACGTCGGCATTCATCGCGCGCAGCCGCTCGAAGTCGAGCGTGGCGGTCGGCAGCACCTTGCCGCCGGCGCGGGAGGCGCGCTTCGCCGGGTCGGCCGAGGGTGGCGGCGTCACGCCTTCCACGGCCTTGGCAGAACGCTCCGTCGGCGGCAGGCCGATCAAGGGCCCGAGGTCGTCCATGTCCATCACGGCCGAACGCAGGCTGCCGGCCAGCCGCGGCACCTTCTGGCCCTGGTCGAACTGCATGTCGCCGCCGATGTCCGACAGGCCCAGCTTGCCCTTCATGTCCTTGGCCTCCCACAGCGCAGCGCGCTTGTGCAGGCGACCGCTCAGCGCGTAGGGCGATGTTTCGGGCAAGGCGATGCCGAGCAGACGGTACAGATCGCCCAGGCTCTGCCCGCGCACGTCGAAGCTGGCGTCGATGCCGTCCAGCCCGCTCAGCGCGGCCACGGTGCCCTTGGCCTTGAGCTTGGTCTGGCCCGCGGCCGCATCGATCTCCAACGGAAACGGCGGCTGCCCCGCTTCGGTGAGCTGCAACACGTTGCCTGTGCGCCCCTGCGCCGTCAGCGGCTGTCGCTGGTAGCTGCCCTTGATGCGGTAGTTCATCGGCATCTCGCCGCGCGCACTGTCGAAGTCGACGTCCACATGCAGGTCGACGCCGAGGTGCGTGGCCAGGAAGTCGATGGCGCCGCGGTCGACCTGCACGAGCCCGATGGTGGGGACGGTGCCTTCGTCGGACGTGTCCTTGCCGAGTGCCCAGGTGCGCCGGCCATCCTTCTCCATCTGCAGGCCGACCGTCGGCGACACCAGCATGAGGCGCGGGATCACCACCGTCTGGCGCAACAGTGGCCAGAGTCGCAACTCGACTTCGGCGCGCTCGGCCTTCACGAGGTAGGGGTCGCGCGCCCAGGACGGATTGGCGAACTCGATGCCATCGAGCTTCACGGTGGCGGTGCGCCAGCCGAGGTCGACGTCCAGGCGTCGGGTGATCTCGAACTTGCGCCCCGTCTTCTCGCTCACGTAGCGGTTCACCGGTTCACGCAGCGTGTTCCACGGAAAGAAGAGAACGACGAGCACCAGCACGAGGACGAGCGCAGACAGGCTGGCGCCCACGATGAAGGCCCTGCGCGGCACACGGGAAGATTCGCTCTGCATGGGCTGTCCCTTTTGTTGGATGGTGTCTTCGCGACGAGGCGGATGGCCGCCTGTCGCCGCGGGCCACCACGACGCTCGAGCCTATGCCGCGCCTGCATGCACGGCGGTCGGCGTCGCCCGGCTGGAGGTGTGGGCGATTGCCTACGGCAGAGCGACTTGAAATACGGTCAGAATCCACCTACAGGGCGAGTCCGCATCGCCCGGCACGATCATCCACGCAGTCGCCAGAATCTCTCACGATGCCTTTCACCTGCACAGCAGACCATCCGGCGACACGCACGGGAGCCCTCTTTTCGGCATGGACACCCGCTTGAGAACCTACATCGTCGAAGACAACGCCACGATCCGCGAGAACCTCGTGGGCACGCTCGAGGAGCTCACCTGCATCGAGACCATCGGGCATGCGGAGGCCGAGAGCGAGGCACGCCAATGGCTGAGCGACCATCCCAACGACTGGGAGCTGGCGATCGTCGATCTGTTCCTGAAACAGGGCAGCGGCCTCGGCGTGCTGCAGGCGTGCGCCACGCGGCAGCCGCATCAGAAGGTGGTGGTGCTGAGCAACTACGCGACGACGGAGATCCGCAAGCGCTGCGCCGAACTGGGCGTGGATGCGGTGTTCGACAAATCCAACGAGATCGACGCACTGATCGACTTCTGCATTGCGCAGACCTCGGCGCGCCGACCCAAGAGCAGCGCCCGCTGAGCCTTGCGCTCGACAGGCCTGCTCGTCCATCAATCGATGAGCTTGTTCTTCAATGCGTAGTACGTGAGGTCGCTGTTGGAGGAGAGATTCATCTTCTCCATCAGGCGCGTGCGGTACGTGCTCACCGTCTTGACCGACAGCGACAGCGTCTTGGCGATGTCGCCGGCCGTCTCGCCCTTGGCCAGCTTCAGGAAGACCTGGAACTCGCGCTCCGACAGTTGCTCGTGCGGCGCCGCATCGTCCTTGCGGTCGAGCTGGCGCGCCAGCAGTTCGGCCACCGCCGGCGTGATGTAGCGGCGCCCCAGCGAGACGGTACGGATCGCGTTCACGATCTCGATCGGATCGCATTCCTTGTTCAGGTAGCCGCTCGCCCCCTGACGGATCAGGTTCATGGCGTAGTGCTCTTCGGGGTAGCCGCTCAGGATGAGGATCCCCACATCCGGCGCCTTTGCGCGAATCATCGCGAGCGCGTCGATGCCGCTCTGGCCGGGCATCGACAGGTCCATCACCAACACATCGAGTTCGGTCGTGCGAACCAGTTCGATGGCTTCACGCCCCGTGCCGGCTTCACCAACCACCCGCAGGTCCACGTGCTCGGAGAAAAACTGGCGCAAGCCGGAGCGCACGATGGCGTGGTCATCCACAATTCCGATCTTGATCATCTGTTACCTTCTTTGTTTTCCTGCGCGTTCGACCGTCGCAATATGCTGGACCCTGAACGGCATCGATTATTCACGAATTTGACTGTCAGGCGTCTTGCGGAGACCTCATGCGCTGGTTAGCTTTTCCGAAGATGGCCCTGAGTCTCGCGCTGGCCACCCTGGCCGCGCTGATGCTCGTGGGCATCAACGAGGTCGGCTTCCGGCAGTCGCATCGGGCGCTGGCCGAGGTCCGGGACGCCCAGAGCGTCCGGCAGACACTCCACGAACTTCTTCTGAACGTGGTCGATGCAGAAACGGGTCAGCGCGGCTATCTGTTGACCGGCGAGGCGCAATATCGCGAACCTTACGACCAGGCGGTGCGCAAAGTCGACGGCCAGCTGAGCACCCTGCGCACCTTCTACGCCGGTCGGCCCACCGAGAGCGCACAGCTGACGCAGCTGGCCACGCACGTCGGCCGCAAGATGGCCGAGATGGACATGAGCGTCCGACTGCGCAAGGACGGCAAGGAAGACGCCTGGAAGTTCGTGATCACCACCGATGTGGGCCGTGAGGAGATGGACGCGATCCGCACGCAGGCCAATGCCCTCATCGGCCGCAGCGATGTCGCCTTGCGCAGCGGACAGGCCCAGATCGCCAAGTCGCTGCGCCTCGCCCGCCTGGGCATCGCGCTGATCGCGGTCATTGCGCTCATCGCCTTCTACCTCTACCTGCGGCAGACGCACGTCCTGCGCTCGATCGGCGAGCGCCAGCAGGAAGCACTGCAACGCGAACGCAACGCGCTCGAGACCGAAGTGCAGGAGCGGACCGCCAGCCTGGCCGAACTCGCGACCCATCTTCAGGACGTGCGGGAGAACGAGCGCGGCCACCTCGCACGCGAGCTGCACGACGAGCTCGGCTCGCTGCTGACGGCCGCGAAGCTCGACGTGGCGCGGCTGAAGTCGCGCCTGGCCGACGCCCCCGACGCGGCGCAGCGGCTGCAGCACCTGACCGAACTGCTCAACAGCGGCATCGCCCTGAAGCGCCGCATCATCGAAGACCTGCGGCCCTCCTCGCTCGCCAACCTCGGGCTGGTGGCCTCGCTGGAGATCCTGGGCCGGGAGTTCGCCGACCGCTCGGACATCCAGGTCGAGTGGGCGCTCGAACCGGTGGTGCTCGACGAGGCCCGCCAGCTCACGATCTACCGCATGGTGCAGGAGAGCCTCACGAACATCGGCAAGTACGCGGACGCGACCGAGGCGACGATCGTGATGAAGGACTACGGCACGCATGTCACGGTCGACGTGGTGGACGACGGCAAGGGCTTCGACCCGCAACGCCTGCGGCCCGCCACGCACGGTCTGGCGGGCATGCGCCATCGCGTCGAGGCTGCCCAGGGCAAGCTCACCGTGACATCCTCCCCCGGCAAGGGCACGCGGGTGAGCATCATGCTGCCCGTCGGCGCCCGCTCGAAGGCGGGCGGCCGCGCCGCCGGCTGACGCTCCTCTCCTACGACGCTCGCCCGCGGCTGCTGACAGGGCCGCGAGCCGGCCGCGCTATCGTTGAGCCAAGCCGCGCCCTCCCCCCACGCTGCGCGGGAGCGCAACGTCGTTAGGATGGGCAGGCCTCGCACATTCATCACCCTCAGAAAGGAACTCCCATGAACATCAAGACAGCATCGCAGCTCGCCGACGAAGCCAGCAAGACGGCCAACGACGCCATCGAGTCGACCCGTGCCTATGCGCAGAACGCCGTGAACGCCGCGGGTGAGAAGGTGCGCGATCTGCGCCGTGAAGCCGAGCCGACCGTCGAGCAGATCGCCGCACGCGTCCAGCAGGCCGTGCAGCGCGGCCTGGACGCGGCATCGACCACCAGCGCGCGCGCGCAGCGCCGCCTGGAGCAGGCTGCGGACGTGACCGGCAAATACATTGCCGATCAGCCCATGCGCTCGGTGCTCATCGCCGCAGCCGCTGGCGCGGCCATCACCGCGCTGATCGTCCTGGCCAGCCGCCGCAATCCGCGCGACGACTACTGAGTCGCCGGCAGTCGGTGTGGCCGGCGGGCCCGCTGCTCACCGCTCCCGACACGGCAAGGACGACACCGCCACCCCACCAAAGGATCGACGATGAATGCAACAGCATCACCGCCCACATCGGGCGAACGGCTCACTCTGGACGAAGACGCCATCGACGCTGCGCGCAAGAGCCTGGACGACGGGGCGTTGACGCCCAGCTACGGCCCGTGGCGCGACGACATCGTGAAGCTGCTGAACGGCGCGCTGGCCACCGAGCTGGTCTGCGTGCTGCGCTACAAGCGCCACTACTTCACCGCCAACGGCGTGTCCTCGCCGGCCATCGCCGACGAATTCCTGGTGCATGCGAACGAAGAGTCCGCCCATGCCGACCGCATCGCCGAACGCATCGTTCAACTGGGCGGTGACCCGGACTTCTCGCCTGCGACGCTGCTGGAACGCAGCCACGCCGGCTACGATGCGTCGGAAGACCTCCAGGCGATGGTGCGGGCGAATCTGGTGGCCGAACGCATCGCCGTCGAGACCTACCGTCAGATGATCGTGCTGATCGGCGACAAGGACCCGACGACACGCCGCATGCTCGAGGACATCCTGGCCGACGAGGAAGAACACGCCGACGAGCTCAAGGATTGGCTCGGCCACTGAGGCCATCGGACGGCCCCCCAAAAAAGCCCGGCGATGCCGGGCTTTTTTTCGGCCGAGTGAATGCCGATCACATCGCCTTGACGTCCAGCTGGTTGTCGACACTGGAAACACCCTTCACCGCCTTGGCGATGTCGCCAGCGCGTGCCTTGGCGGCAGCGCTCGGCGCCGGCCCCTGCAGCTTCACAACGCCGCCCTGGGTGTCGACGTCGATGCGCGCCGCACTGAGTTCCGGGTCTTTCGCCAGGCTGCTCGACACACTGGCCGTGATCGCCATGTCGTCGACCGTGTTCACCACGGCCGCGCCCGTCTCGCGCGCCGCTTCCTTCACGTTCGCTGCACCTTCACGCATCGCCGGCTCCGACGCCACGACCTTGTCGCGGGCCTCGGTGGCCAGCACCTCGGCCTTGTCCTTGGCGCGCTCGGCAGCCTCCTGTGTCTTGGCGATGGCGGCATCGACCTTCTGACCGGCCGTCTGGCCGTCGCCCTGGTCGCCGCATCCGGCCAGGCCCAGGGCCAGTGCCACCAGCGAGGCGGACGTCCAGCGCAAGACGGGCCTCGGCACGCCTGCTCCGGCCAGCGTAGTCACAGCTTGTCGACGCCCGACTTGAGCGCGTCCTTGGTCTTTTCCTTGGCGTCGCCATAGGTGCTCTGCACCTTGCCGCCGGCCTTTTCCACCGCGCCCTTCGCTTCGAGCGACGCGTCGCCCGTCACGCGGCCCGTCACTTCCTTGACCTTGCCCTTGACCTGATCGACACGACCTTCGACTTGATCCTTGTTCATTGCGAACTCCTTTTGCGTTGGTTGCAACGGTTCGACCGAACCGCCTGAAGCCAATCTAGGACCGGTCCCGCGAACGGCACGGGCGCGGGCGCCGCGTGGCGTTGTAGGACGGGGGCAGAGTCCACTGTCCATCTATGCCGTGGCGATCCAGCCCTCCAGCGGATCGATGTCCGCGGGCAGGCCGTAGCCGGGCCCCAGGCTGTCGCGACGTGCCTGGCTCCACGCGGCCTGCACCAGGCACAGGACCGCGTCGAGCGCATCGCCCCGCGCGTCGGCCAGCAATTGGTCGCGCTGCGCGTGCGTGAGCGACAGGCGCAGCCCGAGCCGGGTCTGGCCGCGCTCCAGCGCCGAGAGCAGGTCGGCCCGCGCGACCCAGCGGGGCGTGTCCTGACGTGCGCTCGTATCGCTCTTGTAGCTGCGGCGGCCGATGAGCTCGCGCGCGAGCAGGCCGGGATAGGCCTCGAGCGCCACCTTCGATCCATCGCCGGGGCCGACATGCAGCCCCGGCACCGAAGCGCCGGCGGCCAGCAGGCGCGGCACGCCCGCATGCATCATGAAGGCGACTGGCGGGTTCACCCATTTCATCGACGGGCTCGCGCCGGCGGGGCCGTCGGTGCGACGGTGGGCGAACTTTCCGCCGACCGGGCGCGCGGCGCAGAAGGCGACGAAGGCGGCGCGGATGTCGGCCCGGCTCATCGCCGCGTAGTGCGCCATCAGTGAGGGCCAGGTCACCGGCCAGCCCAGTTGCAGCACCAGCTCGCGCGGCAGGCCGAAGGGCAGATCGAAGCCGCCGACCCAGGCCGGCGTGTCGTGCAGCCATCGGCCCCAGGCATCGAGTGTCGTGAAGGGCAGCAACTGCGCCAGCGTCACGCGGCCGCCGCGCTCGTGGCCGAGCGCCACGACGATCGGCTTGCGCACGGTCGGCGCACTGGAGAAGTCGCAGCCCAGCAGCAGGGTCGTCATGCGGCAATGCCGCTGGCCCGGGTCACGCCCGGCAGCGACAGCAAGCGGCGGTGGATCAGGTGCGCCCGACGATGGCCGCCGTGGCCATCAGCTCCTCGAGCAGCGCCAGCGAGACCTTGCCGGAGACGGCGTAGGGGTCGAGTTCCGGGCGTTCCGAGTAGCGCAGCAGGATCGCCGCATGGATCTTGGTGAGGTGCACCTGGCCCATGGTCCAGCCGCCGAAGCGGCGCTCGGCGATCTCTTCATAGTGCAGCAGCACCACGTCCTTGTGGCGCACGTCCTTCTGGATGTGGCCGTAGAGTTCGCTGACGGCATTGCGGCCGCCTTCGATGGCCTGCAGGAAGATGCCGCCGCCGTAGCAGAGGATGCCGGTGATGCCGCAGGCCGTGTTGTGCGCGCGCGATTGCGCGAGGATCGCGTCGATCGCCGGGCTGCTGGTGTCGACGGCGCGGCTGGCGTAGAGAAGTCGTACAAGCATGGTGTTCAGCGATCACGCGGCAGGAGTGAAAGGAATTCGCGGCGCAGGTTCGGGTCTTTCAGGAAGACGCCGCGCATGACGGAATTGATCATCTTGCTGCCCGTTTCCTTCACGCCGCGCCAGCTCATGCAGAAGTGCTCGGCCTCCATCACCAGGGCCAGGCCGTCGGGCTGGGTCTTTTCCTGGATCAGGTCGGCCAGCTGCACCACTGCCTCCTCCTGGATCTGTGGGCGGCCCATGATCCATTCGGCGAGGCGGGCGTATTTCGACAGGCCGATCACGTTGGTGTGCTCGTTGGGCATCACGCCGATCCAGAGCTTGCCGATGATCGGGCAGAAGTGGTGCGAGCAGGCGCTGCGCACGGTGATCGGCCCGACGATCATCAGCTCGTTCAGATGCTCGGCGTTGGGGAATTCGGTCAGCGAGGGCGCCGGCACGTAGCGGCCGCGGAACACCTCGTTGAGGTACATCTTCGCGACCCGGCGCGCGGTGTTGTCGGTGTTGTGGTCATGCTCGACGTCGATCACGAGGCTGTCGAGCACCCCCTTCATCTTGGTCTCGACCTCGTCGAGCAGCGCCTCGAGTTCGCCGGGCTGGATGAACTCCGCGATGTTGTCGTTGGCGTTGAAGCGCTTGCGCGCAGCCTGCAGGCGCTCGCGGATCTTGACGGAGACGGGCGTGCCCTCGTCGTCGGCCGGGGTGTCGGAGGTCTGGGGGGCGTCGATCTTCCTGAGCATGCGGGAATCGTACCAGCGAACCCCAAAACGCATGCCCTGCAGGGGCGCTCGCCCTGCAGCGCTACGAATGAGAAAGCATGAAGTCGGTGAGCAGCGGCAGGTGATCCGACATCCGCGCCCAGATCGGGCCGCGCGGCACGCTGCAGGCTGCCGGCGCGAATCGACGTGCGTAGATGAAGTCGAGCTGCGTGACCGGCAGGCGCGACGGATAGGTCAGCGTGGGCGGGCCGCGCAGGTCGCTCGAGTCGCGCAGACCCATCGCATTCATCGCATAGCGCATGCGTGCGCCCCAGTCGTTGAAGTCGCCGGCGACGATCAGTGCGTCTTCCGGCGGGATCTCGCGTTCGATGAAGTCGCGCAGCTGCGCGATCTGCCGCACGCGGCTGCCCTTGATCAGCCCCAGGTGCAGCACGATGGCATGCACCGCCCGGCCATCGACGTCGATATGCGCGTGCAGCAGGCCGCGCTGCTCGAAGCGGTGGTCGGAGATGTCGCGGTGGCTGGTGCGCACCACCGGCCAGCGCGTGAGCAGCGCATTGCCATGCTCACCATGCCGGGTGATGGCATTGGTTTCGTAGACGGCGGTGTAGCCCTCGGGCGCGAGGAAGTCGGCCTGCGGCATGTCGGGCCAGCGGGCGAAGCGCAAGGCGCCCTGCCGGTTCATCTTGCGCACTTCCTGCAGGCAGACGATGTCGGCGTCGAGGCCCTCGATGGCATGGCCGAGGTTGTGGATCTCGAGCCGACGGGCCGGCCCGATGCCCTGCACGCCCTTGTGGATGTTGTAAGTCGCCACCCGAAAGGTGTTCGCGGTCGCGTTCATGGGACAAATTGTGGCAGCAGCAGGATCGCTTCGGCATTCGAAGGGGAAAAACAGGCGTGCGCCGCATCGCAATAAGGCAGCCATTGCCACGCCGTGTGCTCGCGCGGCGAGAGCACCGGCACGATGCGTTCGGGCACGCACAGGCCGAAGAGGTGCTCGGTGTTGCGCGTCACGCCGGGCGCATAACGGGCACGCCAGCGCGGGTAGATGTCGTAGACGTTCTGCACCCGCCAGTCACGCAATTGCGATGCCAGCGCGCTGCCGGGACCGCAGTCGATGCCGGTCTCCTCGGCCACTTCGCGCGCCGCGGTCAGCGTAATCGGCTCGTCGGGCGCATCCTTGCTGCCCGTCACCGATTGCCAGAAATCGTCGGCATCGGCGCGCTTGATCAACAACACGTCGAGTGCGGGCGTGTGGATCACGACCAGCACCGACTCGGGAATCTTGAAAGGCGTCATCGCGATGGCACGGTCAGTGCGGCAAGCGCAAAAAAGGGCACCCGAAGATGCCCTTTCGTGTCGCGTTCACTCGCGCGCCCCGGTGCCTGTGTCAGGCCGCGGGCTGGACGTTGCGCAGGCGGATGTGCAGTTCGCGCAGCTGCTTCTCATCGACCGGGCTCGGCGCCTGCGTGAGCAGGTCCTGTGCGCGCTGGGTCTTGGGGAAGGCGATCACGTCGCGGATCGACTCGGCGCCGGTCATGAGCATCACGAGGCGGTCCAGGCCGATCGCGATGCCGCCGTGCGGCGGCGCGCCGTACTGCAGCGCGTCGAGCAGGAAGCCGAACTTGAGCTGCGCGTCCTCGGCGCTGATCTTGAGCGCGCGGAACACCTTGCTCTGCACCTCTTCGCGATGGATACGGACCGAGCCACCGCCCATCTCGATGCCGTTGAGCACCATGTCGTAGGCCTTGGCGATGCACTTCTCCGGCGCGGTGTCCATGAGGTCTTCATGGCCGTCCTTGGGCGCGGTGAACGGGTGGTGCACGGCGCTCCAGCGCTGGCCTTCCTCGTCGAACTCGAACATCGGGAAGTCGACCACCCAGAGCGGCGCCCAGCGGTCGTCGAACAGGCCGGCCTTCTTGCCGAAGGCGCTGTGGCCGATCTTCACGCGCAAGGCACCCATCGCGTCGTTGACGACCTTGGCCTTGTCGGCGCCGAAGAACAGGATGTCGCCGTTGCGTGCACCGGTGCGGGCGACGACCTCGGCGAGCGTCGCGTCGTCAAGGTTCTTGACGATCGGGCTTTGCAGGCCGTCGCGGCCCGCCGCCGCGTCGTTGACCTTGATGTAGGCCAGGCCCTTGGCGCCGTAGATCTTGACGAACTCCTGGTAGGCGTCGATCTCGCCGCGCGACAGGCCGCCTTCGGCACCACCGCCCGGCACGCGCAGCGCGACCACGCGGCCGCCTTCCATCGTCGCGGCGTTCGAGAACACCTTGAACTCGACGCGCTTCATCAGCTCGGTCAGTTCCGTGAACTCGAGCTTGACGCGCAGGTCGGGCTTGTCCGAGCCGTACTTGAACATCGCGTCGCCGTACGTCATGGTCGGGAACACCGGCAGGTCGATGCCCGCGGCGTTGCGGAACATGGTGCGGACCATGCCTTCGAACATCTCGCGGATCTCTTCTTCGGCGAGGAAGGAGGTCTCGATGTCGATCTGCGTGAATTCGGGCTGGCGGTCGGCGCGCAGGTCTTCGTCGCGGAAGCACTTGACGATCTGGTAGTAGCGGTCATAGCCGGCCACCATCAACAGCTGCTTGAAGAGCTGGGGCGACTGCGGCAGCGCGAAGAAGCTGCCGTCGTGCACGCGGCTGGGCACGAGGTAGTCGCGCGCGCCTTCGGGCGTGGACTTGCCGAGCATCGGCGTCTCGATGTCGATGAAGCCGTTGGCGTCGAGGAACTTGCGCGTTTCCATCGTGACCTTGTAGCGCAGCATCATGTTGCGCTGCATCGCCGGACGGCGCAGGTCGAGCACGCGGTGCGTGAGACGCGTGGTTTCCGACAGGTTGTCGTCGTCCAGCAGGAAGGGCGGCGTGACCGACGGGTTGAGCACCTTCAGCTCGTGGCACAGCACTTCGATCTTGCCGCTCTTGAGCGTGTCGTTGGTGGTGCCTTCGGGGCGTGCGCGAACGAGGCCCTTGATCTGCACGCAGAACTCGTTGCGCAGGTCCTCGGCGACGGCGAAGGTGCCGGCACGGTCGGGATCGCACACCACCTGGACGTAGCCTTCACGGTCGCGCACGTCGATGAAGATCACGCCGCCATGATCGCGCCGGCGGTTGACCCAGCCGCACAGGGTGACGGTTTCGCCCATCAGGGCTTCGGTCACGAGACCGCAATAGTGAGAACGCATGGCCATAAGTCGATTCCGGCGCCGGAGGGCGCGTTATTTGTGGGTTGCGAGGGTTGCCGGTCCGCCAGGAACGACCACACCCATCGAAACGATGTACTTGAGCGCGTCGTCCACGCTCATCTTGAGTTCGATGCAGTCGCTGCGCTTGAGCATCACGAAGTAGCCGCCGGTGGGGTTCGGCGTGGTAGGCACGTAGACGCCGAGGAAGTCGCCGCCGCCCAGATGCTCGACCACGTCGGCACCGGGCGTGCCGGTGACGAAGGCGATGGTCCAGACCCCTTCACGCGGCCACTGGACCAGCACCGCGGTGCGGAAGGCATTGCCGTTCTCGGAAAAGAGCGTGTCGGACACCTGCTTGACGCTCGAATAGATCGAGCGCACGACCGGGATGCGTCGCACCACCGCGTCGCCCCAGCCCAGCAGGCGCTTGCCGACGAAATTGCTGGCGACCGCGCCGACCACCAGCAGGATCGCCAGGGTGAACAGCACGCCCAGGCCGCGCACCCGGTGCTCGGTCAGCCAGGTCTGCCACTGTTCGGGCAGCAACCAGAGCGTCTGGTCGAGCGTGCCGATGATCCAGTTGAGCACCCCCAGCGTGATGACCAGCGGCACGATGACGAGCAAGCCCGACAGCAGCCATTTGCGCAGCGCGTGCATGGCGGCGGCCTCAGTCGTTCTTGGCCGCCGGCGCGGGTGCGGGGGCCGGCGCGGGACTCGGGGCAGCCGCAGCCGGTGCAGAAGCCGGGGCCGGCGCCGCGGCACCTTCTGCCGGCTTGGCCGGGGTGGCCGTGCCGGCCGCATCCGTCGCCGGGGCGCTGGTCTTGCCGCCGCCATCGCGGAAGTCGGTCACGTACCAGCCCGAGCCCTTGAGCTGGAAGCCGGCGGCGGTGACCTGCTTTTCGAATGCGCTCGCACCGCATGCCGGGCACACCGTGAGGGGAGCGTCGGACATTTTCTGCAGCGCGTCTTTGGCAAAGCCGCAGGCGCTGCATTTGTAGGCGTAGATGGGCATGGAATTGGAGCGAAGAATAGGCGGCGCAGCGGCCGCTCGCAAAGCTCTCGATTATAGGGTCGGCGCTCGCCGCCCCCGTCCACCTCAGGCGGGATCGACAGCCAGTGGGCGGTGCGGTGTGTGGGTGTTGGCCACCCACTGCGGCGCCAGCGAACCCGCCACCATGCCCACGAACGCCGCCAGCACGCCGGCCAACTGAGCCGGGAATTCGGCGCTCCAGGGCATGGCCAGGAAGAGCAGCCAGATGCCGATGCCCAGCAGCACCGCCGCCATCGCGCCCTGCGTGGTGGAACGCTTCCAGTACAGCCCGCACACCAGCGGCACGAAGGCGCCGACCAGCGGCACCTGGTAGGCACCCGACACCAGCTCGTAGATCGGCGTGCCCTGCATGCGGATCGAGTAGGCCAGCACCGCGGCGCTGAAGACGAGCACGGTGATGCGCATGGTCAGCAGGTTCTCGCGGTCGGTGCCGGCGGGCCGGAACTGGCGCCAGATGTTCTCGGTGAAAGTCACGCTGGGGGCCAGCAGCGTGGCGGAGGCGGTCGACTTGATGGCCGAGAGCAGCGCGCCGAAGAACAGCACCTGCATCACGAAAGGCATCTTCTGGAGCACCAGCGTGGGGAGCACCTTCTGCGGGTCGTCCTTGAGCAGCGCCGCGGTCTGCTCGGGCATGATCAGCAGCGCGCTGGCGACCAGGAACATGGGGACGAAGGCGAACAGGATGTAGGCGATGCCCCCGATCACCGGCCCGCGCCTGGCCGCCTTCACACTGTTGGCGGACATCACGCGCTGGAACACGTCCTGCTGGGGAATCGAGCCCAGCATCATGGTGATGGCCGCGGCGAAGAAGAACACCATGTCCTTGTAGTTCGGCTCGGGCCAGAACTTGAAGAGGTCCTTGCTGACCGCGAAGGCCACCACCTTGTCGGCGCCGCCGGCCATCTGCCCGGCGAAGACGGCGATCACCGTCAGCCCGACAACCAGGATGATCATCTGGATGAAGTCGGTCACGGCCACCGACCACATGCCGCCGAACAGCGTGTACGCCAGGATCGACAGCACGCCGATCACCATGCCCATGGCCACGCTGATGGCGCCGGCCGACAGCACGTTGAACACCAGGCCCAGCGCCGTGACCTGCGCCGACACCCAGCCCAGGTAGCTCAGCATGATGATGAGCGAGCAAGCCACCTCGACCACCCGGCCGTAGCGCTCGCGGTAATAGTCGCTGATGGTCAGCAGCGTCATGCGATAGAGCTTGCCCGCGAAGAACAGGCCCACCAGGATCAGGCAGGTGCCGGCGCCGAAGGGGTCTTCCACCACGCTGCCCAGGCCGCCCTCGATGAACTTCGCCGGGATGCCCAGCACCGTCTCGGAACCGAACCAGGTGGCGAAGGTCGTCGTGACGATCATGAAGAGCGGCAGGTGCCGCCCGGCGATCGCGAAGTCGGTGGTGTTCCTGACGCGCTTTGCCGCGTACAGGCCGATGGCGATCGTGACCAGCAGATAGACGATGACCAGGGTCAACAGCACGACGGACTCTCCTCGTTGTTCAATCCGGCAGCCGCCGGCAAGGGCTCAGAAAAGGCGGATGCGGACCACGGCCTGCATCACGATCAGACCCAATACAAAACCCATGCCAACCGCAATCACGATCTGCAGCAGGCGGTTGGTGCGCTTCTGTGCGGCCAGCAGTTCCAGCAGTTCGCGGCGGTGGTCGGCGGGCCGGTTCTGCAGGAACTCGTGCAGCAGGCGCGGGAACTGCGGCAGCAGCTTCGCGTAGCGCGGCGCCTCGGCGCGCAGCTGCGCGAACAGCCGCTTGGGCCCGACCTGGTCGATCATCCACTTCTCAAGGAAGGGCTTGGCCGTGGCCCACAGGTCCAGCTCGGGGTCGAGCTGGCGCCCGAGCCCTTCGATGTTGAGCAGCGTCTTCTGCAGCAGCACCAGCTGCGGCTGGATCTCGACGTGGAAGCGGCGGGAGGTCTGGAACAGGCGCATCAGCACCATGCCCAGCGAGATTTCCTTCAACGGCCGGTCGAAGTACGGCTCGCACACGGTGCGGATCGCCGCCTCGAGCTCGTCGATGCGCGTGCCCTCGGGCACCCAGCCGCTCTCGAGGTGCAGCTCGGCCACGCGCTTGTAGTCGCGCCGGAAGAAGGCGACGAAGTTCTGCGCCAGGTATTCCTTGTCGCTCTCGGTGAGCGTGCCCACGATGCCGAAGTCGAGCGAGATGTAGCGCCCGAAGGTGGCCGGCGCCAGGCTGACCTGGATGTTGCCCGGGTGCATGTCGGCGTGGAAGAAGCCGTCGCGGAACACCTGGGTGAAGAAGATGGTGACGCCGTCGCGCGCCAGCTTCGGGATGTCGACGCCGGCGGCGCGCAGGCGGTCGAGCTGGGCGATGGGCACGCCGTGCATGCGCTCCATCACCATCACCTCGGGGTGGCAGAAGTCCCAGAACATCTCTGGGATCAACACCAGCTCGAGCGTCTCCATGTTGCGGCGCAACTGCGCGGCATTGGCGGCCTCGCGCACCAGGTCGAGCTCGTCGTGCAGGTACTTGTCGAACTCGGCCACCACCTCGCGGGGCTTCAGGCGCTTGCCGTCGGCCGACAGGCTCTCGACCCAGCCGGCCATCATCTTCATGAGGGCCAGGTCTTTTTCCATGACGACGCGCATGCCGGGGCGCAGCACTTTCACGGCCACGTCGCGCACGATGCCCTGGCGGTCGCGGATGGTCGCGAAATGCACCTGCGCGATCGATGCGCTGGCCACCGGCGTCTCGTCGAACTGCACGAAGATGTCGGCGATCGGCCGCCGGAAGGCCCGCTCGATGGTCGCGATCGCGATGGCGGACGGGAACGGCGGCACCCGGTCCTGCAGCCACGCCAGTTCGTCGGCGATGTCGGGCGGCAGCAGGTCGCGCCGCGTCGACAGCACCTGGCCGAACTTCACGAAGATGGGGCCGAGGCGCTCCAGCGCCTCGCGCAGCCGTTGGCCGCGCGGCGCGTCGAGGTTGCGCCCGACCGAGACGATGCGCGCCACGATGCGCAGCCAGGGCTTCTGGAAGCTCGTGAGCACGAGCTCGTCCAGGCCGTAGCGCAGCGCGACCCAGACGATGAAGACGCCGCGGTACAGGCGGCTCATTCAGCGCTCGCGCCGCCGGAGCCCGGTTGTCCCGGCTTGCCGGACGCGAACTGCCGCACCGCGGCCGCCACCTTGCGCGCGACGCCGGCCACCGTGTGCGCCGGCACGTCGCCGATCACGCGTGCCAGGTCGTCCTCGACGTCCCAGCGCACATGGTCGACCAGCCAGTTGACCTCGGCCGCCAGTTGCACGTCACCGACGATGCGCACGGTCGGCTTGTCGCCGCGGAGTGTGCTGCGCGCGATGTCCAGCGGCGACGCATCGACCACCATCAGCGTGAGTTCGGGAATGGCACCTTCGGGCGCCAGGTCGAGCAGCCCGGCAGGCGTCGCGACCAGGCGCATCGAGACGAAGCGCCACTCGAACTGCACCACCCGGCCCTTCTGGCGGACCAGCCGCTGCTGGGCTTCGGGCTCCTGCTGCAGCACGTGGTTCAGGAACAGCACCGCGCGATGCTGGATCTCGTGGACCGCCCAGGCGGGCGGCTGGATTCGGCTGCCGATGCGCTCGAACAAGCCGTCGAGAAAAGAAAAAGGGGACGATGGTGTGGCCATGTCCCCATTATCGATGGCGTCGGCGGCCCGTTGCCGCCGGACAGCGCCGTTTTACTGCAGCGCCTGCACGCCGGCGACCACCCAGCCGCCCCGGCCGTCCGTCGGCTTGGTCATGTTCCAGACTTCGCGGAACGGGCTCGGGCCGGCCGAGGCGTCTTCGCGGATCATCCCGGAGAACTCGACGCTGGCCATGTAGGCGTCGGGCAGTTCCTCGATGCCGAGCAGTTGCGCGTCGAGCATCACGACCTCCGTCTTGTTGGGCTGGCCGCCGGTGTGCGTTTCACGCTCGGCCAGTTGCGAGCGGATCTCGCCGACCATCGCGTCGGTCATCATCGAACGCAACATCGTGATGTCGGAACGGTCCCAGGCGTCCTGCAGGGTGACGAAGTTGCGCTTCGCCGCCCCCAGGAAGCCGTCGACGTCGAAGCCCGCCGGGATGCCCCAGGACTGCGCGCCGCTCAGCGCCGAACCGATCATGCTGCCGCCCGCGGCACCCGCGGCGCCGGCCATGGACGAACCACTGCTGCGCTCGGGCGTTGCGTCGAAAGCGGTCGCGTTGTGCTCCCACGGACGTGCCGAGGCGTCGTTGCCGACCTTGCCCGGGCTGTACTGCGCCGGCGTGGCGGCGTCCGAGGGCGATGCGCCCGCACCCTGGAAGGCGAAGCCGCCCTGGTTGCTGCGCGGCGCGTTGTTGCGACGTGCCGCGAAGATGCGCCAGGCGACCACGGCCGCCAGCACGAGCAGACCGATCAGCAGGATGTTGCCGAAGCCGGCGCCCAGGCCGAGCGAATGCGCGAGCCAGGCCAGACCCAGGCCGGCGGCGAGGCCGCCGAGCATCGCGCCCCACGGGCGCCTCGGTGCGGCGGCAGCGGCCGGCGTGCCAGGGCGCGCCGCCGGGTTGGCGTTCTGTGCCGGCGCGGCCGGCGTGGCCTGGTTCGCGGGCGGCGTGGCCTGCCGCTGGGTCACGTTGCCCGACTGGCGACCGAAGGACTTGCCGCCGCCGATGCGGGCCGCGTCGGCCTGCACGCTCGCCAGGGCCAGCACGCACACCATCAAAAGGGATCCCAACTTCTTCATTTCATCTCCTCGTGCGCGAAGGAACTCCGCGGATTCAACACTTGATTCCAACATGCAGGGCGACCACGCCGCCCGTCATGTTGTGATAGTCCACATGACCGAAACCACCCTCTTTCATGAGGGTCTTGAGCTCTTCCTGCGCGGGATGCATCCGGATGGATTCCGCGAGGTAGCGATAACTCGCGTCGTCGCCCGCCACCGCCTTGCCCAGGCGCGGCAGTACCTTGAAGGAATACCAGTCGTAGGCTTTCTGCAGCGGCTTGGCCACCTTCGAGAACTCCAGCACCAGCAGCTTGCCGTTGGGCTTGAGCACGCGGTTCATTTCCTTGAGCGCCACATCCTTGTGCGTCATGTTGCGCAGGCCGAAGGCCACCGTGACCACATCGAAGTGGTTGTCGGGGAACGGCAGCTTCTCGGCGTCGCACACCATGGTCGGCAGCGACACCCCGGCGTCGAGCAGCCGGTCACGGCCGGTGCGCAGCATGGCCTCGTTGATGTCGGTGTGCACGACCTGGCCGCTGGCACCCACCTTCTTCGCGAAGGCCAGCGCCAGGTCGCCGGTGCCGCCGGCGATGTCGAGCACACGCGAGCCTTCGCCCACGTTCGCCACCATCACGGTGTAGGCCTTCCAGGCGCGGTGCAACCCCATGGACATGAGGTCGTTCATGAGGTCGTAGCGCGTGGCGACCGAATCGAACACGCCGCGCACGCGGCGCGCCTTCTCGCTCTCGTCGACGTTCTCGAATCCGAAGTGGGTGGTGCTCATGGTTTCTCAGATGTTAGGCCGTTGGCGACGGGATCGAGCGGACGACCCCGCTCGGACGCCGGGCTTTGATGGAGGGCAGCTCAGTGGCTGCCGCAGGCATGGCCGCCTGCGCCGGTCGCTGCGGCCATGGGGGCGTCGCGATCGACGCCGGCGGCGCTCAGGCGGCGTTCGTACTCGGCCCAGAGCTCGTCCTGCTTCTGGCCGAGTTCGTAGAGGAGGTTCCACGAGAAGATGCCGCTCTCGTGGCCGTCGGTGAAGACCGGCTTCACGGCGTAGTTGCCGACCGGTTCGAGCTCGAGCAGGCCGACGTTGCGCTTGCCAGTCTGCAGGATCTCCTGGCCGGGGCCGTGGCCCTGCACTTCGGCCGACGGCGAATAGATGCGCATCAGCTCGAAGGGGATGCGGAAGCTCGCGCCGTCGGAGAAGCCGACTTCCAGCACTTTCGACTTGTTGTGCACCGTGATCGATTGCGGCGTCGGTGCGCCGGCTTGCAGACCTGCCATCAGGATGTCCTTTTGCTGAGTGCCGCGATCATCGCAGCCTCGGCCGCCGGCAGCTGCGCGTGCACCGCGGCCTCCCTGCCGGCGTCGCGGTCTCGCTGCGCGGCGGCCCAGACCGGCGCCGGGAAATGCGTGTCCCCCTCGTACCGCGCGATGACGTGCCAGTGCAGGTGCGGGACCATGTTGCCGAGCGCGGCGAGGTTGATCTTGGTGGGGGCCAGATGGTCACGCAGGCATTGCTCGACGGTGGCCACGGCCTCCATGCACGTCGCGCGCTCGACCGGCGACAGATCGGTGAACTCGGCCGCATGATCGTTCCAGACCACCCGATAGAACGCCGGGAAGCCGGCCTCTTCCGCATGGATCACGCGGAACGCCGGCGCCTCGAACACCAGGCGCCCGCCAGCGCCTTCGCACAGCACGCAGCCCGACACCTTGGTCACACCAGCACCCGCTCGATGCCGCCGCTGTTCGCCGCCGCCACATAGTCCGGCAACCACTGATCGCCGAGGATGCGGTTGGCCATCTCGACCACGATGTAGTCGGCTTCGAGCAGGCCATTGTTCAGGTCGTTGCCGTAGCGAGAGAGGCCCTGCAGGCAGCTCGGGCAACTGGTGAGGATCTTCACGTTGTCGGCGGCGCCGACCTTGCCGCTTTCGCGCAGAGAGGCCTCGCCCTTCTTCAGCTCTTCTTCCTTGCGGAAGCGGATCTGCGTGGAGATGTCCGGCCGCGTCACGCCCAGCGTGCCGGATTCGCCGCAGCAGCGATCGTTCTTCAGCACGTTGTCACCGACCAGGGCCTTCACCGTCTTCATCGGGTCCTGCAGCTTCATCGGGCTGTGGCACGGGTCGTGGTACAGGTAGCCACCGCCGCTCGCCGCGCCGAGCGTGATGCCCTTCTCCAGCAGGTACTCGTGGATGTCGATGATGCGGCAGCCCGGGAAGATCTTGTCGAACTGGTAGCCCTGCAGCTGGTCGTAGCAGGTGCCGCAGCTCACCACCACGGTCTTGATGTCGAGGTAGTTCAGCGTGTTCGCAACGCGGTGGAAGAGCACGCGGTTGTCCGTGATCATCTTCTCGGCCTTGTCGAACTGGCCACTACCGCGCTGCGGATAGCCGCAGCAGAGATAACCCGGCGGCAGCACCGTCTGCACGCCGGCGTGCCACAGCATCGCCTGTGTCGCGAGACCGACCTGCGAGAACAGGCGCTCCGAGCCGCAACCGGGGAAGTAGAAGACCGCCTCGGTCTCGGCCGTCGTCGCCTTCGGGTTGCGGATGATCGGCACGTAGTCGGCATCCTCGATGTCGAGCAGCGCGCGCGCCGTCTTCTTCGGCAGGCCGCCGGGCATCTTCTTGTTGATGAAGTGGATGACCTGTTCCTTGATCGGCGCCGGGCCGAGCGTGGCCGGCGGCGCCGCGGTCTGCTTCTTGGCCGGCAGCCGGAAGAAATCGTTGGCCAGGCGCTGCGCCTTGAAGCCGATGTCGACCATGCCGACCCGCATCGCCTTGATGGTCGACGGGTTGGTGGCGTTCAGGAAGAACATCGCCGCCGCGTTGCCGGGGCGGAAGCTTTTCTGCCCCATCTTGCGCAGCAGGTTGCGCATGTTCATCGACACGTCGCCGAAGTCGATCTTCACCGGGCACGGGCTCAGACACTTGTGGCAGACCGTGCAGTGGTCGGCCACGTCCTCGAACTCCTCCCAGTGCTTGATGCTCACGCCGCGGCGCGTCTGCTCCTCGTAGAGGAAGGCTTCGACCAGCAGCGAGGTCGCGAGGATCTTGTTGCGCGGGCTGTAGAGCAGGTTGGCGCGCGGTACGTGGGTGGCGCAGACCGGCTTGCACTTGCCGCAGCGCAGGCAGTCCTTGACCGAATCGGCGATGGCGCCGATGTCGCTCTGCTGCATGATCAGCGACTCGTGGCCCATCAGGCCGAAGCTCGGCGTGTAGGCGTTGGTCAGGTCGGCATGCAGACCGTGCGAGGCCGGCGTGTCGGCACGCAGCAGCTTGCCCTTGTTGAAGCGGCCTTCGGGGTCGACGCGCTGCTTGTAGTCGGTGAAGGGCTGCAGCTCGGCATCGCTGAGGAACTCCAGCTTGGTGATGCCGATGCCGTGCTCGCCCGAGATCACGCCGTCGAGCGAGCGCGCCAGCGCCATGATGCGCACCACCGCGGCATGCGCGCTCTGCAGCATCTCGTAGTTGTCGCTGTTGACGGGGATGTTGGTGTGCACGTTGCCGTCGCCCGCGTGCATGTGCAGCGCGACCCAGACGCGGCCCTTGAGCACGCGCTGGTGGATGGCGTTGCACTCGGCGAGGATCGGCGCGAACTCGGCACCGGTGAAGATCTGCTGCAGCGGCGTGCGGATCTGCGTCTTCCAGCTGGCGCGCAGCGAATGGTCCTGCAACTGCGGGAACAGCGCATCGACATCTTGCAGCCAGCCAGCCCACAGGGCGCGCACGTCCTGCACCAGCGCGATGGCCTGCGCCACGCGGTCTTCCAGCAGCTCGGCCGACGGGATGTCGTTGGCATCGTCGGTCTTGCCCAGCGGCAGGTCGCCGCGGGCGAAGAAGGCTTCCAGCGCATCGGCGAAGGCCAGCTTGTTCTGCAGCGACAGCTCGATGTTGATGCGCTCGATGCCGTCGGTGTATTCGGCCATCCGCGGCAGCGGGATCACCACGTCCTCGTTGATCTTGAAGGCGTTGGTGTGGCGGCTGATGGCCGCGGTGCGCTTGCGGTCGAGCCAGAACTTCTTGCGCGCCTCGGGGCTGATGGCGATGAAGCCTTCACCGCTGCGCGAATTCGCGATGCGCACCACTTCCGACGTGACGCGCGCCACGTCGTCGGCGTCATGGCCGGCGATGTCGCCGAACAGCACCATCTTGGGCAGCCCGCCGTGCTTCTTCGACTTCGTCGCGTAGCCCACCGCCTTCAGGTAGCGGTCGTCCAGGTGCTCCAGACCGGCCAGCAGCACGCCCGAGCGCTTCTGCTCGGCGAACATGAAATCCTTGATCTCGACGATGCTGGGCACCGCGTCCTTGGCATTGCCGAAGAACTCGAGGCACACCGTGCGCGTGTGCGCGGGCATCTTGTGGACCACCCAGCGGCAGCTGGTGATCAGGCCGTCGCAGCCCTCCTTCTGGATGCCGGGCAGGCCCGAGAGGAACTTGTCGGTCACGTCCTTGCCGAGGCCTTCCTTGCGGAAGGTCTTGCCGGCAATCTCCAGGCGTTCGCTGCGCAGCTTCGTCTTCCCGTCCGCGGCGAAGTACTGCAGGTCGAACACGGCGCTCTCGACATCGTGGATCTTGCCGAGGTTGTGGCCCACGCGCGTGACCTCGAGCCACTCGGCCTGCGGCGTCACCATGCGCCACGAGGCCAGGTTGTCGAGCGCCGTGCCCCACAGCACGGCCTTCTTGCCGCCCGCGTTCATCGCGACGTTGCCGCCGACGCACGAAGCCTCGGCCGAGGTCGGGTCGACCGCGAAGACGTAGCCCGCGCGCTCGGCCGCATCGGCCACGCGCTGCGTGACCACGCCGGCCTCGGTCCAGATGGTCGGCACGGGGTCGCCGAGCCCGGGGAGCGCCATCAGCTCGACCTCGGTCATGGCTTCGAGCTTTTCGGTGTTGATGACCGCGCTGTTCCAGGTCAGCGGGATCGCGCCGCCGGTGTAGCCGGTGCCGCCGCCGCGCGGGATGATGGTCAGGCCGAGTTCGATGCAGCCCTTGACCAGCCCCGCCATCTCGGCCTCGGTGTCGGGGCACAGCACGACGAAGGGGTACTCGACACGCCAGTCGGTCGCGTCGGTCACGTGCGACACGCGCGAGAGGCCGTCGAACTTGATGTTGTCCTTGGCCGTCAGCCGGCGGAAGGCGCGGGTGGCCCTGCGGCGCAGCGCGGCCACGTCGTCGAACAGGGTGTCGAAGCTGGCGATGGCCTGGGCCACCAGCGCGGTCAGTTCGCCGACGAGCAGATCGCGCTGCGCATCCACGTCGGGGGTGCGGCGCTTGCCGACTTCGGTCAGCCGGTGGTTGAGCGCGTCCACCAGCTGTCCGCGCCGGCGCGGGTTGTCCAGCAGGTCGTCGACCAGATAGGGGTTGCGCTGCACCACCCAGATGTCACCCAGCACCTCGTACAGCATGCGGGCCGATCGGCCAGTACGGCGCTCGTCGCGCAGCGACTGCAGCAGCGACCAGCCGCGTTCGCCGAGCAGGCGAATGACGATCTCGCGGTCGGAGAAGCTGGTGTAGTTGTACGGAATCTCGCGGAGTCGGGCGGGCTCTGCGGCCTGCGTCAACAACGCAGTCAGCGCGATCGGAGCGTTCATCGGGGAGCAGCCTCGGCAGGACGCTGCGCGCCCTTGAACCGGGCCGGCGATTTTAAGTCAGTGCCGGCTGCAGCGCTGACCGATTAAAAAAGCACCCGGCTGCGGATGGTGCCGGGCACCTGGGCCAGCTTTTCCTGGGCCAGTTCCGACGACGCCGCGTCGATGTCCGTCACCACGTAGCCCACCTTCTCGTCGGTCTGCAGGTACTGCGACGCGATGTTGATGTGGTTGTCCGCGAACACCTGGTTGATGGCCGACAGCACGCCCGGCACGTTGTGGTGGATGTGCAGCAGCCGGTGCTTGCCAGGGTGGGCCGGCAGCGCCACCTCGGGGAAGTTCACCGAGGTGATGGAGGTGCCGTTGTCGCTGTACTTCACCAGCTTCTCGGCCACCTCGCCGCCGATGTTGGCCTGCGCCTCCATCGTCGAGCCGCCGATGTGCGGCGTGAGGATGACGTTGTCCAGCCCGCGCAGCGGCGACTGGAATTCCTCGTTGTTGCTGCCCGGCTCGACCGGGAACACGTCGATGGCCGCGCCCCAGAGCTTGCCGCTCTTGACGCCCTCGGCCAGCGCGTCGATGTCGACCACCGTGCCGCGCGCGGCATTGATCAGGATGCCGCCCGGCTTCATCGCGGCGATCTCGGCCGGGCCGATCATCCACTTCGTCGACGGCAGCTCGGGCACATGCAGGCTCACGATGTCGCTCTGCGCGAGCAGGTCGTGCAGCCGCGACACCTGGCGCGCATTGCCCAGCGGCAGCTTGCTCACCACGTCGTAGAAGGCGACGTGCATGCCCATCGACTCGGCCAGTACCGACAGCTGGGTGCCGATCGAGCCGTAGCCCACGATGCCCAGCGTCTTGCCGCGGATCTCATGCGATTGCGCCGCCGACTTCATCCAACCGCCTCGATGCACCAGCGCGTTCTTGGCCGGGATGCCGCGCAGCAGCAGAATGGCTTCGGCCAGCACCAGCTCGGCCACCGAGCGGGTGTTGGAGTACGGCGCGTTGAAGACCGCCACGCCGCGTTCGCGCGCCGCGTTCAGGTCGACCTGGTTGGTTCCGATGCAGAAGCAGCCGACGGCCACCAGCTTGGGCGCGGCCGACAGCACGTCGGCCGTCAGCTTGGTCTGGGACCGGATGCCGAGGAAGTGAACGTCGGCCAGCTTGGCCTTGAGCTCCTCGCCCTGCAGGGCCTTGGGCAAGGTCTCGATCTGGGTATAGCCCGCGCCGCGCAGGACCTCCAATGCCGACGCATGGATGCCCTCCAGCAGGAGGAACTTGATCTTGCTTTTGTCGAGGGAGGTCTTGCTCATGGCGGTCATGGAGGCCCCCGACAGGGCTCGGAGGCAGAGCCGAAAAACGATTGGAAATGCTAGCATGGTGCAGCGCAGCACGCTTACGGGGCGCCGTTGGGCACATGGCACCAAAAGGGTTTCCCCGCTTGGTGGCTCGCCGCCCTCCATGCGACAAATGTGACGCGGCTGTGTCACACGCAGCCCCTAGCATCCGCGCTTCTCACATCCCCCCTCAGGAGTCTTCATGCGATTCAAAACGCTCGCCCTGGCCTCGGCGCTGGCAGCCACCCTGTTCAACACGGCACAGGCCCAGACCGAAATCCAGTGGTGGCATTCGATGACCGCCGTCAACGGCGAATGGGTCAACGACCTGGCCAAGCAGTTCAACGAGAGCCAGAAGGACTACAAGATCGTGCCGACCTACAAGGGCACGTACGACGAATCGATGACGGCGTCGATCGCCGCCTTCCGCGCCGGCAATGCACCGCACATCCTGCAGGTCTTCGAGGTGGGCACCGCGACCATGATGGCCAGCAAGGGCGCCATCGTGCCGGTCGGCCAGGTCATGAAGGACGCGGGCGAGAAATTCGACCCGGCCGCCTACATCCCCGCCGTGGCCGGCTACTACACCGCGCCGAACGGGCAGATGCTGAGCTTCCCGTTCAACAGCTCGACGACGGTCTTCTACATCAACAAGGACGCCTTCAAGGCCGCCGGCATCGACACGACGAAGCTGCCGTCGACCTGGCCTGAAGTGGCCGCCGCCGCCGCCAAGCTGAAGGCCAGCGGCCACAAGTGCCCGTTCACCACGGCCTGGCAGGGCTGGACCCAGCTCGAGAGCTTCTCGGCCTGGCACAACGTCGAATTCGCGACCAAGAGCAACGGTCTGGCCGGCCTCGACGCCCGCATGAAGATCAATTCGCCGCTGCACGTGCGCCACATCGAGAACCTGGCGAACATGTCCAAGCAGGGTCTGTTCATCTACAAGGGCCGCGGCAACGTGCCCGAGGCCTCGTTCGTGTCGGGCGAGTGCGCCATGATCAACACGTCGTCCGGCTTCTACGGCAACGTCGCGAAGAACGCCAAGTTCGCCTACGCCGTGGCACCGCTGCCCTACTACCCCGACGTGCCCGGCGCCCCGCAGAACACCGTGATCGGCGGCGCCAGCCTGTGGGTGATGTCGGGCAAGAAGCCGGCCGAGTACAAGGGCGTGGCCAAGTTCTTCAGCTTCATCTCGCAGCCTGAAGTGCAGTCCGCCAGCCACAAGCGCACCGGCTACCTGCCGGTGACGATGGCCTCGTACAAGCTCACCGAGGACTCCGGCTTCTACAAGCAGAACCCCGGCACCGACGTGGCCGTGACGCAGATGATCCGCAAGGTGACCGACAAGAGCCGCGGCATCCGCCTTGGCAACTATGTCCAGATCCGCGCCATCGAGGACGAGGAACTCGAGCAGGTCTGGGGCGGCAAGAAAACCGCCAAGGAAGCGCTCGACTCGATCGTCAAGCGCGGCAACGAGCAGCTGGAACGCTTCCAGAAAGCCAACAAGAGCTGAGCCTTGAAGTGGCCTCGGCCACAGTAGACTCGCCCCGCCGCGCTTCCGAGCCCGGCGGGTTTTCTTTATCCAGGGTTCCTATGGAAAAACGCGTCTTCTTCCGCTCCGGCTGGCTGCCGTGGCTTCTGCTGACACCGCAGATGCTGGTCATCCTGGTGTTCTTCTTCTGGCCTGCGGGTCAGGCGCTGTTCCAGTCGCTGCAGCAGCAGGATCCGTTCGGCACCTCGGTCGAATTCGTCGGCCTGGACAACTTCCGGCAGCTGTTCGACGACCCGAGCTACGTCGAGTCGTTCAAGACCACCGCGCTGTTCTCGGTGCTGGTGGCCGGCATCGGCATCAGCCTGTCGCTGATGCTCGCCGTGTTCGCCGACCGCGTCGCGCGCGGTGCGACCTTCTACAAGACCATGCTGATCCTGCCCTACGCCGTGGCGCCGGCCGTCGCGGCGGTGCTGTGGGTCTTCATGTTCTCGCCCTCGCTGGGCGTGGTGGCCTATGCGCTGGGCAAGGTCGGCATCGACTGGAACCACCTGCTCAATTCCGGCCATGCCATGACGCTGATCGTGATGGCCTCGGTGTGGAAGCAGATCTCGTACAACTTCCTGTTCTTCCTGGCCGGCCTGCAGTCCATTCCGAAATCGCTGATCGAGGCCGCCGCCATCGACGGCGCCCGCCCGTGGCGCCGCTTCTGGACGGTGCAGTTCCCCCTGCTCTCGCCGACCACCTTCTTCCTGCTGGTGATCAACGTCGTCTACGCCTTCTTCGACACCTTCGCGATCGTCGACGCGGCGACGCAGGGCGGTCCGGGCAAGGACACGGCCATCCTGGTCTACAAGGTGTACTACGACGGCTTCAAGGCCATGGACCTGGGCGGATCGGCCGCGCAATCGGTGGTGCTCATGTTGATCGTCGTCGCGCTCACAGTGATCCAGTTCCGCTACGTCGAGAAGAAAGTGAATTACTGATGCCCCCACGTTCCTCACTTCGTGTATTCACTGCCCCCCGAGGGGGCGAGGCCTCCCTTGGGGCGGCCCGGCGGGAGTCCTGACATGGTCGAAAAACGCGGAACCCACGGGATCCTGGCGCATGTGGTGATGGTGCTGGGCGTCTTCATCGTCGCCTTCCCGCTCTACCTGGCCTTCGTCGCCTCCACGCACACGGCGCAGGAGATCGTGCAGGCGCCGATGCCCCTGCTGCCCGGCAGCAACATGCTCGACAGCTACAAGGGCGCGCTGTTCGGCCGGGATTCGGCAGCGGGCTCCAATGCGCCCGTGGCCCACATGATGTGGGTCAGCTTCGTGACCGCCATGGTGATCTCGATCGGCAAGATCGCCATCTCGCTGCTGTCGGCCTTCGCCATCGTCTACTTCCGCTTCCCCTTCAAGAAGCTCTGCTTCTGGGCGATCTTCGTGACGCTGATGCTGCCGGTGGAAGTGCGCATCCTGCCGACCTACCAGGTGCTGTCGGACCTGCACATGCTCAACACGTATGCGGGCCTCACGGTGCCGCTGATCGCGTCGGCCACCGCCACCTTCCTGTTCAGGCAGTTCTTCCTGACGGTGCCCGAGGAACTCACCGAGGCCTCGCGCATGGACGGTGCGAGCCCGATGCGCTTCTTCTTCGACGTGCTGCTGCCGCTGTCGAAGACCTCGATCGCGGCGCTGTTCGTGATCCAGTTCATCTACGGCTGGAACCAGTACCTCTGGCCGCTGCTGGCCACCACCGGCGAAGACATGTACCCGGTGGTCGTGGGCATCAAGCGGATGATCGCCGGCGGCGACGGCCAGAACGAATGGAACGTCGTGATGGCCACCGCCATCCTGGCGATGCTGCCGCCTGCACTGGTGGTGGTGCTGATGCAGAAATGGTTCGTCAAGGGCCTGGTCGACACAGAAAAGTAAACAAGAAGATATGGCTGCTCTTTCCCTTCGCAACGTCATCAAGCGCTACGGCGTCGGCCCCAAGGCCAACCAGGTGATCCACGGCGTGAGCGCCGAGATCGCCGACCATGAATTCATCGTGATCGTCGGCCCCTCGGGCTGCGGCAAGTCCACGCTGCTGCGCATGGTCGCCGGGCTGGAAGAAATCTCCGCCGGCGAGATCGCGATCGGCGGACGCGTGGTGAACAACCTCGAACCCTCCGAACGGGACATCGCGATGGTGTTCCAGAACTACGCGCTCTACCCGCACATGAGCGTGTTCGACAACATGGCCTACGGCCTGAAGATCGCCAAGGTGCCGGTGCCCGAGATCAAGACGCGCGTCGACAAGGCGGCGAAGATTCTGGAACTCGGCCACCTGCTCGAGCGCAAGCCGCGCGAGCTATCGGGTGGCCAGCGCCAGCGCGTGGCCATGGGCCGCGCGATCGTGCGGCAGCCGCAGGTCTTTCTGTTCGACGAGCCGCTGTCGAACCTCGACGCCAAGCTGCGCGCCCAGACCCGCATCGAGATCCAGAAGCTGCACCGCGAACTCGGCATCACCTCGCTCTTCGTCACGCACGACCAGGTCGAGGCCATGACGCTGGCGCAGCGCATCATCGTGATGAACGGCGGCGTGATGGACCAGTTCGGCACGCCCGAGGAGGTCTACAACCGTCCGGCCACCACCTTCGTCGCCAGCTTCATCGGCTCGCCGCCGATGAACCTCCTCAAACACGCGCCCGGCGTGCGCCCCGGCCACATCCTCGGTGTGCGGCCGGAACACCTCAAGCTCGACCAGACCGGCTGGACGGTGCAGGTCGAGCACGTCGAACTGCTGGGTGCCGAGCGCCTGGTGTACGGCCGCATCGGCGACGAGCAGATCATCATGCGCACCGACGAGGCCGACCGCCCGCCGGTGGCCGGCGACACGGTGCACATCTCCGCCCCCCCGGAACGCCTGCACTGGTTCGACGCCGGCTCCGGAAAACGTGCTACCTGACGATGCGCGCTGACTGGCCCTACCCCCGCTGGGTCGCCCACCGCGGCGCCGGCAAGCTCGCGCCGGAGAACACGCTGGCGGCTTTCCGGCTGGGCGCGCAGCACGGCTACCGCATGTTCGAGTGCGACGCCAAGCTGAGCGCCGACGGCGTGCCTTTCCTGATGCATGACGCCACGCTGGAGCGCACGACCAGTGGCCGCGGCATCGGCGGCGACCAGCCCTGGCACGCCCTGTCGCAGCTCGACGCCGGCAGCTGGCATTCGCGCGCCTACGCCGGCGAGCCCCTGGCCACGCTGGAAAACGCCGCGCGCTTCTGCCTGCACAACGGCTACCTGCTCAACATCGAGATCAAGCCGACGCCCGGTGTCGAGCGCCGCACCGGCGACGTGGTGGCGCGCGACGCCCAGCGGCTGTGGGCCGGCCAGGCGATCCCGCCCTTGATGACGTCCTTCAAGACCGAAGCGCTGGCCGGCGCACGCGACACGGCGCCCGAACTGCCGCGCGGCCTGCTGCTCGATACGTTGTGGGACGGTTGGCTGGCCGCGGCACACGATCTCGGCTGCACGGCCATCGTCTGCAACCACGCGCTGTGGGACGTACACACCGTCGCGCAGGCCCGCGATGCCGGCCTGCGCACCCTGAGCTACACGGTGAACGACGAGTGGGCGGCCGAGCGGCTGATCGCGCTCGGCACCGACGGCGTCATCACCGACCGGGTCGACCTGTTCAGCCCCGCCGGCTGAGCACCGGCAGCCCACCGGCCGGTAGCGTTCTGTCACCGGCCGGGCTTCCATAATCGACCGGATGACTTTCCTTCCACGCTGGCTCGCGGTCTGGCTCCTGGCGACGGTGCTCGCCACGGCGGGCGCCGCCTGGGCCCAGGGCCCGACCGCGACCTCCGCGCCAACCAGCGCCGCCGCGCTCGATCCCGAGGTCACCGTACCCGCACTGCGCGCGCGGCTCGACAAGATTCCCGAGACGGTCGAGCGCAACGAGGACATCACCGCCTTCGTCGCCGAGACGCAGGACATCGTCGCGCTCGCCCAGCGCTTCGTGACCTCGCGCGCGGGCCCCCTGGCCGACCTCAACGCCCGTCTCGGCGAGTTGGGCACGGCGCCGCCCAAGGGCTCGGCCGAGGACCCCGACATCACACGCCAGCGCGCGGCCCTGGAGAAGGAGCGCAATGCGCTCGACGCCGACATCCGCCTCGCCCGGCTGGTATCGGTCGACGCCCAGCAACGCGCCAGCGACCTGCGTTCGCAGCGCCGCGCCCTGTTCGAGGCCCGTCTGCTCGAGCGCTCGGACTCGCCCTTGGGCGGCGCCTTCTGGCGCGGTATCGCGGCCGCCTGGCCGGCCGACAGCGCGCGGCTGAAAACCTTCGAGGCGGAAGTGCGCACCGGCGCCTCGACCGCCCTGCGCGGCGAGCACGGCGGCATGGTCACGACGGCCCTCATCGGCGCGCTGCTGCTGGCCTTCGTCGGCACCTGGGCCGCCGAGCACGCCCTGACGCAGGTGGCGGCCCGGGTCTTTCCGATGGGCCGCCTGCGGCGTTCGCTGCTGGCGCTCAGCACGGTGGTGGCGACGGTGTTCATCGTCGGGCTGGCGGCGCAGTGGGCCTGGCAGTCGCTGCAGGGCGCCGGCGAGTGGGGACCGATGGCGGAGCGCCTGGGCGATGCGATGGCCCGCTTCGCGCTCTTCGTGGGCTTCGTGATCGGCCTCGGACGGGCACTGCTGGCGCAGCGCCGCCCGTCCTGGCGGCTGCCGCCGATGGCCGACGGCATGGCCGCGCGCATGGCCTTCTTCCCGTGGCTGATCGCCGGCGTCAGCACGCTGAGCTGGCTCACCACGCAGGTCAACACGATCATGGATGCGAGCCTTGCGGCCACCGTGGTCACGCATGCGGCGAGCGCGCTGACGCTGACCGCGCTCACGGCCATCATGGTGCTGCGCCTGCGCCTGCCCGAGGCCGACCTCGGCACCGCCGACCCGGGCAAACCGGCCGACGCCAAGCGCACCGAAACGCCGGCCGCTGCGGACGCCCCCCTGCCCGAGCGCCCCCTCTGGGTCGGCCTGCTGACCGGCGGCGTGGCGGCGGTGCTGATCGCGATCTGCGTGCTGGTGGCCGTCGGCTACGTGTCGCTCGCCAGTTTCATCGCCAGCCAGCTGGTCTGGACCGGCGTGGTGGCCGCGGCGGCCTACCTGCTGTTCAAGTTCGCCGACGACCTGTCCATGGCCCTGCTGTCCTCGCGCAGCAATGTCGGCCAGCGCCTGCAGAAAAGCCTGAACGTGGCGCCAACGACCCTGGACCAGGCGGCCGTGGTGCTGTCGGGCGTGATCCGCATCACGCTGTTCTTCTACCTCGTCATCGCGCTGCTGGCGCCGCTGGGCACCACGCCCGACGAGCTGTTCGAGCGCAGCGGCAAGGTCGGCGCCAGCCTCAAGGTGGGGCAGTTCGAGCTGGTGCCGGGCGCGCTGCTGGGCGCGCTCGGGGTGCTGGTCATCGGCTTCGCGGTGCTGCGCGTCTTCAAGCGCTGGCTCGACAACAGCTACCTGCCGAGCACCACGCTCGAGCCGGGCATGCGCAGTTCGCTCACCACACTGCTGGGCTACGTCGGCGGCATCCTGGTGATCGCCTCGGCGCTGTCGGCGCTGGGCATCGGCGTGGAACGCATCGCATGGGTCGCCAGTGCGCTGTCGGTGGGCATCGGCTTCGGCCTCCAGGCCATCGTGCAGAACTTCATCTCGGGCCTGATCCTGCTGGCCGAGCGGCCGGTGAAGGTGGGCGACTGGGTGGTGCTCGGCACCGCCGAAGGCGACGTGCGGCGCATCAACGTGCGCGCCACCGAAATCCAGCTGGGCGACCGCTCGACGCTGATCGTGCCGAATTCGGAATTCATCACGAAGACCGTGCGCAACATGACGCTGGCCAACGCCGAGGGCCGTGTGCTGATCCGCCTGCCGATGCCGCTGACCACCGACGCCAACCGGGCGCGCGAGGTGCTGCTGGCCGCCTGCAGCGCGCACGACGGCGTCCTGCCGACGCCCGCGGCCTCGGTGATGCTCGACGGCATCGAGAACGGCTTCCTGATCTTCCAGGTGATCGCCTACGTGCAGAGCCCGCGGCTGGCCGGCGGCGTGCGCAGCGACCTGCTCTTTGGCATGCTCGACGGCCTCAAGCAGGCCGACCTTCCGCTGGCCGCCTATGCGGCGGCGCCCGCCCCTCAGCCACCCGTGCCGGGTGAGCCGGTGCCGGTCACGGCAGCGCCGGTTCCGGCCGGCTAACGGCGATAGCCGCCTGCCAGGAACCACTGCACGCTGCCGCACACCACGACCAGCGCGGCATAGGTGGCCATCTTTCCATCGCGGCCGAAGTACCCGAGGCCAACCGCCAGCACGGCCACGCCCGCAATGAAGTTGACGACGAACTGCGCCCAGAAGCCGGGCGACCCGGCCTGCCGGCGCAGCAGCCACCGTGCGGCCAGCACCAGCGTCAGCGCCACGAAGAAGGCGGGCGCGACGAAGTTGAGCAGATGGTCGATGAAAGCGAGGGGCGGCATTCGGGGCAGTGGAGAACGGGGCATGCCGCAGCGGCGGGACGGGACTTGCGCGGCGTCAAACGGCACGACGCTCCACAAATTTTATAATCGCGGTCTATGTCAGTCTGGGCCTTCGGGTTGAACCACACGACCGCGCCGCTCGACCTGCGCGGTCGTTTCGCGTTCGCGCTCGACCAGATCGCCCCCACGCTGCAGAGCCTGCGCAGTTCCTTCGCGTCCGGCCGGCACCCGGCCGTCGAGGCGGCCATCATCTCCACCTGCAACCGCACCGAGATCTACTGTGCCGCCGACCATGCCGCCGCGCTGGACCACGCGGTCGGCTGGCTGGCCGAAAGCGGCGGCGTCGCCCCGGCCCTGCTGCGCTCGCACGCCTACACCCTGCACAACGACGCCGTGGCGCGCCACGCCTTCCGGGTGGCCAGCGGGCTCGACTCCATGGTGCTGGGCGAGGCGCAGATCCTCGGCCAGATGAAAGACGCCGTGCGCGCCGCCGAAAGCGCCGGCGCGCTGGGCAGCACGCTCAACCAGTTGTTCCAGCGCTCCTTCGCGGTCGCCAAGGAAGTGCGCACCGCCACCGAGATCGGCGCGCACTCCATCAGCATGGCCGCCGCCGCGGTGCGCCTGGCCAGTCAATTGTTCGAGGACATCCGGGAAACGCGCGTGCTCTTCGTGGGCGCGGGCGAGATGATCGACCTGGCCGCGACGCACTTCGCCGCCAAGGAGCCGAAGTCCATCACCATCGCCAACCGCACGCTCGAGCGCGGCGAGAAGCTGGCCACGCGCTTCGGCGGCACGGCCATGCGGCTGGCCGACCTGCCGGCGCGGCTGGCCGATTTCGACATCGTCGTGAGCTGCACCGCCAGCACGCTGCCGCTGATCGGCCTGGGCGCGGTCGAGCGGGCGCTCAAGCAGCGCAAGCACCGCCCGATGTTCATGGTCGACCTGGCCGTGCCGCGCGACATCGAGCCCGAGGTGAAGGCGCTGGAAGACGTTTACCTCTACACCGTCGACGACCTCGCCCAGGTGGTGCAGCAGGGCCAGGCCAACCGCCAGGCCGCGGTGGCGCAGGCCGAGGTCATCATCGACGCCGGCGTGCAGAACTTCATGCACTGGCTGGGCCAGCGCGGCACCGTGCCGCTGATCCAGCAGCTCAATGCGCAGACCGACGAGTGGCGTGCCGCCGAGCTGGCCCGTGCGCGCAAGCTGCTGGCCAAGGGCGAATCGGTCGACGCGGTGCTCGAGGCGCTGTCGCGCGGCCTCACGCAGAAGATGCTGCACGGCGCACTGGCCGAACTGCATGCCGGCGATGCCGCCGCGCGCGCGCAGACGGCGCAGACCATCTCGCGCCTGTTCCTGCGCAGCGAACCGCGCAAAGAGCGTTAGCGACGCGGGTTCGCAGGGTGGCCCGCAGCGGCCGCCGCTTCCGTCGCTCGTGGCGACGCCCCTCTCTTTCTTCTGGTCGTTCTCTCCGTGAAACCCTTCCTGCGCCACCAACTCGAGCGCTATGCGCAACGCCTCGGCGAGCTGGACTTCCTGCTCTCGCGCGAGGACATCATGTCCGACATGGCGCAGTACCGCGTCATCTCGCGCGAACACGCCGAGGTCACGCAGATCGCCGGGCGTTATGCCCGCTACCAGCAGCGTGAGGCCGACCTGGCGGGTGCGCGCGAGATGCTCGACGACCCCGACATGGCCGAGATGGCGCACGAGGAGATCGCCGCTGCCGAGGAAGATCTGCACAAGCTCGAGGACGAGCTGCAGCGCCTGCTGCTGCCCAAGGACCCGGACGACGCACGCAACGCCTTCCTGGAAATACGCGCCGGCACCGGCGGCGACGAATCCGCCCTGTTCGCGGGCGACCTGCTGCGCATGTACACGCGCTACTTCGAACGCGTCGGCTGGCGCTGCGAGGTGGTGAGCGAAAGCGAGAGCGAACTGGGCGGCTACAAGGAGGTCGTGGTCCGCGTGGTCGGTGACGATGTGTTCGGCAAGCTGCGCTTCGAGTCCGGCGGCCATCGCGTGCAGCGCGTGCCCGCCACCGAAACGCAGGGCCGGATCCACACCAGCGCGTGCACGGTGGCCGTGCTGGCCGAGCCCGACGAGACGGTGGCGGTGCAGATCAACCCGGCCGACCTGCGCATCGACACCTATCGCGCCAGCGGCGCCGGCGGCCAGCACATCAACAAGACCGACTCGGCGGTGCGCATCACACACATCCCGACCGGCATCGTCGCCGAGTGCCAGGACGACCGCAGCCAGCACCGCAACAAGGCCAAGGCGCTGCAGGTGCTGTCGGCCCGCATCCAGGAGAAGGACCGCAGCGAACGCGCCGCCAAGGATGCGGCGCTGCGCAAGGGCCTGGTCGGCAGCGGCGACCGCAGCGACCGCATCCGCACCTACAACTTCCCGCAGGGCCGGCTCACCGACCACCGCATCAACCTCACGCTCTACAAGCTGCAGTCGATCATGGAAGGCGACCTGGGCGACGTGCTCGCCGCCCTGCAGGCCGCGCGCGAGGCCGAGCAGCTGGCCGAGCTGGAATCGAGCCTGCCGGCATGACCGACGCGGCTGTCCCCATCGACGAGGCCGCGCCGACCACGGTGGCGCAGGCCCTGCGTGACATCGCGGCGCTGGGCATCGACCGGCTCGACGCTCAGTTGCTGCTGCTGCACGCCCTGGGCCGGCCGGTGCACGAGCGCGCCTGGCTGCTGGCGCACGATGGCGATGCATTGCCGGCCGGCACCTGGGCGGGCCTGGCGGCGCTGTGCGCACGACGCCGGGCGGGCGAGCCGGTGGCCTACCTGCTGGGCGAGAAGGAATTCCACGGCCTGCCGCTGCAGGTCGACGCCCGCGTGCTGGTGCCGCGGCCCGACACCGAGACGCTGGTCGACTGGGCACTGGAGGTGGCGCAGGGCCGGGAACGCCCGACGGTGCTCGACCTTGGCACCGGCAGCGGCGCGATCGCCCTGGCGCTGCAGCATGCGCGGCCCGATGCCGGGGTCGACGCGGTCGATGCGAGTGCCGACGCACTGGCCGTGGCGCGCGAGAACGCGCGGCGGCTGGGGCTGCCGGTGCGCTTCGCCCAGGCCGACTGGCTGGCGGGTGCGGCCACGGGCTACGACCTGATCGTCTCCAACCCGCCCTACATCGCCGCCGGCGACCCGCACCTGCCGGCGCTGGCGCACGAGCCCGCATCGGCACTGGTCTCGGGCGCCGACGGCCTGGACGACATCCGCCGCATCGTCGCCGACGCGCCGGCCCACCTGGCGCCCGGCGGCTGGCTGCTGCTCGAGCACGGCCACGACCAGGCCGCCGCGGTGCGTGCGCTGCTGACCGCCGCCGGCCTGGAGGCGGCGCAGTCGCGCCCCGACCTGGCCGGCATCGAACGCTGCTCCGGCGCACGGCGCGCCGGGGCTTGACCCCCACGGGCGGCGGAGAAACCGCTGCAGTGAAATAATCCACCCAGCCCATTCCAGGAGTCCCCACCATGCCCGACGCTCAGCAACGCATCGACGACCTCGTCAAGACCAACGACATCGTGCTCTTCATGAAGGGCAACGCCAGTTTCCCGATGTGCGGCTTCTCCGGCCGCGCGATCCAGATCCTCAAGGCGGTCGGCGTCGACACCAAGGCGCTCAAGACCGTCAACGTGCTGGACGACCAGGAAATCCGCCAGGGCATCAAGGAATACAGCAACTGGCCGACGATCCCGCAGCTCTACGTGAAGGGCGAATTCGTCGGGGGCTCGGACATCATGATGGAGATGTACGAGTCCGGCGAGCTGCAGCAGGTGATAAACACGCCCGCCTGAAACGGCTGACACGCGGGACCGCTGTCGCAAACACGGGAAAGCGCGAAAACATCCACATTCGATGGTGTCCGGCACGCCTTATGCTGTGTTGGACTGTCCGTCATCGGAGGTGTTCATGGATTCCCGCTCGTCCCACGACCTGGTCCCTGCTTCGTCGTCGTTTCAACTGCCCGTGGCGCAGCTGCGCAGCGTGTTCCAGCCGCACGACGTCGAACGCAAGCTCGCCAAACTCCCCGACCGCGAGCACGAACACCTGCGCATCACCTACGAGCGCATGCTCGAACGCGGCCCCGACCGCTTCCAGGTCAAGCCGAGCGGCGTGCCCGACATGGCCTCGCTCTACGCCCAGCTCCCCAACTTCACCGACGTGCTCGACGACGTGCGCCGCCACGTCGCCCTGGCGCAAGACAGCCGCGACGGCCTCGAAGTGACGCCGATCCTGCTGCTCGGCCCGCCGGGCATCGGCAAGACCCACTTCGCGAAGAAGCTGGCCGACCTGCTGGGCACCGGCATGTCGCTGGTGCCGATGAGCTCGATGACGGCCGGCTGGCTGCTCTCGGGCGCCTCGTCGCAATGGAAGGGCTCCAAGCCGGGCAAGGTGTTCGAGGCGCTGGTCGATGGCGAGTACGCCAACCCGGTGATGGTGATCGACGAGATCGACAAGGCCGGCACCGACGCCCAGTACGACCCGCTCGGCGCGCTCTACGGCCTGCTGGAGCACGACACCGCGCATGCCTTCGTCGACGAATTCGCCGAGGTGCCGATCGACGCCAGCCAGGTCATCTGGATCACCACCGCGAACGACGCGCGCGGCATTCCGGAACCCATCCTCAACCGGATGAACGTGTTCGAGGTCGAGGCGCCGTCGCACGAGGCGGCGCGGCAGATCGCGCGGCAACTTTATGCGTCGATCCGCGCCGACCACGACTGGGGCCGCCTCGTGTCGCCCGAGCCGAGCGACGACGTGCTCGATCACCTGGCGACCGTGGCGCCGCGCGAGATGCGGCGGGCGCTGATGACCGGCTTCGGCAATGCCCGCCTCGCGCACCGCGAAGACGTGCAGGTGGACGATCTGCCGCGCGGCACCGCAGGCCGCAGCCGCATCGGCTTCATGCAGTAAGCGACGGGCCACGGCGGAGGGCGGCCGCCGTGGCACCATTGGCGGGCTGTTCGCGCTCGCCATGACCCTCACCCAAAGCATCCTCATCATCATTGCGCTCATCGCCCTGAGCGCCTTCTTCTCGCTGGCCGAGATCACGCTGGCCGCCTCACGCCGCCTGCGTCTGCGCCAGATGGCCGACGAGGGCGACGTGCGGGCCGAGCGGGTGCTGCGCGTGCAGGAACAGCCCGGCCACTACTTCACCGTGGTGCAGATCGGCCTGAATGCCGTCGCCATCCTGGGTGGCGTGGTCGGCGAAGGCTCGCTCAGCCCCTATTTCGCACGGGTCTTCGACCTGTGGTTCAGCCCCGACACGGCGCAGGCGGCGGCCTTCACCGCGTCCTTCGTCACCATCATCGCGGTGTTCCTGGTGTTCGCCGACCTGTTCCCCAAGCGGCTGGGCATGAACAACCCCGAACGGCTGGCGGTGCGCATGGTCGGCCCGATGCAGGTGCTCATCACCACCTTCATGCCGCTGGTGTGGCTCTTCACCCGCAGCACCGACCTGCTCTTCAAGCTGCTGGGCATGCCGGCGCACCGCGACGAGCAGATCACCTCGGCCGACATTCTCGCCATGACCGAGGCCGGCGCGCGGGCCGGCGTGCTGGCCGTGCGCGAGCAGCAGGTGATCGCCAACGTGTTCGAGCTCGACACCCGGCTGGTGAACAGCGTGATGACCTCGCGCGACCGCATCGCCTGGTTCCAGAAGGACGACCCCGAATCCGTGCTGCGCGCGCGCATCGTCGCCGAGCCCTTCTCGGCCTACCCGGTGTGCGACGGTGACATCGACCACGTGCTCGGCTACGTCGACGCCAAGGACATGTTCCAGCGCGTGCTCAGCGGCCAGCCGCTGGCGCTCGACCAGGGCGTGCCGCTGCACAAGGCGCTGGTGGTGCCCGACCGGCTGTCGCTCACCGAGGTGCTCGAGCAGTTCCGCCACGCGCACGAGGACTTCGCGATCATCGTCAACGAGTACAGCCTGGTGGTCGGGGTGATCACGCTCAACGACGTGATGAGCACGGTGATGGGCGACCTGGTCGGTCCGCAGGACGAGGAGCAGCAGATCGTTCGGCGGGACGAGAACTCCTGGCTGATCGACGGCGTGACGCCGATCCAGGACGTGCAGCGGGCGCTGGACCTCGACGCCCCTCTGCCCCACGCCGACGAGTACGAGACGCTGGCCGGCTTCCTGATGGTGATGCTGCGCCGCGTGCCCAAGCGCACCGACAGCGTGAGCTGGGGCGGCTACACCTTCGAGGTGATGGACGTCGACAGCTACCGCATCGACCAGGTGATGGTGACCGACGTCGAAGGCGCGGCTCAGGCGGCGGCGCGGTCCTTGAAGGCGTAGATCCGCTGGTTGGCGAAGATCGCGTCGGGGTACGGCGCGCGGCCGCGGCTGCCGTTGTAGCGCCCGAGCGTCATGAAGAGGTCGCCGCGTTCGCGGTCGAGGTAATGGCGCAGGATGACGCAGCCGAAGCGCAGGTTGGGCTGCATCTTGAACAGCTGGTTGGCATCGCCGTCACCGATCACCCGCGTCCAGAACGGCATGACCTGCATGAGCCCGCGCGCGCCCGCGCTCGAGATGGCCCACTTGCGGAAGTTGCTCTCCACCTGGATCAGCCCGAGCACCAGACTCACGTCGAGCCCGGCCCGCTTGCTCTCGTACCAGACCGTCTGCAGCAGCTCGAGGCGCTCCTGGTGGCCCGGGATCTTGCGCTTGAGCCGCTGGCTCATCTCGCCGAGCCAGCGCAGGTACGCCAGGCGCGAATCGGTGTCCTGGAACTCGAGCTGCGGCGGGGCGTTGCTGTGGATCGCAGCGCTCAGCGCGTTGCGCACCGAATCGATCAGCGGCTCCTCGATCTGCGCGCCGGCCCGTGCGCTGCGCGGCAGGGCCAGCATCAAGGCACCGGCCGCGGCGCCGCCGAGCGCCATCCGACGAAGCACCAGCCGACGAGACAAGGGCGAGCCTCGGTCCGCCGCCGGCTTCATCGTCATGCAGCGAGCTTGGATTGCAGGAAGCCGAGCGCCGCCGCGGCCGGCACCTTGGTGGCGACCGTCTCGCGCCGATGCTGGTACTCGAACTGGCCTTCCTTGATGCCGCGGTCGGAGATCACCAGGCGGTGCGGCACGCCGATCAGCTCCCAGTCGGCGAACATCGCGCCGGGACGCTCGCCGCGGTCGTCGAGCAGCACGTCGACACCGGCCGCCAGCAACTGCTCGTAGAGCATTTCGGCCGCAAGCTTGACCTCGGGGCTGCGGTCCATGCCGATCGGGCACAGCACGACGGTGAACGGCGCCAGCGCGTCGGGCCAGATGATGCCGCGCTCGTCGTGGTTCTGTTCGATGGCCGCGGCCGGCAGGCGCGTGATGCCGATGCCGTAGCAGCCCATCTCCAGGAACTGCGGCTTGCCGCCTTCGTCGAGGAAGGTGGCGTTCATGCTCTTGCTGTACTTGGTGCCGAGCACGAAGACGTGACCGACCTCGATGCCGCGCTCGATGGCGAGCACGCCCTTGCCGTCGGGCGAGGCGTCGCCGGCCACCACGTTGCGGATGTCGGCCACCAACGTGGGCTCGGGCAGGTCGCGGCCCCAGTTCACGCCGGTCATGTGGAAGTCGACCTCGTTGGCGCCCGTGGTCCAGTCGGACATCACGGCGACCTCGCGGTCGGCCACGATGGTGACCGGGAGCCCCACGAGATTGAGAGGGCCGAGGTAGCCCGGCTTGCAACCGAAATGCGCGTCGATCTCGGCCGTGGTCGCGAAGCGGAAACCCTGCTCCATCCCCGGCAGCTTGCTCACCTTGATCTCGTTCATGTCGTGGTCGCCGCGCAGCAACAGCAGCCAAATTCGCGAGCCCTGCAGATTCCCGGCGTCGTCCAGCACGTCCGTCGCCAGCACCAGCGACTTCACCGTGGTCGACAGCGGCATGCCAAGCAGCTGCGCCACGTCGGCGCAGGTGCTCTTGCCCGGGGTCGGCGTCTTGGCGAGCGGCTTCGTGGCGGCGCCGCGCGGGGCGGTCGGCGCCAGCGCCTCGGCCTTCTCCATGTTCGCGGCGTAGTCGCTGTCCGGGCAGTAGACGATGGCGTCCTCACCGGTGGCGGCGATCACCTGGAACTCCTCGCTCAGGTCGCCGCCGATGGCGCCGCTGTCGGCCGCCACCGCACGGTAGGTCAGGCCGAAGCGGTCGAAGATGCGGCGGTAGGCCTGCGCCATGGCCTGGTAGCTGCGCTTGGCAGCATCGAGGTCGCGGTCGAAGCTGTAGGCGTCCTTCATGGTGAACTCGCGGCCCCGCATCAGGCCGAAGCGCGGGCGGCGCTCGTCGCGGAATTTGGTCTGGATCTGATAGAAGTTGCGCGGCAGTTGCTTGTAGCTGCGGATCTCCTGGCGCGCGATGTCGGTCACCACTTCTTCGCTGGTCGGCTGCACGACGTAGTCGCGCTCGTGGCGGTCCTTGATGCGCAGCAGTTCGGGGCCCATGGCCTCGAAGCGGCCGGTCTCCTGCCAGAACTCGCCCGGCTGCACCACCGGCATGGTCAGCTCGACGGCGCCGGCACGGTTCATCTCCTCGCGCACGATGGCCTCGACCTTGCGGATCACGCGCAGGCCCATCGGCATGTAGGTGTAGATGCCCGCACCGAGCTTCTTGATCATGCCGGCGCGCATCATGAGCCGGTGGCTCGCGACTTCGGCATCGGCCGGCGCTTCCTTCAGGGTGGAGACAAAGAAACGGGAAGCTTTCATCGGTCGCGCTCGAAAGGGTGTCGAAAAGGGGTGTCGAAACGGGGGATCGGCCGGCCGTCGGCGGCTTGCCGCAGGAACCGCTCACTTGCCGAGTGCGACCCGGCAGGCATAATCGACGCAGTTCAAAAATTGGGGTTTGATTATGCTCGACCGGGACGGCTTCAGGCCCAACGTCGGCATCATCCTGCTCAACCAGAGAAACCAGGTTTTCTGGGGCAAACGCATACGCACCCACTCCTGGCAGTTCCCGCAAGGCGGCATCGATCGCGGCGAGAGTCCCGAGCAAGCCATGTTCCGGGAACTGCACGAAGAAGTGGGCCTCCATCCGGAGCATGTGCGGATCGTCGCCCGTACCCGTGACTGGTTGCGCTACGAGGTGCCGGATCGGTTCATCCGCCGTGACGCACGAGGCCACTACAAGGGCCAGAAGCAGATCTGGTATCTGCTCCAGCTGGTCGGGCACGACTGGGATCTCAACCTGCGCGCCACCGATCATCCGGAGTTCGACGCCTGGCGCTGGCACGACTATTGGGTGCCGCTCGACGTCGTCGTGGAGTTCAAGCGCGGCGTCTACGAAATGGCGCTGACCGAACTCGCACGCTACCTGCCACGGCAGGATTTCCGAAATCGCTTCCTGCGCAGCAATGTGCGCACCCGCGAATTCGACCGCCAGTCCCCTGCCGGCGGCCAGGACCACCACCTCTTCGACCTGCCTCCGGGCGCCAGCTTCGACCCGGATCCCAATGCCAACACTGCCACCGACCTCCCGCCGTCCGACCCCCTTCATGCGCCGCGCTAGCCGCGCGCTCGCGCTGGCCTGCCTGCTCGGCGCAGCCGGCGGGGCGTCGGCCCAGGTGTTCACGGACCCGGAGTGGAAGGAAACCCCCGTGCCGCCGCCGCCGGCCTTCGACGAAACCCGCCTGGTGCCGATCGAGATGCCGCGCTACATGACGCTGAAATTCGGCGTCGACCCGGCCACCATCGCGATCACCGGCGACGGGGTCGTGCGCTACGTCGTGGTGGCGAGCAACAAGGCCGGCGGTGCGACCAATGCCTTCTACGAAGGGGTGCGCTGCGCCACGGGTGAAATGAAGACCTATGCCCGCTATGGCAGTGGGCGCTGGGACGTGCTGCCCGACCCGGAGTGGAAGAAGATGTTCACGCTCAATTCGAGCTACACCCTGCTGCTGTCGCAGCAAGGCCTCTGCCGTGGCGCCGCGCCGCGCGGCTCGGTCAACGAGATGGTGCAGCGGCTGAAGAATCCGCTGCCGGAAGTGCAGTAACCGGCAACGCCGCTCAACGCGCCGTCAGGACCATGTTGTCCCGGTGCACCATCTCCGGTTCGGCCGCATAGCCGAGCAGCCGCTCGAATTCGCTGGACGGCTTGCGGCACAGCATGCGCGCCTCGGCGCTCGAATAGTTGGCCAGGCCGCGCGCGAGCTCGACACCGTTCGGGTCGCGCACCGCGATGACGTCGCCGCGAGAGAACTCGCCATCGACGCCCGTCATGCCGATCGGCAGCAGGCTCTTGCCTTCGCTGCGGACCTTGCCGGCCGCGCCGGCATCCACCGTCACCGAACCGCGAAGCTGCAGATGGTCGGCCATCCAGCGCTTGCGCGCCTGGTGCTTGGCGGTCTGCGCCACCAGCATCGTGCCGATGGGCTCGCCGCGCACCAGGCGCAGCAATGCATCGGGCTCACGGCCCCAGGCGATCACGGTCGATGCGCCGGACCCTGCCGCCCGCTTGGCCGCGAGGATCTTGGTGATCATGCCGCCGCTGCCGATGGCAGAACCGACACCGCCCGCCATCGCCTCGAGCGCCAGATCGCCAGCACGCGCCTCGTGCACGAACTGCGCATCGGGGTTCTTGCGCGGGTCGGCGGTGTAGAGGCCCTTCTGGTCGGTCAGGATGACCAGCGCATCGGCCTCGACCAGATTGGCCACGAGCGCGCCGAGCGTGTCGTTGTCGCCGAACTTGATCTCGTCGTTGACCACGGTGTCGTTCTCGTTGATGACCGGTACCACGCCGAGCCCCAGCAACGTGAGCAGCGTGGAGCGCGCGTTCAGATAGCGCTCGCGGTCGGCCAGGTCGGCATGCGTGAGCAGCACCTGCGCGCTGCCGACGCCGTTCTCGCGCAGTTTGGTCTCGTACATCTGGGCCAGGCCCATCTGGCCCACGGCTGCCGCGGCCTGGAGCTCGTGCACCTCGCGCGGGCGGGTCCGCCAGCCGAGGCGCTTCATGCCTTCAGCGATGGCGCCGCTGGAAACCATCACGACCTCCCGACCGTCGCGCATGAGGGCGGCCAGTTGACGGCACCACTCGCCGATCGCCTTCTCGTCGAGCCCGCGCCCCTCGTTGGTCACCAGGCTGGAGCCCACCTTGACGACGATCCGACGCGCATCGCGCAGTGCATTGGAACCGGGACTGGAACTCATGGGGGGTCTGTCGATGGTCGGAGGTGAAACGGTGATGGCACCGCGCTGCGGGAGGGCGTCGTTCAGGCGAAGCGGGGATCGATGTCCGCAGGCGGCTGCTCGGCCACCTGCTGCGCCTTCACATGCTGATAGATCGCCTGCACGAGCGGCTCGCAGCCCTCGCGCGTGAGCGCCGAGATCTCGAACACCGGGCCCTTGAAGCGCAGGCGCTTGACGAAGTCCTTCACGCGCGCCGCGCGCTCGTCGGCCGCGACCATGTCGAGTTTGTTGAGCACCAGCCAGCGCGGCTTCTCGTACAGCCCGGCGTCGTACTTCTTCAGTTCGCCGACGATCGCCTTCGCCTGTGCGACCGGGTCGACGCTCTCGTCGAAGGGAGCGAGGTCGACCACATGCAGCAGCAGGCGCGTGCGCTGCAGGTGCCGCAGGAAGAGGTGCCCCAGCCCGGCGCCTTCGGACGCGCCCTCGATCAGGCCGGGAAGATCGGCGACGACGAAGCTCTGCTCCGGCCCGACGCGCACCACACCCAGGTTCGGGTGCAGCGTCGTGAACGGGTAGTCGGCGATGCGGGGGCGGGCATTGGAGATGGCGCTGATCAGCGTCGACTTGCCGGCGTTGGGCATGCCCAGCAGGCCAACGTCGGCCAGCACCTTCAGTTCGAGCTTCAGGCTCTTCTTCTCGCCCGGCCAGCCCGGCGTCTTTTGGCGCGGCGCCCGGTTGATGGCGCTCTTGAAGCGCATGTTGCCGAAGCCGCCGTCGCCGCCCTTGGCGATGGTGACCATCTCACCGGGCACCAGCAGCTCGTACAGCACCTCACCCGTTTCGGCGTCGGTGATGATGGTGCCGACCGGCATCTTCAGGACGATGTCGTCGCCGGCGGCGCCGAACATGTCGGAACCCATGCCGTGCTGGCCGCGCTTGGCCTCGTGACGGCGCGAATAGCGGAAGTCGACCAGCGTGTTGAGGTTGACGTCGGCCACCGCGAAGACATGGCCGCCGCGGCCGCCGTCCCCGCCGTTGGGGCCGCCGAATTCCTTGTACTTCTCATGACGGAACGACACGCAGCCGTTGCCGCCATCGCCAGCGGCGATGTCGATGAAGGCTTCGTCGACGAACTTCATGGGATGTCCAGTTTACAAACGGGAGGCCGTCTTGCGGCGCCGGTGTGAAAAACGAAGAAGCCCCGACAAGCGGGGCTTCGAGCAGATCGAAGTGACGGGGCTCAGGCCGGCGTCACGTTGACCATGTGCTTGTTCAGTGCACCCTTGACGCCGAACGACACGTGGCCGTCGACCAGGGCGAACAGCGTGTGGTCCTTGCCCACGCCGACGTTCACGCCGGGGTGGAACTGGGTGCCGCGCTGGCGCACGATGATCGAGCCTGCGCTGATCAGTTCGCCGCCGAACGCTTTCACGCCGAGCATCTTGGGCTTGGAATCGCGCCCGTTTCGCGTGGAGCCGCCGCCTTTTTTCTGTGCCATGGTGCCTTCTCCTTAACCGGCGATCGCGCCGATTTGCAGTTCGGTGAACTGCTGGCGATGGCCTTGACGTTTCTGATAGTGCTTGCGACGGCGCATCTTGAAGATGTGGACCTTGTCGTGCAAGCCGTGCGAGAGCACGGTGACCGTGACGGAAGCGCCGGACACCAGGGGCGTGCCGATCTTGATGTCCGAGCCGTTGCCGACTGCAAGCACCTGATCGATCACGATTTCCTGGCCTACGTCCGCAGCAATCTGTTCTACTTTAATTTTTTCGCCGGAAGCAACGCGATACTGCTTGCCGCCGGTTTTTATGACCGCGTACATGTGAACCTCTTAGAAATTGAGTCTCCACGGCGAATTCCGTAGAGCCCAAGATTCTAGCACGGCCCCTCCGGAACCCTTCGACGTCGGCACGCATCCCTGCCGTCTGCGGCCGCGCTCCCTATAATTTGCGGGTTCCCGGCCGTTGGCCGACGTTTCCACCTCACGCGGCGCCCAGCTGCCCTCGCCTTGCCCAGTCCCGCCGCCGACTCCTCTCCGACCACCTCCGTCCTCGGCCTGATCATCGCCGACATGGCAGAAGTCGATCGCGTGATCGCGCGGCGCCTGGACACCGGCGTTCCGCTCGTCAGCCATGTGTCGCAGTACATCATCTCGGCCGGCGGCAAGCGGCTGCGGCCGGCGCTGCTGCTGTTGATGGCAGGCGCGCTCGAATACCGGGGCGAGCAGCGCTTCAACCTGGCGGCCGTGGTGGAGTTCATCCATACGGCCACGCTGCTGCACGACGACGTGGTGGATGAATCGACACTGCGGCGCGGCCGCCCCACGGCCAACGAGTCGTTCGGCAATCCGGCCAGCGTGCTGGTCGGCGACTTCCTGTACTCGCGCGCCTTCCAGATGATGCTGGATGCCGACAACATGCGGGTCATGCAGATTCTCGCGGAGGCGACCAACGTGATCGCCGAAGGCGAAGTGCTGCAACTCATGAACATGCACGACGCCTCGCTGGACGAAGCCGCCTACCTGCGCGTGATCCGCTCGAAGACGGCCAAGCTCTTCGAGGCGAGCACACGTCTGGCTGCCGTTCTGGCCGGCACGGATGCCGCTACCGAGGAAGCATGCGCCTCCTATGGCCAGGCCATCGGCACCGCCTTCCAGGTGATCGACGACGTGCTCGATTACGAAGGCGACGCCAGTGAAACCGGGAAAAACGTCGGCGACGATCTGCGCGAGGGCAAGACGACGCTGCCGCTGATCCTGGCGATGCAGCGTGCAGCACCCGCGCAGAGCGCGCTGGTGCGCAGCGCCATCGAGACCGGCGACACGAGCCAGCTGGCCAATATCGTTGCCATCGTCCGCGAAACGGGTGCCCTCGACGCCACGCGCGCGGCCGCTGCCGCCGAGGCGCAACGCGCCATCGATGCATTGCGTGGTTTTTCTGCGAATCCGCACGCGAAGGGTTTGCTACAATTAGCGGCTCAGTTGCTTGAGCGACGCGCCTAGCCAGCCCACTTCGTGGGCAACCAGACGACTTCCTCTTTTCTTGCAACCACCATCGGGGTGTAGCTTAGCCTGGTAGAGCGCTACGTTCGGGACGTAGAGGCCGGAGGTTCGAATCCTCTCACCCCGACCAGATATTTCCTTGTAGATCAACGACTTTTCCAAGTTGTTCGACCGGCAAGGTAGCGGCAAGTGGCTAATCTGTGGCTAGCGATAGCTGCCGCTCGCGAAAGTGAGCGAATCATGCCCACTCGATTTGCCTATACGGAGTTCCTCAAACTTTTGGAACTTCATCCATGGCATCCATCGAGAATCGCTCGCGCACCCAGGTTTCGGTCAAAAACCACATCACCCTCACAAAGTTCTTCCCTTTCGACAAAGAAGACGAGGCCAAGCAGTATGTCGCTGGCCTTAGGGTGGCCGGCCACAAGCCAATGGTCACCCTCCTTGATGAGGCCTACCTCGTGCGCTTCTATGTCAACGGCAAGCGCAAGAGCCACACCGCGACGACCGAAGCGGAAGCCATCGCCATCAAGAAACGCATTGAAGCTGAACAGTACAGCGGCCTCTTTGTGGACTACACCAAGGCTCACCAGACTTCGTTGGCCGACCTGCTCATTCGGTATCTCCAAGACGAGGCGCCGCGGAACAAGGGCTTCCTGGTCGCGGGCTATCAAATCAATTCGTGGCTGCACGACGCCGGTCTCCCGCGTCAGGACATCGCGGCCATACACGCCGCGCACCCCAACCCGCAAAATCGAAGCCTCCACATTCCCAGGCCAACTGGCAAACGCATGTCCCAACCCTGCGAAGCCGCCACATTTATTCGAAAGTCATTCGCGAGCCTCGAGCCGGAACACTTTCACGAGTACATCGACGAGCGCCTGCAATCGGCAGAACCTGCCACGGTGGACCGGGAACTCGACGTGTTTCGCGCCGTCTGCACTGCAGCCATCAACCAGTGGCGCATTCACGTTCACACCGACCCTATGGCTGGGGTCAAGCGCCCGAGATATTTCAACGAGCGAGACCGGCGCCTGCGCGGTGACGAGGAGAACCGAATCATGGCGTCGGCGCATGCGGAAGACCAACTCTGGTCGGCTCGCGCACTCGGCGACGAACTGTTCGCACAGATGGACTCAGACACCAAATACCAGCGCCTTCAGGCGCTGAAGATGGCTCGGGAAACCGTATTGACGGGGTCCCACCATGTGCCTCTGTTCTCCACCTTCATCCAGTTCCAGCTTATGACCGGGGCCCGACGAAGCGAGACGCTCCAGCTCAAGTGGAGCCAACTGCAACTGGACGAGCAAACCGCTTTCCTGCCTGAAACCAAGAACGGCAGGGCGCGCACCCTGCCCGTCCGCTCAGATTTGGTGGCACTCCTGAAGGAGCTTCCGCGCGCTAGCGAGTACGTGTTCCCCATTCCGATGGACTATTTGCGCAAGGCTTGGAAGCGAATCTGCGAGGCGGCCGGTATTGCGACGGAGGGAGACGAGCGCCTGCGCATCCATGACCTGCGGCACGAAGCTATCTCGCGCGTTGCCGAAGCAGGTAGCCGAACGCCGGGCGGCTTCTCGCTCCTTGACCTCCAAGCATTCAGCGGCCACCGCGACCCTCGCATGCTCATGCGCTACGCACACCTCACGCCAACGGGATTGGCCAAACGCCTCGATGCTGCGTTTGCAGAGGATGCAAATGTCACGACGCATCATGGCCGGCGGCGTCTCACCAAGAAGGCCGCTCTGTCCATGTCCGAGTTGATGTTGACCCCTCTGATGAGCGAACCGGGAGCCAACAAGGTCGTGAAACTCGATGCCTATCGCAGGACCGCAGCGTAGTTCGCCCCGCTCTACGCGAGTATCGGGATGCCGGGGTAAGGAGTCGAATGCGATGTGCGTGTTCGCTGATCCCTGCGCGATCCAGTCCTGGGGCATCACGCAAGAGGTTAAGCCGAGAGCTTCTCGACGTAGGGTAGCCGAGCAATCCGACGTTAGAGAAGAGTCATGCAGCCCATCTGTGCGGTCCGACTTTACGAGAGCTCCGTCTGCGGGTACTCACCCGCGCTCTTTCGGTGGGTTTCGCCCCGTCAAGTCGAAACTTCGCAAAACCTACAGTTGGCGCGCTATACGTAAGTAGGTGGGCGCCGCGCTCCTCGCCAACGGTCCGACGTTTCCTCTCCTCCGCGGCATTGCGGCGTTCCATTTTCTCGGAACGCCGCTTTTTTGCGTCCCCTTAGCCGACCGTCATCAAAGGGTGCGATTCGGGGTAGAGAGCCCTGAGCTCGGGGTGGACCCGGACAAGCCGCTCGGGCCACGCGAGCATAAAGTAGCACTCGCGCACCAAGTTCATTTGCGGAACCGCTAGCCGGAACCAGAGGCCCAAGTGTTCCGCCTGGTTCTGGAGGATGCGAAGGCGCAAGAAGTCGGCTTCCTCTTCGCTGTCGACCTTGTCCGACAGCTCCTGCAGTGCTTCTTCGACCGTCACGCCGGTTTCGGGAACCGGGAGACGCAGGATTGCCTGGTTCAGCCGCGCCTTTTGCATGGAAGACTTGCTGCATGGAGCCGCTGCGGGCGTTTTGACGGATGCGCCACCCTCGATGACGCGAAATGCGTGTGTTCGATTGGTCATTCTCATATTGGTGAGTTAGCGCAAACTCGCGCGTGATCGTCGGTATCGTCTTGAACATCGGTTAGCCCACTGGTGCATTGCTCACCCACCGAAGAGGGTGACGCTCGCGCCATAGTCCGCGCCGTGACTGAAGTCCATAGGGGAGCCGCACCAATGCGCTCCGCCGCAGCTTTGCTGAATTTCGAATGCGCGGTAATCGTTGCTAGCGCCCTGTGGATCATTGATCGTTTCCCCGTAGGCATTGCCGAAGATGTCCACGCCATCAATCCCGCCCAGCATCGGCATCCCGTTGATGTTCACCATGGGCGGTGCGGGAAGAAGTAGGTCGAGCGGGCCCTGAGCAGCAAGAATGTCAACATCCAGGCCGGACAAACCCTCCGCAATCAGCGTCACCGCGGGCAACCTCGCGCCGAGGGCGCTAGGGGCTCTATTGTCGGAATCGGGGGCAGACAGTCTCGCGTTCCAAATCGCTCCGGCTGAGCTTGGCGTCGCCGAACTGCGCGTCCTGTGCTCGTCGGCGAGCGCAACCTCGGCGAAGCGTGCGCGCTTCGCCTGCTTCAGCCAACTGCTGAGGCACGAAATGAGCTTGTAGGCAACGAACGCCGCGATTAGCAAGAGCCCGGTCAGTACTGCGATTGCAAACATAGTCTCTTCGGTTCTCCTGTCGGCCGCGGATCGTGTGCGGGCTTCGAGCACCGCAGGCGTCATCAGTTCGATCCTGGCGGTCGCCGGTGCCAGACCAGCGTCGGCAAGTTTCGGGTCGGGCCGGATCAACCTGGCCAGCGTTTGACCGCGCTTGAACGCGATGTCGTTGCCGGGCAACCGACGAGCATTCCTGACGATCCGGTTGAACGCATCCGCCGCCGAGCCTTCTGGAACGACAATGTCGATGCTTTGCAAGACGCCATTGCTGGAATAGCTGAATACAGTCCGGGTCGATGTGCGGCCGATCAGGGCTCCGGTGATAAGCGCACGTGTTACGCCGGTCCGCGGGTCGCGCTCGTCGGGAGCGCTGCCATCCAGGGCGGGCATGCGGCGAGTCAGTGCTCGCAGCTCCATTCGCGTGGAAACGCCGACTGCTTGGCCCGCTAAGGCAAATGGACGTTCAGCGCCGCGACGTGCGCCTTTGGCGGACGTCATTTCTGGTTGGGAAGTCGAGCGCCCCAGTGGATCACCACTACTACGCGTCGTAGCGACGGCGCCGGGCGCAACCACTTGTTGCGCGGCCGGCGACCGCACGATGAGGACCGTCATGGCTACTAGCAGACCCGCCAGCACCAATTTACCGGCCGAAGTCATCACATTCGCCCTTCGCATGATTTGCGCATTGCCCCTGAAGCTCTTCAACCCGGGAACCGATTCCTGCTGCACATGGCTTGGAATTGCATGCCCTCTTCTCGAGCCCACTCAGTCTCTGTCAGAAACACCGCGCCTTCCGGCTCTGACCCCGGACGCGCTGTCGCTTGCAGCGTTCCAGCGGCTTCGAGCGCATCGGGATACGGCAACAAGAGTCGACCGGTCAGAAAAACGTTGCCTCCCGTAGCCGCGAACAGCTGACCCCACCACGTGGCGGGCAGGTCGACACCCGACGCTATGGCTTCGGCTCCAGCGCGGAAGAGCGCTACGGCTGCAGTGGGCACGGACCAAGAAATGGCTGCGTCGAAGCTCTCGAGCTGCAAAGGCTGGGGCAAGGGCGCACGTGCGGTTGCGGGTAGCCAGCCGAGGAACTGCACATTGGCACACGGCTGCGCGGTAGTTACTTCAGGACAGGGAAGCGCCAAGTACGGCGGCGTCGGGCTGTCCAGCTCCAATTCCGGGGTTGCGTAGATCAGCACCGGGCAGCCAATCAACATCTCCGGATACCCCGCGATAAGGTCACGCATCAGAAGCGCCAAATGGGGGCGCATCCGCGGGGAACACGCGCTCAGCAACTTCTGCGGCTCACCGGCTTGCGCGTATTCCAACCAATTTCGAGCCAAGTCGATGGCTCGTTCAAATTTCCCATCCTTAAGAAGCCGCTCAAGGTCCAAGACCAGTTTCTTCATTAGCACACGTCAATCCAGAAAATTGGATGCCAAATTTAAGCACACTTAATCGTGATTTGTCAAAATTTGGCAAATTGCTCATTCTTTGCTATAAAAAACCAAGTCTTTTAGTGGGCCATTTGATCGCCCCCGAAAGGAATTGTCCGCAGGCACAGGGACATTAATTGATGGTTTAGACGCCTCTCGGAATTGGTATTCCGGAATTTTCATAGGAGCCCCTCCGATCAGCTTGGCCAGGGCGGGCGGCCAAGCAATCCCAAGGCCAGTCCTCGACTGGCTGACGCTAGCACGCCCCGCGCGCTCCTTAGGGCTACGAGGTGCCTGGGGATGTCACTAGCCCTTTATGGGCTGCGCCGCGCCTGGTGCGCACTTCAACATGTGATGTTCAGTGCTTGCCCGGCCCGATTCGCCATCTTGCAAGCGACGCACGCCCCTTCGAGGTGTCATTGAATATCGATCAGCTAGCAACTCCGCTAAAGTTCTCAGAGATTCTGCCGATATACCCTTGGAAGCACTAATCATCGTTCGATACAAACTCAAACCACGGGCTGTAACCACAGTAAACCAGTCGATATCGCGACGAGTTCACCAATTGTTATAGGAGAACGCGTTGCGTCTTAGCACGTTGATTGCCCTGTGCGTGATCCCAGAGATTTTTAGCAGCAAATATGACTCTTAAACTACGACACTTCTCGCTCAGGCTCCTTACGTTGGGCATTATGCTCAGCTCGGCTGGATGCACGATCACGACTGAGACCCAGCTTCAACGCGAGGTCGCTGAAATGGATCGTTCCTTTGTTGCGGTTGGAACCTACCGCCTGGCGCAAGGAAATGCTCGCAATCCTGAAACTTTGTTCTTGAAGGCGAGCAAATCGAATGGCCAATGGCGTGTCGAAGTCTTCGAGAAGCGCCCAGGACAGCGCTCGGATGAGCAATCCGAAGTCTTCTCAATCGATCCGGATAAGAAAATAATTAAGCCAGTTTTTGAAAAGGTCAGCGTGGGTACGATGGGTCCCGTGCCCACTCCTTTAGAGCCAATCAACTGCGGACTCGCCACCCTGATTGGTCCGAAAGCCAATTACTCTGTTTGCACAACCCACTTCGCCTTGAGTGGCGGACGCGTTGATTGGAAAGCCATGGCTACCATGCTGGTTAACGCTGGCGCCCCAGCGGCCATCGACACGGTTGTGATCGCTAGGATGACCCCCGAATACCGGAGGCAGTTCGCGGCAGCGACGAACAAGGCCGAACTACAGAGGTTCGTAATCCGATATCAGAATGCTGATCCCGATGGGCTGGTCGGGAAGGCCCGCGCTCGAATCAGCGAGTTGGACGCCGCAATGCAGGAGGCAGATGTGGTGTTGGAAAAGCTGCCTGAACTGAAGGGATATCTGCCGCGCTTCATCCCAGCAAAGCCGGCGAAATACTGTGTTCAATTCGCACCAGGATCGCCGGAGGCACGCGTTTGCCGGGACCGCGTAGACGACATCGTAGAAGGATTGGCAAGATCAAAGGCGCAGATCGCCCGCAGAGAAGACTTTTGCAAGCGCGTAGCCACCAAGTATGTGAGCGATGCATCAAAGAAGTGTCAGGAATTTTCCAAAACCAACGCATGCGCATCTCGATTCGGAACGGACGCAAATGCAACACGCACCTGCGACGTCTTGAAGAGCCGCCCACTCTAACCTTACATGAAGCCGTGAATGAAATTCGAGAATAAGAGCATCGTATGTATAGCCTTGATGGCATTTGCTATTCAAGCAAGCGCGCAATGGGGTGGATTTATCGATCCGAACATCATTCGTGAGAGCGCTGAGATGGCAACCGGCTCTCGACCGCTTCCGCAAGCGTGGCTTCCGGAGAGCCTTCCCGCTGAAACTAGCTCGGGAGGGAGAATGCCTACAGCCCAGGAAATTGCAATCGCTGCGCGCGAGCAACAAGAATTGGCAATCTTCCAACATGTTCAGCGTGAGATTACCAAGTCATACGAAAAGGAATTCGGGCGATAAAGTGACGGTGGTTTCACCAAGGTGCAGACGAGCCATTTGCAATTTTGCAGTTGCACCCGTTGAGCATAGACGAGCAGAGAAAGATGCCGGTCGTGCCCAGGGGTGTGCGCTTGTGGTCGCCACCGACTCTGATGTATGGCGCACGCATTAATCGCTTGAGGAAATATACGCCCTCTGTACTCAAATTATCTTGAGGCATAGGGTGGAGGGTTTGCAAGCGACCGCAAGCCAAAAAACAGAACCTTTTCTATATCAAGAAACGCGAAATCTGCAAAGCCAAGCGAAAAATACCGCGATGGTTGCGGAAGATATCGGATGGTTCGATTAGGCTCGCGACCAAGCAGCGTCCCGCGGGGTCCGCGACGCTCGACGTCATGCGATCAGCGTTGAGATTTTTTGCCGATAGATGCCGCGACCAGTCCGCCCGAAATTTGTAGAAATTAATAACTGCACACACGATGCTCGACCTTCTTAATATCGTTTATCTGGGAGCCATCTTGTTCTCCAGCATTACGCTGTATCCCCAGGGGGAAACGCTCGTTCCGACGGTGAAAGACTCGTTCGTAGAGATGAGCTTCAACCGAGAATGGTGGCGTGATGACGGCAATGGAAAATGTGAGTTCACAGGCGTTTTGGTCCCGTATACCCGTACGTGGCCGGAGGAAATTCAACGCGGCGGCGAAACGGTTGTCCTGCCGCCTGAACCAGACGTCATCGTCGGATATGTTGCGGTCGTAACGCGCAAGGCCTGCAAGGGTAAAGACCCGGAGCCAATCCTGCGTGCAGGCTTGCCGGTGACGCGGAAGCAGTTCTTCAAAGAGCGTATGGTCGATAAAACGAGTCACTTCCCAGCGGGGGACATGCTAGACACGCCAACGGACAAGGTGCCGCCATGGTTTGCGCAAGCTGTCAATCGCATGGAATTAATGGCGGAAAAGAATGAAGCGGCTAAACGATTTTTAGCCGCTTCTACCATTGAGCTGAGCAAGGCGTTGCCTTTGCGCAGCACCTCTGTGAGGGAAGTGCCATTGAGCTTCGAAGCGGCACGCAGTGAGCCTTCTGTCGAGAGCAAAACTGATTAGCTACAGCCATTTCGGATTGTCTTGAATTCCCTTGAGCTGATGTTAGATTTTGGAGTCAATATGGAACGATGGTGGAAAGCGGGGATTGTCTTGTGCGCACTGCATTTGCTCGTTGCGTGCGGCGAAGACAGGCCTAGCGATAGGCTTGCCTCCGATACGATCCGGAAAATTGCTGAGCGCGATGCGCGCTTTGGCCTAGAGGTTGCGGATTTCAGTCGCGAGAACGGATGGGTCGACAACCAGGCGCCCAACCGTTACACCATTCGATATAACTATAGCTTGCGGTTGACGACGCCTTATCCGGAGATAGTGCTTGCCAATGCGAAAAAACTGTTGAGTGAAGTAGAGTTGAGGAAAAAACAAGCCGTCGGCGGCTTCCTTGGCATGAACGCATTAAGCAATACGCTAGAGTCCGTACAGCAAGCAGCCAATGTGAACGATTGGATTGAGAGTCAAGGTGACGATTTTAAGCCAAGATACTTAAAAATGATGGAAAATTGCGCTGCGTGCGTCGTTTATCTAAACGACAATGGGCTCTCAAAGAACGAGGAAAGCGTGCGTTTTACAACCTTTTTCTCCTCATGGGAGTTTTTTGATGAACTTGGTTTTAAGGATGACGCGAAAATAGGAAACGGTATTCCGCGACAGGCCTGGTCAAGCTTCATGAAAACTGAAAAAGGGTGGTTGCCTAGCTAAGCGCTTTGAATGAAGCTTATGAGAACGATGAAACCCTAGACTGCGCTCGTTACGGCGTCGACGAACTGTCGTGGGAGTGGTGGGGAAAGAGGACCTAAGAACGCCCAGGACGTACCCGAAGGACCGGCAAGGACGGCACCTAAAGAGTAATTGGCCCGGAGCGGGTCCGGGCCAAGAGTTGTGGAAGAGCGCTAGTCAGGCAGACCCAGGTGCAGCGCTGCCGATGCTAATATGCCCTGCGTATACAGATCGAGTTCTTGTGCCCATGGGATCGACGACAACACCCAATCGACGGCATGTTCCCAGTCTAGGTTGATGGACTTTTGCATGTCCAGCACGCTTTGGTGGTGACGGTCAAAAAGCAACTCCTCATTGAATCTGTCGAGTTCTTCGCGTGTCCAGGCAGGTGGGTCTAGCGGTATCTGACTCTGGTCTTGAGCTTGAACGATTATCATGTTTCCTCACGGCTGATTTTGAGTTGCCACATCGGCCACTCCTCATTCCGTATAGGAGTCGAAGCAAACGATAAAGCCTGCTTTCTGCTTGCTCGTGAATATGCTTGTCATATGCATTGCCAGCTGGCGTTGCGCATCTTGGTCCAAATGCGCGTGAGGCCCGTACCGGATCGCAATTGCACCTACAGCCTTCGCGCTCGGGGCCGCTACGATCCGCGCGAGGAGTGTGCAGCTCCTGTCAATTGACCGACTGCAGCACGTCACCGAACGACCGCGCCACGACATAACGCGCCGGATTCTCACCGGTAGCCAGGGCAGCGAAGTGCGCGCGGCCGCATTCGATCTTGCCCCACTCCTTGTCGCGTAGATCGTCGACGAACAAACTGCTTTTGGTTTCCACGACGAAGTACAGCCGCTGCACGCCGTCCTTCTGCAGCAGCACAGCCCAGTCAGGGTTGTAATTGCCCAAGGGCGTGGGCACCTTGAACCAGCTAGGCAACTTGGCATATAGCACCACGTCCTGGTTGAACTCCAAGGCTTGGGCGAAGTCGCGCTCGGTCATGGAATCGTAGACGACATGCTCGTGAATAGCCTTGGCCGTGTCCTGCAGCATGCTCTTGAGGTAGCCCGTCAGCTCCTGCTGCTCGAAAAGCTCCTGAGCATAGACATGCTGGTCGCCGAGCTTCTGGTACTTGATGCCATCGACGAGCGCCATGCGCTTGCAGCGGTTGATGTGCTCGGCCGTCTGCTCGATGAACTGCTGAGGGTTGCGACGGAAGTCATCCAGCCGTCCAGACTCGCGCAGGATGCTGACCAGGCTGCGGCGGGTCAGGTGAGTTCGATCCTGCAGGTCGGTCAGCAGGTCCGGCAGCTCAATGTCCGCTTCGTCTAGCACAACGGTAGCCGCACCCTCGCGCTCGGTGGCCTCTACGCCTGCCTTCCCGATGGCAATGTCCGCCTTGCGCCATTGCAGCCGAGCCTTCTGAATCGGGGGCGCGTCGCGCAACGCCTGGGTGCAGCCCAGGAGCAGCTTGGCGTTGTCGAACTGGACCCGGTAGGTAGTCTTGTGCTTGATGCGGTCCCACAGGGCCTGGAACTCGTCACCCAGCGTGATCGCCTTGCCATCCGCTCCCTTGCGCAGCGCTACGGACTTGCGCTCGTCCGCGTTCTTCACCTCCAGGCGGCCGCTGACCTTGCGCAGCAGTTCGAGCACCTGTGTGCGTTGTGCGGCGAATGCGTCGGGCAAGACAAGCGTGCCGTCTTTCAAAGCGTGCTTCAGCGAGTCCTGCACCTTCCCTTTGGCGTCTATATGCCCGTCAGCCTTGAGATGTTCCCAGAGCTGTTTGGACTGCTCCACCCCCAGGGCCGTCACCTGCCCGTCAGCGCCCGCCACCGGGATACCAGCGAACTGGTGCGGCTCCACGATACCGAATCGGATGCCCGTGTCGGCCTCGATTTCCTTCTGCAGGTTCTCAGCGAATTCCTCATAGGACTCGGTCGCAATCACGGTGAGCCGGTTGATGTCAAAGCCCCGCACCCGTTCCCCAGCCTGGTTCACGCACAGGCGCAGGCCGCGGCCGATGGTCTGGCGCCGCTCGCGCTCTGAGCCCATTTCGCGCAGGGCGCAGATTTGGAAGACGTTGGGGTTGTCCCAGCCTTCCTTGAGGGCCGAGTGGGAGAAGATGAACTTCAGCGGCGTGGCGAAATCCAGCAGCCGCTCCTTCTCCTTCATGATGAGGTTGTAAGCCCGCTCGGCGTTCTCGCGGCCGGCCGCGTTGTTGTCCGCCGTTTCAGTCCAGCCACCCTTCTTGTCGATGGAGAAGTAGCCATCGTGGACCTCCTCGGCAGCCGTGGCGAGGTCCACCTCGGCGAACAGGCTCTGGAAGCTAGGAAGCTTAGCCGCACGGCGGTACTCCTCCTCGAAGATGCGCGCGTAGTCGCCCTTCACCGCCTGCCCCTCAGCGTCGAGCTTGCGGTAGCGCTCTACTGAGTCGATGAAAAACAGCGACAACACCTTGATGCCCTTGGGCCGTAGCAGCTTCTCCTTCTCTAGGTGCTCGCGGATCGTGCGGCGGATCATCTCGCGCTGCACGGCCAGCTCATCCATGCCGCCATGTGCCTGGCCGATGGCCAGGACCACCTCGCCACCGGGGTAGCGCAGCTCCACGAACTCGGAGCCCTTGGAGGTGTTGACTTCGCCCACGCGGAAATCGGCATAGATCGCGCGCTTCGTGACCTGCTGCAGGTCGTCGCTGTCGCTGACTGACTTCACCCTCACCTTCGGACCGGTAGCTTCCTGAACATGCAGTTCCAGCTGTGCGCTGATGCTTCCACGCTTGTTGGTGACCCCCACCAGCCGCACAAAGGGCTTGTTAAAGGCGTCTTCCACGGTGGCCGCCGCCACTTCGATCTGCTTGACCAGCTTGCGCTCGTAAGCGTCCACCGCGTCCAGCCGGAACACCATGTGGCGCTTGTCTACCGGCGTAGCCGAATAACCAACGGTACACAGCGGGTTCATCGCGTCCAATGCCGCCTTACCTGCCCCGCTCAGATCGCCACTCACCGTTTGAGGCTCGTCGATGATGACGATAGGCCGAGTGGCACGGATCAGGTCGATGGGCTTCTCGCCACCGGTCTTCTCGCTGTCCTTGTAGAGGTTGTTTACGTCCTTCTTGTTGATGGCTCCAACGGTGACCACCATCACCTGGATGGCCGAGCTGGTGGCGAAGTTGCGCACCTGGCCCAGTTTGGTCGAGTCGTACAGGAAGAAGTCCACCGGCACGCCGGCGTACAAGGCTTTGAAGTGCTCCTCGGTGATCTGCAGCGACTTGTAGACCCCTTCCTTGATCGCGACCGAGGGCACGACGATCACGAACTTGGTGAAGCCGTAGCGTTTGTTCAGCTCGAAGATCGTGCGCAGGTAGACGTAGGTCTTCCCGGTGCCGGTCTCCATCTCCACAGTGAAGTCACCAGACGCCAGCGTGCCGGCCGGCGCCAGGCCGTTGCGCAGCTGAACGTCCCGCAGGTTCTTCAGCAACTGGTCATCTAGCAGCGTGAGGCGGTTGCCGACGCCCAGATCAGTCTCCGCGACGCCCAGGGTCAACTGCTGCTCGGGCAGGCGCATCGTGACGGTGAACTCCGTCCGGCAAATCTCCTGGCCGCGGAAAAGGTCGCAAACCGACTCGATGGCCTGCAGCTGGTAGTCCAGGTCGGGCTCGAAATGCAGCTTCACGCATCCACCTGTTCTGCGGCGGGAAGCCAGCCCTTGGCCTCGAGCACGTTCAATGCAATACCGATCTGACGGGGGGTGAACTGCTTTTTGCGGTCATTCCATGCATGCGTCTCCTGAACAACGTCATCCACGACGACACCCGCTTGCCCATGTGTAGCCACCCAATGAACCGTCGACAGGAGTTCTAGCCCGAAAGGCGTCTCGAAGCCTTCCACCAAATCACCGACACGGTCGAATCGCGCGCGCGTGCCCACGTGCTCACCCAGGAAGGCGCCGGCCTCCTCGATAGCTCCGGGCACCACGGTCAGCGGTTTGGTAGGGTCGTCGCCGCCGTCGGCGTACCCCGCCACCATGTGCCCCTCGATCTTCTGCAGCACATGCCGAAGGTTCTCCGCATATGGCCCATACGCAGCCTTCACGTAGTTAAGGCGCAGCGGCTCGCCCGCCGCCTGCATGAAGTACATCAGCTTGTGCACCTCGAGCAGCGTGATGGCCGGGTCCAGCAGCCCTTGAACATAGCGGTTCATCAGCTCGACCAACGCCGCCCGGCCAGCCGTCATGCGAGGCACGTCACGGCTGTGCTGCATCTTGTCCGCCTGCGGGGCTCCCTTGGGCTCGTAGATGCGGACGTGCACGTCAGGCAGCGCCTGCATGGCGGCTTCTATGCGCGGGCGAACCTCGTCCCATTCCAGCCCGCCCAGGCCACTGCCCAGCGGCGGAATGGCTATCGAGCGGATGCCCAGCCGGGCAACGTCGCGCACCAAAGCCTCCAGGCCAGCGTCGATGTCCTGCATGCGGCTCTTGCCCTTCCAATGGCGCTTGGTCGGGAAGTTGACGATGTAGCGCGGCGCCGCCAGTTGCGCCGTCTCATAGATGAACATGCGCCCCGGCTGAACCTCCTCGCGCTCGCAGGCCGCCTTGTAGGCCTTGAAGTTCTCGGGCCAGGCGTTCTTGAACTGCAGTGCAATACCGCGGCCCATGATGCCGACACAGTTCACCGTGTTCACGATGGCATCCGCGTCGTCTTTCAGGATGTCACCACTGGTGAGTTCGATCATGGTCAGTCTCCGATTCAGTAGTACCAGGCAGGCATGAACTCCACCGTGGGCCTATGGCCTCCAACGGGGAGCGCATGCGCAACCTGGGTAGCAACGGGCTGCGACAGCACCCCAATGCGTTCAATCAATTGCCAAGGGAAACCACGTTCCAGCAGGAACTCTGCCTGCTTGCCTTCCTTCTGGCCACTCCAGTTGCGGGCACCCACCGCGTCCCAGTCAACTTCGCCCAGTCGGCCAAGGTCGGCACGGTCTTCAAAGTAGCGCGCCCCAGCGTTCGAGAGCGTGAACGCCCATCGCAACCCCTGGCCGTTAGCCCAGGCCACGGTAGCGTGCAGATCAGCCTCCAGGTGCACGATGGGCCCTTGCCCACCCTTGTAGACCAGGTCCACGTTCTGCCTGTGAATCAGGTAGAGCATCACCGAGCGAGGGCAGAAGTAGAACGGCACGCATTGCCCCACGTACAACCCCGGGTGGCTGGTCAGCTGCAGTTCCGCCATGCGGCGCTGCTTGATGTGATTCATGCCGATGACCGTCCCTGGCGCCGCAGCTTGCACGACGGCCGCGTCGGACAGCAGACCGCCGCTGGCAATGATGGACGGCAGCCGGTCCACATGGCAGATGTGGTACAGCTTCGGGCGGTCGGGCACGGCCATGGTTAGAGGCTCCGCACGTTCTGGATGCCGTGCTGCTGCAGGATGGCCGCCATGTTCGTCTTGGCCACATCGTCGGCGAAGGCGCTGTCGCGGAACACACAGGTGGTGTCGCCGGCCGGCGCGAGTTGCTGGTGCCACTGAACGATGCCCTCGGCCAGCTTCTCTACCTCGGTGGCGGTGAGGCTCTCGTCTAGGCAGGCCAGCAGCACGCCAGCGCCGACCGCATGCACGGCCTTGCCGGCAATGGTCTGCCGCTGAATGGGGACGCAGAGGTCCAAGCCGAGCTTTAGCAGCAGTTCATACAGGAGGTCTTCCTCTGTGCGCCCTGCCAACAAGTGCTCCTGATGCTCAAGCAGTGACTGCCCCAAGTCTATGGGCCTTGAATTCCAAGCCTGCACGTTCGATGGCTCAAGCTTGAATACCCGGAAGCCCACATCTCCTACCCACGCGGGATTCTCGGTCTTAACCTTTTCGCCAGCACGCCGCAGCCGTTCCTTGGTGAGTTCAGCGATAGTGCGCGGGCGCCCAAGTCCATCGCAATACACCGCTGCACTCGCCTGCTCTTTATTCGCTGAGTCTATCTGTTCAGGCAGCTGGACCAGAATGTACTTGCGCTTCGAGCCATCGCGCGCGTTCTGGGCCATCACAGCGTGACCTGTTGTGCCCGACCCTGCAAAGAAGTCGACGACATAGCAATCAAAATCGTCTGAGGAAGCCGCCATCTCGACGAACTTCTGCAGCACAAGTTCATCCTTTGGAAAGTCGAAAACCTCCGTACCCATCAGCTTGGAAAGTCGTTCAGATGCCGACCGCGCGGGCTGATAAAAGACGCTCGGTGGCGTCATTGAGTCGGTTTCGTGCAGGTAGAGCTTCAGCATGATGCTTGACTCCGTAACGAACCTTATGCGGTCTTCCGCCACAAGCTTGTTGAACTCGAGCTGATCGAAGGCCCAACCCCGGTTGTCCCGGAGTCGAATCTCGTTGCCGTTTCGTGGATCAAGCAGCTGAAACTTCCGCCCTCCGGGCGCGGTGGGGTTCTCTTCCTTGTAGACCCCTCTGGCATCAATAAAGCGATAGCGCCTATGTGCGAACGACTCGCTTGACTTCATGGCTCGATACCAACCGGCGAGGGCCTCAGAGGCCGCATCGAAGTCGTCACCATGAGCTGCACGTAGGCGCTTCGCCTCCTTGAGGACTGCATCTACCCCTTCCTTCTTCAATCCCCACTCGCGCGGCACCGCTTCTCGGTTCTTCGCGTAGACCAGGACGTACTCGTGGCATACCCCAATCTGCTTCGCGTCGTTCTTGTTCGCCCCTTCCCAAACCATCTCAGCGACCAGGTTCTCAGGGCCAAATACCTCATCACAGACTGCACGAAGATGCGCAACCTCTTGGTCGTCAATGCTGACGAAAAGCACGCCATCAGGCCGCAACAGGTTACGCGCCAGCTTTAGACGCGGGTACATCATGTTTAGCCAGTCAGTGTGGAAGCGGCCACTAGACTCGGTGTTGGTAGACACCTTCACGCCACCCTCCGTCTGCCCTGTCAGCGCGAGGTAGTTCTGGATACCGTCCTGAAAGTTATCCGGGTACACGAAGTCCTTGCCCGTGTTGTACGGTGGGTCGATGTAGATGAGCTTGACCTTGCCGGCGTAGCTCTTCTGCAGCAGCTTGAGCACCTCAAGGTTGTCTCCCTCGATCATCAAGTTCTGGGTGCTGTCCCAGTCCACGCTCTCCTCTGGGCAGGGACGCAGTGTGCCGGTGCTGGGCGTCAGGGCCAATTGACGTGCCCGGCGCTTGCCATGCCAATTCAGACCGTACTTCTCTTCCGCATCGGTGACCGTGGCGTCGCCCACCAGGGCTTTGAGGACGTCCAGGTTGACGGAGGCACCCTTAGCCCCCTCGGTGACGAGTTCGGGGAACAACGCCCTGAGATGGGCGATGTTGCCGGCCACCAGGTCTGCGGACTGGGCCTCGGGCGCGGCGGCGTCGATCTTCTGCATATTCTTGTTCGTCATGAATGTGTCTGTTCTTGTGTCATTGGAGCCGAGCGCGCACTGCCGTCAGTTCGCCCTGCAGCCGCTGCAGGGCCAGGTTCTGTTCAACGCGCTTGGCGATCTGGGTCTCTTTGGCAGCCAGAGCCCGCAAGCGGGCGGCCTCCAACTCGAGTCGCTGGTGTTCGAGCAAAGCGGCCCGCCGGATGGCGGCCTGGTCGGGTGTTACGGCGACACTGAAGCTGCCCGTCACGCGTTCGGCCTGTGCAGCGATCAGGCAATCCATCCAGCCCTGATACAGGGCATGCAGGTGGGTGTGGGGCTGGGCATCGACCGGCAGCGCCGCCAGCAGGCTAGCCGGATGCGACAGCCCGGCGTCCAGAGCCAGACTGACGATGTCGCCATCCAAAACGACTTTGCCGGCCTCGTTCTGGGCCGCGCGCTTGTGCGCCAGGCTTAGTTCCACCGCGCCCGGGGTCAGGAGGATTAGCAGGACCGGATAAGGCACGGCCCGGTGGACGAGCTCGGTCAGGCGCTGGAGCTGCGTGGCCCGAGCATGACTGGCGCGAAGCTCGACGCTGAGTACCGCCACCTCCAGGTACTCCCGCACCTCGTCACGCCATGCCGGCACGGCCGCCGTGGCCGGCTTAATCGCTGCTAGCCAATGGGCCTCTTCGATGCCTTCGGTCAGCAGCCGGCGGTCTGTCGCAGTTGCACCGCCATACTCGGCGAGCATCTTCTTGGGCACACGCTGGTTCACCCTGCTGCTCGCCGGCAGGGCCAGGGACTCGACGATGGCCTCGTGCAAGGCGCGTGCAGCGTCGTTGCTCACGCCTCGCTTCCTTGCGCCTGCGGGCTGCTCGGCAGGATGACCATGAAGGCCATCACTTCGAAGTCATTCGAGCCAGCAAACTCACCCTTCATGGCATGGGTGCCACCAGGCGAGAACAGGCTGGCCACCGCGCGCTCTTCAGCCTTGCCCACCACCGAAGCAATGGCCGCGGCCAGAAGCCTCTGCGCATGACGCATGTCCTCGCCCTGGCGGGTCTGCCGGTCGAACCGGGCACAGGCGCCGTCGTCGGGTAGCTCGCGGCCCAGCGCCACGCGCTTGAGGCGGTCCATGATGCGCTTGGCCTGCGGATATGGCAGAAGCACGGCGCCATTGTCACCAACGTGGACAAGGTAGATCGGCGCCAGCGGGTAGTCCGACGCCTCGCCCTTTGCGGCGGCGGCCGCCTCTGCCCGCAGGCAGAAAACGATCCCTGGAGGGATGTCAGCATCGATGGTAGATGTCACGGCATAACTGCCGAGGGGCGCTTCCTCCAGCACGCCCGGGTGCCCCTTGAGGAACTGAGCCAGGTCGATGCGGAAATCGGTGAGCGTCAGGTCAGTGATGGAAACGCCACTGGAGAGGTCTTCGATGTCGATGACCGTGTCCTGCAGCTTCAGCAGTTGCTTCCGTCTGTACTCCAGATCGTTCATCGGGTTGCCCGACTGCTGCTCAATCAGGTTCTCCTCGCCAGTGGCCGACACGTCCAACAACACCATACGGCCGCTGACCCGCTGCTCCAGGCCGATGTACTCCTCCAGCTCCATGTTCGGCCAGAAGTTGACGAGCTGAACGCTCTGGTTCGGCGAGCCGATGCGGTCCACGCGCCCGAAGCGCTGGATGATGCGCACCGGGTTCCAGTGGATGTCGTAGTTGACGAGCCAATCGCAGTCCTGCAGGTTCTGGCCTTCACTGATGCAATCGGTGGCGATCAACAGGTCGACCTCGCCCTCATCGGCGAGCTCGGCCGGACGTTCCTTGGCGCGCGGCGCGAAAGCAGAGAGCACGCTGCTCATGCTCTTGCGCAGGCCGGGCAGTGTGGACTGGATGCCGGCTGAGCCGGTTATCAGGCCGGACTCAAGCCCCAGCTTTTCTTTCGCCCAAGGCGCGAGCTGCGCGTAGAGGTACTGCGCTGTGTCCGAGAAAGCTGTGAAGACAATGACCTTACGGTTGGCGCGACCGTTGACCTGGTTGATGGGCTCGCGGCACTTGAGCTCGATGACCTCGCGCAGCTTCGCCAGCTTGGCGTCCCGTGTCGAGTCCACTTGCTGGGCGGCCTTGAGCAGGTTGTCTAGCCGGTTGCGGTCTTCGATGAGGTCTTGTTTCCAGCGATGGAGGTCCACGTCGCCAAGCAGCACCTTCACCTTTCGGCCGACCAACAACTGCTCGAAGGCCGGGTCGTCGATGTCGACATCAGCGATGTCCAGCTCTTCTATTTCGTCAGCATCTGCGGCATGGCCTTCGATGCGGGCCAGCGTTGCCTCGACGTCCTTGAGCTGCCGCTGGATGGTCAGCGCGAACGAGGACACGGCGCTCTCCATGCGCTTGAGCACGTTCACGCGCAGCAGATGAATCAGGCTCTCTTCACGATCAGCTTGGCGGAAGATGCTCTCGCCGCCGCGGATTTCGGTGCTGTACTTGGCGTCGTAGGCCTCTGCCTTATGAGGCAGCACGTAACGCATCGGCGCGTAGGAAGCCAGGTTGAGCCGTCGAATCTCGAGGTTGATGTCGCGAATGGCCCGGAACTGTCCGGCGGTGTCGACATCGGCCTTGATGTTGATGGGGGCGCGACGCTCCGGGAAACGGCCGGTCTCCTCGGTGCCGTAGTAGCGCTCGATGTGCCGGCGCGACCGGGCAATGGTCAGATGGTCCAGCAGGGTGAAGTAGTCGAAGCCCAGCATCTCGACCAGGCGGCCGGGGACACGCTCCTCCTCGGGCAGGTCCAGCCAGCGGTTGAACTGAATCTGTGCCTTGCGGGTCGTCTGCTCGATGCTGGCGATGCCATGGTCCTGCAGTGCCGTGTCATCGCCCTCGGTGGCGAAGGCGATCTGGTTGCGCAGGTCGGACAGGCGGTTGTTGACCGGTGTGGCCGATAGCATCAGCACCCGAGTCTTGACGCCCTCCCTGATGATCTTGCGCATCAAGCGGTGGTAGCGCGTCTCGGAACCCTGCTTGGGGGACTTCTTGTTGCGAAAGTTGTGCGATTCGTCAATGACGACCAGGTCGTAGTTGCCCCAGTTCACGTGGGCTAGGTCGATGTCGCCGGACTGACCGCCATCACGCGATAAATCGGTGTGGTTCAGGACGTCGTAGTTGAGCCGGTCAGCGGCCAGGATGTTGCGCAGGTCGTTAGCCTTGTAGAGCGTCCAGTTGTCGCGCAAGCGCTTGGGGGCTAGCACCAGCACGCGGTCGTTACGCAGCTCGTGGTACTTGATGATGGCCAGCGCTTCGAAGGTCTTACCCAAGCCCACGCTATCAGCAATGATGCAGCCGCCGAAGCGGGCTAGCTTGTCGATGGCACCCACGACGCCATCGCGCTGGAACTTGAAGAGCTTCTTCCAGATGACGGTGTTACGAATGCCTGTGGCCGCCTTGACGATGCGATCCTCGTCCAGCGCTTCGTCACGGCTGCCAAGCAGGTGATGCAGGATGAGCGCGTACACCTCAAAGGGTGCTCGATGCGCCGCCATGCGGTTGAGGGAGTCGATCAGGCTTTGCGCGCCATCTGGCTGGTGCCGCAGACCACTCCATTGCAGGTCGAACCAACGCGCCAGTGTGCGAGCCTCCTCGGGCGACTGCGACGCCTGGATTAGGTTCAAGGGGTTGCCTGGGGCCAGACCTAAACCTTCAGAGCTGAGGGCAAACGAGCCCAGAACCACCTGTGCAGGCTCATCGCTGGCACCCGTCAGTACGGCTGCACCCTGCGGAACTCGACCATGGGCACGACGCACCTCGGTTTTCTGCGCAAGCCACTGCGCGCATTGGTTGGCCAACCAGCGCGCCTGTAGACGGTTCCTCTGGGCGCGGTCGCCCTCCCCACCAAGAAGCTCCAGTTGGCTGTTGTCGGCAGGCAGGACGAGTTGCACCTGTCCGAGCCCGTCGAGGGCCTCGCGAAGCTCGGCGAAGGCATGCAGCGAAAACGAAGGCGTGACGCAGCCCAACCTGCTGCCGGACACCAAGTGCGGCAGCAGCAGGTCGATCACGCGGTCTGAGCCGCTGTTTTGCACCAGCTTCATGAACTCTCCTCCTGTCGTGTCAGTTAGCGAGCTGATGCCTGCTCCCGCTCAGGTAGGCCAGAGGCGGCCTGAGCGTCGATCCAACGGTCGATGTCCGCACGCTTGAAGCGCCAAGTCGTTCCCACCTTGAACCCAGGCAACTTTCGGTCCACGGCAAGTCGGTAGACGGTGCGTTGGTTCACGCGCAGGTAGTCGGCGACTTCCTTCACGGTCATGACGCTGTCGGTCGCGGTGTGCATGGCAAGGCAGGGGAGCGGGCGAGAAGCCAGTGTAAAGGAGTACAAGAGGGCTCACGGCATGGCATCACGCACCCGCGAGCTTTCAGTTCAAGGCCTCGGACGCCAGATGATTCCGCGCGGCGTCCAGACATACGGGCAGAGGAACAGCTCACCGGTCAGAACGTCCACCCAACCACCGCCCGGGCAGCGACGCGGGCGCGATAGCACGGGCAGCGCCTGCTGCAACCAGCGCGGCAGGCAGGCCCGCCGCACAGCGTCTTCGCCGGCCTGGTCCAAACCACCACAGCCGAACAATCGCTGCCCCGGCGGCAGATGCATTTTGGTCTCCGACTTCGCCATATAACGCGACCAGCGGAACGGCGACTGGCACATCTCTGCTTGGGTGTGCCCACGTGCCCACCAGCGAGCCAGCAGTTCGGAATCGAGGCGCATGCCGCGCGGCAACCAGAGCATCAGGTGATAGTGGTAGGCCCGCTTGCACTCCAGTACCCAGGCGTACAGCAGAGGCTTCCCCAAGCGCCGGAGTCTGGCACGCAGCTTGTCTAGGAAGGTGGAGACGTCCTTGCCAGAGGGCAGGGACCCAACACCGTAGGTAAGCGTCAAGGCAACGGCGTACAGCCCATGACTCTTCGCCATGCGCCAGTGCTCCTTGGTGATTCTGGCGAGCTTTCGCTTCAGATGCAGGATGCGCTTTCGGTGGTTCGCCGGACTTGTTTCGGTCTTCCTGACAAGGTCAGGCTTGACGACCAGGCGGTGGGCCGTCGGGATGGAGAGTTGAGGCATGGGGCGCTCCGTTGGAAGCGCTCGCGTCCATGTCTGACCTCAGAAGCAGGGCATGAGCCTGCGCGCGAATTACCTCAATGCGAGCGAGAGGCCGGCCGCGCGCATTTGCGCGGCGGGCTTGAAAGGGTTTGCGAAGAAATCGTGAGGCTACGAAGGTTGTTCGTCGGTCACCTCGAGGTCGGCGAGTCGTTTGAGGTTCCGGCTGCGCAACTGATCGCGCGCGGCATCGGCTACAAGCCGACTCTTCGGCACAGAGGCCATCGATTCCGCAACGCGCTCGCGAGCCGGCCGGTCCGCGGAAACGCGCAGCAATTCATTGAGCCACCCCCAGAACACGTCGGGGTGCCAGAAGACGCGATTGCCCACATTGATAGGTGCAGGCATCAAGCCTTGGCCGACCCAGTTTTCTACCGTTCGGGGGGTGACGCGGAAGACTTCGGCGACGTCTTCTTTCGTGAGAGGCTTGAAGGGGGTGGGGGTGTCCATCTGAATTGCATGAGTGCTGATTCAGAGATATAGGGCACCGAATGCCGCATGATTTCGCTCAAGGTGGCGCCCACGGCAGATTCAGGGCCGATTCACGGCTCGTTTTTCAAATTACGTGCACCCGCCACTCTGCTGGCCGCGGTAGACGTGACAAGCCGAGCCGCCCTTTGAGGCCGTCACGCCTATTCTGGCCGCCCCCGGCAATGTCAAGTCAGATCAGCACTCTTCGTTTGACATTGTCAAAAATCTGGGTAGAGTTGGTTCTGACGATGTCAGGAGCTCCTATGCGTGACGACCTCCATCATTCGCTACCGCTCACCAGTCCTTGGCGCGCGGTGGTGAAGATTGCTTGCAACCCCGGTTTGAACGGGCGCCTCTCGGACGCGATGACGCGAGCCGTGTGGGCAACAGTTGCGGGGTGGTGGGATTCGGGCTGGGGCGCTTCATTCCAAAACCTACTCAACGCACCGCAGCAGGACATGTTTAGCCAACAGCGCCTGGAGCGTTCGCTTCGTCATTTAGAAGCGACCGCTCCCGATCATTTCGCGCGCCGAGCTTGTGAAGTGGCGCACGCCTTGCTCTTGAATGCCGAACCCGGCGAGGATGTCCTACGCCAAGTTCGAAAGGCTGTCCTTGAAGCGGGACTCGAGGACGGGATCGAAGCTGCGGCAGCACGAGTTGCGTGTGAACGGCCGGGCCAGCATGCCGGAGAGCTTAGGCGCAGGCTGTACTCGGAGATTCACAACTGCGACCTGTCCGAACGTCCTCGTGCCAAGGAGCGCCTTCCCAAGCCCTCCGTTGAAGATGGTCTCCGCACCCCACTTGCTGTGAGCTTCTGACCATGAGGACCAATCTCTTAGAGAAAGCGGCACAACCGCCGAGCTACTCCGTCGTCCTCTACGAGGGACGGCTACCTAGGCGCGCGAATCGGCCGCTTCGCCTGAAGCTTGGCGAGCACGTACGCATCGAGGCTGACCATGTCCACCGCTACTGCTTCAACGGCGGCTCGGCCCTACAGGAGGATGTCGCAGCGGTTCTGAGTGCGGTGCGCACGGCCGACCGCGCTGGCCCTCGCCTCCACGGCACGGGTTGGGCTCGCTCGCTGGGCATTGAGGTTCCTGTGTACGAACGTGCGCTGTGGCAGTCGCCCCGCGTGTCCGATGCGCTGGTGGAAGCCTTGCAGTACCTCACCGGCGACCGCTGGAGCGTGGAGTTCAGATCGCGCCAAGGCCAGCCAACGGTGTCTGCTCAGGCACACCTGCTTTCTCCACCCGGTCAGGAGCGGGCATTTTTGCCATACAGCGGCGGGCTCGACTCCTTCGCTCTTGCCTCTCAGATTCAGCGGGAGCGCTCCGACGTCGAGCTCATCTTGGTCAATGTCCAGGCGGCACACAATTTGACCGACTGGAAGAACCTCGGGCGCACTCGCGACAACGAACTGAACGCAGTCAAAGTGGCCTACCACTTCAAGGAACCGCACAGGACCGAACCGACGTTTCGCTCGCGGCCCCTCATCTACGACATGCTGGCTTGCCATGGCGCCGCCATGGCCCAGCCCGCAAAGGTGCTCATTCCCGAGAATGGCCAGGGCAGCCTCGGTGGGACGCTAGTCCCATTGGGCTTCGAGGCACCCCACCGCAGTTGCCACCCCGGATTCACGTCGCGCCTGTCACTCCTCGTTGAAGCCCTGACCGGTGTCTTTGTGACCATCGAGCACCCTGCCCTATTTAAGACCAAGGGGCAGGTTCTCGCCGGTCTCGCCGCTCACAATCCAGAAACTGAAGGATGGCTGGCGGGACATCGCTCCTGCTCCTACGACGCAAGGCACTCAAGTCGAGGCAAGCGAAGCATGCACTGTGGCGTCTGCGGGAACTGCATCCTTCGCCGTGTCGCCACGCAGTGGGCGCAGCTCAAGGACTCCACCGAATACGAGGCAGATGACCTGAGCGCCGCTACCTTTGAAGCATCGTTCACCGAGGGACCTCCTCGAACCGTGGCGGCGAAACACGACGTCGCCCTCAACAGTATCCGCTCCATGCAGCGCCTTTCAGACTTGGCAGGGGTCCCTCGCAACACGCGGGTGGTCACGGAGGTTGCCAGCCTGTCTCGCGCCCTTGGCGAGCCAATAGACGAAGTGAGAGAAAAGATGGAGCAGTTCCTGCACCAACACAAAGCCGAATGGTTGCAGTTCCTTGAGATGTGTGGCCCCTCCTCCTGGGTCGCGGACCTCGCGAGGAACTGACATGGTCGACATCACCACTCGCCCCGAAGTACTGGGGGCGAAACTTCGCCATGCCCGGACCCTACATAGGATGACGCAAGAGGCCGTTGCGACAAGGCTCGGTATCGCTCGGACCACCCTTGTGGCCATTGAAGCTGGCAAGCGTGGCATCTCAAGCCATGAGCTCCGCCAGTTCGCGGGGCTGTACGATTTGACCGAAGGCGACCTCCTCGACCAGGGCGAGGCGCCTCTGGAGCTAGATGTCCAGTTCCGCAGCACGCCATCAGCGAAGGTGGCCGCAGAAGAAGTGCTTGTGGCGAACATGCTCAACCGGCTCGCCAATTCTTCGCTACAGATCGAGGCCCTGCTCGGACAACCCCATCGTCCAGTGGACCTACCTTTTGTCGAAGTCCCGAAGACCGGCGCACTTGAGCGCCACGCCGAAGACGTGGCCCTCAATCTGCGCTCTCGCTTCGGCATCGGCATGGGTCCCATTCAGAACCTCTGGGCACTCATGGAGTTCGAGATGGGGCTGCGAGTGTTTGAGCGCCCCCTACCTGCACGCATCTCCGGAGCGGTTGCCTTCGATGAGAAGTTCGGCGGCTTCGTGCTCCTGAATTCGAAGCACATCCTGCCCCGCCGTCGAGTCACTGCCGTTCACGAGGCCGGGCATGTCTTGACGCGCACGAACGGTATCGCAGTGCACTTCGAAGGTGCCCGCTCCACCGACCGGGCGGAGCGGTTCTGCGACCTACTGGGCGTGGCGTTCTTGACCCCCGCTGCCGCGGTGCGCCGCAAGGCAAAAGAGCTCAAAGAGCTGTCCGGCGAGTTCTCCGTACGGCAGCTGCTGATGGTTGCCGTTTTCTTCGGTGTATCTATCGAAGCGATGACCCGCCGAATGGAGACCTTGGAGATGCTGCCACAGGGCACCTACGAGTCGCTCCGGGTCCAGGGCATCGGTTTGGAGCATCGGGAGCGCGTCGCCGAAGAAATGGCCGCGGAGGATGAGGCTAGGCCCTTTACGCCTCGCACCCTGCTGCTTGCTGGTGCGGCCTACAACCGCGAGCTTCTGTCGGAGCAGCAGATTGCGTCCATGCTGGAACTCAACCTGCTAGACGTCCGCCGAGCCCTCCAGGAGGCCGAAGCCGGTGACGAGGAGTTGGTTCTTGACTTGGCTGATTGACCAATTACCCGCCGGTCAGCCGGTATTGGACGCGAGCGTCATCATCAACCTTCTTGGCACGCACCAGCCGGTCGAGGTTCTGCGCGCGCTTGGACATCGTAGCCTGGTCGAAGAGCGAACTCTCAAGGAAGTTCGCAAACATCCAGTGCCAGACCTGCGGATTGAGCCAGTCCTCGACGAACTGCGAACGCAGGGCCTGCTGGAGGAGGTGCGCATGACCGATGTTGAGTACGGCGTGTACTTGGGCTACGTGTCTCCACCTCTGGGCCAGCGACTCGACGTTGGCGAGAGCGCTGCGCTTGCCATCGCAGCCAGAGGTGCGTGCATCGTCCTTGACGAACGCAAAGCCAGAAACCGCGCTGCCGGGAACGCGCCAAATCTTGTAGTGGTGAGCTCCCTACGCCTCTTCATCGCAAGCGCCCACCGTGCGGGCTGGGCGCCGTCAAAGGTACGGCATTTGGTTGAGAGTGCGCGAGCATCTGCACGGATGGGTGTACCCAGAGATGAACAATCTCTGTTGGCGCAGGTACTTGCCGCCTAATCTTGCTACACGGATTTGGAACTGCAGTGAAACCTTCAGCCCGATGCGCCAGTTCGGCTACCACAAACTAGCAAAGTCTAAGCGCCGGTTTGGACCGGCAGCTCTGTGCCTATCCTGTGACTACAGCGTTTTCGCGAAGGCGCACGAAAGTGAGCGAAACGAACCTCTCCAACCAGCTAAGTCATTGATTCTCTAGGACATATACTGGTGAAGGAACGACGTAAAAGCACCGCTTTTTGGAATACTGCCCGTTCGGGACGTAGAGGCCGGAGGTTCGAATCCTCTCACCCCGACCAGCCTTTGTGGCTGTAACGCCAAATGCTGCGCGGTCATCCGAGGCGCGCCGGTTTACAGTCACAGGGCGATCAGCGATGATCGTGAAGCACTTTTTCACGTTTTTTACATTCGCTGATGGCCGCCGCCGAACCTCCCGTCAAAGATAGCTCGACCATCGCCCTCCCGGGCCTCGCCCGAGCGCTGATCTCTGCCGGCAAGCTTCCCGCGAAGACGGCCGAGGAAATCTATCAGCGCTCCCTCATTTCGCGGTCGAGCTTCATCGCGGAATTGACGGGCACAGGCGCCGTGTCGGCCGCCGATCTGGCCCACACGCTCTCCAGCGCCTTCGGTGCACCGCTGCTGGATCTCGACGCAATCGACCCGCAGCGCCTGCCCAAGGATCTGCTCGACCCCAAGCTGTGCCTGGCTTACCGCATCGTCGTGCTGAGCAAGCGCAACAACCGCCTCATCGTGGCGACGGCCGACCCGTCCGATCAGCAGGCGGTCGAGAAAATCAAGTTCGCCTCCCAGATGGGCGTGGACTGGGTCATCGCCGAATTCGACAAGCTGTCCCGGATGGTCGAGGCGGCTGCCGTCAGCGCAGCCGAAAGCATCGACACCATCGTCGGTACGGAATTCGAGTTCGATGAAGCGGCGGTCGAAACCGCCAGCGACGCGGCCGAACAGGCCGAGGTCGAGGACGCGCCGGTGGTGCGCTTTCTCCACAAGATGCTGCTCGACGCCTTCGGCATGCGCGCCTCGGACATTCACTTCGAACCCTACGAGCACCAGTACCGCGTGCGCTTTCGCATCGACGGCGAGCTCCGCGAGATCGCCAGCCCGCCCCCCGTCATCAAGGACAAGCTGGCCTCCCGCATCAAGGTGATCTCGCGGCTGGACATCTCCGAGAAGCGCATCCCGCAAGACGGCCGGATGAAGCTCAAGATCGGCCCCGACCGCGTGATCGACTTCCGGGTCAGCACCCTGCCCACGCTTTTCGGCGAGAAGATCGTGATCCGGATCCTGGACCCGAGCAGTGCCCGCCTGGGCATCGATGCGCTCGGCTACGACGCGGTCGAGAAAGAGCGCCTGCTCGCGGCCATCGGCCGGCCCTACGGCATGGTGCTGGTCACGGGTCCGACCGGCTCCGGCAAGACGGTGTCGCTCTACACCTGCCTGAACCTGCTGAACAAGCCAGGCGTGAACATCGCGACGGCGGAAGACCCGTCCGAAATCAACCTGCCGGGCGTGAACCAGGTCAACGTCAACGAGAAGGCCGGACTGACCTTCGCCACGGCGCTGCGCGCCTTCCTGCGGCAGGATCCGGACATCATCATGGTCGGCGAAATCCGCGACCTCGAAACGGCCGACATCTCGATCAAGGCCGCGCAGACCGGTCACCTGGTGCTGTCCACCCTGCACACCAACGATGCGCCGACCACGCTCACGCGCATGCGCAACATGGGCATCGCGCCCTTCAACATCGCGTCGAGCGTCATCCTCATCACCGCCCAGCGGCTGGCGCGCCGGCTGTGCACCGTCTGCCGCATGCCGGCCGACGTGCCGCGCGAAGCACTGCTCGACGCAGGCTTCAAGGAGGCCGACCTCGACGGCTCCTGGAAACCGTACCGGCCGGTCGGCTGCTCGGCCTGCAACGGCGGCTACAAGGGGCGCGTGGGCATCTACCAGGTGATGCCGGTGTCCGAGGAAATCCAGAAGATCATCCTGCGCGACGGCAGCGCGATGGACATCGCGAAGCAATCGGAAGCCGAAGGCGTGCGTTCCCTGCGCCAATCCGGCCTGCAGAAGGTCATGCAGGGGCTGACATCGCTCGAGGAAGTGGTGGCGGTCACCAACGAATAGCACTCACAAGCGGAGATCTCCCATGGCAACGGCAACATCCACGCCCCGCGGACACAAGGAGTTTGTGTACGAATGGGAGGGCAAGGACCGCAACGGCAAGCAGGTCCGGGGCGAACTCCGCGCGGCCGGCACGAACCAGGTACAGGCCGCGCTGCGGCGCCAAGGCGTGCTGCTCACCAAGGTCAAGAAGCGGCGCATGCGTGCCGGCAAGTCGATCAAGCCGAAGGACATCGCGATCTTCACCCGGCAGCTCGCCACGATGATGAAGGCCGGCGTCCCGCTGCTGCAGGCCTTCGACATCGTGGGCCGCGGCAATGCCAACCCGAGCGTGGCCAAGCTGCTCAACGACGTCCGCAGCGATGTCGAGACCGGCACCTCGCTCTCCGCGGCCTTCCGCAAGTTCCCGAAGTACTTCGACAACCTCTACTGCAACCTGGTCGAGGCCGGCGAGGCGGCCGGTATTCTGGAAGAGTTGCTCGACCGCCTGGCCACCTACATGGAGAAGACGGAGGCGATCAAGTCGAAGATCAAGTCGGCCCTGATGTACCCGACCTCCGTGGTCGTGGTGGCCTTCATCGTGGTGGCGATCATCATGATCTTCGTGATCCCGGCCTTCAAGGAGGTGTTCACCTCCTTCGGCGCCGACCTGCCGGCGCCGACACTGATCGTGATGGGCATCAGCGAGTTCTTCGTCGCCTACTGGTGGCTGATCTTCGGCGTGCTCGGTGGCGGCATCTACTTCTTCCTGCAGGCCTGGAAGCGCAACGAGAAGGTACAGCGCGTCATGGACCGCCTGCTGCTGCGCCTGCCGATCTTCGGCACGCTGATCGACAAGTCCTGCGTGGCGCGCTGGACCCGCACGCTGTCGACGATGTTCGCTGCCGGCGTGCCGCTGGTCGAGGCGCTCGACTCCGTTGGGGGTGCCTCGGGCAACTCCGTGTACGCCGACGCGACCACCAAGATCCAGCAGGAAGTCTCGACCGGCACCAGCCTCACCTCGGCCATGACGAATGCGAACGTGTTCCCGTCGATGGTGCTGCAGATGGCGGCCATCGGCGAAGAATCCGGCTCGATCGATCACATGCTGGGCAAGGCCGCCGACTTCTACGAAGCCGAGGTCGACGACATGGTCGCCGGCCTGTCCAGCCTGATGGAACCCATCATCATCGTCTTCCTGGGCGTGATCATCGGCGGCATCGTGGTGTCGATGTACCTGCCTATCTTCAAGCTCGGCCAGGTCGTCTGATGTGGGTGTCGCAGGGGGTGGACAGCGCGCTCGCGGGCGTCCTGGGCTTACTGATCGGCAGCTTTCTCAACGTCGTGATCTACCGACTGCCCAAGATGCTCGAGCGGCAATGGGCGGCCGACTGTGCCGCCATCGACGGCGCAGCACCCGAAGCGCCTGCTGAAGCCTTCAACCTGATGGTGCCGCATTCCCGCTGCCCGCAGTGCGGGCACGCCATCCGCTGGTACGAGAACGTGCCGGTGCTGAGCTACGTCGTCCTGCGCGGCCGCTGCTCGTCGTGCCAGACGAGGATCAGCCCGCGCTACCCGATCGTCGAACTGGTCACCGGCCTGCTGTTCGCCTGGTGCGTGTGGCGCATGCCAGGGCAGTGGGCAGCGCTCGCCTGGTGCGGCTTTTCCGCCGCGCTGCTCACACTGGCGCTGATCGACTGGGATACCACGCTGCTGCCGGACGACATCACCCTGCCGCTGCTGTGGGCCGGTTTGCTGGCCGCCATCCTCGGGTTCACCGGTGTGAACCTGACGAACGCGGTGCTGGGCGCCGTCGCGGGCTACCTGTCGCTGTGGGGCATCTACTGGCTCTTCAAGCTCACCACGGGCAAGGAAGGCATGGGCTACGGCGACTTCAAGCTGTTCGCGGCCTTCGGCGCCTGGTTCGGCTGGCAGGCGCTGGTGCCGATCATCCTGATGGCCTCGGTCATCGGCGTCGTCGTGGGCATCGCGCTCAAATTCAACAACGGCCTGCGCGAAGGCGGCTACGTGCCCTTCGGCCCCTTTCTGGCGGGCGCCGGCTTCACCGCCATGCTGTTCGGCGCCGACACGATCCTGCGTGTCGTCGGGCTCTGACGCTCAGGGATCGCACAGCATGCGCATCGGCCTGACCGGCGGCATCGGCAGCGGCAAGAGCACGGTGGCCACGATGCTGGGTGACCTGGGCGCCACGCTGATCGACACCGACGCCATCGCGCGCGCCATCTCGCTGCCCGGCGGCGCGGCCGTCCCTGCGATCGAGTCGGCCTTCGGGGCCAACGTGCTCGATGCGGCCGGCGGATTGGACCGGGCCCGCATGCGCGAAATCGTGTTCGCGGATGCCGAGGCCAAGCGGCGGCTCGAAGCCATCCTGCACCCGCTCATCGGCATCGAGACCGAGCGGCAGGCCACGGCGGCCGCGGGCACGCCGATCGTCTTCGACGTGCCGCTGCTGGTGGAGTCGAAACGCTGGCGGCGCATCGTCGATCGCGTGCTGGTGGTCGACGCGAGCGAAGCCACGCAACTGACCCGCGTGCTGGCGCGTTCGGGATGGGCGCCCGAGGCCGTGCGGGCCGTGATTGCCCAGCAGGCGCCGCGCCGCGATCGCCGTGCCGCCGCAGACGCCGTCGTCTTCAACGATGGCCTGAGCCTCGAGGCGCTCGCGGACGAGGTGCGCAGCCTGTGGGCCCACTGGATCGGGCATCCTGCGGCCTGAACCCTGGGGCCCCGCCTCGGCGATCGCCCCCGAAGCAACACGACACACCACATCGCGCACCCTGGGGCTATGATCCCGCGACAGGAAATCGATATACCGCGTGATTCTTTACGAGTACCCCTTCAACGAGCGCATCCGGACTTACCTGCGGCTGGAGCACCTGTTCCGCCGCCTGGGTGAACTGGTCCCCGCAGAGTCCGCCCTCTCGCACCACTACGCGCTGGTCACGATCTTCGAGATCATGGATGTGGCCGCGCGCGCCGACCTCAAGTCCGACGTGCTGCGCGACCTCGACAAGCACAAGAACGTCTTCAACAGCTACCGCGGCAATCCCGCGATCTCCGAGGCCGTGCTCGACCAGGTGGTGGGCCAGCTCGAACGCAATTTCGCCACCCTCAACACCGTGCCCGGCAAGGCCGGACAGTCGTTGACGGAGAACGAGTGGCTCATGAGCATCCGCAGCCGCGCGGGCATTCCGGGCGGCACCTGCGAATTCGATCTGCCGGCCTACCACGCCTGGCAGAACCGGCCGGCCACCGCGCGCCGCGTCGATCTGGAACGCTGGTCGTCGACGCTGGCGCCGCTGGCCGAATCGATCTACCTCCTGCTCAAGCTGCTGCGGGATGCCGACGTGCCCTACAAGGTGATGGCCGCTGGCGGACAGTTCCAGCAGAACCTGCCGCAGGGCCGCAGCTTCCAGTTGCTGCGCCTGCGCATCGACCCGCGCCTGGGCGTGATCCCGGAGATCAGCGGCAACCGGCTGATGGTCTCGGTGCGGATGATGCGGCATGAATCGGACGATCGCCTGCATGCGAGCCTCGACGACACGCCCTTTGAACTGACCCTGTGCGCCTGACGCGCGCATGAACGAACCGGCGTCGCGGCCCGTGTCGGCACGGCGCGCAGGAGAAAAGCCATGACCACCCGCACCACCCCGACCGGCGATCGCATCGTGCGGTGCCCCGCCTGCGGCGAGGACAGCATCTACGGCCCCGGCAATGCCTACCGCCCCTTCTGCAGCGCGCGCTGCAAGGGGGTCGACCTCGGCGCCTGGGCCAGCGAAGAATTCCGCATGCCGGCCGAGGCACCGCCGGACGACGAGCCCTTCGGCGACCCGCGCCTGCAGTAGTGCCTGCTCAGCCGGCGCTTGCGGCGCGTGATTCGCCTGAAGCGCGCTCTTCCGCCAGCCAGGCCAGCACCGGCAGCGCGCCGGGCAGCACCGGCGTCACGTCCAGCGGCAGTTGCTGCCAGCGCATCGCCTGGCCCTCGCGCATCTCGAACTCGCCGTCCCATGCGCGCACCTTGCACCAGTGCAGCCGCACCAGCGCATGCGGGTAGTCGTGCTCGGTGACCTTCCAGACCTCGGCGCCCGCGATGGTGATGCCGAGTTCCTCCTGCAGCTCACGGCGCAGCGCCTGTTCCACGGTCTCGCCCGCTTCGATCTTGCCGCCCGGAAACTCCCAGTAGCCGGCATAGGGCTTGCCCTCCGGTCGCGTCGACAGGAGCAATGCATCGTCCTCGCCGCGGATCAGGATGCCCACCGCCACCTCGGTGTGCTTGCGCGTCTCGACCGCCGCGGTGCTCATGCACGCCCCACGTAGTCGCGCGCAAACTGGTAGGCCACGCGCCCGCTGCGCGAGCCGCGCTCGAGCGCCCAGACCAGCGCGTCGGCCCGCGCGGCGGCGATGGCCGACGCGTCGACACCGAAGGACGACAGCCACTGCGCCACGATCGCCAGGTACTCGGCCTGGCTGAAGGGATAGAAGCTCACCCACAGGCCGAAGCGCTCCGACAGCGAGATCTTCTCCTCGATCACCTCACCCGGATGCACTTCGCCATCGTCGGTGTGGGTGTAGCTGAGGTTGTCCTTCATGTACTCGGGCAAGAGGTGGCGCCGGTTGCTGGTCGCGTAGATCAGCACGTTGGCCGTCGACGCGGCGACCGAGCCGTCGAGGATGGACTTGAGCGCCTTGTAGCCCGGCTCGCCCTCGTCGAAGCTCAGGTCGTCGCTGAAGACGATGAACTTCTCGGGGCGGTTCGCCACCACCTCGACGATGTCCGGCAGATCGGTGAGCTCGGCCTTGTCGACCTCGATCAGCCTCAGGCCCTGCGGCGCATAGGCCTGCAGGCAGGCCCGGATGAGCGAGGACTTGCCGGTGCCGCGCGCGCCGGTCAGCAGCACGTTGTTGGCCGGCTTGCCTTCGACGAACTGGCGCGTGTTGCGCTCGATCTTCTCCTTCTGGACGTCGATCTCCTTGAGCGCATCGAGCGGCATCGGCGCCACATGGCGCACCGGCTCCAGCGTGCCGTGGCCCGAGCTGCGGCGGCGGTAGCGCCAGGCGATGGCGTCCCAATCGGCCGGCGCCTGCAGCGGCTGCGGGAGGATCGACTCGATGCGGGCGATGAGTTGCTCGGCGCGCTCGAGGAGGTGCTCGAACTTTTCGTTCATCGACGCCCGCCCGGCCGCCCGAAGGGCGTTGAGCACCCCCTCGGGGGGCAGTGAATACACACCGTGATGAACGTGGGGGCCATCATGAACGGTAATCGGCGTTGATGGACACGTAGTCGTGGCTCAGGTCGCAGGTCCAGACCGTGTCGGTGGCGTCGCCCCGGCCCAGGCCGATGCGCACCGTGATCTCGCTCTGCTTCATCACACGCTGGCCGTCTTCCTCGCGGTAAGACGGGTTGCGTCCGCCCTTGACGGCCACATGCACGTCGTCGAGGTACAGATCGATGCCGGTCTGGTCGAGGTCATCGATGCCGGCATAGCCGACCGCGGCGAGGATGCGGCCCAGGTTCGGGTCGCTGGCGAAGAAAGCCGTCTTGACCAGCGGCGAATGCGCGACCGCATAAGCGACCTGCCGGCACTCGGCGCCGTCGCGGCCACCTTCGACGCGGATGGTGATGAACTTGGTGGCGCCCTCGCCATCGCGCACGATGGCCTGGGCCAGCAGGCGCGCGACGTTCTGCATCGCGGCGGCCAGCGCACGGCCGTCGGCCGAGTCGAGCGAATCGATGCGCGCATGCGCGGCCTTCTGCGTCGCGATGACGACGAAGGAGTCGTTGGTCGACGTGTCGCCATCGATGGTGACGCGGTTGAACGACGCATCGGCCAGCGCCTTGGCCAGCGGCTGGATGAGTGCCGGGTCGATGCAGGCGTCGGTCGCCATGAAGCCGAGCATGGTCGCCATGTTCGGGCGGATCATGCCGGCGCCCTTGCTGATGCCGGTGACCGTGACGATGGCGCCGCCGATCTGCACCTGCTGGCTGAAGGCCTTCGGCACCGTATCGGTGGTCATGATGCCTTCGGCCGCACGTGCCCAGTGGTCGGGCGCCGCATCGGCCAAGGCTGCGGGCAGCCCGGCCTCGATGCGGTCGACCGGCAGCGGCTCCATGATCACGCCGGTCGAAAACGGCAGGACCTGCTCCGGCGCGATGTTCAGTTCGCGCGCCAGCGCCACGCAGCTCTGGTGCGTGCGCGCCAGGCCGTCCTGGCCGGTGCCTGCATTCGCATTGCCGGTGTTGATCAGCATCGCACGAATGCCGTAGCCCTTGGCCAGATGCGCGCGGCACACCTGCACCGGCGCGGCGCAGAAGCGGTTCTGGGTGAACACGCCGCCGACGGCAGCGCCTTCGTCGATCAGCACGACCGTCAGGTCCTTGCGGTTCGCCTTGCGCACGCCGGCTTCCGCCACGCCGATGCGCACGCCCGGCACCGCATGCAGCGTCGCCGGATTGGGAGGGGTGAGGTTCACTGGCATGGCGTTGTCTTCAAAAGGAGGAACAGGTGAATCAGGTCAGCTTGCCGTGGCACTGCTTGAACTTCTTGCCGCTGCCGCAGGGGCACGGGTCGTTGCGGCCGACGCGCGCGAAAGCCTCGGCCCCGGCGCTCAGCCCGAGACCGGCCGCAGCAGCGCGGCGTGTGCTGTCCTCGTCGACACGCACCTCGACCTCGCCCGTCTCGGTGGGGGCGGTGTAGGTGATGTTGGAAATGGCTTCGGCGCGGCTTTCCATGGTCTCGGCCGCTTCCTCGAGCTGCTCGCCCGACTGCACGCGCACCGTCATGAGCTGGCGCGTGACCTCGTTCTTGACCGAGTCGAGCAGCTGCCCGAAGAGCTCGAAGGCCTCGCGCTTGTATTCCTGCTTCGGCTGCTTCTGCGCATAGCCGCGCAGATGGATGCCCTGGCGCAGGTAGTCGAGCGAAGCCAGGTGCTCACGCCAGTGCGTGTCGATGCTCTGCAGCAGCACCATGCGCTCGAACTGCGTGAAGTTCTCCTGGCCGACCAGGGCCACCTTGGCGGCGAAGGACGCATGGGCCGCGCCGACCACCCGCTCGACGACCTCCTCGTCGCTGATGGCGGTAGCGGCCTCGACCTCCTGCTTCAACGCAAGATCCAGGGCCCAGTCGTTCGCGAGCGTCTTCTCGAGCCCGACGAGGTCCCACTGCTCTTCCACCGATTCGGCGGGCACGTACTGCCGCGCCAGGTCGGAGAAACAGCCTTCGCGCAGTCCTGCGATCTGCGCCGTCAGGTCGGCCGCGTCGAGGATGTCGTTGCGCTGCTGGTAGATCACCTTGCGCTGGTCGTTCGAGACGTCGTCGTACTCGAGCAGCTGCTTGCGCACGTCGAAGTTGCGCGCCTCGACCTTGCGCTGCGCGCTCTCGATGCTGCGCGTGACGATGCCCGCTTCGATCGCCTCGCCGTCCGGCATCTTGAGCCGGTCCATGATGGCCTTGACGCGGTCGCCCGCGAAGATGCGCATCAGCGGGTCGTCCAGGCTCAGGTAGAAGCGCGAGGAGCCCGGGTCGCCCTGCCGGCCCGAACGGCCGCGCAGCTGGTTGTCGATGCGGCGCGACTCGTGCCGCTCGGTGGCGATGATGCGCAGGCCGCCGAGGGCCTTGACCGCCTCGTGGTCCTTCGTCCATTCGGCCCGCACGCGGGCGACCTCGGCCGCCTTGGCGGCTTCGTCCATGCCCTCGTCGGCCTCGATGGCAGCGATCACCTTCTCGATGTTGCCGCCGAGCACGATGTCGGTGCCGCGGCCGGCCATGTTGGTCGCGATGGTGATCATCTTCGCGCGGCCGGCCTGGGCCACGATGTCGGCTTCACGCGCATGCTGCTTCGCGTTGAGCACCTGGTGCGGCAGCCCGGCCTTGGTCAGCAGCGCATCGATGATCTCCGAGTTCTCGATCGACGAGGTGCCCACCAGCACCGGCTGGCCGCGCTCGTAGCATTCGCGGATGTCCTCGATCGCGGCTTCGTATTTCTCGCGCGTCGTCTTGTAGACGCGGTCGAGCTGGTCGTCGCGCCGGCTGATGCGGTTGGGCGGGATGATGACCGTTTCGAGCCCGTAGATCTCCTGGAACTCGTAGGCCTCGGTATCGGCCGTGCCGGTCATGCCCGCCAGCTTGCCGTACAGCCGGAAGTAGTTCTGGAAGGTGATCGACGCCAGCGTCTGGTTCTCGGGCTGGATCTCCACGCCTTCCTTGGCTTCCACCGCCTGGTGCAGGCCGTCGCTCCAGCGGCGCCCGCTCATCAGGCGGCCGGTGAACTCGTCGACGATCACCACCTCGCCCTGCTGCACCACGTAATGCTGGTCGCGGTGGTACAGATGCCGTGCGCGCAATGCGGCATTCAGGTGATGCATCAGCGTGATGTTGGCCGGGTCGTACAGCGATGCGCCTTCGGGCAGCAGCTTGAATTCCGACAGCAGCTGCTCGGCCTTCTCGTGGCCGTCTTCGGTCAGGAACACCTGGTGCGTCTTCTCGTCGACGGTGAAGTCGCCGGGCTTGGTCACGCCCTCGCCGGTGCGCGGGTCTTCCTCGCCCTCCTGCTTCACCAGCAGCGGCACGACCTTGTTGATCGCGAGGTACAGGTCGGTGTGGTCCTCGGCCTGGCCGCTGATGATCAGCGGCGTGCGCGCCTCGTCGATCAGGATCGAGTCGACCTCGTCGACGATCGCGTAGTTCAGCACGCGCTGGACCCGGTCGCGCGACTCGTAGACCATGTTGTCGCGCAGGTAGTCGAAGCCGTACTCGTTGTTCGTGCCGTAGGTGATGTCGGCCCCGTAGGCCGCCTGCTTCTCCTCGCGCGGCATGTTCGGCAGGTTGATGCCCACCGTCAGGCCGAGGAAGTTGTAGAGGCGCCCCATCCATTGCGCGTCGCGGTTGGCCAGGTAGTCGTTGACCGTGACCACATGCACGCCCTTGCCGGACAGCGCGTTGAGGTACACCGGCAGCGTGGCGGTCAGCGTCTTGCCTTCGCCCGTGCGCATCTCGGAGATCTTGCCGTTGTGCAGGGCCATGCCGCCGAGCATCTGGACGTCGAAGTGGCGCATCTTCATGACGCGCTTGGAGCCTTCGCGCACCGTGGCGAAGGCCTCGGGCAGCAGGTCGTCGAGCGACTCGCCCTTGGCGACGCGGTCCTTGAACTCCCCTGTCTTGGCGCGCAGCGCATCGTCGCTGAGTGTCTCGAACTGCGGTTCGAGGGCATTGATGCGTTCCACGGTCTTGCGGTACTGCTTGAGTAGCCGGTCGTTGCGACTGCCGAAGATTTGGGTGAGGAAGTTGGTGGCCATGTGTGAAGGATCGATCGAGCACCCGAACGGATTCGGATGCCGCGACGAAATCCCTAAGATAGGGTGAAAGCACTTGGGCGCGCCGATGCAAAACACAAGCGGCCCGTGCCGGCGCGAACGCCGGCAAACCGGGCATTTTAGCCACTTGACCTCATCCCCTCATGTCATCGACTCGCCGATTCAATTCCTTCACGCTGCTGCAGGCCGCGGACGGATCGCCCACCCTGGCGGGGCTGCTGGCGCGCGCGCAGGATGCCGCCGACCGGCTGAAGGCGATCGAGGGCCTGATTCCGGTCGAGATGCGTCCGGCCATCAAGCCCGGGCCGGCCGAAGATGACGTGTGGTGCCTGATCGTGCAGGGCAGCGCCGCCGCGGCCAAGCTGCGCCAGCTGGCGCCGACGCTGGTGGCGCGACTGAATGCGCGAGGCTGGAAGGTGGCGAGCATCCGCATCAAGGTGCAGACGCGGCGCTGAGCAGCGCAGCCAAAGCGTCGAAGGGCTCGACGCGAAAAAAAGAAAGTGGTGCCGCTTGTCGGAATCGAACTGACGACCTACCGCTTACAAGGCGGTTGCTCTACCAACTGAGCTAAAGCGGCGTGGGGCTGGATTCTATCCAAGGGTCACCGAGGCACGCCCCGATGACGCTTACTTGATGCGCTTCAGAGAAGGCTTGGCACCGCCACCGGCAGGCGGGCGCGGCGGCTCGGTCCCGTCGACGCCGGCATCGGACTCGTCGCGTGCATCCGGCGTGCCTTCGGTCGTCACCAGATGAACGACCTTGCCTGTCTCGCCTTCGCCTTCGCGGGACGCCTCGCGCAACGGCGTGCGCGCTGCGGCCACGGGCGTCGAGGCCACGACCGGCGCCGGAGCCGAACCGTCGCCATCGGCCGCTCCGGCAGGTGCCGGCGCCGGAAAGGCCATGCCCTGACCGTTCTCGCGCGCGTAGATCGCGATCACCCGGCCAACCGGCACGATGATCTCGCGTGCAGAGCCCGCAAAGCGCGCCTTGAACTCGATGAACTCGTTGCCCAGCTTGAGCGAACTGGTGGCGTCGAAGCTGACGTTCAGCACGATCTCGCCGTTCTTCACGTACTCGCGCGGCACCTGGACGGTGTCGTCGACCTGCACCGCCACATAGGGCGTGAACCCGTTGTCGGTGCACCATTCATACATCGCCCGAATCAGATAGGGGCGGGTGGAGGACGAGTCGAGTGCGTTGAGCATGAGGAACGGGGAACGCGTTGGATGATGCTTACTTGCGCATCACCTTTTCGGACGGCGTCAGTGCCTCGATATAGGCCGGGCGCGAGAAGATGCGCTCGGCGTACTTCAGCAGCGGTGCCGCGTTCTTGCTCAGGTCGATGCCGTAGTAGTCCAGACGCCAGAGCAGCGGCGCGATGGCCACGTCGAGCATCGAGAAGTTGTCGCCCAGCATGTACTTGTTCTTGAGGAACACGGGTGCCAGTTGCGTGAGGCGGTCGCGGATATGGGCACGGGCCTTCTCCAGCGCCTTCTCGTTACCCTTGGCGGTGCGGTTCTCGAGCGTCGCGACATGCACGAACAGTTCCTTTTCGAAGTTCAGCAGGAACAGGCGCACGCGGGCGCGGTCGACCGGGTCGCCGGGCATCAGTTGCGGATGCGGGAAGCGCTCGTCGATGTACTCGTTGATGATGTTCGACTCGTACAGGATCAGGTCGCGCTCGACCAGGATCGGCACCTGGCCGTACGGATTCATCACGCTGATGTCTTCGGGCTTGTTGTACAGGTCGACGTCGCGGATCTCGAAGTCCATGCCCTTCTCGAACAGGACGAAACGGCAGCGGTGGGAAAAGGGGCAGGTCGTACCTGAATACAGAACCATCATGGCGGGAGACTCCTAAAAATCAAAAAGAGTGGGTCGCGTTGGCAACCCACTCCGTGGGACCGGCCACGCCCTGGGGCGCGTGCCGATCGGCATATGCACGGCTACTTGACGTCTTTCCAGAAAGCCGCATTGAGCCGCCAGACGAAGACCAGCGCCATCACCAGGAACAGCAGCACCCACACACCAACGCGCACACGCGTGTTCTGCGCCGGCTCGGCCATCCACTGCAGGTAGTTGACCAGGTCGCCCACCGCCTGGTCGTACTGCAAAGGCGTCATGGCGCCAGGGCTGAGCTGTTCCCACCCCTTGAACACTTCCACTTCGTGGCCGTGCTGCTCCACCTTGTCGTAGACCGGGCGGCGGTTGCCCTGCAGTTCCCAGAGCACGTTCGGCATGCCGACACTCGGGAACGTCAGGTTGTTCCAGCCGGTGGCCTTGGTGTCGTCGCGGTAATAGGTGCGCAGGTAGGTGTAGAGGTAGTCGGCACCGGTGCCGCCATGGCCGGCACGCGAGCGCGCCACCAGCGTCAGGTCGGGCGGGTTGGCGCCGAACCACTCCTTGGCCTGGCGCGGATCGATGTTGGCCTTCATCACGTCGCCGACTCTCTCGGTCGTGAACAGAAGGTTGTCCTTGATCTGCTGCTCGGAGATGCCGATGTCCTGCAGGCGGTTGTAGCGCATGAAGGCCGCCGAGTGGCAACCCAGGCAGTAGTTGACGAACAACTTGGCGCCGTTCTGCAGCGAGGCCAGGTCGTTGGTGCGGTTGGGCGCCTTGTCCCAGGCGAGACCGCCTTGCGCAGCGTGGACGCCGGTGACGATACCGAGTGCGGCGATCAGCGTGAGGATCAGTTTCTTCATTGTTCTTCTCTCCAGCTCAGTGCGCAGTGAAGGTCACGCGCTCCGGCACCGGCTTGAATTCGCCCAGACGGCTCCACCACGGCATCAGCAGGAAGAAGCCGAAATAGAACAGGCTGCCCACCTGCGAGACGCGTTCGCCGAGCGGCGACGGCGGCTGCACGCCCAGATAGCCCAGGATCAGGAAGTTGATGACGAACACGCCGTAGAGGTACTTGTTCCACGTCGGGCGGTAGCGGATCGACTTCACCGGGCTGTGGTCCAGCCAGGGGAGGAAGAACAGGATGATGACGGCACCGCCCATCACGACAACGCCCCAGAACTTGGCGTCGATCGACAGCATCAGCACGGCGACCACCACGGCGGCCACCACGATCGCGCCCTTGACCAGGGCCGCGACGCGCGCCTTCCACACGCCGAACACGGCACCGGCCACGACGCAGGCGATGAGCGCATACATCATTTCGCTGGTGATGGCGCGCAGCATCGAATAGAAGGGCGTGAAGTACCAGACCGGCGCGATGTGGATCGGCGTCTTGAGCGAATCGGCCGGGATGAAGTTGTTGTACTCCAGGAAGTAGCCACCCATCTCCGGCGCGAAGAAGATGATCGCCGAGAAGATCGTCAGGAAGATCACGACGCCGAAGATGTCGTGCACCGAGTAGTACGGGTGCGAGGGGATGCCGTCGAGCGGATGGCCGTCCGGGCCCCGATGGGCTTTGATCTCGATGCCGTCGGGGTTGTTCGAGCCGACTTCGTGCAGGGCGATCAGGTGGGCCACCACCAGGCCGAGCAGCACCAGCGGCACGGCGATCACGTGGAAGCTGAAGAAGCGGTTGAGGGTGGCATCGCTCACCACGTAATCGCCGCGAATCAGCAGGGCCAGGTCCGGGCCGACGAAGGGAATGGCCGCGAACAGGTTGACGATCACCTGCGCGCCCCAGTAGCTCATCTGGCCCCAGGGCAGCAGGTAGCCCATGAAGGCTTCGGCCATGAGGCACAGGAAGATCGCGCAGCCGAAGATCCAGATCAGTTCGCGCGGCTTGCGGTAGCTGCCGTAGATGAGGCCGCGGAACATATGCAGGTAGACGACGATGAAGAACGCCGAGGCGCCCGTGGAGTGCATGTAGCGGATGAGCCAGCCCCAGGGCACGTCGCGCATGATGTACTCGACCGAGGCGAAGGCCAGGTTCGCATCGGGCTTGTAGTGCATCACCAGGAAGATGCCGGTCACGATCTGGATGACCAGCACCAGCATCGCGAGCGAGCCGAAGATGTACCACCAGTTGAAGTTCTTGGGCGCGTAGTACTGGCCCCACTGGTCGTTCCACAGCTTGGTCAGCGGGAAGCGGTTGTCGACCCAGTTCAGCAGCTTCTCGGCGGCCGGGGCGTTGGGGGAGATGTCCTTGAATTCAGCCATGTCGTCTCTTCCCTCAGGCCTTCTTGTCTTCGCCGATGAGCAGGCGGGTGTCCGACAGGTACATGTGCGGCGGCACCGGCAGGTTGTCGGGTGCGGGCTTGTTCTTGAAGACGCGACCGGCCAGATCGAAAGTCGAGCCGTGGCACGGGCAGAGGAAGCCGCCTTCCCAGTTGTCGGGCAACGAGGGCTGCGGCCCGGGCTGGAGCCTGTCGATCGGCGAGCAACCCAGGTGCGTGCAGATACCGACCACCACCAGCACTTCGGGCTTGATCGACCGACCTTCGTTGCGGGCGTACTCGGGGGTGAATTCGGCAGGATTGCGCTCGGACTTCGGGTCGGCCAGTTGACTGTCGAGCTTGGGCAGTTCGGCGATCTGCTGCGGCGTCCGCTTGAGGATCCACACCGGCTTTCCGCGCCATTCGACCGTGAGCTTCTCACCGACCTGCATGGCGCTGATGTCGACTTCGATCGGCGCACCGGCGGCCTTGGCGCGCTCGGAGGGCTGGAACGTGCTGACGAACGGGATCGCAGTCGCCACACCACCCACCGCACCGGCGCAGCTGGAGGCGATCAACCACGTCCGCTTGCTCTTGTCTATCCGGGGGGCGCCGACGGGGATGTCACTCATGGGGGTCCTCAATCTTGTCGCTGGGGTGGGATCAGCCGGCGATTGTAGCGGAGCGTCACAGGCGACCTCAACGCGCACGACACGGCGTGGCACGGTGTGTGCGTGCCCCTCGATGCCTCCTATACTGGCCGGCCTTCACACCGGCGAGGAGCTTGAGATGAGCGTTATGAAAGAGTTCCGCGAATTCGCGGTCAAGGGCAATGTGGTCGACCTGGCCGTCGGGGTGATCATCGGCGCGGCCTTCGGCAAGATCGTCGATTCCCTGGTCACCGACATCATCATGCCGATCGTCGGCCTGGTCTTCGGCAAGCTCGACTTCTCCAATCTCTACGTCGTGCTGGGCACGGTTCCGACCGGTGTGGCGAACAACCTGGCCGACCTCAAGAAGGCCGGCGTGGCGGTGCTGGCGTACGGGAACTTCATCACCATCGCGGTCAACTTCATCATCCTGGCCTTCATCATCTTCATGATGGTCAAGCAGGTGAACAAGCTGCGCAAGAAGGAAGAAGCCGCGCCCGCCGTGGCCGCACCGCCGGAAGACATCGCCCTGCTGCGCGAGATCCGCGACAGTCTCAAGCGCCCCTGAGAGGCTGAGCGTCCGAGCCTGTGAGCGCTTCCGGCGCGAGCGCACGCGCCATCCGGATCGCCTCGATCAGGCTCGATGCGTCGGCGCGCCCGGTGCCGGCGATGTCGAAAGCCGTGCCGTGGTCCGGACTGGTGCGCACCAGCGGCAGCCCGAGCGTCACGTTCACGCCCTTCTCCACACCCAGATACTTGACCGGGATCAAACCTTGGTCGTGGTACATGGCGATCACGACGTCGAATTCCCCCGGCTGGGCCGGCGTCGTGCGGGCCCGCATGAAGACCGTATCGGGCGCGTAGGGCCCGTGCGCATCGATGCCCTCGGCCCGCGCGGCGGCAATCGCCGGCGCGATGATGTCGCGCTCTTCCGAACCGAACAGTCCGCCCTCGCCCGCATGCGGATTCAATCCGGCCACGCCGATGCGCGGCGGGCGGCCCAGCGCCGCGCCCAGGGCCTGGTGCGCGATGCGGATCGTCGCCAGCACGCCGTCGAAACGCACCGCGTCGATGGCGTCACGCAGCGACATGTGGATGCTCACGAGCACGGTGCGCATCTCGTCGTTCGCCAGCATCATCCGCACGGGCACCTCGGTCACCGGGCGATGGAGGTGCGCCGCGGCCTCGGCCTGCAGCAATTCCGTATGGCCGGGAAACGCGAAGCCGGCGGCAGCCAACGACTCCTTGTGCAGCGGCGCGGTGACGATCGCCGACACCTGCCCGGCGAGCGCGGCCCGGGCCGCCCACACCACGCAGTCGCCCGCCGCCTTGCCGGCCGCGGCACCGACCTGCCCCGTCACCACGCCTTCCGGCGGTGCGATGGCCTGGAGCACGGGCAGGCAGTTCGGGGGCAGGCGCAACACCTCATCGGGATGTTCGATCGACGCGACCGGGATCGACACGCCCGCCGGTGCAGTCAGCAACCGCTGCGCAGCGCGCAGGGTGGCCAGGTCGCCCACCACGAAGCAGCCACGGGTCAGCGCGGGCGCATCGCGGAAGGCCTTCACGACGATCTCCGGTCCGATGCCCGCAGGGTCGCCCATCGTGATCGCGATGGGCAGCCGGTTCGTGCCAGTGGCCATGCTCATGCCGGGTTGTCGATGTCGATGAACTCGTGCGCCAGCCCGAGTTGCGCAGCGATGTGCGCCGCCACGGCGGGTGCGCCGTAGCGCTCGGTGGCATGGTGGCCGCAGGCCAGGAAGGCCACGCCCATCTCGCGTGCACAGTGCGCCTGCGGTTCGGAGATCTCGCCGGTCAGGAAGGCATCGGCGCCCGCGGCGATGGCCGCCTCGAAGTGGCCCTGCGCCCCGCCGGTGCACCAGGCCACCGTCCTGATCGGCCGCCGTCCACCATCGACCAGCGTGACCTGCCGGCCGAGCACCGCCTGCGCATGCGCCGCGAGCGCTGCCGCATCGGCAAAGACACCGCCATCGGCACGACCGCCGATGAAGCCCAGGTCCTGCTCGCCGAAGCGGCCTGCCGCGCCGGTGTTCGCGACCAGGCCGAGCTGCAGCCCCAGCTGCGCGTTGTTGCCGAGTTCCGGATGCGCATCGAGCGGCAGGTGGTAGGCGAAGAGGTTCACGTCGTCGCCCAGCAGCAGGCCCAGGCGCTGGCGCATCCAGCCGGTGACCCGGCCGTCCTGCCCGCGCCAGAACAGGCCGTGGTGCACGAAGATCGCGTCGGCTTCCGCATAGATGGCGGCCTCGATCAAGGCGCGGCTGGCGGTCACGCCCGAGACGATCTTGCGCACCGTGGTGCGGCCTTCGACCTGCAGCCCGTTCGGCCCGTAGTCCTTGAAGCGCTCGGGCGCCAGCAGCAGGTCGAACGCATGGAGAAGTTCGTGGCGGGTGGTCGTCATCCCGCCATTGTTACGCCTTCGGCGCCGCCCGCATCGGATAGCCGCGCGAAGCCATCGGCAGCAGGGCCAGCAACAAGCCCAGCACCGCCAGCGTGCCGACGTAGTGCGCGGGCGCCATGGGGTCCTTCTGCAGCCACAGCGTGAGGATCACCGGCGTCAGGCCGCCGAAGATCGCGTACGACATGTTGTAGGCAAAGGACAGGCCCGAGAAGCGGATGGGTGCCGGGAAGGCGCGCACGCTGGCGATCGGCACCGTGGCGATCGTGCCGACGAAGAAGCCGACCAGCCCGTAGTGCCACACCAGCGAGGCCGGCGTGCCAGGCAGGCTCGTGTAGAACAGGTACGACGTGACCAGCAGGCCGCCCCAGCCGATCAGCATCACGGCGCGGGTGCCGAGGCGGTCCGTCGCCCAGCCGACCACGATGCAGCCAAGGGTGAGCGTCAGGGTGGCCAGCGCATTGGCCTGGAGCGCCAGCGCAGCCGGCACGTGGTGCACCTTCTGCAGGTAGGTCGGCGTGTACAGCACGACCACCACGATGGCGGCCGAGAGCACCCAGGTCAGCAGGCCGACGAAGACGACGGCGCCGCGGTGTTCGCGCAGGATGGTCCTGACCGGCAGTTCGCGCGCGACGCTGCGGCGGCCAGCCAGTTCCTGGAACACCGGCGTCTCGTGAAGGAAGCGCCGCAGGTACACCGACACCAGTCCGAACACGCCGCCCAGGATGAACGGGATGCGCCAGGCGAAGTCGTTGACCTCGGCCGGCGCGTAGTGCGTGTTGATGGCCACCGCCACCAGCGACCCCAGCAGGATGCCGCCGGTGATGCCCGACGTGAGCGTGCCCACGGCGAAGCCGTAGCGCCTGGCCGGCACATGCTCGGCCACGAAGACCCAGGCGCCGGGCATCTCGCCGCCGATGGCGGCGCCCTGCAGCACGCGCATGGCGAGCAGCAGCAGCGGTGCCGCCACGCCGATGCTGGCGTAGGTCGGCAGCAGGCCGATCACCAGCGTGGGCGCGGCCATCAGGAAGATCGACAGCGTGAACATGCGCTTGCGGCCGAGGATGTCGCCGAAGTGCGCGATGACGATGCCGCCGAGCGGCCGCGCCAGGTAGCCCGCGGCGAAGATGCCGAAGGTCTGCAGCTGGCGCAGCCAGTCCGGCATGTCGATGGGGAAGAACAGCGCGCCCAGCACGGTCGCGAAGAACACGTAGATGACGAAGTCGTAGAACTCGAGCGTGCCGCCGAGGGCGGAGAGGGAGAGCGTCTTGTAGTCGCGCGCGTTCAGCGTGCGGCCGGCCGCGTCCGCGGAAGCGGCGTGTTCGGCAAGGATGGTGGCAGTCATGGGCAGGCAGGAATGGAAGCGGGCGGCACGGCATCGCCGTGGCGCAAGGGCGGCGATTTTAAGGGTTTCCCCTAGTCGCAGCCGTTACCCGCTCTGGTCCGAGCGGTCCCGGCCTCCGCTGACGGAGCCGTGAAGGCCTTTGATGGACAATGACCGCCCCCGGCGCCACGCTGCAGTGCGCGCACTTCCTCATCTCTCCGACCTCTTCATGAAACGCACCTGGCTGCTGTTTGCCCAAGCCGTGACCGTCCTGCTGGCGGCCTACTTCGTCGTCGCCACGCTCAAGCCCGAGTGGCTGAACCGCCGCACCTCGCTCGCCGGCGTCGTCTCGGTGATCGAAGCCCCGGGCGGCACCGCGCCGGCTCCGGCAGCGCCCGGCAGCCTCAGCAGCGCAGCCAAGAAGGCGGCGCCCGCGGTCGTGAGCATCAACACCAGCAAGGCGGCCCAGCGCCATCCCCGCAGCAACGACCCGTGGTTCCGCTTCTTCTTCGGCGACCAGGGCGACAGCCAGCCGCAGGTCGGCCTGGGCAGCGGCGTGATCGTCAGCACCGATGGCTACATCCTCACCAACAACCACGTGGTCGAGGGGGCCGACGAGATCGAGGTGACGCTCAACGACAGCCGCCATGCACGCGGCAAGGTGATCGGCACCGACCCGGACACCGACCTCGCCGTGCTGAAGATCGAGCTCGACAAGCTGCCCGCGATCGTGTTGGGCAACTCCGACACGCTGCAGGTGGGCGACCAGGTGCTCGCCATCGGCAACCCCTTCGGCGTGGGCCAGACGGTGACCAGCGGTATCGTCTCGGCGCTGGGCCGCAACCAGCTCGGCATCAACACCTTCGAGAACTTCATCCAGACCGATGCGGCCATCAACCCTGGCAATTCGGGCGGTGCGCTGGTCGACATCAACGGCAACCTCGAAGGCATCAACACCGCGATCTACTCGCGCTCGGGCGGCAGCATGGGCATCGGCTTCGCGATTCCCGTCTCGATCGCCAAGCAGGTGCTGGGCGACATCGTGAAGGAAGGCAAGGTCACGCGCGGCTGGATCGGCGTGGAGCCGAACGATCTGTCGCCCGAACTGGCAGAAACCTTCGGCGTGAAGGCCAATGCGGGCGTCATCATCACCGGCGTGCTGCAGAACGGCCCCGCGGCGCAGGCGGGCATCCGTCCGGGCGACGTGATCACCAGCGTCGACGACAAGAAGGTGGACAACGTGCAGGAACTGCTGACGGCCGTGGCCGGCCTGAAGCCGGGCAGCGAATCGCGCTTCGCGCTGCAGCGCGGGACCGACAAGATGGAACTGAACGTGGTGCCGGGCCTGCGGCCGAAAACGCCGGTGCGTCGCACCCCGAACGACCCCGAATGATGTCCGGCGGCACCGCGCGGTGCCGCCAGCGCATCGGGACCGATCAGGACTGCGGAGAGTCGGCGCCCTCTTCCGCCGGTGCCGCGCTGTGCTTCACGAAGTAGCGCGCGGCGATGATGCCCACCTCGTAGAGCAGGCACATCGGGATGGCCAGCGCCAGCTGCGACACCACGTCGGGTGGCGTGAGCACCGCGGCCACCACGAAGGACAGCACGATGAAGTAGCCGCGGAAGCTGCGCAGCTTCTCGATGGTGACCATCTCGAAGCGCACCAGCAGCATCACGACGATCGGCACCTGGAAGGCGCAGCCGAACGCGATGTAGAGCGACAGGATCGCCTCGACATACGAGGAGATGTCCGGCGTGGCATTCACGCTCGGCGGCGTGAAGCGCTGGATGAAGCCGAACATCTTGTCCAGCACGAAGAACTGCACGAAACCGATGCCTGCATAAGCCAGCAGGCTGCCGAACAGGATCAGCGGCAGCGCGAACTTCTTTTCATGGCTGTAGAGCCCCGGCGCCACGAACATCCAGATCTGGTACATGAGCCAGGGCAGCGCCAGCAGCACGGCCGTCATGCCCAGCACCTTCAGGGGTACGAAAAAGGGCGAGAACACGCCCACCGCGATGAGCTTGGCGCCCTCGGGCATGTGGGCGCGGATCGGTATCGCGATCAGGTCGATCAGCCCTGCCGGGCCGGGCCAGAAGGCGAGCAGCGCCGCCGCCACGGCGAGGCCGTAGACGCAGTAGAGCAGGCGGTCGCGCAACTCCATGAGGTGCGCGACGAAGGGCTGCTCGGTGCCGGCCAGTTCGTCTTCTTTGTTCTTGTCGGTGGAATCGGCCATGGGGGACGCTGCGGGCAGGAAATCGGAGGCGCACTGCGCGCGGCCGGGTTCGGCGTGGCGGCTAGTTGATCTTGTGCGGACGGAAGCGGGCGACACGCGCCGCGCCGGAAAGCGCCTTGGTACGCACGCCGTTGCGCGACTTGTACCACTGCGGCGTGGCGCCCTGTTTCAGGCGCCAGTTCTTGCGGGGGTGCCTGTACTCGGGGTACGACGGCACCTCGGGTTCGGCCAGCGCCGACAGCGTCTGCCCGCTTTCGGAGAACTGCTTCTCGAAGTCGCTGGCACCCGTGTGGATGCTCTGTTCGACATCGCGCGCAGCCTCCTGGACGGTGTCCTTCATCTTGCGCAGCTCGTCCAGATCCATCGACCGGTTGACCTCGGCCTTCACGTCGTTGACGTAGCGCTGCGCCTTGCCCAGCAGCATGCCCACCGTGCGGGCCACGCGCGGCAGCTTCTCGGGGCCGATGACGATCAGCGCCACCGCGCCGATCAGCGCGAGCTTCGAAATGCCGAGGTCGATCACGCGGGTCGGCTCAGGACTTCTGACGCGCTTCGACGTCGATGGTCGACTTGTCGGCGGCCGGCGTGCCGGTCACGTGTTGCGTGGGGGTGGCCGGCGTGTCGGTGGTCGAGCCGTCTTTCATGCCGTCCTTGAAGCCCTTCACGGCGCCGCCCAGGTCGGAGCCCATGTTGCGCAACTTCTTGGTGCCGAAGATCATGACCACGACGAGCAGCACGATCAGCCAGTGCCAGATAGAAAAAGAACCCATGGATGACTCCTGAAGAATGTGAAGAATTTTAGACCGGGCCGGCTATCAGCCCTTGAGCCAGGGGCGGGGGCCGCCCATGACGTGAACATGGAGATGGTGCACTTCCTGGCCGCCCTCGGCACCGGTGTTCACCACCACGCGGTAGCCGCCGTCCGGATAGGGCCGGCAGCCGTGCTCGAGCGCGAGTTTCGGCGCCAAGGTCATGATCTTGCCCATCAGCCCGGCATCGTCGGGCGTCAGCTGCGCCATCGAGGCGATGTGCCGCTTGGGAACCAGCATGAAATGGACCGGCGCCCACGGCGCGATGTCGTGGAAGCCGTAGAGGTCTTCGTCCTCGTAGACCTTCTTCGAGGGGATCTTCCCGTCGATGATCTTGCAGAAGATGCAGTTCGGATCAGACGACATCGGCAGGCTCCATCGGACGGCCGGCGTTCATGCGCACCATGCCCTTGACGATACGGTAGAGAAACCACAGCGAGATCAGGCCCCAGGCGATCCAGCCGGGCACGAAGAACAGGAGCCACAGCCACGACGTCAGCACGTAGAGGATGCCCGCCCAGAGCACCGAACGGATGCGCCAGCTGAAATGCGACTTCTGCCAGGTGCCACGGGCGTCGTCGCGCTTGACCAGGTCGATCACCAGCGCGATGAGCAGCAGCACGATCGACGCCTGGGCGCCCGGCAGCACCGCGCCGACCGCGACGATCAGGTGCAGGATGTAGCTGACCCAGCCCCAGGTCCTGAGCGATTCGTCGGGCTCGGCGTTCACGATGTCGTTGGCCATGGCTTCACTTTCAGTCGTTGGAGGCTTCGCGGGCCTGCGCCTTGCGAAGCGCCTTTTCCTCGATGCCGCTGGTGCCTTCGCGTCGCTCCAGTTCGTCGATGACCTCGCGCGGCGTGAGGCCGTAGTGCGCGAGCGCCACCATGCTGTGGAACCACAGGTCGGCCACTTCGTTCACTATTTTCTGGCGGTCGCCGCCGTGGTCGGCGTCCTTGGCCGCCATGACGACCTCGGTCGCCTCCTCGCCGATCTTCTTGAGGAAGGCGTCGGGCCCCTTGTGCAGCAGGCGAGCCACGTAGCTCTTTTCGGGGTCGCCGCCGCGCGCAGGCAGGCGGCTTTCGATCGTGGCGGCAAGGCGGGCGAGCGCGTCGGTGGTCATCGTTTCCATTATTTGTAGATCGTTTCCGGGTCCTTCAAGACCGGGTCGACCGCAATCCATCGGCCATTCTCGTATTTGCTGAAGAAACAGCTGTGACGGCCGGTGTGGCAGGCGATGCCGGGCTCGTGGCCGAGCTGCGTCACCTTGAGCAGCACGACGTCGTTGTCGCAGTCCAGGCGAATCTCGTGCACCGTCTGCACGTGGCCCGACTCCTCGCCCTTGAACCAGAGCTTGTTGCGCGAGCGGCTGAAATACACGGCGCGGCCGAGTTCGGCGGTCTTTTCGAGCGCCTCGCGGTTCATCCAGGCGAACATCAGCACGTCGTTGCTGCCCTGCTCCTGCGCGATGACCGGCACCAGGCCGTTCGCGTCCCATTTCACTTCATTGAGCCAATCCATCGGGCGATTGTCGCAAACCGTCAATGCCGGCCGGCGAACAGGCTCAAAGACGCACCGGAATACCGCGCGCGGCCATCTGCGCCTTCGCCTCGCCCACCGTGAATTCGCCGTAGTGGAAGATGCTGGCCGCCAGCACCGCGTCGGCCCCGCCGATCTGGATGCCGTCGGACAGATGATCGAGCGCGCCGACGCCGCCCGAGGCGATCACCGGCACGCTGACCGCGTCGCTCACCGCGCGGGTCAGCGCCAGGTCGAAGCCGCTCTTGGTGCCGTCGCGGTCCATGCTGGTCAGCAGGATCTCGCCGGCGCCGCGGCGCGCCATCTCGACGGCCCACTGCACCGCGTCGAGGCCGGTGTTCTTGCGTCCGCCATGGCTGTACACGTCCCAGCCCGGACCGCGCGTGGCGACGTCCTCGGGCGTGCGACGCTTGGCGTCGATGGCGACCACGATGCACTGGGCGCCGTACTTCCGCGCGGCGTCCTCGATCACCTGCGGATTGGCGATGGCGGCCGAATTGAAGCTGATCTTGTCGGCGCCTGCGTTGAGCAGCCGGCGCACATCCTCGACCGTGCGCACCCCGCCGCCCACCGTCAGCGGAATGAAGACCTGCGAAGCCACCGCTTCGATGATCGGCAGGATCAGGTCGCGGCCGTCGCTGGTGGCGGTGATGTCGAGGAAGGTCAGTTCGTCGGCGCCCTGCGCGTTGTAGCGCGCGGCGATCTCGACCGGGTCGCCCGCGTCGCGCAGTTCGACGAAGTTGACGCCCTTCACGACGCGGCCGCCGGTCACGTCGAGGCAGGGGATGATGCGTTTGGCGAGCATAGGATCGGTGTTGGGAAGAAAAAGAAGGATCAGCGCACGCTGAGTTGCTGCCAGCCCTGCCATGCGGCGCCCGGCTGGAGCAGCACGGCTTCGTCGATGCGTGCCGCCTCGACGCAGAGCATGTGGCGCCAACCGTCGTCCGGCAGATCGGACAGCTTGGCCGCGAGCACGGGGCCCGGGTTCCAGACCACCGTTTCGGTGCAACTCGCGCTCTGCGCGATCTCGAGCGTGCCGCGCGGCTGGACCAGGCGCAACGGTTCGGCTGGCGCGGCGTAGACACTGTCGAATTCCTCGCCGAAGCGCAGCGCCTCGGTGGCTTCGGGATGGCGCAGGTCGCAGACCGCATCCCAGCGGGCGGCGCCCAGCAGGCCTTCGAGGCGCACATCGGCGATCTCGTCGACCCGCAGGTAGGTGTGCAGCGCAGCGGTGAAGGCCCAGGGGGCGGTGCCGGTGTTCACCACGTCGAGCGCGGTGCGCAGAGCCTGAGGCGTCAGCGTGACGGTCAGGGTGACGCGAAAGCCGTGGGGCCAGAGCGCGCGGGTGGCGTCGCTGTCCGTCAGCACCAGCCGCACGTCGCCCGGTGCGGCCGGATCGACGGGCTCGACCTGCCACGCCATGTTGCGCGCGAAGCCGTGCTTGGCCAGCGGCCCGCGCTGGTTGAACTGTGGCCAGCAGACGGGCACGCCGCCACGGATGGCGGCCAGGCCGTCGAAGACGGCGTCGGGACTGAGGTAGATGCGCTCCACGCCGTCGGCCGTGGTCCACCCGAGCACCTGCGCGCCGTGCAACGCGACGGTGCAGGTGCTGCCCTCGGGGAGGGTGAGGCGCACCGCGGGCTGGCCGCGGACGTCGAGGGTTTGCAAGGGCATGGCGCGATTCTAGATTTAGCGCGATGCTCACACGGCCTGGCGCAACATCGGTCTGCAACTTGCAAGGCCCTCGCACCACCCAAGGAACCCCCATGTCCCGCCCGCGCTTTCCCCGTCTTTCCATCCTGATCGCCGTCTTCTTCGCCGCCGCGGCCACCGCCCAGCCGGCCGTCACGCTGAAGATCGCGACCGAGTACCCGGCCACCTCGATGCCCGGACTCGGCATGTCCACCTTCGTCGAGAAGGTAGCCCAGAAGACGGGAGGCCGCGTGGTCTTCGAGCCCAGCTTCGATGCATCGGCGGGCTTCAAGTCCGGCGACATGGTCGACGCCGTCCAGGCCCGGAAGCTCGACGCGGCCGATGCGTTCGCCGGCGGCGTGGCCAACAAGTACCCGCTGTTCGCCGTGTCGTCGCTGCCCTTCCTGGCCGATTCGCTGCCACGGGCCGAGGCGCTGCTCAAGGCGGCCCGCCCGGCGTACGAGCGCTTCCTGGGAGCGCACGGTCAGAAGCTGCTGTACACAACGCCCTGGCCGGCGTCGGGCATCTGGTCGAAGAAGCCTGTCGGGTCGCTCGACGCCCTGCGGGCGCTGCGCATCCGCACCTACGACGGCATCTCCCAGTCGACGATGACGGCGGCCGGCGCGACGGCCTTCAACATCTCCTTCGCCGACGCCATGCCGCGCATCGCGGCGGGTGACGTCGACGCCGTTTTGTCGTCCGGTGACGGCGGCGCGGGCCGAAAGCTGTGGCAGTACCTGCCGGCCTTCGCCGAGATCAACTACGCCATGCCGATTTCGATCACCACGATCAACCTCGCCGCCTACGACGCACTCGACGCCGCGGGGAAGGCCGCCATCGACCAGGCCGGGGCAGAAACGGAGGCGGCCCAGTGGCAGCGCATCCGCAGCCGGCTCGACGAAAACTACCGCACGATGCGCAGCAACGGCGTCGTGATCGACACGCGGGTGGCGCCGGACGTCATGCGGGGGCTGAAGTCGGCCTCGACCGGTGCGTTGAAGCAGTGGCAGGCGAAGGTCGGCGCGGACGCCGACGAGATCCTGAAGCGGCTGGGCAGCGACTGAGGCTGCCCCTGCCGCGTTCAGCCGAGGGCGAGTTCGTCGGCGCGGGCCTGCGCCGCGGCGAAGTCGAGGTCGCCCGAGTAGATGGCGCGGCCGCAGATCACGCCTTCGACGCCTTCGGATTCGACCGCGCAGAGTTGGTCGATGTCGGCCATGTTCGACAGGCCACCCGAGGCGATGACCGGGATGGTGAGCGCCTGCGCGAGCTTCACCGTGGCATCGATGTTGATGCCCGACAGCATGCCGTCGCGGCCGATGTCGGTGTAGATGATCGACTCGACGCCGTAGTCCTCGAACTTCTTGCCCAGGTCGGCGACTTCGTGGCCGGTGAGCTTGCTCCAGCCGTCGGTCGCGACCTTGCCGTCCTTGGCGTCGAGGCCGACGATGATGTGGCCGCCGAAAGCGACGCAGGCGTCCTTCAGGAAGCCGGGGTTCTTCACCGCGGCCGTGCCGATGATCACGTAGCGCAGGCCGTCGTCGATGTAGCGCTCGATGGTGTCGAGGTCGCGGATGCCGCCGCCCAGCTGCACCGGGATCTCTTCGCCCACCTCGCGCAGGATCGCCTTGATCGCGGCGTGGTTCTGCGGCTTGCCGGCGAAGGCGCCGTTCAGGTCGACCAGGTGCAGCCGACGGGCGCCCGCTTCGACCCACTTGCGCGCCATGGCGGCCGGGTCTTCGCTGAAGATGGTCGATTGGTCCATGTCGCCTTGTTTGAGGCGAACGCAGTGGCCGTCTTTGAGGTCAATGGCGGGAATCAGCAGCATGGCAGGGCGAGCCGGAAGGCTCAGGGGTTCCAGTGGAGGAAGTTGCGGTAGAGCTGCAGACCATGGTCTGCACTCTTCTCGGGGTGAAACTGGGTGGCGAAAATATTATCGCGCGCAATGGCGGCCGTGAACGGCGCGCCGTAGTCGGCTTCGCCGACGCTGTGCTTGGGATCGGCCGGCCTGGCGAAGAAGCTGTGGACGAAATAGAAGTACGCCTGGTCCGGGACCCCGGCCCATACCGGGTGCGGCTGCGCCTGGCGCACCTGGTTCCAGCCCATCTGCGGCACCTTGTAGCGGCTGCCGTCGGGCTGGGTGCGGCCGGCCAGGTCGAACTTGATCACCTGGCCAGGAATGAGGCCGAGCCCGTTCGTCGGCCCTTCCTCGCTGGTCGACAACAGCATCTGCATGCCCACGCACACGCCGAAGAGCGGCTTGCTGGCGGCCGCCTCGAGCACCGAGGCCTGCAAGCCCGAATCCCGCAGCTCGCGCATGCAGTCGGGCATGGCGCCCTGCCCCGGCAGCACCACGCGGGTGGCCTTGCGCACCACCTCGGGGTCGGACGTGACGAAGACTTCCACGCCGACCTGGTCGGCGGCGTGCTGCACGGCCTGCGACACGGAGCGCAGGTTGCCCATGCCGTAGTCGACGACGGCAACGGTGTTGGCGGCGGTGGTCATGTGGATGCGTCATCGCGAGCGGTCGGGCTCGCGCAATCAGAAATGCTTACAGGGAGCCTTTGGTGGAGGGAATGACACCGGCCGAGCGCGGATCCAGCTCCAGCGCGCCGCGCAGCGCGCGGGCGAAGGCTTTGAACACCGTCTCGCACTGGTGATGCGCATTGACGCCCTTGAGGTTGTCGATGTGCAGCGTCACGCCGGCGTGGTTCACGAAGCCCTGGAAAAACTCGTAGGTCAGCTGGCTGTCGAAGCCGCCGATCATGCCGCTGGTGAAGGGCACATGCATCACCAGGCCCGGCCGGCCGGAGAAGTCGATGACCACGCGGCTGAGCGCCTCGTCCAGCGGCACGTAGGCGTGGCCGTAACGGCGGATGCCCTTCTTGTCGCCGACGGCCTTCGCGACCGCCTGGCCCAGCGTGATGCCGACGTCTTCCACCGTGTGGTGGCCGTCGATATGCAGGTCGCCCTGGCAGTCGATCTCGAGGTCGATCAGCCCATGGCGGGCGATCTGGTCGAGCATGTGGTCGAAGAAGCCGATGCCCGTCGACAGCTTGGCGCGGCCGCTGCCGTCGAGGTTCACCGAGGCGGTGATCTTCGTCTCGGCGGTGTTGCGCGTGACGGAGGCCGTACGCGGATTCTGCGAATCCGCGGTGGCTTTGCGGTCGCCGCCGGCGGCGACGGCCTCGGGTGCCGTGGGGGTGTTCATAGGGAGGATTCGAGCGCCGCGAGCATCCGCGCGTTGTCGTCGGCGGTCCCGACGGTCAGGCGCAGGCAATTCGCCAGCAAGGGGTGCATTTTAGAAACGTTCTTGATCAGAACCCCGCGTGCCTTCATGCCCTCGAAGGTTTTTGTCGCGTCCGGCACCCGGACGAGCACCATGTTGGCCTCGCTGGGCCACTGCTTCAGGCCGGGCAGTCTGGCGAGGCCTGCGACCAGATGCTCGCGCTGCGCGCGCAGGTCGGCCGCCTGCCAAGCGAACACGTCGGCATGCTCCAGCGCGAACAGCGCGCACTCGCAGTTCAGCACGCTGATGTTGTAGGGCGGGCGCACCTTGTCGATCTCGGCGATCAGCGCCTGCGGCCCCATCAGGTAGCCCAGGCGCACGCCGGCCAGGCCGAACTTGCTGAGCGTGCGCATCAGCAGCACGTGGCCATGGCGCGCCACGCGGTCGATGTAGCTGCGGGCCGCGAAGGGCTGGTAGGCCTCGTCGATGATCACCAGGCCACCCTGCGCACCCTGCGCTTGGACGATCTGCTCGATCGTCGCGTCGTCCCAGAGGTTGGCGGTCGGGTTGTTCGGGTACGCGAGGTACACGATGGCCGGCTTCTCGGTCGCGATGGCGGCCAGCATGGCCGGGCCGTCGAGCTCGAAATCGGCCGTGAGCGGCACACCGACGAAGCGCACGCCCTGCAGCTGCGCGCTGATGGCGTACATCACGAAGCCCGGTTGCGGTGCCAGGATGGCCGCACCCGGCAGGTCGCAGGCCATCGTGACGAGCGAGATCAGCTCGTCCGAGCCGTTGCCCAGCATCAGCGAGAAGCCGGCAGGCATCTGCGCGTGGTCCGCGAGCGCGCGCTTGAGGTCGTCGCCGCGCGCGCCGGGATAGCGGTTGAGCGCCAGGCGCGAAAGGCGCACGCCGAGTTCGGCCTGCAGCACCGGCGGCAGGCCGTGCGGGTTCTCCATGGCGTCGAGCTTGAGGAGGCCGGTCGCGTCCTGCACCGCATAGGCATGCATGGACTGGACATCGGCGCGGATGCGCTGGAGGGCGGCGGGGGTGGTCGAAGCGGTCATGGTTTCTTCAGTGGGTGCAGCGGTAGCTGCTGCGCAGCGCCGACGACAGCACGAGCTGCACCGGCATGTCGGCCTCGTAGCTGTCGGCGTTGCGCGAGAGTTCGGTCTGGTAGAGCGAGCGGGCCATCGCGGGCTCCAGCCGGCGGCCTTCGATGCAGAAGGGCGGCTTCTGGCCGGCGCGCTGCGCGGCGTCGCTCGCCTCGCGCAAGCCTTCCATCACGCCGACCAGGTAGTAGTTGGCGTAGAGCTTGCCGTCCTTCTCGTTGGCCTCGAGCGTGCGCAGTTCGCGGATGCTCATGGCGTGGGCGCCGGCGCCCAGGGCGAGAAGGGCCAACAGGACGGTGCGTGCGAGCACGGCCATCGCCAGGATCTCAGTTGGCCTTCAGCCGCATCCGGGCCGCCTCGGCGTGCGCCGACAGGCCTTCGCCCTCGGCCAGCGTCACAGCGATGCGGCCCAGCGTCTGCGCGCCCTGCTCGCTCACCTCGATCAGGCTGGAGCGCTTCTGGAAGTCGTAGACGCCCAGCGGGCTGGAGAAGCGCGCGGTGCCGCTGGTCGGCAGCACGTGGTTCGGGCCGGCGCAGTAGTCGCCGAGGCTCTCACTGGTGAAGGCGCCCAGGAAGATCGCGCCGGCATGCTTGAGCAGCGGCTCCCAGCGGTGCGGGTCGCGGCTGCTCACTTCCAGGTGCTCGGGTGCGATGCGGTTGCTGATGGCGCAGGCTTCTTCCATGTCGCGCGTCTGGATCAGCGCACCGCGGCCGTTGAGCGACGCGGCGATGATCCCGGCGCGCGGCATGGTCGGCAGCAGGCGGTCGATTTCCTGCTGCACACGGTCGATGTACGCGGCGTCGGGGCACAGCAGGATGCTCTGCGCCAGCTCGTCGTGCTCGGCCTGGCTGAAGAGGTCCATCGCCACCCAGTCGGGCGGCGTGCTGCCGTCGGCCAGCACCAGGATCTCGCTCGGGCCCGCGATCATGTCGATGCCGACCGTGCCGAAGACGCGGCGCTTGGCGGCCGCCACGTAGGCGTTGCCGGGGCCGGTGATCTTGTCGACCGCCGGCACCGTCGCGGTGCCGTAGGCCAGCGCGGCCACGGCCTGCGCGCCGCCGATGGTGAAGGCGCGGCTGACGCCGGCGACGTGCGCGGCGGCCAGCACCAGCGGGTTCTTCTCGCCGCCCGGCGTGGGCACCACCATGATGATCTCGCCGACACCGGCGACATGCGCCGGAATCGCGTTCATCAGCACGCTCGACGGGTAGGCCGCCTTGCCGCCCGGCACGTAGATGCCGACGCGGTCGAGCGGCGTGACCTTCTGGCCGAGCAGCGTGCCGTCTTCGTCGCGGTACTGCCAGCTTTCGCCGCTCGCCTTCTTCTGGGCCTCGTGGTAGCTGCGCACGCGGCGCGCGGCGGCTTCGAGCGCCTCGCGCTGCACGGCGGGCAGGGACTCGAAGGCCGCGCGCAGTTCGTCGGCCGTGAGTTCCAGCGCCGTCATGTCGGCCAGGTCGAGGCGGTCGAAGCGCTTGGTGTATTCCAGCACCGCCGCGTCGCCGCGCTGCTGCACATCGGCCAGGATCTCCGCCACGCGCTCTTCGATGGCCGCATCCGCATCCGCCGACCAATGCAGCCGCGCCTTGAACGCCGTCTCGAAATCGGCGGCAGCGGTGGACAGGCGAAGGGGGGCGGCGGACAGGGTCATGGGCTTTCAGTCTTGCGGAATGGCCGACGCGAAGGCGTCGAGGATGCGGCGGATCGGCGCCTGCTTGAGCTTGAGCGCGGCCTGGTTGACGACCAGGCGGGCGCTGATGTCCATGATGCGCTCGACCTCGACCAGGTGGTTCGCACGCAGCGTGTTGCCCGTCGACACGAGGTCGACGATGGCATCGGCGAGGCCGGTGAGCGGCGCGAGCTCCATGCTGCCGTAGAGCTTGATCAGGTCGACGTGCACGCCCTTGCTGGCGAAGAAGTCGCGCGACAGGCCGACGTACTTGGTCGCCACGCGCAGGCGCGAGCCCTGCTTCACGGCCGAGGCGTAGTCGTAGTCGGCGCGCACCGCCACGCTCAGGCGGCAGGCGGCGATCTTCAGGTCGAGCGGCTGGTACAGGCCCTGGTTGCCGTGCTCGAGCAGCACGTCGAGCCCGGTCACGCCGAGGTCGGCGCCGCCGTACTGCACGTAGGTCGGCACGTCGGACGCACGCACCAGCACCACCCGCACGTCGGGCTGCGTGGTCGCGAGGATCAGCTTGCGCGATTTCTCCGGGTCTTCGGTCACTTCGATGCCGGCGGCGGCCAGCATCGGCAGGGTTTCGTCGAAGATGCGTCCCTTGGACAGGGCCAACGTGATCACGATGCGGCTCCCGTCACGCGCTCGATGTCGGCGCCCAGGCCGCGCAGCTTGGCTTCCATGCGGTCGTAGCCGCGATCGAGGTGGTAGATGCGGTCGACCATCGTCTCGCCGTCGGCCACCAGGCCGGCGATCACCAGGCTGGCGGACGCGCGCAGGTCGGTCGCCATCACGGTCGCGCCCGACAGGGCGGTGCCGCCCTCCACCACCGCCACCTTGCCGTCGACGTGGATGGTCGCGCCGAGGCGCACCAGTTCGTTCACATGCATGAATCGGTTCTCGAAGATGGTCTCGGTCACCGCCGCCGTGCCCTGCGCGACGCAGTTGAGCGCCATGAACTGCGCCTGCATGTCGGTCGGGAAGCCGGGGTATTCGGTGGTGCGGAAGGCCTGCGCCTTCAGCGTGGCGCCGCCGCTGCTGGCAATGCGCACGCCGCCTTCGACCGGCTTCACGTCGCAGCCGGCGTCGCGCAGCTTGTCGATCACGGCGTCGAGGTGGTCGGCGCGCGCGTGGCGCAGGAAGACCTCGCCACCGGCCGCGGCCACGGCGCACAGGAAGGTGCCGGCCTCGATGCGGTCGGCCACCACGGCGTGCTCGCAGCCGTGCAGTTTCTCGACGCCCTGGATGCGGATGTGGCTGGTGCCGTGGCCTTCGATCTTCGCGCCCATCTTGATGAGCATCTCGGCCAGGTCGACGATCTCCGGCTCCTGCGCGGCGTTCTCGAGCAGCGTCTCGCCCTCGGCCAGTGCGGCGGCCATCAGGAAGTTCTCGGTGCCGGTGACGGTCACCATGTCGGTCAGGATGCGCGCGCCCTGGAGCCGCGAGCGGCCGGCCGGCAGCTTGGCGAGCATGTAGCCGTGCTCGACCACGATCTCGGCGCCCATGGCCTGCAGGCCCTTGATGTGCTGGTCGACCGGGCGCGAGCCGATGGCGCAACCGCCCGGCAGCGACACCTTGGCGTGGCCGAAGCGCGCCAGCAACGGGCCCAGCGCCAGCACCGACGCACGCATGGTCTTGACCAGCTCGTAGGGCGCCTCAGGGTTGTTCAGGTCACCCGCGTCGAGCCGCACCGTGCCGTTGTCGTCCCGCTCGGCCGCCACGCCCATGTTGCGCACCAGCTTGAGCATGGTCGACACGTCCTGCAGGCGCGGCACGTTGTGCAGCGTCACTGGCTGATCGGTCAGCAGCGCGGCGCAGAGCTCGGGCAGCGCGGCGTTCTTGGCGCCGGAAACGATGACTTCGCCGCCGAGCGTGCGCCCGCCGCGAATGAGAAGTTTGTCCATGAAAAATCCAGCAGGAAGGGGAGCGGGGCTCAGCGCGGTGCCGATGCCCATTCGGCGGGCGTGTACGTCTTCATCGACAGCGCATGCACCTCGTCGGTATGCATTTTCGCACCGAGCGTCTTGTAGACCCGCTGGTGCCGCTGGATGGCGCGCAGGCCGTCGAATTCGGCCGAGACGATAGTGGCGTACCAATGGCGCCCGTCGCCCTCGAGCGCGATGTGCTCGCAGGGCAGGCCGGCTTCGATGATGGCTTGGAGTTGGTCGGCGGTCATGGGGTCAGCCTCGGATCTTGTAGCCGATGCGAAGGAGATGAACAGCGATGGCGCTGACGACCAACCAGGCACCGCCCACGATGCCGAGGCTGAGCCACGGCGAGGTGTCGCTGACGCCGAAGAAGCCGTAGCGGAAGCCGTCGATCATGTAGAAGAAGGGGTTCAGGTGGCTCACGCCCTGCCAGAACGGCGGCAGCGAGCCGATCGAATAGAACACGCCCGACAGGAAGGTCATGGGCATGATCAAGAAGTTCTGGAACATCGCCATCTGGTCGAACTTCTCGGCCCACAGGCCGGCGATCAGGCCCAGCGTCCCGAGCATCGCGGCGCCCAGGAAGGCGAACACGAGGATCCACAGCGGCGCGGCGAAGTCCGGCATCGCGAAGAAGATCGTCACCACGAAGACGCCCAGGCCCACGGCCAGCCCGCGGATGATCGAGGAGCCGACGTAGGCCAGGAACCAGCCCCAGTGCGACAGCGGCGTGAGCAGCACGAAGACCAGGCTGCCCATGATCTTGCTCTGGATGATCGACGACGAGCTGTTGGCGAAGGCGTTCTGCAGCACGCTCATCATCACCAGGCCGGGGATGAGGAAGGCGGTGTAGCCGACGGTGCCGTAGACCTTCACGTGGTCTTCCAGCACATGCCCGAAGACCATGAGGTACAGCACGGCAGTCAGGATCGGCGCGCCGACGGTCTGGAAGCCGACCTTCCAGAAGCGCAGTGTTTCCTTGTAGAGCAGCGTGCGCCAGCCGGTGGTTCGAATCATCATCGTGCGACCTCCAGCGGCGCTTGCTCGCCCGCCATCAGGTCGATGAACACGTCCTCCAGGTCGGCCTTGCGCATCTCGACGTCTTCCACCGCCACGCCGGCCTGGCGCAGCGCGCCGAGCAGTTGCTCGACCTCGTGCGCGTTCTGCGCGGGCAGTTGCACGATGCGCCCGGTGATGCGCGCATGCTGCGCGATCGCCCACGGCAGGTCGGCGTCGGTCTTGAAGCGCAGCACGTTGCTGGCGGCGGACTTGAGCAGTTCGCTGGTGCGGTCGAGCGCGATCACGCGGCCTTGCTTGAGCATCGCGATGCGGTTGCACAGGGCTTCCGCTTCCTCGAGGTAGTGGGTGGTGAGCAGCACGGTGCTGCCCTGCTTGTTGAGCTTGGCGATGAACTGCCACAGCGTCTGGCGCAGTTCGACGTCGACCCCGGCCGTGGGCTCGTCGAGCACGATCACTGGCGGCTTGTGCACCAGCGCCTGCGCGACCAGCACACGGCGCTTCATGCCGCCCGACAGCTGTCGCAGGTTGGCGTTCGCCTTGTCGGCCAGGCCCAGGCTGTGCAGCAGCTCGTCGATCCAGGCGTCGTTGTTCTTGATGCCGAAGTAGCCCGACTGGATGCGCAGCGACTCGCGGACGTTGAAAAAGGGATCGAACACCAGTTCCTGCGGCACGATACCCAGGTGGCGCCGGGCCTCGGCGTAGTCACGCTGCACATCGAAGCCGTGCACGCTCACGCTGCCCGAGGTCGGCCGGGAGAGCCCGGCGAGCATGCTGATGAGGGTGGTCTTGCCCGCGCCGTTCGGCCCGAGCAGGCCGAAGAACTCGCCCTCTTCAATCTGGAAGCTGACGTCATCGACGGCGCGCAGACCCGGTTTTCCCAGGGCGCGCTGTTGACGTGAGGCGGGATAGGTCTTGCAGACCGACTGGAAGGAGATCGCGGGCATGGGAGCCCGAGATTCTAGGCCGGTCGCACTTTTCTAGGGCGCGGCAGGCAAAAGGCCCGCGATACCGTAGAGCGAAGCCAGCTCGCGCAGGCGGGGCGACAGGCCCTTGACCGCAAAGCTGCGGCCCAGCGCGCTCGCCTCACGGCGGCATTCCAGCAGAACCGCCAGCGCCGACGAATCGAAGCGCTCGAGCGCGCTGGCATCGACCACGGCACTGGAGCCGTCCTGCCCGGCGAGGCCCTGCTGCAGCATCCGCATGCAGGCGGGGGCTTCGTCGTGCGTCAACTTGGGCGGCAGGACCAGCATCGGTCAGCTCTTGTCGTTGCTCTTGTTGCGCGCTGCCAGCGCCGCGATCAGCCCGTCGATGCCCTGGCTGTTGATCTGCTGCGCGAACTGCGTGCGGTAGGTGTCGACCAGCCAGACGCCCAGCACATTGAGGTTGTAGACCTTCCAGCCGCTGCCCTCGCCCGGCGTCTTCTCGAGGCGGTAGTCGAGCTGCACCGGGTCGCCGCCACCGCGGATCTCGGTGCGCACGAGCACCTCCTTGTCGTCGGACGAACCGCGGAAGGGCCGGACGCTGACACTCTGGTTGCTCACCTGGTCGAGCGCGCCGGCATAGGTGCGCACCAACAGCGTCTTGAATTCGTCCTGCAGCCGCTTCTTCTGCTCCGGCGTGGCCTGGCGCCAGGCCGGGCCGACGGCCGAGGCGGTCATGCGCTGAAAGTTGACGTTGGGCATGATCTTGCTGTCGACCAGCACCATGATCTTGTTGATGTCGCCGGCCTTGATCGACTTGTCGGCCTTGATCGTGTCCAGCACATCACCGGAAATGCGCTGCACCAGGGCGTCGGGCGCTTCGTCGGCGGCACGGGCGGGCGAGACGAAAAATGCGGCCGCACCGAACAGCAAGGCGCTGGCGAGGGCGAGCCGGCCGATGTGGCGGCGTTGCACGGTAGCGGTGGAGTTCATGGTCAAAGCGGTTTCCTCGAGCGAATCAGAAGACGGAGCCCGCAGCGCAGGGCTCCAGCCTGTTGGAAGAACAAAGCGCGCGCCGGGTTCCGGGCGCGGGGTGGGCGCTTGCAACCGGATGCAAGCGCGGCCCCTCAGTCGGCACCGGCGCCGTCGTCCGGCGGGTTGCCGTCGTACACCTCGCTGCGCCGGCGCTGGAGGTACGCATCGCGTGTGAAGGAGTACTTGTCGAGTGCGGCATCGCCAATCAGGCGGCCGGCCCGGAGGTAGGTGGCGCGGGTGTCGACGACGCGCAGCACGTACATCGAATTGCGGACCGGGATGTCGTGGACATAGCCGACCAGATCGCCCTTGAGATCGATCGGCAGGGCCGCCGTGTCGCGCACCGTGGACGGGCCCAGGATCGGCAGCACCACATAGGGGCCGCTGGGCACGCCGTAGCGGCCCAGGGTCTGGCCGAAATCCTCGCTGTGCCGGTCGATGCCCAGTTCGCTGGCCACGTCGATCAGGCCGCCCAGGCCGAAGAAGGTGTTGACGTTGAGCCGCATGAAGGTCTCGGCGCTGTTCTGCGGCTTGAGTTGCAACACGCTGTTGGCGAAGTTCCAGACGTCACCCAGATTCGCGAAGAAGTTGTTGACCCCCGTGCGCACCGGCGACGGCAGCACCTTCTGGTAGGTCGTGGCCACCGGCACCAGCACCGTCCGGTCGACCGCGTCGTTGAAACTGAAGACACCGCGATTCAGGGGCTCGAAGGGGTCGGCCTTGTTCGGGTAAGGCCCGCTGGCACAGCCGGCCAGGGTCGCCAGCATCAGCGCTGCGGCGGCGAAGCGGACGCGCCGCAGCGGGATCGGGGCCGATGCGGCCGGAGATACGGAGGTGGAGGGCATCATTTCTTGGTGGCTGGCGCTGGTTGCGAACTGCCCTCGGCTGCCTTGCTGTACAGGAACTGGCTGATCAGATTTTCCAGAACGACCGCAGATTGCGTGGAAGTGATCACGTCACCCTGCTGAAGGTTCTTTTCCTCGGCACCCGCCTCGATCCCGATGTACTGCTCGCCGAGCAGGCCACTGGTCAGGATCTTGAGCGAGCTGTCCTTGGGGAAACTGTAGCGATTTTGCAAAGACAGCGTCACACTGGCCTGGAAATTCTTGTCGTCGAACGTGATCGACTCGACACGTCCGACCACCACGCCCGCGCTCTTGAGCGCGGCCTGGGGCTTGAGGCCGCCGATGTTGTCGAAACGCGCCGTGACCGTGTAAGACTTTTGGAAACTCAGGCTCAGCAGGTTGGCCGACTGCAGCGCCAGGAAGAGCAGCGCCGCCGCGCCGATCAGCACGAACAGGCCCACCCAGATGTCATTGTTGGAACGTTGCATGGTTCGATCTCGTTGTGCGTTTCTACTAGATGCTGAACATCATCGCCGTCAGCAGGAAATCCAGGCCGAGCACGGCCAGCGAGGCCACCACCACGGTCCGTGTCGTGGCGCGCGACACGCCCTCCGGCGTGGGCTGCGCCTCGAAACCCTGCAGCAGGGCCACGAAGGTCACGGTGAAGCCGAAGACGACGCTCTTGACCACCCCGTTGCCGACATCCTTCCAGACGTCGACGCCACCCTGCATCTGGCTCCAGAAGGAGCCCGGATCGAGCCCCAGCATGAGCACGCCGACCACGTAGCCGCCCAGGATGCCGACCGCGCTGAACACGGCGGCCAGCAGCGGCATGGTGATCACGCCGGCCCAGAAGCGCGGCGCCAAGATGCGCTGCACCGGGTCGACCGCCATCATCTCCATGGCGCTCAGTTGCTCTCCCGCCTTCATGAGGCCGATCTCGGCCGTCAGCGAGGTACCGGCACGCCCCGCGAAGAGCAGCGCGGCCACCACCGGGCCGAGTTCCCGCACCAGGCTCAGCGCGACCAGCAGGCCCAGCGCGTCGGCCGATCCGTAGCGCTGAAGCGTGTAGTAGCCCTGCAGGCCGAGCACGAAGCCGACGAACAGCCCGGAGATCGCGATGATCGCCAGCGAGTAGTTGCCCAGGAAGTGGATCTGGTCGCGCACCAGCGAGAAGCGGCCCAGGCTGCGTGCGCCCGGACCGGCCAGTCGCATGAACAGCCGTGCGCCGCGGCCCATGTCGGCCAGCTTGCTGCGGACGGCGAAGCCGACGTCGGCCGGATTCCAGATGCTCATCGATGTCCTCCCGGCGCGGGGCCGAAGTCGTCTTCGATCGAAGCCCCGGGGTAATGGAAATGCACCGGCCCGTCGGGCAGCGCGTTGACGAACTGGTGGACCAGCGGGTCGACGCTCTCCCGCACCTGTGCGGGCCGCCCCTGCGCCGCGATGCCGCCGTTGGCCAGGATGATCACGTGGTCGGCGATGCGGAAGGTCTCTTCCAGGTCGTGCGACACGATGATGCTCGTGAGGCCGAGCGTGTCGTTCAACTGGCGGATCAGGCGCGCGGCAGTGCCCAGCGAGATCGGGTCGAGGCCGGCGAACGGCTCGTCGTACATCACCAGGTCGGGGTCGAGCGCGATGGCACGGGCCAGCGCCACGCGCCGCGCCATGCCGCCCGACACCTCGCTGGGCCGCAGGTCGCGCGCGCCGCGCAGGCCGACCGCGTCGAGCTTCATGAGCACGATGTCGCGCACCAGCGCTTCGGGCAAGGACGTGTGCTCGCGCAGCGGGAAAGCCACATTGTCGAAGACACTCATGTCGGTGAACAGCGCACCGAACTGGAACAGCATGCCCATGCGGCGCCGGGCGGCATAGAGCGCCGGGGCCTTCATCTGGCCGATGTCGGCACCGTCGAACAGCACCTCGCCGCGCTGTGCGCGCAGTTGCCCGCCGATCAGCCGCAGCACGGTGGTCTTGCCGCCGCCGGAGGCGCCCATGAGCGCCGTCACCTTGCCGCGCGGCACGGCGAACGACACGCCGTCCAGGATCGCACGCGCGCCGTACCCGAAGGTCACGTCACGGAACTCGATGAGCGAAGGAGTGTTGGCGTCCATACTTGAAAAAGAAAAGCCGGGGCGCCCTTCAGGCATCCCGGCTCGCGGTGAGCCCCCATGATAAGGGACTCCACCGGTTGACGTTACGACACGTTTCAGCGAGGCAGGTCGCTGAAGCCCATCAGGAATTCGTCGACCGAGCGCGCCGCCTGCCGGCCCTCGCGGATGGCCCACACCACGAGCGACTGGCCACGGCGCATGTCGCCGGCGGCAAAGACCTTCGGAACGCTGGTGGCATAACCCCCGGTGAACTCGACCGTGGCCTTGGCGTTGCCGCGTGCGTCCTTCTCGATGCCGAAGGCGTCGAGCACGCTCGCGACCGGGCTGACGAAGCCCATGGCCAGGAGCACCAAGTCGGCCTTGAGGATCTGCTCGCTGCCGGCCACCTCGACCATCTTGCCGTCCTTCCACTCGACACGCACGGTCTTCAGGCCGGTGACCTTGCCCTTGTCACCGATGAATTCCTTGGTCGAGATGGCGAACTCGCGCTCGCAGCCTTCTTCGTGGCTGGAGCTGGTGCGCAGCTTGTACGGCCAGTACGGCCAGGTCATCGGGCGGTTCTCTTCCTCGGGCGGCTGCGGCATCAGCTCGAACTGCGTGACGCTGGCCGCGCCATGGCGGTTGCTGGTGCCCACGCAGTCGGAACCGGTGTCGCCGCCACCAATCACGATGACGTGCTTGCCGTCGGCGCGCAGCTGGCCCTTGAGCTTGTCGCCCGCGTTGACCTTGTTCTGCTGCGGCAGGAACTCCATCGCGAAATGGATGCCGTCGAGTTCGCGGCCGGGCACCGGCAGGTCGCGCGACTGCTCGGCACCGCCGGTCAGCAGCACCGCGTCGAATTCCTTGTCCAGCTGCTCGGGCGTGACGGTTTCCTTGGCCCAGTTCGTGACCTTGGAATCCTTGCCCAGCGTGTCCTTGGCAGCGCCGACGATCACGCCGGTGCGGAAGGTCACGCCCTCGGCCTTCATCTGCTCGACACGGCGGTCGATGTGCGTCTTCTCCATCTTGAAGTCGGGAATGCCGTAGCGCAGCAGGCCGCCCACGCGGTCGTTCTTCTCGAACAGCGTCACGTCATGGCCGGCACGCGCCAGCTGCTGAGCCGCGGCCAGGCCCGCGGGGCCGGCACCGACCACGGCGACCTTCCTGCCGGTCTTGTGCTTGGCGACGCGCGGCTTCACCCAGCCTTCGTTCCAGGCGCGGTCGATGATCGCGTGCTCGATCGACTTGATGCCGACCGCGTCGTCGTTCACGTTGAGCACGCAGGCCGCCTCGCACGGGGCGGGGCAGATGCGGCCGGTGAATTCCGGGAAGTTGTTGGTCGAGTCGAGCACCGCGAAGGCGTTCTGCCAGTCGTCGCGGTACACCAGGTCGTTGAAGTCCGGAATGATGTTGTTGACCGGGCAACCGCTGTTGCAGAAGGGCGTGCCGCAATCCATGCAGCGCGCCCCCTGGATCTTGGCCTGGTCCCTGTCGAGGCCGACGACGAATTCCTTGTAGTGCTTGAGGCGCTCCTCGACGGGCCTGTAGCCCTCTTCGAGACGCTCGTACTCCATGAAGCCGGTGATCTTTCCCATCGTGCTGTCCTGTTCCTTTGTTCTTGGCGACTGCGTGTCAGACCGCTGCGGTCTTGCGCACGGCGTGCGGCTCGAGGCCGGCCTTGGCGTCGTTGCCGCTCGCGGCCACCAGCGCCTTGCGTTCGTGGATTTCCGCCAGCGCGCGCTTGTACTCGTTCGGGAACACCTTCACGAAACGGGTGCGACTGACGGTCCAGTCGTCCAGCAGTTCGCGCGCGCGCTTGCTGCCGGTCCAGCGGTGGTGGTCTTCCAGCAGTTTCTTGAGCTGCGCTTCGTCGGTCGTGCCGTTGTGCCAGATCGCGGGCTTGACGGTCGCGGTCTGCTCGGCGGTGGTGAGCACCTTCTCGAGCGACACCATCGACAGGTTGCAGCGCGAGGCGAACCGGCCGTCCTCGTCGTACACGAAGGCCACGCCGCCGCTCATGCCGGCAGCGAAGTTGCGGCCGGTCTTGCCCAGCACCGCGACCGTGCCGCCGGTCATGTATTCGCAGCCATGGTCGCCGGTGCCCTCGACGACCGCGGTCGCGCCCGACAGCCGCACCGCGAAACGCTCGCCGGCGACGCCGCAGAAGTAGGCCTCGCCGGTGGTGGCGCCGTACATCACGGTGTTGCCCACGATGGTGTTGCGCACCGCTTCGCCGCGGAAGTCCAGGCTCGGACGCACCACGATGCGGCCGCCCGACAGGCCCTTGCCGGTGTAGTCGTTGGCGTCGCCGATCAGGTACAGCGTGATGCCGCGCGCGAGGAAGGCGCCGAAGGACTGGCCGCCTGTGCCTTCGAGCTGGATGCGGATCGAGTCGTCCGGCAGGCCCTCGGGGTGCACCCGCGTGAGCGCGCCCGACAGCTTCGCGCCGACGGTGCGGTTCACGTTGCGCGCCACCTCGATGAACTGGACCTTCTCGCCCTTCTCGATCGCCGCCTTCGACTTCTCGATGAGCCGCGTGTCGAGGTTGTTGGCGAGGCCGTGGTCCTGCTCTTCGACATGAAAGCGCGGCACGTCGTCCGGCACGTTCGGCAGCGCGAACAGGCGGCTGAAATCGAGGCCGCTGGCCTTCCAGTGCGCAATGCCCTTCTTCATGTCGAGCAGGTCGGCGCGGCCGATCATGTCGTTGAAGTTGCGGATACCCAGCTGCGCCATGATCTGCCGCACTTCTTCCGCGATGAAGAAGAAGTAGTTGACGACATGCTCGGGCTTGCCGGAGAACTTCTTGCGCAGCACCGGGTCTTGCGTGGCCACGCCCACCGGGCAGGTGTTCAGGTGGCACTTGCGCATCATGATGCAGCCCTCGACGATCAGCGGCGCGGTCGCGAAGCCGAATTCGTCGGCGCCCAGCAGCGCGCCGATGGCGACGTCGCGGCCGGTCTTCATCTGGCCGTCGGCCTGCACCCGCACGCGGCCGCGCAGGCGGTTCAGCACCAGGGTCTGCTGCGTCTCGGCCAGGCCGATTTCCCAGGGGCCGCCGGCATGCTTGATCGACGACCAGGGCGACGCGCCCGTACCGCCGTCGTGGCCAGCGATCACCAGGTGGTCGCTCTTGCACTTGGTCACGCCCGCGGCCACCGTGCCCACGCCCACCTCGCTCACCAGCTTCGTGCTGATGCTGGCGTGCGGCGCGACGTTCTTCAGGTCATGGATGAGCTGCGCCAGATCTTCGATCGAGTAGATGTCGTGGTGCGGCGGCGGGCTGATCAGGCCCACGCCCGGCACCGAGTAGCGCTGCTTGCCGATGTATTCCGTCACCTTGCCGCCGGGCAGCTGACCGCCTTCGCCAGGCTTGGCGCCCTGGGCCATCTTGATCTGGATCTGGTCGGCCGAGCTCAGGTACTCGGCCGTGACGCCGAAGCGGCCCGACGCGACCTGCTTGATCTTCGAGCGCAGCGAGTCGCCGGGGTTGAGCGACAGGTCGACCTCGACGTTGGCCTCGCCGATCACGCTCTTGAGCGTGTCGCCGAGCTTGATCGGAATGCCCTTGAGTTCGTTGCGGTAGCGCGCCGGGTCTTCGCCGCCCTCGCCCGTGTTGCTCTTGCCGCCGATGCGGTTCATCGCCACGGCCAGCGTGGCATGCGCCTCGGTCGAGATCGAGCCCAGCGACATCGCGCCGGTGGCGAAGCGCTTGACGATCTCGGCGGCCGGCTCGACCTCCTCCACGGGAATCGCCTTCGACGGATCGATCTTGAACTCGAACAGGCCGCGCAGCGTCATGTGGCGGCGGCTCTGGTCGTTGATGATCTGGGCGTACTCCTTGTACGTGTTCCAGTTGTTGGCGCGCGTGCTGTGTTGCAGCTTGGCGATCGCGTCGGGGCTCCACATGTGCTCTTCTCCACGGGTGCGCCAGGCGTATTCGCCGCCGGCATCGAGCATGTTGGCCAGCACCGGGTCGTCGCCGAAGGCGGCGGCATGCATGCGCAGCGCCTCTTCCGCGATCTCGAAGACGCCGATGCCTTCGACACGGCTGGCGGTGCCCGAGAAGTACTTGCCGATGGTGTCGTTGTTCAGGCCGATGGCCTCGAACAGCTGCGCGCCGCAGTAGCTCATGTACGTGCTCACGCCCATCTTGGACATGATCTTCGACAGGCCCTTGCCGATCGCCTTCACGTAGTTGTAGATCGCCTTCTCAGCCGACAGGTCGCCCGGCAGGTCCTTGTGGATCGCGGCCAGCGTCTCCATGGCGAGGTAGGGGTGCACGGCTTCGGCACCGTAGCCGGCCAGCACGCCGAAGTGATGCACCTCGCGGGCGCTGCCGGTTTCGACCACCAGGCCGGTGGTCGTGCGCAGGCCCTCGCGCACCAGGTGCTGGTGGATCGCGCTGGACGCCAGCAGGGCCGGGATGGCGACCTGCGTGGCGCTCAACGCGCGGTCGCTCACGATCAGGATGTTGCTGCCGCCCTTGATCGCGTCGACCGCTTCGGCGCACAGCGACGCCAGCTTGGCCTCCACACCTTCACGGCCCCAGCTGGCCGGGTAGGTGATGTCCAGCGTAGTGCTGCGGAACTTGCCCTGCGTGTGCTGCTCGATGTTGCGCAGCTTCGCCATGTCGGCGAAGTCGAGGATGGGCTGGGCCACCTCGAGCCGCATCGGCGGGTTGACCTGGTTGATGTCCAGCAGGTTCGGCTTCGGGCCGATGAAGCTGTTGAGCGACATCACGATCGCTTCGCGGATCGGGTCGATCGGGGGGTTCGTCACCTGGGCGAACATCTGCCGGAAGTAGTTGTAGAGCGTCTTGTTCTTGCTCGACAGCACGGCCAGCGGACTGTCGTTGCCCATCGAGCCGATGCCCTCTTCCCCGGCCTGCGCCATCGGGCTCAGCAGGAACTTGATGTCTTCCTGCGTGTAGCCGAAGGCCTGCTGCCGATCGAGCAGGGAGACCGTGCTCTCGTGCACTTCGGGTGCGGGCGCCTCGACGTTGTCGAGTTTGATGCGCAGGTTCTCGATCCACTGCTTGTAGGGCTTGGTGTTGACGACATACGCCTTGAGCTCGTCGTCGTCGATCATGCGGCCCTGCTCCAGGTCGATCAGGAACATCTTGCCGGGCTGCAGGCGCCACTTGCGCACGATCTTGTGCTCGGGCACCGGCAGCACGCCGGACTCCGACGCCATGATGACCAGGTCGTCGTCGGTCACGCAGTAGCGCGACGGACGCAGGCCGTTGCGGTCGAGCGTGGCGCCGATCTGGCGGCCGTCGGTGAAGACGATCGACGCGGGGCCGTCCCACGGCTCCATCATCGCGGCGTGGTATTCGTAGAAGGCGCGGCGGCGCTCGTCCATGGTGTCGTGCTGCTCCCACGGCTCAGGGATCATCATCATCACGGCCTGGCTGATCGGGTAGCCCGCCATGGTCATGAGTTCGAGGCAGTTGTCGAAGGTGGCGGTGTCGGACTGGCCCGCGAAGCTGATCGGGTACAGCTTCTTCAGGTCGGCGGCGAGCACCGGCGACGACATCACGCCTTCGCGCGCCTTCATCCAGTTGTAGTTGCCGCGCACCGTGTTGATTTCGCCGTTGTGGGCGACATAGCGGTACGGGTGGGCCAGCGGCCACTTGGGGAAGGTGTTGGTCGAGAAGCGCTGGTGCACCAGGCCGATGGCCGAGACGCAGCGCTCGTCGGACAGGTCGAGGTAGTACACGCCCACCTGGTCGGCCAGCAACAGGCCCTTGTAGACCACGGTACGGCTCGACATGCTCGGAACGTAGTATTCCTTGCTGTGCTTGAGTTCCAGGTTCTGGATGTTGGCGCTGGCGGTCTTGCGGATCACGTACAGCTTGCGCTCCAGCGCGTCCTGCACGATGACGTCGTTGCCGCGGCCGATGAAGACCTGCCGCAGGATCGGCTCGGTCTTCTTGACGGCCGGCGACATGGGCATCTCGCGGTTGACCGGCACATCGCGCCAGCCCAGCAGCACCTGGCCTTCGGCCTTGATGGCGCGCTCCATCTCCTGCTCGCAGGCCATGCGCGAGGCGTGCTCCTTCGGCAGGAAGATCATGCCGACGCCGTACTCCCCGTAGGGCGGGAGCGCGATGCCCTGCTTGCCCATCTCTTCCCGGTACAGCGCGTCGGGGATCTGGATCAGGATGCCGGCGCCGTCGCCCATCAGCTTGTCAGCGCCCACTGCGCCGCGATGGTCGATGTTCTCGAGGATCTTGAGCGCCTGCGTCACGATGTCGTGCCGCTTCTCGCCCTTGATGTGCGCCACGAAGCCCAGGCCGCAAGCGTCATGCTCGTGGCTGGCCGAATACAGACCGTGTTGCTCCAGGTGTTGGATCTCGGCTTCCGTCGTCATGGGGACGCACTCCTTCATTTTTTTCGCGGGAAATTCGCAGGGAAACGGAGGATATTGCGTTGCACAAACAATGCCAAGCTTTTTAATAGGGGTCAGATACTAAATTAATTCTGATTATTCCATTCGGATATTAATTGGGGACATATTAAGGAAGCACGTCAACACGTTCGCCGTGTTGCCGTTGCTCAGGCCTTTGGCAACGGCCGCCGCCCGGCCCGCGCCTTGACCAGACGCCGCCCCGTCGCCTCCTGCAGCAGGGCCACGAAGCGCTCGTCCCCCGCCGCCCACCCTTGCAGGGCGGACTCGGTCAACACCTGCTGGTCGCGCGCGCCGACGCCGCCTCGCACCAGTTCGGCGTAGGCCGCCTCGCGCGCGAACGGCGTGTTGCCCAGCGTCCAGTACAGCGGATGCGGCGACAGGAAGCGATCGGTGCGGAGTCCGGCGTAGTGGTGATGGCTCGACCAGGGGAAGTCGCGTGCCTCCGCCACCAGGCCGGCACGCACCGGATTGAGGTCCATGTAGACCATGCAGGGCAGAAGATAGCGCTCGGCCTGCAGCACCGTGGCGCGGTAGCGCCCTTCCCACAGCGTGCCGCTGCGGCCATGGCGGTCGTTGAAGGCGCGGACGTAGCTGCGACCGACCGCCTGCATGAACTTCGGCAGCCCATCCGCTGTCGCCGGCGTCGCCAGCAAATGGAAGTGGTTGTCCATCAGCACGTAGGCATGCAGCGCCACGTCGAAGCGCGGCGCCTGCTCGGCCCAGAGCGCCAGCAGGCGCTCCCGGTCGGCGCTGTCGATGAAGATGGCCTGGCGGTTGTTGCCGCGCTGGATCACGTGGTGCGGCTGGCCGGGCAGCGTGAGTCGGGGCAGGCGGGCCATGGCCTCTCAGTGCAGACGGAAGCGCGTTTCCAGCAGCGAGGAGAGGCCGAACTCCGCCAGCAGGCTGCGCAGCCGTTCGGCCGCGCTCGCCTTCGCGTGGCCGGTGCGCCGCGCGATGATGAGCTCGTTCTTCATGCTGTGCTCCCAGCCGACCAGCTCGGTCACCGTGACCTGGTAGCCCTGCGCTTCCAGGTACAGGCAGCGCAGCACATTGGTGAGCTGGCTGCCGATCTCGCGCGTGTGCAGCGGATGCCGCCACAGCTCGGCCAGCGGCGTGCGCGACAGGGCCAGCGCCTTGGTCTGGCGCAGGCAGGCGGCGATCTCGGCCTGGCAGCAGGGCACCAGCACCATGAACTTCGCCTGCTTCGCCAGGCCGAAGGCGATGGCGTCGTCGGTCGCGGTGTCGCAGGCGTGCAGCGCCGTGACCACGTCGATCTGCGCCGGCAGTTCGCTGGCGTGGGTCGATTCAGCCACCGTCAGGTTGAGGAAGGCCATGCGATCGAAGCCCAGCCGCGCGGCCAGCGCGCGCGACTTCTCGATCAGCTCGCCGCGCGTCTCGATGCCGTAGACATGGCCACCGCCGAGCGCCTTGAAGAACAGGTCGTAGATGATGAATCCGAGGTACGACTTGCCGGCCCCGTGGTCGGCCAGCGTGGCGCCGGCGCCCTCCCCCGGCAGCTCGCGCAGCAGCTTCTCGATGAACTGGAACAGGTGGTAGACCTGCTTGAGCTTGCGCCGCGAATCCTGGTTCAGCCGGCCTTCGCGCGTGAGGATGTGCAGTTCCTTGAGCAGTTCGATGGACTGGCCCGGCCGCAGCTCCTGCAGCACGTCGGCTTCGGCCTTCGCGGCCTTGTCGAGCTTGCTCATCGCGCGGCTCCGCCCGGGCCGACGTGCAACGCGGCCCAGCCGTCGGCGCCCAGCGCCTCGAGCGTCTCGATGTTGCGCTCGAAGATCGCCTCGGCGTCCGGGAAGGCTTCCACCGCACGGTCGATGCTTTCTTCGCGCAGCAGGTGCAGCGTCGGGTACGGCGCACGGTTGGTGGCGTTGCCGATGTCGTCCGCCTCGGTGCCCGCGAACTGGAAGCGCGGATGGAAGCTCGCCAGTTGCAGCGTGCCCTCGAAACCGGCGCGCGCCAGCCGGCGCTCGGCGCGCGCGGTGAAATCGTTGAAGTCCAGGAAATCGGCCAAGGTGTGGGGTGCCATCAGAAGGGTGGTGTCGCGCTCGGCCGCCGGGAGGGCGGCCAGGGCGTTCGCTTCGGCCAGCAGCCTGTCGAGCAGGCCGGCGTCGTCATCGGCCGGCAGGTGCACCGCGTAGTGGACCTGCCGCTTCGCGTGCACGGCCTTGGCGAACGGGCACAGGTTGAGGCCGATCACCGCCGCTTCGAGCCAGTGGCGCATGTCGGCCTCGGCCTGCGCCGCGGTGATTGTCTCAGCCACGGCGCGCACCGGCTCGCCGCCGCCGGAATGGGCCCCGTGCGTCATGCGGGCACTCCGGCCGGCGCGCTGCGCCGCGCGAGCCGGCCGGCCAGCAGGATGCCGATCGCCGCGCACCCCGCGGTCACGGCCCAGGTCCACTGCCAGCCCCCGGCGCGATGCGCCAGCCAGGCGACCAGCGGCGGCGCGGCGAACTGACCGAAGGCCGACGCCTGCTGCATCAGCCCGACCGTGGTCGCCACGGTCGATGCACCGGGCGCGACACGCACGGCAAGCACGAAGAGCGTGGCCGGCACCATGCCGCCGGCCAGGGAGAAGCCGCAGATCGCGAGATAGCGCAGTGGCGGCGGCAGGCCCACGGCGTCGACACCGGCACCGACCTGCGCGAAGGCCGCCACGGCACCGACCGCCATCGACGCGTACCCCCAGCGCAGCAGGCGCCCTGCCGGAACACCCCGCTGCAGCCAGCGCCCGCCCAGCACGTTGCCGCCGATGTTCATCGCCGCCGCCAGTGCCGTGAGCAGTGCGCTCCACTTCGCGGGCACGCCGGCCTCGGCGTAGATCGCCGGCAGGAAGCCGATCACCGCGATCCACTGGGACGAATACACGGCGAATGCGGCGGCGACGAGCCACGGCCCGGTCGACCGCAGCGTGCTGCGCGATCGGGCCGACCACGACGCGGCCCGCGGTGCGGTCGACGGCGGCACATGCGCATCGTCGCCCGGCACGCAGAGCGCGACGCACAGCGCGGCGGCAGCGGAGACCGCCGCAATCGCCCACCACCACGCCGGCCAGCCGGCCGCACCGATCAGGAAGGGGCCGACGAGCAGCGCGGCTGCCACGCCGAGCGGCATGTAGGCACCCCACCAACCCAGAGCCGACTTCTCGCGGCCCGGCGGCGCGGTCGTGCGGATCAGTGCCGGGGCCGGCATCACGACCATCAGGAAGCCCAGCCCCTCGATCGCGCGCAGGCCGAGCAGCGCGTGCACGGCGCCAGCGCCGGGCCAACCCGCGACGCCGACCCCACCGCCAAGCACGCTCGCGACGGTCAGCATGGCCAACCCGATCAGCATGCTCCGGCGCAGGCCGATCGCGTCGGCCGCCAGCCCTGCCAGCAGGCCGAGCGTCATGCCGGCGACCTGCACCAGCGCCAGCAGAAAGCCCGCTTCGACCAGGCCGATGCCCAGCGACGCCTGCAGGGCGCTCACCGCCGGGGGCAGCTTGCCGAGGTGCAGTGCGGCACTCACACCGGCGAACAGCACAGCCAGGGTCGCGGGAGGCAGCCTCGACGGCGCACTGTTCATACCGTCCACGCCCGCCCGGTGAGGCGCTCGTGCTCGCGCATGGCGAAACGGTCGGTCATGCCGGCGATGTAGTCGGCCACGGCGCGCGGCCGGTCGATGCGCACGGCAAAGGATTCGGGCATGTCCGACGGATGGCCGAGGTACGCGGCGAACAGTTCCTGCACCACCACGCGGGCCTGTGCGGTGGTCTGCATGACCTGCGGATGCCGATAGAGCCCGTGGAAGAGAAAGCGCTTGAGCGCCGCCGATTGCGCGCGCATCGCGTCGCCGAAGAGCACGAGCGGCCCGGCCTGTCGCGCCGCATCGGCGTCCGCCGGCGCGGCGGCCGCGATGGCCGCGCGCGTCGCATCGATCACGTCGTAGACCTGTGCGCTCAGCATGCGGCGGATGGTTTCGTACAGAACGCGGCGACCGGCGAGCCCGGGGTGCTCGGCCAGCGCCTCGCGGCGATAGCGCTCGAAGAGTTCGACCTCGGCGAGCTGATCGATGCCGATGAGCCCGGAGCGCACCCCGTCGTCGATGTCGTGCGCGTTGTAGGCGATCTCGTCGGCCAGGTTGCACAGCTGCGCCTCGAGGCTGGGCTGCGTGCGCTCGAGGAAGCGGCGGGCCACGCCGTTCGGCTCCGCGGCCTCGATGTGCTCGGCGTTGGCGCGCGAGCAGTGCTTGAGGATGCCTTCGCGCGTCTCGAAGCTGAGGTTGAGGCCGTCGTACTGCGGATAGCGGTGTTCGAGCGTGTCGACCACACGCAGGCTCTGCAGGTTGTGCTCGAAGCCACCGTGTTCGCGCATGCAGTCGTCCAGCGCGTCCTGCCCCGCATGGCCGAAGGGCGTGTGCCCCAGGTCGTGCGCGAGCGCGATGGCCTCGACCAGGTCCTCGTTCAGCTGCAGCGCGCGAGCGATGGAGCGCGCCAGTTGCGCGACCTCCAGCGAATGCGTGAGGCGGGTGCGGAACAGGTCGCCCTCGTGGTTGAGGAAAACCTGCGTCTTGTAGACCAGCCGGCGAAAGGCGGTGGAGTGGACGATGCGATCGCGGTCGCGCTGGAAGTCGTCGCGGGTCGGCGCGGGTGGCTCCGGATGGCGACGCCCGCGCGAACGCACCGGGTGGCTGGCGTGAGGCGCGAGTTCGTTCATGGCCGGCCGCCGCAACGCACCACCGTCAGGCCGCGCCGCATGCCGCCAGGACCTCGCGCACCATCGCGTCGGGCGCCGGGCGCATCACGGCGGAGCCGGGCTTGTCGATCACGACGAAGCGGATCTCGCCGCCCTCGGACTTCTTGTCGATGCGCATCAGTTCGAGATAGCGCTCGGCGCCGAAGCGGGGCGCGACGGTCGGCAGGCCGGCCCGATCGATCAGCGCCGTCAGCCGCTGCACGAAGGCGTCGTCGACACCCCCCAGCCGCCGCGACAGCTGGGCCGCCATCACCATGCCGCAACCGACCGCCTCGCCATGCAGCCACTCGCCGTAGCCCAGCGCCGATTCGATGGCATGGCCGAAGGTATGACCGAAATTCAGGATGGCGCGCAGCCCGCTCTCGCGCTCGTCCTGCCCCACCACCTCTGCCTTGATCTCGCAACTGCGCCGCACCGCATGGGCCATCGCCGCGGGCTCCTGTGCGCGCAGCGCCGGCAGGTTCACCTCGATCCAGTCGAAGAAGGCCATGTCGTAGATCGGCCCGTACTTGATGATTTCGGCCAGGCCCGCGTTGAGTTCGCGGGGCGGCAGTGTCGTCAGCGTCGCGAGGTCGCACAGCACCAGTTGTGGCTGGTAGAAGGCCCCGATCATGTTCTTGCCCAGCGGGTGGTTGATGGCGGTCTTGCCGCCCACCGACGAATCCACCTGCGCCAGCAGCGTGGTGGGCACCTGCACGAACGGCACGCCACGCATGTAGCTCGCGGCAGCGAAGCCCGTCATGTCACCGACCACGCCGCCCCCCAGGGCAAACAGCACCGTCTTCCGGTCGCAGCCGTGGCCCAGCAAGGCGTCGAAGATCAGGTTGAGCGTGGTCCAGTCCTTATGCACCTCGCCGTCCGGCAGTTCGAGCACGTGGACAGCGTTGAAGCGGCCCGCCAACGCCTTCTGGAGCGCTGCCGTGTAGAGCGGTCCTACGGTGGTGTTGGTGACGATCAACGCACTCGCGGCTCTCGGCACGGCCTCGAAGCTGGCGGGCTCGTCGAGCAGGCCGGCACCGATCAGGATCGGGTAGCTGCGCTCGCCGAGCGCGATGTCGACACGCTGGGGCGCCGTGGGAGAAACCGGTGTGAGCATCCCGCAAGTTTAGGCGCTGGGCGCAGCGCCGTTCCTTCGACGTCCCGGCCTCTCAGCCTCTCAGGCCACCGGGCCCCTGTCCCGGTCCGGATTCGTGGGGAGCACGCCGGATTCCTCGAGCTGCTGGACGATGCCGGCCACGAGCATCGCGATCGACGGTCGGCCCGTGTCGATCGTCGTGTGCGCGACCTCCCGATAGAGCGGGTCGCGCACAGCGTGCAATTCCTTCAATCGCTGGAGCGGATCGGCCACCTGCAGGAGCGGTCGCTTGGTGTCGTGACGCAGCCGTCTGAGCAACTCTTCCGGCGAGGAGCGGAGGTAGACGACATGGGTCCGTTCGCGAAGATGCTGGCGATTCGATGCCCGCAGAACCGAACCGCCCCCCGTCGCCATCACGCTCTGCCGCAGGGAGGACGTCAGATCGGCCAGCACCTGCGCTTCGACGTCGCGGAACGCGTCCTCGCCTTCGCGCTCGAAGAACTCCCGGATCGTGCAACCGATCCGCTCCTCGATGCAGTGGTCGCTGTCGACGAAGCGCCACCCCAACTGCTGCCCGAGCCGCCGTCCGATGGCGGACTTCCCCGAGCCCGGCAGGCCGACGAGAGCGATCGTCGGTTCTCCGACGACGCTAGCAGTCTCCACGCTTCATCAACGTGCGGCGTTGCGGTCGGTGATCATCTTCGGCGTGATGAATACCAGCATTTCGGTCTTGTTGTAAGTACGCTCGCGCGTCCGGAACAGGGCCCCGAGGTAAGGCACCTCGCCCAGCACCGGAATGCGCGACTCGTTGTTGCTTTCGGTCATTTCAAAGATACCACCGATGACCACGGTACCGCCATTCTCCACCAGCACTTCCGTCTGTACGTGCTTCGTGTTGATGGCGAAGCCGGCCGTGGTCGCCTGACCCACCGTGTCCTTGTTGACGTCCAGCGTCAGGATGATGTTGCCTTCCGGGGTGATCTGCGGGGTCACTTCCAGCTTGAGGTTGGCCTTGCGGAAGGCGATGGATGTCGCACCGCTGGACGTCGCCACCTGGTAGGGCAGTTCGGTACCCTGCTCGATCAGCGCCTTGGTCTGGTCGGCCGTGACGACGCGCGGGCTCGACACCACCTTGCCCTTGCCATCGGCCTCGAGGGCCGAGATTTCCAGGTTGAGCATGCGCGACAGGCTGGAGTTGAACAGCGAGATCGCGAAAGTGCCCGGGTCGTTGCCGTTGCCCGACACACCGGTCGACGGCAGGTTCACGAAGTTGCTCTGGGTGAACTGCGGGAACGAGACGGTGGGGCTGGTCGACGTGCTGGTGGTCACGCCGTTCGTGGTGGTGGTGGTGGTGCCACCGCCCGTCACGTTGGGGTAGGTACCGATCGCCGTGCGGCTGTTGATGGCGCCGCCGCCGAGCTTGACGCCCAGCGACCGGCCGAAGGTGTCCGACGCCTCGACGATGCGCGCCTCGATCAGCACCTGGCGCACGGGAACGTCGAGCTTCTGGATCAGTTCGGCGACTTGCGCCAGCCGCGTGGGCACGTCGGACACGAAGAGCTGGTTGGTGCGCGACTCCGCGATCACGCTGCCGCGCGGGCTCAGGATACGGGAAGCGTTGGAACCGCCACCCCCGCCGCCACCCGCGCTGGCACCGGTGCCGGTGAGGCCCTGAGCGATCGTCAAGGCCTTGGTGTAGTTGAGCTGGAACGACTGCGTGCGCAGGGGCTCGAGGGTCTCGATGGCCGCCTTGGCCTCGAACTCCATCTTTTCCTTGGCGTTGATCTCGTCCTTCGGCGCAATCCACAACACGCTGCCGTTCTTGCGCATGCCCAGGTTCTTCGCCTGCATGATGATGTCCAGCGCCTGATCCCAAGGCACGTCCTTCAGGCGGAGCGTCAGAGCGCCCGTCACCGAGTCGGACGTGACGATGTTGAAGTTCGTGAAGTCGGCGATGACCTGCAGCAGGGAGCGGATCTCGATGTTCTGGAAGTTCAGCGACAGCTTCTCGCCGCTGTAGCCGACGCCCTGCGTCAGCTTGGTCGGGTCGACCTTGCGGGGGCGCACTTCCACGACGAACTGGTTCTCGCTTTGGTAAGCGCTGTGCTCCCAGTCGCCCTTGGGCTCGATGGTCATGCGCACGCGATCGCCGGACTGCTGCGCCGTGATCAGTTGCACCGGCGTTCCGAAATCGGCCACATCGAGGCGACGACGCAGGCCCTCGGGCAAGGTCGACTTGGTGAACTCGACGACCAGGTTCTTGCCTTGCTGGCGGATGTCGACGCCCACCTGGTTGTTGGCCAGGTCGACGATCACGCGGCCGGTGTGGTCGGCGCCCAGTCGGAAATCGACATCGCGCAGCGGCAGGGTGTCACGGTTGCGGTTCTCTGCGAAGCTGGCGGACGCCGACGTCGCCAGCGCAGCACCGGCCACGGGCTCGAGCGAGACGAGCAGCGAGCGGCCCTGGATCTCGGTCCTGTAGGCCGTGGCCTGCTTCAGGTTCAAGACGAGACGGGTGCGCTCGCCCGCCTGCACGACATTGATCGAGCGCAGGTTGCCCTGGTTCACTTCCACGGCCGAACGCCCGATGGCATTGGTGACCCCCGGAAAATCCAGCGCGATCCGTGCCGGTGTCTGGATGGCGAAGCCGGTGGGCGCCGTGCTCAGCGGCTGCGTCAGATCGATGCGCACGACCTCCGAGCCAGACTGCAGCGACGTGGTCACCGACTCGATCGCGTTCTGCGCCTGCGCCGCCGCCATGGTGGCGAACATTCCGAGCGCGAGGCCGGCACCGCGGAGCCACCGTACAACCATCGCTTTTTGTTGACTCATTTCGACCTCTCTTGCAATTCCAGCGTCGCCACGCGTTCGATCCATTCACCGGCGGCGTCCTGCACGATTTCACGCAAGCCGAGTTCGGTTTCGTTGATACGGGTGACGCGCCCGTAATTCAATCCCAGGTAGTTGCCGACGCGCACCTGATAGAGCAGCTTGTCCACGCGGATCAGGGCCACCGGCTGACCGTTGCGGTTCATGCTGCCGACCATCGCCATCGCATCCAGCGGAAAGGACTCGAGGGCTTCCTTGCGCCGCGTCAGTTCCGGTCCGATGAGCCCGGAGGTGGAGGGCTGCGCGGAGTCCCGGCGCAGCGCCTGTGTCAGTTTCTGGCTGTTGAACGGGTCGAACGCTGCGCCTTCGGTGTAGGCCTGCGGCGTGAATTTCTTGGGTTCCGTGAGCGGGGGGACCGTCGGCCGCACCTTGGCGCGCTCGTCGGCCATCCACTGCTGCAGGTCCTTCTGTTCAGCCCCCCAGCATCCGCTGAGGACCATCACCACGGCGCAGAGTCCCAACGCTTTGGCGCTTCTCATTTCTTCTTCGCTCCGGATGCCGCTGCGCGCCGCTGGGTGGCCTGCTCCTCTTCGTCGAGGTAGCGGTAGGTGCGCGCCGTGGCGTCCATGGTCAACGCGCCATCCTTCTGCGGCGTGATTGACAGGTTGTTCAAGGTGACGATGCGCGAAAGGTTCGCGACGTCGGCGACGAAAGCGCCCATGTCGTGGTACTTGCCGCTGACGCGAACCGCGATCGGCAACTCGGCGTAGTAGTCGCGAACGGCCACCTGGCCGGGGCGGAACAACTCGAACTGCAGGCTTCGGCCCAGGCCGGCCTGGTTGATGTCGGACAGCAAGGCGTCCATTTCCGCCTTGCTGGGCAGTTGCTTCTCGAGCAGCGTCACGTACTGCTGGGCCTGCTCGCGCTGCTTCTTCAGGAGGTCGAGGTTGGCGGCCTGCGCCACCTTCTTCTGGTAGTCGGCGCGAAGGGTCACCTCCTTGGCGCGTTCGGCTTCCAGTTCGTCATTGGCGTTGGTCAGCCAGACGAACCACAGCGCGACCAGCACCAGCGCCGTGACGGCGAGACACAGCAGGTAGCGCGGCACGGCCGGCCAGACCGACGGGTCGTTGGGGTTGAGTCCCTTGAACTGGTCGGAAAAGCGCCGCAGCGCGTCGCCGATGTCGACTTTAGGAGCGGATTTTCTGGTTGCCATGCGCAGCCCCCTTAACCTTTGACGGGTGCGGCGGCGGTACCCGCGGCGCCTTTGGCCGGCGCCGGCGCTGCGCCGGCAGCAGGCTTCTGCACATCGGTCGGACGCTTCAGGCCGATGCGCATCGTGAAGTTCGCGACGCGGCGCTGGTCACGCGGGCTCAGGGCGACGGTTCCGGCCGTGATCTCGACAAGTTCGGGCTTGACCAGCCACGGGCTGCTGTTGCCGAGGTTGCGCAGCAACTCGGAAACGCGCTCGTTCGACTGCGCCATGCCTTGCAATGTGACGGCCCGATCGTCCTGTTTCATGCTGGCCAGGTAGACGCCATCCGGCAACTGCCGCACCAGTTCATTCAGCAGATGCACCGGCATGTTGCGATCGCCCTGCAGGTCCTCGACGGCCTGCTGACGCGCCTTCAACGCGGCGATCTCGGCCTGCAGCGTCGCAATTTCCTTGATCTCGGACTCGAGCTTCTTGATCTCGGTCTGCAGATAGTTGTTCTTCGCCTGCTGGCTGGAGATCTGCGCCTGAAACCAGACGTAACCGGCGCCGGCGATCAGGCCACCCAGCAGCGCGGCGGCGCCCAGCGTGGCATAGAAGCTCTCACGGCGGCGCTTGCGCGCCGCTTCGCGGTGCGGCAGTAGATTGATCAGGATCACTGCAGAAACCTCCGCATCGCCAGGCCGCACGACGTCAGATACGAGGGCGCCTCGCGCTTGACCTTCTTCTCGCGAATGCCCGCGCTGATCTCCATTCCCTCGAACGGGTTCACGAGGGAGCAGGCGAAGGAGGTCTGACGCGTCACCGCACTGGTCAGCCCCGGCAGCGCCGCGGAGCCGCCCGCGAGCAGCACGTAGTCGACGCGGTTGTGCGGCGTGCTCGTGAAGAAGAACTGCAAGGCGCGCGCAATTTCCTGGGCAATGCTGGCCACGAAGGGCTTGAGCACACCTGCGTTGTAGTCGTCGGGCAGGTCGCCGCTGCGCTTCTTGGCTTCGGCCTCTTCGACGGAGAAGCCGTACTGGCGGACGATGAGTTGCGTCAACTGCGCGCCCCCGAAGGCCTGGTCACGGTCGTACAGCACCTCCTGATTGCGCAGGACCTGCATGCTGGTCGTGTAAGCGCCGACTTCAAAGAGCGCCACGACCGCGTCGCGCCCCTGGCCTGGCAGTTGCTCGATCAGCCGCGCCGTGGCAAGGCGCGATGCATACGACTCCACATCCAGGATCACGGCCTTGAGGCCGGCCGCTTCGGCCAGGCCCTGGCGGTCCTGCACCTTTTCCTTGCGCGAGGCAGCGATGAGCACTTCGACGTCGCCCGCCGAACTGGCGCTCTGGCCCATGACGCAGAAGTCAAGGCTGACTTCGTCGAGCGAAAAGGGGATGTACTGGTTCGCCTCGGACTCGACCTGAAGCTCGAGCTCCTGCTCGCTCATGCCGCCGGGAAGAACGATTTTCTTGGTGATGACCGCAGAAGGCGGCAACGCGAGGGCGACGTTGCGGGTCTTCGTGCCGCTTTTGCGCACCACGCGACGCACGGCCTCAGCCACCTCGTCGAACTTCTCGACGTTGCCGTCCGTGATCCAGCCGCGCTCGAGCGGCTCGATGGCGCAGCGCTCCAGAACCAGCTTCCCGCCGGCATCGCGGCCCAGTTCGACCAGCTTGACGCTGGACGAACTCACGTCCAACCCGACCAACGGCGCGGGTTGACGACGAAACAACGATCCGAAGGCGGTCAAGGTCTATCCCATCCGTTTGTAACGATTGGAAAAATTTGCGTATGGTTGCATGCTAGCAGCAAGATCACGCGACCTCCAAGAATCCCGACGGGGCCGCCGCCGCAGCGTTGTCAAAAGTTCACGCCGACGTTTGCTTCTGAAACTTACGTGACGCGGCGCGTATTTCGGCGCATTGGCGCCCAGCCAGTCCCCGCTTGCGGAGTCGGCGTTTTTATAATGCGCGGTGACTCAGCCCCCCTCCATGCCCGATTCTCCCCGCCCCGCGCGCCCGAAAAAACCCGCTCCGGCGCGCCCCTTGTGGCTGACCTGGCTGCTGCGCCTGCTGGCCTGGGGCGTCGGAATCGCCGTCGCCGGTGCCGTCGCGGTCGTCTGCATCATCGCCGTCGCGCTCGCGGTGGCGTATCCCAACCTACCCGATATTTCCGAGCTGGCCGACTACCGGCCGAAGCTGCCCCTGCGGGTTTTCTCGTCCGAAGGCACGTTGATCGGTGAATTCGGTGAAGAGCGCCGCAACCTCACGCCGATCTCCACCATCCCGAAGGTCATGAAGGACGCCGTGCTGGCGGCGGAAGACGCCCGCTTCTACGACCACGGCGGGGTCGATTACAAGGGCCTGGTCCGCGCCGGCCTGGCCAACATGAACCGCATCAAGAGCCAGGGCGCGTCCACCATCACCATGCAGGTGGCGCGCAATGTCTATCTGAGCTCCGAGAAGACGCTGACGCGCAAGATCTACGAAGTGCTGCTGACCTTCAAGCTGGAGCACCTGCTGACCAAGGACCAGATCTTCGAGATCTATCTGAATCAGATCTACCTGGGGAACCGCGCCTACGGCTTCGCCGCCGCCTCCGAGGCCTATTTCGGCAAGCCGCTGAAGGACATCACGATCGCCCAGGCGGCGATGCTGGCCGGGCTGCCGAAGGCGCCCGGCGCCAACAACCCGGTCAGCAACCCCGCGCGCGCGCGCGGCCGCCAGCTGTATGTGATCGATCGCATGCGCGATGCCGGCTTCATCACCGCCGAGCAGGCCACCGAGGCCAAGAAGGAAGAACTGCACCTGCGGGACGGCGCCGATCCGACGCGCCTGCACGCCGAGTACGTGGCGGAAACCGTCCGCCAGCTCATGTACAGCCAGTACGGCGACAGCACCTACACGCGCGGCCTGAACGTCTACACCTCGCTGGTGGCCGCCGACCAGGCGGCGGCCTACCGGGCGCTGCGCAAGGGCATCATGGACTACGAGCGCCGGCAGATCTACCGCGGCCCCGAGAAGTTCGTCGACCTGCCCGACGACCCGAAGGAACTGGACGAAGCGGTCGACGACGCCCTGGCCGAACACCCGGACAACGGCGACGTGATGTCCGCCGTGGTGCTCAAAGCGAGCGCCAAGGAGATCACGGCCGTGCGCGCCAATGGCGACGTGCTGCAGATCACCGGTGACGGGCTCAAGCCGGCGCAGTCGGGGCTGTCGGACAAGGCACCGCCGAACATCAAGGTGCGCCGCGGCGCGGTGATCCGCGTCGCGCGCACGCCCAAGAACACCTTCGAGATCACCCAACTGCCCGAGGTCGAAGGCGCCTTCGTCGCGCTCGACCCGCGCGACGGTGCGGTGAAGGCCATGGTCGGCGGCTTCGACTTCAGCAAGAACAAGTTCAACCACGTGACGCAGGCCTGGCGCCAGCCGGGTTCGAGCTTCAAGCCCTTCATCTACTCGGCGGCGCTCGAGAAGGGCTTCTCGCCCACGACGGTGATCAACGACGGCCCCCTCTTCTTCGACGCCGGCACCACCGGCGGCCAGCCCTGGGAGCCCAAGAACTACGACGGCGGCTTCGAGGGCCCGATGTCGATGCGCCGGGCGCTGATGAAGTCCAAGAACATGGTGTCCATCCGCATCCTGCAGTCGATCGGCACGCGCTACGCGCAGGACTGGATCGGCAACTTCGGCTTCGAGAAGGAAAAGCACCCGGCCTACCTGCCCATGGCGCTGGGCGCCGGCTCGGTCACGCCGATGCAGATGGCGACGGCCTATTCGGTCTTCGCCAACGGCGGCTACCGCGTGAACCCGTACCTGATCACCCGCGTGACCGACCACAAGGGTAAGGTCCTGGTCGAGACCCAGCCGCCGCTCCTCAACGAAAGCATGCGCGCCATTCCACAGCGCAACGCCTTCATCATGGACAGCCTGCTGCAATCGGTGGCCAGCGGCGGCACCGCCGCCAAGGCCCAGGCCACGCTCAAGCGCCCCGACATCTACGGCAAGACCGGCACCACCAACGACTCGCTCGACGCCTGGTTCGCCGGCTTCCAGCCCACCATGACCGCCATCGCCTGGATCGGCTACGACACCCCGCGCAAGCTGGGCGACCGCGAAACCGGTGGTGGCCTGAGCCTACCGATCTGGATCAGCTTCATGGAAACCGCCCTCAAGGGCGTGCCGGTGACCGAGCCCACCACACCACCGGGCGTGGTCACCGTCGGCGGGGAGCTGTACTACGACGACTACGGGCCGGGCCGCGGCGTGACCAGCCTGGGGGTCGATGCCGCATCGACCAACGGCGAGCCCATCGTGGGGGCGCCCATCGGCGCCCCGCCACCGCCCGAGGAGCGCAACCGCATCCTCGACCTGTTCCGCAATTGAGCTGAGCGAGCCCGCCGCTCAGGCGGCGAACTCGAGCCGGAGCCCCGACTGCAGCGAGGCTTCGCGCGACAGGTTCGAGAAAAATTCTTCGCCGGTCTTGGTGTCCACCCACGCCGCGCCGTCGTGCCGGTAGTGGTAACCGCCGGAGCGCGCCGCCAGCCAGATCTCCTGCAGCGGCTTCTGCAGGTTGACGATCAATTGGCTACCGTTCGGAAAGCTCAAGGTGATCATGCCGCCGACCCGCTGGTTGTCGATGTCGGCCTCCGTGGCGTCGTTCAAACGATCGCAGGCGCGCTCGATAGCGGCCAGGGCGGATTCCGCACGATCCATATATTCGAGGTCGGTCATTACAATTTCGCGATGTTGAACGTCCGTCAAATTCTAATGAGCGCCGCTGGCCTCTGCGCCATCGGGGTCGGCTTGGCCGGCTGCGGTCTCAAGGGCCCGCTGTACATGCCCACGGTGCCGGAGGCGGCCAACCGCGCCACGTTGCCGAGCCTGATCCTCCCGTCGACACGCCGTGAGGCAGCGACGACCGCGCCGGCGGACGCCGCCGTGACGCCGCCCGCCGCAGCCAGCAGTGCGCCCGCGAGCACGGGGGTCACGAAGTGACGGCGCCCCGCCTCCCCGGCCACCCGCATGTCGCGGTGCGCGATGGCACGCTGCAGATGGAAGCGCTGTCGCTCGCCGCGCTCGCCCGCGAGCACGGGACGCCGCTGTTCGTCTACTCCAGGCAATGGATGCTCGACGCACTGGCAGCCTACCGCCGCGGCTTCGAGGGCCGCAACGCGCTCGTCTGCTATGCGATGAAGGCCAACTCCTCGCTCGGGGTGCTGCGCGTCTTCGCTGAAGCCGGCTGCGGCTTCGACATCGTGTCGGGCGGCGAGCTGGCCCGGGTACTGGCCGCGGGTGCCGACCCGGCCAAGGTGATCTTCTCGGGTGTCGGCAAGACGCGCGACGAGATGCGCCAGGCGCTCGCCGCGGGCATCGCCTGCTTCAACGTCGAGAGCGAGGCCGAACTCGACGTGCTCAACGCGGTCGCGCTCGCACAGAAGCAGCGCGCCCGCATCAGCATCCGCATCAACCCGAACGTCGACCCGAAGACGCACCCCTACATCTCGACCGGTCTCAAGGGCAACAAGTTCGGCGTGGCGCACGACCGCGCCCTGCACGCCTACCGCCACGCGGCCTCGCTGCCGGGCATCGAGGTGGTGGGCATCGACTGCCACATCGGCTCGCAGATCACCGAAGCCTCGCCCTATCTCGATGCGCTGGAGCGCGTGCTCGACCTGGTCGAGACCATCGAGCAGGCCGGCATCCCGCTGCACCATCTCGACTTCGGCGGCGGCCTGGGCATCGACTACAACCACGACACGCCCCCGGCCGCCGACGTGCTGTGGAAGCAGCTGCTCGCGCGGCTCGACGCGCGCGGCTTCGGCGATCGCCGGCTGATCGTGGAGCCCGGCCGTTCGCTGGTGGGCAACGCCGGTGTCTGCGTGACGGAGGTGCTCTACACCAAGCCTGGCGAGGACAAGAACTTCTGCATCGTCGATGCGGCGATGAACGACCTGCCGCGCCCCGCGATGTACCAGGCCTTCCACCAGATCGTGCCGCTGACCGAGCGCAGCGCCGGCACCGCGACGAGCTACGACGTGGTCGGCCCGATCTGCGAGAGCGGTGACTGGATCGGCCGCGACCGGGCGCTGAACGTGGTCGAAGGCGACCTGCTGGCCGTGCTCTCGGCCGGCGCCTATTGCATGTCGATGGCCAGCAACTACAACAGCCGTGGCCGCGCGGCCGAGGTGCTGGTGAGCGGCGACCGCGCCACGCTCATCCGTCGGCGCGAGAGCCTCGACGACCAGTTGCGCACGGAACGCCTGGACTGAACCCTGCCGCGGCGCGCCGTCCCTCAGCGCGAGGGCTGCGCGCGCGACACGGCCACGGGGCGCGCCGCAGCCTTCTTCTGGCGCACGAAGTGCCACACGCGCCAGGCCAAGAGCACGGCCACGATGCCGGCGTAGACGAACACTTCGGCGAAGTTGTTCTTGCCCGCGCGCAGCCAGAAGAAATGCAGCAGGCCCAGCCCGGCGATCACATAGACCAGCTTGTGCAGCCGCTGCCAGCGCCTGGCGCCCAGCGCCTTGATCGCGCGGTTGAACGAGGTGGCGGCCAGGGGTGTGAGCAACACGAAGGCCGAGAAGCCGACGAGGATGAACGGCCGCTTGGCAATGTCCTTCGCGATCTCGGGCAGGTCGAAGCCCATGTCGAACCAGCTGTAGCTCAGCAGGTGGATCACGACATAGAAGTACGCGAACAGGCCCAGCATCCGCCGATGGCGCGCCAGGCCGCTGAGCTTGAACATCACGCGCAGCGGCGTCACGGCCAGCACGATGCACAGGAAGCGCAAGGTCCAGTCGCCGGCCGAGCGGATGAGGTATTCGGCCGGATTGGGCCCGAGGCCATCGGTGAAGGCGCCCACCACCAGCCATGCGAAAGGCGCGAGGCACGCCAGAAAGACGATCGGCTTGGCGGCCGGGTGCAAGAGCAGCTTGTTCATGGTCGAGCCCATCGGGAAAGGCTCGCGCTCAGTAGAACTTCTTCAGGTCCATGCCCGCATAGAGCTGCCCGACCTGCGCCTCGTAGCCATTGAAGAGCTGCGTCTTGGTGCGCTTGGCGAAGAGGCCGCTGCCGTCGCCGATGCGGCGCTCGGTCGCCTGGCTCCAGCGCGGATGATCGACGTTCGGATTGACGTTGGAATAGAAGCCGTACTCGTTGGCCGCGGCCTTGTTCCACGCGGTGCCCGGCTCCTTCTCGACGAATCGGATCTTGACGATCGACTTGGCGCTCTTGAAGCCGTACTTCCAGGGCACCACGATGCGCACCGGCGCGCCGTTCTGGTTGGGCAGCACCTCGCCGTACATGCCGAAGGTCAGCAGCGTGAGCGGGTGCATCGCCTCGTCCATGCGCAGGCCTTCGGCATAGGGCCAGTCGAGCACGCGCGAACCGACGAAGGGCATGGTCTTCGGGTCGGCCAGGGTGACGAACTCGACGTACTTCGCGCTGCCCTGCGGCTCGACCTTCTTGATGAGTTCGGCCAGCGAATAGCCGACCCACGGAATCACCATCGACCAGCCCTCGACGCAGCGCAGGCGGTAGATGCGCTCTTCCTGGGCGCTGAGCTTCAAAAGGTCTTCGATGCCGTACTTGCCCGGCTTGTTCACCAGGCCTTCGACCTCGACGGTCCAGGGGCGCGTCTTCAGCGTGCCGGCGTTCTTCACCGGGTCGCCCTTGTCGGTGCCGAACTCGTAGAAGTTGTTGTAGCTCGTCGCATCCTTGTAGTCGGTGAGCTTCTCCATCGTCTGCGCGCCGGGCACGTTCGACTTGACGCCCTTCAGCGGCGCCAGCTTGCCGGGCGCGACGGTCTGGGCCAGCGCATCGCGTGCAGCCCACGACGCCAGGGCAGCGCCGGCCGCTCCGCCGGCCAGGAGTTTGAGCATGTCGCGGCGGCCTTCGTAGGCGGCGCGGGGCGTGATGTCGCTGGAGGCCGCGTGGATGAAACCGCGGTCGACGAGATCTTGACGAGAACGAATGGGCATGACGCGCCTTTCAATGACGGGGATGGTTCACCTTCAATTCGTGGCAGAACCCGATTTGGTTACGCAGCGCCGTCGCGTCTGGATCAGAGCGTGCCGTAGCTGTGCAGACCGCTGAGGAACATGTTCACGCCCAGGAAGGCGAAGGTCGTAACCGCCAGGCCGCCCAGCGCCCACCAGGCCGCCACGGTGCCACGCAGGCCCTTGACCAGGCGCATATGCAGCCAGGCCGCGTAGTTGAGCCAGACGATCAGCGCCCAGGTTTCCTTCGGGTCCCAGCTCCAGTAGCCGCCCCAGGCATCCGCCGCCCACAGCGCGCCGAGCACCGTGGCGATGGTGAAGAAGGCGAAGCCCACGGTGATGGACTTGTACATGACGTCGTCCAGCACCTCGTTGGCCGGCAGGCGCGCCGCGATGCGCTTGCGCCCCAGCAAAATGCCGGCGGCGATCAGCGCCGAGATGCCCGCATAGACCACCCAGTAGCTGCCGCCCGCCTCCTGCACCCGCTGGCGGAAGGCCACCGGCACGAAGCACAGCGCCACGCCCAGCAGCCAGATCGGCGTGAGCTTGTACCAGCGCGTCTCCTGCGCCTGTTCCTTGATGAGGTAGGCGAAGGCCACCATCGCGGCCAGCGAGAAAGTGCCGTAGCCGATGAAGTTGGCCGGCACATGCAGCTTCATCCACCAGCTCTGCAGCGCGGGCACCAGCGGCTGGATCTCGTGGGCCTCGCGCACCAGCGTGTACCAGAGCAGGAAGCCGACCGCGGCGCTCACCACCAGCATCACGAAGGCGCCGATGGCGCGCGTGGCGTAGCGCTCTTCGAAGTACAGGTAGAACGTCGCCGTCAGCCAGCAGAACAGCACGAACACTTCGTACAGGTTGCTGACCGGGATGTGGCCGATGTCCGGGCCGAGCTGGTGGCTTTCGTACCAGCGCACCATGGTGCCGATCAGCGCCATGGTGACGGCGGCCCAGGCGATGCGCGAGCCGATGAGCTCCAGCGCGTCGCCCTGCTTGCCGCCGAACAGGCCCAGCCAGTAGAAGATCGTGCTCATGAAGAACAGCACGCTCATCCAGAGGATGGCCGACTGGCTCGAGAGGAAGTACTTGAGCCAGAACACCGTGTCGGCCCGGGCCAGGTCGCCCTGGTAGGACGTGATGGCCAGCACCGCCGCAGCGGCGACCACGATGGCCAGCACCCGCAGCGGCCGCCAGAACCAGCCCAGCCAGATCATCGCGGGCATGGTGCCGACGAGGATCGTCTTTTCGTAGATGTCCATCGCCGCGGCATAGCGCGAGAACGCAAAGAGTCCCCCGGCCACGACGATGGCCGCGAACACCCAGTCGAAGGCGCTGCGGCGATTCAGCCAGCTGTCGTTGAGGGTCAGGGTCGTGGTGGTCATGGCGCCGGTTCTTTCTCGAGGGCGAGCAGCTTGTTCTTGAGGTTGTCGAATTCGCGGTCACTGTCCATCGTGCGGCGATTCACCGAGAAGGCCATCGTGGCGCCGCTGCCGTCGGCACCCTCGGGCACCAGCCAGACCCACAACCGGCGTTCGCGCACGTACAGCATGGCAAAAATGCCGATGATCAGCAACAGGCATCCGAGATAGACAACGCTCTTCCCAGGGGCACGCGCCACCTGGAACACGCTGGCCTGCACCTGCTTGAAGTCGGTCATCATCATGGCGAACGGGGCCGGGTAGAAATGCGCGTCGCTCATGGCCAGCACCGCCTGCGTGAGGAAGGCCTGCGACTTGTCGTCGCCTGGCAGGGCCGCCAGACCGGCGCGCTCGCGGCTCAGGTTGAGCACCTCGAACAGCACCTCGTTGAGGATGCGCACCAACACCGCGCCGGCGCGTGCGCGCTCGGCCTCCGGCACGTTGATCTCCATGAATTCGGCAATGGCCTGCCAGCCACCCTTGCTGGTCGCATCGGCCTTGACACGCTCGGTGCCGGCAAAGAGCGCCAGCGCGCGCGTGGCCGAGGCGCGCAACTGCTCGCCCAGTTCGGGCCGCTGCGGATCGCTGGCGCGCGCGACGTAGCGCTCGACGGCGCGGGCGCGCAGGGCCTCGTCGCCCAGCGCATCTCGCATGCGGATGAAGCCGTCCATCGAGCCGTTCTCGTCGGCCGGCACGCGCAGGTAGCGGAAGGGGTCTTCGGGCCGTTCGCGCATGCCCAGCAGGAACACCGGCTGGCCGTCGCCGGTGTCGACCGGCACCATGTAGTTCTGGTACTCGCGGGCCTGGCCGGCCGCGTCGCGCAGCTTGTAGCCGATGCTCGGGCCGATGTTGCGCAGCACCTTCGGCTTGTTGGTCTTGTTGGCCGCGCCCAGGCGCGACTCGAGGCTGTGCTGCAGGTCGACCTTGCGCACGTCGGCGCCGCTGGTCATCGGGCCATTCGCCTCGTCGCCGAAGTTCTCGACGTTGATCACGCGCAGCGCGACGTATTCGAGCGTGAGCTTGTCGCTGCCGTTGGTGATCTCGGAACTGCCGCCGATCGTGCCTTCGAGCTCGAAGGGCTTGGTGGCCGCGGCCATCGGTACCGCCTTGAGCTTCACGGTCGAGCCGCCGTCGTCGAAGCTCGACTGGTAGATCTCCACGCCCTTGTAGCTGGCCGGGTGGTTGACCTCGATGCGTGCCGGCACCTCGGCGCCGGTCTCGCGGTCGTGCAGCACCACCTCGCTCGCGAAGAGCTTGGGCATGCCGGTGGAGTAGTAGTCGACGATGAACTTCTTCAGCTCGATCGAAAAGGGCAGCTCCTGCAGCAGCACGCCATCGGACTGGTTCAGGATGGCCACGCTCGAGCGGCCGCCTTCGGGCACCAGGATGTTGCCGCGGAAGGTCGGGTTGGAGGGCGACAGCCGGTGCTCGGCCGGCACGTCGGCGATCATGCCGCCGCCGGTGAACACGCTCTTGCCGTTGAACCAGGTCTGCGCGCGCACCACCAGGTCGCCATCGAACAGGCCGCCGATGCAGATCAGCACGATGGCGCTGTGCGCGGCGATGTAGCCCAGCTTGTGCGCACCGCCGGCACGCGCCGCGACCATCCAGCCGGCGCCTTCGCGGTGTTGCAGCTTGACCTTCCAGCCACCGCCAGCCAGGAGTTGACCGATGCGCTGCGCAGCCGCCTCGGGCGCTTCGCCGAGCGTGGCGGCCGCGCGCTGGCCGAAGGCCTTGAGGCTCTGCGCCCGGATGTCTTCCTTGAAGGTCTTGAGGTCCTTCAGGATGTGGGGCGTGTTGCGCGCGATGCACAGCGAGGTGCTGATCACCAGGAACAGCAGGATCAGCAGGAACCACCAGGCGCTGTAGATCGCGTCGAGCCGCGCGGCGCGGAACAATGCTGCCCAGAAGGGGCCGAACTGGTTGATGTAGTTGCCGATCGGCTCGTGCTGCTTGAGCACGGTCCCGATGATCGACGCGACGCAGATGATCGTCAGCAGCGCGATCGCGAAGCGCATCGACGAGAACAGCTCCACCCCCGCGCGGATCGCCGGGGGGCCGCGGCGGACGCGGAGACCATGGGTGGAGACAGACATGCGGCGGACGAAGAGGAAGGAAGACGGCGCTTTAGAAAGCACAAAGGCGGGCCATCCTTCTGGATCGGCCCGCCTGGTTGGGTTGGTTTGTCGGCGCTTAGTTCACGCAGGCACCGAGGGAATCAGCGCAGGCCGGCGATGTAATCCGACACCGCCTTGATCTCGCGGTCGTTCAGCTTGGCGGCGACGCCGGTCATCTGGACGCTGTTGGCGCGCACGCCATCGCGGAAGGCCACGAGCTGGGCGGTGGTGTATTCGGCATGCTGGCCGCCGAGGCGCGGGTATTGCACCGGCAGGCCGGCCCCGTTCGGGCTGTGGCAGCTGGCGCAGGCCGGGATCGTGCGGTCGGCGATGCCGCCGCGGTAGATCTTCTCGCCGAGCGCCACCAGGTCCTTCTCCTTGGCGAAGCCTGGCTTGGCCGTCTTCGAGCCGACGAACCAGGCGACGTCGCGCATTTCCTCGTCGCTGAGCGTGGCCGCCATGCCCTGCATCACGGCGCTCTTGCGTTTGCCCGACTTGAACTCCTGCAATTGCTTGAGGATGTACTCCGGATGCTGTTGCGCCAGCTTCGGGTTCGCGGCAATGGCCGAGTTGCCGTCGGCGTTGTGGCAGGACGCGCAGGCCTTGGCCGTGTAGGCCGCCTCGCCCTTGACCAGGTCGGGCTTCGCCGGCGTGGCCGGCGCCTGGGCGGAAGCGGCACCGACGGCGGCACCCATGAGGGCTGCAAGCAGGAAATGGGCAAACAACTTCATATCGGGGGCTCGTTTTTGTGGCGCAAAACCCCGCGATTCTACAATGGCGCCCCGTCCCGAAAGCCTTCTCATGACCACCCCTGCGCCTTCACCGGCCCCCGCAACGCCGCCGGCGGCGCCTGCACCCGACCGGATCCGCGCGGCCCTGGGCTGGCTGCACACCGCCCATTTCCTCACCAGCGCGCCCCAGCTGGAGCATCTGCCCGCCTTCGATCTGCCCGAGATCGCCTTCGTCGGGCGCTCGAACGCCGGTAAGTCGACCGCCATCAACACCCTGACGCAACAGACCCGCCTGGCCTTCGCGTCCAAGACGCCCGGCCGCACCCAGCACATCAACCTGTTCGGCGTCGGCAAGCAGAAGGTCGACGACGCCGTGCTGGCCGACCTGCCCGGCTACGGCTATGCGGCGGTGCCGCGCGAAGCCAAGCTGCGCTGGCAGCGCGTGATGGGCAACTACCTCATCACCCGCGAGAACCTGCGCGGCGTGGTGCTGATGTGCGACCCGCGCCATGGCATGACCGAGCTCGACGAGATCCTGCTCGAAGTCATCCGCCCGCGCGTCGAGCAGGGCCTCAAGTTCCTGATCCTGCTGACCAAGTCGGACAAGCTCACGCGCTCCGATGGCGCCAAGGCGCTGTCCATCATGCGACTGCAGGCCGGTGGCGGCGAGGTCAAACTGTTCTCGGCGCTGAAGAAGCAAGGCGTCGACGAGGCCGCCGAACTGCTCTGGCGCTGGGCGCACCCCGAGCCCTGACGCCGGCGGCACCGGTCGGCCGGCTTCTGAGCCCACGACCGGAGACCACCGCATGATCGAGACCTTCCAGCGCACGCTGCCCAACGGCATCACGCTCAGCTGCCGCGCGAGCGGCACACCCGGACGCCCGGTGATGCTGTTCCTCCACGGCTTCCCCGAGGGCGCCTTCATCTGGGACGAACTCCTGGAGCACTTCGCGCAGCCGGCCCACGGCGGCTACCGCTGCATCGCGCCCAACCTGCGCGGCTTCGAGCAGTCCAGCGCACCGCCCGCCGTCGAGGACTACCGGCCCCACCTGCTGGTGCAGGACGTGCGCCAGCTCGCCGCCACCGAGAGCGCCGACGGCACCATCGACACGCTGGTGGCGCACGACTGGGGTGGCGCCTTCGGCTGGGGCTTCGCCAACGCCTTTCCGCAACTGCTCCGGCGCCTGGTGATCCTGAACTCGCCCCACCCCGGCACCTTCGCGCGCGAGCTGCGCGAGAACCCGGCGCAGCAGCAGGCCAGCGCCTACATGCACTTCCTGGCCCGCCCGGACGCGCCCGCATTGCTCGCCGAGGACGACTACCGCCGCCTGTGGCCCTTCTTCCTGGCGATGGGCGCCGGCGCCGAGCGCTTCGGCTGGCTCACCGAGCCCGTCAAGGACCAGTACCGCGCGCTGTGGGACGCGGGACTGCGCGGGGCCTGCAACCTCTACGCGGTGACGCCGCTGAAGCCGCCGCTGGACGGCCAGTCGCCCGATGCGATCCCGCTGCTGCCGCGCGAGCGGCTCACCGTCGACGTCCCGACGCTGGTGCTCTGGGCACTGGACGACAGCGCCCTGCTGCCGGGGCTGCTCGACGGGCTCGACGACTACGTGCCTGCGCTCGATGTGGTGAAAGTCGCCGGCGCGACGCACTGGATCGTCCATGAGCAGCCGCAGCGGGTGATCGCCGAAATCGCCGCCTTCATCCGCCGCACTCAGTAGACGGGGGGCTCGCCGTCCGGGCGCGTCTTGAAGCGCCGGTGCACCCAGTAGTACTGCGAGGGCATCGCGTCGATGTAGCCCTGGAGCCGCCGGTTCATCAATGCCGTGTCGGCCACCGCATCGTCGCTCGGGAAGTCCTGCCAGGCCGGCAGCACCTCGATGTCGTAGCCCGTGGGGGTGAGCCGGGACACGATCGGCACCACCTTGGCCTTGCCCAGCCGCGCAAAGCGCGAGAGCGAGGGAATGGTGGAGGCCATCACGCCATAGAAGGGCACGAAGACCGTCTGGTCGCGCCCGAAGTCCATGTCCGGCAGCAGGTACAGCAGCCCGCCCTTGCGCAGCCCGGCCACGATCGGCTTGATGCCTTCGGTGCGGTTGAGCGTGATCACGTTGCCGAAGCGCTTGCGGCCCTCGCGGATCCAGTCGTCGATCAGCGGATCGCGTTGCGTGGTGTAGATGGTGGTCGACGGCCGCGCCGTGTGCATGGTCAGCGCCGTGGCCGCCGCGTCGAGCCCGTAGAAGTGCGGCGCGAACAGGATCATCGGTGCGCTGCCGTGGGCCATCTCCTCGATCTCGGGCGCCGCCCCGACCACGCGCAGGCGCCGCCGCACCACCGATTCCGGCGCATGCCACAGCCAGCTGCGGTCGAGCCAGGACTGCGCGACGAAGACGAAGGTCTCGCGCGCGATGCGCCGCCGCTCGGCCGCCGACTTCTGCGGGAAGCACAGGGCCAGGTTGGTGTCGACCACATGCCGGCGCGGCACGGCCACCACATGCAGCAGGCGGCCCAGCACCACGCCGAACCCGCGCGACACCGGCAAGGGAACATGAGCCATCGCCCGCATGAAGACGATGCCCAGACGGCTTGCCACGCTCATCCCGCGGCGCTTTCGGGCGCTTCGGCCTTGGGTTGCTTGAACCGCGCGTAGTCCCAGACGTACTGCCCCGGCAGCGCGCGGATCAGGGATTCGATGCCGCCGTTGAGCGCTGTCGCGGCCTGCTCGGGCGTGGACGCTGGGTCGGTCATCGCCGTGCCGTCGAAGGACTCGAAGCGGATGGCGTAGCGCGCGCCTCGCAGGCGCTCGCACACGCACAGGAACACATGCGCGCCCGTCTGCTGCGCGAGGCGCTGCAGCAAGGTCATCGTGTAGGCCGGCCGGCCGAAGAACGGCGCCCACACCCCCTGGCCGAGCGGCGGCACCTGGTCGGGCAGCACCCCGGTGTAGCCGCCGGCGCGCAGGGCCCGGATCAACCCGCGCACGCCTGCGACGCTGGTCGGCAGCATCTGCAGGCCGGCACGGTCGCGCGCGCCCTTCACCAGCTCGTTCATCCAGGCCTTGCGGGGCGGCCGGTACAGGGCGACGAGCGGCCCGTAGGTGCCGACGTACCGCTCGGCGACCGCCTGGCCGCACAGCTCCCAGCTGCCGATGTGCGGCGTCACGAAGATCACGCCTTTTCGCTCGTCCATGGCCGCCTCGAAGCCTTCGGCGCCTTCCCAGCGCACGATGCGCGGCAGCACGCTCTCCCCGCGCGGCCGCGACCACAGCCACGGCAGTTCGGCTGCCATTGCACCGGCCGCACCGATGGCCGGGCGGTACTGGGCGGGCGTGAAGCCGGCGGCCTCGGCGTTGGTGCGGAAGCGGCGCCGGTAGCCGGGCGCCCCCCACCACACCAGCCATCCGAACGCCACGCCGAGCCGATGCATCCAGGGCAGCGGTACGTGGGCGAGCAATCGGAACAGAAGGATCATTCAGGGAACTGGGGGGTGCTTGCCCGCCTGTTGCACGCATGCACAGGCCGCCGGGCTCGAATAGAATGAAATTGTCGCTGAGTTATGGAACTACTTGCAGGGCGACACGCACAAGCGCCGCGCGATTGTGCCTTGGCCGACATGGCCTTCTGCTAAAGCGTTCGCCAGAGCTCCCCACGGAATCGGCAACGCGCCTTTCAACCTGATGGAGTATTAAAAGCACATGGCGAACGATTTCCTCTTCACGTCCGAATCCGTCTCCGAAGGCCATCCCGACAAGGTGGCCGACCAGATCTCCGACGCGATCCTCGATGCGATCTTCGAGCAGGACCCGCGCAGCCGCGTGGCCGCCGAGACGCTGACCAACACCGGCCTGGTGGTGCTCGCCGGCGAGATCACGACCAACGCGCACGTCGACTACATCCAGGTCGCGCGCGACACCATCAAGCGCATCGGCTACGACAACACCGAGTACGGCATCGACTACAAGGGCTGCGCCGTGCTGGTGGCCTACGACAAGCAGAGCAACGACATCGCCCAGGGCGTGGACCACGCGAGCGACGACCACCTCAACATCGGTGCCGGCGACCAGGGCCTGATGTTCGGCTACGCCTGCGACGAGACGCCCGAGCTGATGCCCGCGCCGATCTACTACGCGCACCGCCTGGTCGAGCGCCAGGCCCAGCTGCGCAAGGACGGCCGGCTGCCCTTCCTGCGCCCCGACGCCAAGAGCCAGGTCACCATGCGCTATGTCGACGGCAAGCCGCACAGCATCGACACGGTGGTGCTCTCCACGCAACACCATCCCGACCAGAGCGAGACGCCGACCAAGATGAAGGCCTCGTTCAACGAAGCCATCATCGAGGAGATCATCAAGCCGGTGCTGCCCAAGGAGTGGCTGCAGAACACGCGCTACCTGATCAACCCGACCGGCCGCTTCGTCATCGGCGGCCCGCAGGGCGACTGCGGCCTGACCGGCCGCAAGATCATCGTCGACACCTACGGCGGCGCCTGCCCGCACGGCGGCGGCGCGTTCTCGGGCAAGGACCCGTCGAAGGTCGACCGCTCGGCCGCCTACGCCGCGCGCTATGTGGCCAAGAACATCGTGGCTGCCGGTCTGGCGCGCCAGTGCCAGATCCAGGTGGCCTACGCCATCGGCGTGGCGCAGCCGATGAACATCACGGTCTACACCGAAGGCACCGGCGTGATCCCCGACGACAAGATCGCCGAACTCGTGCGCGCGCATTTCGACCTGCGCCCCAAGGGCATCATCCAGATGCTCGACCTGCTGCGCCCGATCTACCAGAAGACCGCCGCCTACGGCCACTTCGGCCGGGAAGAGCCGGAGTTCACGTGGGAAGCGACGACGCAGGCGGCAGCACTGCGCGCTGCTGCCGGCCTCTGATCGATCCTTCGGTCACAGCCCGCGCCCGTCTCGGCGGCCGCGGGCTTTTTTTGGTCTGTGGCTTTGTGGTGTCGGGGGTCGGCCACGGGCGACGGGTGACCCCTTCCGCGAATGTCCCCCGCCTTCGGCTCCTCCTTGATTTCGCTGCAGGGGTCACCCATCACCCGCGGCCTGGGACGCGCTGTGTCGTTCAGCGGTTGAACCACGGCTGCGTCCAGGCGCATGTCGGTGGGGTGTACTGCGCAGTGAGGTAAAGGAGGAGCCGAAGGCGGGGGACACGAACGAAGCAGTGCACCCCGCCGGCATGCGCCGGGTAAAGGAGCAAGGCTCAAGCAGTCACAGGAAACCGCACGGTCACCACCAACCCCCGCCCCTCTTTGGCATTCACCGACAGGTCCACGGTCGCATCGAACGCCCGCGCGATCTCGCGAACGATCGCCAGGCCCAGCCCTGTGCCTTCGGTGTCCTGCGACACCCGATAGAAGCGCTCGAACACGCGCTCGCGCGCTTCGGCCGGGATGCCGGGTCCGTTGTCTTCCACCGTGAGTTCGACGCCTTGCTCGACGATGCGCACGCCGACCGTCACCCGGCCACCTTCCTGCGTGTAGCGCAGCGCGTTGTCCAGCAGGTTCGTCACCAGCGCGTCGAGCAGTGCGGGTTGCGCCCTCACCCGTGCGGTGCCTGCGGCGGCGGACACGTCCAGCCCCAGGTCGATGTGGCGCCGGTCCGCCAGCGCTGCGAGCTGTTCCACGCAACGCAAGGCGACCTCCGGCAGGTCCACCGGTTCGAGATGCGCCTGGGCATCACCATGCTCGGCCTGCGCCAATAGCAGCAGCTTGTTCGTGACGTCGACCAGGCGGCGGTTGCTGGCCTGCATGCCGACCCACATCGCGTCCATGTCGGCGCGCCGCGTGTCCCAGTCCTGCCGATGCTGGCGCGTGTAGCGCGCGAATTCGATCTGCGTGGCCTGCATCGCCAGCGGGGTGCGCAGCTGGTGCGCCGCATCGGCGATGAAGCGGCGCTGCGCCTGCGAGTGCGCACGCAGCTGGCGCACGAAGCGGTTGATGGTGTCAGCCACCGGCCGCAGCTCGGTGTGCAGCGCGCGCGTATCGACGACGAAGTCGAGGTGCATCGGGTCGCGCTGCGCCAGTTGCTGGCTCAGCCGCACGACCGGGCGCAGCTCCAGCGTCAGCGCCACGGTGGTGAGCACCACCGCCAGCACCAGCGCGATCAGCAGGTAGTCGACCGAGGGCCACCACAGGCTGCGCAGCATGTGGTCGCGGCTGCCCGTGGTCTTGCCGACGGCGATGGTGATATCGCGCGCACCGGTCACGTCGAACATCGATCGCGTGGTGACGACCGCGCGCAGGTCGACGCCCTGGAAGCGCGTGTCGTACCACTGCGCGCGGTCGGCGCCTTCGGGACGGCGCACCTGCGGCATCGGGAAGCCGGGCGAACCGGCCAGCAGCTCGCCGGAGGCGCCGGTGACGCTGAGGAAGACGCGGTCGCGCTCGGGCGAGACGAACAGGCTCAGCGCCGACGGCGGCACGCTGGCCTGCACGTTGTCGCCCTCCCAGATCAGGCGGTCCGACAGCACCTTGGCCGATGCCAGCAGGTCGTGGTCCTGCACGTAATCGGCCACGGCGGCGGCGTGGCGCCAGGCCAGGTAGCCGCAGACGGCGACGAAGAGCGACAGCGGCAGCAGCAGCCACAACGCCAGGCGAAAGCGCAGGCTGGCCAGCACCTCAGTGCTCCTGCCGGGTCCGCAGCAGGTAGCCGACGCCGCGCAGGGTGATGATGGTCGCCTGGCTGGTCTCGAGCTTCCTGCGCAGGCGGTGGATGTAGATGTCGACCGCGTCCGCGCTGGGTTCGTCGTCCAGGCCGAACATCGCATCGATCAGCGCCTGCTTCGACACCGTGCTGCCAGCCTTGAGCATCAGCGTCTCGAGCAGCGTGCGTTCCCGCGGCGGCAGCGCGAGCTCTTCGTGCGCCAGCGTGAACTGCCGCGTGCGCAGGTCGTACTGCAGGTCGCCGCAGGCCATGTCGTTGGCCTTGCCCGGCGTCTGCCGGCGCACCAGCACCTTGATGCGCGCCACCAGCTCGCGGATCTCGAAAGGCTTGACCAGGTAGTCGTCGGCGCCGATTTCCAGGCACAGCACCTTCTGGTCGAGCGAGGCGGTGGCCGTGAGGATGATGACCGGCACCGCGTCGCCACGCTCGCGCAGCCGCCGCAGCACGGCCTTGCCCGAGAGCTGCGGCAGGTTGAGGTCGAGCAGCACCACGTCGTAGCGGGTCTGCATCAACAGCCGGTCGGCCGCGTCGCCGTCCGCCACATGGTCGACCACGAAGTCCTGCTCGCGCAGCAGGCTGGACAGCCAGTGGGCCAGTTGCGGGTTGTCTTCGATGAGCAGGAGCTTCATGGCGGGCGGGTGGTGCGCGGATTCTAGGAAGAGGACAGCGAAGTCCGCCGGCCTAGGGATAACCATGAGAATTTTCGGCCGGCCGCGAAAGCTGGCCGAAGGATCGCGATTTCTAGACTTTGTCCATCCCATCTGGAGACCCGAGACCATGTCCATGTTCATCCGCCCCTCGCGCCGCACCCTGCTCGCCACCGCCCTCTGCACCGCCCTGGCGGCCGCCGCGCCCTTCGCGCAGGCCGCCGACGCGCCGATCACCCTCATGGTGGGCGGCATCAACAAGATCATCTACCTGCCGGCCAAGCTCACCGAGGCGCTGGGCTACTTCAAGGACGAAGGCCTGAACGTCGAGCTGCAGTCGCAGCCGGCCGGCGTCGATGCCGAGAACCAGCTGATCGCCGGCGCCGTGCAGGGCGTGGTCGGCTTCTACGACCACACCATCGACCTGCAGAGCAAGGGCAAGGAGATCGAAGCCATCGCCGTGTTCTGCAAGGTGCCGGGCGAGGTCGAGATGGTGTCGACCAAGGCCTCCGACGCCGGCTTCAAGAGCATGGCCGACGCCAAGGGCGGCAAGACGCTGGGCGTGACGGGCCTGGGCTCGTCCACCGACTTCCTCACGCGCTACCTGGCCGACCGCGCCGGCGTGGCGTCCAAGGACTATTCGCTGCTGCCCGTGGGCGCGGGCAACTCCTTCATCGCCGCCATCAAGCAGGACCGTATCCAGGCCGGCATGACGACCGAGCCGACCGTGTCGCAGCTGCTCAAGACCGGCGACGCCCGCGTGCTGATCGACCTGCGCACCGAGCCCGACACGGTGAAGGCGCTGGGCGGCGTGTACCCCGCCGCGAGCCTGTACGTTCAGAACGCCTGGGCCGATGCGCACCAGGCCGAGGCCGCCAAGCTGGCGCATGCCTTCGCCCGTACCATGGCCTACATCCACACCCACAGCGCCGAGGAGATCGCGGAGAAGGTGCCGCGCGACTACTACGGCAGCGACAAGGCGCTGTACGTCGCGGCGCTGAAGGCCTCGCTGCCGATGTTCACCACCGACGGCCTGATGCCCGCGGGCGGCCCGGAGACGGTGCTGAAGGTGCTCGCGGCCAACAAGCCGTCGATCAAGGGCAAGAACATCGACCTGTCGAAGACCTACAGCAACGCCTTCCTGGCCGCGGCGGCGAAGTGACCATGCGAAACGGTGCCCCCGCCGGCCGGACCACCACGTCCGCCATCGAATTCCGCGACGTGTCGCTGCGCTTCATCTCGCAGGACGGCAACGCCACCGTGGCGCTGCGCAACTTCAGCATGTCGGTCGCACGCGGCGAGTTCGTCGCCATCGTCGGCCCGACGGGCTGCGGCAAGTCGACCACGCTGAACATGATCACCGGCCTGCTCAAGCCCACCGTGGGCGAGGTGCAGGTGATGGGCCAGCCCGTGACCGGCATCGACCCGCGCATCGGCTTCGTCTTCCAGGCCGACGCCGTGTTCCCGTGGCGCAGCGTGGAGGACAACGTGGCCACCGGCCCGCTGTTCCGCGGCAAGCCCAAGAAGGAGGCGATGGAACTCGCGCAGGAATGGATCCACCGCGTGGGCCTGGGCAAGTTCGGCAAGCACTACCCGCACCAGTTGTCGGGTGGCATGCGCAAGCGCGTGGCGCTGGCGCAGACCTTCATCAACGACCCGGAGATCCTGCTGATGGACGAGCCCTTCTCGGCGCTCGACATGCAGACCCGCACGCTGATGCAGGACGAGTTGCTGCAGCTGTGGTCGGGCAACGGCGGCTCGGTCGTGTTCATCACGCACGACCTGGAAGAAGCCATCGCGCTGGCCGACCGCGTGTTCGTGCTGTCGGCGCGGCCCGGCACGCTCAAGCGCGTGTACGAGATCGACCTGCCGCGCCCGCGCGTGATGTCCGAGGTGCGCTACGACCCGAAGTTCGTCGAGCTCTCCAAGCACATCTGGAACGACCTGCGCGAAGAAGTCGTCATCGAATGAACACGCCCCCACGGAACCCTGCCATGTCCACCCTGCCCCCCACCACCGCAGCCCTGCCCGCCTCGCTCAGCGACGAAGCACTCGCGCGCGAATCCGAGATCGCCCAGACCGCCATCCGCCGCCGTCGCAGCATGATCATCGGCCTCCGGCTGGCGGTGCTGGTCGTCGTGCTCGGCGGCTGGGAACTCGCGGCCCGCTTCAAGGTGATCGACCCCTTCTTCTATTCGATGCCCTCGATGATCTGGGCGCAGATCGTCGAATGGGTGCGCGACGGCACCTCGCAGGGCCCGCTGTGGACGCAGGTGCTCGTGACGCTGGAGGAGACCGTCATCGGCTTCCTGATCGGCTCGGTGGCGGGCGTGGTTTGCGGCATCCTGCTGGGCCGCAACAAGCTGCTGTCGGACGTGTTCAGCCTGTACATCCAGATCGCCAACTCGATCCCGCGCGTGGTGCTCGGCTCGATCTTCGTGATCGCGCTGGGCCTGGGCATGGCGTCGAAGGTGGCGCTGGCTGTCGTGATGGTGTTCTTCGTGGTCTTCGGCAACGCCTTCCAGGGCGTGCGCGAAGCCGACAAGTACATGATCGCCAATGCGCAGATCCTCGGCGCGTCGCCGCGGCAACTGACCACCGCGGTAGTCATTCCATCGGCCATGTCCTGGATCCTGGCGAGCCTGCACGTGAGCTTCGGCTTCGCGCTGGTCGGTGCGGTGGTCGGCGAGTTTCTCGGCGCCAAGGAAGGTATCGGTCTGTTGATCTCGACGGCCCAAGGTGCCTTCAATGCGAGCGGTGTGTTCGCTGCGATGATCGTGCTGGCAGTGGTGGCACTGGCTGCGGACTTCCTGCTCAGCCAGGTGGAGAAGCGGCTCCTGAAGTGGCGGCCGGCGACGTTCTAAACTCGGCTTGCATGCGCCGTAGCGGGGCTCATGCCGGCGGGGTGCACTGCTTCGTTCGTGTCCCCCGGCCTGCGGCCTCCTCCTTGACCTCACTGCGCAGTACACCCCACCGACATGCGCCTGGACGCGACGGTTGCTCATCGCGCTGAACGACACAGCGCGTCCCGGGCCGTGGGTGGTGGGTGACTCCTGCAGCGAAATAAAGGAGGAGCGAAGCGGGGGACATTCGCGGAAGGAGTTACCCGCCGCCCACGGCCCACCCACAAGCACAAGCCAAATTCAGCGGCGCACAGCGACCGCCTCGATCTCCACCAACACCGGCGCGATCAACCCCGAAATCACGGTCGATCGCGCTGGCGCCGTCTCAGGCGCAAAGCGCTCCCCCCAAGCCGCATTGAAGGCCGGGTAGTCGTCCCCGTCGACCAGCCACACCGTCGTCTTCACCACGTCAGCCAGCGTGCAACCGGCGCGCTCAAGGATGGCCTCGATCATGTCCAGCGCCACATGCGTCTGGCCCGCGATGTCGGGCGCCGCGGGCGTGCCGTCGCGCATCGGCACCTGCCCCGACACGAAGACCAGCGCACCTTCGGCCACCACGGCCGGTGAGATCGGTTGCGTCTTCCCCGCGCGAACCACTGGCGGCCCGATGTGCGTGATGGTTCCCATGCGGCGCTCAGTCCGCCTTGGCGCCGGAGGCCTGGACGATCCTGGCCCACTTGTCGGCCTCGACCTTCACGAAGGCCTTGAACTCCGTGGCGCTGCTGCCGCCCAGCGTGAAGCCGCGCGAGCCGAAGTACTCCTGGATGTCCGCACTGGCCAGCGCCTTGTTCACTTCACGGTTGAGCTGCTCGACGATGGCCGGCGGCGTGGCAGCCGGCGCGAACAGGCCCTGCCACGACAGCGCCTCGAAGCCCGGGTAGCCGCTCTCGGCGATGGTCGGCACGTTGGGCAGCATCTTGTGGCGCGTCTTCGACGTCACCGCGATCGGCAGCAGCTTGCCGGCTTCCAGCTGCGGCCAGACCACGAGGAAGTCGCCGAACATCGTGTCGATCTGCCCGCCCATCAGGTCGCTCAGCGCCCCCGCGCTGCCGCGGTAGGGGATGTGCAGCATCGACACCTTGGCCGACAGCTTGAACATCTCGCCGGTCAGATGCATCGACGTGCCATTGCCCGGCGAGCCGTAGCTGATCGAGCCCGGCTTGGCCTTGGCCGCGGCCACCAGCGCCTGCACCGTCTTCGGCGCGAAGCCCGGGTTGCGCACCAGCACCAGGGGCGACGAGACGACGAGCGACACCGGCGCGAAGTCCTTCACCACGTCGTAGGGCAGCTTAGGGTACAGCGCACCGGCGATGGCGTTGCTGCCGGTCACGCCCATCAGCAGCGTGTAGCCGTCGGGCGCCGACTTGACGACGTAGTCGGCGCCGAGCGTGCCGCCCGCACCGGCACGGTTCTCGACCACCACCGGCTGCCCCCAGGCCGCGGCCAGCTTCTCGCCGATGCGGCGCGCCAGCAGGTCGGTGCTGCCGCCCGGCGGAAACGGCACGACGATGCGGATGGGCTTGGCCGGGTAGCTCTGCGCGATGGCCAGCGACGGCAGCAACGCGACAGCGGCCAGCGCCAGGGCGCCACCGAGGGCGACACGGCGAGCGGTGCGGACAAGAAGGGGGCTGCGTTTCATCGATTCACTCCTGGGTTCGTTGCATGGGGGTCCTTCGCGGTGGCAGCGTCGAGCGCGCCCCAGCCGCCACCGCCGGCCGTCTCGATCACGAGACGGTCGCCGGCATGCCATTCGGTCCGGGCGCGTGCGCCCAGCGTTTCCACCTGTCCATCGGCGCGCTCGATCCGTGCGGCCGACGACGCACCCGCGCCGCCGCCTTGCGCGCCACGCGCCTGCGACACATGCCGCTCACCGCGGTATGACACCGACGCGCGGCCTTCGAGCAGCCGGTACACGCGGCGCACGCCGTGGCCGCCTTCATGCTGGCCCGCACCACCCGAGCCGTGGCGGATGGCGTAGCACTCGACCTGCAGCGGCGCCTCGCTCTCGAGCACTTCCACCGGCGTGTTGCGTGCATTGCCGATGTCGGTCGACACGCCCGGCGTGCCGGCGCCGAGCGCGCTCGCGCCGGCGCCGCTCGCGATGATCTCGGTGAGCATCCAGCGCCGGCCGTCGTCGCGCGTGCCGCTGAGCGACACCACGGTCGCGACGCCCGCATGCGGTGCCACCGACACGCCGGCCGCCGCCTGCGACCAGGCGCCGAGCATCGCGTTGCAGGCCATCTTCACGGTGGCCGTGCGCGCGTTCACCGCGGCCGGCAGGTCGGGGTTCAGCACGCTGCCGGGCGGCAGGTGCAGCGTGAGCGGCGCCAGGCAGCCCGCGTTGTTCGGCGCGTCGGGCGCCAGCGTGCGCATGAAGAAGAGCGCCGCCGACAGCACGCTGCCGGGCGAGGCGTTGACCGGTCCGCGCACCTGCGGCGAGCTGCCGGCGAAGTCGATGTCGATGGCGTCGCCGGTCTTGCGGATGCGCACCGCGATGCACACCGGGTCGTCGCTGACGCCGTCGCCGTCGAGCTGATCTTCCCAGGCCCAGTCGCCGTCGGGTGCCTCGCGCAGCGCGGCGCGCGTCATCTGCTCGGCCTGGGCGATGAGCGCGTCGCACACGGGCAGGAAGACGTCGCCGGTGCGCTCGGCCAGCACTGCGAGTTCGCGCGCACCGAGGCTCACCGCCGACCACTGCGCCGCCAGATCGCCGCGCAGGTTGACCGGCGTGCGGCTGTTGGCGTCGAGGATGTTCTGCACGCTGGCGTCGATGCCGCCGGCCGTGCGCCAGCGCAGCGGCGGCAGGCGCAGGCCTTCCTGGTAAATCTCGGTGGCATTGGGCGGGATGGAGCCCGGCGTCATGCCGCCCACGTCCTGGTGGTGCATGCAGGTCGCGGCGACGGCGATGACCGTGTCGCCGAGCAGCACCGGCCGCACCACGACGAGGTCGGGGAGGTGCGTGCCGCCGGACCACGGGTCGTTCATCAGGTAGCCCTCGCCGTCGCGCATCGATGCGGCGGGAAAGCGCGCGAGCACGCCGCCGACCGCGGGGATCAGCGAGCCCAGCAGCAGCGGCAACGAGCGCGCCTGCGCCAGCAGCCGGCCGTCGGGCAGGAACAGGGCCGCCGCGCAGTCGCCGCCCTCGCGGGCGATGGACGAGTAGGCGGCACGCATCATGCCGCTCTGCATGCGATCGACCGCGCCCTGCAGCGCGAGGCGCAGCGGCTCCATGCGGGCGGTGATGGTCGCGTCGGTCATTCGGATGCCCTCTCGCTGCGCTCGAGCAGCAATGAATCGTCGGCAAGGCGCTGCCAGCGCCAGCCTTCGGGCACCCACACGGTGGTGAGCGCGGCGAAGAGCGAGGCCGGGCCGTTGCCGGAGGGCGGCAGGCCAGCCCACGCACTGGCCGTCGCTGCGGGCGGCGCCGTGAAAGGCGCGGGCTGCGGCAGCGCCGCTTCGAACACGGTCCGCATCTGGCGCACCTGCAACGCCTCTCGTGCCGGCAGGTTGCCGCGCAGTTGCGCATGGCGTTGTTCGAAGCGTTCGGCGAGCGCGGCGACCGTGTCGGTGTCGGGCAACCACGGCACGTCGATGGCGAATTCCTGGCCGACGTGGCACAGCGCGAGGTGCCACCGCGTGGCCTGGCCCTGCGCGTCGACCTGCGCGCGCAGGGCCTGCAGCCGGTCGTCGTCCAGCAGCACATCCATGGACTGCTCCAGGGTGCGCGTCGGCGCAGCGCACAGCATGCCGAGCGCGGCGATCACGCCGGCCTGCGGCAGCACGCGCACCTGCGTCATGCCGGCCAGATCGGCGACCTCGGCAGCGTGCTGCGCACCGCCGCCACCGGCGGCCACGAGCAGGCTGTCGGCCGGGTCGAGCCCGCGCTGGAAGCTGCGCATCTTCAGTGCCTCGGCCATCGCCGACGCGGCGGTGCGGACGACGGCCTGGGCCGCGTCCTTCACGTCGATGCCCAGCGGCGCCGCGGCATCGCGTTGCAACGCGGCTTCGGCCGCGGCGCGGTCGAGCGACACGCCGCCGGCGAGGCGCGCCGGCAAGCGGCCGAGCACGCACAGCGCGTCGGTCAGAGTCGCGCGATCCCCACCCAGACCGTAGGCCGCCGGCCCCGGCCAAGCGCCCTGCGAGCGCGGACCGAGCCGCAGCGCGCCGCCCGGCAATGCGCGCACCACGCTGCCGCCACCGACCGAGAGCGATTCGACATCCGCGCAGCGCAGCCGCAGGCTCAGGTCGCCGACCTGCAACGCGTCGCCGAAGGCCGGTCGACCGTGCTCGACGATGCCGATGTCCGTGCTGGTGCCGCCGACATCGATGGCCATCACCACGGGCGACGCGCCGGCACGCCCACCCAGGCTCGCGGCCACGCCTTCGAGCGCGGCGCACGGCCCCGACATCGCCAGGCCGACCGGCCGTGCGGCCACGTCGCACCAGGCGCCGGTGCCGCCTTCGGAGCGCATCAGGAAGGGTTCGGGCAGGCCGCGCGCCGTCAGGGCGCTGGCCAGTTCGCGCAGGTAGTCGGCGACCATCGGCTTGGCATAGGCGTCGAGCGCGGTGGTGAGAAAGCGCTCGAACTCGCGCGGCTTCGGGTCGACCTCGCTCGACAGCGACACCATCAGCGTCGGCAGGCGCGCGGCGAGCACATCGCGCAACTTCTGTTCGTGCGCTGGGTTGCGGTGCGCGAACAGCAGGCACACGGCCACGGCGCGCACGCCCGACTGCGCGATGGCGTCCGCGATGCGGTCGAAGCCTTCGAGCGCGAGCGGTGCTGTCTCGCGACCCTGTGCGTCGATGCGCCCGCCGATCTCGAAGCGCAGGTGCTCGGGGAACAGCCGCTCGTCCGGCGTCGGCCTGGCGATGACAGGCAGGTACAGCTCGCGCCGCTCCTGGCGGCCGAGCGCCAGCACGTCGCCCATGCCGGCAGTCGTCAGCACCGCGACCGGCGGCGCGTTCTGTTCGAGCAGCAGATTGGTGACCACGGTGGACCCGTGCACGATGCGGGCCACCTGCTGCGGCGCGACGCCGTTCTCGGCGCAGATGCGGTCGATGGCGGCCAGCACGGGCCCGGCCAACTGGCCCGCCACGCGCGGATGCTTCAGACTGGCCAGCCGGCCGTCGTCGGCGACCGCGACGGCATCGATGAAGGTGCCGCCCATGTCGACACCGATCGCCCAGCGTGACGTGTCGGGCGTGGCCATCAGAAGCGGTCGGGCCGGAACGGCGTCAGGTCGACCTGCGGCGCGCGGCCGGCCACCAGGTGAGCGATCTCGCGGCCGGTGCTCGCGCCCATGCACATGCCCATGTGGCCGTGGCCGAAGGCGAGCCAGGCGTTGTCGGCGCCGCGTGCGCGGCCGACCACCGGCAGGCTGTCGGGCAGGCAGGGTCGATGGCCCATCCAGCGCGTGATCTCGGAGGTGTCGAGGTGCGGGAACAGGTGGCGGCCCTGCTGCAGCAGCGCATCGGCGCGCTCGTAATTCGGCGGCGCCTGCAGGCCGGCGAATTCCACCGTGCCGGCGAGGCGCAGGCCCATCGCCATCGGGTTGACCATCAGGTTGTGCTCGACCGCCATCACGGTGTGGCGCAGGGCGAGGTTCGAGCTGCGCACGGTGACGTGGTAGCCGCGCTGCGTTTCGAGCGGCACGCGCTCGCCCAGCGCTGCGGCCAGCGGTGCCGACCAGGCACCCGCCGCGACGACCACGCCGTCGACGGCGAGCGAGCCACCCGAATCGAGCTGCACGCCGGTCACCCGCCCCCCCTGGCGCTCGAAGCCCACGACGCTGTGCCCGTTGCGCCTGGCGCCATCGACGATGCAGCGCGCGTGCAGCGCCTTCACCAGCGCGGAGGGGTCGGCGGTCGAGCCGTTGTCCGGCGCCAGCAGGCCGAAGCGGAAGCGGCCCTTCAGGTCGGGCTCCAGCGCTTCCAGCTCGTCGCGTTCGACATCGACCAGCTTCACGCCGAGCGAGCGCCGCAGGTTCATGCCCCACTGCCACTGCGCTGCGGCTTCGCGCGACGAGTAGACATAGAGGCAGCCGCTGCGGCTCACCAGCGCTTGCGCGTCGGCATGGGCCAGCAACGGGTCGTAGCAGTCGAAGATGGGTTCGAGCAGCGTGCGCAGCGCGGTGGCGATGCGCGTGACCTCTTCGCGCGTCGAGTGCTGCAGCATGCGCACCAGCCAGGGCAACACGACCGGCGCATAACGCCAGCGCACGGTGAGCGGCCCCAGCGGATCGAGCAGCCAGCGCGGCACGCGCTTCCACATGCCGGGCATGCCGACCGGCAGGCAGGCGCTGGGCGACAGCGACCCCGCGTTGCCGAACGAGCAGGCTTCGCCCGGTTCGAGGGGATCGATGAAGGTGACCTGGTGACCGTCGCGCTGCAACCATGCTGCGGTGCAGACGCCCACGATGCCGGTCCCGATGACGGCGATGTGCATGCGGCGCATTCTGTGAATCGGCGCCATCATCAATCAAGCCAGTTCTTTTGATGTGCGCATCAGACTTTCTGATAATCGGCCACCATGCCCGTCCTCGACCATCCCACCCTGGTGCAGCCATGAACATCAGCTTGCGCCAGATGCGCGCCTTTTCCGCCGTGGCGCGCGCCGGCAGTTTCACCGCCGCGGCCAGGCAGGTGAACCTCACGCAGTCCGCCGTCAGCATGCTGGTACAGCAGCTGGAAGAGGCACTGGGCGTGGCGCTGTTCGACCGCGGCGCGGCCGTCACGCTGACCGAAGCGGGCCGTCAGTTGCTGCCGCTGGCGCGCCGCATCCTCGACGACGTGAACCAGGTGGTCGAAGGCGCGTCCGACCTGCGATCGCTGCGCACCGGGCTGCTGCGGGTGGTGGCGCCACAGATGCTGAGCTGCACCTGGATCTCGACGGTGCTGGGCGAATTCGCGGCGGCGCACCCCGACATCGGTCTGCGCGTGACCGACGCGACGACCGACGACGTGGTGGGCGTGGTGCGCCGCGGCGAGGCGGAACTCGGCGTCGGCCCCGAACGCACCGTGGGCGAGGACGTGACGCGCAGCTTCCTGATGGACGTGCCGATCCGCATGGTCTGCCCTGCGACGCACCCGCTGGCCGGGCGGCGCGGCGTGTCGTGGGACGAACTGCGCAACGAGCGCTGGGTGATCTATTCGAGCGAGTTCAACCGCCAGCTCGAACGCATCCTGCAGTCGCACGATGCGTCGCTGTCGATGCAGACCGCCGTGGAGGTCGGCTACCTCACGACGGCGCTTGCGATGGTCGGTGTGGGCTCGGGACTGGCCGCGGTGCCCGACTACGCGCGCATGTTCGCGGACAACTTCAAGGTGCGCTTCGTGCCGTTGCGGGGGCCGGAGATTCGGCGGCAGTTCTATATCTATCAGCGGCGGGGGATGGCGCTGTCACCGGCCGCGGAAGCGTTCGTGGCGATGATGCAGCGGCATGCGGGGCGGGGGGCGTCGAAGGGCTGAGCAAAACGGTTCGGGGGTTCGGGGGCGTCGGCGGGCGGTATGCCTTTGGGCGGCAGACGTCTCCGGCCCTTCGGGCTTCGCTGCTGCTCCTCACGAAAGGTGGGGTCCGCGCAAACTCGCTTCGCTCAAACACGCGCGGCCCTGATCCGCCTTTCGCTGCGGTGCTCGCCGGAGCCTCAACAGCCGCCCAAAGACATACCACCCACCAACGTGGACGCGATCGTTGTGCATCTCTCTCCCCGGCGAGCGCAATCGTCGCGCGCCCACCAAGCCCGGCAGGCGGTGCGGGCCGGGCGATCCCCTGTGCGCCGCTGAGGAGCGCAGCCTTTCGCGGATCAGGGCTCGCCCTTGTCTGAGCGCAGCGAGTTTGGGCGGGACCCCGCGAAAGGCGAGCACCGCAAGGCAGCCCGAAGGGCCGGCGCACCGGGGTCGAACGGCCCGCACCGCCTGCCGGGCGCCCTCACCAGAACCAACGATAGAACCTCAGCCCCGCGCCTTCCCCGCGACCAGCTTCATCCCAGGCATCAACTCCGCCGCCAACTCCGGCCGCTCCAACGCATAGTCCAGATTCATCCGCGCAATCTCCACATGCTCCTCGCCCAGCGCCTGCGCGCGTGAGCCCTGCCCTCGCTCGATCGCCTGCACCAGCGCGTGGTGCGTGCGGTGCGCCTGCCGCATCCACTGCTGGCCCTCTTCCATCGACGACTGCATCGGCAGCATCGCGCTCGGCGACGCGAAGGGCTGGCCGTCGAGCATGTCCATCACGCGGCGAAGCGCCGAGTTGCCGCAGCCGTCCATGATGAGCTTGTGGAAGCGGTCGTTCATCTCGACGTAGGCCGCGTAGTCGTCGAGTTCCATCGTGGGTTTGTTGACCGCCTTGTCGCCGTCGTCGAGGCACGCGTTGAGATCGCGCAGCAGTTGACGCGGCGCACCGTCTTCGGCCAGCAGGCGCGCGGCGAAACCTTCGATCAAACCGCGCACGCGGATCGCATCGGCGATCTCGCGGGACGTGAAGCGCCGCATCTGGTAGCCGCCCGAGGGCGAGGGCTCGATCAGGCCTTCGTGCTCGAGGCTCGTGAGCGCGAGCCGCACCGGCGTGCGCGAGGCACCGAGCTTCTCGGCCAGCGGGATCTCGGCCAGCCGCTCGCCGGGCACGAATTCGCCCTTGAGGATCATGTCGCGCAACTGAACCAGCACGCGGGATTGTTGGGAGTCCATGGGATTCGCAAGGCGCAGCAAAGAAGCCCCATTCTAGGAGAGGCGCCGAGCATGCACACAAGCGACCCGCATTGGTCCGGTTGTTGCATACACTCCCGCCAAAGACCCAAATCAGGACGTTGACGCACATCAAAGGTGCGCTCAAAAATCACCATCTACCGGTTCGATCCACCCAATAACCCACTGATTTCGTAGAAAGACGTTGACCTTCGACAAAGACAACTCCGACAATGTATGCAATTGCATGCAAAGCATGTTCGTCAAAACCTCGATGGAGCTCCACGCATGATCAGCGCCGAACAGAACGATCTCATCACCCGGGTCGGCCCCGGAACGCCCGCCGGCCAGCTGCTGCGCCGCTACTGGCAGCCGGTGGCGATTTCGGACGAGCTTTCCGGGCCGCGCCCGGTGAAGGCCGTGCAGCTGATGGGACAACACTTCGTCCTGTTCCGCGACGAGAACGGCCAGCTCGGCATGCTCGACCGCGACTGCCCGCACCGCGGCGCCGACCTGGCCTTCGGCCGGCTCGAAGGCGGCGGCCTGCGCTGCCCGTTCCACGGCTGGCTGTTCGACGTGAAGGGCACCTGCCTGGAAACACCGGCCGAGCCGGCCGGCAGCAAGCTGTGCACGCGCATCAAACAGTCCGCGTATCCGGTCGTCGAGAAGAGCGGGACCATCTTTGCCTACATCGGCGAAGGCGAGCCGCCCGCGTTCCCCGACTTCGACTGCTTCGTCGCGCCCGACACGCACACCTTCGCCTTCAAGGGCCTGTTCGAGTGCAACTGGCTCCAGGCGCTCGAGGTGGGCATCGACCCGGCGCATGCCTCGTACCTGCACCGCTTCTTCGAGGACGAAGACACGTCGGAGAGCTACGGCAAGCAGTTCCGCGGTGCCTCGGCCGACTCCGACCTGCCGATCACCAAGGTGCTGCGCGAGTTCGACCTGCCCGAGATCAACGTCGACAACACCGACTACGGCATGCGCCTGACCACGCTGCGCAAGGTGTCGGCCACCGACACGCATGTGCGCGTCACCAACGTGGTGTTCCCGCAGGCCTTCGTGATCCCGATGAGCACCGAGATGACCATCTCGCAATGGCACGTGCCGGTGGACGACACGCACTGCTACTGGTACGCCATCTTCACCAGCTTCACCGGCCCGGTGAACAAGCAGCAGATGCGCGACCAACGCCTGGAACTGTACGAGCTGCCGAACTACACCTCGCGCCGCAACAAGCGCAACGACTACGGCTACGACGTCAACGAACAGCTCACCAAGACCTACACCGGCATGGGCGAGGACATCAACGTGCACGACCAGTGGGCGGTCGAGTCGCAAGGCCCGATCCAGGACCGCACGCGCGAACACCTGGGCACGACCGACAAGGGCATCATTGCCTACCGCCGTCTGCTGGTGAAGGCCATCGAGAGCACGCAGGCCGGCGAAGGCGCACCGATGGTCATCGGCCAGGAACAGGCCAGCGCCATGTCGGGCCCGCCCTCGATCGACGGCGTGAACGAGAAGGCCGGCGAAGGCGTCGGCCCGCAAGCGTACTGGCAGCAGGCCGACCGCGACCGCCGCCTGAAGTCCACCTGGGCCGCTGCGCGGCTCGGCGCCTGAGCCCCGGCACGCCATGAGCAATTTCGTGAATCGCTTCGGCCTCTGGTCCGACGACCAGGAGAAGCAGGCCAAGGAGCTGGTGCGCCGGCTCGACAGCGGCGAGGTCGACGTGGTGCGCTTCGCGTTCCCCGACCAGCACGGCATCCTGCGCGGCAAGACGCTGGTGGCCAGCGAGGCGCGCGACGCGCTGTGGGACGGCGTCAACCTCACCTCCACCCTGCTCGCCAAGGACACTTCGCACAAGACCGTGTTCCCGGTGTTCAGCGCCGGCGGCGGCTTCGCCATGGAAGGCTTCCAGGGCGGCGCCGACTTCACCGTCGTGGCCGACCCCGCCACCTTCAAGGTGCTGCCGTGGTCGCCGCGCACGGGCTGGGTCCTGTGCGATGCGTACATGGCCGACGGCAAGCCCTGCCCCTTCGCGACGCGGCAGATCCTGCAGCGCGCGGTCCAGCAGCTCGACGCGCTCGGCCTGGACTTCATCGCCGGGCTCGAGGTCGAGTTCCATGTCTTCAAGCTCGACGACCCGCGCCTCGGCTTGGGCGATTCGGGCCAGCCGGGCGAGCCGCCGCGCGTGTCGCTGCTGTCGCACGGCCACCAGTACCTCACCGAGCTGCGCTACGACCGGCTCGACCCGGTGATGGAGCTGCTGCGATCCAACCTCATCGCGCTCGGCCTGCCGCTGCGCTCGCTGGAGATCGAATACGGCCCGAGCCAGTTCGAGCTGACCTTCGGCCCCACCGCCGGCGTGCTGCCCGCTGACACGATGGTGCTGCTGCGCAGCGCCATCAAGCAGATCTGCCAGCGTGCGGGCTACCACGCCACCTTCATGTGCCGGCCGAAGATCCCGAACGTGATGTCCAGCGGCTGGCACCTGCACCAGTCGCTGCGCCGCAAGCGCGATGGGGTGAACGCCTTCATGCCCGAGGCCGACGGCCAGGATCTGAGCCCGCTCGGCCTGCACTACCTCGGCGGGTTGAAGGCGCACGCCTGCGGCGCCGCCGCGCTCGCGAGCCCGACCATCAACGGCTACCGCCGCTACCGCCCGTTTTCACTGGCGCCCGACCGCGCCATCTGGGCGCGCGACAACCGCGGCGCGATGCTGCGCGTGCTCGGCGGCCCTGGCCAGAAGGCGACGCGCATCGAGAACCGCGTGGGCGAACCGACCGCCAACCCGTACCTCTACCTCGCGTCGCAACTCTTCTCCGGGCTCGACGGCATCCGCAACCAGACCGACCCCGGCCCCTCGGCCGATGCGCCCTACGAAACGCCTGCGCAGCAGCTGCCGCGTTCGCTCGGCGATGCGCTGGCCTGCCTGCGCGACGACGCCATGCTCACCGAACAAATGGGCAAGACCTTCGTCGACTACCTCTGCCACATCAAGGAAGCGGAGATCGCCCGCTTCAACCTCGACGTCAGCGAATGGGAACATCGCGAGTACTTCGACATGTTCTGAAGCCCTGATGCCAATAACCACGATGCCCACGATCCACTACATCCTCCAAGACGGCAGCACCCGCGCCATCGACGCCAAGCCCGGCAGCAGCGTGATGGAAAACGCCGTGCGCAACAACGTGCGCGGCATCGACGCCGAATGCGGCGGCTCCTGCTCCTGCGCGACCTGCCACGTCTACGTCGACGACGCCTTCATCGCCCTGCTGCCGCCGGCCGACGACATGGAGAACGACCTGCTCGACGGCGTCGCCGCCGAACGCCGGCCTGGCAGCCGCCTGAGCTGCCAGATCACGATGACGGCCGCGCTCGACGGCCTGACCGTGCGCGTGCCCGAGACGCAGATCTGATGCCCGGCGCGAAAACCCTGGTGATCGTCGGCGCGTCGTATGCCGGCGTGCAGCTCGCGGCCACCGCGCGCGAACTCGGCTTCGAGGAACCGATCACGATCCTCGGCGACGAACGCCACCTGCCCTACCAGCGGCCGCCGCTGTCGAAGGGGCTGCTTACCGGCAAGACGACGGTCGACCAGTTGCAGCTGCGCGGGCCGGACTTCTTCACGCAGAACCGCATCGACCTGCAGCTCGGCCAGCGCGCCGCAGCGGTCGACGCCGGCGCGCGCACGGTCACGCTGGCCGATGGCCGCACGCTCGACTACGGCTGGCTCGCGCTGACGACCGGCGCGCGTTGCCGGCCCTTCGCGGTGCCGGGCGCGGAACTCGACGGCGTGCTCGAACTGCGCACGCTCGACGACGCCCTGCGCGTGGCCGACGCGGCCGGCCGCACGAAGCGCGCCTGCGTCATCGGCGGCGGCTTCATCGGCCTCGAAGTGGCATCGGCCCTGCGCACGCGCGGCGTCGAGGTCACGGTGGTCGAGGCCCAACCGCACCTGCTGACCCGCAGCTTCCCGCCCATCATGTCGGCCTACGTCGAGAACGCGCATCGGCGCCGCGGCATCGAGCTGCTCACCGGCCGCGGCGTGCGCGCCTTGCACGGCAGCAACGGCCATGTCGATGCGGTCGAGCTGGCAGACGGCCACCGCGTGGACTGCGACCTGGTGGTGCTCGGCGTCGGCGTGCTGCCGAACGTCGAGCTGGCGCAGGCGGCGCACCTGGCGGTCGACAACGGCATCGTGGTCGACGCCTTCGGCCGCACCTCGGCACCGCGCGTGCTGTCGGCCGGCGACGTGGCCTCGATGACGATCGCGCCGGTACCCGGCGGCCCGACGCGGGTGCGGCTCGAATCGATCCAGGCGGCCAACGACGGTGCGCGTGCCGCGGCCTCGGTGGTGGTCGGGCGCGAGCAGCCCAACACCGCGGTGCCGTGGTTCTGGAGCGACCAGTTCGACCTCAAGTTCCAGATGGCCGGCCTACCGATGCACGGCGACGAGGTCGTGACCCGTGGTGACATCGCCAGTGACAAGTTCAGCCTGTTCTACCTGCGCGACGGCGTGCTGGTCGGTGCGCACTCGGTCAACAAGCCGGCCGAGCACATGCACAGCCGCAAGCTGATCGCCGCACGCGCGCAGCCCACCGCCGCGCAACTGGCCGACACCTCCTTCGACCTGAAGAGCGTGCCGACGGCCACGACCTGATTCCTTCCAACCTCGGAGTTCCATGATGAAGATGACCAAGCGAAGCACCCTTGCCACCCTCGCCCTCGCCGCGCTCACGGCCATGGGCGCCTTCGGCAGCGCGCACGCGGCCGACGAGCCGCTGCGCATCGGCATGATCGCCACCTATTCCGGCCCCTACGCCGACTACGGCCGGCAGTTCGACGCCGGCGTGGCGCTGTACCTGAAGGAACACGGCGGCAAGATCGCCGGGCGCACCGTCGAGATCATCAAGAAGGACACGGCCGGCCCGGCGCCCGATGCCGCCAAGCGCATGGCGCAGGAACTGGTCGTGCGCGACAAGGTGAGCATCCTCACCGGCCTCGACTTCAGCCCCAACGCCTATGCGGTGAGCGCCATCGCCACGCAGGCGAAGATCCCGACCATCGTGATGAACGCATCGTCGTCGGCCATCACCAGCAGCTCGCCGTATGTGGCGCGGCTGTCGTTCACCGTGCAGCAAGTGTCCGACCCGATGGCACGCTGGATGATCAAGAACGGCATCAAGGAGTCGTACGTGGTCGTGGCCGACTATGCGTCGGGCACCGATTCGTTCACCGCCTTCAAGAAGGCTTTCGAGGAAGGCGGCGGCAAGATCCTCGGCGAACTGCGCACGCCGATGAACAACCCCGACTTCTCGGCCTACGTGCAGCGCCTGAAGGACGCCAAGCCGCAGTCGGTGTTCTTCTTCTTCCCCTCGGGCGTGATGCCCCCGGCCTTCCTCAAGGTGTGGAAGGAACGCGGCATGGACGAGGCCGGCATCAAGCTCTTCGCCACCGGCGAAGCGACCGACGACAGCTACCTCGATGCGACCGGCGACGTCGCGCTGGGCCTGGTCACCGCGCACCACTACTCGTACGCCCACCCCTCGCCCAAGAACCAGAAGTTCGTGAAGGACTTCGTCGCGCAGTTCGGCACCTCGATGCGCCCGAGCTACTTCGCCGTGACCGCCTACGACGCCATGGCCGCCATCGATCTGGCGCTCGCCAAGACCAAGGGCGACGTGTCGGGCGACAAGGTGATGGACGCGCTCAAGGGCCTGCGCTTCGAGAGCCCGCGCGGCCCGATCGAGATCGACCCGGTCACGCGCGACATCGTGCAGACGGTGTACATCCGCAAGACCGAGAAGGTCGACGGCAAGCTGGTGAACGTCGAGTTCGACAAGTTCGACAAGGTCAAGGACCCGGCCAAGGAAGCCGCGAAGTAAGCAGCGCGGCGCACAGCCAGCACCGCCGGCCCGACACCGGCGCGCAGCCAACAACGGGAATTTCATGGGTATCGTTATTTTTGACGGCGTGGCCTACGGCATGCTCCTCTTCCTCATCGCGGTGGGCCTGTCCATCACGATGGGCCTGATGAACTTCGTCAACCTCGCCCATGGCACATTCGCGATGGTCGGTGGCTACGCCGCGAGCGTGCTGATGAGCCGCTACGGCGTGGGCTTCTTCCCGGCGCTGGCCGCGGCCTTCGTCGCCGCGGCACTGATCGGCGCGGTGCTGGAGTTCACGTTCTACCGGCGGCTCTACAAGGCCCACCCGCTCGACCAGGTGCTGCTGTCGATCGGCATCGTGTTCGTCTCGATCGCCGTCTTCACCTACTTCTTCGGCCCGACGATGCAGCCCTTCCAGCTGCCGCCGCTGCTCGACGGACGGGTGTCGCTGGGCGGGCTCGAGGTCGGCCGCTACCGGCTCTTCCTCATCCTCTGCGGCGTGCTCGTGCTGGCCGTGCTGCTGCTGGGCATCGGCAAGACGCGCTACGGCGCGATGGTGCGCGCGGCGGTCGACAACCAGCGCGTGGCGGCCGGCACCGGCATCCACGTGCAGCGCCTGTTTTTTCTGACCTTCTCGCTGGGCTGCGGCCTGGCGGGCCTGGGCGGCGCGCTCAGCCTGGGCATGCTCGGGCTGGAGCCGTCGTTCCCGCTCAAGTACCTCGTGTACTTCCTGATCGTGGTGTGCGTCGGCGGCGCCGGCACCATCACCGGCCCCTTCGTCGCGGCGCTGCTGGTCGGCATCGTCGACATGGCCGGCAAGTACTACTGGCCGGAAGCGGGCGCCTTCCTCATCTACGTCGTGATGATCGTCATGCTGCTGCTGCGGCCCAACGGCATCATTCCGCGCAAAGGCATCGCATGACGCGCATCACCCTTTCTCCGCAGCGACTGCGCTGGGCCGAGGTGGCCTTCTGGCTCGCGCTCGCATCCTGCTTCTTCCTGCTGCCGGACAAGCTCACGCTGATGAGCCAGATCCTCATCTTCGGCCTGTTCGCGGTGTCGCTCGACATGGCGCTGGGCTACGCCGGCATCCTCACCGTCGGCCACGCGGCCTTCTTCGGCGCCGGCGCCTATGCGGCGGGCCTGCTCGCCAAGCACGGCTGGGGCGAGCCCTTCACGGGGCTGCTGGTGGCGCTGGTCGTCTGCGCCGCGCTCGGCTACCTGCTGAGCTATCTGGTGGTGCGCGGCGCCGACCTCACGCGGCTGATGATCACCATCGGCGTGTGCGTGCTGCTGGCCGAGCTGGCCAACCGGCTGTCGGGCATCACCGGCGGCACCGACGGCCTGCAGGGCATGGTCATGTGGCCGGTGCTCGGACTGTTCGAGTTCGACCTTTACGGCAAGACCGCCTTTCTCTACGCCTTCGGCGTGGTGCTCGTCATGTTCCTGGGCGTGCGGCTGATCCTGCGCTCGCCCTTCGGCCTGGCGCTGCGCGGCATCCACGACAGCCGCAAGCGCATGCTGGCGATCGGCTCGCCGGTGGCGTCGCGCCTGCGCATGGCCTATGCGCTGTCGGCCTCGGTGGCCGGCGTGGCCGGTGCGCTGCTGGCGCAGACCACGCAGTTCGTCGGCATCGAGTCGATCGGCTTCAACCGCTCGGCCGAGGTGCTGATCATCCTGGTGCTGGGCGGCACCGGCCGGCTCTACGGCGGGATGATCGGCGCGCTGGTCTACATGCTGGTGCACGACGCCTTCGCCGACCTCAACCCGGAGTACTGGATGTTCTGGCTCGGCATCTTCCTGATCGCGGCCGTCATGGTCGGCCGCGGCGGCATCATGGGCGCGCTGTCGCGCCTCGCGAAGCGGAGCGCGCCATGAAGCCGGCACTGCAGACCCACGGCCTGGGCGTGCGCTTCGGCGCCTTCCAGGCGGTGAACGACGTGCACCTTTCGCTCGAACCCGGCGCGCGCCAGGCACTCATCGGCCCCAACGGTGCCGGCAAGACCACGCTCATCAACCTGCTGACCGGCGTGATCAGGCCGACCGCCGGGCGCATCGAGATGGACGGCCAGGACATCACCGGCTTCGCCGCCGACCGCCGCGCGCGCATGGGCCTGGCGCGCACCTTCCAGATCAACACGCTGTTCCCCAGCCTCACGCCGCTGCTGTCGGTGGTGCTCGCCATCAGCGAGCGCGAAGGCCTGGGCGCGGTGTGGTGGCGGCCGCTCGTGCGTCACACGGCGCTGTTCGACGAGGCGCACGCGCTGCTCGGCCGCCTGAGGCTGGACGCCCTGGCCGACGTGCCGGTGGCCGAGCTGGCCTACGGTAAGCAGCGCCTGCTGGAGATCGCGCTCGCCATGGCCGCCAAACCCCGCATCCTGCTGCTCGACGAACCCGCGGCCGGCGTGCCCGAGGACGAGAGCGGCGAACTCTTCGAAGCGATTGCCGAACTGCCGCAGGACATCAGCGTGCTGTTCATCGAACATGACATGAAACTCGTCTTCCGTTTCTCGCGCCGCATCTCGGTCCTGGTGGCCGGGCAGATCCTGACCGAAGGCACACCTGCCGAGATCGGCATCGACCCGCGCGTGCGCGAGGTCTACCTGGGCCACGCCCACGCCGGCACGCATGCAGGAGTGGCCCATGGCTGAACTGCTCGCCTTCGACAACGTCGTCGCCGGCTACGGCAACGCGGTCGTGCTGCACCGCCTGGGCTTCACGCTGGCCGAGGGCCAGAGCCTGGCCGTGCTCGGTCGCAACGGCGTGGGCAAGACCACGCTGCTCGAGACGCTGATGGGCAACACCCGCGTCACGCAGGGCGCCATCCGCTGGTGCGGCGAGGACATCACGCGCTGGCCGGCGCACCGCCGCGCGCGCACCGGCCTGGGCTGGGTGCCGCAGGAGCGCGAGGTGTTCCCCTCGCTCACGGTGGAGGAGAACCTCACCGTGGTCGCCAGCCCCGGCCCCTGGAACCTGCAGCGCGTGTACGGCTTCTTCCCGCGGCTGCGCGAGCGCCGCGGCAACTACGGCAACCAGCTCTCGGGGGGTGAACAGCAGATGCTGGCCATCGGCCGCGCCCTCATGACCAACCCCAAGCTGCTGCTGCTCGACGAACCGATGGAAGGCCTCGCGCCGATCATCGTGGAAGAGCTGGCCGCATCGATCCGCCGCCTGTGCGAAGGCGAAGGCCTGGCGTCGATCGTGGTCGAGCAGCACCCTGTGCTCGCGCTCGAGATGACGCACCAGGCCATCGTGCTCGAACGCGGCACCGTCGTGCACGCCGGCACCAGCGCCGCGCTGGCCGCCGATGCGGCACTGCTCGATGGGCTGCTGGGCGTCGGCATCGCCGAAGTGCCCGCCTGAGGCACGGCGCATCGTTTCCCGGCCCGCACGTCGCCGCTGTCGGCGCGTCGGGACCGCCCTCGTCTTTCTTGTCGATCGAAGGAACCAGTTCCATGTCCGCATTGCTCAGCACCCTCTCCCGCCGCCATCTCCTCGCCGCCTGCACCCTCGCGCTGGCCGCGCCCGCCGCCTTCGCGCAGGACACCGTGCGCGTCGGCCTGATTGCCGAAATGTCCGGCCCCTTCGCGGAATTCGGCAAGCAGATGGAGGCCGGGATCAAGGTCTACCAGCAGCAGTTCGGCGAGACCGTCGCCGGCAAGCGCGTCGAGGTCATCGTGAAGGACGTGGGCGGCCCCAACCCCGAGCTCGCCAAGCGGCTGGCCACCGAACTGGTGACGCGCGACAAGGTGCAGGTGCTGGCCGGTTTCGGCTTCACGCCGAACGCGCTGTCGGTGGCGCCCATCGCCACGCAGGCCAAGGTGCCGATGGTGGTGATGAACGCGGCCGCCGCCAACCTCACGGCCAAGTCGCCCTTCATGGTGCGCACCTCGTTCACCTACCCGGACGTGGTGCCGCCGATCGCGCAGTGGGCGGTCAAGAACGGCTCGAAGAAGGCCTACGTGATCGTGGCCGACTACGCGCCGGGGCATGACGCCGAAGCCGCCTTCCTCGATGCCTACAGGAAGGCCGGCGGCGAGATCGTCGGCAACGTGCGCACGCCGATGGTGACGCTCGACTTCTCCCCCTACATGCAGCGCGTGAAGGACGCCAAGCCCGACGTGCTGTTCGCCTTCGTCAACGGCGGCGACGTGGCACCGGCCTTCATCAAGGAGTTCCGCGACAAGGGCCTGAGCGAAGCGGGCATCCAGCTGATCGGCACCGGCGACATCGTCGACGAGGCCATCATCGAAGCCATCGGCGACCGCGCGCTCGACATCACCACCGTGTATCCGTACTCGATGCACCACAAGTCGGCGTTGAACGAGCGCTTCGTGAAGGACTTCAAGGCGCTGCGCGGCGCCAAGGCCCGCCCCACCATCATGAGCGTGGCCGCCTACGACGGCATGGCCGCGCTCTACGCCGCACTCAAGAAGACCGGCGGCAACGCCGACGGCCAGACGCTCATCGGCGCCTTCCAGGGCCTGCAGTTCGAGAGCCCGCGCGGCCCGATCGGCATCGACGCCAAGACGCGCGACATCGTGCAGGACGAATTCATCCGCAAGGTCGGCAAGGTCGACGGCACGCTGGCCAACATCGAGTTCGAGACCTTCAAGGCCGCCCGCTGATGCCGGCGCGCGACCCGCGGCTGGCGCTCGACATCGCCGCGCTGATCGCGGCTTTCCGCGACGGCGTTCACACGCCCGAGGCGGTGCTCGACGCTTTGCTCGCGGCCATCGCCGCCGACACGCGCGGCATCAACGCGTTCTGCCTGCTCGACGCGGAGGGCGCCCGCGCGCAAGCACGCGCCGCCGGCGAGCGCTGGCGCGCCGGCCGCCCGCTGAGCGCACTCGACGGCGTACCGGTGTCGATCAAGGACCTGATGAACGTGGCCGGCTGGCCGACACGGCGCGGCTCGCTCGCCGCGGCCGGCGCTGCGCCAGCACCGCAGGACGCGCCCTGCGTGGCGCCGTTGCGCGCCGCCGGCTGCGTGCTCTTCGGCAAGACGACCACGACCGAGTTCGGCTGGCAGATCGGTTCGACCAGCCCGCAGGCCGGCACCACGCGCCATCCGCTCAACACCACCCGCACGCCCGGCGGATCGAGCTGCGGCGCAGCCGCGCAGGTTGTGGCCGGCTGGGGCCCGTTGGCACTGGGCAGCGATGCCGGCGGATCGGTGCGCATCCCCGCCTCGTACTGTGGCCTGGTGGGCTTCAAGCCGAGCTTCGGTGCGATCCCCGTGGCACCGCAGAGTGCCTTCGCAGAGTTCGCGCACATGGGGCCGCTCACGCGCAACGTGAACGATGCCATCGTGGCGATGGGCGTGCTGTCGCAGCCCGATGTGCGCGACCCGACATCGCTCTTTCCGCGCGACGTGGTTCGCGCCACGGGCACGCGGCCGCTGCGTATCGGCTGGACACTGGAACTGGGCGCAGAGATGCAGGTGGCACCCGTCATCGTCGAAGCGTTCCAGGCACTGCTCGGGCGGCTCTCCGCCGCCGGCCACACGCTGGTGCCGTTGCCCGCCACCAGCACCGGCACCAACTGCGCCACCGACATGTGGACCGTCTGGGCATCACGCGTCCACGAATCCTTCGTCGCCTGGCCGCCCGCGGAGCGCGAGAAGCTCGGCCCCGGCCTGCAGACGGTGTACGCCGACGGCGCAGCGCTCGGCGTCGACGCGCTTTCGCGCAGCCGCGCTCGCCTGCGCGAATTCAGCGGCCAGCTCGCCAGTGCCTTCGCCGACTTCGACCTGCTGCTGAGCCCGTCGACGCCTACCGTGGCCCCCGCGCTGCAGACCGATCTCGCGCAGGTCACCAACTGGTTCTCGGACAACGGCTTCGCCTACCCCTTCAATCTCACGCAGCAACCGGCGTTGAGCCTGCCGCTCGGCCGCGACCCTGCTGGCTTGCCGTTCGGGCTGCAGATCGCCGGGCGCAAGTACCACGACGCGCAGGTCCTGGGCTTCGGGCGGACGGTCGAAGCGCTGCTGGCGCACGACGCGTGACGACGATGAAACCCATCGCCGTCTTCCAGCACACCGAGGTCGGCGCACCCGGCACGGTGGTGCCCATCCTGCAGGCGCTGGGGCGTGAGGTGCAGGTGGTGCGCATCGTCGACGGTGAGCCCGTGCCTACCGATGCGTCCGCCTTCGCGGGCCTCGTCTTCATGGGTGGCTACATGAGCGCCAACGACCCGCTGCCGTGGATCGGGCAGGAACTGGCCCTCATCCGCGCCGCCGCCGCACAGGGCATCCCTGTCGCGGGCCACTGCCTCGGCAGCCAGCTGGTGGCGCGCGCGCTGGGCGGCAGCGTGCACACGCACACGCGCCCGGAGATCGGCTGGAACGACATCGTGGCCGACGACCACGCGCTGGCCCGCAACTGGTGGGGCGACGCGGCCGGGCAGCGCATCGAGACCTTCCAGTGGCATGGCGACACCTTCACGCCGCCACCGGGCGCGGTGCGCATCGCCACCGGCGTGCACTGCGCCGCGCAGGCCTACGTGCTGGACGACCGGCACCTGTTGGTGCAGTCGCACCTGGAGATGACGCCGGCGCTGGTGGCGCTCTCGCTGGCGCGCAACGGCGCGCAGCTGCTGCGCCAGCACGCTGCGGGCAATCCGGCCGTGGCGTCGATGGATGCGACGCAGCAGGAGGTGCCTGCGCGGACCGCACGCATGGCGGGCCATCTGCAGCGGCTCTACGCCCGTTGGTGCGGCACCCTCCCCTGAGAAGCTGCGAACGAATCATCCGCGCCAGGGGCCGGGGTCGCAGGGCGATGGCTGAATCGCAGCCTCTTATGGAATTAGAATGAGAAACGTTCTCATTTCTAAAGAACGTCGCGCCGACCGCATGCGGAAGCTGTCGGCATCGACCGAACGCTGCACGAAAGCCCTCAGCCATGAAACACACACGGATCGTCGTCGCCGCCCTCCTGGGCTTCGTCACCACCGCCCAGGCCCACCAGATCTGGCTCGAACAGCCCGCCGGCCAGCGCGCCGTGATCCGCTTCGGCGAATTCGGCGACAACCTGCGCGAGGCATCGCCCGGCCTGCTGGACAAGTTCGTCAAGCCGACCGGCACGCTGGTGTCGGCCCAAGGTGAAAATGTGGGCGACGGCACCAAGACCGGCGACGGCTTCACGCTGCCCTTCCAGGCCGGCGCCGGCGAGAGCATCGTGGCCGAAGACGCCAGCTACCCGCTCTTCACCATGAAGCAGGGCGAGAAGGAAACGAAGAACTGGTACCGCCCGGGCGCGCGGCTGATCACCGGTTTCGCGGCGCAGGCGCCGAAGCTGGCCTTCGACATCGTGCCCACCGGCACGCCGGGCGAATTCAAGCTCGTCCTCAAGGGCCAGCCGCTGCCGAAGACCAAGGTGTCGCTGGTCACGCAATCGGGCTGGGCCAAGGAAAGCCGTACCGACGCGCAGGGCGTGGTCACCTTCGACATGCCCTGGCAGGGCACCTACGTGGCCGAGGCCAGCCACACCGACCGCACGCCGGGCGAGCGTGGCGCCGACAGGTACGACGGCGTGAGCTACGTCACCACGCTCACCTACGTCAAGGCCGACGGCGTCGCCCCGATCCCCGCAGGACCGGCCGCCACGCCCAACAAGTGATCGCCGCGCTCGACCGGGCCCGGCGCGTGGGCCCGCTCCTCTCGCGCATCGTCGCCGCCGTGTTCGGCGGCTATGTGCTGGCAGCCCTGGGCAGCGTCGCCGCACTCGCGCTTCCGATGGACAAGACGCAGGCGGTGATCACCGGCACGCTGGCGAGCTTCGCGATCTACGCCGGTGCGGTGGTCTGGGTCTTCGCGGTGCGCAGCGCGCGGCGTGCCTGGGCCGGGCTGCTGGTCGCGGCCGTGCCGCCGCTGCTCGCGGCCTGGTCCGTGTGGGCCGGAGGTGCCGCCTCGTGAGCCTCCTGAACGACCGGCCTTCGATGGCGCGCAGGGCGCAGCCCCAGGTCCGCGGCATCCGCCAGACCATGTCCGACCTGCACATCTGGGCCGGTCTGCTGACGGGGTGGTTCCTCTACGCCATGTTCCTCACCGGCACGGTGAGCTACTTCAAGGACGAGCTCTCGCAGTGGATGCGGCCCGAGCTGCCGCACCAGGCCACCGTGCCCGACCCGGCGGGGGTGGCCCGGCGCATCGCGAACGAACTCGCGACGACAGCCGCCGACAGCCCGCAGTGGAGCATCGGGCTGCCGGACGCGCGCAACAACGTCGCCTCGGCGTTCTGGCGCATCCCCGGCGCCGAGGGCCGGCGCGCCTTCAAGAGCGCGAGCTTCGACCCGGACACGGGCCACAAGGTGGCATCGCGGGAGACACCCGGCGGCGAATTCTTCTACCGCTTCCACTTCCAGTTCCACTACATGCCGGTGCTGTGGGGCCGATGGCTGGCCGGCTTCTGCGCGATGTTCATGCTGGTGGCGATCGTCAGCGGCGTCATCACGCACAAGAAGATCTTCATCGACTTCTTCGCCTTCCGATGGGGCAAGGGGCAACGCTCGTGGCTCGATGCGCACAATGCGCTCTCGGTGTTCGGACTGCCCTTCCACCTGATGATCACGTACACCGGCCTGGTGACGCTGATGGCCCTGTACATGCCCTGGAGCAGCCAGGCGGCCTTCAAGACGCCGGCCGAGCGGCAGCAGCTCACGGCCGAACTCAGCGCCTTCATCCAGCCGGTCAAGCCGAGCGGGCAGAAGGCCGGGCTCGCACCGGTGGAAGACATGGTGCGCCAGGCGCAGGCGCGCTGGGGCAGCGACAAGATCAAACGCGTGACGATCACCAACGCCGGCGATGCCGCAGCCCGCGTGAGCGTGTCGCGCGGCGACCCCGGCCGCGCGTCGGTCAGCCCGCAGTACATGCTGTTCGAGGGCAGCACCGGCCGGCTTCTGGAGACCAGGGACCACGTCGGCCCCGCGGCCGAAACGCGCGGCGTGATGTACGCGCTGCACCTGGGCCGCTTCGGCGACGGCGTGACGCGCTGGCTGTATTTCATCGTCAGCCTCGCGGGCACGGCGATGGTGGGCACCGGCCTCGTGATGTGGACCGTCAAGCGTCGGCAGAAACTGGCCGATCCGGAGCGGCCCTACCTGGGCTTTCGCATCGTCGAGCGGCTGAACATCGCGGCCATCGCGGGCCTGTCGATCGCCATGGCCGGCATGCTGTGGGCCAACCGCCTGCTGCCGACCGGCCTGCCCGATCGCGGCGCCTGGGAGATCCACACCTTCTTCATCGTCTGGGGCCTGATGGGCGTGCACGCGGTGCTGCGGCCCGCGAAGAAGGCCTGGCTGGAACAGCTCTGGCTGGCGACCGCGGCGCTCGCGCTGCTGCCCCTGCTCAACGCGGTCACGACCGATCGCCCGCTGTGGCGCAGCCTGGCCGAAGGCGACTGGGTCTTCGCCGGTGTCGACGGGATGCTGTGGGTGCTGGCCGCGCTGCACGCGATGCTGGCGATCCGTACGGCGCGACACAGCCCCCAAACCCGGGCCGCACGCCGGCCCGCCCCACTTCGCACCACGCCATCGTCGGCCGGGAAAAGCGCATGACGCATCTGACCGTCTTCCTGCTCAGCACGCTGGGCTTCACGGCGCTCGCGCTCGCCATGGAGCGCCACCAGGAAGACCTGTTGGGCCGCGCGCTTCCGGCGAACACGACCCACGGGTTGCGCGGCATCGGGTGGGCGGCATTGCTGCTGGCGCTCGGAGTCATCGTCAGGGCCCAGGGCTGGGGCGTGGGCCTGGCGAGCTTCAGCGGCCACACCAGCCTGGGCGCCGGCCTCGTCTTCGGGGCGCTGGTCATCGGCACACGGCGCAAGGCGAAGCGGCCCGGCCGACGCTGAGGGCAGGCCCACCGGCACTGCGGGCGCCCGCCGTCAGAAGACGTAGGTCGCGCCCGCCCCCACCGTCCAGTTGCGGCCGGGGGCCGGCTCGAAGTAGCGGCCGTTGCTCTCGTTGACGATGACCGAGCCGACGGTGCGGCGGTCGAACAGGTTGTCGACGCGGGCGAAGGCGTTCCACTCCCATCCCGCCCAGCGCTGCACGTAACCTGCCTGCAGGGCCGCGACGACGTAGCCCGGCGCGCTCGCGGTGTTGGCGTCGTTGGCCTGGATGCGGCTGAGCGCGCGCAGCTCGGCGCCCGCGCGCCAACCCACAGGCGGTGCATAGCCGAACGATGCGAAGAAGGACTGCTTCGCGATGCCCGGGATGCGGTTGTCCGGCGCCACCGCATTGCCGCCCGTGCAGGGCGACGGCGAGCAGAAGCCGTCGCGGTAGCGCGCATCGAGCCAGGTGTAGGCCAGCTGTGTGCGCCAATGGCTGCGCGTCTCATGCAGCCAGGCCAGCTCGACGCCGTCGCGCTGCGTGCGGCCGGCGTTCTGGAAGGTGGCGCGGCCGCCGCTGTTGGTGGCGGTCACGATCTCGTCGTCGGTGCGCGTCTGGAACACCGCGGCGGTCAGCAGGCCGTCGGCCACGCGCGCCTTCGCACCGACTTCCAGGCTGTGGTTCACCGACGGCTGCAGCGCGAAGTTGAGGCCACCCACGTTGCCCGGCCGGTACGAGAGTTCGTTGAGCGTCGGCGTCTCGAAGCCCCGCCCCGCGCTCACGTAGAGGTTGAGGTCGCGCGTGGCCGCGAAGCGCAGCGCGGCCGCCGGCAGCAGCTGGCGATAGCGCGCGTCGCCGCTGTCGTCGCCGTTGATGCCGCGCTGGTAGCGGTCGTCCGAGTCGAAGCGCACGGTGCTCTGGCGCAGGCCGGCTTCGAGCGACCAGCGTTCGGCGAAGTCCCAGCGCGTCTGCACATAGGGGTCGACATTGCCGACCTCGTTGCGCTCGTCGCGCCGCAGCGCGCCTTGCACACCGAGGCGTTGCGTCGTGCCGGTGCCGACGAAGTTCTCGTAACCGCGGCGCTGCTCGCGCAGCGTGTCGTAGGCCAGGCCGGTCGACAGCTCGAAGGGCCGGCCGGCCAGCGCGGTGCGCACCGTCCAGCGCGCGTCGAAGCCGGCGTAGCGACGCTGCAGATCGATCACGCCGCCCGCGCCGAGGACGCTCGCCTGCGGCGGCGCCGATGGCGGGATCGACTGGAACTGCGTGGTGCGCCGGTCGCCGCCGTAGAGCATCAGCCGCAGGTCCTGGTCCGCGTCGATGCGGCGTTCGTAGCGCAGGCCGACCTGCGTCTGGTCGACCGTCTTGCGCGTGTCGTATTGGGTCGCGAGCGGTGCGGCGCGCGGGTTGCTGTCGAGCTGTGCTTGCGTCAGGCCCAGCGGGTCCTGCGCATCGATGCGCACGCTGTTGGCGATGAGCGTGAGCCGGCTGCCGTCGTCGAGCTGCACGCCGAGCTTGCCGTTGGCGATGTCGCGCGTGGCCGCGCTGTGGTCGCGGTAGCCGTCGGTGCGGAAGCGGCTCGCGCTCAGCACGTAGTCGATGTTGCCGCTCGCGCCGGAGGCTTTCGCGCCGAAGCGCGTGCTGCCGAAGCTGCCGCCCGCCACCGAGAAGCCGAGCCGCGGCGGCGCCTCGCCGTCTTCGGTGAAGACCTGGATCACGCCACCCGACGAATTGCCGTACAGCGCCGAGAAGGGTCCGCGCAGCACCTCGACGCGGTCGGCCGAGCCGATGTCGATGTTGGTGCTCTGGCCCTGCCCGTCGGGCAATGTGGCCGGGATGCCATCGACGTACAGCCGCACGCCGCGCAGGCCGAAGGTCGAACGCGCGCCGAAACCGCGGATGGAAATCTGCAAGTCCTGCGCGTAGTTCTGCCGGTTCTGCACCTGCAGACCCGGCACGCCACCGAGGCTTTCCGACAGGTTGACCTGCAGCTTGCCGTCGCGCAACTGCTGGCGGTCGACCAGGTCGACCGAGCCCGGCAGGTCGAAGGGCACCGCGGCGCCGCGCGGGGTGGAGACGGTGACCGTCCGCAAGCTGGGGGCGTCGCCGGCGGCCTCCTGCGCGTACAGGGTGGTGGCGAACAAGGCGGTGACGGTAGCGGCAGTGGTCTTTCTCATGGGACCGATTCTGCAGGGCACCACGCGATGCACCTGACAGGATCGGCCCTATGGTCGAGGCGTCACCCCGTCAGCTGCGGGCGCGGGCCTGGTCCCGCAACGCCTTGATCTGGTCGTGGTTGCGCTGCGCGCCCTGCGCCTGGCGCTCGATCACGGCACGCACGTCGGCCGGCAGCGCCTGCTTGAGCGCCTTGCGGTAGCGTGCCAGCCCCGCATCTTCCCCACGCTCGCACTCGTTGAGGATCGATGCCTCGCTGTTGGCGCCCACCGCGCCCTTCACGTGCACCCAGCCACGGTGCATCGCCCCGCTCGTGGTGCCACCGTCGGCCGGCGTGCCGCCGTACTGCGTGACCAGCTGGGCGAGCTCGTTGGCCGCCGTACGGCAGCCCGCCGCGCGCTCCGCGAACACCTGCTTGAGGCTGGCGTTTTCCACCTCCTCCGCGCAGGTACGGAAACCGTACTCGCCGTCGTGCGAGTTCTCGATCAGGTCGTTGAGCACATCCACCACGTCGTCGTTCGACATCGCATCACCCGTCGTGCGATCGGCATCGAACGCTGCCGTGCCGCGCGACGCCATCACCGCCGCCTCGCCGAAGTAGGTGCGGTCCGCACGCACCCAGGCGGCGCGGGACGCGTGGCGTGCCTGCGGCCAGTCGAGGGTCGAGTTGCCGCGGCGCGTGGCCCATTCATCGGCCAACGTGGGTTCGAGCGTGTCGAAGCTGTCCTCGCGCACAGCGCGGCTCGACCATCCCAGCGCATAGGCCGGCGCGTAGTCGTCGTAGCTGCGGCCCGGCTCGTAATAGCTTTCGCGGTCGTAGCTGGAACGCCAGTACGCCTCCTCGGCGGTGGGATTCACGCTTTCGGCCACCGCTTTGCCGCCCAGCCCGCCCGCCAGACCGCCCGCCACCAGGCCGACCACAGCGCCCACCGGCCCCGCGACGGCACCTGCGGCAGCGCCTGCCACCGCACCGCCCGCCGCACCGACCCCGGTGCCGACGGGGTGTGCGCCCGGCGCGCCCGTGATGGGATCGCGGTTCATGTCGTTCGTCGTGAAGTCTTTTTCCTTGGCCATATCGGCTCCTTGAGAGAAGGGTTGGAAATGCCCTCCGCCGGAATACCTCGCGATACGCAAGAGGCTTCGGCGGTGGCGCGTTGAAGACTTCATCCTGAACACGCGCAGGCATCTCCGGGTCAGGAACGCCAGACGCTGCCTGTAGGGCATCGCCTGCGCGGCCTGCGGTACGCGACGCCCTGCAACGCCGGGCACGGCCTACATGCGCTGTGCGTTGCGATGGCCTATCAACAGGGCTTCTTTCTCAATGCATCACGCTGCAAGGACCTGCATGAACTCGAATGACGCGACATCCTGGATCGACGAAGCCCGCAAGGCCGACGACCGACGGCCCGACCTGCCGGGCGAGCACTGGGCCGTCATGGGCGCCGGCCTCTTCCTGCTGCTGGCGGCAGGCCGCAGCCGTTCGTTCCTGGGGCGCACGCTGGCCGGCGCCGCGGGCAGCGCGCTGCTCGGCCGCGCGGCCAGCGGGCGCGGCGGGCTGGATCGCCTGGTACGCGCATTCACCGGCGCGCGGCGCTGACCGGGCTTACTGCAGGAAGGCGGGCTTGGCGTAGCCCGGGAACTTGCTGTCGACGACGGCCTTGAATTCCTTGGAGCGGTAGGCGTCGGCGATGTCCCTGGCCCACGGCGTGTCCTTGTCGGCACGCTTGACGGCCACCACGTTCAGGTAGTGGTCGGCCGGCTTCTCGAGCACCACCGCCTCCTTCAGCTTCAGGCCCGACGAGATCGCGAAGTTGCCGTTGATGATGGCGTACTCGGCATCCCCCAGCGAGCGCGGCAGCTGCGCGGCCTCGAGCGGAATGAACTTCAGCTTGTGCGGGTTCTGCTCGACGTCCTTCTCCGAGGCGCGGATGGCGTCGACGCCCGGCTTGATCGTGATCAGCTTGTTCTGTTCCAGCAGCACCAGCGCGCGCGCCAGGTTGCTCGGGTCGTTCGGCAGCGTGACGCGGTCGCCGTCCTTCACCTCGGCCAGGGTCTTGCGCTTGGTCGAGTACACGCCCAGCGGCGCGATCGGGCCTTGCACCAGCTCGACGATGTCGAGCTTCTGGTCGGCGGCGAATTTCTTGAGGTAGACGAGATGCTGGAAGAAGTTGGCGTCGAGCGAGCCCTGCGCCAGCGCGAGGTTCGGTTGCACGTAGTCGTTGAACTCGACCAGCTTCACCTTGTAGCCCTTCTTCTCCAGGATCGGCACGATGCCCAGCTTGAGCTGGTCGAAGTTCGATCCGGCCGTGCCGCCGATCACGAGGTTCTTCTTGTCGGCTTGCGCCTGGGCGTCGAGCGAGAGACCGCCGAGCGAAATCGCGGCGATCGAAAGGGCGAGGAAGGAGCGGCGGAGGGCAGAGGTTTTCATGACAGAGGGATCAGGGAACAGGAGAGGAAATCAGCGCTTGTCCAAGCGACGTGCGAAGGTATTGCCGACGAACTGGATGATCTGCACCAGCGCCACCAGCAGCACCACGGTGAAGACCATCACGTCGGTCTGGAAGCGGTAGTAGCCGTAGCGGATGGCGAGGTCGCCGATGCCGCCACCGCCCACCACACCGGCGATGGCCGAGTAGGAGAGGAAACTGACCGATAGCACGGTGAGCGCCAGCACCAGGCCCGAGCGAGCCTCGACGACCAGCACGCGCCAGACGATCTGCAGTTCCGACGCGCCCATGGCGTGGGCCGCTTCGATGACGCCGCGTGGCACTTCGCGCAGGCACTGGTCGACCAGCCGCGCGAAGTACGGGATGGCCGCGACCGACAGCGGCACCGCTGCCGCGAGTGGCCCGATGGACGTCCCCGCGATGACGCGCGTGACGGGCACCAGCGCCACCAGCAGGATGATGAAGGGGAAGGAGCGAACGGTGTTGACGAGCCAGTTCAGCACCAGGAAGGCCGGCTTGTTGGCCAGCGACTGGCCGGGGCCGAGCAGGAACAGCAGCACGCCCAGCGGGCCACCGATGAGCACCGCGGCCGACAGGCCGATGCCCAGCATCAAGAAGGTCTGGCCGGCGGCGAGCCACAGCTCGGGCAGGATGGCGGCGATGTTCTCAGGCATGGGCGATTCCTCGGGCGGCAGTCGTGGACAGGGGTGCGTTGGCAGCTTCGCGCGCATCGCGTTCGCGGCGGCGCACCAGCGCGTCGATCTCGCGGCCCAGCGCCGTGAGGCGCTCGGCATCGGGCGCCTCGTCGACGGCGAACTGCTCGACGAGCTGCCCCTTCTCGAGGATGGCGACGCGGCGGCACAGCACCTCGACCACCGACAGCTCGTGCGTGACGATCACGATGGTCACGCCGATCTTGGCGTTGATGTCGCGCAGCGTCTCGAGCAGCGAGCGCGTGGTCTCGCTGTCGAGCGCCGACGTGGGTTCGTCGCACAGCAGCACCTGCGGGCGCGGCGCCAGCGCACGGGCGATGGCCACGCGCTGCTTCTGGCCGCCGGACAGCTGCGCGGGGTAGGTGTCGATTTTTTCCGAGAGGCCGACCAGCGCCAGGCATTCGCGCACCCGCGCGTCGATCTCGGCGCGCGAATGGCGGCCGTGGATCTTCAGCGGAAAGGCGACGTTATCGAAGACCGTGGCGTTCTGCAGCAGGTTGAACTGCTGGAAGATCATGCCGATGTTCTGCCGCGTGTCGCGCAGCTCGCGGCGCGTGAGCGTGGTCAGGTCGCGGCCGCCGACGATCACGCGGCCGGCGTCGGGGCGCTCGAGCAGGTTGATCAGGCGCAGCAGCGTGGACTTGCCCGCGCCGCTCTTGCCGATCAGGCCGAAGATCTCGCCCTCGGGAATGTCGAGCGACAGCGCACGCACGGCGTCGAAGACGTCGCCGCTGGGCAGTGCAAATGATTTCTGGACCGCTTCGAGGCGGATCACCGGCGGCCTGTGGGCCGCGTCGGTCAGGGGAATGGAGGTCACGACGCAATCGCCGGGGCCTGGGCGGCCCTCGGGCAGGAGAAGGGGACGCGAGTATGCGAGATGTTCGGAGAGAAACGAACGACCGAATCGCGATCTGCTTATTCGCTGGTCTTATATGCCGCCGCCCACAGCCCCGGGACATCGGCCTCGCCTGGGCACCGGGCCGACACCGTCCAAAAGCCTCCGTTGACCTACGTCGCGACCGGGCCGGTATGGGGCATGCTGGCATTCATCGAACCACGCAGCGGCACGCCGCACCGCGTGGCCCGCTGCAGCAAAGCAGCGCTTACCCCGGAGACGCATCCGCATGGAAATCCACATCAACACCGGCAATGGCATGGACAACAAGGCCACGCTCGAGGCCTGGGCCGACGCCGAGATCCGCCGCACCCTGGGCCGCTTCTCGAACGACGTGCGCCGCATCGAGGTCCACCTGTCGGACGACAACAGCGGCAAGGGCGGCGCCGACGACAAGCGCTGCATGATCGAAGCACACGTGATCGGCCATGCCGCCGTGGCCGTGACGCACCAGGCCGACAACATGGACGAAGCCTTCCGTGGCGCCGAGGCCAAGGCACGGCGCGCGCTCGACAGCGCCATCGGCAAGCTGACCGACCGGCGCGACCACACGTCGATCCGGACCGAGCCGGAAATTCTCTGACCCCAAAAAAACGGCCCGCACGAAGCGGGCCGAAGGGATCTTGGTAAGGGATCCATGGAGAAACCACTTACTTCATCGGCGCCACCCGGGAAAAGTTGAGGATCCCGTTACAACTTTGCTGGCTGGCCAGCCCCCGGTCTGGCGCCGTCGGCGCCACGATGGCGCGACAGGAGGTCGTGTGAGCGCTGTTCCGCTTCCGTTGAACACCATGCCCGCCGAGGGCGACGTCGCCGCGCTGTGGCCGTGGTGCATCGACATCGCGCGCCGCCGTCGCCAGGGACTGCGCCCGGTCGACGCCGACCTGCCGCTCTCGTGGTCGCCCACGCAGGGCTACGCGCTGCAGCACGGCTGGGACCACGAGGCGCGCGCACTCTTCGCGCTGCTCAAGCCCCTGCTCGACCGCCGCGGCGACGACGCCGACTGGACCGTCGGCCAGCTGGGGCAAAGCCTCGACGGCTGCATCGCCACGCATTGCGGCGACTCCTGCTTCGTCAATGGCCCGGAAGGGCTGGTGCACCTGCACCGGCTGCGCGCGCTGTGCGATGCCGTGATCGTCGGCGCCAGCACCGTGTGCCTCGACGACCCGCAGCTGACGACCCGGCGCGTGCCCGGCGACAACGCGACGCGCGTGGTGCTCGACCCTTCCTTGCGCGTGCCAGCCACGTCGCGCGTCTTCACCGACGGGCTGGCGCCCACGCTGCTGGTGTGCGACGCCGCGCATCGCACGCGCGCCGAAACGCGCCTGGGCGCTGCGCACGTCATCGCCCTGCCCCGTCACCCGGCGCTGGGGGATCGGCTGTCGCTGCCGGAGGTGGTCGGCGCACTGCGCGAACGCGGCCTGCGCCTGCTCTTCGTCGAAGGCGGCGGCGTGACCGTCTCGCAGTTCGTGCATCAGCGCTGCCTCGATCGGCTGCATCTCATCGTGGCGCCGGTGGTCATCGGCGCGGGGCAACCGGGCCTGCAGGTCCGGCGCTCGGACGCCATGGGCGACGCGCTGCGTCCGCCTGCGCGCACCTTCGCGCTCGGCGGCGACGTGCTGTGGGACCTCGACCTGAGCCCGGCGCAGCGGCCCGTATCGAATTAACGACAGCACACCCCACGCGTTCGAGACTTTCCACACGGGCGCCCGCGCTTTGCGCGGACCCGCCAGCACGCTGGCAGCCCTTTCGGCGACGCTCGGGTCTCACCACCAAGACACGATTCGCCACAAAGGAACGGTCCCCGAACCCACTGAAAGATCCATCGCCATGAAGCCTCTCGCCAACCCGCAGCCCTTGACCCCTTCGCAGATCCGCCATGTCCTCGAGCTGCTCGACATGCGTCTGCTGGCCCCGCAGGAAACCGCCGCGACGTTCGACCGCCTGAGCCAGGCCGGGACGTTCTCGGAAGCGCAGCAGGAGGCGATCGAACTGCTGTTCGCGCTCGACGAAGACGAGATCGGCGATGCCCTGATGGACTTCGCCGACGACGAGGCCCGCGACATCGTGCGCGACAGCGTCGCCCACGAGGCACGGCTGAGCTTCGTCGGCGCCTGAGTATTCGTTCCGTGCCGCTCACGCGCCGGCGACACGACGATCAAGGGGGCGTCGTGTCGATGCCCCGCTGCAGCGCTGCCGGACTGTCCGGCAGCACCGCCAGCGAACCGGCCACCGCCAGCGCCTGGTCGCGGCGGCGCGCATCCTCGGGGTCGCGCGACAGCGCCGCCTTCTCGACGGTCCTCAGCAGTTCGCGCACGTTCGCGGCACGCGTGACCTCGGACGGGAAGGTCGTGTCGGATTCCAGCTTGCCCATCAGGTAGCGCTGGACGCGCGTGGACTGGCGCGCGGACTGCTGGACCGACGCATCGATGCGCACACCGTCGCTGTACGCGACATCGGTCGACACCTTGGCCTCGTCGTCGATCTGGACGTACTCGTAGAACTGCGATTCCTTCGCCATCGTGAGAAAGAGCGACAGCTCCGGCGACAGCGCCCGGTGGTAGCTGGCGCTCAGTTGCGCCTGCTGGTCCTGGTGGATGCTGCGGTCGCGCGGATCGCGGCCCGTCACGCTCGTGTTCTGCGAGACCTTGTACGAGAAGGTGTCGAGTTCTTCCGACCGCATCGGGTTCGACGCCTCCGAGGCCTGCACCATCGACGCGCTGAAGTCGGCCAGCCCGCTCAGCAGGCTGTGGTCACCCGCGTTCAGCGCGATCACACCCGGCGCCGCGCGGCCCTCCACGGGGGCCGTCACGCCGTAGTCGCTGTTCATCTGTGTGAAGGCATCCTTGAACATCGCCACGAGGGCCGCGTCACCCCGGCCCCGGCTGCCGGCGGTGTCGAACTGCTGCAGATAGCGCGCCATGGTCCGGGCCTGCTGCGCGGCATTGCCGAGGATGGCCGGGTTCGACAGATCGACGTCGACCTTCACCGTGCCGGACGGCCCGGTGGCACTCACCGACCGCGACTGCGCGTCGGCATGGAACGCGACGGCTCCGATGGCGCCCTTGTCGTCGGTCTCGATGCGCGCCTGGAAGTCGACCGACGACAGCACCGTCGGATCGAATTTCGCGAGGCCACTCAGCGCCAGCTTCGGCGGCAGGGCGCCCAGGCCGTCGATGGCTTCCTGGAAGGCGCCCGAGAGCTGCACCAGCGCCTCGCGCTCGGCCTCGGTGAGCTCGCCACCGGAGACCTTGACCTGCACGGCCAGGCCTTCGTCCTGGCTGCCCAGGCTCAGTTCGACCGTCGCGCCGCTGGCGGTCTGGATCGACAAGGTGATCTGGTTGTCGGCGTCGGTGTGCAGCGATGACTGCATCGCGGCCTGCAGGGCCGAGACAGCCGAGCCCTGGTTGGCAGCGGACGTGTTCTGCACCGTCACCGACTGCGAGAAGTCGACAGCCTCCGTGCCGAAGCGCTCCAGCATCGCGGCGCCCAGGCCTTGGAACCGGCTTCCGGACGAGCGGTAGGCGACATTGCTCGCCATGCGCGACGAGATCGCGTCGTCCGGCCGCTGCTCCCACACCGTCGCCACGGCCGTGCGGCTGGACATCGAATAGGTCGTATCGGCGGACCGGGCCGCCTGCCCGAGGGTCACGGAGACGGCGGCCGGTACGGCCGTTGCCTGCGAGGATGCGCTGTCCGTGGGGGCCACCGGGCTGGTCGTGCGCGAGGAACCCATCGCCGCGGCCCCCACCGAAGGGCTGACCGTGGTCAGGTTGAGGATCACTCCGAACTCCAATCGAAAGAAGGCGCCCGATGACCGGGTCATCCTTCTTATCGGCCGCAGCGTGAAAAACTTGAGCGCACGCCACGCGCAGCCGCGCAAGCGGAAGCGACACGGACAGGCGGGGGCGGACCTCGCGCGGCGCTCCGAGGCGCACTGCATTGCAACTGAAACATGCCGCCCGCGAAATGACACCGCCCGGCAAGGACCGGCTCGCACCATCGGGGCTTCAACGCGTTCGCACTGCCGCCGAGGAGCCCTCATGCCAGCCATCCAGAACCCCGCCGACACCCGTTCCCCACCGCGCAGCGCCGGCTTGGCGGCGTGGCCTGGCGCGATGGACGCCGTCGCCGTCGCCGTCGCCGTCGCCGACAGCGACGCGCATTTCATCGCCCTGCTGAACGCCTACCGCGCGTCGGGCGGGCTCGCCGACGGGGCCGAGATCGCGGCCCGGCAGCCGTTCACCGGGCTGTCCGCGCTCGCCCGCGCCATCACGGCGCGCACGGTGGTCAGCCTCGACTGGGCGGGACAGCGCTGGCTGCCGATCTTCCAGTTCGAGCCGGGCGATCTGGCCGTGCGTCCACCGGTGCGCGTGCTGATCGAGGAGCTGTCGGACGTGCTCGACGACTGGGAGCTCGCGGACTGGTTCGTCGAACCCAATGCCTGGCTGGGCGGTGCGCCGCCGCTGCGTCTCGTCGACACCGACTTCGCCCGCGTGCACGACACGGCCCGTGCGCTGCGCTTCGCCTGCGGCCACTGAACACCCATCGATCGGAGACACCCATGGCCAACGATTCAGGCATCCGGGACTATGCGCACCCCGCCGGCGGCTGGGACGCGCTGGGCGCGGTGGCGAAGGCCATCCACGGCCAGATGAATGCGATTTCCGGCACGCGCATCATGCTCAGAAACAACCAGCCGCACGGCTTCGACTGCCCCGGCTGCGCGTGGCCCGACCCGAAGCACACCTCGACCTTCGAGTTCTGCGAGAACGGCGCCAAGGCCGTGACCTGGGAAGCCACGCGCAAGCGTGCGACGCCCGAAGTCTTCCAGCGCCACAGCGTGACCGAACTGCTCGGCTGGAACGACCACGACATCGAAGACCTGGGACGGCTCACGCACCCGATGGCCTACGACGCGGCCACCGACCGCTACGTGGCGATCGGCTGGGACGATGCCTTCGCCCGCATCGCCGCCGTGCTGCACGCGCTGCCCTCGCCCGACATGGCCGAGTTCTACACCTCGGGCCGCGCGTCGAACGAGGCGGCCTTCCTCTACCAGCTCTTCGTGCGCGCCTACGGCACCAACAACTTCCCCGACTGCTCGAACATGTGCCACGAGGCCACCAGCGTGGGCCTGCCGCGCTCGATCGGCATCGGCAAGGGGACGGTGTCGCTGGAGGATTTCGACCAGGCCGATCTCATTCTCTCGATCGGGCACAACCCCGGCACCAACCACCCGCGGATGATGACGACGCTGCACGCGGCCTCGCGGCGCGGCACGCCGATCGTGGTGCTCAACCCGCTGCGCGAACGCGCGCTGGAGCGCTTCGCGGCGCCGCAGGACCCGCTCGAGATGGCGACCTTCGGCGCGACGCAGATCGCCAGCGACTACCTGCAGGTGAAGGTCGGTGGCGACGCCGCCGCGCTCAAGGGCATCATGAAAGGCGTGCTGGCGCTGGATGCCAACGACCTCGCCGCGGGCGGGCCGGGCGTGCTCGACCGCGACTTCATCGCCACGCACACGAACGGCTTCGACGCGCTGGTGCAGGACCTGCACGCCACCGCATGGCCCGACATCGAACGCGCCTCGGGTCTGGACCGGCCCGCGATGGAACGCGTGGCCGCGCTGTATTGCCATGCCAGGTCGACCATCGTCGCCTTCGGCATGGGCATCACCCAGCACCGGCTGGGCACCGACAACGTGCAGCAGATCTCGAACCTGCTGATGCTGCGCGGCAACTACGGGCGGCCCGGCGCGGGCATCTGCCCATTGCGCGGCCACTCCAACGTGCAGGGCAACCGCACCGTGGGCATCGACGAGAAGGCGCCGCTCGCGCTGCGCCAGGGCATCGAGCGCGTCTACGGCTTCGTGCCGCCCGCCGAGTGCGGCCACGACGCGGGCGAGGCCATCGAGGCCATCGCCGCGGGGCGCTCCCGCTTCCTCATGTGCCTGGGCGGCAACCTCGCGGTGGCGATGGCCGACCCGGGCCGCACCTTCGCGGCGATGCGCCGACTGGAACTGGCGGTGCACATCGCGACCAAGCCCAATCGCTCGCACCTGCTCATCGGCCGCCAGAGCCTGCTGCTGCCCTGCCTCGGCCGCACCGAACTCGACCTGCAGGCCGGCGGCGCGCAGTCCATCACCGTCGAGGACTCGATGTCGATGGTGCATGCCTCCACCGGCCGGCTGCCGCCGCCGTCCGACCAGGTGCGCTCCGAGCCCGCGATCGTCGCGGGCATCGCGAAGGCGGTACTCGCCGGCCGGTACGGCATCGACTGGGAGGGCATGGTCGCCGACTACGACCGCATCCGCGACGGCATCGAAGGCGTGCTGCCGGGCTTCGAGCGCTTCAACCAGCGCATCCGGCAGCCGGGCGGCTTCCGCCTGCCGATCGGGCCGGCCGAGCGGGTCTGGCCCACCGCGTCGGGCCGGGCGGCGTTCATCGTCATGCCCGGCATCCAGGAAGACCCGCGCACCGCCGGCGACCAGGTGCTGACGCTGACCACGCTGCGCAGCCATGACCAGTACAACACCACGATCTACGGTTTCGACGACCGCTACCGCGGCATCGTCGGCCGGCGCGACATCGTCTTCGTCAACGCCGACGACCTGGCGGCGCAAGGCCTGGCCGCCGGCGACCGTGTCGACCTCGAGGCCGCGCCCTTCGAGGGCGAGGCGCCGGCGCCCGGTGCGGTCCTGCGCAACCTGACCGCGGTCGCGTACGACATCCCCCGTGGCTGCGCTGGCGCCTACTACCCGGAAGCCAACGTGCTGGTCGCCCTGGCGCACCGCGATCCGCAGAGCGGGACGCCGTCGTACAAGTCGGTGCCGGTGCGGCTGCGGCGCGCCGGCTGAAGCGTGAGCGGACTCAGGTCTCGATCTTGATACCGCGCATCAGGATCACCCCGCCCAGCAGCGAGGTGTCCTGCCGCATCCGGTGACTGAGCGCCTTCGGCGTGCCCGGCTGGGCCTGCCAGCCCGCGGCGAGCAACGCCTGCTGCACCTCGGGAACCCGGGTCACTTCCGACAGGGCTTCGTTCAGACGCGCCACGGCGGCCGTCGGCATGGCCGCAGGCGCCGCGATGGCGGTCCAGATCTCCAGATCGGCGCCCTGCACGTTGGCCTCGCGCAGGGTCGGCATGTCGCCGGACAGCGGGCTGCGCTGCGGCGAGGTCACGCCGATGGCCTTGAGCTTGCCCGATTGCAGGTGCGGCCTGACCAGCGCCGGCGGCAGCAGCGCGAGCTGCACATCGCCTGCGAGCATCGCCGCGATGACCTGCGGGTTGCCGGTGAACGGCACGTGCGTCGCCAGAATGCCGCTGCGGCTCTTGACCAGTTCCATGCCCAGATGGCCGACGGTGCCGATGCCCGGCGTGCCGTACCTGCCCTGCGAACTCAGGTTGCGCGCCCACAGGAGCAGTTCGGTGGGCGTGGCGCCCTGCGCCTTGCCGGTGACGGCCAGCACCAGCGGCGCGGTGCCGACCATGGCGACGGGCGCGAAATCCTTCTCGGGATCGAAAGGGGTCTTGGGGTTGAGGAGCTTGGCGATCGTCAGATTGCCGTTGATCAATGCGCCGATGGTGTGATCGTCCTGCGCCTTCGCCACCAGATCGGCCGCCAGGTTGCCGCTGTCGCCCGGCTTGTTCTCCACCAGCACCGGCTGGCCGAGCGCCTTCGACAGGGGCGCCGCGATGGCGCGCGCCGCCAGGTCGGGGGACGCGCCGGCCGGGAAGCCGACGAGCAGCCGCACCGGCTTGACGGGCCAGGCGCCGGTGCCGCCCGAAGCGGTCGGCTTCTGTGCCCAGGCGGCCGGAGCGCAGAGGGTCAGGGCGAGGGATTCGAGGGCGCGGCGCTTGGTGATCATCGAAAGAGACGAGGAAATGGGTTACATGACGTTACGCATGGAAACTCCATCACACAAGTCAACAAAATGTTTCATTCGACGAAATGAAGGGCCCCTCAAGTTTCTTCGGAAAGGGACGATAGAGGAAAGGAAGCGAGACGACGGCCGTCGCCCGCACCGCCAGCCCCTGCCACCGGAGCCGCCCGATGAGAGAAGCCCTGCCCCCCACGCGATCGTTTCCCCCTGCGATGCGGGTGGCCTCGTTCCTGCCTTCGGAATGCCTGGCATTCCGGCTCGCCGGAACGGCCTGCGGCATCGACATGCGGCAGGTGCAGGAGTTGCGCGGGTATGGCGCCGTGGCCAGCCTGAGCCGGCCCTCGGTGCAGCAGCGGCGCTGGCTCGACCTGCGGGGGGCGATGGTTCCGCACCTCGATCTGCGCCGTGCACTCGGGCTGCCCGCCGCCGACCTGGCGCATTCGGCCGTGGTGGTGGTGGCGGCCATCGATGCAGGGCTGGCGTGCTTCACCGCCGATGGTGTCCTGGGCGTGCGCCGCAGCGACATGACGCATGCCCCGCGGCGGGACGACGCCTACAGCCTGGAGATTCGGACCCACGACGGTGAAGCCCTGCGACTGCTGGACCTCGACCGGCTCCTGGAGGCCGACGCGCGCCAGGCCTGCCCGACACACCCGGACGACGACCGGGCGCCGGCCTGTGCCGAGGCGGGTTGACGCACGCCTCAGTGACGGGCCACCGACAGCAAGCCGTCGATCGCCTGGACCACGCCGTGCTTCGAGTCTTCGGTGGCCGCGCCTTCGGCGAGCAGCGAACGAATCAACGACAGCGTGTTGAGCAACTCGGCTTCCATGTCCGTCAGCAGGGGAATCACGTCGTAGTTGGGGTACTTGCCCCGCGCGCCCATGGGGCGGCCCGGGCCGGACAGATCGACGGAGTAACCGTCGCGGATGGCTTCCGATTGAGATTTCATGGGAGTGGCCCTGCTGGAAGGTTGGATGGACAACGAGAAAGACGGGAGAAGTCGCCTGCTTGCAAGGACTATGCTGTCACGGCCGTCGCGGCGGGCGCGTCAGCCACTTGCACCAATTGCTTGAGGCGCTGCCCCATGCGTTCGATCCGCGCCTGCCGGGCGTCGACGTCGTCGAGCAACGGCGCGCGCAGCGTGGCCGGCACGGCCTCGGGCGCGGTGGCCGAGGCGAGGTCGTGCTCCGGAAGGGTGTCACGCAGGACCGCGAGCAGTCCCTTCGAGGTCCATGAGGGGGGGCATGTAGGCGTCATGTAGTACATTGTGCCTACACTTTCTTGCAGTCACAAGACTGTCAACGAATTGAAGCCGCATCGCGGGCGTTTTTAACGAAAACCAAGGTACTACTTTGCAGTGCCTCCGGTGTGGCTCCCTGCCCCGCGCGCAGCAACCCCTCTGCATAGGCCAGACGCAGCGCGTCATGCATCCGCTCGAGCAGGTGCAGGTGTTCCACCTCCTCCGGCCGGGGCCCGGTGCCGCTGCCGCACATGCGGTCGCCCAGCGACTCGATCAGGTCGGCCCGGTGCTCCACGAGCGTGGCCGCGCAGCACGCCAGTGCCTCGCGCAGGCCCTCCAGCGTCGACATGAAGCTCATCGCGATCGCCCCTTGGCAGGCAACACCGAGAGGAGGGCGCAACGAGGCACGCGGCCCCGCGAGGGGCGATGATCAGGGAGGCAGCAGCAGGCATTCGGCATGCGAACACCCTATGGGAAATCGTCACATCCAACAATCGGACAAGGTGCTGACGCCTTCGGGCACCCTCTGACATTCGGCGGCGCCTCCTCGCACGGAGGGCCCCGCGCTTCAAGATTGCACGGCCCGTGCCGATATCCAGGGACCGGTTCATGAAACCGGTGAATGCCCCATGCCCATCGACACCCTGCCCGAACAGATCGACACGGATCCGCTCGCGCTCCGCTGCCAGCCCATCGTCGACCTCAACCGGGTCGTCGCGGTGGGCCACCACCTGCGCCTGCCGGGCCGATGGGGCACGCGGCTGCCCGCGGCGCCGAGCCGCGCGCCGGCCGATGCGGCGGCCTTCGATGCCACGAGCAGCACCGCGCTGCTGATCGTGGCGCCCGGCGCGGCCGCGCTGCACGAAGCGGCCACCTGCCCGACCGCACGCTGGACGCAGAAGCTGCTCGCCGCGCTCGGCATGCCCCGGGCGCCGCTGGTCATCGATGTGAGCGCCGCCGTCCGCACATGCTCGGACGCCGACCTGCGCGGCATCGTCGCCGCCCTGCGCCACCAGGGTTTGCGCTGGGCCATCGGCCAGCTCGGCGACGAATCCACCCATGTCCGGCTGTGGGCGGAGCTCGCCCCGGACTACATGCTGATCGACGGCGCCCTCACCCGCGGGATCGCCCGGTCGATGCGGCGCCTCGAGGTCGCACGCGCGGTGGTGGCACTCGGACACGCCATGGGCAGCACGCTGATCGCCACCGGTGTGGCCGACCCCGACGACCTCGCCGCGTTGCGCGACATCGGCGTGTCGCATGCGCAGGGGCCGCTGCTCGTCGGCACCGCGACCTCCGACCCTGCCACGCCGGAGGTGGCGCCGGCCGTGCAGGACGCCCTGCACGGCCCGGCGCCCGACATCGATTCGCCGCCGGCACAGGGATCGCTCAAGACCGTGCTGCGCAGCCTGCCCATGGTCGACGCACCCACGGTGCCGTGGCACACGGTCAACGACGAGGTCTTCGCCCTCTTCGAATCGCGCATGGACCTCCAGGCGCTGCCGGTGGTGGAAGACGGGCGGCCGGTCGCACTGATCGGGCGCCTGGCCTTCATGAACGCCTACGCACACCCCCGCTTTCGCGAGATGTCGGGCCGCGCGTCGTGCCGTGCCCTGGCCAACCCGTCGCCGCACATCGTCGAACTCGACGCCGAAGTGCAGGAGCTGGTGGCCACGCTGATGGCCTCGGACCCGCGCTACCTGAGCGAAGGCTTCATCGTCACCGAGAACGGGCGATACGCCGGGCTCGGCCGGGCCGACCAGCTGTTGCGTGCGGTGACCGAGCTGCGCGTGGAGGCCGCGCGCCACGCCAACCCGCTCACCTTCCTGCCGGGCAACATCCCGATCAGCATCCACATCGAGCAACTGCTGATCGACAACACGCCTTTCGTCGCCTGCTACGGCGACCTGAACAACTTCAAGGCCTTCAACGACCACTACGGCTACTGGCGCGGCGACGAGATGATCCGGCTGCTGGCCCGCATCGCGGTGCGCAACGCCGATGCGACGCGGGATTTCGTCGGCCACATCGGCGGGGACGATTTCCTGGTGCTCTTCCGGAGCGCCGACTGGAAGCAGCGCTGCCTGCGGATGATCGACCAGTTCGAGAGCGCCGCGATGCGCCTCTACGACGACAGCGAACTCGAGGCCGGCGGCATCGAGGGCGAAGACCGGCACGGCGTGCTGCGCTTCTTCGGCTTCACCACCCTGTCGATCGGCGCGCTGCTGGTGGCGCCGGGCGACTTCGAGGACGCCCAGGACGTGGCGAACGCCGCCGCCCTGGCCAAGCACGAAGCCAAGCTGGGCGCCACCGGGCTGACCATCCGCGAGGCGGGCGGCCCCGTCGTGTGAGGAGGCCGGCGCCGCGACCCATGCCTGCAGGTGCGCGCTATTGACCGTGCCGAAACTGCACCGCCGCGTTGATCAGGTACAGCGCGACGAGCGACAGGCTGGCCCAGCTCATCGTGCGAAGCACCCGCGTCGTCGGACGCACGACAAGCGCAACGATGATGGCGCCGCTCATCACGCAGGCGAAGATCGCTGTGGCAGCGTGCACGGGCGCCACGTCTCGGAAGATCGGGCCTGGCCGATAGACCAGGTCGTCCAGCACCAGGATGAGGACGTCGAACAGGTTGCTGCCCAGAAGGTTGCCCAGCGCCATGTCGATGGCCCCGATGCGCAGCGCCCCGAGCGTCGTTGCGATTTCCGGCACCGATGTGGCAAAGGCGATGAAAAGCGTGCCGACGAAGGAGTTCGTCCAACCCATGGTCTGGGCGAGTTCGACACCGACAAACGGCAGCCAGATGCCTGCTGCGACGATCGCCGAGGCGGCGATGCCGTAGCCGGTCAATGCGCGTCCGAGCGACATGCCCGTGAGTTCCGCCGCAGGATCGATGCCCTGGCGCTGCTCCAGTCGATAGATCGTGCGCATCGCGAACAGGTAGAGCATCAGCAGAACGCCACTGGCGGCGCTCACGTGGCCGAAGACAGGGATGACTTCGCCCGCCGACAGCAGAATCGCCAGACCGGTCCCGCCAAGCAGCAGGACGCCGAAAGCGGCCGACAGGACGTGGGTCGGACTGGCCCGCGCGTAGACCGATTCGTCACGATAGAGAAGATCGACCAGCGCGAAGATCGCCAGATTGAAGACACAGCTCCCCAAGGCGTCGCCGACCGCGATATCCGGTGCCGCGACGAGCGTCACGGCGCTGAGGCCCGTGACCAACTCCGGCAAAGAGGTCACGGTGGCGATGAGGATCATGCCGACCCAGTTGCGCGACATGCCCGTCAGGGCCGCGATGGCATCGCCGTACCGGACCAGCCTGAAGCCGGCCAGACCGATGACGGAAACGCACAGGAAGAACTTCGCCCACGCGAGGAAAGACAGGGTCATCTCAAGGGCCGGTGCTGGCGATGCCAGGAGGGAAGGAGCCGTGAGTCTATCGGCGCCTTCTTCGCCGGGGTTGATTCAGCGCAGGATCGCGGGGTCGCAGAACAGAAGATGCTGCTGCGGCCTGAAGGGGCCTCTCACTCCACCGTCACGCTCTTGGCCAGATTCCGCGGCTTGTCCACGTCGGTCCCACGCGCGCAGGCCGTGTGGTAGGCCAGCAATTGCAGCGGCACGACGTGCAGCAACGGCGACAGCGCGCCGTAGTGCTCCGGCATGCGGATGACGTGGATGCCTTCGCTGTTCTCGATGTGCGTATCGGCATCGGCCAGCACGTAGAGCACGCCGCCGCGCGCGCGCACTTCCTGCAGGTTGCTCTTGAGCTTTTCGAGCAGCGCGTCGTTCGGTGCGACGGCGACCACCGGCATCTCGGCTGTGACCAGCGCCAGCGGCCCGTGCTTGAGCTCGCCGGCGGCGTAGGCCTCGGCGTGGATGTAGGTCACCTCCTTGAGCTTCAGCGCGCCTTCCAGGGCGATCGGGTAGTGCAGCCCGCGGCCGAGGAAGAGCGCGTTCTCCTTGCGCGCGAAGTCCTCGGCCCAGCCGATGATCTGCGGCTCGAGCGCCAGCACCGACTGCAGCGCGACCGGCAGATGGCGCATCGCCTTCAGGTAGCCGGCTTCGGCCTCGTCGCGGAGGCGCCCCTTGGCCTGCGCCAGCGCCAGCGTCAGCAGGAACAGGCCCGCCAGCTGCGTGGTGAAGGCCTTGGTCGACGCCACGCCGATCTCCACGCCGGCGCGCGTGATGTAGGCCAGCTTGCATTCGCGCACCATCGCGCTGGTGGCGACGTTGCAGATGGTCAGCGTGTGCGCCATGCCGAGCGAGCGGGCGTGCTTCAGGGCGGCCAGCGTGTCGGCCGTCTCGCCCGACTGCGTGATGGTGACCACCAGCGTCTTCGGGTCGGGCACCGAGTCGCGGTAGCGGTACTCGCTGGCGATCTCGACCTGGGTCGGGATCTTCGCGATGCCTTCGAGCCAGTACTTGGCCGCGCAGCCGCTGTAGTAGCTGGTGCCGCAGGCGAGGATCAGCACCTTGTCGATGGCCTGGAAGACGCGGTGCGCGCTGGCACCGACCGCGCCGTCCTGCCCGACACCGTCGAACAGCTCGGGCACGATGCCTTGCACGCCCTCGAGCGTGTCGGCGATGGCGCGCGGCTGCTCGAAGATTTCCTTCTGCATGTAGTGGCGGTAGGGGCCGAGCTCGGCGGCACCGCTGTGCGCCTGCACCGTGCGCACGGCGCGGCTCACCGGCTTGTGCGCGCGATCAACGATCCAGTGCTTGCCCGGCTGCAGATCGACCACGTCGCCCTCTTCCAGGTAGACGATCTGGTCGGTCACGCCGGCCAGCGCCATCGCGTCGCTGGCCAGGAAGCGCTCGGTGCCGTCGGCGCCCAGGCCGACGATCAGCGGCGAGCCGGCGCGCGCGCCGACCACGCGGTGCGGCTCGTCGCGGCAGATCGCGGCGATGGCGTAGGCGCCGTGCAGCTGCTGCACCGCCGCCTTGACCGCCTCGAACAGGTCGCCGTCGTAGTGGCTGTCGATCAGGTGGGCGATGACCTCGGTGTCGGTCTGGCTGGAGAACACGTAGCCACGCGCCTGCAGCGACGCACGCAGCGCCTCGTGGTTCTCGATGATGCCGTTGTGCACCAGCGCCACGCGCGGCGGGCGCGTGCTGTCGGGCCCTTCGCCGGGGCCGTAGCTGAAGTGCGGATGGGCGTTGTGCACGGCCGGCGCGCCATGCGTAGCCCAGCGCGTGTGGGCGATGCCGGTCAGGCCCTCGACATGGTCGTCGCGCACCTGCGCCACCAGGTCGGCGACGCGCGAGGTCGTGCGCGTGCGGGTGAGGCCGTTGGCGTGGACGGCCACGCCGCAGGAGTCATAGCCGCGGTATTCCAGCCGCTGCAGGCCCTGCACGAGGACGGGAACGATGTTGCGATGGGAGGCTGCGCCGACGATGCCGCACATGGGAGGGCCTTTGGGGTTGTGTCCGAGTGCGGCGATCGTAGGCCGCACCGCATGAATGATGTTTTCCTTATTTGAGGTTGATAGCAATAAAATTCCATCCACTCATTTGTATGAATTTTTATTCCATTGATTGGCCGATAGTGGAATCCATATCACTCGATGCGATCGACCTGCGCCTGCTCGATGCCCTGCAGCGCGACGCCTCGCAGACCAACCAGCAACTGGCCGCCGACCACCACATCTCGCCGCCGACCTGCCTGCGCCGGGTGCAGCGGCTGCGCGCCGCCGGGTTGATCGAGCGCCAGGTCGCGATCCTGTCGCCCGACCGGCTGGCGCCGCTGCTGGGCCACGGCCTGCAGGCGCTGGTGGAGGTCTCGCTCGATCGGCAGGACGCCGCGGCGCTCGACGCCTTCGAGGCGCGCGCGATCGCCGACGACGCGGTGCAGCAGTGCTGGCGCGTCTCGCCCGGCCCCGACTTCTTGCTGGTGGTGATCGCGCGCGACATGCCGGGCTACCAGGCCCTGGCGCAGCGCCTGTTCACGGCCGACGCGAACGTGCGCAACGTCAAGGCCTTCTTCGCCATCAAGCGGGCGAAGTTCGACACCCGGCTGCCGGTCCTGCCGGCCGCAGCGCCTTAGCTTTGCTTTTTCTGCGGCCGCGGCCAGTTCGCAAAGCTGGTCTGCCGCGCGCGCGCCACCGTGAGGGCGCCGGGCGCCGTGCTCTTGCTCACGACCGAGCCGCCGCCGACGGTGCCGCCCGCACCGATGGTCACCGGCGCCACCAAGACGCAGTTGCTGCCGACGTGCACGTCGTCCTCGATCACGGTGCGGTGCTTGTTCGCGCCGTCGTAGTTGGCGGTGATGCTGCCCGCGCCGTAGTTGACGCGGGCGCCCACGGTGGCGTCGCCCAGGTAGGCCAGATGGTTGGCCTTGGCACCGGCGGCGAGCGTGGAGTTCTTCACCTCGACGAAGTTGCCGATGTGCACCTCCGCGCCCAGCTGGGCGCCGGGGCGCAGACGGGCGAAGGGGCCGACCCGCGCATCGGGGCCGACGGTCACGCCGGCCTGTTCGCCGTCGATGTGGGTGAAGGGGTGGATCACCGCACCCGCCTCGATGCGCGCGTTGGCGATGACGCAGTTCGCGCCGATGCGCACGCCGTCGCCCAGCACCACGGCGCCCTCGAACACGCAGTTGACGTCGATCTCGACGTCCATGCCGCAGGCCAGCGTACCGCGCAGGTCGAAGCGCGCCGGGTCGGCCAGCCGCACGCCGTCGGCCATCAGCGCGTCGGCCTGGCGCTGCTGCAAGGCGCGTTCCAGCGCGGCCAGCTGCGCCGGGCTGTTGACGCCCGCCACCTGGACCGGGTCGTCGATGCGGTGGGCCACCACCGGCACGCCGTCGGCGGTCGCGAAGCCGACGATGTCGGTGAGGTAGTACTCGCCCTGCGCATTGCGGTTGTCCAGTCGGGCCAGCCAGGTCTTGAGCTGCCGCGCCGGCACGGCCATCACGCCGCTGTAGACCTCGCGCACGGCGCGCTGCGCCGCAGTGGCATCCTTTTGCTCGACGATGGCGAGCACCTGGCCGGTGGATGCATCCCGCAGGACACGGCCGTAGCCGGTCGGGTCGTCGAACTCGATGGTCAGCAGCGCCAGCCGCTCGCCGGCGCAGGCCGCGATCAACGCCTGAAGCGCGGGCTCGCCGATCAGCGGCACGTCGCCCGACAAGATGAGCACGACGCCATCGTCGGGCAGCAACGGAGCCGCCTGCTGCACCGCATGCCCGGTGCCGAGTTGCGGCATCTGACGCGCAAAACGGGGCGCCATGCCGGCGAACTCGGCGCCGATGGCCGCTTCGACCGCGTCGGCGCCATGGCCGGTGACGACCACCACATGGCGCGCGCCGATGCGCACCGCCGTGTCGAGCACCCGCGCCACCAGCGCCCGGCCGCCCAGACGGTGCAGCACCTTCGGGCGGGCACTCTTCATGCGGGTGCCCTTGCCCGCGGCCATCACCACGACATCGACCGCCGCTGCGTGTTTCTCGGTTTGCGCCTGGTTCATGCTTCTTGCTTCTCTCGCGTTCGGTGGGGCCGGATTATCGGCCGAGGTGCACTGCCCATTTCGTCACGGTTTGGCGCCCCCAAACTGCAACAATCGCGCGGCGCTCCTGGAAAAGCACCTGGAAACTAAAACTTTTGAATACACTTCTGGCGCCGCCAACCCAAGCTTTCATGAAAATTTCTCTCTGTACGCTGTTCGAAGGGAACTACCACTTCGGGGTTGCCGCGCTGTCCAACTCGCTCGTCACGGCCGGATTCTCCGGCGTGCTGTGGGCCGGCTACCGGGGCGCCCTGCCGGCGTGGCTCACCGAATCGCCCGCCTACGACGCGGCGACCGCCACCTACCAGGTGAGTCCGGCCTTCCAGCTGCGCATGGTGCTGCTCGACACGCCGATGCACTTCACCTATTACAAGCCGACCTTCCTGCGCGAGGTCTTCGAGAAGCATGCGCCCGACACCGACCTGGTCGCCTACATCGACCCCGACATCGTCGTGAAGTGCGACTGGCCGTCGTTCTGCGGCTGGTTCACCGACGACGCGCTGTCGCTGGCGGAGGACGTCAACTGGGCTTTCCCGTCGCGCCACCCGAAGCGCCTGCTCTGGAACGCCTTCTTCACCGAGCACGGCATCCCGTCGATCCGGCCGGGCGAGCGCTACTACAACGCCGGCTTCATCGGCGTGCCGCGGCAGCATCTGGACTTCCTCGTGCTCTGGGAGCGGCTGTGCCAGCTGGTGCTCGGCTACAACCAGGGCGTCAAGCACCTGAAGGCGGGCGGCTCGGCGGCGCTCTTCCATTCGACCGACCAGGACGCGCTGAACTTCGCGCTGACCGCGCACGAGGCGGCGCTCAACACGGCCGGCCCCGACGCGATGGACTTCATCGCGGGCGGCTACTACCTGTCGCACGCGATCGGCTCGCCCAAACCCTGGAACACGCCGCACATCCGCAAGGCGCTCGCCGGCCAGTCGCCGTCGGTGGCGACCAAGGCGTATTTCGAGCATGTCGAGGGGCCGATCCGGATCTTCTCGGACGCGGAACTCAAGCGCCACCGCCTCGCGCTGCGGGTGGCATCGGCCATCGGCCGGGTCTACCAGCGGCGCTGAAGCGCCTTCAGGCGGACGCCGGCGCTTCGGTGCGCCATTCACGCCAGCGCGCGAGCAGCAGGGCGTACTGGAACACGCAGTTGGCGGCGCTGCTGGCCAGGCCGAAACCAAGCACCGACTTCAGATCGCTGATGCCGATCAGCCAGAGGTACAGCACCTGCGTGACCAACGTCGCCACGATGCTGAAGCTCTGCCGCGCGGTGGCGCCGCGCACGGTCAGCGTCCGGAAGGCGAAGCCCGACGCATTGCTCAGCAGCGACGACAGGAACATCATCCAGACCAGCGGCGTCATGCTGCGGTACTGCTCGCCCAACAGCAGGATCCAGTACTGCGGGAACAGCAGCGAGGTCATGAAGGTGCAGGCCATCGCCAGCAGGTAGAGGCCATGGACCTGCGCCAGCACCCGCACGAAGCGCGGCCCCGTCTGTGCCCGGGCGATGGCCGGGAACAGCAGAATGTTCGCCACCCGGTCGACCACGACCAGCGCCATCGCCAGGCGGCCGAAGGCGCCGACCTCGGCCACCATGTTGGCGGTGCCGAAGAGCGAGACGATGAAGACGGTCACCACGCCCTGCACCTGGTAGAAGATGGCCGGCAGTATCAGCGGCTTGGCAATCCGGATGATCTCGCCATCGACGCGCCGGCCCGTTTCGGCATCGAGCCGGTGATCGCCGATGTGCTGGGCGCGGAACGCGCGCATGTACAACACCAGCGACACGATGCTGGCCGCCACGGTCGCAGCGATCAACCCGGCTGTCGAATAAATGGTCATGGGCAGCAACAGGACCAGACCGACGAAGACGATGCGCACGGCATGGGTGCTGAAGGCAACGCGATTGAGCGTCGAGATCTTCCCGAGGATGAGCAGCACGGTATTGGCGTTGTGCTCGCGCAGCGTCACCAGCACCCCGCCCATCGCCACCGCCGAGGCGAGCCAGTAGCCCGGCCCGGTCCAGCGGTGCTCGCGCGAGCTCAAGTACCAGTACGGCACGATGATCACCAGCCCGAGGGACAGCAACAGCCAGCGCTTGTGGAAGACGTGATGGCAGACGGCGACGACCCAGGGCACGTCGCGCGTGCGCTGGCCCACCACCGGCATGCAGCAATGCGCCACGCCCAGGTCGGTGATGCCCATCATCAGCGTCGTGCAGGCGATGAGGAAGGTGTAGGCGGCGTACTGATCCTTGGGCAGCACGTTGACGATGAGCAGGCCGGCGATGCCGCTCAGGATCACGCCGAAGGACTCGATGCCGCCGACCATGACGACCTGGCGCAGGCGTTCGCGGGAAAAAAGCTTCACGGAATGGAGGGGGCGCAGGGTGACGGCATGAAAGGGGGAGGACGAAGCCGACAGCAGCGGCCGCCTCCCGGCGAGGAGCCCCGACGATACGCGAAGGCGCGGCCGTTTCGGCCAGGCGGGCGCCTCAGATCAGTGGCACATGTCGCAAAGGCCGCTCGAAATAGTCGCCCAGCGCCTCGAGCGCATGCGGCTCGAGGATGCGCAGCCAGCCGCCGTCGATCTTGTGCAGCCCCATGCGCTGCAATCGCCGCAGTGTCTTGTTGGTGTGCACCAGCGACAGCCCCAGGGCATCGGCGATGTGCCGCTGGTTGAACGGGAACGGGACCCAGCCGTCGCGCACCATGCCCACGCGCTCCGCCCGCCGGTAGAGATGCATCAGCAGCATCGCCACCCGTTCGCCGGCATTGCGCCGGCCGGTCGTGACGAGGTTGTCGTCGATCATCTTCTCCTCACGCGCGGCGAGCCAGGTGATGTCGTAGCCCAGCTTGGGCTGCGCATGGAACAGGTCCCACAGCCGGCGGCGCTCGAACACGCAGAAGCTCGCGTCCGATGCGGCCTCCACCCCGTGTGTTTGCCCTTCCGCGAACTCGTCCTGCAGCCCGATGAAGTCACCCGGCAGCAGGAAACTGAGGATCTGGCGCCGGCCGTCGCTCAGCGACTTGTAGCGGAAGGCCCATCCTGCGTAGAGCGTGTAGAGCTGGGCACTGCGCGAATGCTCCTCGATGACCGTGCCGCCCGCCTCGACACGACGGGTGCCGACCCGGAAGGCTTCGATCGCCTTCAGTTCCTCGGCCGAAATCGGCAGGAAGGCCACGTTGCCGCGCAGCCCGCACGCTTCGCACGGGCGGTCGCAATGGGGCGGCAGGGGCGTGGGCCCTGTGTGTTCGTCGAATTTCACGCCGGGACTATAGGCGCGGCGGGAGTGTCTTTTGACATTTCAAGAATGGCCGCTGCTTCCTACACTTCTGGGCCACTCTCTCGCGTCCATGTCCGCACCCGCACTTCTCGAACTTCTCTACGTCAGCGTTCTCGCCCCCCGCCAGCGGCCCACCGTGGTCGGCCAGATCGTCGCCCAGGCGCGCGCGCGCAATGCCGAGCGCGGCATCACGGGGCTGCTGGTGTTCGACGGCCTCCACTTCTGCCAGCACTTCGAAGGTCCGCCCGACGCCCTGGCCCCGTTGATGGACCGGATTCGGCAGGACGCGCGGCACGAGGACGTGCGGGTGCTGTACGAGGGCCCGCGCGCCGAGCGCCGCTACCATCGTTTCGACCTGGGTTTCGCGCAGAGCGACGAACCGGACGACATGGCGGGCATCCATGCGCTCGAAGGCCCGGCCGCGCTGGAGCGCTTTTTGGCGCTCCGGCCGAGCTTCGACGTCAATGGCTGAAGGCGCTCAGGCCGCCGCGTCTGCGCTGCCATCCCAGCTGTAGGTCGCCCCGAAGCTGTCCCAGGGTTCCATCACCAGCTGCTGCCCGGCCGCCACGACCAGCGACTCGCCCGGCGCCAGCACCAGGTCTTCGCTGCCCCATTGGGCGGTCGCATTGCAGGTGACCCACAGCCGCCCCTGGCGCACCCGCAGTACGCTCTCGCTGCGCGCCTTCAGCGTCATCGCCTGCCCGGCGGCGATCTGCCAGGCACCGCGGCGAACCGCCGGCGGGACCAGCGCCGCGCTGGGCAACGGCAGAGAGGAAAGCGAGGACGTAGGGCTGAGGGCGGCGGACATGGCGGACTCCTTTGACGGGCTGGATCTCCAAAGCGCAATGGCACGCTTCGGGAATGAATGATCGGCGCCCTGCCATTGGCGGTCCAATGAAATGGAAGTACGCTACTGATTCCATTCCCGCATCAATCCATGCAGCACTCCCAGACCCACCTGCGCACCCGCCCGATCTCGGCCGGCCACCTGCGCGCCTTCGAGGCGGTCGCACGCCACCTCAATTTCAGGGCCGCGTCCGAGGAGATGGCGCTCACGCAGTCCGCGGTGAGCCGGCAGATCCAGTCGCTGGAGGAGGAAGTCGGCGTGGCGCTGTTCCTGCGCCACACGCGCGCGGTCGAGTTGACCAGCGCCGGGGCGCTGCTGCTGCTGGCAGTGCAGCAGTCGCTGCCGCGCATCGACGGGGCGGTGCGGCAGATCCGCCAGAGCGCCGGGCGCAAGAGCGTGTCGCTCACCACCTTCGCGTCCTTCGCCTCGATGTGGATGATCCCGCGGCTGGAAGCCTTCCAGCGCGACAACCCCGACATCGACATCCGCATCGACGCCAGCGACACGGCCGTCGACCTCGACGTGGCCGACGTCGACCTGGCGCTGCGCTACGCCCCGCGCGAGAACATGCCGCCGGAGGCCATCCGCCTGTTCGGCGAGACGCTCACGCCGGTGGCGAGCCCCTGGCTCATCAAGAGCAACCCGCCCATCAGGACGCCGGCGGACATCGCCCGCTTCACGCTGATCGAGGCCGGCGACGCCCACCGCACGCACCTCGAATGGCTGACCTGGCGCCGCTGGTTCGAGGACAACGGCCAGAGCCGCGCCCAGCCCAAGCGCTGGCTCTACTTCAACTACGCCTACCAGATGGTGCAGGCCGCCCTCACCGGCCAGGGCGTGGTGCTGGCGCGCAGCTCGCTCATCGCCGAGAGCCTGGCCAACGGCGACCTGGTCGAGGTGCTGCCGCAGCACCGGCTCGATTCACCGATGGCCTACTGGCTGCTGATCGGCCCGCGCAGCGCGCCGCGACCGGAGATCAAGGCCTTCTGCGACTGGCTGCGCGAGCAGGCGGCCATCACGCGGGAAACCATCGGCGAGGTGCCCGACCCGGACACCGTCGATCATCTGGACTGATGCTGGCACCTGGGTGTTCCAGGCCAGAGACACCGCGGAACCGGCTTTGCCGGGCCGCTGGTGTCGCCCCCGGATGGGGGAAGGCGACGCGACACGCAGTGCGCGAGCCCTCGGGGGAGAGTCAAGAAATCGGCCAGACCACGCCGTTGTCGTTCAGGATGGCGTCCAGCGGCACGTCGTGCGCCTCGGGTTCGAGGTCGTCGAGGAAACCGCCGGTGAAGCCCAGCCCCACCGTGAACGGCCGCGGCTCGAGCGAGGCCAGCGTGCGGTCGTAGAAGCCGCCGCCGTAGCCCAGCCGGTAACCGCCGGCGCTGTAGCCCAGGCAGGGCACGAACAGCAGCGTCGGCACGATCAGTTCGGTGTCCTTGGGCTTGGGGATGTCGTAGGCATCGTTCTCCATCGGGCAGCCCGGGTACCACGCGTGGAAGGTCAGGGTCTTGTGGTCGCGGTTGACCACCGGCAGGCCGATGCGGCGGCGATGCGGTTCGCCCTGCAGTTCGCCGTCCTCCTTCCAGCGGTGCAGCGCGGGCAAGGGGTCGAATTCGCCCTTGATCGGCCAGTAGGCGCCGATCACCGTGTCGGGTCGGCCGACCAGCCAGATGCGCATGACGCGCTGCAAAAGATCGGCGCGCTGTCCACGGTCGGGCATCGTCAGGCGTTGCTCGATGAGCGCTGCCCGCAGCTGAGCCTTCAGAAAAGCAGCCGTTTCCTTGCGGCCATCCGCCGCGTTTTCGTCGTGTGCCTTGTCCATAATCCCCCGATGCAAGTTACTGGCATTTTGGCACCCCGGCGCCACCTCCTCGGCGCGATCGCCCTCACGTTCGCTGCGCTGTTCCAGCCCGCGTGCGCGCAGAACACGAACGACGACGTGCTCGTCCAGATGAAACAGGCCTTCCAGCGCGGCGACAAGGCGCGTCTGGCCGCCCTGTTGCCGCAGGCGCGCGGCCATGCGCTCGAACCCTGGGCCGCCTACTGGGAACTCAAGGCGCGGCTCAACGAAGCGAGCCCGCTCGAAGTGCAGGACTTCCTCGCGCGCTACGCCGGCACCTACCAGGAAGACCGCCTGCGCAACGACTGGCTGCTGCTGCTCGGCCAGCGCCGCGACTGGGAAGGCTTCGCCGACATGTACGCCGGCTTTCGCATGCGCGACGACGCGCAGGTGCAGTGCTACGCGACGCTGGTGGACGTCCTCAAGACCGGCGCGGCCACCAAGGCACAGGTCGAATCGGTGCGCGACACCTGGCTGCGCCAGCGCGACGCCGACGACGGCTGTCTGACCGCGGCCGACCGGCTGATCGCCTCCCGCCTGCTGACGCCCGAGACGGCCTGGAAGAAGGCCCGTCTGGCGATCGAGGCCAACCGGCCGCAGGCCGCGCGCGCCGCCATCACGCTGGCCGCACCGGATGCGCTGCCCACGTTCGACCAGGTCAACGCCAGCGCCGCGAAGTTCCTGGGCGGCGCGATCATCGCCGCATCGCGTGCCCGCAAGGAAATGGTGGTGCTGGCCCTCATCAAGGTCGCCGTCGCCGACCCCGACCAGGCCGCCGGCCAGCTCGAGGGCAAATGGGCGCCGATGCTCAGCGCCGAGGAGCGCAACTGGCTGTGGGGCACCATCGGCCGGCAGGCCGCGACCAAGCTCTCGCCGCAGGCCAACGTCTACTTCGCCAACGTCACGAAGAACAGCGATCTGACCGACGACATGCTCGGCTGGAAGGTGCGCGCCGCCCTGCGCGCCGGCCAGTGGAAGGACGTGAATGCCGCCGTCCTGGCCATGAGCGAGAAGGCCCAGGACGACCCGACCTGGGTCTACTGGCGCGCCCGCGCCCTCACCGCCATGGGCGGTGACGAGCGCAAGACCCAGGCGCGCACGCTGCTCGAGACCATCGCCGGCACGCGCGGCTTCTACGAGCTGCTGGCGCTGGAAGACCTGGGCCAGCGCGCCGTGGTGCCGACCAAGCCCGACCCGCTCACGCCCGAGGAGAAGCAGGCCGCACGCAACAACCCGTCGCTCGCGCGCGGCCTGTACGCCATCGCGATCGGCCTGCGGCCCGAGGGCGTGCGCGAGTGGAACTACGCCACCAACCTGCACGACAACGGCGGCATGGGCGACCGCGAACTGCTCGCCGCCGCCGACCTCGCCTGCCAGCGCGAGGTGTGGGACCGCTGCATCAACACCAGCGAGCGCACCAAGGGCGCGATCGACATCGAGCAGCGCTTCCCGATGCCCTTCCACGACACGGTGCTGCGCAAGAGCCAGGACATCGGGCTCGACCCGGCCTACGTCTACGGCCTGATCCGCCAGGAGAGCCGCTTCATCATGGAGGCACGCTCGGGCGTCGGTGCCTCCGGCCTGATGCAGGTGATGCCGGCCACCGCGCGGTGGACCGCCCGAAAGATCGGGCTGACGGGCTTCACGCCCAACCAGATCAACGACCGCGAAACCAACATCACGATCGGCACCAACTACCTCAAGCTCGCGCTCGACGACTTCGACGGCTCCATGGCGCTCGCCGCGGCCGCCTACAACGCCGGCCCGGGCCGGCCGCGCAACTGGCGCAACGGGCCGGTGCTCGACGCCGCCATCTGGGCCGAGAACGTGCCCTTCAACGAAACGCGCGACTACGTGAAGAAGGTGCTGGCCAACACCACCAACTACGCCGCCATCATCAGCGGGCAGCCGCAGTCGCTCAGGAGCCGGCTCGGCCGCATCGGCCCGCGCGATGCCGCCGAGCCGGAGCCCAACAAGGACCTGCCCTGATGGCCTGGGTGGACGTGGTGCTCGACACCGTCGCGGCCGAGTTTTCGGACGCCGGCGACGGCGCCCAGTTCACCCGCATCGGGGTGCGTCTCACGCTCGCGAGCGTGCTGGGTTTCGCGCTCGGCTTCGAGCGCGAGCAGCAGGGCAAGGCGGCCGGCGTGCGCACGCACATGCTGGTGGCGGTCGGCTCGGCGCTGTTCGTGCTGATCCCGCAACAGACCGGCATCGTGCCGGCCGACATGAGCCGTGTGATCCAGGGGCTGGTGGCGGGTGTCGGCTTCCTGTGCGCGGGCACCATCCTCAAGCACGGCCGCGACGAGCAGCAGGTGCAGGGCCTGACCACCGCCGCCGGCCTGTGGATGACCGCCGCCATCGGCATGGCCTGCGGGCTCGGCCGGGAAACGACGGCCATCCTGAGCACGCTGCTGGCGCTGGCGGTGCTGTCGCTGGTGCCGCGCGTGGTGGCGCTGCTGGAGCGCTTCGTCGGTCCCGGCCAGTCGCCGCCGGAGAGCGCCGGCGACGAGCGGCGCATCGCAGGTTCGTCGGACGACCGGCCGCCGCCGCGCTGAGCGCATCAATCGCGCTGCGCTTGGACATCAATCGCGCAGTGCTTCGCCGCTAGCATCGGATGTTTTGAATGGGGAAACCGCCATGTTCAAGCTCTACATCGGCAACAAGAACTACTCGTCCTGGTCCATGCGCCCCTGGGTGCTCATGACGCAGGCCGGCATTCCGTTCGAGGAAGTCATGGTGCGCTTCGGCCCGGACTTCTCCAGCCCCGACGCCGCCTTCAAGAAGGCCGTGCGGACCATCAACCCCGCCGGCACGGTGCCGTTCCTGGTCGACGGCGACATCGTCGTGTCCGACACGCTGGCCATCGCCGAGTACCTGGCCGAGTCCTTCCCCGACAAGGCGCTGTGGCCCGCCGACAAGACCCGCCGCGCGCAGGCCCGCAGCGCCTGCGCCGAGATGCACGCGGGCTTCCGCGCAATCCGCAACCATTGCGGCATGAACATCGAGGCCGAACTCGCCTCCCAGGGCCGGTTGCTGCTGCGCGACCGGGCCAACGTGCGCCAAGAGCTCGCGCGGCTGGTGCAGCTGTGGGGCGGCCTGCTGGCGCAGCACGGCGGGCCGATGCTGCTGGGCGACTTCAGCATTGCCGACGCCTACTTCGCGCCGATGGCCTCGCGCCTGAAGACCTACGCGCTGCCGGTGCCGCCGGCCATCGCGGAATACGTGGCGCGCGTGCATGCCTTGCCATCGGTCAGGGCCTGGACCGACGCGGCGCTGGCGGAGCATCAATTCGTCGTGGAAGACGAGCCGTATCGGCTGCAGAACTGAGCACCCTCCACGGCCATGAAAAACGCCGCGCACTGCGCGGCGTTTTCTATTCGGACGAGGCTCAGAAGCGGTAGGTTGCCTGCAGGTAGGTCACGATCGGGTTCAGCGTGAGCTTGGTCTCGCTGGTGCCGATGGTGGTGCCTGCCGCCGTGCGGGTGGTGAGCTTCGCCTTGGTCTTCAGCGGGATGTACGACACCGAGAAGGACACGCCCCAGTGCTTGTCGATCTGGTAGCCCGCGCCGATGTTGACGACCGGTGCGAACGAGTCGCCGAGCTTCGCCTTGGTGCTGGTGCTGCCCGCCGGACGCCCCAGCCGGCCGCCCAGGGTGTTCTGCAGGTTCGACGTCAGGTTGACGTCGCTGTACCAGACGTAGGTGGCGCCCGCACCGACGAAGGGTCGAAACGCATCGTTGCCGTTGCCGAAGTAGTACTTGGCCAGCAGCGTCGGGCTCCACTGCTTGGCGTCGCCGAGCTTGCCCAGCGACGCCAGCGAGCCCTCGCCCGCCAGCTTGAATGTCGGCGGGATGCCGAACACGCCTTCGACCGCCCAACTGCTGTCGAAGAAATAGGTGGTGGTCAGGCCCAGCGTGTCCGAGCTACCGACGCTGGCGCCGGAGCCCGGCACGACGGCGTTGATCGGGGAGGTGAAGCGCAGCGGCGTGCTGGAATCCTGCGGTGCGAAGTGCATCCAGCCGGCGCCCAGCACCCAATCGCCCGCGTTCTGTGCCATGGCGCTGCCCGACCCCAAGGCCGCGACGGCCGCCAGCGCGAAGAGTGATTTTTTCATTGACGAGTTGCTCCGAGTGAAGATGAATGCCGGCATTCGCCCTCTGCGTATCTGCCGTCCGGAATATTACGAACGATCGTGCTTTTTTCATCTCCGGGCAATCCCTACACTTGAACGAATGAACACATTTCTCGTCGGCGGTGCCATCCGCGATGCCCTGCTCGGCCGGGCCGGCAGCGACCGCGACTGGGTGGTCGTCGGCGCCACACCGGCGCAGATGGAAGCGAGCGGCTACCTGCCCGTGGGCCGCGATTTCCCCGTCTTCCTGCATCCGCAGACGCGCGAGGAATACGCCCTGGCCCGCACCGAGCGCAAGAGCGCGCCGGGCTACCGCGGCTTCGTCGTGCACGCGGCGCCCGACGTCACGCTCGATCAGGACCTGGCCCGGCGCGACCTGACGATCAACGCCATCGCCCTGCCCGCCGAGCGCGCCGCCGACGTCCCGATCGACGCGTCGGCGCTGGTCGACCCGTACCACGGCCAGCGCGACCTGCGGCAGAAGGTGCTGCGCCACGTGACCGACGCCTTCCGTGAAGACCCGGTGCGCATCCTGCGGGTGGCGCGCTTCGCGGCACGTTTCGCCGACTTCTCGATCGCGCCCGAGACCCAGGCGCTCATGCGCGAGATGGTGGCCGCCGGCGAGGTCGATGCCCTGGTGCCCGAGCGCGTCTGGCAGGAGCTGTCGCGTGGGTTGATGGAAACGCGCCCGTCGCGCATGGTCGAGGTGCTGCGCGATTGCGGCGCGTTGAAGGTTCTGCTGCCGGAGGTCGACCGGCTCTGGGGCGTGCCGCAGCCGGCGGCGCACCACCCCGAGGTCGACACCGGCGTGCACCTGATGATGGTGCTCGACATGGCGGCCCGTCTGCAGGCGCCGCTGCCGGTGCGCTTCGCCTGCCTGGTGCACGACCTGGGCAAGGGCACGACCCGCGCCGACGAACTGCCGCGCCACATCGGGCACGAGCAGCGCAGCGCCCGGCTGCTGCAGGCCGTGTGCGAACGCTGGCGCATTCCGGTCGAACTGCGCGAGCTGGCCAACGTGGTGGCGCGCGAGCACGGCAACATCCACCGCAGTGCCGACCTGGGCGCCGCGGCATTGATGCGCCTGCTGGAGCGCTGCGACGCGCTGCGCAAGCCTGGGCGCTTCGCTCAGGCGCTGCTGGCCTGCGAATGCGATGCGCGCGGCCGGCTCGGCTTCGAGGACCGGCCGTATCCGCCGCGCGAACGCCTGCAGCGCGTGCTCGACGCCGCGCTGGCCGTGCCGACGCGGCCCATCGCCGAGGCGGCGGCGCAGCGGGGCGCCACGGGGCCCAAGATCGGCGAGGCCGTGAGCCGCGCGCGCACCGAGGCCGTGGCGGCATTGCTGGGCGAGGCGGGCTGAGCCATACGGTCCCAGGCACTCGCGGCGTTGGCCGACGCGACGCCGCAGCAACGGCTGTTAAGGTCTGTCGCGATGCAGAAGCCTCCCCGACTCACCCCCGACGCCGCCCTCTTCCTGGACTTCGACGGCACGCTGGTCGCCCTGGCCGAAACCCCCGAAGCCATCGAAGTGCCACCCGCGCTGGTGGCCCTGCTCACCGATCTGCACGGATTGCTGGGTGGCGCACTCGCCGTGGTCTCGGGTCGCCAGATCGACGTGCTCGACCGTTTCCTCGCGCCGCTGCGCCTGCCGGCTGCCGGCGAGCACGGCGTGCAGCGCCGTGACGCCGAAGGCGACATGCAGGAGCAGCGCCCGCCCGACCTCGCCTTCGTGCTCGATGCGTGCAACGACCTCGCCGGCGCGCACAAGGGCCTGCTGGTGGAGCGCAAGCATTCGGCCATCGCACTGCACTACCGCATGGCGCCCGACCTGGGCGAGGTCTGCCGCGACGCACTCGTGCGCCTGCTCGACGACCAACCGCAACTCGAACTGCTGCACGGCAAGTTCGTCTTCGAGGTGAAGCCGGCCGGCGTGAACAAGGGCGTCGCCATCGACGCCTTCATGCGCGAGGCGCCCTTCGCCGGGCGCGTGCCGGTGTTCGCCGGCGACGACACGACCGACGAGACCGGCTTCGCGGTCGTCCAGCCACGCGGCGGCATCGCCATCAAGGTGGGTTCCGGACCGACGCAGGCGCTGCACCGGCTCGACTCGACACTGGCCGTCTACGAATGGCTGCTGGAGGCGCGCGACCTGCTGGCGGATGGACCCCACCCGAGGCCGGGCGGTCCGCGACCGGAGACGCAACGATGAGCCGCCTGGTCGTCGTTTCCAACCGCGTGGCCGACCCGCGCAAGCCCGCCGCCGGTGGCCTGGCCGTGGCCCTGGGCGAATCGCTGCAGGAGACCGGCGGGCTCTGGTTCGGCTGGAGCGGCACCATCGTCGAAGACGGCCCGACCGGCGAAGGCGAGATGCACAAGCACCAGGCCGGCAAGGTCACGCTGGCCACCCTCGACCTCTGCCGCGAAGACCACGACAGCTACTACGCGGGCTACAGCAACGACGTGCTGTGGCCGGTGTTCCACAACCGCCTGGACCTGGCCAATTTCGACGCCGGCTTCATCGGCGGCTACCGCCGCGTGAACCAGCTGTTCGCGCGCAAGCTGATGCCGCTTCTGAAGGAAGACGACATCATCTGGGTGCACGACTACCACCTGATCCCGCTGGCGGCCGAGCTGCGCGCCATGGGGTGCCGGCAGCGCATCGGCTTCTTCCTGCACATTCCGCTGCCGCCGCAGATCATCCTGGCGGCGATCCCGCAGCACGAATGGCTGGCGCGCTCGCTCTTCGCCTACGACCTGATCGGCTTCCAGGCCAACCAGGACGTGCAGCACTTCGAGCGCTACGTGATCAACGAGGCGCATGGCCAGGCGCTGGGCAACGACATGTACCGCGCCTACGGGCAGACGGTGTGCTGCCGCGCCTTCCCCATCGGCATCGACGTGGACCAGTTCCTGGCGCTCACGCATGCCAAGGAAGCCAAGGACATGTACGAGACGATGAAGCGCGAGTATTCGCAGCGTCGTCTGCTGCTGGGCATCGACCGGCTCGACTACTCCAAGGGGATCCCGCACCGCGTGCGCGCCTTCCGCGAGCTGCTGGCGAACTACCCGGAGAACCGGCGCAGCGCAACGCTGATCCAGATCGCCTCGCCGACGCGCGAGAGCGTCGACGCCTATGGCGACATCCGGCGAGAACTCGAGTCGCTGTGCGGCGCGATCAACGGCGACTACGGGGAACTCGACTGGATGCCGGTGCGCTACATCCACCGCATGGTGGCGCGCAAGCGCGTGCCGGGCCTGTGCCGGGCGGCGGCCGTCGGGTTGGTGACGCCGCTGCGCGACGGCATGAACCTGGTGGCGAAGGAATACGTCGCGGCCCAGGACCCGGCCGATCCCGGCGTGCTGGTGCTGTCGCGCTTCGCCGGCGCGGCCGAGCAGATGAAGGAAGCGCTGCTGGTCAACCCCTACGACGTGCACGGCACGGCCGAGACGATCCAGCAGGCGCTGCAGATGCCGCTCGATGAACGGCGCGCGCGCCATCAGAAGTTGCTGCAGCGCATCCGCGACCACGATGTGCACTGGTGGCGCAACACCTTCCTCGACACGCTGCGCGCCCTGCCGAACGTGCGCTCCTGACGCGGCTCAGGCGGGCGCCTGCAGGAACGGACGCAGCACGCCGTCGATCCAGTCCATCAGCGCCTGCACCCGCTTGGACAGATGGCGGCGGTGCGGGTAGAGCAGCGACACCGGCATCGGCGGTGCGCGGAATGCCGGCAGCACCTCGACCAGCCGGCCCGCATCGATGAATGCCCACAGCCAGAAGGACGGCGCCTGGATGATGCCGAGCCCGGCGATGCAGGCATCCTGGTAGGCGTCGGTGCTGGTCACCGTGACGATGCTGGCCATCGGCAGCGTCTTCAATCCATCGCCGATGTCGTACTCCCACAGTGCCGGCGCGCCGCCGAGCCCTGGCGCATAGCGCACCAGCCGGTGGGCCGCCAGATCGGCGAGCGTGTGCGGCGTGCCGTGCGCGGCCAGGTAGGCCGGGCTGGCGACATTGATCTGCGCCAGTTCGCCCAGGCGGCGCGCCACCAGGCCCGAATCCTCCAGCGTGCCGATGCGCAGCACGCAGTCGAACCCTTCGTGGATCAGGTCGACGCGGCGGTCGGTGGTGCTCAACTCCACGTCGAGCTGCGGATGCAGGGCCAGGAACTCCGGCAGCCGCGGGATGACCGCCGCGCGCGCCAGCCCGATGGGCAGGTCGAGCCGCAGCCGGCCGCGCAGCGCACTGGGCGCCTGCTGGAACAGCGCCTGCAGTTCGTCCGCATCGGCCAGCAGCAGCAGCGCGCGTTCGCGGAACTGCTCGCCGTCGGGCGTGAGGCGCACCGTGCGCGTGGTGCGGTGCAACAGCCGCGTGCCCAGTTCGGCCTCGAGCTGCTGCACCGTGGTCGACACCCGCGCCTTGGGCATGCCGAGCTGTTCGGCCGCGCGGGTGAAGCTCGCCAGCTCGGCGACCGTGACGAAGGTGCGCAGCGCGCCGAGTTCCATGACCATGGCGCCATTATTCTTCATGGCTGAACAGTCTGGTTGATTTCAGGGAATTTATCCGACAATTGTCTTTCCCTACAGTTCATTCCACTGCATCTCAACCCACAAGGAATGACCATGAACGCACCCATCGCCCTCATCACCGGCGCCAGCCGCGGCCTCGGCAAGAACACCGCGCAGCACCTCGCCCGCCAGGGCTCCGACGTGATCCTGACCTACCGCAGCGGCGCCGACGAAGCCCAGGCGCTGGTTCGCGAGATCGAGGCGCTCGGGCGCCGCGCGGTGGCCCTGCCGCTGGACGTGTCCAAGAGCGGCAGCTTCCCGGCCTTCGCTGAAGAGGTGAAAGCCGCGTTGGCCCGCGTCTGGCAGCGCGAGACCTTCGACCACCTGGTGAACAACGCCGGCATCGGCATCCATGCGGCCTTCGCCGAGACGACCGAAGCGCAGTTCGACACGCTGGTCGCCATCCAGCTGAAGGGCCCGTTCTTCCTCACGCAGGCGCTGCTGCCGCTGATCGCCGACGGCGGCCGCATCGTCAATGTCTCCACCGGCCTGGCCCGCTTCGTCCTGCCCGGTTACGCCGCCTACGCGTCGATGAAGGGCGGCATCGAGGTGCTGACGCGCTATCTCGCGAAGGAACTGGGCCCGCGCGGCATCTCGGTGAACGTGCTGGCGCCCGGCGCCATCGAGACCGACTTCGGCGGTGGCGCGGTGCGCGACAACGCGCAGTTGAACGCCATGATCGCGTCGCAGACCGCGCTCGGCCGCGTCGGCCTGCCCGACGACATCGGCGGCGCCATCTCAATGCTGCTGCAGCCGGGCAACCGCTGGATCACGGGCCAGCGCATCGAGGCTTCCGGCGGGATGTTCCTGTGAGGTCTCAGTCCACCAGCGCCAGCGCGGCGTAGTCGCCGACCTTGTCGCCCAGGCCCGCCGCGTGCAGCCGCACGCCGCGGGTCAGCGGCGCCAGGTGGCCGTCGATCTGCGCCTGCAGCCGCGGCAGCAGGAAGTCGCGGTTGTGCCAGAACACGCTGCCGCCCAGGCTGATCGCCTGCAGGTCGAGCGTGGCGACCAGGTTGTAGAGGGTGCGGCCCATCACGCGGCACAGCGCGTCGGTGGTGCGCAGGGCCTCGGGCTCGCCGGTGATCGCCGCCTTGAACAGCGCTTGCGCCGACAGGCCGAAGCGGCGCGCGATCGCGTTGCCCGCAACGAGCCCTTCCACGTCGCCCACGTTGCCGCAGCCGCACAGCGCATCGCGGTTGTCGTCGTCGGCCACGAAGGTGTGGCCGGCATGGCCCGCGTTGCCGTTCTTGCCGCGCAGCGGGCGGCCGTCGACGCACAGGCCGACGCCCACGCCGGTGCTCCAGGTGACGTAGGCGCAGTGGTCCAGGCCCTGCAGCGCACCCCAGCGGCGCTCGGCCTCGAGCGCGGCCACCGCGTCGTTCTCGACCCGCACGCGCGCGAAACGCGCGCGCAGCGGCGCCTCGATCGGGGCGGTCATCCAGTCGTTGGGCAGCCCGCGCGCCGGGCCGGCCAGGCCGCCGCAGATGTTGGGGGTGGCCAGTTCGATGCAGCCGCCGTTCAGCACGAAAGGCCCGGCCGACGACACGCCGACCGCTTCGATGGCCGACGACGACACCCCGATGGCGGCACAGGCCGCATCGATCAGCCCCAGCACCTGCTGCGCGACCGCGTCGTGGCGGCCGGTCTTGGCGGTGGGCGCGGTCTGGCGCGCCATCAGCGTGTCGTTGCCCGGCAGGGCCAGGCTGACCGCGACCTTGGTACCACCGATGTCGACGCAGGCTCTCATGGCGTGGGTGTCTCTTTGGGAATCAGATCAGTTTGGCCACCAGCGCGGCGAGGGTGCTGAGCGCCACCGTGCTGCCGATCGGCAATTGCCATTCGCGCCCGAAGGCGCGGAACTCGAAGTCGCCGGGCAGGCGCCCGAAGCCGAAGCGCCGCAGCCACGCCGTCAGCCCGCTCATGAGCAGCAACGCGAGCACGACGACGACCAGCCAGCGGATCATGCAACCCAGGTCAGGCGGCCAGCGCAGCCAGCGCCTGTCGGTGAAGCTCGGGGGTGGCCGCCGCCACGACACGGCCGTCGGACTGCAGGCCGAGCGCGCGGCCTTCCCAGTCGGTGATCACGCCGCCGGCCGCCTCGATCAGGCCGGCGGGCCCGAGGTAGTCGTAGGGCTGCAGGCCGGTCTCGACCACCAGATCGACCGTGCCGCCGGCCAGTTGCGCGTAGCCGTAGCAGTCGCCGCCGAAGCGGCGCATGGCGCAACGCCGGCTCAAGGCGTCGAAGGCCTGCCAGTCGGCGGCGCTGAAGATGTCGGGCGAGGTGGTGACGATGCGGGCCTGCGCGATCTCGCGGCAGGCGCTCGCCTGCACGGTCACGCCGTTGCGGTGCGCGCCGACGCCGGCCTGCCCGACCCAGCGTTCGCCCAGCACCGGCATGTCGACCATGCCCAGCACCACACGCCCACCTTCGAGCACGCCGATCAGCGTGCCCCACAGCGGCGAGGCGGTGATGAAGCTGCGCGTGCCGTCGATCGGGTCGAGCACCCACACCCTTGCAGCGTCGACGCGCTCCGAGCCGTGCTCCTCGCCATAGATGCCGTCGGCCGGCAGCTCGGCGGCGAGCACCACGCGCATCGCCGTCTCGGCGGCGCGGTCGGCCAGGGTCACGGGGCTTTCGTCGGCCTTGGTGATGATGTCGAGCGGCGTGCGGAAGTACGCCATCGACTGGGCGGCCGCGGCGTCGGCGAGGGCATGGGCGGTGCGGAGGAGATCGGGCGTGAGGCTCATCGGGCGGAATTCGGGGGAAGTGACCAGGGACGAGGCGCCATTAGACCCGAGTGGGTTTGACACGCCGCGCCGAGGCTGCAAGCATGGCCGATCCCTTCATGAAAGACAAAGGCATGGCGTTTCATCGTTGGCTTCGGTGGCTGTTGCTGCCGACGCTGCTACTGGCCTGGGCGTCGTCGAGCGCGGCAACGCCTTCGCCCGAGGAGCACGCGATCATCCAGACATTGATCCGGCGCGTCGAGCAGATGTCGACCCTGACCTTCCTGCGCAACGGCAGCGCCCACAACGCCGCCGAGGCGGCGAAGCACATGCAGGCGAAGTACGCGCACTTCAAAGACGAGATCGTCACCGCCGACGACTTCATCGAGCGGTGCGCCTCGCGCTCGGAAATGACCGGCAAGCCGTACCTGGTGAAGTTGGGCGACGCCGCGCCGGTGGAGGCCAACGCCTTCCTGAAGAAGGAGCTGCGCGCCCTCCGCGGATTGCCACCGCCCTGACGCCGGCTCGGCACCCTACAGCGTGTGGCTGCGGTCGCCTGCGGCGAAGCCGATCGGCTCCCACGGCTCGCCGGCGGCCAGCCCGATCACCTTGAAGAGCTCGCCCATCTCGTGTTCGTGCACCAGGTGGCCCGCCAGCGCGCGCTGTGCCACGCTGGCCTGGTCGGACAGGCCGAGCAGCCCGCAGTTGATGAGGAAGCGCCCCTGGCTGGTGTAGCCCAGCACGTGCAGCCCGGCGTCCTGCGCGGCCAGGGCGATGCCGGTGAAGTCGACGTGCGCGGTGACGTCCTTGGCGCCGACGTCGACCAGCGGGTCGTCGTCGGCACGGTGCGCCTGGTGGCACATCACGGTGCCCATGTGGCGCTGCGGATGGTAGTACTCCGATTCTGGAAAGCCGTAGTCGAGGAAGAAGGCGGCGCCTTTCTTCAGCCGGTCCGCCAGCGTCGCGATGAAGGCCTTGGCCTGCGGATGGATCTCGGTGAGGTAGTCGTGCTCGCCCTCGATCTCGATCGGCGGGCGCAGCGTGGTGGGCCGGTCTTCCCAGGCCCAGCCCCCCTGCGCGCCGGCCACCACGCCGCGCTCGAACCAGCGGCCGCCGACGCGCGCGAGCAGCTGCACCGGCATGGCATCGAGCACCTCGTTGCCGACCACCACGCCCTGCATCGCCTCGGGCAGCGCGTCGAGCCATTCGACCTTCGTCGCGTGGGCCGCCAGCGTCTCCTGCTGGCGCGCGCGCAGCGTGCCCGACAGGTCGACGATGCGGTAGCGCGCGATGCGCTCGCCCAGCGTGTCGAGCAGTTGCAGCGCCAGCACGCCGGAGCCGGCGCCGAATTCCCACACCTCGTCGGTGCCGCTGCGTTCCAGCGCCTCGCCGACCTGGACGGCCAGCGTCTGGCCGAACAGGGGCGTGAGCTCGGGGGCCGTCACGAAGTCGCTGCCGGACGACGGCAGGTGGCCGAACTTGCGGCTCGCGTTGGCGTAGTAGCCGAGTCCCGGTGCATAGAGCGCGAGCGCCATGAAGCGGTCGAAGCCGATCCAGCCGCCGGCGCGCTGAATGGCCTGGCCGATGAGCCGGTCGAGCGCGGTCGTTAAAATTGGGGGGGTCGTGGTCACGCCACGATTGTCTCTCTTCACTTCCTCCCCCATGCCCCAGACCTCGTCCGCGCGCCCCGTGCGCACCGTTCTCGTCACCGGCGCCGCCAAGCGGCTCGGCCGCGAGATCGCGCTCGCGCTGGCCGACGGCGGCTGGCAGGTGGCGGTGCACTACCGGCACTCGGCCGACGAGGCCCGCCAGACCGCGGCCGACTGCGCCGCGCGCGCGGGGCTGCCCTCGGCCATGGTCAGCGCCGACCTGGCCGACGAGGCCCAGGCGCGCGAACTGGTGCCGCAGGTGGTCGCGCAGTTCGGTCGGCTCGACGCGCTGGTCAACAGCGCCTCGCTGTTCGAGCACGACGACGCCGCGAGCATCGGCTTCGCGTCGCTGGAGGCGCATCTGCGCACCAACACGGCGGCGCCGATCCTGCTGGCGCAGGCCCTGCACACGCACCTGCTGTCGCGCGGCGCCGAGGCGCAAGGCGCCGTGGTGAACCTGCTCGACCAGAAGCTCTGGAACCAGAACCCCGACTTCCTGAGCTACACGCTGTCGAAGGCCGCGCTGGAAGCCGCCAACACCATGCTGGCGCTGGCCCTCGCGCCGCAACTGCGAGTGGTGGGCGTCGCGCCGGGCCTCACGCTCACGAGCCACATGCTGAGCGAAGAAAAATTCCGCAGCCTGCATTCGGCCAGCCCGCTGGGCCGCTCCTCGACGGCCGCCGACGTGGCGGCCACCGTGCGATTCGCGCTGGAGAATTCCTCCATCACCGGCACCACGCTGCTGGTGGACGGTGGCCAGCACCTCATGAAATTCAAACGCGATTTTTCGCTGATGTGAGCCACCGATGCTGACCAAGGGCACCCAGATCCTCACGCTGACCAGCCTGCGCTTCGACGCGAGCGTCGGCATCCTCGCGCAGGAACAAGACGCGCCGCAGCAGATCCAGGTCGACGCCGAGCTCAACCTCGGCAGCCAGCCGCTGCTGCCGGCCGACGACGACATCACGCATGTGCTGGATTACCGCAAGGTGCGCCGCATCATCATCGAGGAGTGCACCGAGGTGCACATGAACCTTCTGGAAAGCCTCATCGGCAAGCTGGCGCACCGGCTGATGCAGCTGCCGGGCGTGCTCGGCGTGCGGGTGAAGATCGCCAAGCTGAAGATTTTCGACGACTGCGAAGTGGCGATTCGCGTGGAAACGGGGCAATGGTCATGAGCGCTATCTGGGTCGAGGAAGAAGTTGTGTCGCAGGACAAGGTCTTGAAGATCGAGCGCGAGACGCACAAGCTCGAGAAGCGCCTGTGCCGCGAAGTCGGCAAGGCCATCGTCGACTACAACATGATCGAAGAGGGCGACAAGGTCATGGTGTGCGTCTCGGGCGGGAAGGACAGCTACGCGCTGCTCGACATCCTGCTCAAGCTGCGCGCCCGTGCGCCGATCCACTTCGACATCGTGGCGGTCAACCTCGACCAGAAGCAGCCGGGCTTCCCCGAAGACGTGCTGCCGACTTACCTGAAGGCGCTGGGCGTGCCCTTCCACATCGAGGAACAGGACACCTACAGCATCGTCAAGCGCGTCATCCCCGAGGGCAAGACGACCTGCGGCCTGTGCAGCCGGCTGCGACGCGGCATCCTCTACCGCGTGGCGGACGAGTTGGGCGCCACCAAGGTCGCGCTGGGCCACCACCGCGACGACATGCTGCAGACCTTCTTCCTCAACATGTTCTTCGCGGCCAAGCTCAAGTCGATGCCGCCGAAGCTGGTGAGCGACGACGGCCGCCACGTCGTGATCCGCCCGCTGGCCTACGTGGCCGAGAAGGATCTGGTGCGCTGGGCGCAGCACCGCGAATTCCCGATCATCCCGTGCACGCTGTGCGGCAGCCAGGAAAACCTGCAACGCCAGCAGGTCGGCGAGATGCTGCGCGAGTGGGAGAAGAAGCACCCGGGCCGCATCGAGAACATGTTCGGCGCCCTGCAGAGCATCGTGCCGTCGCACCTGCTCGACGGAACATCCTTCGATTTCAAGGGTCTGAAGGCGACGGGTGTGCCCGACCCCGAAGGCGACAAGGCCTTCGACACACCCGAATTCCCTGCGGCGGCCTCGTCCTTGCGCATCGTCCAGCTCTGAGCGGCGCGACGGCGCTGGCGCCGTCATCGCGCCTTTGGAGATCTCTTGCCATGCCTCTTCGCCGAATCCTGACCGCCGCCGCGCTGCTGATCACGCTCAGCGGCTGCGCCACCCGCTGGGTGGTCGACAGCGACGTGCGCAGTTTCTCGAACCTGCCGGCTGCCGACGTCGCGGCCGGCGCCACCTACCGCTTCGAGCGGCTGCCCTCGCAGCAGGGCGGCGACGGCGCGCGCGGTGCGGCGGCGCTCGAAGCCATGGCCGCCCCGGCGCTCGAACGCGCGGGCCTGCGGCGCGACGACGCCGGCGCCCGCTACACCGCGCAGATCGGGGCCCGCGTCACGCCGACCTACTCCCCATGGGCCGACCCCGGCTTCTATCCGGGCTGGGGCCCATGGGGTCCGGGGCCGCGCTTCGGCCCGGGCTACGGGCGCGGCTGGTACGGCTCGGCGTGGTACGGCCCCGGCTGGTACGGCCCGGGCTTCCCGCCGGCGGCCAGCCCCTGGTACCTGCGCGAAGTCAGCGTGGTGCTGCGCGAGCTGCCGTCGAACAAGGTGGTGTACGAGACCCGTGCCCGCAACGACGGGCCGTACAGCGCCGATTCGGCCGTCCTGCCGGTGATGTTCCAGGCGGCCCTGCAGGGCTTTCCGAACCCGCCCGAGGGCGAGCGCCGGGTGAACATCGAGATTCCCAAGGCCGCGCCATGACGCAGTGCCGGCGCGCACCCGCCGCATGATGGAGGCGACCCGGCTCATCGCCGTCCGCCACGGAGAAACCGCCTGGAACGTGGACACGCGCATCCAGGGCCAGTTGGACATCGGCCTCAACGACACCGGCCTGCGCCAGGCCCGGCAGCTCGGGCAGGCGCTCGGCGAGGAGCCGATCTCGGCGATCTACGCCAGCGATCTCGCCCGTGCCTGGCAGACGGCCGAGGCCATCGGCGCGGCCCGAGGCCTGGCCGTGCAACCGGAGCCGCGGCTGCGCGAGCGCGCCTTCGGCAGCTTCGAGGGGCGGACCTTCGCCGAGATCGACGCCGAGACGCCCGACGACGCCCGGCGCTGGCGCACCCGTGACCCCGAATACCGGCCCGGCGGCCACGGCGAGTCGCTGCTCACCTTCCGGGCACGCGTGACCGGCGTGGCCGAGGAACTGGCGGCGCGGCACGCCGGCGAACTGGTCGTGCTGGTGGCGCACGGCGGCGTCATGGACGTGCTGTACCGCGCCGCCACGCGGCAGGACCTGCAGGCCCCGCGCACCTGGCACCTCGGCAACGCCGCCATCAACCGGCTGCTCTGGACGCCGCAGGGCCTGAGCCTGGTCGGCTGGGGTGACGTGGGCCACCTCGTCGACGACGCCCTCGACGAAGCCATCGACTGAGTGGCCGGCTGGCGCCCTGGCAGCGCCCAGCGGAAATACATCACACATCCGCCGGCCAGTCGGGTCGCCCTCGCGTCACCCTGAGGTGTTTAGTATTCATTTCTTGCGCGAATGGGCGCACAATGCAGCGTGCGTAACGCCTTGTGACGGTGATTGCTGTCAAGTTGGCAATAGCAACCAATTGCATCTCCACGGTCACATCTGTCGGAACGGCCTATGCCGTTGGACTGACTTTCGGCAGATGGGCGAACGCAATCCACAAGGTGGAAGATCAGCAGCAAAAAAGAGCGCTTTGTTATTAAATCTGACAAGTCAGACAGGGCGAACCGAGAGAGATGAGCGCGGAGGTTTCCGGACTGGGAACCGTCGCCTGAAAGGCACACCGATGAACCAGGCACTTCCGTCGTTTCGCTCCTCCCCGGGCCCCCTCGAGCTCCCGTTGCCGTCGCCGCTCGCCACAGGCAGCGCCGCCGCCTTCGCCTTCACGGTCGCCCCGGCCTTGACCGCCCGCCTCGACGGGCTGGCCCGTGCGCACGGGTCCTCCGTCCAGACGCTGGCGCTCGCGGCCTGGGCCGTGGTGCTGGCGCGGCTGAGCACCCAGGACGAATTCCTGCTGGCGGGCCGCCCCGGCGCGGACGCGACCCTGCGTACGTTACAGATCGACCTGCGCGGCGAACCGACGCTGGCCGCCTGGCTGCCGCGCCTCGACGCGATGCTGCGTGAGACCGCAGCGCAGCCCGGCACCGCCGACCCGCACACGCAGGCGGCCTTCCATTTCGGCGCCCTCGCACCCCGGGGCACCGACGCTCCCTGCGAACTCACCCTGGCGCTCGCCGCGCGCCCCGACGGCGGCCTCGACGGCGTGCTGCATCACGCGGCGAGCGTCGATGCGGCCACTGCCACCCGTTGGGCCGGCCATGTGCAGACCGTGCTGGCGGCGCTGCCCGACCACGCCGACACGCCGTGGCACGCGCTCCCGATGATCGGCGCGGACGAACAGGCGCTGCTCGACGCCTTCAACGCCACGACCGCCGCCTGGCCGTCGGATCGACTGATCCATGAACTGGTCGAGGCGCAGGCCGCGCGCACGCCCGACGCCGAGGCCGTGCGCCTGGGCCAGCGCACGCTGCGCTACGCCGAGCTCGACCGCCAGGCCAACCGCCTCGCCCGCCAGCTGCGGGCCCGCGGCGTCGGCCCCGACGTGCCGGTGGCGCTGTATGTCGAACGCAGCCTCGAGATGGTGGTCGGCCTGCTGGCGGTGCTCAAGGCCGGCGGCGCCTACGTGCCGCTCGACCCGAGCCACCCGGCCGACCGCACCGCCGTGATCCTCGAAGGCGCCCGCCCGGCCGTCATCCTCTCGCAGCGCTCGCTGCAGGCTGCGCTGCCCGCCGGCACGGCCGAGGTGCTGCTGCTCGACGCGCTGATGTCGGCACCCGACGCATCGGCCGATGCCGCCGCACCGCTGCCGGCCCCCGTGCTCCCGATGTCGCCGTCGCAGCTGGCCTACGTCATCTACACCTCCGGCTCGACCGGCACGCCCAAGGGCGTGGCCATGCCGCACCGCGGCCTGGTCAACCTGCTGCACTGGCAGCGGTCCAACCCCGAGGTCGCCCGGCCGCAGCGCACGCTGCAGTTCGCGGCGCTGGGTTTCGACGTGGCCTTTCAGGAAATCTTCGCGACGCTCGTGGCCGGCGGCACGCTGGTGCTGATCGACGAGAGCGTGCGCCGCGACCCCCAGGCGCTGGTCGCCGTGCTGCGCGAGCACCGCGTCGAACGCCTGTTCCTGCCCTTCATCGCGTTGCAGAACTTCGCCGAGTACGCGGTCGCCGCCGGCGAATCGCTGCCCGACCTGCAGGACGTGATGACCGCCGGCGAGCAACTGCACGCCAGCCCGGCCGTGCGCGCCTTCTTCACGCGCCACCCCGGCTGCCGCCTGCACAACCAGTACGGCCCGACCGAAAGCCACGTCGTCACCGCGCTGCAGCTGGCCGCCGACCCGCGCGAATGGGCCGCCCTGCCCTCCATCGGCCGGCCCGTGGCGAACAACCGCATCCACGTGCTCGACCGCCATGGCCGGGTCGCGCCGCTGGGCGTGGCCGGCGAGATCCACATCGGCGGCGTCGGCGTGGCGCGCGGCTACCTGCACCGGCCCGAGCTGACGGCCGAGCGCTTCGTGGCCGACCCGTTCAGCGACGACCCCGACGCGCGCCTCTACAAGACCGGCGACATCGGCCGCTGGCGCATTGACGGCGAAATCGGCGAGATCGACTACATCGGCCGCAACGACCACCAGGTGAAGGTGCGCGGCTTCCGCGTCGAGCTCGGCGAGATCGAAAGCGTGCTGCTGACGCACCCCGCCGTGCGCGAGTGCGCGGTGCTGGCCCGCCACGACGGCGGCAGCGACGCGCGCCTGGTCGCCTATGTCACCACGCAACCGGGCACCGCGCCCGGCGCCGACGATTTCCGCGCCCACCTCAAGGCCACGCTGGCGCCCTACATGGTGCCGGGCCTGTTCGTGGTGCTCGACGTGCTGCCCCGCTCGCCCAACGGCAAGATCGACCGCCGCGCCCTGCCCGAGCCGCTGGCCCAGCGCCCCGAGATGGCCGAGCCCTATGAAGAAGGCCGCACCGACACCGAACGCCTGGTGTGCGCCGCCTTCGCGCGTGCGCTGGGCATCGACCAGGCCGGCCGCGCCGACAACTTCTTCGACCTGGGCGGCGACTCGCTGCGGGTGCTCAAGGTGCTGGCCGACCTGCAGGCCAGCAGCCGCCAGCGCCTGTCGACCAACCTCTTCTTCCAGAACCCGACGCCGCAGGCGATCGCCCGCGAACTCGACGGCGAGGCCGCTGCGCCGGCGGCCGTGCGCGCCGCACCCCTCGGCGGCGACGCGCAGGAACCCATCGCCCTGGTGGGCATGGCCGGCCGCTTCCCTGGCGCCGCCGACGTCGAGCAGTTCTGGGACAACCTGGTCGCCGGCCGCGACACCATCCGCTTCTTCGACGACGCCACGCTCGACGCCGGCGTGAGCGCCGCACTGCGGGCCGACCCGGCCTATGTGCGCGCCCGCGGCGTGCTCGACGACATCGACCAGTTCGACGCCGCCTTCTTCGGCATCAACCCGAAGGAAGCGACGCTGATGGACCCGCAGCAGCGCTTGTTCCTGGAGATCTGCTGGGAATGCATGGAGCGCGCCGGCTACGCGCCCGACCAGCAGCAGCGCCCGGTCGGCGTGTACGCCGGCATGCACAACGCGACCTACTTCCAGCGCCATGTGATGCCGCGCGACGACCTGATCGACGCCATCGGCGACTTCGCCGTGATGCTCGGCAACGAGAAGGATTACCTCGCCACCCGCGTGGCCAACCGCCTCAACCTCACCGGCCCGGCCATCAGCCTGAACACCGCCTGCTCGACCTCGCTGGTCGCCATGGCGCAGGCCTTCCACGCCCTGCGCTCGGGCCAGTGCGACATGGCGCTGGCCGGCGGCGTGGCCATCAACTGCCCGCCGAACAGCGGCTACCTGTACCAGGAAGGCGCGATGTACTCGCCCGACGGCCACACGCGCAGCTTCGACGCCCAGGCCCAGGGCACGGTGTTCAGCGACGGTGCCGCGGTGGTCATGCTCAAGCGCCTGTCCGACGCGCAGGCCGACGGCGACACCATCTACGCGGTGCTGCGCGGCGTGGGCGTGAACAACGACGGCGCGGTCAAGGCCAGCTTCACCGCGCCCAGCGTGGACGGCCAGGCCGCCGTGGTGTCGATGGCGCTGGCCTCGGCCGGCGTCGATGCCCGCAGCATCTCGTATGTGGAGGCGCACGGCACCGCCACACCGATGGGCGACCCGGTCGAGGTGGCCGCCCTGGCCCGCGCCTTCGCACGCCACACGGCCGACAGCGGCTTCTGCGCCATCGGCTCGGTCAAGAGCAACATCGGCCACACGCTGATGGCCGCGGGCGCCACCGGCGTGATCAAGACCGCGCTGGCCCTGCACGAACAGCGCCTGCCGGCTTCGCTGCACTTCGACAGCGCCAACCCCTCGATCGATTTCGACGGCACGCCGTTCCAGGTGAACGCGCAGCTCTCGCCCTGGCCGCGCGAGGCCGGCACGCCGCGCCGCGCGGGCGTCAGCTCCTTCGGCGTGGGCGGCACCAACGCGCACATCATCCTCGAAGAAGCGCCGCTGGCACAGCCCTCCGAGCCGGTCGCCGGTCCGCAGCTGATCACGCTGTCGGCCCGCACGCCCACCGCGCTGGCCCGCATGGCCGCGCAACTGGCCGACCACCTCGAGGCCCAGCCGACGCTCAACCTCGGCGACGTGGCCCACACGCTGCGCGTCGGCCGCAAGGCCTTCGCCCAGCGGCTGGCGCTGGTGGCCGACAGCAGCGCGGAAACCGTGGCCTTCCTGCGCGACGCCGCCACGCCCTACAAGGTGAGCGGCGCCGTGGCCCCCCGCTCGCACGACCTGGTGCTGCTCTTCCCCGGCCAGGGCGCGCAGTACGCTGGCATGGGCCGCACGCTGTACGTACACGACGAGATCTTCCGGGCCGCGCTCGACGAATGCTTCACCGCCTTCGACGCCGTGCTGCCCTTCAGCCTGCGCGAACGCATGTTCTCGGACGACGCCGACGCGCTGCTGCCGACCTCCGTCACGCAGCCGGCCACCTTTGCGCTCGAAGTCGCGCTGGCCCGCCGCACGCTGGCCTTCGGCCTGCGCCCCGCGGCGATGATCGGCCACAGCGTGGGCGAATTCGCCGCCGCGGTGATCGCCAACGTGATGTCGCTGACCGACGCGGCGCGCCTGGTGGCGCAGCGCGGTGCGCTGATGCAGGCGCTGCCGGCCGGCCAGATGCTGTCGGTGCGCCTGGCCGCCGCCCAGCTCGCGCCCTACCTGGGCGACGACCTGTCGCTGGCCGCCGAGAACGGCCCCAACGCCTGCGTCGCCGCCGGTCCGGCCGAGGCCATCGCCCGGCTGCAGGCGCGGCTCGAAGCCGACGGCGTCGCCGCCCGCCTGCTCCAGACCTCGCACGCCTTCCATTCGGCCATGATGGTGCCGGCGATGGCGCCCTTCGAGGCGCTGGTGCGCGAGGTGACGCTTTCGGCGCCGCAGCGCACCATCCTCTCGACGCTCACCGGCCGCGTGCTGAGCGCCGCCGAAGCCACCGACCCGGCCTACTGGGCGCGCCACCTGCGCGAGGCGGTGCGCTTCGCGCCCGCCGTGACCGAGGCGCTCGCACAGTTCGCGCAGCCGCTCTTCGTCGAACTCGGCCCGCGCAACACGCTGAGCACGCTGGTGCGCCAGCAGGCCACGCGCGATCGGCCGGCGCCGACCGCCCTGCCGGTGTTCGGCACCGCGCCGGCCGACGAACTCGTCGCCCACCGCCTGGCGCTCGGCCGGCTGTGGACGCTGGGCGCCACGCCCGACCTGCAGCAGCTCGACACGCGCAGCCGCAAGGCCCGCGTCCGGCTGCCCACCTACCCCTTCGAGCGCAAGCGCCACTGGGTCGACATCGCAGCACCGGCCCCCTCGGCCGCCGTGCCGGTGCCGCCCGCGCCTGCCGCTTCCGCCCCTGTCATCGAACCATCCACGGAGCACGCCATGCCCACCGCCGTCCTGAACGCCCGCCACGCCGCCCTGCACGCCAAGGTGCGCGAACTCTTCGAAGACATCTCCGGCACGCCGATGGCCGACGCCGACGGCGCGACGACCTTCATCGACCAGGGCATGGATTCGCTGGTGCTCACGCAGGCCGCGCTGCAGGTCAAGAAGCACTTCAAGATCAACCTCAGCTTCCGCCAGCTGATGGAAGGCTGCCGCAGCTTCGACCTGCTGGTCGACCACCTCGACAAGAGCCTGCCGCCCGAGCCGACGGCGAGCGTCACCCCGGCGCCGGTGCGCGCCGCGCCGGCCCTGGTCGTCGCGCCGCAGGCCACCGCGGCCGCGTTGCCGTCGATGGCGGCACCGACTTTCGCGCCCGCGCTGCCGCAGGCCGGCGCGCCAGTGCTGCAGCAGGTGATCGCGCAGCAGATGCAGCTGATGCAGCAGCAGCTCGCGCTGCTGGCCGGCACGCCGGCCCTGGCCGCGCCCGCCGCTGTCGCCGCCGAGCCGCCCGTCGCCGCTGTGACACCCGTGGTAACGGCCACGCCGACGGAAGACCGGCCGACCGGCGGCGTGCCCTACGACGTCAAGAAGGCCTTCGGCGCCATCGCGCGCATCCACACCACGCCCAACCGCGAGATCACGCCGCGCCAGCAGGCCCGCCTCGATGCCTTCGTGCGGCGCTACGTCGAACGCAGCCGCAAGAGCAAGGAATTCACCGCCGCCAACCGCGCCCACATGGCCGACCCGCGCGTGGTCAACGGCTTCCGCCCGGCGACCAAGGAGATCACCTACCAGCTGGTGGTCGACCGCTCCAAGGGCTCGCGCGTGTGGGACATCGACGGCAACGAATACGTCGACACGCTCAACGGCTTCGGCATGAACATGTTCGGCTGGCAGCCGGACTTTCTGAACGACGCGATCCGCAAGCAGCTCGACCTCGGCTACGAGATCGGCCCGCAGCACCCGCTGGCCGCCGAGGTGACGCAGCGCATCTGCGAACTCACCGGCTTCGACCGGGCCGCGCTGTGCAACACCGGCTCCGAGGCTGTGATGGCGGCCATCCGCATCGCGCGCACCCACACCGGCCGCAGCACCATCGTGCTGTTCAGCGGCTCGTACCACGGCACCTTCGACGAGGTGCTGGTGCGTGCCGGCCGCGGCGCCCGCGGCATCCCGGCCACGCCGGGCGTGATGAGCGGCATGTTCGGCGACGTGCGCGTGCTCGACTACGGCACGCCCGAATCGCTCTCGTTCATCCGCGAGAACGCCGACGAGCTGGCGGCCGTGCTGATCGAGCCGGTGCAGAGCCGCCGCCCCGACTTCCAGCCGAAGGAATTCCTGCAGGAAGTGCGCGCCATTACGGCGCAGAGCGGCACCTGCATGATCTTCGATGAGGTCATCACCGGCTTCCGTTCGCACCCGGGCGGCGCCCAGGCGCTGTTCGGCATCCGCGGCGACCTCGCCACCTACGGCAAGGTGATCGGCGGCGGCATGCCCATCGGCGCCATCGCCGGCAAGCGCGAGTACATGGACGCGCTCGATGGCGGCGCCTGGAACTACGGCGACGACTCCATTCCGACCGTCGGCGTCACCTACTTCGCCGGCACCTTCGTGCGGCACCCGCTCACGCTGGCCGCGGCCAAGGCATCGCTCGACCACCTGAAGGCCTCGGGCAACGCGCTGCAGACGCAGCTGAACCTGCACACGGCCGCGATGGCCGACGAGCTCACGGCCTTCTGCCGCGAGGTGGGCGCGCCGCTGGAGATCCGCTACTTCGCGTCGCTCTGGCGCGTGAGCTGGCTGGAAGACCACCCGCTGCAGGACCTGCTCTTCGCGATGATGCGCAGCCGCGGCGTGCACATCCTGGACAACTTCCCCTGCTTCATGACGACCGCACACACGCGGGACGACATCGCGACCATCAAGTCGGCTTTCAAGGAATCGATCGCCGAGATGCAGGAAGCCGAGTTCCTGCCGGGCCGCGCACCGGCCAGCCGCGCCTTCGACGCCGCGCATCCGCCGGTGCCCGATGCGCGCCTGGGCCGCGACAAGGACGGCCAGCCCGCCTGGTTCGTGCCCGACCCCGCGAGCCCCGGCAAGTACCGGAAGGTGGACGCGTGAGCAGCTGGCCCGACACCCACGACGCAGCGAAGAACGACGTGAACCTGCAGAACGTTTCCCACGACACCGAGGCCGATGACTTCGACCCCTTCGCCCTGGGCGCGATCTCCGGTGTCATCCCGACCACCGAGGCCCAGCGCGAAGTCTGGCTGGCGCATCGGCTCGGCAGCCAGGCCTCGCTGGCCTACAACGAGTCGGTCGACCTGCACCTGGACGGCACGCTCGACACCGCCGCCCTGTCGGCGGCGCTGACCGCCCTGCTGGCGCGGCACGATGCGCTGCGCGCCAGCTTCTCGCCCGATGGCGAGCAACTGGTCGTCGCCGTGCCCGGCGCTTTCACGCTGCCGCTGCACGACCTGAGCGCGCTGGACGCCCAGGCGCAAGCCCTGGCCATGGCCAAGGCGCACACCGAAGCGGTCGAGACCCCCTTCGACCTGGAACAGGGCCCGCTCTTTCGTGCCGCGCTCTACCGGCTGGCGCCCACGCAGCATGTGCTGCTGATGACGGCGCACCACTCGGTGTGCGACGGCTGGTCGTGGGGTGTCATCGCCGACGACCTGGGCCTGCTCTATGCTGCGCAGCGCGGCCAGGTCACGGCGCTCGACCCGGCGCCCAGCTATGGCGACTACGCCCAGTGGGAACGCGCCGAAGCCGCCACGCCCATGGCGCAGACGCAACTGGCGTACTGGCTCGGCCAGTACCCCGGCAACGCGCTGCCCGCGCTCGAGCTCCCGCTGGACCGCCCGCGCGCCGCGCGCCGCAGCTTCGACGCGCGGCGTGTCGACGTGCTGCTGCCGGCGCCGCTGGTCGAGGCGGCCCGCCAGCTCGGCGCGCGCGCCGGCGTCAGCCTGTTCGCCACGCTCTTCAGCGTCTTTGCCGCGCTGGTGCATCGCCTGTCGCAGCAGGACGACCTCGTCGTCGGCGTGCCTTCCGCCGGCCAGGCGGCCAGCGGCATGCCCAAGCTGGTCGGCCACTGCGTCAACCTGCTGCCGGTGCGCGTCGCGATCGATCCGGCCCAGCCCTTCGACGTCCTGCTGCGCCAGGTCGCCAACACGCTGCTGGACGCCTTCGACCACCAGACGCTCACCTACGGCACGCTGCTGCGCCACCTGCCGGTGACACGCGACCCCAGCCGCCCGTCGCTGGTCAGTGTGATGTTCAACCTCGACCGCGCAACGACCGTGCAGGGCGGCAGCTTCCCCGGGCTGCAGAGCCGGCTGTCGGGCAACGCCCGCCACTACGAGAACTTCGAGCTGTTCCTCAACGCGGTACCGGCGGCCGACGGCCTGCAGCTCGAGCTGCAATACAACACGGCGCTGTTCGACGAAGCCACCGTGCGGCGCTGGCTCGCGCTGTACGGCGACGCGCTGGCGCAGCTCGCGCGCCAGCCCCAGGCCACCGTCGCCCAGGCCCTGGCCTGCAGCAGCGAAGACCTCACGCTGCTGCAGTCCTTCAACGCCACGGCCGCGCCCTACGACGCGCAACTGCGCATCGACACGCTCATCGGGCGGCAGGCCCAGGCCACGCCCGATGCCGTGGCGGTGCGTGCCGGCGGCGCGTCGCTCAGCTACCGCGAACTCGACCAGCGTGCCAACGGCCTCGCCGCCGCACTGCAGGCGCAGGGCATCGGCCCGGGCGACCTGGTCGGCCTGTGCTGCGCGCGCAATGCGCACATGCTGGTGGCGCTGCTGGGCATCCTGAAGTCGGGCGCCGGCTACGTGCCGCTCGACCCGGCCTTCCCGCGCGAGCGGCTCGAATTCATGATCGAGGACGCGCAGTTGCGCGTCGCCGTGACCGATGCCGACACCGATGCCACCGCCCCGCTGCAGGCGCTGGCCCGCGTGCGAGCCGACGGCGTGCAGCCGACGCCCGGGCAACCCGCGCACGGCGGCGATGCCGGCAACGTGGCCTACGTGATCTACACCTCCGGCTCCACCGGCCGGCCCAAGGGCGTGCGCGTGCCGCACCGCACGGTCGTCAACCTGCTGACCGGCCTGCGCACAGTGCCGGGCATCGACGCCCAGCGCCGCGTGCTGGCCGTCACCACACTGTCCTTCGACATCGCCGTGTCCGAAGTGATCCTGCCGCTGACGGTGGGCGCGTGCATCGTGGTGGCCGACAAGACGCAGGCGATGCAGGGCGACCGCCTGCGCGAGCTGATCGAGTCCGAGGAAGTCGACTTCGTCGACGCGACGCCCTCCACCTGGCGCATCCTGATCGACGCGGGCTGGCCCGGCCGGCGCGACCTGCTGGCCATCTGCACCGGCGAGCCGCTGCCCGCGGACCTGGCGCGCCAGCTGCTGCCGATGGTCGGCGAACTCTGGAACGGCTACGGCCCAACCGAGACCACCGTCTGGTCGAGCTTCCACCGCGTGCTGCGCGCCGAGGGCGTCATTCCCATCGGCCGTCCGGTGATCAACACCCAGTTCCACGTGCTCGACCCCCAGGGGCAGCCACTGCCCGTGGGCGTGACCGGCGAGCTCTACATCGGCGGCGCCGGCGTGACGCTCGGCTACCTCCACCGCCCCGAACTGACCGACGAGCGCTTCGTGCCCGCCCACGACGGCAGCGGCGCACGCTGGTACCGCACCGGCGACCTGGGCCGCTGGCGCGCCGACGGCGTGCTCGAATGCCTGGGCCGGGCCGACCACCAGGTGAAGGTGCGCGGCTACCGCATCGAACTCGGCGAGATCGAAGCCAACCTGGCACGCCACGGCGCCATCGACCGTGCGCTGGTGGTGACGCGCGAGGACGCGCCGGGCGACGTGCGCATCGTGGCCTACGTGGTGCCGCGCGGCCCCATGCCCGAGGCCGCGGCGCTGCGCCAGCACCTGGCCAGCTTCCTGCCCGAGTACATGCTGCCGCAGCACTACGTCGCGCTCGAGGCGCTGCCGCTGCTGCCCAACGGCAAGATCGACCGCAAGGCGCTGCCTCCGCCCGTCAGCGCCGCCGCCACGCGCCGCGACGCCGCGGTGCCGCCGCGCGATGAGCTCGAACGCCAGATCCTGGCGGCGATGGAGCAGACGCTGAGCCTGCCTGGCCTCGGCATCCACGACGACTTCTTCGCACTCGGCGGGCACTCGCTGCTGGCCGCGCGCCTGACGGCCCAGCTCGGCCGCGACCTGCAGCTCAAGCTGCCGATGTCGACGCTGTTCGAGTCACCCACGGTCGAGCGCATCGCGCAGACCGTGAACCGCCTGCGCGGCACCGGCCAGGCCCAAGCGCAGCAGCCGATCGTGGCCATGCCCGATCGCCGCAGCGCGCCGCTCACGCCGATGCAGGAGCGCATCCGTTTCCTCGAAGAACTGCACCCGGGCCGTCCGGTCTACAACGCGCCGTCGGGCCACCGCTTCCGCGGGCCGCTGGACGTCGCGAAGTTCCGCAGCGCGCTGCAGACGATGGTGCAGCGGCACGCCGCCCTGCGCACCGCGATCGGCACCGACGAAGACGGGAGGGCCGTGCAGGTCATCGCGCCGCAGGTCGATTTCGACATCCCGCTGATCGACCTGAGCGCGATGCCCGAGGAAGCGCGCGAGGCCGAACTCGCCGACCGCATGCAGCAGCTGGCCGACCAGCCGCTGGACATCCACCGCGCGCCGCTCTTCCACATGGCGCTCTACCGGATGGGGCCGGAGGACCACGCCTTCATGTTCGTGCCGCACCACCTGGTGTGGGACGGCTGGTCCTTCGACATCTACCAGACCGAGCTGTCGGCCATCTACGGTGCGCTGGTGCGCGGCCAGAAGCACACGCTGCCCGAGCCGCCGGTGTCGATGGGCGACTACGCCCAGTGGTACGCCGACTGGATGGCGCAGCCCGAATTCACCCGGCAGCTCGACTTCTGGAAGCAGCGCTTCGCACGCATGCCCGCCCCGCGCGCCGCCAAGACCGACATGCCGCGCAAGGCCGGCATGTCCGGCAAGGGCGGCGTGAACTGGATCCACATCGACCAGCCCACCACGCAGCGCCTGCGCGAAGTGGCACGGCAGCACGACGTCACGCTCAGCATGCTGGCGCTGGGCGCCTACGTGCTGATGATGAGCGGCGCCATCGACAGCCGATCGGTCGTGATCGCCACGCCGGTGCGCGGCCGCGAAGTGCCCGAGCTCGAATCGGTGATGGGCTTCTTCAACAACGTGCTGCCGCTGCCCTTCCAGGTCGACCGGACGCTGGGCTTCGGGGGTTTCATCCGCTACGTGAAGAACGAGCTGGTGGCGGTCATGGGCTACCAGCAGGTGCCCTTCGAGCGCATGGCGACCGAGCCCGAGTTCGTCAATCTGGCGCAGGGCGCGGGGCTGTACCAGGGCCTCTTCTCGTTCCAGGATGCACGCGAGCGACCGCTCGACTTCGGCGGCCTGGCGCACAAGCAGGTGCACCTGCTGCAGCGCGGCGCGACCGACGACCTGGGCCTGTGGCTGCTGGAGAAGCCGCACGGCCTCGAAGGCCCCATCGCCTACAACGCCGACATCTACCTGCCCGAGACCGGCACCGCCTTTCGCGACCGCTTCGTCGAGATCCTGCGCACGCTGGCCGACCGGCCCGACGCGCCGGTGGCCGAGCTGCTGGCACCGGCGGATTCGGACAGTGCGCGCATCCTCTCGCGCCTGGCGTCGAGCGCCGAGCCGCCGCCGCAGACGGTGGCCGCGCGCGAGCAGGCCGCCGCGGCCCGAGGCGGCGGCGCGCCCCTGCTGCAACCCGAGCAGGCGCAGCTCGCGCAGATCTGGGCCGGCGTGCTCAACATCGACGTGAACGACATCCGCGCGAGCGACAACTTCTTCGACCTGGGCGGCGACTCGCTGCTGGCGATGCGCGTGGTGCAGCAGTCGGAGCAGAGCTTCGGCCAGCGCATCGAGGCGCGCCGCTACATGTTCGAGAGCCTGGCGCAGCTCGCGGCGTCGCAGGTGACATCGCCCGCGCCGCTGACCCCCGCCGAGGAGCCGGCGTCCGCGCGCCCCGGCCTGCTCGGCCGGGTGTTCTCCGGCTGGGGTCGCAAGGGCTGAGCGGGGTGCGCATGATCGTCTCGCCGCTCGTCCTCCCCGTCGATGCGCCCCACTGCGAACTGTGGCGCATCGACCTGGACCAGCACGTCCCTGCCGCCGCCCTGGCCAAGCTCTCGGCCGACGAGGTGGCGCGGGCGCGTCGCTTCGTCTTCGAGCGCGACCGGCACCGCTTCATCGCCGCCCATGCGGCGCTGCGCCAGTTGCTGGCGCAGCGCTGCGGCCAGGCCGGCGAAGGGCTGCGCTTCGTGGCCGGCCGCTTCGGCAAGCCGGCGCTGGTGGCGGCCGACCTGCACTTCAACCTCAGCCACAGCCACGATACCGGCGTGGTCGCGCTGTCGACCCGCGACGAACTCGGCGTGGACGTCGAGGTCGTTCGGCCGATGCCCGACGCGCTCGCGCTGGCCGCCGCCTATTTCTCACCCGCCGAGCAGGCTGCGCTGGCCGCCTGCCCGCCGGCCCAGCGCGACCGCGCCTTCTTCGTCTGCTGGACCCGCAAGGAAGCCTGCCTCAAGGCGGTCGGCATCGGGCTGGACCTGGCCACGAACGGCTTCGACGTCGGCATCGCGCCGGTCGCGCAGCCCGTCACCCTGACCACCCCCGACGGCGTCGAGCAGCTGCGCCTGCAGTCCTTCGAGGACGGCGACGACACGATCGGTGCCCTGGCGCTGCGCCTGCCGCGCCGCGGCTCGTACACGGCGGACGCCGGCACGAGCGCCGCAGCGCCCCTGGAATTCACCGCATGACCCCCCTGATGTTCGGTCCGCCCTCGCGGCGGCTCTTCGGTCTTTTTCACGACGCGGAAGGCGCACGGGCCAGCGACACGGCCGTGCTGCTGTGCCCGCCGATGGGCCACGAAGCCCTGCGCAGCCACCGCTTCTACCGCCTGCTCGCGCTGCGCCTGTCGCGCCGCGGCGTGCCGGTGTTGCGCTTCGACCCCTACGGCACGGGCGACTCGCCCGGCGACGACGAAGACGGCGACCTGGAGGGCTGGCGCCGCGACATCGGCGAGGCGCACCGCGAACTGATCGCGCGCTCCGGCGCGGCGCGCATCGTGTGGTTCGGCGCGCGCATCGGCGCCACGCTGGCACTGCAGGCCGCCGCCTCGGCCAGTCCCCGCATCGCGCGGCTGGTGCTGTGGGAACCGGTGCTGGAAGGCCGCAGCTACCTGCAGGACCTGCGCGAGAAACACGTGGCCGAACTGGAACTGAGCCACTCCATTCCCGACGCCGGATGGCGCCGCAGCCTGCGCAAGGACCCCGACGCCTTCAGCGGCGAGGCCTTCGGCTTCGGCATCTCCGAATTGCTGCGCCGCCAGGTTGCCGCGCTCACGCCCGACAGCCTCCAGCTGGGCACCGGCACCGAACTGGTGGTGATCGCCAAACCCGACGACGCGACCACGCGCCAGTGGGTCACGGCGCAGACGCAAGACCGCAGCGCGCGGCATGTGCCATTGCCGCATACCATGATATGGACGAGCAATCCCCACCCCAATAATGAGATGGTTCCCGCAGAGGCATTGCAACGCGTGATGGCAGAAATCCATGAATGACTACAGCGAGACACCCGTTCTGTTCGGCCCCGACGAGGGCCTGTTCGGCATGCTCAGCCAGCCTCAGGCCGGCCGCACCGACGTGGCATGCCTGGTGCTCAACACCGGCGTGAACCACCGCATCGGGCCGCACCGCATCAACGTGAAGACGGCGCGCCGGCTGGCCAGCGCCGGCATCCCGACGCTGCGCTTCGACCTCTCGGGCATCGGCGACAGCGTGGCCGCGCAGAGCCGCAACGCCTTCCGCGCGCAGGCCGTGGAAGACATGAAGGCGGCCATGGACTTCCTGGGCGAGCGCTACGGCGTGCGCCGCTTCCTGGTGTTCGGCATCTGCTCGGGCGCCGAGAACGCCATGGCGGTGGCGCTGGCCGATCCGCGCATCACCGGCATGCTCGCCTTCGACGGCGAGATGTACCTGACGCGCGGCGTGCGCCTGGAGCGCAAGCTGCGCCGGCTGGCCGCCTTCCCCTTCAATGCCGCGGTGCGTGCGAGCTACCTCTGGTGGCGCGACCTGACCGACTGGCTCGGTGCGGGCGATGCCGCCGCCCGTGAACGGACGATGGCGCGCGTGGCCGCGCTGCTGCCGAACCGCACACCGGCCGTCGAGCAGGGCAGCATCTTCGGCAGCGCCGAGGCACCGGTGGTCGATGCCGCCGAGCACGAACGCCGCCTGCTGTCGCTGGTCGATCGCGGCGTGGATGTGTCCCTGATGTATTCGGTGACCTACAACTCGACCGACCGCAACCACGGGATGCTGAGCCAGCTGCGCGGATCGCGCCTGTTCGAGCGCGTGAAGTACCGCTTCTGGCCCGACATCGATCACACGGCGACCACCCGGGTCATGCAGGCCAAGCTGCTCGACGCCGTCGAGGAATGGGCGCGCATCGCCGCCTTCGGGACGAGCGCCCGCCAGCCGCTGCCCGGGGCCGGCGTGGGCACGAATGCGGCAGCGGCGCGCCAGGCCGCCGGCCAGGCATCGGTCGCGGCCTGAGCGGCGCGGCGGAGCCGATGGGCGCGGCGGGGGTGGGGCCGGCCGCTAAAATCGGCCGCTCCACAGCCTCTGGATATACCCCATGAACCGCTGCCCGCGCATCGCCGCCCCCGCCCTTTTCCCCTTCCTCTCCCTGGTCGCCCTGGTGGCGGCCTTCGCCTGGGCGCCGCCCGCGTCGGCACAGACGCTGGAGGCCCCCGTGCAGAACGAGGCCGCCGTCGGCGGCCGCAATTTCCCCGAAGGCACGCTGCGTGGCCAGTTCATGGTGGTCGCCGCCCCCGAGATCCTGCTCGACGGCCAGCCCGACCGCCTGTCGCCCGGCGCACGCATCCGCAGCGCCGAGAACATGGTCGTCACCACGGGCGCCATCACCGGCCAGAACCTGCTGGTCAACTACACGCGCGACCCGGCCGGCCTGGTGCGCGAGGTCTGGGTCCTCACGGCGACCGAAGCGAGCGTGAAGCGCGCCTCGGTCGGGCGGCCCTTCCTCAACTTCTGGCCCTTCGTGGCCACCAGCGGCGCGACCGACGACGGCAAGACGCCGTACAACCAGTTGCCCACCTTCGGGCAATGACGCTGGCGGCCGGCGCCGCGTCCATCCCTCTTGTTCGGCGCTTCATCGAGCGCCTGCGCTGCCTCTTGCGGCGGTTTTCCCCTCTTCTCCACACGCCATGAGCAAAAAAGTCTTCATCAAAACCTTCGGCTGCCAGATGAACGAGTACGACTCGGACAAGATGGCCGACGTGCTGAACGCCGCGCAGGGCTACGAGCCGACGCAGGACATCGAGCAGGCCGACCTGATCCTGTTCAACACCTGCTCGGTGCGCGAAAAAGCGCAGGAAAAGGTCTTCAGCGACCTCGGCCGCATCAAGCACCTGAAGGCGCGCGGCGTGAAGATCGGCGTGGGCGGCTGCGTGGCCAGCCAGGAAGGCGCGGCGATCATCGCGCGCGCGCCCTACGTCGACGTGGTGTTCGGCCCGCAGACGCTGCACCGCCTGCCCGAGATGCTCGCCCAGCGCGACGTGCAGGACCGCCCGCAGGTCGACATCAGCTTCCCCGAGATCGAGAAGTTCGACCACCTGCCGCCGGCACGGGTGGAGGGCGCGACCGCCTTCGTCTCGATCATGGAAGGCTGCTCCAAGTACTGCAGCTACTGCGTGGTGCCCTACACCCGCGGCGAAGAAGTGAACCGGCCGCTCGACGACGTGCTGGTCGAGGTCGCCGGCCTGGCCGACCAGGGCGTGCGCGAGGTCACGCTGCTGGGGCAGAACGTGAACGCCTACCGCGGCCGCATGGGCGACACGGCGGAGATCGCCGACTTCGCGCTGCTCATCGAGTACATCGCCGAGATCCCCGGCATCGAGCGCATCCGCTACACCACCAGCCACCCGAACGAATTCACGCCGCGCCTGATCGAGGCCTATGCGAAGGTGCCGAAACTGGTGAGCCACCTGCATCTGCCGGTGCAGCACGGCAGCGACCGCATCCTGATGGCGATGAAGCGCGGCTACACCGCCATGGAATACAAGAGCACGGTGCGCAAGCTGCGCGCCATCCGGCCCGAGCTGGCCTTGAGCAGCGACTTCATCGTCGGCTTCCCCGGCGAGACCGACGAGGACTTCGCCAAGATGATGAAGCTGATCGAAGACTGCTCCTTCGATTCGAGCTTCAGCTTCATCTTCAGCCCGCGCCCCGGCACGCCCGCGGCCGCGCTGCACGACGACACGCCGCATGCCGTGAAGCTGGCGCGCCTGCAGCAGGTCCAGGCCGCGATCGACGTCAACGTCAAGCGCTTCGGCCAGGCGCTGGTCGGCACCACCCAGCGCGTGCTGGTGGAAGGTGCTTCACGAAAAAGTGCAGGCAAGAACGCCAACGAGCTGATGGGCCGCACCGCCTGCAACCGCGTGGTGAATTTCGAGGGCGACGCACGCCTGGTCGGCCAGATGATCGACCTGCGCATCACCCGTTCGCTGGCCTACACGCTCCGCGGCGAAGTGCCCACGCGCGAGGTCACCGACGCCGCATCAGCCAGTGCCGCGATCGCCGTCTGATGGCCAAGCTCACCACGACACGCGGTTCGTTCCAGCAACTGCTGCTTTTCGCCTTCCTCCTGATCACCGCCCTGCTGGTGGGCGTGGCCCTGCGTGCGGTGTTCCAGTACGACGCGCTGATGGCGCAGAGCCGCGATGCGGCCACGCGCGCGCTCACGCTCTCGGGCGCGGCGCAGTCGCTGGCCGAGCGCAGCGCGGCGATGGAGCGGGCCGGCCGCCAGTCGCTGGTGCTCAACGACGCGGTGCTGCGCCGCCGCTTCGACGACGCCGCCCGCGACGCGCAGAACGTGCTGACCCGGCTGGCCGACAACGGCGTGCAGCGCACCTCCATCGACGCCTGGCGCATGCAGCTCGACGCGATGGAACGGCTGCTGGTCGGCCCGTCGGAGACGGCCCTCACGCGCGAGACCACGCTGGCAATGCAGTTCCGCGACCTCGACGCCGTGAACACCGACATCGCCCAGCAGGCGCAGACGCAGATCGAGGCGCAGAACACCGCGCTCTCGACCCGCCTGGAAGACGCCCGCACGCGGCTGATGCGCGAGGTGCTGGCCGCCAGTGCGCTGGCGGTGGCGCTGGCGCTGGCCTTCGGCGTGTGGCTGGCGCGGCCCTTCAAGCGGCTGCAGCGCGCCATCGTCGGCCTGGGCGAGAACCGGCTCGACGAGCCGATCGACATCCGCGGGCCGGCCGACGTGCGGCGCGTGTCGCAGCAGCTCGAATGGTTGCGGCTTCGTCTGACGGAACTCGATGCCGACAAGGCACGCTTCCTGCGTCATGTGTCGCATGAACTCAAGACGCCGCTGGCGGCCCTGCGCGAGGGCATCTCGCTGCTGGAAGACGGCGTGACCGGCGCGCTCAACCCGGCGCAGCGCGAGGTTGCGCAGATCCTGCAGCAGAACGCGATCTCGCTGCAGAGCCAGATCGAGGCGCTGCTGCGCTTCAACGCCGCCGCCTTCGAGGCGCGCGACCTGCACCGCGAGCGCACGGCCCTGCTGCCGCTGATCGAGGAGCAGGTCGAGGCCCAGCGCCTGCAATGGCAGGCGCACGGGCTGCAGGTGCAGGTCGAGGGCGAGCCGCTGTCGATCACGGTCGACCCGGCCAAGCTGGGCACCGCCCTGGCCAACCTGCTGTCGAACGCCATCCGCTTCTCCGAGCGCGGCGGCACCATCCGCTTCGAGGTCTCCGGCACCTCGGACACCGCGCGCATCGAGATCGCCGACGCCGGCCCCGGCATCGCCGAGGGCGACCGAGACCGCGTCTTCGAGCCCTTCTTCCGCGGGGAACGCCAACCGGAGCACGCGGTCAAAGGCACAGGCATCGGCCTGTCGATCGTGCAGGAGTACATTGCTGCACATGGTGGCCACATCGCGCTGCTTCCCGACGGCCCCGGGGCGCGATTCCGCATCGAGCTTCCGCGCTCCGCCTGAGCCACCACCCTCTCCGCTCCATCCTCGCGCCATCCCCGCCCCGAACACCTCGCGTCCCACGCTGTCCCGCACCATGTCTTTTTCGTTCGTCCGCTGTCCGGCCCTTGCCTCGGCGCTCGCCCTCTCGTCACTGACCCTGCTGGGCGCCTGCACCACGCCGCCGCCCGCGCCGGCACCGCCGCCCACCCCAGCGCCCATGCCGGCACCACCGCCGCCGGCGGTGCGCGTGACCCCGGTCGAGGCCGAGCCGATCGCCCTGGCGACCCAGCCGGCGCTGGCCTTCGCCCTGCGCGGCGCCTCCCCGGCCGACGCCGTCCTCACCTACGCCGACCGCCTGCGTTCGCTCGGTGCCAACGAGCTGACGGCCGAACTGGCGCGGCTGGGCGAGCCGGGCGACACACCGCTGGTGCAGATGCAGGTGGCCCTGGTGCTGGCGCAGACGCGCGTGCCGGCCGACCTGGCCCGCTCGCTGGGGCTGCTGCAGCGCGTGATCTCGAATCCATCGGCCGACGCGCGGCCGCTGCAGCCGCTGGCCCGCCTGCTGGCCGCGCGCTTTCTCGAACAACGCAAGGTCGAGGACGACCGCGACCGCCAGGCCCAGCAGGCGCGCGACGCCCAGCGCCGCATCGACCAGTTGAACGACCGCATCGAAGCGCTGCGTGCCATCGAGCGCAGCTTCGCCCGGCCGAATGCACCGGCGCCGGCCCACGGCGGCAAGCCCTGAGCGGCGCACCAAGGAACGCCCATGAGTGAAGCACCCAGTCCCGCGAAAGCCACCGGCGCCCGGTTGCTGGTGGTCGACGACGACCCCGACATGCTGCGCCTGCTGTCGATGCGGCTGAACTCGGCCGGCTACCAAGTGACGGCCGTGACCTCGGCCGAATCGGCCCTGACGCAACTCGAGATCGAGCACCCGCAACTGGTGCTCAGCGACGTCCGCCTGCCCGGCCGCGACGGGCTCGCCCTCTTCGACGAGATCCGCAAGGACCACCCGACGCTGCCGGTGATCCTGCTCACCGCGCACGGCACCATCCCCGACGCGGTCGAGGCGACGGCGCGCGGCGTCTTCACCTACCTGACCAAGCCCTACGACGCCCGCGAACTGCTCGAGAAAATCAGCCAGGCCCTGGCCATGGGCTCGCCGGCCACCACGCCCAGCGCCAGCGGCGACGAGAGCTGGCGCTCCGAGATCGTCAGCCGCAGCAACCGCATGGCCGAACTGCTGGCCGAGGCGCGCATGGTCGCCAAGTCCGACGCGTCGGTGCTGCTGCGCGGCGACAGCGGCGCCGGCAAGGAGCTGCTGGCCCGCGCCATCCACAAGGCCAGCGCACGCGCCGACAAGCCCTTCGTGGCGGTGAACTGCGGCGCCATCCCCGAGGCCCTGCTCGAGTCGGAACTGTTCGGCCACATGAAGGGCGCCTTCACCGACGCGCATGCCAACCACAAGGGCCTGTTCCAGCAGGCCGACGGCGGCACGCTGCTGCTCGACGAGATCGGCGACATGCCGCCCGCCCTGCAGGTCAAGCTGCTGCGCGTGCTGCAGGAGCGCGCGGTGCGGCCCGTGGGCGCCGCCCAGTCGATCGCGGTCGACGTGCGCATCGTCTCGGCCACCCACCGCGACCTCGACGCCGCGATGGAGGCGGGCCAGTTCCGCGAAGACCTGTACTACCGGCTCAACGTGGTGACGCTCACGCTGCCGCCGCTGTCGGCCCGGCGCGAAGACATCCCGCTGCTGGCCAACCACTTCCTGCAGCGCCTGTCGACCAAATACGGCAAGCGGCTGTCCGGCTTCGCGCCGGAGGCGATCAAGGCGCTCACCACCGCCTCCTGGCCGGGCAACGTGCGACAGCTGTTCAACGTGGTCGAGCAGGTCTGTGCGCTGTCGAGTTCACCCCTGATTCCGCTGGCGCTGGTGCAGCGGGCGCTGCGCGTGCCCAGCGTGGAGGTCCAGACCTACGCCGACGCCAAGCAGCGCTTCGAGCGCGACTACCTGGTCGGCCTGCTCAAGCTGACCGACGGCAACGTGGCCGACGCCGCGCGCCTGGCCGACCGCAACCGGACCGAGTTCTACCGGCTGCTGCAGAAGCACGAACTGACCCCCGGCCACTTCAAGGCGGACGGCCCGTCGTCACCACCCGGCGACGCTGTCGCTGACGAGCGACGCACATAAGCCTTTGATTTCATTGAATTTGTGCCTCTCAGCCTCCCGGGTTGTCGGGGTTTGGCGACAAAATCAAGGGGTTTTCAGCGGGCCTCTTCGCTTTCCCCGGTTTTTTTGACCTGGTTTTCACCTAAGCCTTTGATTTAAAAGCGCTTTTCCATGCTGGCACAGGGTTTGCCCCTGTAGAGGCATGACCGTCCTTTCCAGCCCCTCTTTCGCACTGCGTCCGCAGCGCGATGGTCTGCGTTCTGCGCAGGCTTCCCTCTCGCGGCCCCGTGCCGCCAGCCCCCTGGCGGCCGGATCCGACGGATTGGGCGGCGCCGCCCCCGACTGCGTCTTCAAGCGCTTTCCAGCGATTGGCGACACCCCCTCTTCCCTTCAAAAGCAACGTTGGTGAGCCGCACATGAAACCAAACGATTTCTCCCAGATGAAGGTTCTGACCCCGGCCGACCTCGGCCCCCTCGGCCCGCAACGCAGCGCGTTTCGCGAGGACCGCCACCCCAACGCCGTCACTGCGCCGCCGATCAACCGCGGCTCCATGGCACCCCGCCCCTGGCGCGGTTTCTGGAACAGCATCGGCACCTCCATGCTGGTGAAGCTCGGCGCCGGCGGCCAGACCGCCCGCGAGCAGGCCGTCGAGCTCGGCCCGCAGCAACCGTGGCAGCGCGCCGCCAAGCAGCGGCGCCTGGCCTTCATGGTGCTGGCGCTGGTCAGCACCGTGATCGCGTCGGTCCTGTTCGCCAGCGTGCAACCGGACTACGACAACGTCTGGCTCGAATACGGCCAGATCGGCCTGTACGGCCTGCTGTCCGGCTGGGTCGTCACCGGCTTCGTGACCGCGCTGATGGGCTTCTACGTCTCCGTGCGCGGTGACAAGCACGCGCTGTCCGTCAAGCAGGTGGCCGACCACCCGATGAACCCGGACGCACGCACCGCGATCATCATGCCGATCTGCAACGAGGACGTGGCCACGGTGTTCGCCGGCCTGCGCGCCACCTGCGAATCGGTCGCCGCCACCGGTCATTCGAAGCAGTTCGACGTGTTTGTGCTGTCCGACAGCTACGACGCCGAGACCGCCAAGGCCGAACGCGCCGCCTGGGAAGACCTGCGCGCCGCACTGGCCGAGAGCCCGAACCAGCCGCAGGTCGAGGTGTACTACCGCCTGCGCACCCGCCGTACGCACCGCAAGGCCGGCAACGTGGCCGACTTCTGCCGCCGCTGGGGCAACGACTACAAGTACATGGTCGTGCTCGACGCCGACTCGGTGATGAGCGGCGACTGCCTGACCGCCATGGTCAAGCTGATGGAAGCCAACCCGACGGCCGGCGTGATCCAGACCGCGACGCAGGCCATCGGCCACGTCACGCTGCACGCCCGTGCCCAACAATTCGCTTCCCGCGTGACGGGCCGCCTGTTCACGCTGGGCATGCAGTTCTGGCAACTGGGCGAATCGCACTACTGGGGCCACAACGCCATCATCCGCGTCAAGCCCTTCATGGACCACTGCGCGCTGGCACCGATCGCCGGCACCGGCGGCATGTCGGGCGGCATCATGTCGCACGACTTCGTCGAAGCCGCGCTGATGCGCCGCGCCGGCTACCACGTGTGGCTGGTGTCCGACCTGGTCGGCAGCTACGAGCAGCAACCGCCGGACCTGCTGTCCGAACTGCAGCGCGACCGCCGCTGGTGCCAGGGCAACCTGCAGAACGCCCGCCTGATGGCCGAGCCCGGCATCCACCCGGTGCACCGCGCGATGTTCGTGACCGGCACCATGGCCTATGTTTCGGCCCCGCTCTGGCTGGCCTTCCTCACGCTGGGCACCGCCCTGTGGCTGTCGGGTTCGAGCCTGGTCTCGAGCTGGCACGTGCTGCCGGGCGAGCTGGCTGCCCTGTGGGCCTGGACGCTGAGCCTGCTGTTCCTGCCGCGCGTGCTGGGCATCGCTGCCGTGCTGATGCGCGGCGAGCAACGCCAGTTCGGTGGCCTGGGTGGCCTGCTCAAGAGTTCGCTGCTGGAAAGCGCGCTGGCCATCGTGCAAGCCCCGGTCCGCATGCTGGCGCACTCGCTGTTCGTCGTGGTCGCCCTCACCGGTGTCAAGCTGAACTGGAAGTCGCCTCCCCGTGAAGCCGCTGCCGTGCCGTGGCGCATCGCCCTGTCGCAGCTCGCACCGATGACTGCGATCGTTGCCCTGCTGGCCGTCGGCATCGCGCTGATCGACCCGAGCGCGCTGATCTGGCTGATGCCCGTGGGCCTGCCGCTGCTGCTGGCGATCCCGCTGACCGTGCTGACCAGCCAGATCGCGCTGGGCACCACGCTGCGCGACCGCGGCTACCTGCTGATCCCCGAGGAATCGCGCTCGCCGGCCGTCCTGCGCCGCGCCTGGATGCATGCGCTGAAGCTGGCGCGCCCGGCACTGGCGACCGCCTGATGCTGGGGGACCCACAGCGCCTCGCCCAGACTGCACGGGCCTGACGGCCTGTCGCATTCACAAGAAGCCCGCCTTGAGCGGGCTTTCTCTTTGGTGGGCGAGCAGTTGCCGAATCGGTGCAGGAAAAGAGGAAAAGCTCGCGCGGGGGAGGCGCCGGCCCAAGGATGCGCACCGACACGCCCCGATGCGCAATTCAAGCGGACCCGCCCAAGCAAGTCCGCCTGAGGGAAGGGTCAGACGCTAGGCGCGCTTGACAAGGCGAACGAGGAAAAGCAACACCACGGCGCCGATGGTTGCCACGACGATGCTGCCGATCAGGCCGCCGCCCAGCGAGACGCCAAAGGTGCTGAACAGGAAGCCGCCCAGGAAGGCCCCGATGACACCGACCACCAAATCACCGACCAGGCCGAACCCGCCACCTTTGACCAGCACACCGGCCAACCAACCAGCGACAAGACCAACCACAAGAAACCAGAGAAGACTCATTTATTACTCCCGAAAGATGCCAAAACGGCGGCTGAAGTCTAGTCGCACGTCGATGGGCTGCGTCCGAGGAGCCCGCCGCAGCCGATGGAACCGGCGGGGTGCCCCTCGAGAGGGGCAGCGCCACGGCGCTTCGGCTGGATTCATTTCAGAACGGCAGCTTCGGCCCCCCCGGCCCGCCCATGCCCGGCATCCCCTTCATGCCGCCCATCTTCTTCATCATCTTCATCAGGCCGCCGCCCTTCATCTTCTTCATCATGGTCTGCATCTGCTCGAACTCGTTGAGCATGCGGTTGACCTCCTGAACCTGCACGCCGGCGCCGGCGGCGATGCGGCGCTTGCGGGTGGCCTTGAGCAGTTCGGGCTTGCGACGCTCCAGCGGGGTCATGCTCTGGATGATCCCCTCCTTGCGGCGGATGTCGCGCTCGGCGCGGGTCATGTCGGCCTCGGTCGCCTTGGCGGCCATCTGCTGCGGGAGCTTGTCCATCAGGCTCGACAGGCCGCCCATCTGCTTCATCTGCTGCAGCTGGCCGAGGAAGTCGTTGAGGTCGAAGCCGGCGCCGCTCTTGACCTTGGCAGCGAGCTTCTGGGCCGCGGCGACGTCGACGCCCGCCGTGACCTGCTCGACCAGCGCGACGATGTCGCCCATGCCCAGGATGCGGCCGGCGTGGCGTTCGGCGTCGAACACCTCGAGCCCGTCGATCTTCTCGCTGGTGCCGGCGAACTTGATGGGCACGCCGGTGATCTGCCGCACCGACAGCGCCGCACCGCCGCGGGAGTCGCCGTCGGTCTTGGTCAGGATGATGCCGGTGAGCGGCAGCGCGTCCTTGAAGGCCTTGGCGGTGTTCACCGCGTCCTGGCCCTGCATGGCATCGACGACGAACAGCGTCTCGACCGGGTTGAGCTCGGCGTGCAGCGCCTTGATCTCTTCCATCAGCACTTCGTCGATGGCCAGGCGGCCGGCGGTGTCGACCAGCAGCACGTCGAAGAAGTGGCGGCGCGCGTGGTCGATGGCGGCGCGCGCGATGTCGATCGGCTTCTGGTCGGCGGTGCTGGGGAACCACTCGGCGCCGGCCTGCTTGGTGACCGTCTTGAGCTGCTCGATGGCCGCCGGGCGGTAGACGTCGCCCGACACGGTGAGCACCTTCTTCTTGCGCTTCTCGATCAGGTGCTTGGCCAGCTTGGCCGTGGTCGTCGTCTTGCCGGCGCCCTGCAGGCCGGCCATGAGGATGACGGCCGGGGGCTGCGCCGCCAGGTTGATGTCGGAAATACCCTCGCCCATGGTGGCGGCGAGCTCGCGGTTGACGATGCCGACCAGCGCCTGGCCGGGCTTGAGCGACCCCAGCACCTCCTGGCCGAGCGCTTTCTCCTTCACGCGCGCCACGAAGTCGCGCACCACGGGCAGCGCCACGTCGGCCTCGAGCAGCGCCATGCGCACTTCGCGCAGCATGTCCTGCACGTTGGCTTCGGTGATGCGGGCCTGGCCGCTCATCGTCTTGACGAGGCGGGAGAATTTTTCGGTGAGCGCGGTGGCCATGGAGGGTGCCTTGTGCCCGCAGCTGCGGGCGCTTTGAAATGGGGGCGGAACGCCGGGGGCGGCGTTGCGAAACGCGACGGGCTCTACGGGCAAGCCCTTATCATCGACGGATGATTTTAGCGAGCCCCTCCCCACTCGGCGTGGCACTGGGCATCGCCACTGCCGGTGCCTATGCCTTGACGGCCGCCGCGGCCCCTCGATTGAACCGACAGGCCACCCAGTCCGCACTGGGCCTGGCCTGGCTGCTTCATGCGCTGGCGCTCGGCGTCGGGCTGATCAGCGCCATGCCGCGCTTCGGCTTCGCGCCGGCGCTGTCGGTCATGGCGTGGCTGGTGCTCACGGTGTATGCCGTCGAAAGCCGCATGTTCCCCCAGCTCACCGTGCGCCGTACCCTGGCCGGGCTCGGCGCGCTGGCCGTGCTGCTCGCCGTGCTGTTTCCGGGCACGCCGCTGCACGTGTCGGCCTCGCCCTGGCTGCCGCTGCACCTGGCGCTGGGGGTCGCGTCGTACGGCCTGTTCGGCGCTGCGGTGGTGCACGCCTGGCTCACGAACCGCGCCGAGAAGCAGATTCGCCTGGCCACCGAACCGCAGGCCGGCGTGCCGCTGCTCACCCTGGAGCGCCTGACCTTCCGCTTCGTGAGCGCGGGCTTCGTGCTGCTGTCGGCCACGCTGCTGGCCGGGCTGCTGTTCAGCGAGGCGCTCTATGGCGCCGCCGGGCGGGTCTGGAAGTGGGACCACAAGACACTGTTCTCGGTGCTGGCCTGGCTGACCTTCGCGATGCTGCTCGTCGGGCGTGCCCGCTTCGGCTGGCGCGGCCGCACCGCGCGGCGCGTGCTGTATGCGGGTGCCGCGCTCCTGCTGCTGGCTTATGTCGGCTCGCGCTTCGTGCTCGAAGTGCTGCTGGCGCGGGGCGCCGCATGAAGTACCTGCTGGTCCTCTTCGTGGTCGCGGTCGGCATCTGGCTCTGGCGCAAGAACAGACAAGACGAAATCCGCGAACGCGCGGCGCCGCCCAAGCGTTCTGCCCCACCCGCGGTCGGTGCGCCGCAGGCGATGGTGCGCTGCGCGCACTGCGGCCTGCATCTGCCGGCGACCGACGCCCTGCCGGGGCCGGGCGGTGCGCTGTATTGCAGCGCGGCGCATCGGCGCGCGGCCGAAGGCTGAGAAGCTGAACCGCCCCGCCATGGCCTCCCTGCTCTGGTCACGCGGCGACCCCCTGACCGACTGGGCCGCGCTCGATACCCGCACCGAACGCGACACCGCCCTGCAGCGCCTGTGGCGCGGTTTCATGACGGCGCGCTGCTTCGTGGCGGCCGTGTTGCTGCTGCTGCAGTTCGTGACCTATGCGATCGGCCAGTCGGTGCACTGGGTCGCGGTCGGCCTCTCGTCCGGCTACCTGATCGCCGCGCTGCTGGGCGCGCGCTTCGCGCCCTTCCGGCCGCCGATCCGCGGCTTCGGCGCGGCCTGGGCCGTGACCATCGGCATCGATCTGGCCACCTTCACCGCCTTGCAGGTGCTGCAGGTCGGCAGCATCAACTACACGCCGCTGTTCGCGCTGCCGGTGCTGATGGGCGCGGTGCTCGGCACGGTCACCGTCGGGCTGGGCACCAGCGCGGCCGTCACGCTGCTGCTGCTGGCCGATGCGGGCTGGCGCTGGATCGATTCGTCGGGCGACGCCAGCGCGCGCTTCGTGCAGGCGGCGCTCACCGGCACCGGTCTGTTCGTGGTGGCGCTGCTGGCGCACGAGCTGGCGCGGCGCCTGGCGCGCGAAGAAGCGCTGGCGCAGCGCGGACGCAGCGCGGCGCAGATGCACGCGCAAGTCAACGACCTGGTGATCGAAACGCTGAGCGAAGGCGTGCTGGTGATCGACGCCGACGGCCGGGTGCATGCCGCCAACCCGGCGGCCGACGTGATCCTCGGGCACGGCCTGGCGTCGATGACGCCGCCCTTCGTGCTGGCGTCGCAGCCGGCCTGGCGCCCGCTGGCCGCGCTCGCCGGGCGCACTTTCTCGCGACGTGCCGCGCAGTCGCGCGAACTGCCAGTGGCACAGGCCCAGGGCCCGGCGCGCGAGGTGCGGGTGCGCACCCGTCTCACGCCCTCCAGCAACGGGCGCAACGACAGCCTGTGCGTGATGTTCCTGCAGGACCTGCGCGAACTCGAGGCCCGCATCCGCACCGAGAAGCTGGCGGCGATGGGCCGCATGTCGGCGGCGGTGGCGCACGAGATCCGCAACCCGCTGGCCGCGATCACCCAGGCCAGCGCGCTGCTCAGCGAAGACCTGACCGATCCGGCACACCGCCAGCTCACCGCGATGGTCGAGCAGAACGCGCTGCGGCTGGCGCGCATCGTCGACGACGTGCTCGACGTGGCGCGCGCGCGCCAGCAGCGCGTGCTGCCGCTGGACGAGCAGCTGTCGCTCGACCCGACGGTGCGCGCGATGGTCGACGAGTGGGTGCAGCAGACGCAGTGCCGCGGCGTGCAGGTGGTGCTCGAGGCTGCGGGACTCGACGTGCGATTCGACGTCGAGCACCTGCGCCGCATCCTGGTCAACCTGCTGGACAACGCGGCGCGCTACGCCAGCGCGCGCGAGGGCGCGATCCAGGTCAGCACGCGGCGCGGCAGCGCCGGGCGCGCCAGCCTGCTGGTGTGGAGCGACGGGGCGCCGCTCGACCCCGCCGTGCAACGGCACCTGTTCGAGCCCTTCTTCTCGTCGGAAAGCCGCTCGAGCGGGCTCGGCCTCTTCCTGTGCCGCGAACTCTGCGAGCGGCACGGCGCGACCATGGGTTACGACCGCAGCATCGCCGTGCGGGACGGCCCGGAAGGCAACGCCTTCTTCGTCAACTTCGCGGCCGCCGAAGTGCGGCTGACACAATAACGCCGTGAGCACTCCCCACCCGTCCGCGCCGCGCATCGCCCAGATCCTGGTCATCGACGACGAGCCCGACCTGCGCACCCTGTACGAACTGACGCTGCTGCGCGAGGGCTACCGCGTCGAGGCCGCCGGCAGCGTGGCCGAAGCGGCGCAGCGCCTGCAGGCGGAGCGCTTCGACGTGGTCATCACCGACATGCGGCTGCCCGACGGGCTGGGCATGGAGATCCTCCAGCGCATCCACCGCGAACAGCGCAGCGAGCGCTGCATCGTGATGACGGCCTATGGCTCGGCGGAGAACGCGGTCGAGGCGCTGAAAGCCGGTGCCTTCGACTACCTCACGAAGCCGGTCGACCTCAAGCAGTTCCGCGGGGTCGTGGCCTCTGCGGTGCAGGCGCAACCCACAGCGGCACGCCCCAGCACGCCGGCCCCCGGCACCGCCGACCACGGACGCAGCAGCGAGCCGGCCGTCGGTGGCCACGGCAACGCGGCGCTGGCGCGGCTGGTCGGCGAATCCGAGCCGATGCGCCTGGTCAAGTCGCGCATCGCCAAGGTGGCGCGCGGCATGGCGCCGGTGCTGGTGCGCGGCGAATCGGGCACCGGCAAGGAACTGGTCGCGCGCGCCGTGCATGCCTGCAGCCAGCGCAGCGACGGCCCCTTCGTTGCCGTCAACTGCGGCGCCATTCCGGAGAACCTGCTCGAGGCCGAGTTCTTCGGCGCGCGCAAGGGGTCGTACACCGGCTCGGCGGCCGACCGCGACGGCTACTTCCAGGCGGCCCGCGGCGGCACGCTGTTCCTCGACGAGATCGGCGACCTGCCGCTGGCGATGCAGTCGAAGCTGCTGCGCGCCATCCAGGAGCGCAGCGTGCGGCCGATCGGCTCGACGCAGGAGGATGCGGTCGACGTGCGCATCGTGAGCGCCACCCACAAGGACCTGCAGGGCGAGGTGCAGGCCGGCCGCTTCCGGCAGGACCTGTTCTACCGGCTCAACGTCATCGAGATCGCCGTGCCCGCCTTGCGCGACCGGCGCGAGGACCTGCCCGCGCTGTGCACCGCACTGCTTGCGCGCATCGCGCACGACGCCGGCATGGAGGTGCCGGTGCTGTCGCCCGCGGTGATCGACAGCCTGGCGGCCCACCCGCTGCAGGGCAACGTGCGCGAACTCGAAAACCTGCTGCACCGCGCGGTGGCGCTCAACGACGGCGACGAACTGCACCTGGACTTCGAGCCGAGCAACATCGCGCCGCTCGAGCGCGTGTCCGACTTCGCGCCGATGGCGATCGCCGCGCCGCCCCCGGCACCGCCGCCGCCCGCGCCCGTGACCACCGCGCCGGTGCCAGCGAGCGTGGACACGCCACCGGCCGTGCCGGCCGACCTGCAGACCTACCTCGACCAGCAGGAACGCGAGATCCTCGTGCGCGCCCTGCGCGAGAGCGGCTTCAACCGCACCGCCGCGGCCGCACGGCTCGGCCTGAGCCTGCGGCAGATCCGCTACCGCATCGCGCGGCTGGGCATCGGCACGCCCAACGGCAACGACGATGCCGGCGGCGATGAATGACGCCCCGGAGGCGGCCTCCGGCCTTTGGCAGGACGGCTGGCTGCGCAGCGCGAACCGTTTGCCCTCGCCGAATTTCGGCCCGCGGCCGCCGGGCGCGCACATCGACCTGATCGTGCTGCACTCCATCAGCCTGCCGCCCGGCCGGTACGGCGGCGACGAGGTGCAGCGGCTCTTCACCAACCAGCTCGACTGGGACGCGCACCCCTACTTCCAGCAGATCCGCGGCGCCCAGGTCTCCTCGCACTTCTATGTGCGGCGCGACGGCGCGCTCTGGCAGTTCGTGAGTTGCGATGCGCGCGCCTGGCACGCGGGGGCGTCGGCCTGGCGCGGCCGCGGCAACTGCAACGACGACTCCGTCGGCATCGAACTCGAAGGCCTCGAGGGCGACACCTTCAAAGCGGCGCAGTACGCCACCCTCGCCACGCTCTGCCCGGCGATCGCGCAGCACTACCCCATCGGCTTCGTCGCCGGCCACGAGCACATCGCGCCGGGCCGCAAGCACGACCCGGGCGCAGGCTTCCGGTGGGCGCGCCTGCAGGCCGACACCGGGTGGCCGAGCGCGATGTTTCCGCCGCAGTGTCAGCCGCAGACCGCGAGCCGCTAAAAATTTTCAATCGAGGCCCGGCACTCGATGCCCGGCCGATCGACCGGCGTGCCGCGCGAAGCCATCGGCGAATGTCCAGCAACCATGCGGCTTTCAAGCCCAAATCCGCCGGAAAAGTGCATCGCTGCTGGCTTCGTTCAGACTGATGCAGTCACCATGCGGCATGCGCCGGCCCCTGCGTCCCATGTGAAATTCTTCACGGACATTGATCTTCGTGAAAAACACTACATCTAGTGATTGTGACCCCCCCACACACTAGATATAGTGTGCTGCCCGACCGATATCCCCCGGTCGACCGCGCCGGACGCCGCTTCCGCCGCGCGCCCCCAACAAGAATTTGCCAACCGAGGACCGAATGCAAACAGCTCTGAACACCCCGTCCACCACCGCTCGCGCCACCCCCTCGCCCACCGCTGGCGCGGCGGCCCGCGACACCGCCGGCTCGCCTGCCGGCAACGCGCTCGCGCACTACCAGATCATCCGCCGCAACGGCGCCGTGGTGCCCTTCGAGCCCAACAAGATCGCCATCGCGATGATGAAGGCCTTTCTCGCGGTGCACGGCACCCAGGGCGCGGCATCGGCCAGCGTGCGCGAGACGGTCGACACGCTGACGCAGGCCGTGGTGCGCGCCATGGTGCGCTCGCGTCCGGGCGGCGGCACCTTCCACATCGAGGACGTGCAGGACCAGGTCGAACTCGGCCTGATGCGCGGCGGGCACCACGAGATCGCCCGCGCCTATGTGCTGTACCGCGAACGCCGCACGCAGGAGCGCTCCAGGCAAGGCGCGCAGGAAGCGCCGGCGGCACCGACGCTGCATGTGCTCGACCGCGGCGAGCGCGTCGCGCTCGACGTGAACGAACTCAAGGGCCTGATCGAATCGGCCTGCTCGGGACTCGGCGACAGCATCACCGCGGCACCGATCCAGGCCGAGACGATGCGCAACCTGTACGACGGCGTGCCGCTCGACGAGGTCTACAAGGCCTCGATCCTGGCCGCCCGCACCCTGATCGAAAAAGATCCGGACTACACCTTCGCCACCGCCCGCCTGCTGCTGCACACGATCTTCAAGGAGATCATCGGCCGCGAAGTGATGCCCGCCGAGCGCTCGCAAGCCTACGTCGACTACTTCCCGCAGTTCATCAAGAAGGGCGTCGACAACGACCTGCTCGACGAGAAGCTGCTGCAGTTCGACCTGCCGCGCCTGGCCGCCGCGCTCAAGGCCGAACGCGACAACCAGTTCGACTACCTCGGCCTGCAGACGCTGTACGACCGCTATTTCCTGCACGTGCGCAAGACGCGCATCGAACTGCCGCAGGCCTTCTTCATGCGCGTGGCCATGGGCCTGTCGCTGGGCGAGATCGACCGTGAAGCCCGCGCCATCGAGTTCTACGAAGTGCTGTCGTCCTTCGACTTCATGTCGAGCACGCCCACGCTGTTCAACGCCGGCACGCTGCGCTCGCAGCTGTCGAGTTGCTACCTGACGACCGTGCCCGACGACCTCGACGGCATCTACGAGTCGATCAAGGAAAACGCGCTGCTGTCGAAGTTCGCCGGCGGCCTGGGCAACGACTGGACCCGCGTGCGCGCCCTGGGCAGCCACATCAAGGGCACCAACGGTGAATCGCAGGGCGTCGTGCCCTTCCTCAAGGTCGTCAACGACACGGCCGTGGCCGTGAACCAGGGCGGCAAGCGCAAGGGCGCCGTCTGCACCTACCTCGAAACCTGGCACCTCGACATCGAGGAGTTCCTGGAGCTGCGCAAGAACACCGGCGACGACCGCCGCCGCACGCACGACATGAACACCGCCAACTGGATCCCCGACCTGTTCATGCGCCGCGTGATGGAAAAGGGCACCTGGACGCTGTTCTCGCCCAACAACGTGCCCGACCTGCACGACCTCTTCGGCGCCGAGTTCGAGCGCGCCTACGTCGCCTATGAAGAGAAGGCACAGCGCGGCGAGATCAAGCCATCGCGCACGATCCCTGCGGCCGACCTGTGGCGCAAGATGCTCACGATGCTGTTCGAGACCGGCCACCCCTGGATCACGTTCAAGGACGCCTGCAACGTGCGCTCGCCGCAGCAGCACGCCGGCGTCGTGCACTCGTCGAACCTGTGCACCGAGATCACGCTGAACACCAGCGACACCGAAACCGCCGTCTGCAACCTCGGCTCGGTCAACCTGATCAACCACCTGAAAGACGAGGCCGGCGCCAAGGTGCTCGACCAGGCCAAGCTCAAGAAGACGATCTCGACCGCGATGCGCATGCTCGACAACGTGATCGACATCAACTACTACGCGGTCAAGAAGGCGCGCGACTCGAACCTGCGCCACCGTCCGGTGGGCCTGGGCCTGATGGGCTTCCAGGACGCGCTGTACGAACTGCGCATCCCCTACGCCTCGCAGGAAGCGGTGCAGTTCGCCGACGAGTCGATGGAAGCCATCTGCTACCACGCCTACTGGGCGTCGACCGACCTGGCCAAGGAGCGCGGCAAGTACTCGAGCTACAAGGGCTCGCTGTGGGACAAGGGCATCCTGCCGATCGACACGCTCGACCTGCTCGAGAAGGCGCGCGGCGGCTACGTCGAGGTCGACCGCTCGGCCACGCTCGACTGGGACGCACTGCGCCAGAAGATCAAGGCCGACGGCATGCGCAACTCGAACTGCGTGGCGATCGCGCCGACCGCGACCATCTCGAACATCATCGGCGTCGACGCCTCGATCGAGCCCTGCTTCGGCAACCTGTCGGTCAAGTCGAACCTGTCGGGCGAGTTCACCGTGATCAACCACTACCTGGTGCGCGACCTCAAGCGCCTGGGCCTGTGGGACGACGTGATGGTGATGGACCTGAAGCACTTCGACGGTTCGCTGCGCCCCATCGACCGCGTGCCGCAGGACGTGAAGGCGCTCTACGCCACCGCGTTCGAAGTCGAGACCACCTGGCTGGTCGAAGCCGCCGCACGTCGCCAGAAGTGGATCGACCAGGCGCAGTCGCTGAACATCTACATGGCGGGTGCATCGGGCAAGAAGCTCGACGACACCTACAAGCTCGCCTGGCTGCGCGGCCTGAAGACAACCTACTACCTGCGCACGCAGAGCGCGACGCATGCCGAGAAGTCGACCGTGCAGTCGGGCCGGCTCAACGCGGTGTCCTCGGGCGGCAGCAACGACGCGCCCAAGATGAGCGCGATCGAAGCCGCAGCCGCCGCTGCGCAAGCGCAGCTCAATGCGATGCCCGCCACCGACATCGCGTTCTGCGGTGTCGACGACCCGACCTGCGAAGCGTGCCAGTGATGTCGGCGTGATGCGAATGTGATTCGCGGCATCGCCCGACAAAATGCGATGCCTGCGAACAACATAAGCAAGAGATAATTCGGGCGCGATGCGAGGCTGCACTTTGCAACTCGCATCGTTGCTCACATAATTTGAGCATTGGATTTTTCTATGTTGACCTGGGACGAAGAAGTCAAGCCATCCTTGCCAAAGGACATGCCACAAGGATTGCAGCACTCACCATCGCAAAGCGGCGCACCTGTCGCCCGCTCGATGGAATTCCCGACGCCGCAAACAGCCTCCACCGCCACGCCTGCGCCTCGCACGACGCTCGACGACGGCGCATCGGCACCTGTTCGGCAAGTCGCAGCGCCGACCGTCGCGCGCCGTGTGAACGCTGCGGACAAGCGCATCATCAACGGCCAGACCGACGTCAACCAGCTGGTGCCGTTCAAGTACAAGTGGGCCTGGGAAAAGTACCTCGCCACCTGCGCCAACCACTGGATGCCGCAGGAAGTGAACATGACGCGCGACATCGCGTTGTGGAAAGACCCGAACGGCCTCACCGAAGACGAGCGCCGCATCGTCAAGCGCAACCTCGGCTTCTTCGTGACCGCCGATTCGCTGGCCGCCAACAACATCGTGCTGGGCACCTACCGCCACATCACGGCGCCCGAGTGCCGCCAGTTCCTGCTGCGCCAGGCCTTCGAGGAAGCGATCCACACGCACGCCTACCAGTACATCGTCGAATCGCTCGGCCTGGACGAGAGCGAGATCTTCAACGCGTACAACGAGGTCGCCTCCATCCGCAACAAGGACGAGTTCCTGATCCCCTTCATCGAAGCGATCAGCGACCCGAACTTCAAGACCGGCACGCACGAGACCGACCAGACCCTGCTCAAGTCGCTGATCGTGTTCGCCTGCCTGATGGAAGGCCTGTTCTTCTATGTCGGCTTCACGCAGATCCTGGCGCTCGGCCGCCAGAACAAGATGACCGGCGCGGCCGAGCAGTACCAGTACATCCTGCGCGACGAATCGATGCACTGCAATTTCGGCATCGACCTGATCAACCAGCTTAAGCTCGAGAACCCCAACCTCTGGACCTCAGAGTTCAAGGCGGAGATCAAGGCCCTTTTCCTGAAGGCCGTCGAGCTCGAATACCAATACGCCGAAGACACCATGCCCCGCGGTGTGCTCGGCATGAACGCCTCCATGTTCAAGGGCTACCTGCGGTACATCGCCAACCGGCGCGCGCAGCAGATCGGCCTCGAGACGCTCTTCCCGAACGAAGAAAACCCGTTCCCCTGGATGAGCGAAATGATTGACCTGAAGAAAGAGCGCAATTTCTTCGAAACCCGCGTGATCGAATACCAGTCGGGTGGCGCGCTCTCCTGGGATTGAGCTTTTTAACGACAACAATCGATGGATTCAGGAATTGCCCTCCACATCGACTGCGCCACAGAGCGCGGCGGTGCCGAGGGCTCAGGTGTTCATGGTGCTGGGACTTGATTTCCAACGCCATGGATCGCTTCAAGCGCAACAGCGCGCGCGAAGTGCTTCAAAAGGTTGATTTTTCAACTTGACCAAGGAGAAAGAAATGGCAACTGCAAAGAAAGCGCCGGCGAAGAAAGCCGCAGCAAAGAAGGCTCCGGCCAAGAAGGTCGCGGCCAAGAAGGCACCGGCTAAGAAGGTCGCAGCGAAGAAGGCTCCGGCCAAGAAAGTCGCTGCCAAGAAGGTAGCCGCCAAGAAGGCGCCGGCCAAGAAGGTCGTAGCGAAGAAGGCCCCGGCCAAGAAGGTTGCTGCCAAGAAGGTAGCCGCCAAGAAGGCGCCTGCGAAGAAAGTTGCTGCCAAGAAGGCGCCGGCCAAAAAGGCTGCTGCCAAGAAGGCGCCTGCAAAGAAGGCCCCCGCGAAAAAGGCGGCGGCCAAGAAGCCCGCTGCCAAGAAAGCTGCGAAGAAGCCCGCTGCCAAGAAGGCTGCGAAAGCGCCCGCCAAGGCTGCCGCCGTAGCGCCTGCCCCTGCTGCGCAAACGACGCTGAACCCTCAGGCTGCATGGCCGTTTCCGACGGCCAGCAAGCCCTGAGTTTCTCAGCGGCCTTGAAGGCAAGAGCCCGGTACCGCAAGGTGCCGGGCTTTTTTCATGGCGCTGACCCGTCCTACCCAGCGTTGACACCTCGACCTTGCAGAAAGGGCAGGTGTCATGGAATCGAGTGTCAAGCGCACA
>NZ_JAOOPY010000005.1:118100-336536 GCF_025486315.1 Variovorax sp. N23 | reverse complement strand
CAGAACGCGACGAGCTCGGAAGAGCTGGCGGCCACGGCCGAGGAGATGAGCAGCCAGGCCGAGCAACTGCAGCGCACGATGAGCTTCTTCAAGCTGGCCGGTGCGGCTGCGACCTCGCAAGCACGCAAGCCGAACAAGAGCGCGCCTGCCAAGGTGGCCAAGCCGGTGGCAGCGAGCCGCAAGAACGCCCACCCGAGGCTGGCGTTGACGGGCGTCGACCTGGCTGACGTGGACGAGAGCCACTTCGCGAGTTACTGAGTCGCCAGCATGCAAGCGAAGGCACTTTCTCTGCTGAAGAGGTCGGCGCTGATCGTCGACGACAGCACCGTGCAGCGCCAGCATGCCGTGGCGCTGTGCCGTGCGGCCGGCATCGCGGCGGTGCACGAGGCCGCCGACGGGTTGGAGGCGCTGGCGGCCATCGAGTCGCTCGATGTGCTGCCGGGGTTGCTCATCGTCGACCTCGAGATGCCCCGCATGGACGGCATCGAACTGATCGAGGAACTGAACCGGCGCGGCATCCGTGCGCCCATCGCACTGGTGTCGTCCCGGGAGCATCCGCTGATCGAGTCGGTGCAGGCCCTGGGTCATTCGGTCGTCGCCGGTCTTCGCAAGCCTTTGTCGCGCGACACGCTGGAGCAGATCCTGAGCGCGGCGGCCGCCTTCCACGCTGCGATTCCAGCGCGCAGCCGCTTGCTGCGCCTGCCGATCACCGTGGCGATGCTGCGCCAGGCGATCGCCGAGCGCGCCATCGTCCCGCACTTCCAGCCCAAGGTCGACACGCAAAGCTGTGCGCTGCGGGGGGTGGAGGCGCTGGCAAGGTGGTCGCACCCCACGCTCGGCATGGTTCCGCCGGACGAGTTCATCCCGATCGCGGAGAGCACGGGCCTGATCCACGCGCTCACGCTGTCGATCATGGAGCAGGCCTTCGCCCAATGCGCGGCCTGGAACGAGCAGGGCCTGGTCCTGTCGGTGGCCATCAACCTGTCGCCAAGGCTGCTCGTGCATCCGGAGATCGTGATGCAGATCTGCGACTTGCAGCGGCGCTACCGGCTGCGCGCCGAGCAGGTGATTCTGGAGGTCACCGAAAGCTCGGTGGTCGATGCCACGGGGTCTGCGCCCGGCGTGCTTGCGCGCCTGCGGCTCAAGGGCTTCGGGCTGTCGATCGACGACTACGGCACCGGCTTCTCGTCGCTGCAGCAGCTCACGCGCATTCCCTTTACCGAACTGAAGATCGACCGCGCCTTCGTCTGCGGTGCGCACCGGCGCGACAGCATCCGCACCATCCTCGAGTCGGCCATCGACCTGGCGCACCGGCTGCAGCTCGCGACGGTGGCCGAGGGCGTGGATGCGGTCGACGACTGGCGGCTGCTGCAGTCCTTTCGCTGCACCCAGGGCCAGGGATGGCTGATCGCGCCAGCGATGGCGGGGCCAGAGCTGCAGGCCTGGGCGGCGACCTGTCAAGAACGCCTTGCGCCGTTGCAGGCGCCGACGCATCCATCCTCACCATGAACAGCCAGTCCATCTCCGACCGCGACTTCGCCAACTTCCAGCGCTTCATCTTCGACGCGGCGGGCATCACCTTGTCGCCGGCCAAGAAGGCGCTGGTCTGCGGGCGCCTGGCCAAGCGCGTGAGCGCGCACGGCCTGGACGGCTACGCCGCCTACTTCTCTCTCCTCAAGAAAGGCGACGCGCCCGGCGAAGTGCAGGCCGCCATCGACCTGCTCACGACCAACGAGACCTACTTCTTTCGCGAGCCCAAGCACTTCGAGCTGCTGCGCGCCGCCGCGGCGGCCCATACCGGCCCCGGGCCGTTCAGGGTGTGGAGCGCGGCGAGCTCCAGCGGCGAAGAGGCCTACAGCATCGCGATGGTGCTGGCCGACTGCCTGGGCGAGCGGCCCTTCGAGGTCCTCGGAACGGACATCAGCACCCGCGTGCTCGCGCGCGCCCGCCTGGGCCACTACCCCGAACAGCGCGTCCGGCAGATCCCGCAGAACTACCTCAAGAAGTACTGCCTCAAGGGCATGGGCGATCAGCAGGGCACCTTGCTGGTCGACCGCTCGCTGCGCCAGAAGGTGCGCTTCGCGCATGCCAACCTCAACGATCGGCTGCCCGAGCTGGGGAGCTTCGACGTGGTGTTCCTGCGCAACGTGCTGATCTATTTCAACGCCGAGACCAAGCGGCAGGTGGTGGCGCGCGTGCTGGCGCCGCTCAAGCGCGGCGGCTTCTTCTTCATCGGCCATTCGGAGAGCCTCAACGAGGTGAGTTCCGAGGTGGTGCAGATGGCGCCGGCCGTTTACCGCAAGCCCTGACCGAAGACCGGCATGAAGTCCACCATCAAGGTTCTCGTGGTCGATGATTCGGCGGTCGTGCGCCAGGTGCTGACGGCCCTGATCGACGCCACGCCCGGCATGGAGGTCATGCACGCCGCCGCCGATCCGCTGCTCGCCATGGAGCGCATGAGGCAGCAATGGCCCGACGTGATCGTGCTCGACGTCGAGATGCCGCGCATGGACGGCATCACCTTCCTGCGCAAGATCATGACGGAGCGGCCGACGCCGGTGGTGATCTGCTCCACGCTGACCGAGCAGGGCGCCAAGACCACGATGGAGGCGCTGTCCGCCGGCGCCGTGGCGATCGTGACCAAGCCCAAGCTGGGCCTCAAGCAGTTCCTGACGGATGCCGCGGACGACCTCGTCACCACCGTGCGGGAGGCCGCCCGGGCCAACGTGCGGCGGCTGGCGCCGCGGCGCGAGGCCGCGCCCTTGCAGCCGGTCGCCAAGCTCACGGCCGACGCGATCCTGCCGCCGGGTGCCGGCCGCGCCATGACGCAGACCACCGAGCGCGTGGTGGCCATCGGCACGTCCACCGGGGGCACGCAGGCGCTCGAGGAGGTGCTGACGGCGCTGCCGCGTGTGTGCCCGGGCATCGTGATCGTGCAGCACATGCCCGAGAAGTTCACGGCCGCATTCGCCAGCCGGCTCGACAGCGTCTGCCGCATCGCCGTGAAGGAGGCGGAACACAACGACCGCGTGCTGCCCGGCCGCGCGCTGATCGCCCCGGGCGGCAAGCACATGGTGCTGCGGCGCAGCGGCGCGCAGTACTACGTGGATGTGGTGGACGGCCCGCTGGTCAACCGGCACCGGCCGTCGGTCGACGTGCTGTTCCGGTCGGTGGCCAAGTGCGCGGGCGCCAATGCGGTGGGCATCATCATGACCGGCATGGGCGACGACGGCGCGGCGGGCCTGCTCGAGATGCACAACGCCGGCGCACGCACCGTGGCGCAGGACGAGGAAAGCTGCGTCGTGTTCGGCATGCCCAAGGAAGCGATCAAGCGCGGCGGCGTCGACAAGACGGTGACGCTGTCGGCGATCTGGCGCGAGATCGGCGCCTGACGGCGGCTAAGGCTTTTCTTCGGCGCCGCCGTCGGCGTCGAACACCATGCCGGGGCGGTACTTCGCCGATTCCTTCTGCAGTCGCAGGAACTCTGTCGCATAGGTGCCCGTGAGTTGCGGCCAGCGGCGGAACAGGTTGAAGTTCTCGGCGTTCTGCTCGGCCCCGGCACGGGTGAAGTTCATCGAGCCGAAGCCGACCGTGTCCTGGTCGATGACCACGAACTTGTGGTGCATGACCGGGTAGCGCGCGTTGATCCACAGCGGCACGCCGTGGTTGTGGAAGTAGGTCGCGCTCGAATAGCGCAGGCTCACCTGCGAGCGGTCGAGCAGCACGCGGACGTCGAGCCCGCGTGCATGCGCCTGCTCGAGCGCCTTGGCGATGGTCGAGGAGGTGAAGTAGTAGCCCGCGATCCAGACGCGCTGGCGCGCCTGGCCCAGGGCCTGGGCGATGGCGCGATCGGTTCCGTCGTCGGGGGAGAAGAAGACCTGGGCCTGGGCGCCCGCCGACGGGACCGGCAGCGGGACCACGGTGGCGTCGGCGTGGGTGGCCAGAACGGCCAGGAGCGCCAGGGCGCAGGCGAGGGTGGGCCCCCGGAATGGCTTCATGCAATCTTCCCTGAGTGAACGGCACCCGATGTGCCGGGCCGCTCATTGTCGCGGCCGCCGCGCGGGCCGTGTCAGGCCGGTACGGCCCGCCCAGCCGGTTGCGTCTTCGGGGTCGCGAGCGAAGGCAGGGGCAGCACGTCGAGCACGCTGCGCCAGAGGCGCGACCACTGGGGCCAGTCATGGCCACCCTCGGTCGTGAAGACGTGGCCATCGGGCAGCACGTCGGCCAGCAGCTGATGGTTCGCGGCGAAGCGATCGGCCAGGCCGTAGCCCAGGTACAGCGGCGGGAGCTTGCCGGCAGCCGGCTGCGGGGAGGCGTACTGCTGCAGCCAGGGCCAGAGCTTGCGGTCGATCTCGTCGTCGGTCGGCGCTTCGGGTGCCTTCCAGGCGCGCAGGCCGCCGGCCTTCTGGATGTCGGCGCCGAGCGGCCGGCGGCCCAGGTAGGGCGCGAGGACCACGATGCCGTCGACCAGGCCGGGGCGGCTCAGTTCATGGGTGAGGGCGCCGAAGCCGCCGATCGAGATGCCGACCAGCCAGATGGCGGCGTAGCCGGCGCTGCGCGCGGGGGCCAGCACGTCGTCGCTGAGCCGCTGCACGAAACTCTGGTCGTAGTAGTACGACACGTTCGCGTCGACCAGCATGACGTCGGCCGCGAGGTGCCGCTCGCGCACGGCACCGACGAAGCCCTCGCGCTCGAACTCCTCCGGCTTCAGAAAGGCACCCGGCAGGAACACCAGGAGCGTGTCCGAACGCTGGCCTGGCTTGGCGGTCTGCAGATGTGTATCCAACGGGGAGCCCCTTCATGTCGAGGCCCCGCTGAACACGGGCTTTTCAGCGGAAGCGCGACCTCGAATTAAGAAAATAGTTTTGTAAAACAATCACTTGGCGTGATCTTTTACACACCTTTCAGATTGAAGCATAAAAAAAGCCGGCCACGAATCTGGCCGGCTGAGGTCACGGGGGAAAAGTGTAAGTAAAAGCGGCGAGGTGCCGCCTCCACGCCCCTCAGTGGATGGCGAGTTGCTGCACCTGGCTCACGGGCACGACCTTGCCCAGCTTGAGGGTCAGGACGCCGTTCTCGAGCCGCGCGTCGCTGGCGGCCACGTCGATGGCCTGCGGCAGTTCGTAGGCGGCCTTGAAAGGGCGCTTGGCCTCGGCCCTGGTTTCGATGCGCACGACGGCGCCTTCGATGCCGATGCTCAGGTCGTCACGCGACAGGCCGGGGACGTCCAGGCTGAGCGTCCAGGTCTTGTCGTCCTGTTCGACGTTCAGCGAACGCTGCGGGCCGCTCGGGAGGGTGTCGTTGACGAAGCGCTCGAAGCTGCGGTCGAAGGCGCGGGGGGCGAAGCGTGCGGTGCGGACGGCGGGTGCAAAAAACATGGTGAGACTCCAGAGGATGAACACAATGGGGACAAGAAAGGTGTGTCCCGTACACTGCGCGGCCGTTCAACATGAGTGCCGCTTGCCACCTCATCTAGGCCTGCGCGCACGCGTTTCAAGAGAATGAATCAGAGCTTTATTTGGCGCCGTCGGGCCTTGAAATTCGCGGCCTCGGCGCTATGCGTGGCCGCCGCTGCGCCCGCCGTGCAGGCCCAGTCCGCGGCGCCCATCCGCCTGGCCCTGATCGAGAGCATGAGCGGCCCCTTCGCGAACACCGGCGAGGCCGTCTTTCGCAACATCCTCTGGGCCGTGGAGCGCGTCAACGCCCGCGGCGGCGTCAAGCTGCCGGGCGGCGCACGCCTGCTGCAGCTCGAGCGCTACGACAGCAAGGGCCAGAACGAGGAGGCGCTGTCGGCACTGCGGGCCGCCATGGACGACGGCGCGCGCGTCGTGCTGCAGGGCAACTCGTCGGCGACGGCGGCGGCGCTGATCGACGCCATCGACAAGAACAACGAGCGTGACCCGTCGCGCCGCGTGCTGTTCCTGAACTACTCCGCGGTCGACCCGGTGCTGACCAACGAGCGCTGCAGCTTCTGGCACTTCCGCTTCGATGCGCACGCCGACATGCGCGTGACCGCGCTGATGGACGTGGTGAAGGACGACGCGTCGCTCAAGCGCGTCTACCTGATCGGCCAGGACTACAGCTTCGGCCAGGCCGTGCTGCGCGAATCGAAGCGCCAGCTCGCGGCGCTGCGGCCCGATGTGCAGGTGGTCGGCGACGAACTGCACCCCATGGGCCGGGTGAAGGACTTCTCGCCCTACGCCACCAAGATCATCGCCAGCGGTGCGCAGGCCGTGATGACGGGCAACTGGGGCAATGACCTCACGCTGCTGGTCAAGGCAGCGCGCGAGGCCGGCTTCAACGGCAGCTTCTACACCTTCTACGGCAACGCGCTGGGCGCGCCCGCAGCCATCGGCGACGCGGGCATCGGCCGCGTGATCGCGGTGGCCGACTGGCTGCCGAACGTGCAGACGGCCCCATCGGAGGCCTTCTACCGGTCGTTCCGCGCACGCTTCCCGAAGCCTTCCGAGGACTATGTGCACATGCGCATGCAACTGCTGGTCGAGGCGCTGGCCCAGGCGATCGAGCGCGCCGGCAGCACCGACACGGTGGCGGTCGCGCGCGCCCTGGAGCGTGCCGACGTCACGCTGGCCGGCCAGCGCGGCCGTATGCGCGCGGCGGACCACCAGTTCCAGCAGCAGCTGGTCGTCGGCATGATGGACAGGCAGGGCGCGCCCGGCGTGAAGTTCGACGTCGAAGGCTCGGGCTACGGCTTTCGCGTCGTGAAGACCGTGGCTGCCGAGCGTGCCGAGATGCCCACCACCTGCAAGATGCAACGCCCCTGAACGGGGCCGGAGAAACAGACATGCGCCAAGCCATCCTCGACCTCGAGGCCTCCAAGATCCGTGAAGTCGCCAATGCCGGCATCGGTCGCGACGATGTGCTCGCCTTCTGGTTCGGCGAGAGCGACGAGGTCACGCCCGAGGTCGTGCGCCAGGCCGCGATCGATTCGCTGCAGCGCGGCGAAACCTTCTACGCCCACAACCTGGGCCTGCCCGAATTGCGCGAGGCGATCGCCGGCTACGCCAGCACGCTGCACCCGCGGATCGACGCGTCGCGCATCGCAGTCACCTCCGGCGGCGTGAACGCGCTGATGCTGGCGGTGCAGGCGCTGGTTGATGCGGGCGACGAGGTCGTGGCCGTGACGCCGGTATGGCCCAACCTGGTGGCGCAGCCGGCCATCATGGGGGCGACGGTGCGCACCGTTGCCCTCAAACCAGTCAATGGCGAGTGGACGCTCGACCTCGATGCGCTGCGCGCCGCCATCACGCCGCGCACCAGGCTGCTGATCGTCAACGCGCCGAACAACCCGACCGGCTGGACGCTGACCGGCGACGAGCAGCGCGCCATCCTCGACCATTGCCGCCAGACCGGTACGTGGATCCTGGCCGACGAGGTCTACGAGCGCCTGTACTTCGAGCCGACGCCGAACGGTTGCGCCCCCAGCTTTCTGGACGTGGCCGCGCCGGACGACCGCCTGGTCGTCGCCCACAGCTTTTCCAAGAGCTTCCTGATGACCGGCTGGCGCCTGGGTTGGCTGGTGCTGCCGCCGGCGCTGATGGACGGGATGGGCAAGCTGATCGAGTTCAACACCTCGTGCGCGAGCGTGTTCACCCAGCGTGCTGGCGTGGCCGCCATCCAGCACGGCCAGGACATCACGCCGCGCGTCGTGGCCCACCTGAAGGCCTGTCGCGACGTGCTGGTGCCGCTGCTGGCGGCCGTTCCCGGTGTGCAGGTGGCGCCGGCCAAGGGCGGCATGTATGCCTTCTTCAAGCTGGACGGCTTCGACGATTCGCTCGACGTCGCCAAACGCCTGGTCACCGAAGCCGGCCTGGGCCTGGCGCCCGGCAGCGCCTTCGCGCCCGAGGCGCAGGGCTGGCTGCGCTGGTGTTTCGCGTCGAAGGACCCGCAACGCTTGGTTGAAGGCGTCCGCCGTCTCCGAACCTGGCTTGCCGCCGAAAGTAAGTCCATCCGTTGAGCCGGCGCCGGCCGAAGGCCGCGCGCCTGTTCGTGGAACACCGCGGAACCGGCTTCGCCGGGCCGCTGGTGTTGCCCCCGGTAGGGGGTGCGGAGCGCTACACGCAGTGAGCGCGACCTGGGGGCGAGCTATAATCCTAGGCTATCCGCCGCAAGGCACACGGTGCGTGCAGTTCCAGCGCACACCGCAAGTCAAACTATTTGGAACGAAGGAAATCATCATGATCGCAGCCTCCATCAAGGCCGAAGTCGTCAAGGACAACGCCCGCGCCGCCAACGACACGGGCAGCCCCGAAGTGCAGGTCGCACTGCTGACCGCCCGCATCAACGAACTCACCCCCCACTTCAAGACCCACGCCAAGGACCACCACGGCCGTCGCGGTCTGCTGCGCATGGTGAGCCGCCGCCGCAAGCTCCTGGACTACCTCAAGTCCAAGGATGCCGACCGTTACACCGCGCTGATCGCCAAGCTGGGCCTGCGCAAGTAATTCGAATCGCATGCAAAAAACGCCTGGGTTAGTCCGCTAGCTCAGGCGTTTTTTACTTCGCGAACAAGTTTCGGAGCGACAGAACAGAGCGAAGCTGTGTCATTCCAGGGAGGCTCGAGCCGAGCTTCACTGGAATGGCATCGTGTTCTGCGAAGCGCTCCAACCCCTGCGGGTGCTGCCGATACGGTGGTTCGCCGCTCTCAAATCAGGAGCAAACATGAGCCTCTTCAACAAAGTCACCAAGTCCTTCCAGTGGGGCGACAAGACCGTCGTCATGGAAACGGGCGAAATCGCCCGCCAGGCCGGCGGCGCGGTCAAGGTCGACATCGACGGTACCGTCGTGCTCGCCACCGTGGTCGCCTCCAAGTCGGCCAAGCCCGGCCAGGACTTCTTCCCGCTGACCGTCGACTACATCGAGAAGACCTATGCCGCGGGCAAGATTCCCGGCAGCTTCTTCAAGCGCGAAGCCAAGCCCAGCGAACACGAAACCCTGACCAGCCGCCTGATCGACCGCCCGATCCGCCCGCTGTTCCCCGAAGGTTTCCTGAACGAAGTGCACGTGGTTATCCACACGCTGTCGCTCAACCCCGAGGTCGATGCCGACATCGCCGCCATGATCGGCGTGTCCGCCGCGCTGTCGGTCTCCGGCATTCCGTTCAGCGGCCCGATCGGCGCCGCCCGCGTGGGCTACATCAACGGCCAGTACGTGCTGAACCCGGGCCAGACCGCCCGCAAGGATTCGCAGATGGACCTGGTCGTCGCCGGCACCGAAGCCGCCGTGCTGATGGTCGAGTCCGAAGCCCTGCAGCTGTCCGAGGAAATCATGCTGGGTGGCGTGGTGTTCGGCCATGAACAGGCCAACATCGCGATCAACGCGATCCATGACCTCGTCCGTGACGCCGGCAAGCCGGTGTGGGACTGGTCGGCACCGGCCGAAGACGAAGCCTTCGTCGCCAAGGTCAACGGCCTGGCCGAAGAGAAGCTGCGCGCGGTCTACCAGATCCGCAGCAAGCAGGCCCGCACGCAAGCCCTGCGCGAAGCCAACGCCAGCGTGATGGCTGCGCTGAAGGAAAGCGGCGAGCCCTTCGACGCCGGCAAGGTCAACGACCTGCTGTTCGCGATCGAATCGAAGATCGTCCGCAGCCAGATCCTCGAAGGCGAGCCGCGCATCGACGGCCGCGACACGCGCACCGTGCGCCCGATCGAGATCCGCAATTCGGTGCTGCCGCGCACCCACGGTTCGGCCCTGTTCACCCGCGGTGAAACCCAGGCGCTGGTCATCACCACGCTCGGCACCGAACGTGACGCCCAGCGCATCGACGCGCTGGCCGGCGAGTACGAAGACCGCTTCCTGTTCCACTACAACATGCCTCCCTTCGCCACCGGCGAAGTCGGCCGCATGGGCTCGACCAAGCGCCGCGAGATCGGCCACGGCCGCCTGGCCAAGCGCGCGCTCGTCGCCGTGCTGCCGTCGAAGGAAGAATTCCCGTACACGGTGCGCGTCGTGTCCGAAATCACCGAGTCGAACGGCTCGTCGTCGATGGCTTCGGTCTGCGGCGGCTGCCTGTCGATGATGGATGCCGGCGTGCCGATGAAGGCCCACGTGGCCGGCATCGCCATGGGCCTGATCAAGGAAGGCAACCGCTTCGCGGTGCTGACCGACATCCTGGGTGACGAAGATCACCTGGGCGACATGGACTTCAAGGTGGCGGGCACGACCAACGGCATCACCGCGCTGCAGATGGACATCAAGATCCAGGGCATCACCAAGGAAATCATGCAGGTCGCCCTGGCCCAGGCCAAGGAAGCGCGCATGCACATCCTGGGCAAGATGCAGGAAGCGATGGGCGAAGCCAAGGCCGAGGTCTCGACCTTCGCACCGCGCCTGACCACGCTGAAGATCAACCCCGAGAAGATCCGCGACGTGATCGGCAAGGGCGGCGCGGTCATCCGCGGCCTGCAGGAAGAAACCGGCACGACGATCAACATCGACGAAGACGGCACCATCACCATCGCGTCGACCGACCCTGAAAAGGCCGAACTGGCCAAGAAGCGCATCGAGCAGATCACGGCGGAAGTCGAAATCGGCAAGGTGTACGAAGGACCGGTCACGAAGATCCTGGACTTCGGCGCGCTGATCAACCTGCTGCCCGGCAAGGACGGTCTGCTGCACATCAGCCAGATCGCCCACGAGCGCGTCGAGAAGGTCTCCGACTACCTGAGCGAAGGCCAGATCGTGAAGGTCAAGGTCCTCGAGACGGACGAGAAGGGCCGCGTCAAGCTGTCGATGAAGGCCCTGACCGAGCGTCCGGCCGGCATGGAGTTCCAGGAGCGTGCACCGCGCGAAGACCGCGGCGACCGTCCGCCGCGCAGCGACCGCGGCCCGCGTGAAGACCGCGGTGACCGCGCTCCTCGCGGTGATCGTCCCCCGCGCTTCGAAGAGCGCGGCAACGGCGGCGAGCCAGCACCCGAGCAGGGTGCAGCGCAGCCGACGCCGGACACCAACCGCGGCGGCGACCAGCAAGGCTGAGAAAGAAGAGGGCGGTGCGAGCCGCCCCATCTTTCGTTCCCATCATGAAAGCCATTGAAATCACTTCGTTCGGTGCGCCGGACGTGCTGCGTGTCGTCGATCGACCGGACCCGGTGGCGGGCGAGGGCGAACTGCTGATCCGTGTCGCGGCCAGCGGCGTGAACCGTCCGGATGTGCTGCAGCGCACCGGCAACTACCCGGTGCCGCCGGGGGCGTCGGACCTGCCGGGCCTCGAGGTGGCCGGTGAGATCGTCGCGGGCGACGCCAAGGCGCTGGCCGATGCCGGTCTGGCCCTCGGTGACCGCGTCTGTGCGCTGGTGGCGGGCGGCGGCTATGCCGAGCGATGCGTGGCGCCGGTCGCGCAGTGCCTGCCGGTGCCCAAGGGCTGGAGCGACATCGAGGCCGCTTCGCTGCCCGAGACCTTCTTCACCGTCTGGAGCAACGTGTTCGAGCGCGGTCGCCTGCAGCAGGGCGAGACGCTGCTGATCCAGGGCGGCTCCAGCGGCATCGGCGTGACCGCCATCCAACTGGGCAAGGCCATGGGTGCGACGGTGATCGTTACGGCCGGCAGCGACGACAAGTGCGAGGCCTGCCTGAAACTGGGCGCCGACCACGCGATCAACTACAAGTCGAGCGACTTCGTCGCCGAAGTGAAGCGCATCACGGACGGCAAGGGCGTCGACGTGGTGCTGGACATGGTGGCGGGTGCCTACGTCGCGCGCGAGATCGAGTGCCTGGCCGAAGACGGCCGGCTGGTGATCATCGCGGTGCAGGGCGGCGTCAAGGCCGAGATCAATGCCGGGCTGGTGCTGCGTCGCCGCCTGACGGTCACGGGTTCGACCCTGCGGCCGCGCTCGATCGCCTTCAAGGGCGCCATCGCGCAGGCGCTGCGCGACAAGGTGTGGCCCCTGCTCGAGCGCGGTGCGATCAAGCCGGTCGTGCACAGCACCTTCGCCGCCATCGGCGATCCCAGCGGCGGGGCGCAGGCCCATGTCCTGATGGAATCGAACCAGCACATCGGCAAGATCGTGCTGACCTGGTGAACAACGAGACAAGATGACGATGACCAATCGGAAGCTGATTGCCGGCAACTGGAAGATGAACGGTAGCCTGGTGGCCAACGAGGCGCTGCTGAATGCCGTGCTGCAAGGCATCGGCACGCCGGGTTGCGACGTCGCTGTCTGCGTGCCGGCGCCGTACTTCGCGCAGGTGCAGGCCCTGATTGCCGGTTCGCCTGTCGCGCTCGGTGCGCAGGACCTCTCGGCGCAGCCGCAAGGGGCCTTCACCGGCGAGCAGTCGGCGGCGATGCTCAAGGACTTCGGTGTGCGCTACGCCATCGTCGGCCACTCGGAGCGGCGCCAGTACCACGGCGAGACCGATGAGGCCGTGGCAGCCAAGACGGCGGCCGCGCTGGCCAACGGCATCACGCCGATCGTCTGCGTGGGCGAAACGCTCGCGGAGCGTGAGGCCGGCCGCACGGAGGAGGTGGTGAAGCGCCAGCTCGCCGCGGTCATCCACGTCAACGGCCATTGCATCAGCGAGATCGTGGTGGCGTATGAGCCCGTCTGGGCCATCGGCACGGGCAAGACGGCCACGCCCGAACAGGCGCAGGGCGTGCACGCCGTGCTGCGTGCGCAGCTGCACCACGCTGCCAGCGAGCACGCCGCGGGCATCCGCATCCTCTACGGCGGCAGCATGAATGCGGCCAATGCCGCGGAACTGCTGGCCCAGCCCGACATCGACGGCGGCCTGATCGGTGGCGCATCGCTCAAGGCGCCGGACTTTCTACACATCATTGCGGCCGCACGCTGAATCGCGCGCGGCCGATCCTTAGGAGAAACAACGAATGAACATGGTCCTCAACATCCTCGTCGGCGTGCAGATGCTCACCGCGCTGGCGATGATCGGCCTCATCCTGGTGCAGCACGGCAAGGGCGCCGACATGGGCGCGGCCTTCGGCAGCGGCAGTGCCGGCAGCCTGTTCGGCGCCAGCGGCAGCGCGAACTTCCTGTCGCGCACCACGGCCGTCCTCGCCGCGGTGTTCTTCGTGTGCACGTTGCTGCTGGCCTACTTCAGCCATGCACGCCCCGCGTCGGGCGGCAACAGTCTGCTCGAGCGTGCGGCCATCGGTGCGCCGGCACCGGCTGCCTCCGGTGCTGCAACGCAGATTCCGGCCCCCGGCACGCCTGCTGCGCCGAGCGCCGGCGCAGCGGCCTCGGCACCTGCCGTGCCCGCTTCCGGGGCAGGGCAGATTCCGACGAAGTGATGTGTGTGAATCTGTGTGCATTCATTGCACCGGCACAGTGAAAACAACTGTATTTCAGGGTAAACTCTAAAGCTGTCCGGAGAGCCAAAACCCTCTCGGGTTCCTCATGCCATCTGGACAGGCAAAAACCGCGGTCGTGGTGAAATTGGTAGACACGCTATCTTGAGGGGGTAGTGGCGAAAGCTGTGCGAGTTCGAGTCTCGCCGACCGCACCAAATCTCACCGGCAGGTGGCAACCATCGGGTGGCCGCCTGCCGGTGGCAAGCGGTATAGAACCCCCTGATGAACCTCGATTCCTACCTCCCCGTCCTGTTGTTCATTCTGGTCGGCATCGGGGTCGGCATCGCCCCCCAGGTTCTGGGCTATATCCTCGGCCCCAACCGGCCCGATGCGGCCAAGAATTCCCCCTACGAATGCGGCTTCGAAGCGTTCGAGAACGCCCGCATGCAGTTTGATGTCCGCTACTACCTGGTGGCCATCCTCTTCATCCTGTTCGACCTGGAAATCGCCTTCCTCTTCCCCTGGGCCGTCGCGCTCAAGGAAGTGGGGCCGGCGGGCTTCTGGGCGGTCGTGATCTTCCTGGCCATCCTCGTCGTGGGCTTCGCCTACGAATGGAAAAAGGGTGCGCTTGACTGGGAATAGCCGGAACTCGGCAACAAGGTACAGCCATGGCCATTGAAGGCGTTTTCAAAGAAGGCTTCGTCACCACGTCCTACGACTCGGTGGTGAATTGGGCCAAGACCGGCTCGTTGTGGCCCATGACCTTCGGTCTGGCCTGCTGCGCGGTCGAGATGATGCATGCGGCCGCTGCGCGCTACGACATCGGGCGCTTCGGCGCCGAGGTGTTCCGCGCCAGCCCGCGTCAGTCCGATCTGATGATCGTGGCCGGCACGCTGTGCAACAAGATGGCGCCGGCGCTGCGCAAGGTGTACGACCAGATGGCCGAGCCCCGCTGGGTGTTGTCGATGGGCTCGTGCGCCAACGGCGGCGGCTACTACCACTACAGCTACTCGGTCGTGCGCGGCTGCGACCGCATCGTGCCGGTCGACGTCTACGTGCCCGGCTGCCCGCCCACGGCGGAGGCTCTGATCTACGGGATCATCCAGCTGCAGCAGAAGGTGCGCCGCACCAACACCATCGCCCGCGCCTGAACGGGACCGACATGACAGTCTTTGCGATCGATCCTGGTGCCCTGAAGGACACCATTGCCCTGGCCCTTGGCGACAAGGTCAAGAGCATCAACGTGGCGCTCGGCGAGGTGACGCTGGTGGTGAAGGCCGCCGACTACCTGGCCGCCATGCAGACCCTGCGCGACGCGCCGGGCTGCCAGTTCGAGCAGCTCGTCGACCTCTGCGGCGTCGACTATTCGTCGTACCGCGACACCGAATGGGAAGGCCTGCGCTTCTGCGCGGTGTCACACCTGCTGTCGGTGAGCCTGAACCAGCGCGTGCGCGTGAAGGTGTTCTGCGCCGACGACGACTTCCCCGTGCTGCCGTCGGTGATGCACCTGTGGGCCTCTGCCAACTGGTTCGAGCGCGAAGCCTTCGACCTGTTCGGCATCGTGTTCGAAGGGCACGAAGACCTGCGCCGCATCCTGACCGACTACGGCTTCATCGGCCACCCGTTCCGCAAGGACTTCCCGCTGTCGGGCCATGTCGAGATGCGCTACGACGAAGAACTCAAGCGCGTGGTCTATCAGCCGGTGTCGATCGAACCCCGCGAAGTCACGCCGCGCGTGATCCGCGAAGAGAATTACGGCGGGCTCCACTGACCATGGCTGAAATCAAGAACTACACGCTGAACTTCGGTCCGCAGCACCCGGCTGCGCACGGCGTGCTGCGCCTGGTGCTCGAGCTCGACGGCGAAGTCGTCCAGCGCGCCGACCCGCACATCGGCCTGCTGCACCGCGCGACCGAAAAGCTCGCCGAGCACAAGACCTATATCCAGTCGCTGCCCTACATGGACCGCCTCGACTACGTGTCGATGATGTCCAACGAGCACGCCTACTGCCTGGCCATCGAAAAGCTGATGGGCCTCGAGGTGCCGATCCGCGCGCAGTACATCCGCGTGATGTTCGCCGAGATCACGCGGCTGCTGAACCACCTGATGTGGCTCGGCTCGCACGGCAACGACTGCGGCAGCTCGACCATCCTGATCTACGCCTTCCGCGAACGCGAAGACCTGTTCGACATCTACGAAGCCGTCTCGGGTGCGCGCATGCACGCGGCGTACTTCCGCCCGGGCGGCGTCTACCGCGACCTGCCGGACACGATGCCGCAGTACAAGGTCAGCAAGATCAAGAACGCCAAGGCCCTCGAGCGCATGAACGAGAACCGCCAGGGTTCGATGCTCGACTTCATCGATGACTTCACGAAGCGTTTCGTCAAGCACATGGAGGAGTACCACACGCTCCTGACCGACAACCGCATCTGGAAGCAGCGCACCGTGGGCATCGGCGTGATGACGCCCGAGCGCGCGCTCAACCTCGGCCTCACCGGCCCGATGCTGCGCGGTTCGGGTATCGCCTGGGACCTGCGCAAGAAGCAGCCGTACGACGTGTATGACCGCATGGACTTCGACATCCCGGTCGGCAAGACCGGCGACTGTTACGACCGCTATCTGGTTCGCATGGAAGAGATGGCGCAGTCCAACCGCATCATCAAGCAGTGCGTCGACTGGCTCCGCGTGAACCCCGGCCCGGTCATTACCGACAACCACAAGGTGGCAGCACCGGCCCGTGAGTCCATGAAGGGCAACATGGAAGAGCTGATCCACCACTTCAAGCTCTTCACCGAAGGCTTCCATGTGCCCGAAGGCGAGGCCTATGCCGCCGTCGAGCACCCGAAGGGCGAGTTCGGCATCTACCTGGTGAGCGACGGTGCCAACAAGCCGTACCGCCTGAAGATCCGTGCACCCGGCTTCGTGCATCTGTCGGCGCTCGACGAGATGACGCGCGGCCACATGATCGCGGACACCGTCGCCGTGATCGGCACCCTGGACATCGTGTTCGGAGAAATCGATCGATGAGCAACCCCAGCACCCCCGCGGCGATGAAGCCGCTGTCCGCCTCCGCGCTGGAACGCTTCGCGCGCGAAGTCGCCAAGTACCCGGCCGACCAGGCACAGTCCGCTGTGATGGCCTGCCTGGCCATCGTGCAGCAGGAACAGGGCTACGTGAGCCTCGAGAGCGAGAAGGTCGTCGCCGACTTCCTCGGCATGCCGCAGATCGCGGTGCACGAGGTCACGACCTTCTACAACATGTACAACCAGCAGCCGACCGGCCGCTTCAAGCTCAACGTGTGCACGAACCTGCCGTGCCAGCTGCGCGACGGTGTCACGGCACTGACGCACCTCGAGAAGAAGCTTGGTGTGACGATGGGCGGTACCACGGACGACGGCATGTTCACGCTGCAGCAGAGCGAATGCCTGGGCGCCTGCGCCGATTCGCCGGTGATGCTGGTCAACGACCGCACCATGTGCAGCTTCATGAGCAACGAGAAGCTCGATCAGCTCATCGACGGCCTGCGCGCCTCGTCGAAGGGAGACGCCGCATGACGCCTGAACAAGTCCTCTCGCAGTTCCAGGCCACCGGTGTCCAGACCTGCTTTCACGACCGCCACCTCGGCCCGCAGATCTACGCCGGCCTCGACGGTACGAACTGGCGCCTGGCCGACTACGAAGCGCGCGGCGGCTACCAGGCGCTGCGCAAGATCCTGACCGAGGGCCTCACGCCCGACCAGGTGATCGCCGAAGTCAAGGCCTCCGGCCTGCGCGGCCGCGGCGGCGCGGGTTTCCCGACCGGGCTGAAGTGGAGCTTCATGCCGCGCCAGTTCCCGGGCCAGAAGTACCTCGTCTGCAATTCCGACGAAGGCGAACCGGGTACCTGCAAGGACCGCGACATCCTGCAGTTCAACCCGCACATCGTGATCGAAGGCATGGCCATCGCGGCTTACGCGATGGGCATCAGCGTCGGGTACAACTACATCCACGGCGAGATATTCCAGTCCTACGAACGCTTCGAGGAAGCGCTGGAAGAGGCTCGTGCGGCTGGCTATCTCGGCGACAAGATCATGGGCAGCACGTACAACTTCCAGTTGCACGCGGCCCACGGCTTCGGTGCGTACATCTGCGGTGAAGAAACCGCGCTGCTCGAATCGCTCGAGGGCAAGAAGGGCCAGCCTCGCTTCAAGCCGCCGTTCCCGGCGAGCTTCGGCCTGTACGGCAAGCCGACGACCATCAACAACACCGAGACCTTCGCGGCGGTGCCCTGGATCATCCGCAACGGCGGTCCGGCCTACCTCGAGTGCGGCAAGCCCAACAACGGCGGCACCAAGATCTTCTCGGTCAGCGGCGACGTCGAACTGCCCGGCAACTACGAGATTCCGCTGGGCACGCCGTTCAGCAAGCTGCTCGAACTCGCCGGTGGCGTGCGCAAGGGCCGTCAGCTCAAGGCCGTGATCCCCGGCGGATCGTCGGCACCGGTGCTGCCGGCGTCGGTCATGATGGAGACGACGATGGACTACGACGCCATCGCCAAGGCCGGCTCGATGCTCGGCTCGGGCGCCGTCATCGTGATGGACGACAGCCGCTCGATGGTCGAGTCGCTCAAGCGCCTCTCGTACTTCTACATGCACGAATCCTGCGGCCAGTGCACGCCCTGCCGCGAAGGCACGGGCTGGATGTGGCGCGTGATCGATCGCATCCACACCGGCCACGGCAAGCCCAGCGACATGGACCTGCTGAACTCGGTCGCCGACAACATCCAGGGCCGCACGATCTGTGCGCTGGGCGACGCTGCGGCGATGCCGGTGCGCGCCATGATCAAGCATTTCCGCCACGAGTTCGAGGCGCTGATCCCGGGCTATGTGCCCAAGGCGCCGGCCAAGGCCTGAGCACGAAAACGCAACACATATGGTTGAAATCGAACTCGACGGCAAGAAGGTCGACATCGTCGAAGGCAGCATGATCATGCATGCCGCCGACAAGGCGGGCACGTACATCCCGCACTTCTGCTATCACAAGAAACTCAGCATCGCGGCCAACTGCCGCATGTGCCTGGTCGACGTGGAAAAGGCGCCCAAGCCGATGCCGGCCTGCGCCACGCCCGTGACCCAGGGCATGATCGTCCGAACCAAGAGCGATAAGGCCATCAAGGCCCAGCAGTCGGTGATGGAGTTCCTGCTCATCAACCACCCGCTGGACTGCCCGATCTGCGATCAGGGCGGCGAATGCCAGCTGCAGGATCTGGCCGTGGGCTACGGCGGCTCGTCCTCGCGCTACGAGGAAGAGAAGCGCGTGGTGTTCCACAAGGACGTGGGCCCGCTCATCAGCATGGAAGAGATGAGTCGCTGCATCCACTGCACGCGCTGCGTCCGCTTCGGCCAGGAAGTGGCCGGTGTGATGGAGCTCGGCATGATCCACCGCGGCGAGCACTCCGAGATCACCACCGTGCTCGGCGAGACCGTCGACTCCGAGCTCTCGGGCAACATGATCGACATCTGCCCGGTCGGCGCGCTCACCAGCAAGCCCTTCCGCTACAGCGCCCGCACCTGGGAGCTGTCGCGCCGCAAGTCGGTCAGCCCGCATGACTCGACCGGTGCCAACCTGATCGTCCAGGTCAAGAACAACCAGGTGATGCGCGTCGTTCCGCTGGAGAACGAAGACGTCAACGAATGCTGGATCGCCGACCGCGACCGCTTCTCCTACGAAGCGCTCAACAGCGACGAGCGTCTGACGCAGCCCATGCTCAAGCAGGGCGGCCAATGGCAGGCCGTCGACTGGCAGACCGCCCTCGAATACGTGGCCAACGGCCTGCGCCAGATCAAGACCGACCATGGCGCGTCTGCCATCGGCGCGCTGGTCAGCCCGCACAGCACGGTCGAAGAGCTGGCCCTGGCCGGTGCGCTGGTGCGCGGCCTGGGCAGCGAGAACATCGACTATCGCCTGCGCAGTGCCGACTTCACGCCGGCCGGCGGCATCCGCTGGCTCGGCACCTCGATCGCGTCGCTGTCGAATCTGCAGCGCGTGCTGGTCGTGGGCTCGAACCTGCGCAAGGACCATCCGCTGTTCGCGCAGCGCATCCGCCAGGCGACCCGCAAGGGCGCCGCCGTGAGCGTGATTGCCTCGTCGAACGAGTTGCCATCGCGGGACGCGTGGGCCATGGCCCTGGCCGGCGTGACGACCGTGGCTGCCAGCGGCTGGGCGCAGGCCCTGGCCGACGTGGCCACCGCCATCGGGGCAGAGAAGGGCGTTTCGGCGCCCGTCCAAGGCAGCGCGAGCGACGAGGCCAAGGCCTTCGCGCAATCGCTGCTGGGTGGTGAACGCAAGGCGATCCTGCTTGGCAACGCCGCAGCCCACCATGCCGACGCGTCGCGCCTGCTGGCGCTCGCGCAGTGGATCGGCGAACAGACCGGCGCCAGCGTCGGCTACCTTACCGAGGCTGCCAACACGGTCGGCGCCCAGTGGGCGAACGCACTGCCCGGCGCGAATGGCCTGAACGCCGGCCAGATGCTGTCGGGCGGCCTGAAGGCCGTGCTGCTGCTCAACAACGAACCCGAATTCGACTCGGCTGCCGGCGCCCGTGCGGCGGCCGGCCTCGAGCATGCACAGATGGTCGTGACCCTGAGTCCCTTCAAGGCGAACCTCGCCATCAGCGATGTGCTGCTGCCGATCGCGCCGTTCAGTGAAACGCCGGGCACCTTCGTCAATGCCGAAGGCCGCATCCAGAGTTTCCATGCCGTGGTCAAGCCGCGCGGCGAGGCCCGTCCGGCCTGGAAGGTGCTGCGCGTGCTGGGCAACATGCTCGGCCTGTCGAACTTCGATTTCGAAACCGCCCAGGACGTGCTGGCGTCGGTGCGTGGGGCCGATGCCGGCGCCACGCACATCGCCGCCGACCGGCTGTCGAACGCCGCTCCCGCGGATGTCGACCTGTCGAAGGCGGTCGCCGATGCGGCGGCGCCGGTCACGGCGTCGATCTATCAGTTGGACGGCCTCACGCGCCGCGCTACCTCGCTGCAGCTCACCGCCGACGCGCGCGGTGCCGCGCATGCGGCGCTGGGGGTGTGGCCCGGTCAGCACCCGGTGCTCGACGAGGTGACGGCATGATCGATTCCATCTACGGTTTCGGCCACGGCCTCATCGGCGCGACCTGGTGGACCGCCGGCGGCTGGCCGGTGCTCTGGGCGCTGATCAAGATCATCTGCGTGCTGCTGCCGCTGCTCGGCGCCGTGGCCTATGCGACGCTGTGGGAGCGCAAGTTCCTGGGCTGGATCCAGGTCCGCCACGGCCCCAACCGCGTGGGCCCGTTCGGCCTGCTGCAGCCCATCGCCGACGCGCTGAAGCTGCTGACCAAGGAGCTGATCAACCCCACCGCCGCGTCGCCCGGGCTGTTCCGCCTCGGCCCGATCATGGCGATCATGCCGGCGCTGGCCGCCTGGGTCGCGATTCCCTTCGGCCCTGAAGCGATCCTCGCGAACGTCAACGCCGGCCTGCTGCTGATCATGGCGATCACCTCGATCGAGGTGTACGGCGTGATCATCGCCGGCTGGGCATCGAACTCGAAGTACGCCTTCCTGGGCGCGCTGCGCGCGTCGGCCCAGATGGTGAGCTACGAAATCGCCATGGGCTTCTGTCTGGTCGTTGTCATCATGGTGACGGGCAGCCTGCACCTGGGCGACGTGGTCGCTTCGCAGGGCAAGGGCATGGGCGTCAACATGGGCCTGGGCTTCCTGTCGTGGAACTGGCTGCCGCTGCTGCCGATCTTCGTGGTCTACGTGATCTCCGGCGTGGCCGAGACCAACCGCCACCCCTTCGACGTGGTTGAGGGCGAAGCGGAAATCGTGGCCGGCCACATGGTCGAGTACTCGGGCATGGGCTTCGCGATCTTCTTCCTGGCCGAATACGCCAGCATGTGGCTCGTGTCGATCCTGGCCGCGCTCATGTTCCTGGGCGGCTGGCTGTCGCCGATCGGCTTCCTCGATTTCATCCCGGGCTGGATCTGGCTGGGCCTGAAGACCTTCTTCGTGCTCACGCTGTTCATCTGGATCCGCGGCACCTTCCCGCGCTTCCGTTATGACCAGATCATGCGTCTGGGCTGGAAGATCTTCATTCCGGTCACCCTGGTGTGGCTGCTGGTGGTCGGGGGCTGGATGCAGACGCCCTGGAACATCTGGAACTAAGCGGAGAACCCCACGATGTCTTCAGCTGTTGCTGCTTCCACCTTCTCGGTGAAGGACTTCCTCAAGAGCTTCATGCTCACGGAGCTCCTCAAGGGCATGGTCCTGACGGGGCGCTACGCGTTCCGCCGCAAGATCACGGTCCAGTTCCCGGAGGAAAAAACCCCGCTGTCGCCGCGCTTCCGCGGCCTGCACGCCCTGCGCCGTTACGACAACGGCGAAGAGCGCTGCATCGCCTGCAAGCTGTGCGAGGCCGTGTGCCCGGCGGTGGCGATCACCATCGAATCCGACGTGCGCGACGACGGCTCGCGCCGTACCACCCGCTACGACATCGACCTGACCAAATGCATCTTCTGCGGCTTCTGCGAAGAGAGCTGCCCGGTCGACTCGATCGTCGAGACGCACATCCTCGAGTACCACGGTGAAAAGCGGGGCGACCTGTACTTCACCAAGGAAATGCTCCTGGCTGTCGGCGACCGCTACGAAAAAGAGATCGCTGCCAACAAGGCAGCCGACGCGAAATACCGTTAACGGCAGACGCCCGCAAAGAAAAATTCCATGGACGTCAAGACTGGCTTCTTCTATCTGTTCTCGTTGGTGCTGCTGTTCGCGGCCTTCCGAGTCATCACGGCGCGCAACCCCGTGCACGCCGTGCTCTACCTGATGCTCGCGTTCTCGCAGGCATCGGCCGTCTGGCTGCTGCTGCAGGCCGAGTTCCTGGCCATCGTGCTGGTGCTGGTCTACCTGGGCGCGGTGATGGTGCTCTTCCTGTTCGTCGTGATGATGCTCGACCTGAACATGGACAGCCTGCGACAGGGCTTCTGGAAGCACTTTCCGCTGGCCGCGCTGGTCGGCGTGGTGATCGCGCTCGAGATGGCCTACGTACTGATGGGCGGCTTCCGAGAGATGCCCGCCGCGGCGCAGGCGGCCATGACGCAGGGTGGTTCCAACACCAAGGCGCTGGGCATCCTGCTGTACACCGAATACCTGTACCCCGTGCAGATCGCCGCCGTGATTCTGGTGGTGGCCATGATCGCGGCCATCGCGCTCACGCTGCGGCAACGCAAGGACACCAAGTTCATCGACGTGAGCGACCAGATTCACGTGAAGGCACGCGATCGCATGCACCTCGTGAAGCTCGACGTCACGCGTGCGGCACCGCCGCCTCCGCCGGCCGAGCCCGCACCTGTCGCACCCGCCGCCGCACCGGAGAAGAAGGCATGACACTGACCCTCTCACATTACCTGTCGCTCGGCGCGATGCTGTTCGCGATGTCGGTCATCGGCATCTTCCTGAACCGCAAGAACCTGATCGTGCTGCTGATGTGCATCGAACTGATGCTGCTGGCAGTCAACATGAATTTCGTCGCCTTCTCCCACTACCTGGGTGACATGCACGGCCAGATCTTCGTGTTCTTCATCCTGACGGTGGCCGCGGCCGAGTCGGCCATCGGCCTGGCGCTGCTGGTGCTGCTGTTCCGCAACAAGTCGAGCATCAATGTCGACGAGCTCAACACGCTCAAGGGATAAGGCTTTCTCATGAGCGCAACACTCTCCGCATCCACGCTGCTGGCGGTCCCCATGGCGCCGCTGGTCGGTGCCGCACTGGCCGGCCTGTTCGGCACGAAGTTCGGCGGCAACCACATCGGCCGCAAGGTCACGCATTCGCTGACCATCCTGGGCGTGCTGATCGCCTTCATCATCTCCGCCATGACGCTGCGCAGCGTCATCGTCGACGGTGCGCGCTTCAACGCCACGCTGTACGAATGGATGATCGTCGGCGGCCTGAAGATGGAAGTCGGCTTCCTGGTCGACGGCCTCACCGCCATGATGATGTGCGTCGTGACCTTCGTGTCGCTGATGGTCCACATCTACACGATCGGCTACATGGAAGAAGACGAGGGCTACAACCGCTTCTTCTCGTACATCTCGCTGTTCACCTTCTCGATGCTGATGCTCGTGATGAGCAACAACATGCTCCAGCTGTTCTTCGGCTGGGAAGCGGTGGGCCTGGTGTCGTACCTGCTGATCGGCTTCTGGTTCAACAAGCCGACCGCGATCTTCGCGAACATGAAGGCCTTCCTGGTCAACCGCGTCGGTGACTTCGGCTTCATCCTGGGCATCGGCCTGATCGCGGCCTACGCCGGCACGCTGAACTACGGCGAAGCCTTCGCCAAGGCCGACGACCTGGCCAAGCTGACGTTCCCGGGCACCGAGTGGATGCTCGTGACCGTGATCTGCATCTGCCTGTTCATCGGCGCGATGGGCAAGAGCGCGCAGTTCCCGCTGCACGTGTGGCTGCCCGACTCGATGGAAGGCCCGACCCCCATCTCGGCGCTGATCCACGCAGCGACCATGGTGACGGCCGGCATCTTCATGGTGGCGCGCATGTCGCCGCTGTTCGAGCTGAGCGACACGGCCCTGAGCTTCATCCTCGTGATCGGTGCCATCACGGCGCTGTTCATGGGTTTCCTGGGCATCATCCAGAACGACATCAAGCGCGTGATCGCGTACTCGACGCTCTCGCAGCTCGGCTACATGACGGTGGCGCTCGGCGCGTCGGCGTATTCGGTCGCGGTGTTCCACCTGATGACGCACGCCTTCTTCAAGGCGCTGCTGTTCCTGGGGGCCGGCTCGGTGATCATCGGCATGCACCACAACCAGGACATCCGCTGGATGGGCGGCGTGCGCAAGTACATGCCGATCACCTGGATCACCTTCGTCCTGGGCTCGCTCGCCTTGATCGGTACGCCGCTCTTCGCCGGCTTCTACTCGAAGGACAGCATCATCGAAGCGGTGCACGAGAGCCATCTCTGGGGCTCGGGCTTTGCGTACTTCGCGGTGCTCGCCGGCGTGTTCATCACGGCCTTCTATTCGTTCCGTCTGTACTTCCTGGTATTCCACGGCAAGGAGCGCTACGACCAGAACCCGGACGCTCACCACGACGACCACCACGACGATGCGCATGCGCACGGCCACGACGATCACGGCCATGGTCACGATGCCCACAAGCCGCATGAGTCGCCCTGGGTCGTCTGGCTGCCGCTGGTGCTGCTGGCGATCCCGTCGGTCGTGATCGGCTTCATGACGATCCAGCCGATGCTCTACGGCGACTTCTTCAAGGACGCGATCTTCTTCAATCTGGAGAAGCATCCCGCGATGGAAGAGATGAAGGCCGCCTTCCACGGCCCCTGGGCCATGGCGCAGCACGGTCTGACGACCATGCCGTTCTGGCTGGCACTCGCCGGCGTCGTGGTCGCTTACTACATGTACATGATCAACCCGGCCTTGCCGGCGGCGATCAAGCGCGCTTGTGGCCCGGTCTACCGCCTGCTCGAGAACAAGTACTACCTCGACTGGATCAACGAGAACATCGTGGCGCGCGGCGCCCGTGCGCTCGGCACCGCCTTCTGGAAGGGTGGCGACCAGGCCCTGATCGACGGTGCCGTGGTGAACGGCTCGTGGAAGCTGATCGGCCGCATCGCCGGTGTGGTGCGATGGATGCAGTCGGGCTACATCTACCACTACGCCTTCGCGATGCTGTTGGGCATCTTCGTGCTCATGACGTACTTCGTCTGGTTCAACAAGTAAGCGTGCGCGCTGGAGAAAAAGAAAAATGGGTTTGTTGAGCCTTGCCATCTGGGTGCCGATCGCCTTCGGCGTCCTGCTCCTGGCCATCGGCCGTGACGACCGTGCCAGCATGGTCCGCTGGATCGCGCTGGTCGGTTCCATCGTGAGCTTCCTGGTCACGATTCCGCTGTACACGCGTTTCCAGCTCGGCACCGCAGCGATGCAGTTCGTCGAGAAGCAAAGCTGGATCCAGCGCTTCAACGTGAGCTACCACGTCGGCATCGACGGTCTGTCGCTGTGGATGGTGCTGCTGACCGCCTTCATCACCGTGATCGTCGTGATCTCGGCGTGGGAGGTGATCACCGAGCGCGTCAGCCAGTACTTCGGTGCCTTCCTGATCCTGTCGGGGCTGATGGTCGGCGTCTTCTCGGCGCTCGACGGCATCCTGTTCTACGTCTTCTTCGAAGCCACGCTGATCCCGATGTACCTCATCATCGGCATCTGGGGCGGCCCGAACAAGATCTACGCCGCCTTCAAGTTCTTCCTGTATACGCTGCTTGGCTCGCTGCTCATGCTGGTCGCGCTGATCTACCTGTACAACAAGTCGGGCGGCAGCTTCGACATCCTGACCTGGCACCGGCTGCCGCTGGCCAGCGGTGCGCAGAGCTTCCTGTTCTTCGCCTTCTTCGCGGCCTTCGCCGTGAAGGTGCCGATGTTCCCGTTCCACACCTGGCTGCCCGACGTGCACGTCGAGGCGCCCACCGGCGGCTCGGCGGTGCTGGCCGCGATCATGCTGAAGTTGGGCACTTACGGTTTCCTGCGCTTCTCGATGCCGATCGCGCCGGACGCTTCGCGCGAATGGGCCTGGCTGATGATCGGCCTGTCGCTCATCGCCGTGATCTACGTCGGCCTGGTCGCCCTGGTGCAGAAGGACATGAAGAAGCTGGTGGCGTACTCGTCGATCGCCCACATGGGCTTCGTCACGCTCGGCTTCTTCATCTTCAACGAGCTGGGCGTCTCGGGCGGCATCGTGCAGATGATCGCGCACGGCTTCGTCTCGGCGGCCATGTTCCTGGGCATCGGCGTGCTGTACGACCGCGTGCACTCGCGCCAGATCGCCGACTACGGCGGCGTGGTCAACACCATGCCCAAGTTCGCCGCCTTCGCGCTGCTGTTCGCCATGGCCAATTGCGGCCTGCCGGGCACTGCCGGCTTCGTGGGCGAGTGGATGGTGATCCTCGGGGCGGTCAAGGCCAACTTCTGGGTCGGCTTCGGTGCGGCCACCGCGCTGATCTTCGGCGCGGCCTACACGCTGTGGATGTACAAGCGGGTCTACCTGGGTCCGGTGGGCAACGACCATGTGAAGGAACTCAAGGACATCAATGCCCGTGAGTTCCTGATGCTGTCGCTGCTGGCCATCGCCGTGCTGTGGATGGGCCTGGCTCCGAAGCCCTTCACCGATGTGATGGACGCTTCCGTGAGCAACCTGTTGCAGCACGTCGCCGCGTCCAAGCTTCCCTGAAATCCACGCTGACAAGAGAACGAGATGATTGACAAACTCAGCTGGATGGCGATCTACCCCGAAGTGGTGCTGCTGGTCATGACCTGCATCATTGCCCTGGTGGATTTGTCGACGACCGGTGCACGCCGCACCCGCACCTACATCCTGACGCTGCTCACGCTGGCGGTGGTGGCGGCGCTGACCGGCCTCAACGCCTACAACGGCCACACGTTCTACGGCTTCCACGGCATGGTCGTGAGCGACCCGATGGGCAACTGGCTCAAGTGCTTTGCCACCGTGGCGCTGATGGTGACGCTGGTCTACGGCCGTCCCTACGCGGCCGACCGCGGCATGCTGCGCGGCGGCGAGATGTTCACGCTCAGCATGTTCTCGCTGCTGGGCGGCTTCGTGATGATCTCGGGCAGCAACTTCCTGTTGATCTACCTGGGCCTGGAACTGCTCACGCTCTCCAGCTACGCCCTGGTGGCGCTGCGCCGAGACAACGCGACCGCCAGCGAAGCCGCCATGAAGTACTTCGTGCTCGGCGCCATGGCCAGCGGTTTTCTGCTGTACGGCCTGTCGATGATGTACGGCGCCACCGGTTCGCTCGACGTCAACGAGGTGTTCAAGGCCATCGCGAGCCGCAAGGTGAACCATCAGGTGCTGGTGTTCGGCCTGGTCTTCATCGTCGCCGGCCTGGCTTTCAAGGTCGGCGCCGCGCCGTTCCACATGTGGGTGCCCGACGTCTACCAGGGCGCGCCGACGGCGATCACGCTGCTGATCGGCGCCGCGCCCGAGCTGGCCGCCTTCGCGATCATCATCCGCCTGCTGGTGGAAGGCCTGCTGCCGCTGGCCATCGACTGGCAGCAGATGCTGGCGGTGCTGGCCGTCGCGTCGCTGCTGGTGGGCAACCTGGCCGCCATCGCGCAGACCAACCTCAAGCGCATGCTGGCCTACTCGACCATCTCGCAGATGGGCTTCATGCTGCTGGGTCTGGTGGCGGGCGTGGTCAACGGCAGCACCTACAACGCGCAGTTCGCGTACAGCGCCTCGATGTTCTACGTCGTGACCTACGTGCTGACCACGCTGGCGAGCTTCGGCATCATCCTGCTGCTGGCGCGCGAGGGTTTCGAGAGCGAAGAGATCACCGACCTGGCCGGCCTCAACCAGCGCAGCCCGCTGTACGCCGGCGTGATGGCCATCGCGATGTTCTCGCTGGCCGGCCTGCCGCCGCTGGTCGGCTTCTACGCCAAGCTGGCCGTGCTGCAGGCGCTGATCGCGTCGGGACAGGCCATCTACATCGGCCTGGCCGTGTTCGCGGTGATCATGTCGCTGATCGGCGCCTTCTACTACCTGCGCATCGTGAAGGTCATGTACTTCGATGCGCCCGTCACGGCGACGACCGTGTCGGCACCGCGCGACGTGCGTGCCGTGCTGACGGTCAACGGCGCGCTGATCCTCATCCTCGGCATCGTGCCCGGCGGCCTGATGACGCTGTGCGCCCAGGCCATCGTGGCCACGCTGGCGAACTGACGACGGCGTGTCGCAAAGTGCCTCCGTCTGGCTGGTCCTGCTGCTGGCCCTGGTGGCGGCGAACCTGCCGTTCCTGAACGAGCGATTGCTCGCGCTGGTGCCCGTCGGCACCGGCGGCAGGAAGTCGCTGGCGATCCGGCTGGCGGAACTGGTGCTGCTCTATTTCATCGTCGGCGGCATCGGGCTGCTGTTCGAGCGCCGGGTCGGGCAGATCGCGCCCCAGGGCTGGGAGTTCTACGCCATCACCGGCGCACTCTTCATCGTGCTGGCCTTTCCCGGTTTCACCTGGCGCTACCTGCTCAAACACCGGAACTGACCCCCATGGACGAAGCGCATCTAAAGGAAGAGGGCATCGCGAGCGAATCGCTCTTCGAGGGCAATTTCCTCCACGCCAAGCGCGACACCGTGCGCCTGCCCGACGGCCATACGGCCACGCGCGAGTACGTGATCCACCCTGGCGCCGTCGTGGTGGTGCCGCTGCTCGACGACGGCCGGCTCGTGCTCGAGCGGCAGTACCGCTACCCGGTGGGGCAGGTGATGACCGAGTTCCCGGCCGGCAAGCTCGACGCGGGCGAGTCGCCGCTGGTCTGCGGCCAGCGCGAGCTGCTGGAAGAAACCGGCTACACCGCCCGCGAGTGGGCCTATGCGGGCCTGATGCATCTGGCGGTCGGCTACTCCACGGAGATCATCCACATCTTCTTCGCCCGCGGGCTCACGCTCGGCGATCGCCAGCTCGACCACGGCGAGTTCGTCGACGTGTTCACGGCGACGCCGCAGGAGCTGTTCGACGGCTGCCGCGACGGCCGCGTGACCGACGCCAAGACGCACAGCTGCATGCTCTGGCTGCAGAACGTCCTGTCGGGCGTGTGGACGCTCGACTGGCAGACCCTGCCCGCCGCGAACGGCGGCTGATAATCGCCGGCATGAAGGTTCTCGACCTCCAATGCCGGCACGGCCATGCCTTCGAGGGCTGGTTCGCCTCCCACGATGCCTTCGAGGAACAGCGCGCGGCCGGGCTGGTCGCATGCCCGATCTGCGGTGACACGTCCGTTGCCAAGCTGCTGTCCGCACCGCGCCTCAACCTGAGCGGTGCGAGGGCGCCCGACATCCCGTCGGCACCGGCCAACGCCGTGACCACCCCGGATTCACCCGAGGCGCGCTGGATGCGCGCCGTGCGCGAGGTGATGGCGAAGACCGAAGACGTCGGCGACCGCTTTGCGGACGAAGCGCGTCGCATGCATTACGGTGAGACCGCTGAACGCGGCATCCGTGGCCAGGCCACGCGCGAGCAGACCGAGGCCTTGCTCGACGAGGGCATCCCGGTGCTGCCGTTGCCGCTGCCCGCGGCGCTCAAGGAAACGCTGCAGTAGCGTCAGCGTTGGGCGCTCGCAGCGCGACCCCGCCGCGCGAACTCAGGCCGTGAACTGCAGCGCGGCCAGCCGCGCATAGGCGCCGCCCTGTGCCACCAGCGTGGCGTGCGTGCCCTGTTCGACGATGGCGCCGTGGTCGAGCACGACGATGCGGTCGGCCTTCTGAACGGTCGCCAGCCGGTGCGCGATCACCAGAGTGGTCCGGCCGGTCATGGCCGACTCCAGTGCCGCCTGCACCATGCGCTCGCTCTCGGCGTCGAGCGCGCTGGTGGCTTCGTCGAGCAGCAGCAGCGGCGGGTTCTTGAGCATCGCCCGCGCGATCGCGATGCGCTGGCGCTGACCGCCCGACAGCCGCACGCCACGCTCGCCCAGGAAGGTGTCGTAGCCCTCGGGCAGGGCCTTCAGGAAGTCGTCGGCGTAGGCCGCCCGCGCGGCGGCGTACACCTCGTCCGGGCTGGCTTCGGGCCGGCCGTAGCGGATGTTCTCGAAGGCGCTGGCCGAGAAGATGACCGCATCCTGCGGCACCAGGCCGATGCGGTGGCGCAGGTCCTCGAGCGCGAGGCTGTCCAGCGGCGCGCCGTCGAGCACGATGCGGCCGGTGCCGGGGTCGTAGTAGCGCAGCAGCAGCTGGAACACCGTGCTCTTGCCGGCGCCGCTCGCGCCCACCAGCGCCACCGTTTCGCCGGGCGCCACCTGCAGACTGAAGTCGCGCAGCGCGGGCGTGAGCGGCCGCGAGGGGTAGTGGAAGGTCACCGCGTCGAAGCCGACGCTGCTGCCGGCCGGCGGTACCGGGGCCGCGACCGGGCGCGCCGGCGAGGCGATGGCCGAGCGGGCGTGCAGCAGTTCCATCAGCCGCTCGGTGGCGCCGGCGGCACGCAGCAGGTCGCCGTAGACCTCGCCCAGCACGGCAGCCGCGCCGGCCAGGATGATCACGTACACCACCGTCTCGCCCAGGTGGCCCGCGGTGATCGTGCCCTGCAGCACCGCCTGCGTGCCCTGGTACAGGCCCCACAGCAGCGCGGCCGAGGTCGCGATGATGATGAAGGCGACCAGCACCGAGCGCGCCTTGGCGCGGCGCACGGCGGTGTGGAAGGCGTTGTCGGTCGAGGCGTCGAAGCGGGCCGCTTCGCGCGCCTCCGCCGTGTAGCTCTGCACCACCGGAATGGCGTTCAGCACCTCGGCCGCGATGGCGCTCGAGTCGGCCACGCGGTCCTGGCTGGCGCGCGACAGCTTGCGCACGCGGCGGCCGAACCACATGCTCGGCAGCACCACCAGCACCAGCACGCCCAGCACCTGGCCCATGACGTAGGGGTTGGTCCACACCAGCATCCCCAGCGCGCCGATGCCCATCACCGCATTGCGCAGTCCCATGCTCAGCGACGAGCCCACCACCGTCTGTACCAGCGTCGTGTCGGCCGTGAGGCGCGACAGCACCTCGCCGGTCTGCGTCGTCTCGAAGAACTGCGGGCTCTGGCGCAGCACGTGCGCATAGACCGCATTGCGCAGGTTGGCCGTGATGCGCTCGCCGAGCCAGCTCACCGTGTAGAAGCGCGCCGCCGAGAACAGGCCGAGCGCCACGGCCACGCCGAAGAGGGCGAAGAAGTGGTCGCGCAGCGCCATCGTCTGCGCGCCGCGGTCGGTGGTCACCAGTCCGCCGTCGATCAGCCGACGCAGCGCCAGCGGGAACACCAGCGTGGCGCCGGCTGCCGCCACCAGAAAAACAGCCGCGAGTGCGATCTGCCAGCGGTACGGCCGGAGAAAGGGGAGCAGGCCCGACAGGGATTTCGGAGAGCCTTTTGCAGGCGAGCGGGAAGCGGAGACGGCCATGGGTGCCGATTCTACTGACCGATTGCCTTTGCAAAGGTAGCCTTGACAGTAATTGCCTAAGCAAATAATATCGCGTCCCCATGAACGATCCCATCCGTCCCGAGAACTCCGATGCCGGCGCGACGCCGCTGGCCGTGCCGAACTTCTATTCGGCGGCCACCTACCGGTCCGAGGAGAGCGTCGGCTACCTGATGCGGCGCATCATGACCGCGGTCGGGCAGGCTGTGGATTGCCAGATTTCCGATCCGGACGGCCCGACCTATCCGCAATGGATTCCATTGCACAAGCTGGAGGTGGGGGCCGCCACCACCGTGGCCGAACTCGCGCGCGAATGCCTGCTGGACGCCGGCGCGATGACGCGGCTGCTCGACCGGCTCGAGGCCAAGGGCCTGTGCCGTCGCGTGCGTTCGCTGGAAGACCGCCGCGTCGTCAACATCGAACTGACCGACGAGGGCCGGGCGGCCGCCCTGCAGGTGCCCGAGATCCTGAGCCGGGTGCAGAACGAGCACCTCGCGGGCTTCAGCGACGCCGAGTGGGAGCAGCTCAAGAGCTACCTGCGCCGCATCCTCGACAACGCACAGGCCCTGGCGGCCCGTGGAGAAAAGAAATGACCCGTTCCCTGTCCGTGTTCCGTCGCGGCGTTGCGTTTCCCGTCGCCACGGCCGTTCTCGTGCTGCTCGCCGGCTGCGCCGACATGTCGGGCATCGCATCGCAGTCCAAGCTGCGCGATGCCGATTCGCTGGGCCTGAAGGCCGCACCGTTCAGCACCGGCCTCAGTGCGGTCGATGCGCGCTGGTGGGCGGGCTTCGGCGATGCGCAACTCGATGCGCTGGTCGACGAGGCGCTGGCCGGCAGTCCGAACATCGCGGTGGCACGGGCGCGGCTGTCGCGTGCGCAGGCCGCCATCGCCACGGCCGAATCGGCCGACCGGCCGCAACTGAACGGTTCGCTCGACGCCACCCGCCAGAAGTTCAGCAGCAACTACATCTACCCGGCACCGCTCGCCGGCTCCATTCAAGAGGTGGGCACGCTGCAGCTCAACGGCAGCTGGGAGATCGACTTCTTCGGCAAGAACCGCGCGGCGCTCGACAGCGCCCTGGGTTCTTCCAATGCGGCGGCGGCGGAGGTCGATGCCGCGCGCATCCTGCTCGCCAGCAATGTGGCGCGCGGCTACATCCAGTGGGCGCGCCTGAACGATCAGCTCGCCGTCGCGAAGCGCACGCTCGCGCAGCGCGACGAGACGCTGCAGCTGGTGCGCGACCGCGTGTCGGCCGGCCTCGACACGCGCCTGGAGCTGCGCCAGAGCGAAGGCGGCCTGCCCGAGGCGCGCCAGCAGATCGAGGCGCTCGACGAGCAGATCGCGATCGCGCAGCACGCCCTCGACGCCTTGGTGGCCCGCCCCGACGCCACCAAGGCGCTGACCCCGCCCAGCCTGGCGTCGCTGCACGCCGTTGCACTGCAGCCGAACATCCCGGCCGACCTGCTCGGGCGGCGCGCCGACATCGCTGCGGCGCGCTGGCGCGTGGAGGCCGCCACCGGCGACGTGGCCGGTGCGAAGACGCTGTTCTATCCGAACGTCAACCTCACGGCCTTCGTCGGCCTGCAGAGCCTGGGCTTCGACAACCTCCTGAAGTCGAACAGCGCGCAGTGGGGCGTTGGCCCGGCCGTCCGCCTGCCGATCTTCGAGGGCGGACGGCTGCGCGCCAACCTGCGCGGCAAGGCGGCCGACCTCGATGCCGCGATCGAGAGCTACAACGCCAGCGTGCTCGACGCGGTACGCGACGCGGCCGACCAGGTGAGCAGCGCGCAATCGGTGGCACGCCAGCAGGCGCAGCAGCGCGAGGCGCAGGCCGCCGCCGAAGGCGCCTACGAGATCGCCGTGCAGCGCTACCGCGCCGGCCTCGGCAACTACCTCAACGTGCTGACCGCCGAATCGACCGTGCTGGCGCAACGCCGCCAGGCGGTCGACCTCGCGGCGCGTGTGCTCGACACCCAGGTGGGCCTGGCGCGCGCGCTCGGCGGCGGATGGCAGCCGCCCGTCGCGGTCGCCGCCACGGGCAAGACCGCCGCGGCCCACTGAAACACGGGCGCGCTGACCGCGCGCCACCCAACGCCTGAACTCGAAGGACACTGACATGGACAACAACAACGCACCCGCCGCTCCCGCCCCGGCCGCGAAGGCCGGCAACCCGAAGCGCCGCCGCGCGCTCACCGCGCTGGCCGCGGTGGTCGTCGTCGCCGGCGGTGGCTGGGGCCTCTACGAATGGCTGGTGGCCAGCCACTACGAGGACACCGACAACGCCTACGTGCAGGGCAACGTCATCCAGATCACGCCGCAGGTCACCGGCACCGTGCTGTCGATCATGGCCGACGACACCGACTTCGTGAAGGCCGGCCAGCCGCTGGTGCAGCTCGACCCGGCCGACGCCCGGCTCGCGCTCGCCCAGTCCGAAGCCGCGCTGGGCCAGGCCGTGCGCCAGGTGCGCACGCTCTACGCCAACAACGGCTCGCTGGCCGCGCAGGTGACGCTCAAGCAGGCCGACATCGCGAGGGCGCAGAGCGACATCGTCCGCGCGCAGGACGACCTCAGGCGCCGCCAGGCGCTCACCGGCAACGGCGCGGTGTCGAAGGAAGAGCTCAACCATTCCGAGACGGCGCTGGCCAACGCGAAGAGCGCGCTCGCCGCCGCCCAGGCCGGCGTCGCGTCGGCCCGGGAGCAGCTCGCCAGCAACCAGTCGCTGACCGAAGGCACCAGCGTCGAGCAGCACCCGAACGTGCTGGCGGCCGCGGCCAAGGTGCGCGAGTCGTGGCTCGCGGTGCAGCGCGTCGCGCTGCCGGCACCGGTCGACGGCTACGTCGCCAAGCGCACCGTGCAGTTGGGCCAGCGTGTGGCCGCGGGCACGCCGATGATGTCGATCGTGCCGCTCAACCAGCTGTGGGTCGACGCCAACTTCAAGGAAGTCCAGCTGCGCAACATCCGCATCGGTCAGCCCGTGAAGCTCACGGCCGACCTGTACGGCAAGAAGATCGAGTACGACGGCAAGGTGGCTGGCCTGGGCGTGGGCACCGGTGCCGCCTTCGCGCTGCTGCCGGCGCAGAACGCCACCGGCAACTGGATCAAGGTGGTGCAGCGTGTGCCGGTGCGCATCGCGCTCGACGCCGAGCAGCTCAAGGCCAGCCCGCTGCGCGTCGGCCTGTCGATGGATGCCGAAGTCGATGTGACCGACAAGGCCGGCAAGGCGCTGGCCGATGCGCCGCGCAGCACCGCCTTCGCACAGACGCAGGTGTATGCCGACGTCGATCGGGACGCCGAGGCGGATGCCGATGTTGCCCGCATCATCGCGGCCAATCTCGGTCGCCCCGTGAAGCCGCAGGGCGCAGCCGCGACGCCGGCAGAAGGCACGCCGCCATCGAGCCTGCACCCGGCCGCGCAGAATGGGCGTGGCGCCACGCTGGCCATGCACCAGGCCGCGCGCGGCTGATCGGCACGCCGCCCCATGGCCACCACCGCCGCACCCGTCGCTCATCCGCCACTGGAAGGGTCGGCGCGCATTCTCGGGACGATCGCGCTGTCTGCCGCGACCTTCATGAACGTGCTCGACACGTCGATCGCGAACGTCTCGCTGCCCGCCATTTCGGGCGACCTCGGCGTCAGCTCGACACAGGGCACCTGGGTCATCACGAGCTTCGCCGTGGCGAACGCCATCGCCGTGCCGCTCACCGGCTGGCTCACGCAGCGCTTCGGGCAGGTGCGCCTGTTCCTGCTCAGCATCCTGCTGTTCGTGATCAGCTCCTGGCTGTGCGGCCTGGCGCCGAACATGACCACGCTGATCCTGTTCCGCGCCGTGCAGGGCTTCGTCGCGGGGCCGATGATCCCGCTGTCGCAGACGCTGCTGCTGGCGAGCTACCCGCGCGCGCTGGCCGGGACGGCGATGGCGATGTGGGCCATGACGACGCTGGTCGCGCCGGTGATGGGGCCGCTGCTGGGCGGCTGGATCACCGACAACGTCTCCTGGCCGTGGATCTTCTACATCAACATCCCGGTGGGCATCCTGGCCGCGGGCATCACCTGGTCGATCTACCGCAAGCGCGACAGCCAGATCAAGCGCCTGCCGATCGACGGTGTCGGCCTGGCGTTGCTGGTGCTCTGGGTCGGCGCGATGCAGCTGATGCTCGACAAGGGCAAGGAGCTCGACTGGTTCCACTCGCCGGCGATCGTGACGATGGCCGTGGTGGCGGTGGTGGGCTTCGCCTTCTTCATCATCTGGGAGCTGACGGACGAGCACCCGGTGGTCGACCTGTCGCTCTTCCGGCGACGCAATTTCTGGTCGGGCGCGGTGGCGACCGCGGTGGCCTACGGGCTGTTCTTCGGCAACCTCGTGCTGATGCCGCTGTGGCTGCAGCAGTACATGGGCTACACCGCGACGCAGGCCGGGATGGTGCTGGCGCCGGTCGGTGCGTTCGCGATCGTGCTGTCGCCGATCGTGGGGATGACGGTGGCCAAGGTCGACCCGCGTCGCTACGCGACCTTTTCCTTCCTCGTGTTCGCGCTGGTGCTGTGGATGCGCTCCAACTTCAACACGCAGGCCGACATCGGCACCATCATGATCCCGACGATCATCCAGGGCATCGCGATGGCGTTCTTCTTCATCCCGCTGGTGACGCTCACCTTGTCGGGCCTCACGCCGGACCGCATTCCGGCGGCGTCGGGGCTGTCGAACTTCCTGCGCATCACGGCCGGTGCCATCGGGACGTCGGTCGTCACGACCGTGTGGGACAACCGCGCGACCGTGCACCACGCGCAGCTCGCGGAGTCGATCAACCCGGGCAACGCGACGGCGATGGCGACGATGAACAGCCTGAGCAACAGCGGCCTGAGCGCCGACCAGGTGCTCGCGCAGATCAATCGCCTGATTGACCAGCAGGCGTTCATGCTGGCATCGAACGACGTGTTCTATGCGTCGGCCGTGCTGTTCATCTTCCTGATCCCGCTGGTCTGGCTGGCACGTCCGCAGATGGGCGGTGCGGGTTCGGATGCCGCAGCGGGCGCGCACTGAGAAGGTGCCGGGCGGCGAGCGCTGACGCGGCCCTGACGGCGGCCCGCCCACAACGCGCGCAGGTTGCAGTGCAGCATAGGCATTTGCCCCAGTAGGCACGGGGGAGGGGGTCGCCAACAATGCGGACGCGCTCAAGGTGGGCGCGAACAGACGCAACGCATGACCGACCTTTCCCCTCAGCCCACGGCCCCCCGCGCGAGATGAGCGACATCATTCTCGAAACGCGCCAGCTCACCAAGGAATTCAAGGGCTTCACCGCGGTCAGCCAGGTCGACCTGAACGTCGTGCGCGGGTCGATCCATGCGCTCATCGGCCCCAACGGCGCGGGCAAGACGACCTGCTTCAACCTGCTGACGAAATTCCTCGAGCCCACCTCGGGCGCCATCCTGTTCAACGGCCAGGACATCACGGGCGAACGCCCGGCGCAGATCGCGCGGCGCGGCATCATCCGCTCGTTCCAGATCTCGGCGGTGTTCCCGCATCTCACGCTGCTCGAGAACGTGCGCCTGGGCCTGCAGCGCGCGCTCGGCACCTCGTACCACTTCTGGAAGAGCGAGCGGTCGCTCAAGCCGCTCGACATCCGTGCCCGTGCACTGCTGGCCGAGGTCGGGCTCGAAGACCTCGCCGACGAGCTCACGGTGAACCTGCCCTATGGCCGCAAGCGGGCGCTCGAGATCGCGACCACGCTGGCGATGGAGCCCGAACTGATGCTGCTCGACGAGCCCACGCAAGGCATGGGCCACGAAGACGTGCACCGCGTGGCCGAACTCATCAAGCGCGTCTCGGTCGGCCGCACCATCCTCATGGTCGAACACAACATGAGCGTGGTGTCGACCATCGCCGACACGATCACGGTATTGCAGCGCGGCGCGGTGCTGGCCGAAGGGCCGTATGCCGAGGTCTCCAGGAACCCGCAAGTGATGGAGGCCTACATGGGCACGACCGACGGCCAACTGCAGGGAGCGCATTGATGACCCCCACGCTCCTCACTTCGTGTAGTTCGCTGCCCCCCGAGGGGGCGCGTGCCTCCCTTGGGGCGGCCCGGCGGGAGGCACACTGATGTCGGCACCTGCACTTCAAATCCAGGGACTCCAGGCCTGGTACGGCGAATCGCATGTGCTGCACGGCGTCGACATGGTCGTGCAGCCCGGCGAAGTCGTCACGCTGCTGGGCCGCAACGGTGCCGGCCGCACGACCACCATGCGCGCCATCATGGGCCTCGTGGGTGCGCGCAAGGGCAGCATCCAGGTCAACGGCGTCGAGACCATCGTCATGGCGACGCACCGCATCGCGCACCTGGGCCTGGGTTATTGCCCCGAGGAACGCGGCATCTTCGCGAGCCTGTCGGCCGAAGAGAACCTGCTGCTGCCGCCTGCGCTCAAGGGCATGGGGCCGGGCATGTCGATCGACGAGATCTATGCCATGTTCCCCAACCTGGCAGAGCGTCGCCACAGCCAGGGCACGCGCTTGTCGGGCGGCGAGCAGCAGATGCTGGCCGTGGCGCGCATCCTTCGCACCGGCGCCAAGCTGCTGCTGCTCGACGAGATCTCCGAAGGGCTCGCTCCCGTCATCGTGCAGGCGCTGGCCCGGATGATCACCATGCTGCGCGGCAAGGGTTACACGGTGGTCATGGTCGAGCAGAACTTCCGCTTCGCCGCACCGCTGGCCGACCGCTTCTACGTGATGGAGCACGGCCGCATCGTCGAGACCTTCGGTGCGTCGGAACTCGACGCGAAGATGCCGGTGCTCAACGAGCTGCTCGGCGTCTGACGGCCCGCTTTCTTCACGACAACGACACGGAGACAAGACCATGAAAAGAAAACTGAGTGCCATCGGCCTGGCAACTGCATCGCTGCTTCTGGCGACCACCGGGGTGCAGGCCCAGGAGAAGGTCACGATCGGCTTCGTCACCGACCTGTCCAGCCTCTACGCCGACCTGGAAGGCAAAGGCGGCATCACCGCGATCCAGATGGCGATCGAGGACTTCGGCGGAAAAGTCCTCGGGCAGCCGATCGAGCTGCTCACGGCCGACCACCAGAACAAGGCCGACGTGGCGGCGTCGAAGGCGCGCGAGTGGATCGACACCGCCGGTGTCACGATGGTCTTCGGCGGGACCAACTCCGGCACCGCGCTGGCCACCGCCAAGGTGGCGCAGGAGAAGAAGCGCGTCTACTTCAACAATGGCGCGGGCACCTCGGCCCTGACCAACGAGCAATGCAGCCCCTACACCGTGCACTACGCCTACGACACCGTGGCGCTGGCCAAGGGCACGGGTGGCGCGGTGGTCGACAAGGGCGGCAAGAGCTGGTTCTTCCTGACCGCCGACTACGCCTTCGGCCACGCACTGGAGGCCGACACCTCGAAGGTCATCAAGGCCAAGGGTGGCACCGTGGTCGGCGCCGTGCGGCATCCGCTGAATGCATCGGACTTCTCGTCCTTCCTGCTGCAGGCACAGAACTCCAAGGCCCAGATCCTGGGCCTGGCCAACGCCGGCGGCGACTTCATCAACGCGGTGAAGGCGTCGAAGGAGTTCGGCATCAACAAGACGATGAAGACGGCTGGCCTGCTGGTGTTCCTGAGCGACATCCACAGCCTGGGCCTGAAGAACACCGAAGGCCTGCTGCACACCACCAGCTGGTACTGGGACCTGAACGACGACACGCGCAAGTTCGCCAACCGTTTCTTCGAGAAGACCAAGCGCATGCCGACCGACGTGCAGGCGGCCGACTACTCGGCCACGACGACCTACCTGAAGGCGGTGGCCGCCGCCAAGACCACCGACTCGGACAAGGTGATGGCGCAGCTCAAGAGCATGAAGATCGACGACTTCTACGGCAAGGGCCAGATCCGCGCCGACGGCAGCTTCATCCACGAGATGTACCTGGTCGAGGCGAAGTCGCCCGCCGAGTCGAAGAAGCCGTGGGATTACCTGAAGGTCGTGGCCAAGCTGCCGGGCGAGCAGGTCTTCACGACCAAGGCCGAGACCAAGTGCGCCCTCTGGAAATGATCCGCCCGCCACGACGACCCGAACCCCGCATCGACCGCACCCCATTCATCCAGGAGACACCATGAAACGCACCCTCATCGCCACCGTCTGCACACTCGCCGCCGGCCTCATCGGTGCCTCCGCGGCACAGGCCCAGGCCACCGACAAGGTCAAGATCGGCTTCATCACCGACATGTCGAGCCTGTACGCCGACGTGGAAGGCAAGAACGGCGCGCTGGCCATCCAGATGGCCATCGACGACTTCGGCGGCAAGGTCAACGGCATGCCGATCGAGCTGCTCACGGCCGACCACCAGAACAAGGCGGACATCGCGGCGTCGAAGGCGCGCGAGTGGATCGACACGCAGGGCCTGACGATGCTCTTCGGCGGCACCAGTTCCGGCACCGGCCTGGCCATGGCCAAGGTGGCGCAGGAGAAGAAGCGGGTCTTCATGGTCAACGGCGCCGGCAGCTCGGCGCTCACCAACGAGCAGTGCACCCCGTACACGGTGCACTACGCCTACGACACCGTGGCGCTCGCCAAGGGCACCGGCGCTGCGGTGATCGCGCGCGGCGACAAGAGCTGGTTCTTCCTGACGGCCGACTACGCCTTCGGCCATGCGCTCGAAGCCGATGCGAGCAAGGTCGTCAAAGAGAAGGGCGGCACGGTGGTGGGCGCGGTCAGGACGCCGCTCAACACCTCGGATTTCTCGTCCTTCCTGCTGCAGGCGCAGAACTCGAAGGCGCAGGTGCTGGCGCTGGCCAATGCCGGCGGCGACACCATCAATTCGATCAAATCGGCGCGCGAGTTCGGCATCACCAAGTCGATGAAGATGGTCGGCCTGCTGGTGTTCGTCACCGACATCCACAGCCTGGGCCTGAAGAACACCGAAGGCCTGCTGCTGACCACCAGCTGGGACTGGAACCTCGACGACAAGACCCGCGCCTTCGGCAAGAAGTTCTTCGAGAAGACCAAGCGCATGCCCACCGACATCCAGGCGGCCGACTACTCGGCCACCATGACCTATCTGAAGGCCTTGCAGGCCGCCAAGACGACCGACGCCGACAAGGTGATGGAGTACATCAAGAAGACGCCGATCGACGACTTCTACGCCAAGGGCTACGTGCGCCCCGACGGCCGCTTCGTGCATGACATGTACCTGATGCAGGTGAAGTCGCCGGCCGAGTCGAAGCAGCCGTGGGACTACTACAAGGTGGTGCAGAAGCTCAAGGGCGAGGACGTCTTCACGACCAAGGCCGAGTCGCGCTGCACGCTCTGGAAGTAGTCGGCGGCCCATGCGCGGGCGGGCCGGCCGCCCGCCGCTGAATCAGAAACTCGATCGTTGTTGTTGAAGCGTCTTCCATGAATATCTCCCTGCCGGCCTTGTTGAGCCAGCTCCTCCTGGGGCTGGTCAACGGCTCGTTCTACGCGATCCTGAGCCTGGGGCTGGCCGTGATCTTCGGTCTGCTCAACGTGATCAACTTCGCCCACGGGGCGCTGTTCATGCTGGGGGCGGTGCTCAGCTGGATGGCGATGGAGTATTTCGGCATCAACTACTGGGTGATGCTGCTGGCCGCACCGGTCATCGTGGGCCTGTTCGGCGTGCTGATCGAGCGGCTGCTGCTGCGCTGGATCTACAAGCTCGACCACCTCTACGGCCTGCTGCTCACGCTCGGCCTCACGCTGCTGATCGAAGGCGTGTTTCGCTCGGTCTATGGCGTCTCGGGCCTGGCCTACGACGCGCCGGATGCGCTCTCCAGCGCCACCGACCTCGGCTTCATGGTGCTGCCCAACTACCGCGCCTGGGTGGTGGTCGCATCGCTGGTGATCTGCTTTGCCACCTGGTATGTCATCGAGAAGACCCGGCTGGGCGCCTACCTGCGCGCGGGCACCGAGAACCCGCGGCTGGTCGAGGCCTTCGGCGTCAACGTGCCGCTGATGATCACGCTGACCTATGCCTTCGGCTGTGCGCTCGCCGCCTTCGCCGGTGTGCTGGCGGCGCCGGTGATCCAGGTGTCGCCGCTGATGGGGCAGAACCTCATCATCGTGGTGTTCGCGGTGGTGGTGATCGGCGGCATGGGCTCGATCATGGGTGCCATCCTCACCGGCCTGGGCCTGGGCGTGGTCGAAGGGCTCACCAAGGTGTTCTATCCGGAGGCCTCCTCCACCGTCGTGTTCGTGATCATGGTGATCGTGTTGCTGATTCGTCCGGCCGGCCTGTTCGGCAAAGAGAAATAAGAAGCGCGGTATGAAGAAGCTATCTCTCGTCATCTACCTGCTGCTGCTCGTCGCATTGCTGGTCGCACCTTTCGTCGGGGCGTACCCGGTGTTCGTCATGAAGCTCATGTGCTTCGCGCTGTTCGCTTCGGCCTTCAACCTGCTGCTGGGCTACACCGGTCTGCTGTCCTTCGGCCATGCGGCCTTCCTGGGCGGCTCGGCCTACGTGGCCGGCCACGCGATGAAGGTCTGGGGCCTGACGCCCGAGCTCGGCCTGCTGGCCGGCACGCTGGCGGGCGCGCTCATGGGCTGGCTCTTCGGCGTGCTCGCCATTCGCCGGCAGGGCATCTACTTCGCGATGATCACGCTGGCGCTGGCGCAGATGATGTTCTTCGTCGCGCTGCAGGCCAAGTTCACCGGCGGCGAGGACGGCCTGCAGGGCGTGCCGCGCGGCAAGCTGTTCGGCGTGATCGACCTGTCGAACGACCTCACGATGTACTACGTGGCGCTGGCCGTCGTCGTCGCTGCCTTCCTCTTGATCGTGCGCACCATCCATTCGCCTTTCGGCCAGGTGCTCAAGGGCATCAAGGAGAACGAGCCGCGCGCGCTGTCGCTGGGCTACGACGTGGCCCGCTTCAAGCTGCTGGCCTTCGTGATCTCGGCCGCGCTGTCGGGTCTGGCGGGTTCGCTCAAGACGCTGGTGCTGGGCTTCGCCACGCTGTCCGACGTGCACTGGACGGCGTCGGGCCAGGTCATTTTGATGACGCTGGTGGGCGGGCTGGGCACGCTGTCGGGCCCGATCGTCGGTTCGGCGGTCGTGGTGCTACTGGAGAACAAGATCGGCGAACTGGGCAACTTCCTGGCGCGCGTCACCACCATCGACTGGTTCAACACGCTGGGCGAGTCGGTGACCATGGTCACCGGCCTGATCTTCGTGGTCTGCGTGCTGGCCTTCCGCAAGGGCATCATGGGCGAGATCATCGCCTTCATCGAGCGGCGGCGCGGCAAGCGCGCCTGAAGCCTCCCAGATTCCTCCGCAGTCGCTGCCGATCATGGCAGCATGCATTTTTCCAACTTTCGCCTGCTGGGCGCGGCCGCTGCGGTGGCCGGCGCACTGGCAGCCCCAGCCGCCTGGGCCATCGAACCTTTCGCCGTGCGCGACATCCGCGTGGAGGGGCTCCAACGCGTCGAGCCCGGCACCGTCTTCGCCACCGTGCCGCTGCATGTCGGCGACACCTACACCGACGAGCGAGGGTCGGCATCGATCCGTGCGCTGTTCGAGCTCGGAGTCTTCAAGGACGTGCGCATCGACGTGCGCGACGGCACGCTGATCGTCATCGTGGAGGAGCGCCCCACGGTGGCCGACGTCGACTTCGTCGGCGCCAAGGAGTTCGACAAGAAGGCGCTGCTCAAGGCCCTGGCCGAGGTGGGCCTGGCCGAAGGGCGCGCCTACGACAAGGCGCTGACCGACCGCGCCGAGCAGGAGATCAAGCGCCAGTACGTCAGCCGCAGCCTCTACAACGCCACGGTGGTGACCACCATCACGCCGATCGATCGCAACCGCGTGAACCTGAATTTCAATGTGACGGAGGGCGAGCCCGCCCGCATCCGCGAGATCCGCATCGTGGGCCAGCGGGCCTTCTCGGAGGACACGCTGCTGAGCCTGTTCGACCAGGACAGCGGCGGCTGGATGAGCTGGTACACCAAGTCGAACCAGTATTCGCGCACCAAGCTCAATGCCGACCTGGAGACGCTGCGTTCGTACTACCTGTCGCGCGGCTACATGGAGTTCCGCATCGACTCGACGCAGGTGGCCGTCTCGCCCGACCGGCAGGACCTCAGCGTGACGGTGAACATCACCGAGGGCGAGCGCTTCGTGGTTGCCGGCGTGCGGCTCGACGGCGACTACCTGGCGCGCGAGAAGGAGTTCCAGGCGCTGGTGGACGTCCGCGTCGGCGAGCCCTACAACGGCGAGCAGGTGACGGCGACGACGAAGGCCTTCACCGACTACTACGCGAGCTTCGGCTTCGCCTTTGCAAGGGTCGTGGTGCAGCCGGACATCGACCGCGAGCGGCGCCGCGTGACGCTGGTGCTCAAGGGCGAGCCGCAGCGGCGCGTGTACGTGCGGCGCGTGAACATCGGCGGCAACAGCCGCACCCGCGACGAGGTGATCCGGCGCGAATTCCGCCAGTACGAAGCGAGTTGGTACGAAGGCGACAAGATCAAGCTCTCGCGTGACCGGGTGGACCGTCTGGGCTACTTCACCGACATCAACATCGAGACGCAGGAGGTCGCGGGCTCGCCCGACGAGGTGGACCTGATGGTCGACGTGAAGGAGAAGCCCACCGGCAGCCTGCAGCTGGGCGCCGGCTTCTCCAGCAGCGACAGCGTCACGCTGACCTTCGGCATCACGCAGGAGAACGTCTTCGGCTCGGGCAACTACCTGGGCTTGTCGGTGAGCGCCGGTTCTTACAGCAAGGCGATCTCGCTGTCGGCGACCGACCCGTACTTCACGCGCGACGGCATCTCGCGCACGGTCTCGGCCTTCTATTCGACGTCTCGGCCGTACTACGACGTCGACGGCAACTACGAACTGGTGCATGAGGGGGCGTCGATCAAGTTCGGCGTGCCCTTCAACGAGATCGATCGCGTCTTCTTCGGCATCGGCCTCGAGAAGTACCACTTCGACCCCGGCTCCAACGGCACCACCACGACGGTCGATGGCACGACCTACGACACCGGCGTGCCGCAGTCCTATAGCGACTACTTCGCCTGCAGCCGCGACGCCAGCAGCGGCGTGGTCACGAACTGCACGAAGGCAGGCGTCTGGGGCATTCCGCTGACCGTGGGCTGGTCGCGCGACGACCGCGACAGCGCGCTGGTGCCGACCAAGGGCCGCCTGCAGTCGGCCAACCTGGAGGTCGGCGTCGGCGGCGACATGCGCTACCTCAAGACCGACTACCAGTACCAGCAGTACTTCGCGCTCAACAAGCAGTACACGCTGGCGGTCAACGGGCAGCTCGGCTATGCCAAGGCGCTGGCCGGTCAGACCTACCCGGTGTTCAAGAACTTCTATGCGGGCGGCCTGGGCTCGGTGCGCGGCTTCGAGAGCAACTCGCTGGGGCCGCGCGACAGCGTGACCGACGGCGCGCTGGGCGGCACCCGCAGGGCGATCTTCAATGCCGAGCTGAGCACGCCCTTCCCGGGTGCGGGCAACGACCGTACGCTGCGGCTCTACAGCTTCTTCGACATGGGCAATGTGTTCGCCGAACGCAGCGCCAGCCTGACCGATGCGCAGTGGAAGGCCCAGCAGGCCCTGCGGGCGTCGGTGGGCCTGGGCATCAGCTGGATCTCGCCGCTCGGGCCGCTGCGCGTGGCCTATGCCATTCCGGTCAAATACCAGAAGGCGGACGACACGAACGGCATCGCGAAAGACCGGACGCAGAGCTTCCAGTTCCAGATCGGCACGGCGTTCTGAGCCCGTGGGCTCAGGGCAGGCGATCGAGGAGCTCGCCCACCAGCTGCGCCAGCGCGACCAGCGCGTGCCAGAGCGCTTGCAGGGCGCGGAGGAATTCCATTCGTGTATTTCTTGCCGGCGCTGCCCGTGCTCGTGGGCGGCCGGCCCTAGATCAGCGGGTGCTGCAATGCGCCTTGCGAAGGGGGGTGCGATGCGGGCCACGCCGAGCCGTCGACCGTGGTGCCGAGCGCACCCTGCAGCCGGTACAGCAGCTTGATCCAGCCCAGGGCGAGCGTGCCGCTGGCGCTGCTGAACTGCTGCGAATACAGCATGAGCTGCTGGTAGCGTTCCAGCACGTCCAGCTCCGAGCCGGAACCGTCCTGCTGGCGCGCCAGGGCGTCTTCGAGCGACCGGCGGACGTTGGTGGCCTGTGCCTCCAGTGCGGCGGTCTCGGCGTGCTGCGCCTGCAGTTCGTGCACGGCGGCCGAGATCTCGGCCGTTGCGTGCGCGACCACGCCGTGGAGGTAGCCGTCGTTGCCCGCCGTCGTGCGCGAGGGCGCGGCGATGGCGCGCAGCGCCTGCGCGAGCACGACGTCCTGCCGTTTGAAAACCCAGTCCATCGGCGCCTGTTCGGGAAGGCGCGCGGTGAACTGCGGCAACCGTTGTTCGGCCAAGGCCGGCATGACGAGTGCCTCAAGCGCCTGGGCGCCCATCCCGCAGCGGGTGGACAGGAGCGCGAGCAGCATGGCGCGCCGGTCGACCAGCGTGCGCTCGGCCGCGATCGCGTCGGTCATGCGCTGCTGCAGTACCGACCGGTTGACCTCCGAGAGCGTTCCGGCGGCCATCAGCTCGGCTTCCCGCCGCGTGGCCGCCATGGCCTCGCGGATGAGCTCGATGCCGATGCTGTCGACCTTGGCGCTCACGTAGGCCGCAGCCACCTGCATGTCGAGCGGCAGGGCGAGCGCGTCGCCCGCCACGGTCAGCGTGGCGGTGGCGCCCGGCATCCCGCTGGCATGGTGGCGGGCGGCGAGGATCAGCGCGTTCAGCGTGTCGTCCTGGAAGCCCAGCCACCAGGCGTCCGACGCGAAGGGCGCCGCGCTTGCAGCGCGCGTGGCCGAGCCGCTCATCGTCACGGCGACGGGCCGTGTCAGCGAAGGCGCCATCACGAGATTGGCTTCGGCACCGACGGCGGCCGAGAGGCCGAGCAGCGCCAGGAAGGGAAGGGGAATCCGCATGCGCGCCTCGCGGGCTCAGGGCTGGCGTCCGGGCCGGACCACCGGCTGACCATCGTCGTCGCGCTCGCGACTGCCCTCCAGCGCCTCGCCCGGTGGGCGAGGCGTATGGGGTGGCGGTGGGGGCGGAAATGGCGGCGGGGGCGGCAGCATGACACAGCCGCTCAGCGCCAGGGCGGCCATCACGGCCAATACGCCATCGCGTCTTTTCATCACTCGACTCCTTGTTGAGAAGCCTCGACTGTGCGCAGCGAATGCGGAGGAATATGGGAACGCGACGCTGCGCCCGTGACGGCCGGGTCAGGCGTCCGGCGCCTCCAGCGAGAAGCCGATGCCGTACACCGAACGGATCCAGTCGTGCGACGGCGAGCGTGCGGAGAGCTTGCGTCGCAGGTTCTTGATGTGGCTGTCGACGGCGCGTTCGGTCACGTCGTCGACCGGCTCGTAGGCCAGCTCGAGCAGTTGCCCGCGCGAGAAGATGCGGCCGGGGTGGCGCGCCAGTGCCTGCAGCAGGCGGAACTCGCGCCGTGTCAGGTTGAGCGGCTCGCCATGCAGGTTGGCGCTCCACTGTTCCTCGTCGAGCGCGAGCGCACACGCGGGGCCGTTCGACACGGCGGCCTGCTGGGCCGTGCGGCGCAGCACTGCGCGCACCCGCGCCACCACTTCGCGCGGCGAGAAGGGCTTGCAGATGTAGTCGTCCGCCCCCAGCTCGAGGCCGATCAGCCGGTCGATTTCCTCCGTGCGCGCGGTGAGCATGATCACCGGCGCGTCGGAGTGCGCGCGGGCGCCGCGCAGCACGGCCAGGCCGTCGAGCCGCGGCAGCATGACGTCCAGCAGCGTCAGGTCGGGCGGGTCGGCCTGGATGCGTGCCAGCGCGAGCTGCCCATCGGCGATGTGCTCGGTGTCGTAGCCCTCGTGCCGCAGGTAGTCCTGCAGCACCGAGGCGATGTCGTGTTCGTCTTCGACGATGAGAATGCGGGTCATGGGGCGGGGCTCAGGGGAAGGGTGACGATGACGCGCAGGCCGCCCATCGGCGACGGCGAGGCGTCGATGCTGCCGCCGTGTTCTTCGACGATGGTGCGGCAGATGGACAGGCCGAGGCCGGAGCCGCCGGTTTCGCGGCTGCGCGATGCCTCGCCGCGGAACAGGCGGTCGAACAGCCGCGGGACCTCGTGCACCAGCGGGCCGGGCGCGCTGTCGTCGAAACGCAGGTGCAGCAGGCCGTCGCTGGTGCTGCCTTCGACGCTGGCGCTCAGCCGCACGCTGCCGCCGGCGTCGGTGTAGTTGAGCGCGTTCTCCAGCAGGTTCATGAAGACCTGGTGCATGCGCGGCGCATCGCCACGCATGGCCAGCCCGTTGTCGACGCTGCCCAGGCGGCGCGTGTCGACCGCGATGTCGCGCTGCGCGAAGCGCTCGCGCATCATCTCGACGGCCTCGGTCAGCAGCGTGAAGGGGAACACGGTTGTGAACGGGGAGATGCCGTGCGCGGTCACGCCGTCCGGCTCGCGCATGCTGCTGCGCAGGTCGTCGACCAGCTGGCCGAGCCGCATCACCTGGCGGTGCAGCCGCAGCGCGGTCTTGTCGTCGAAGCGGCGCACGCCGTCCTGCAAGGCTTCGATCTCGGCCCGCATCGCGGCCAGCGGGGTGCGCAGCTCGTGCGCGACGTCGGCCAGCCAGGCGCGGCGCGAGGTTTCGATGGTGTCGAGCCGTTCGGCCATGGAGTTGAAGGTCTGGCCGAGCAGCGCGAGCTCGTCGGTGCCGTCCACCACCACGCGGGTGTGGAGGCGACCGTGGGCGATCTCCTGCGCGGCGCGGCTGAGCCCATCGATGGGCGCGAGCCAGCGGCGTGCCACCAGCCACGACAGCACCAGCGCCACGCCCAGCCCGACCAGGCCGGTCCAGGCCAGGAAGCCCGACTGGCGCGCCAGGAAGGCGCGATCGACCTGGCCCCGGAACACCTCCGGTGGCGCCAGCACGAGGTAGCCGACGACCCGGTTGCGTTGCATCAGGGGCAGGCGCGCCGCGTCGGGCGTGTTGACATGCGCCCCGGCCACATGAGCGCCGTCGGCATCGATCACGCCGAGGTGCTTGAAGATCAGGTCGGGCCCGCCATCGGGGGTTTCGTCGGGCGGCGGTGGGAGGAATGCGCGGCCGTTCAGGGGCAGCACGCCGTCGCCGGGCGGCGGGCCGGAGCGGTCGTACCAGGGCGGCAGGCGGCGCCCCCCGAGCTGCGCGCCGGCCACGTCGCGCTCGCCCCACTGCAGGCGCGGCCAGACCAGGCCGTCGCGCCGCAGCACGTCCCAACTGCCGTCGACGGCGTACTTCTTCTGCAATTGCTCGACCAGCCAGGTCATGCGGCGGATCTGGATCTCCGCCGCGTAAGGCCCGAGGCCGCGCTGCAGGCCGACGATCGAGAACGCGGTGAAGATCAGCAGCAGCAGGACGAGCAGCGTCGCGAGCGCGAGGAAGATCTTTCGGGAGAGCGTCAGGCGAGGAAAAAGAGGGCGGCGCACAGGGGTCCGTTTCGGAGAAGGCGCGGTGCGCTGCGGGTGGTGCATCGACAGGGCCGAGGTGACGGCGCGATCTTGCGGGGGAATGTCGGAGAGATTTGGGAGATGCGGGCGATGCGGTGGTGGGCATCGCGACCGCCAGCGATTCTCGGGACGGCACGAACACGCCAGGTGTCGGCCGTGTAAAGGCCGTGTGAAGCCGGATGCAGCGGCCGCTACAGCCGCAGGCGCGCCGCGTAGCCCGTCATTTCCAGGTAGCCCCGCCCGACGCGCCGGCCCTGGTCGTCGAGCAGCTCGCTCAAGCCTTCCCAGTACACGGCGCCGGTCGAGCCGCGGCTGTCGAGCTCCTGGTCGTCGAGCAGCGCCCGCACGGTGAAGCGCCCGGCGGGCGTGCCGATGCGCCACTGCACCGGGTAGGCGGCCTGCGTGCGCGGGCTGGCCCAGCGGCGCTCGGCAGCGAAGTGCACGGCGTCGGCACCGAAGCTGCGCGCCTCGCCGCCGCGCGGCCGCCACGAGCCGCCGCCCCACAGCGCGCTGCCGTCGGCGCGCCGCAGATGGAAGGCGGTAAGCGCGCTGCCGTCGTCGAGGTTCATGCCGATCCAGTCCCAGCCGACCGCCTCGGGGTGCATCAGCGCCTCGCTCCACTCGTGGTCGAGCCACGCGGTGCCTTCGACGTCGAAGGCCTGGCCCTGCGCCATGAGCCGGCCGCGCGTGGCGAGCTGCGGCTCGCTGTAGTAGTAGCTGGCCTGCTCGGGCTGCGGCCCCTTGCGCGACAGGCCGGCGCTGCCCTGCAGCAGCACCGGCTGCGTGGGCATGAAGTCGAGCGCCAGCGCGAAGTCGCCGGCCGGCAGCCGCGCCTGGTAGCCGCCGCCGGCACTGCGTTGCAGCGTCCAGTCGCGCAGGCGCACGTCGGTATCGGCCTCACCGGCCTCTGCGATGCCGAAGCCGGCGCGCGCGATGCGCTGGTCGTGCAGCAGCCGGCGGCCCTGCAGGTCGGTGACGGCGGCGTGCGCGAAGATCAGTTGCTTCGCCGCGAAGGCCGAGCGCATGGCTTGGGTGTCGTCCACGCGCGAGCGGAAGAAGGTCAGCTGGAAGCCGAATTCGCGCGTGCCCGACTGCGCGTGGCCGGTGATGTACCACCACTCGGTGCGCAGGTCGGGGTGGCTGCCGAAGTCGCGCGGAAACTGCAATGCCCGCGGCGGCAGTGCCCAGGCGGCGGGCGCCGACAGCATCGCCAGCAGCAGGGTGCGGCGATGCATCGGGTTCATGCGAGTGCGCGGCCCTGCGCGAGGTAGCTGGCCATCTCGTCCTCCGGCACCATCCCGCCGCCGGTGGCCCACACCAGGTGCGTGGCGTGCGCCATCCGTTCGCTGGACAGCCCCATCCGTTGGCGGTAGCCCTGTGTCTCGGTCAGCACCTGCACCATGCCGGGCAGGCCAGCCACGGCCGAGGGCTCGAGCCGCACACCCTCGAGCGCGTCCATCTGCGCGATGCGCCGGTACAGCGTGTCGTCGCTCACCGTGATGTAGCCGTCGATGAGGCGTTGCATCGCGCGCCCGACGAAGCCCGAGGGCCGGCCCACGGCCAGGCCGTCGGCGGCGGTCACACCGTCGATGCCGAAGTCCTGTACCGCCACGTCTTCGTGCAGGCCGGTGCGCACGCCCAGCAGCATGCAGGGCGCGTGCGTAGGCTCGGCGAAGACGCAGTGCACCGCGTCGCCGAAGATCAGCTTCAGCCCGAAGGCCACGCCGCCCGGCCCGCCGCCCACGCCGCAGGGCAGGTAGACGAAGAGCGGGTGCTCGACATCGACCGCGATGCCCTCGGCGGTCAGTTGCTGCTGCAGCCGCTCCGCCGCGACCGCGTAGCCGAGGAAGAGGTCGGTCGAATTCTCGTCGTCGACGAAGTGGCACTGCGGATCGGCCTCGGCCTGGCGGCGACCCTCCGCCACGGCGGCGCTGTAGTCGGACGCGTACTCGACCACGTGCACGCCGTTCGCGCGCAGCCGCGCCTTCTTCCAGGCGCGCGCGTCGGCCGACATGTGGACCGTGACGTGGAAACCGAGCTTGGCGCCCATCAGGCCGATCGACAGGCCGAGGTTGCCGGTCGAGCCGACGGCGATGCGGTGCCGGCCGAAGAAGGCGCGGAAGGCGTCGCTGTCGAGCCGTGCGTAGTCGTCGTCCTCGCGCAGCAGGCCGGCGGCCAGGGCCAGGCGCTCCGCATGCGCGAGCACCTCGTAGATGCCGCCGCGCGCCTTGATCGAGCCGGAGATGGGCAGGTGGCTGTCCTTCTTGAGCCACAGCGCGCCCTGCGGCGTGATGCCGGCGTCGCGGCACAGCGCGGCCTGCATCGCGGGCAATGCGGCGATGTCCGATTCGATCAGCCCGCCGGCGGCCCGCGTCTCGGGGAACACACGCGCGATCCACGGCGCGAAGCGCTGCAGCCGCGCGCTGGCCGCGGCGACGTCCGATGCATCCAGGCCGACATCGGCCAGCGCTTGCGCCGTGGGCGCGATGCCGGGGTTGAACCAGCTCAGTTCCTTCAGCGCGACCAGGTCGTCGATGAGCGGGATGGCGCTGCGCCATTCGGCGGCGCTGCGGCCGCCCAGGGTGTCGTCTTTGTTCATATTTCAGGGTTCTCTCTACCAATCTTCCTTGACCGCCAGCACGGCGTCGCGCCCGGCGGCCGCGCGGCCCGCCAGCCAGGCCGTGAGCGTACCGGCTGCGACCACCGCGGCGCACAGCGCCACCAGCCGCCGCCAGGGCACCAGCAGGTCCATCGTCCAGTGGAAGCTCTGCGGGTTCACCACATGCACCAGCACGACCGACACCGCCAGCCCCAGCGCCAGCCCCGCGACGGCGCCGATGGCCGTCCATGCCGCGCCTTCGCCGGCGACCACGGCCAGCACCTGGCGGCGCGTGAAGCCCAGGTGCGCCATCAGGCCGAATTCCTTGCGTCGCGCCAGCACCTGCGCGCTGAAGCTCGCGGCGATGCCGAACAACCCGATGGCGATCGCCACCGCCTGCAGCCAGTAGGTGACCGCGAAGCTGCGGTCGAAGATGCGCAGCGAGGTCGCGCGGATCTGTGCCACCGACGACAGCTCCACCGCATCGCCCAGCCCTGGCTCGTCGGCCGCCAGCTGGCGCACCGCCGCCTGCACCTCGCCCTCGGCCGCGCCGGGCGTGAGCCACAGCGACACGTCGCTCGCGCTGCGGTCGCCGGTCAGGCGCTCGAAGTCGCGTGCGTCCATCGTGATGGTGCCGAACTGGCGCACGTAGTCGCGCCACACGCCGGCCACGAAGAACGTCGACGTCGTGCCGAGCCCCCGCGCCAGCGGCGCGAAGGTGGTGCCCGGCCGGGCGTCGTACAGGTCGACCATCGCCTCGCTCACGTAGATGCCGATCTGCCCCGCGGGCACCGGCAGCGCCTCGCCGACCAGCGGCAGCGTGCGCGCGGCACCGCCGTCCTCGAAGCTGCGGCCGATCAGCGAGACGGCCGGGCGTGCCGGGTCGAGCAGCAGCGGACGCAGCCGCAGCGTGCCGGTGCGCGCCACCCCCGGCAACTGCGCGAGTCGCTGCACGAAGGCGGGCGTGAAGGCCGCGTCGTCGCCACCGTTGCTGCCCGTGCTGCCGGCCACGCGCAGGTACAGATCGGCCGGCAGCACCACGTCGAGCCAGCGCGTGACCGAATCGCGGAAGCTCGCGACCATCACCGTCAGCGCCACCGCGAGGCTCAGGCTCGCGACCACGCCGCTCACCGCGACCGCCGCGGTGCCGCGCATGCGGCGCGCGCGCTCGATCGCCAGCATCGGCAGCACGCGCTGCGCGAAGGCCGGCGCCAGGCGGTCGTACAGCAGCGCGATCAGCCAGGGCAGGGCGGCGATGCCGCCCACCAGCAGGAAGCCGACCGAGAGGTACGCCGCCACCGGGATGTCGGCGATCGGCGGCAGCCTGGCGAGCGCGACGCCGATCGCCAGCAGCGCCAGCGGCACGAGTCGCCCGCCGCGCTGCGGGGCCGTGGCGCCGAGGCCCTTGAGCGTCTGCGCCTCCGGCAGCGACTGCGCCGCGCGCGCCGGCCACCAGCCGCCGACGCCGGCCGCGGCGATGCCCAGCGCGCCGTAGAGCAGGGCGGCCCCGCTGCTCCAGCGCAGCGTGGGCGCGACGCCTGCGAAATAGCCGCCGCCGAGGTCGCCGCCGAGCACCTTCAGCGCGAACACGGCCAGCGCCGCGCCGAGCGCGATGCCCGCGACGCTGCCGACCGCGCCGAGCAGCAGCGATTCGGCCAGCACCAGCCCGAGCCGGCCGCGCGGCGTGAGGCCCAGCACGCCGAGCAGCGCGAACTGCTGCGCCCGCTTGGCGACGCTGAGCGCCAGCACTGAGAACACCAGGAAGGCACCCGTGAAGAGCGCGACCAGCGCCAGCACCGTGAGGTTGACGCGGTAGGCGCGCGAGAGGTTGCTCACGCGCTCCGCCGCATCGCCGGGCTCGGCGATGCGCACGTTCGACGGCCAATCGGGCGCACCTTCGAGCGCCCGTGTGAAGGCCGCGCGGTCGGTGCCGTCGACCAGGCGCAGGTCGATGCGTGTGAGCTGGCCGACGCGCCCGAACAGCTCCTGCGCGGCGCCGATGTCCATCACCGCCAGCGCCGTGCCACCGGCCGAGACGCTGCCGGCAACCTGCACCTCGCGGCGCTGCGTGCCGATCTGCAGCGTGACGCGTTGCACCGTGTCGCCCAGCGCCGTGCGTGCGGCGGCATTGAGGAAGACCTGGCCCGGTGCGAAGAGCGAGAAGCGTTCTGCACCGTCGGCCGGCACCGGCATCAGCGCCGGCGCGAGCGTTGGCAGCACCAGCGCATCGACACCGACGATGCGCAGCGGCAGCCGCCGATCGCCCACCACGGCGGTTGCAGAAGCCTCGACCACCGGGCTGGCCAGCGCCACCTGCGGATGGCGCACCACCCGCGCGAACAGCGCCTCGTCGAAGCTGCCTTGCGCGGCGCGCAGCTCCAGGTCGGGCTGGCCGTTGACCGAGCGCACGGCGCTGGAGAACTCGTCGAGCGCCGAGGCGTTGATGAGGTGCACCGAGAAGGCCAGCGCCACGCCCAGCATCACGGCGACCACGGCGGCCGCGTTGCGCCACGGGTGATGCCGCAGTTCCTGCCAGGAGAAGGTGAGAAGCAGCGCGCGCATCGTTCGATTGTGGCCCGCGGCGTCGGACGCCATGCCGCCATTGTTTCGTTCCCGAGAACACCGTGGTTCATTTCGGCCCGTGTTGCACGTGGGTGTGCGGCGGACAATTCATCCCAACAGAGCAGCAGACGCAACCGGGTTGAAGACGCTGATCTGGGTGAGCTAGGCACCGAGCGCGGTGGCCGCCCCCATCAAGAGGACGGCGCCCCCCGATACCGGTTCGAAATTCATCCAAACTTTTGAAGGAATCATCATGAAGACCCCGCAACTGAAGACCTCGCAATTTCTCGGCGCCGTCGTTCTTTCCATCCTCGGTGTCGCCAGCGGCGCGCAAGCGGAAACGTACCAGGGCGTGCAGACCGTGAACTCGACGGTGAGCCGTGCCGACGTCGCTTCGCAGGCCCGTGTGGCGGCGCGTGCCGGTGATCAATTCAGCGAAGCCTCGTACGGCGGCGTCGCTCCGGTGACGGACTCGGGCCTGAGCCGCGCTGCCGTCCGCGCGCAAGCCAGCCAGGCCGCTCGCCAAGGCGACATCTACAGCGATGCGGCGATGTATGGCTTCCCGGCACCGACCGTTGGTCAGGCCGATCGCGCCACGGTCCGTGCGGAGGCCCGCGAGGCCGCACGCAACACGACGGCCATGCCGCTCTGATCCGCGCCGCCAGCTTCGCTGGCTTTGAAACGAGGCCGTCGTCGAGAGACGGCGGCCTTTTTCATGCCCAGGGGTGTGCACGGTGGCGGAGGCGATCCGCTAAGCTTCCCGCATGATTTCACTGCCCACCTACGACGATGTGGCCGCCGCCTCCGAACGGCTGGCGGGCCACGCCCACCGCACCCCGGTGCTGCGTTCGGCCACCGCCGATGCGCGCTGGGGCGCGCAGTTCTTCTTCAAGTGCGAGAACTTCCAGCGCATGGGCGCCTTCAAGTTCCGCGGTGCCTTCAACGCGCTGTCGCGCTTCGATGCGGCGCAGCGCCGGGCCGGCGCCATCGCCTTCTCCTCGGGCAATCATGCGCAGGCCGTCGCGCTGTCGGCCCGGCTGCTCGGCATGCCGGCCGTGATCGTCATGCCACTGGATGCGCCGGCCGCCAAGGTGACGGCCACGCGCGGCTACGGTGCCGAGGTGGTGACCTACGACCGCTTCACCGAAGACCGCGAGGCCATCAGCAAGCGCCTGGCGAGCGAACGCGGCATGACGCTGATTCCACCGTACGACCATCCGGACGTGATCGCCGGGCAGGGCACCGCAGCGAAGGAACTGATCGAGGAGGTCGGCCCGCTCGATGCGCTGTACGTATGCCTGGGCGGCGGCGGGCTGACCAGCGGCTCGGCGCTTGCGGCGCATGCGCTGTCGCCCGGCTGCAAGGTCTACGGCGTCGAGCCCGAGGCCGGCAACGACGCGCAGCAGTCGCTGCGCGCCGGCCACATCGTGCACATCGAGACGCCCAAGACCATCGCCGACGGCGCGCAGACGCAGCACCTGGGCGCGTACACCTTCGGCATCATCCGCCGCGATGTGGCGGACATCCGCACCGTGAGCGACGCGCAACTGGTCGAGGGCATGCGCTTCTTCGCCGAGCGCATGAAGATGGTGGTCGAGCCGACCGGCTGCCTGGCCTTCGCCGGCGCGGTGGCCGATGCGCCGTCGCTGCAGGGCGCGAAGGTCGGCGTGATCGTGAGCGGGGGCAACGTCGACCTGGCGCGCTATGCGGCGCTGTTGACGACCGGCGCCTGAGACGCCCGCGCGCCCGCGGCGCTCAGCGCGCGATGCCGTCCGCCTGCAGGTGCAGCACGCGATCGGCGCGCGCCGCGGCGGTCTCCGAATGCGTGACGAGCACCAGCGACGCGCCATGCTCGCGCGTCTGCGCGAGCAGCACGTCCATCACCTTGGCGGCGGTGGTCGGGTCGAGGTTGCCGGTCGGCTCGTCGGCCAGCAGCAGGGCGGGGCGGTGCACCAGTGCGCGGGCGATGGCGACGCGCTGCAGCTGGCCGCCACTGAGTTGCTGCGGCAGGCGCGCGCCGAAGCCGGCCAGGCCGACCACCTCGAGCATGCGCGCGACGCGCGCATCGTCGCGTTGCTTGAGCAGCATCAGCGGCAGCGCCACGTTCTGCGCGACGTCCAGGTGCGGCAGCACGTGGAAGGCCTGGAAGACGAAGCCGACGTGGCTGCGCCGCCAGATCGCGCAGGCCTCGGCGTCGAGCGCACCGATGTCGGTGCCGTCGTGCACGATGCGGCCGGCGTCCCAGCGGTCGAGGCCGGCCATGCAGTTGAGCAGCGTCGACTTGCCGACGCCCGATTCGCCGACGATGGCGACGAACTCGCCGGGCGCCACGTCGAGCGAGACGTTGGCGAAGACGGTCGCGTCGCCGTAGCGCTTGGCCAGGCCGTCGACGTAGAGGGTCATTGAATTTCCAGAATGCGGTCGACCACCTGCGCGGTGGCGTCCGGTGCCTCGGCGGCGACGACGTGGCGCTGCGGCATGCTGCGCAACCAGGTGATCTGCCGCTTGGCGAGCTGGCGCGTGGCGGCGATGCCGCGCTCGCGCAACTCGGCCAGGGGAAAGTCGCCGTCGAGCGCTTCCCAGGCCTGGCGGTAGCCCACGCAGCGCATCGACGGCAGGTCGGGGTCGAGGTCGCCGCGTGCGCGCAGCGTCTGCACCTCGTCGATGAAGCCGCCGGCCAGCATGGCGTCGAAGCGCTCGGCGATGCGGCTGTGCAGCCAGGCGCGGTCGGTGGGTTCGAGCGAGACCAGCAGCGCGCAGACGGGCCGATCGGTGGCCGATGCGGCCTTGCCCGCGGCATGAAAGTGCGACAGCGGCTGGCCGCTCGTGTGCCAGACCTCCAGCGCCCGCTGGATGCGCTGGCTGTCGTTGGGCGCGAGCCGCGCGGCCGTCACCGGGTCGACCTCGGCCAGGCGCGCATGCATCGCGGGCCAGCCATGCGCCGCGGCGTCGGCCTCGAGCCTGGCGCGCACGGCCGGGTCGGCCGCGGGCATGGCGTCGATGCCGTCGGCCAGCGCCTTGAGGTACAGCATCGTCCCGCCGACCAGCAGCGGCAGCCGGCCGCGCGCCGTGATCTCGCCGATCAGGCGCGTCGCGTCGGTCACGAAGGCGGCGGCGCTGTAGCGCTCGCGCGGATCGCGGATGTCGATCAGGTGGTGCGGCACCGCGGCGCGCTCGGCTGGCGTGGGCTTGGCGGTGCCGATGTCCATGCCGCGGTAGACCAGCGCCGAGTCGACGCTGACGATCTCCACGGGCCGCCGCGCCGCCACGGCCAGCGCGGCGGCGGTCTTGCCCGACGCGGTGGGGCCGGCGATGGCGGCATAGCGCAAGCCGCGTTCAACCATGCTTCTGCACCACCGTCCACGCCAGCAGCGCCACGCAGACGCTCCAGAAACCCATGCCGTAGGTCAGCGGCAGCACCGTGCCGTCGAGGTGCGTGCCCAGCCAGCCGCCGACGCCGAAGACGGCCAGCATCATGACGAAGCCGTTGAGCGCCGACGCCGCGCCCGCCGCCTGCGGGAACGGGCCGACCGCGCCGCTCTGACCGCAGGGCTGGTGCACGCCATGGCCCAGCATCATGAGCGTGAGCGGGCCGACGATCGCCGCCGTCGAGCGGACGCCCGCGAAGGCCAGGCCGGCCATCAGCAGCCCGCCCGACAGCGTGAGCACCGCGCCGCGCGCCACGCTGCCGCGCACGCCGTGGCGCGCGAGCCAGTAGCGGCAGACGAAGGTGCCGCCGATGTACGACAGCGAATTCCACAGCATCACGAGCCCGTACTGCGTCTTCGTCAGGCCCAGCACCTGGATGAACACGAAGGACGAGGCGGCCAGAAAGGTGAAGAGCAGGGCGTACGACGCGGTCGTGAGCGCGCAGAAGGCCTGGAAGGTGGGCTGGCGCAGCACCGTCGCCCAGGTGCGGACCAGCGTGCCGGGCTGCAGCGCCTGCGGGTCGCGGCGGGCCAGCGATTCGTCGAAGCGCCAGGCGACCAGCCCGAACGACACGGCGCCGAACAGCGCCGGCACGAGCAGCGCAACGCGCCAGCCGGCCAGGTCGGACACCAGCCCGCCGACCGGCGCGCAGAGGCAGGCGATCACGCCCAGGCCGGTGAGCGCACGCGACATGACGCGCGCGCCGTCGGCCGGTTGATACAGGTCGCGCACGATGGCGCGGGCCGCCATCACCGCCGCGCCCATGGCCGCGCCCTGCAGCGTGCGCCAGACGATCAGCAGCGCCATCGATGGTGCCAGCGCCGCGCCCACCGCCGCCAGCACATAGGCCGCCAGGCCCCACAGCAGCACCGGCCGGCGGCCGAAACGGTCGGACAGCGGGCCGAGCAGCAACTGCGAACAGCCGAAGGCGAGCAGCAGCGCCGTGAGCGTGAGCTGCGCATGCGCCACGGGTGCGCCGAAGCCGCTCGTCAGCGCCGGCAGCGCGGGGAGATAGAGGTCGGTGGTGACAGGCTGGATGCCCAGCAGCAGGGCCAGCGTGAGGACGACCAGTTCGGGCGGCATGCCGAGGGCGGGCCGCGCGGAGGGCGAGACGGCCTGTGCAGGCGAAGAGGGCGGCATGCGCCCAAGGGTAACAAATGAAGCGTGCCCCGCGCGTCGGCCGGGCCGGCCGCTCAGCCTCTCAGATGGCGTGCGCGTTATTGCCGGCGACGTCGGTGCCCGGCGGCTTCATGCGGAACAGCTGCGACAGCGCGGCCCGGTACTGCGCCGCGCCGACCGAGTTGGTGTTGTGGTGCGAGCCGCCCTCGACCAGCACGAACATCTTCGGCACCTTGGCCGCCTCGTAGAGCTTGCGGCCGAGCGTCGGGTTGATCAGGCTGTCGGCGGTGCCGTGCACCACCAGCAGCGGCGCGCCGATGTTCTGCACCTTGCTGATGGCCTCGAAGCGCTGGGTGATGAGCGCGCTGAAGGGCAGCCAGCCCCACTTGAAGCTGCCCACCACGTCGGCGATCGAGGTGAAGGTGCTCTCGACGATGGTGCCGCTCTCGTCGTTGACGCTGGCGGCCAGGTCGATGCCGATGGCCCCGCCCAGCGAGTGGCCGAAGATGTAGCGGTGCTGTTGCGGGTGACGGGCGGCCAGCCAGGTCCAGGCGGCGCGGGCGTCTTCGCGGGCGGTGGCTTCGGACGGCAGGCCGGCCGAACTCTTGCCGAAGCCGCGGTAGTCGATCGCCAGCACCGAGAAGCCGAGGTCATGCATGCGCCGCATGCGGGGGGCCGAACCGGCGACGTTGTAGCGGGCGCCGTGCAGGTACAGCAGCACGGGGGTGTCGGCCCTTTCGGGCGCGCCGCCCAGCCAGAGCCCGTGCAGGCGGGCCGGCTCACCGGTGACGTTGGACTTGAAATCGATCCAGACGTGGTCCATGCCCTCGGTCATGGCTTCCGAATTGCCCCAGCTGCGGTCGCTGGGCTGGAAGATCCACTCGCGCTGGCGCTCGTCGAGCGTCGAGCAACCGCCGGCCAGCAAAGCGAGGGCCGCGGTGGCCGTGGCGAACAGGGACCAGTGTTTCATGCGTGGGCAGACAGACAGGCGATGACGTCGGAAAGTTCCGACAGGGAGCCCATGCAACGTGCGTGCCCGCTCGGCCGATGACGATCGGAAACCCCGATATAACTTTTGTTACCGGCCGCGCAGGAAAAGCCCGTCGAGCTCCCGCACCGAGAGCTGCCGCCAGGTCGGGCGGCCGTGGTTGCACTGGTCGGAGCGCTCGGTGGCCTCCATTTGTCGCAGCAGCGCGTTCATTTCGTCCACGGTCAGCTTGCGGTTGGCGCGCACCGCGCCGTGGCAGGCCATGGTGCCGAGCAGCTCGTTCTGGGCGCGCTGGACCACGGTGCTGGCGTCGTGCTGCGCCAGCTCGGCCAGGACGCTGCGCGCCAGTTCGACCGGGTCGCCGTCGGCCAGGGTCCCCGGCACGGCGCGCACCGCCAGGGTGCGGGGCGAGAAGGGCGTGATCTCCAGCCCCAGCGTCGGCAGCACCCCGGCGCAGGCCTCGGCCGTGGCGACTTCCTGGGGGGTGGCCGCAAAAGTTGCGGGAATCAGCAAGGGCTGGCTGCTGATGGCCGCGCCGGCGAGCTGGGTCTTGAGACGCTCGTAGACGATGCGCTCATGCGCGGCGTGCATGTCGACGATGACCAGGCCCTGGGCGTTCTCGGCCAGGATGTAGATGCCGTGCAGCTGGGCCAGGGCGCGGCCCAGCGGCCAGACCGGGGCGGTGTCGGGGGCCGACGTGGGTGCAACGGCGCTGGCCGCAGGCGTGCCGAGCCCGAGGTCCGCCCAGGTCCGGGGGGCTGCCGGGGCCGCAGCGGGCGCGCCGGGCCACATCGCGGCGGCGTCGCCGGTGCCGCGCTCGGCGGCGAAATGCATGCGCGGCTGGGTCCAGACGGGCAGGGCCGGTGTCGGAGCGGGCGGGGGAAACAGGGTCGCAGCGGCGGGCGTTTCGGCCTCCCCGGCGCGCGGCGCCGCCAGGGCCTTCTCGACCGCCTGGCGCACCGCCTGGTGCACCTCGCGGCCATCGCGAAAGCGCACCTCGATCTTGGTCGGGTGCACGTTGACATCGACCCGGGCCGGGTCGATGGTCAGGTACAGCGCATACACCGGCTGGCGCTGGCCGTGCAGCACGTCCTCGTAGGCGCTGCGCACGGCGTGGTTGAGCACCTTGTCGCGCACGAAGCGGCCGTTGACGTAGAAGAACTGCTGGTCGCCCCGCGCGCGGGCCGCATCGGGAATGCCGGCGCGGCCTTCGACGCGCACTGCGCCGAGCAGATGCTCGACCGCGACGCTGCGCGCGACGAAGTCGTCGCTGAGCGCGTCGGCCAGGCGCGGGTCGCGTGCGGTGGTGGCACGCCACTGCTCGACCAGCTTGCCCTCGTGCCACACCGCGAAGCCGACGTCGGGCCGCGCCAGCGCATGCCGGCGCACGGCCTCGACGCAGTGCGCGAGCTCGGTCGCGTCGGTCTTCAGGAATTTGCGCCGGGCCGGCGTGGCGTAGAACAGCTCGCGCACCTCGACCGTGCTGCCGACCGAGCGCGCCACCTGGCGCAGTTCGCCGGTGCGGCCGTCGAGCGCATAGGCCGCGTCGGCGCCGCGGGCGCGCGAATGCAGCGTGAGTTCGGCGATGGAGTTGACGGCGGCCAGCGCCTCGCCGCGGAAGCCCATGGTGCCGACGGTCTCGAGGTCGCCCAGGCTGGCGATCTTGCTGGTGGCGTGGCGGCGCAGGGCCACCGACAACTCGTCGCGCGGAATGCCGTGGCCGTCGTCCTCCACCGAGATCAGGCGCACGCCGCCGGCCGACAGCCGCACCGTCACCTGCGTGGCGCCGGCGTCGAGCGCGTTGTCGACCAGCTCGCGCACCACCGACGCGGGCCGCTCGACCACCTCGCCGGCGGCGATCTGGCTGATCAGCTCGTCGGGCAGCTCGCGGATGGGGCGGCGGGCGCTGGCGTCGGCGTCGGGCGGAATGGGCAGGGGAATGGGCACAGAGGAGGGAAGAGCACTCACCGGGGCATTCTAGAAGTCGGCATCGGGATAATGCGCGGCATGGACATCGTGCACTTTCTTCTGGATTTCATCCTCCACATCGACAAACACCTCGAGGCCTTCGTGATCGCCTACGGGCCCTGGGTGTATGCGCTGCTCTTCGCCATCGTGTTCGTGGAGACGGGCGTCGTCGTGATGCCCTTCCTGCCGGGCGACTCGCTGCTCTTCATCGTCGGGGCCTTGTGCGGCATCGGCCTGATGAGTTTCCCCATCGCCTGCGCGGTGCTGATCGCCGCCGCCATCCTGGGCGACCAGTGCAACTACAGCATCGGCCGGTATTTCGGGCCGAAGGTGTTCCAGTGGGAAGACTCGCGCTTCTTCAACAAGAAGGCCTTCAACCAGGCGCACGGCTTCTACGAGCGCTATGGCGGCGTGACCGTCATCCTGGCGCGCTTCATGCCCTTCATCCGCACCTTCGCGCCCTTCGTGGCCGGCGTCGCCGAAATGAACCGCGCCAAGTTCACGATGTTCAATGTCGTCGGCGCGCTGATCTGGGTGCTGGGCATCGCCACGGCAGGTTACTTCTTCGGCAATCTGCCCCTGGTGCGCCAGCACCTCGAGAAGATCATCTGGGGCCTGATCCTCGTGCCCGGCCTCGTCGCCATCTTCGGCGCCTGGCGCGCCGGCCGCGCCGAGAAAGCGCGGGCTGCAACAACCCCAGGTTCCTGATCGCCAAACGGAGTAAGGCGCACAACGTGCGCCTTACGACTGTTCCAGAGATACCGCGGAACCGGCTCTGCCGGGCCGCAGGTATCGCCCCCGGTGAGGGGGTGGGCGGCTACACGCAGTGAGCCAACCTGGGGGAGAGCCTAGTACCGGGGACCATTGTTCGGGTAGTAAGAACGTTGTTGGTTGCGCTGATCGGCATTGCGGCCGACTTCGTTGCCCACCAGTCCGCCGATGGCCGCGCCGCCGACCGTCGCCGCCGTGCTGCCGCCGATCGCATTGCCGATCAGGGCGCCGCCGACGGCACCGCCTGCCACACCCAGTTGCTGGTTGGGGCCCGTGCCGGCGCAACCGACCAGGGTCACGAGGGAAGCGGCCGCCGCCGCGCTGATCCAGAGACGTGTCTTCATGGTGTCCACCTTTCGATGATGTGATGAAGCCATTGTCTGGACCGTCCGCGCCGAACCTGTAGGAGCAGACCACCGCTGCCTGCGCGACACGGCGCGCCATCCCTGCGGGACGGCCTGGCTCACCTGGCTCACAACTGCCGGCTGCGCGCCAGCGGCGGGTTCTGCGCGAAGTAGCGCTGGATGCCGCGCATCAGCGCATCGGCCAGGTTCTCCTGGTACTGCGTGCTGCGCAGCTTGGCTTCCTCGTCGGGGTTGCTGATGAAGGCGGTCTCGACCAGCACGCTGGGGATGTCCGGCGCCTTCAGCACCGCGAACCCGGCCTGCTCGACGCTGCCCTTGTGCAGGCGCGCCCCGATGTTGCGGATCTCGCCCAGCATGGCGCTGCCGAGCTTGAGGCTGTCGTTGATCTGCGCGGTGGTGCTCATGTCGAGCAGCGCCCGCTGCACCTGCACCTCGTGCTCGCCCATGTTGAGCCCGCCGACCTTGTCGGCCTGGTTCTCCTTGTTGGCCATCCAGCGCGCGGCGCTGCTGGAGGCGCCCGACTGGCTCAGCGCGAACACGCTCGCGCCGCTGGCCGCGGGCGTGGTGAAGGCGTCGGCGTGGATGCTGACGAACAGGTCGGCCTGCACGCGCCGCGCCTTCTGCACGCGCACGCCCAGCGGCACGAAGAAGTCGGCGTCGCGCGTGAGGAAGGCGCGCATCGGGCTGCCGTTCACGCTGGCCGCGTTGATGCGCTCGCGCAGCCGGTGCGCCACCTGCAGCACGATGTCTTTCTCGCGCGTGCCGGCGGGGCCGATGGCGCCCGGGTCTTCGCCGCCGTGGCCGGGGTCGAGCGCGATGATGATGATGCGGTCGGTGCGGCTGGCGGTGGCCGTGGTGGGCGGTGCGCTGCGTGATGGTGCGGGTGCGGGCGGCGCGGCCGGTTTCAGCGGTGCGGTCGCCACCACCGGCGGCAGTTGCGGTGGCGCGACCAGCGACGGCGCGCCCGAGGTTTGCGTTGCCGGTCGGGTCGACTGCTGCGCCATCAGGTCACCCAGCGGGTCGACGCCGGGCGGGGCCGCGCGCGTGGGTGCGGGCGGCGCACCGAGTGTGGCCAGATCGCGTGGCGCGATGCCGGCCACCGTTGTGTCACTGCTCCCGGCGCGCGGCGCGTCGCGCAGGCGCTCGGCGATCAGCGCTTCCATCGGGTCCACCGGCCGCTCCGGGAAGAGGTCGAGCACCAGCCGGTGCCGGTAAGCGGCGATCGGCGCGAGCGAGAACACCTGCGGCTGCACCGCCTGCTTGAGGTCGAACACGATGCGCACCACGCCGGGTGCGAACTGGCCGACGCGCAGCCCGTTGATGAACGGGTCGCCCGGCTTGATCTTGCCGACCAGCTCGCGCAGCGCGGGGTTCAGTTCGATGCCCTGGATGTCGACCGCCAGCCGCGGTGGGCTGCCCACCGTGAGCTGTTGCGTCTGCAGCCGGCCGTCGGACTCGATGGTGACGCGCGTGTAGTCGTCGGCGGGCCAGACGCGCACCGCCATGATGGTGGCGCCGCGCGCGATCTCCTGCACGCCCAGCAGCAGCACCAGGCTGCCGGCCTTCAGGAAGGCGCGGCGCGGCGACGGGAGGAGGGGCTGCGCCTTCGTCATGCGGCGGCGGCCGCCAGCAGCGTGTGGCCGCGCGGCGTGCCGGCGGTCAGGTGGACGGTGCGGGTGTCGTCGGTCATGGCTTCGATCCTAAGGGTGAGGTCCGCGGGCGGCAGGTGGCCCGCGGCGTGGTCCGGCCACTCCGCCAGCTTGAGGCCGGGGCCCGCGAACAGATCGCGAAAGCCCGCGTCTTCCCACTCGCGTGGGTCGCTGAAACGGTAGAAGTCGAAATGGAAGATGGGCAGGCCGTCGGGCGCCTCGTGCGGCTCGACGACGGCGTAGGTCGGGCTCTTGATGCGGCCGGTGATGCCGAGCGCGCGCAGCAGGTGCCGCACGAAGGTGGTCTTGCCGGCGCCCAGTTCGCCCTGCAGCGCGATGAAGGCATCGCGCAGCGCCGGGGCGCTCGCGAGCGCACGCGCGAAGGCCTCGGTGTCGGCTTCGCCTTGCCACGTCAAGGTGGCGCTGGGCGTTTCTACAATCGGCAGGTGATCGGCAGCCATCAACTCGTCAATCGGATTCAGGCCTGGGCCCGGGAACTGGGATTCTCCCAAATCGGCGTCGCGGGCATCGATCTGTCGAGCGCCGAGGCGGGTCTGATGCAATGGCTGGCCCAAGGGTTCCATGGCGAGATGCATTACATGGCCGCCCACGGCACGCGCCGTGCCCGGCCGGCCGAGCTGGTGCCGGGCACCGTGTCGGTCATCACCGCGCGCATGGACTACCTGCCGCGCGCCACCGCCGATGACTGGCAGGCCGTCGAGTTCGACCGGCTGACGCGGCCCGGCGAGGCGATCGTCTCGCTGTATGCGCGGGGCCGCGACTACCACAAGGTCTTGCGCAGCCGGCTCGCGAAACTGGCCGAGCGCATCGCGCAGGAGGTCGGCCCCTTCGGCCACCGCGCCTTCACCGATTCGGCGCCGGTGATGGAAGCCGAACTCGCCTCACGCAGCGGCCAGGGCTGGCGCGGCAAGCACACGCTGGTGCTCGACCGCGACGCCGGCTCGATGTTCTTCCTGGGCGAGATCTATGTCGACATGGCCCTGCCGCCGAGCGAGCCGGTCAGCGCGCACTGCGGATCGTGCAGTGCCTGCATCGACGTGTGCCCGACGCAGGCCATCGTCGCGCCGCAACGGCTCGACGCACGGCGCTGCATCTCGTACCTCACCATCGAGCACCCGGGTGCCATCCCGCTGGAACTGCGCGCGCTGATGGGCAACCGCATCTACGGCTGCGACGACTGCCAGCTGATCTGCCCCTGGAACAAGTTCGCGAAGAAGAGCGCGCTGCCCGACTTCGATGCGCGCGACGGGCTCACCGGCCGCATGCTCGCCGACCTGTTCGCGTGGACCGAGGACGAGTTCCTGCGCCATACCGAAGGCAGCCCGATCCGCCGCATCGGCCACGAGCGCTGGCTGCGCAACATCGCCGTGGCGCTGGGCAACGCGGCGCGGGCCGGGCAGGGCGAGGCCGTTGCGGCGCTCGCGTCACGCCGGGACGATCCGAGCCCGCTGGTGCGCGAGCATGTCGCGTGGGCCCTGGCGCAGGCCGTCTGAAGACGCGCTATTCGTCGTGCGAATCGTGCGTCGCGGCCGTGCCCGCGCGCCAGTAGCCCGAGGCACGGATCCACTTCGGGTTGGCGCGGCATTCGTCGATCAGGTGCGCGCGCAGCGCCTTGGCATGGGCGGACTCGCAGCCGATCCATGCGTGGAAGGCGCCGGTCGGCAGGCGCGTGGCGTGCAGCGCGGCCAGCAGCGGCGGCGTGTCGGCGATGGCGCCGGTGCGGTGGACCCAGGTGATGTCGACGTCGGCCCCGCTCGGCAGCTCGACATGGTCGGCAGCGCTGTCGACTTCGGCCAGCACGACGGCGCGCGCGCCCTTCGGCAGTTCGGCCAGGCGCCGCGAGATGGCCGGCAAGGCGGTGTCGTCGCCGATCAGCAGATGCCAGTCGAACGCGGTCGGCACGATGAAGGAGCCGCGCGGGCCGCCGACGCCCAGGCGCTGGCCGACGGCCGCCTGTTCGGCCCAGCGCGTGGCGGGGCCGGCTTCGTGCAGCGCGAAGTCGATCTCCAGCGTCTGCGCCGTGGCGTCGAAGTGGCGGGGCGTGTAGTCGCGCATCGTCGGCTTGCGGCCTTCGGGCCAGATCGGGCCGTCCGGGCCGACGGTCGGCAGCGTCAGCGCGCCGGTGGCTTCGTCGGGGAAGAAGAGCTTCACGTGGTCGTCGAAGCCGGGGCTGGTGAAGCCGTCGAGCGCCTCGCCGCCGAGCGTGATGCGCACCAGGTGCGGCGTGACGCGCTGCACCGCCTGCACCGCGAGCTCGCGAAAGCGCAGCGTGTGGCGCACGCGCTGCGGCGTGCGGTCGGGGAGGAGGGAGGTGTCGTTCATGGCTAGATCTGTTCGAGCTGTTGGGCCGCATGGTCGAGCACCGCGGCGAAGGCGTTGGCTTGCTCGGGTGTCAGCGCTTCGCGCGACAGCCGCATCCGCATGGCGAGCTTGAGGTTCTCGATGGCGCGCGTGACCTGCGGTGGCCGGCCGCCTCGCGGGCCGGCGCCGTCGACGCCGCCCTGCATGCGCGCCAGCATGGCGTCGGCGGTGGCGCGGTTGTCGGCCAGGAAAGCCTGGCCGGCGTCGGTAATGCGGTAGCGCTTGCGGCCGCCGGCATCGGCCTCCTCGACGCTGAGGCAGCCCTGTTCTTCCATCAGCGTGAGCGTCGGGTAGACGGTGCCCGGGCTCGGGCTGTAGGCACCGCCGAGGCGGTCCTCGATGGACTTGATCAGTTCGTAGCCATGGCTGGGCTTGTCGGCGATCAGCTGCAGCAGCACGAAGCGCAGGCCGCCGTGGCCGAAGATGCGGCCGCCGCGCGGGCCGTCGCCGTCGCCGCGGTGGCCGCGGCCGCCACCCAGGCCGTCGTCGTGCTCGCCGCGACGGATGCAGGCGTGGTGATGGCCGTGGGCAGGGTGGTGGTGATGAGAAGGGTGCATGACATCTATTTCGTTGTATCGAATTTAATAACGATATATCTAAATAGAGTCTAAGTCAACCTCGCCGAACGCTTCTTCGCTAGGGCGTGGCCGTCATCGCCTGCTGGACCAGCGCGCTGTCGACGTACTGCTCCATGCTCTGGATCTTGCCGTCCTTGAGCCTGTAGAGATGCGCGAAGGTCGCGCTCATGGACTTGCCGGTCTTCGCGTAGGTCCCGGAGTACACGCCGAAGGCCGCGACGCGATCGCCGTCGGCCAGGTAGGTATGGACCGCGGCCTTGTAGCCCACCCACTCGGTCGCCAGCCGGCGAAAGACTTCGTCGAAGATTTCCTCGGGGCCGGTGTAGGTGCCGGCGTAGGGGAAGCCGGCCGCTTCGGTCCAGGTGGCGTCGGGGGCCAGGGCGGCGAGCAGGTGCTTGCCGTTCTCTTCCGACGGGCCTTCGTAGGTCGCGCGGATGATGTCCAGGTTGGTGCTCATCGCATCAACCCCACTTCATCTCGCCCTTGGCGACTTTCGCTCCGATCTGCAGCGCGACGCCCATGCCGGCCGTCGGATAGCGCCGGGTCATGGCGGCGATGAGGGCGGCGCTGTCGGCGGCCTTGGCCAGTTCTTCCTCGAACGCCACGAGGTAGTCGCGGGTGTAGCGGATCGCCGATGCGTCCGTCGCGGCGCCGGGTGCCATGTGGCCCGGGATCACCACGGCCGGCTTGCGGGCCGCCATCGCATCGAGCGTCCTGACCCAGGCGCGGCGACCCTCGGCGCCCGGGGTGTCGGCTGTCCACACGTGCACGCCAGCGAACACCAGCACGCCGCCGAAGAGGGCGTCGAGCGACTTGACCGCGAGGTAACGGCGGTTGGCGAGGCCATCGGCATCGACGATCTCGATGGACTGGCCTTCCAGCGCGATCGAGGCGCCGTCGAACACCTCGGGCATTACGATGTCCGACAGGGTCTGCGGGCCGTTCTCCTTGAGCTGGGGACCCCAGGTCGCGAGCTTCTTCTCGACGCTGCTCTTGATGGCCGCGATGGTGGCCGACGCGGCGATGACGCGCGCCGCAGGAAACGCCGCCTTGATCGGGCCCAGGCTGAAGTAGTAGTCGGGATCGCTCTGGCTGATGTAGAGGGTCGTCAGTGTCTTGCCATTGGCCTTGATCGCTTCGGCGAGGGCCTTGCCGTCGGGCAGCGTGAAGCCGCCGTCGATCAGCACGGCCTCGCGCGCGCCGGAGACCAGGACCGGGGCACGGAAGAAGCCTTGTTCACCGGCGGGGAAATGCTGGAGGGTCAGGGGGGTCGATGCAGCCATGGCGTTGTTCACTCCGAGGATGGCCGTCGCGACACCCGCGGCGGCGAAAGTCTGAATCAGGTCTCTGCGTGTTGTCATCGTGTTTTCCTTTGGGAAAGTAAGAAGAGGTTTTCAGGCGCGTTGCAGCTGGCTGATCAGCGCGCGTGGATCGGTGTAGGCGGCACCGGCATCCACCTGCCAGCGCTTCGCGCCGGACTCGGCGATCAGGGTCGGCACGCCGCGCGCGCCGAACTCCCGCATCAGTGCCTGGCCCCGGCCCACACGGGCCCGGTCGGCGGCGACAAGCGCCGCGTCTGGTTGCGCGAGCCGCGCGGCCGCCTGCGCGAGCCCCAGCCCTGTCAACAGCTCGGCCAGCGTCGTCAGCGAGGTCACGTCCTTCCCGTCGACGTAGCGTGCGTGCTGAATGGCCTTGAGGGTTTCGAGTTCGCGGGCCGGGTCGGTCAAGGACACCGCGGTCAGCGCCAACATGGCGGGACCGCTGTCGAAGGGCCGCTGGCGATCACCGAGCACCTGCTGGCGATAGCGTTCGGTGAAGCGCTGCCCGGTCAGCTGTTCGATGCGCTGGTCGTTGGTCCACGCGAAGGCGGCGAAACCATCGTCCATCGCCCGCGCACCCGCACCGGAGAACAGGCCGGTGGCCCGCAGTTCGACAGCGATGCCGGGCTCGTCGGCCAACGCTGAAATGGCGGGCGTGGCGCCGTAGCACCAGCCACACAGCGGGTCGAACAGGTAGTGCAAAGTGATGTCCATGAGCCTGGGTCTTTCGTTGTCGGGTGCATCGTAGGCAGCCTGCATTGATTCTTAAATACATACGTGATAAACACACTGTGTGCTTAAAACAAACAATCAAGGGGATGAGGGCCCAGGCGGACTGGGAAACCTGCGGCGCCTGGCCTACTTCGTCGCCGTGGTCGAAACCGGGTCGTTCACCGCCGCCGCGGAACGCCTCGGCATCACCAAGGCCGTGGTCAGCCAGCAGGTGGCTCGGCTGGAGCGCGAGTTCCGGACCTCCCTGCTGGTGCGCACCACGCGCAAGGTGCAGGCCACGGAAGTGGGCCGGGCCTTCTACGAGCGGTGCGCCGTGGTCCTGCGCGAGGCGGAGCATGCGTTCGATGGCCTGGCCGAGCGGTCGGCCGAGCCCTCGGGCATGCTGCGGCTCACCGCGCCTTTCGACTATGGCGTCGGCGTGGTCGTGCCTGCCATCGCCGCGTTCACGAAGCGCTATCCCGCGTGCAAGGTCGACGCCGTGCTCAGCGACCAGACGCTGGACCTGATGTCCGGCAACATCGAGATGGCCATCCGCGTCGGATGGCTGACCGAGACGGGCGAGCAGGCGCGAAAGATCGGCGCCTTCCGCCAGTTGCTCGTCGCGTCGTCGTCCATGCGGCGGGAGGTCGCGGCGCTCGAGCGCCCCGCGGACATGGCCGCCTTGCCGTTCGTGGCCAACACCGCCTTGCGGGATCACCTCCGATGGCGTTTCTCCCTGGACGGGACCGAGGACCAGGTGGTTCAGGTGCAGGCCTCCATCTTCCTGGACGCGACGCTCGCCGTCCGCGAGGCCGTGCGTCAGGGTGCAGGGCTGTCGGTGCTCCCGGACTACGCGGTCGCCGACGATCTTGCCGCCGGGCGGCTCATCGAAGTGCTGCCGCGCTGGCACCTGCCTTCCGGCGGCATCCATGTCGTTTTTCCGGCGGCGCGTTATCGCCCCGCGAAGGTTCGTGCCTTCGTCGATCTGCTGGCGGACAGAGAATCGCAAAGACAGGGCGACAACAGTGCGCGCAGCGGCTCGGCCGATGCCGTACGTTGATTAACCACCCTCGCTCACCCGCACGTCGGGCGCACGTGACCCTCGTTCAGCGCGAGGGCGACAGACCGCCACTCAGTTGCGGCGATGCGCCAGTTGGAAACTCTCGATGCGCTCGTCGGCGCCGAGCACCTGCGCGAGTTCGGCCATCGGCAAGTGCGTTTCTCGCGTTGCAGCAGTGGCGATGAAGTGCCACTCTGCCAAGCTGTCTTTCATGCTGATCGATAGCGTACCGGGTGCGATCTTGTAACCCTGTTCGTGAACCGACCGCTCGAGTGTTTCAGCGAGCGGCGCCGCACCTGGCTTGAAGCGAACGACGACGGCGATGCCAGCGTGTGCCGGAAGCCACTTCTCGAGACGATGTCCCCACATCATGCAGACAAGTGAAAGTGCCGAAAGCGAGATTGCGGCACCGTAGAAACCAACGCCGACCAGAATACCGATGACACTTGACGACCAGACCGACGCTGCAGTCGTCAAGCCACGGATATTCAGCCCGTCCTTGATGATGATTCCGGCGCCGAGAAAGCCTATTCCGGTGACGATGCCCTGCACCACGCGCGTCGACGCCACCGCGCGCGTCCGCCCAGACCCATTCCAGATCGCGCTCGGTCCCTGCCTTGAGCAGCACCTGGTAGGAGGCCTTGTGCTTCAGCAGTTCGAAAAGGCCGAGCATCTCGCCGGCCAGTTCGGGGCTATTGACGAACAAGCCGAATTCGGTGTTCAGCGCCTGGGAACGGGGGTCGAAGTTCACGGAGCCGATGAACACACGCTCCCTGTCGACCAGGGCGGCTTTCGTGTGCAGGCGCAGCAGGGTGTTCGACGCCTCGCCCGGTAGCAGCAGTTGCTGACCGAGACGGGGATGCAGTTCGAACAACTCCATGCCAGCCCGCAGCATCTTGTCGCGGTAGCGCCGATAACCTGTGTGCACCACGGGTTCGTCTGTGGCGGCCAGCGAGTTCGTGAGCACGCTGATGCGAACACCTCGCTGGACGCTCGCACGTGCCCCTTTCAGACCCTCGGCACCGGGAATCAGGTACGGCGAGGAAAGCAAGATCTCGCTTTGGGCGGTGTCGAACAAAGCCGTCAACAGTCCGCGGCTGCTGTCCAGCAATGCCCCACTGGGCAGTCGCTCAGTCTCCAGCAAGCCCGACGCCTTTGCCGGCGAGTCGGCGAAGGCCTGTGCGGTCCCGTATGCCATGCGCACGCGACCCGCGGTCAACTCGTCGCCCACCGGCGCATGGCCCAGCCGGTCTCGTCCCCGAAAAGGGAGGGGATCGGGGGTGTCGGCGCCGTCCACGCGCGCATCGAAGATGCGGCGCAAGTCCTCTGCCTGTTCGGTCGGGTGCAGTACCGAGGCGGCCGTACGCACCTCGGGGGCATTCCAGTACGCATCAAACAGGCTGGCCGCTTGCGAGATCACCGGGCCGGCCATGAGCACGTCGTAGTCGAAGAAATTCGATTCGGCGCTGCGCATGAAATACTCGTCGCTCAAGTTGCGCCCACCCGTGACGGCCAATGCGCCATCGGCGATGAACAGCTTGTTGTGCATCCGGTGATTGAGGCGGCGGAAGTCGAACAACGCTTGCGCAAACCGCGTCGGGATGGTGCCCCGCGTGGGGAAGGGGTTGAATAGGTGGGCAACCAGGTGCTGTGCATCATGGATGCGGCGTCCTTGCTGATCCCCTTCATCACCAGCGGCAAGCTGCGCCCGATTCTGGTGACGGGCAATGCACGGCTGCCCGCGCTGCCGGACGTTCCCACCGCTAAGGAGCTCGGGGTCAAGGACTTTGTCGTGACCGTCTTCGTCGGCCTCTGGGGCCCGCCCAAGCTGCCGGCCAGCCAGGTGGCGCAGCTCAACGCCGCGATGAACGCGGCGCTGTCGGAGCCAGCCATCGCAGAGCAGATCACCAAGAACGGCGATGTGGTCGGTGGTGGTACCGCGGAGCGATTGAGCGTCCTCACACGCGAGAACTACAAGCTCTGGGGCGAGGTCGCCCAAAGGAACAAGATTCGCGCGGAATGAGGCGCGCAGTCGGGGCCTGACCGCCACTGCCCAAGCAGCACTCGGCGCGGCTGCCCAACAGGAACCGGCCTCCGATCAGAAGCGTCGGTGGCCGCCGTCGAGCGACATCGGTCCTCCTGATCTATGGAAAACCCTAAGCAATCAGTCCGTGAATCGGTTGAAATATGAAGCGCTTCAAATTAGCATGAAAGGCGCGTTCTTTGCGAAGAAATCGCCTGACTTCACGAAACAAATGAAGCGCTTCAAGTTTTTGTTTTTAATCGGAGACACCATGCAGCCCCTCAAGACCCTCGTCGCCTCGCTGGCGTGCATCGCGGCACTCGCCGCGCCCGTGGCCCATGCGGCCGACCTCAAGCTCGGCGCGCTCTATCCGTTCAGTGGCGGCCTCGCCCTGCTGGGCGACGAGAGCTTCCGCGGGGTGCAGTTGGCCGTGGACGAGCGCAATGCCGCTGGCGGTGTGAACGGCAACAAGATCGTGCTGGTCAAGGCCGATGCGGTCGATGCCAACCAGGCGGTCGGTGAGGCCCGTCGACTGACCTCGGTCGAGAACGTCACGGCCGTGTTCGGCAGCTATGCGTCGGGTGTTTCGGCTGCGGCGACGCAGGTGACCGAACTGGCGGGGGTGCCGTACTTCGAGCTCGGTGCCGTTGCGGACACCATCACGGGACGCGGCATGAAGTACGTTTTCCGCAGCAACTCGACCGCCAAGAACTTTGCCGAGCGCAGCATCGAAGCGGTGGTCAAGGTCATCGCTCCGCAGTTGAAGGTCGACCCCAAGTCGCTGAAGATCGCGATCATCTTCGAGGACGGTTCATACGGCACGCTGGTCAGCAGTTTTCAGAAGGACGAAGCCAAGCGACTGGGCCTGAACGTGGTCGAAAGCCAGTCCTATTCGGCCAAGAGCGTCGACCTGTCCTCCCTGGTCCTCCGCTTGAAGGGAGCCGGCGCCGACGTGGTGCTGCAGACCTCCTACCAGAACGACACGACCTTGTTCTTCAAGCAGGCGGCGAACGCGGGCTTCAAGCCGAAGGCGCTGATCGGTGCCGGCGGTGGCTACTCGCTGACTGACACGGCCAAGCAGCTCGGCGCCGCGATGGATGGCGCCTATGACGTCGACTTCCCGCAGGACACCATGGCCGAAAACGGCGCACCAGGGCTGCGTGCCTTCTCGGCGGCCTACCTGAAGCAGTACGGCACGGCCCCGCGCTCGGGCCACAGCCTGGTGAACTACGTCGGCGCCAAGGCCTTCCTCGATGTGTTGGCCAATGCCAAGTCGACCGACAAGGACAAGATCCGCGAGGCCGTGCTGGCCTACAAGAAGGCGCCGGGCACCAGTGCTTCGGGCTGGGGTTTCGACTTCGCCGAGAACGGCCAGAACAAGCTGGCCACGACCAACCTGATGCAGTGGCAGAAGGGCAAGCTGGAAACGGTCTACCCCGAGGGTGTGGCGACGGCCAAGCCGATCGCCGGCGCCAACTGAGCGACGCTCTTCTGTCCAAAGCTTCAGCCGCGCGCACGCCGCGCGCGGCAGGGGAGACCTCATGTCCATCATTCTCCAACTGCTCGTCAACGGCCTGCTGCTGGGTGGCGCTTACGCCATCATCAGCATCAGCCTGACGCTGATCTTCGGCGTGGTGCGCGTCGTCAACTTCGCGCATGGCGAGCTGCTGATGATCGGCCTCTACGCCACCTGGCTCATCACATCGCACACCGGAATACATCCTTATGCAACGGTCATTCCGGTGGCACTGCTGCTGCTGGTCATCGGCGCCGGGATGCAGCGTTTCGTCATCCAGCCGCTGCTGTCGGCCGAACCGCATATCCAGATCTTCGCCACGGTCGGCGTGTCGACCGCGCTGCTCAACTTGGCACTGATGGTCTTTGGTGCCGACGTTCGCAGCGTCCAGGCGAGCTTCGGTGCGGATGCGTTCCAGATCGGCCCGATCAGCATCGTCACCGGGCAGCTCGTCACCTTCGTCGTGGCACTGCTGGTGGCTCTCGGCGTGTACCTCTTCCTGCAGCACACCTTCACTGGCCGCGGCTTCCGGGCGCTGGCGCAGAACCGTTCGGCCGCCGCGTTGATGGGCGTGAACGTCAACCGCGCGTACGTCCTCGTCTTCGCCATGGGCACCGCACTTCTCGGCCTGGCGTCCGGCCTGCTGGCCGTGCAGTACCCGGTCTTTCCGACCGTGGGCCAGTACTTCGTGTTGACGGCGTTCGTGGTCGTCGTGCTCGGCGGGCTGGGCAGCCTGCCCGGTGCGGTGGTGGGCTCGCTCTTCATCGGGCTCATTGACAGCTTCGCAGGCTTCTATGTCGGCTCGGACCTCAAGGAGGTCGTGTACTTCGTGATCTTCCTGGTGATCCTGACGGTTCGCCCCACGGGACTCTTCGGTCTCGGCCGGGGTTCGGAATAGCGGAACAGGTTGAAACCATGCTCTTTCCACGATTGACTCATCCGCGTGCCTACGTCGGCGCCGCCGCGCTGCTGACGCTCCTGGTCGCGCCGCTCCTCATCAACTCGCCCTTCGTGTTCCACCTCGCGGTGCAGGTCTGCATCTTCGGGGCGCTGGCGACGGCCTGGAACATCGTCGGCGGCTATGCCGGGCAGCTCTCGCTCGGGCATGCCGTGTTCTACGCCATCGGCAGCTATGTCACGACGATGCTGGTGATCCACTTCGGCCTCTCGCCGTGGATCGGCATGTTCGGCGGCGCGGCGGTCGCGGTCGTCGCGGCGCTGGTCATCGCCTATCCGACACTGCGGCTGCGGGGGCCATTCTTTGCGCTGGCAACGATCGCCTTCCTCGAAGTCTGCAAACTTCTCGTCATCCATTTCGAGGGGTTCACGGGCGGCTCAGCCGGCCTGAACGTGCCGCTCAACATCGGGCTGAAGTGGATGATCTTTCGCGAGAAGTGGGCCTACCTGGCGATTGCCTTCGGCTTCCTCGCGGTCACGCTGTGGATCAGCTGGGCCATCCGCTACTCGCGCTTCGGCTTCTACCTGATCGCCGTTCGGGAACGTGAAGACGCTGCGCGTGCCGTGGGCGTCAATGCGGTCCGGGTGAAGATCGCGGCCGCCGTGATTTCGGCTGCACTGACCAGCTTCCTGGGTTCGTTCCACGCGATGTACCTGACCTTCCTGGAGCCGTCGGCCGCCTTCTCGCTCGAACTCTCGATCCAGATCGCGATGTTCGCCCTGATCGGCGGCCTCGGCACCGTGGCCGGGCCGCTGCTGGGCACGGTGCTGGTGCTGCCGGCGGCCGAGCTGTCGCGCGGCTGGCTCAGTGCGCTGGGCAACGGCACGCACGGCTTCGTGTATGGCGTGGTGCTGGTACTGGTGGTGCTGTTCTTCCCGCGCGGGCTGGTCGGCCATCTCGGCGGTCGTGCACTGGCCTTGATCGACCGGCTGCCGGGTGGCCGGCAGCTGGCGCGCAAGCTGCCGGCCACCCGGCACGCGGCCAACGCCGGCGCATCGGCGACGACGACGGTCGGCCAGCCATTGCTGGTCGCTGAAGGCCTGCAGAAGCGCTTCGGCGGTCTGCTGGCCACCGACAACGTGTCGCTGACCCTGCACGAGGGCGAAATTCTGGGCGTGATCGGCCCCAACGGTGCCGGCAAGACGACCGTCTTCAACCAGCTGTCGGGCTTCATCGCGCCGGACGCCGGAACCGTGAAGGTCCGCAAAGCCGACGGCGAATGGACGCAGCCCACCTCGCCGGAAGCGTTTGCACATGCCGGCGTCGGCCGCACCTTCCAGATCGTGCAGCCGTTCTCCGGCCTCTCGGTGCGCGAGAACATCATGCTGGGCGCCTTCATGCGCACGCAGAACACCGAAGAGGCGCAGGCCATCGCCCACGAGGTCGCCGAGCTGACCGACTTGACGAGCCTGCTCGACCACGAGGCTCGCGGCCTCACGGTGGGCGGCATGAAGCGGCTCGAGGTCGCGCGTGCGCTCGCGACCGGACCGAAGGTGCTGCTGCTCGACGAGGTGCTGGCCGGCCTCAACCCGACCGACGTCGCGCGTGCGATCGAGATGATTCGCAAGATCCGCGCTTCGGGCGTCTCGGTGCTCATGATCGAGCATCTGATGCAGGCGACCATGGCACTGTCCGATCGCATCATCGTCATCAACGCCGGGAAGCTGCTGCGCGAAGGCAAGCCGGCCGACGTGGTCAACGATCCTGCCGTCATTGAAGCCTACCTAGGCAAGGGATACCTCGATGCTCAAACTGCGTGATATCAGCGCCGGCTACGGCAAGAGTGAAGTGCTTCGGGGCGTGTCGCTCGATGTGCACCAGGGCGAGGTCGTGACCCTGGTGGGTGCCAACGGCGCCGGCAAGACGACGACGCTCAGGACACTGTGCGGGCTCATTCCGGCCACCGGCGGCAGCATCGAATTCGAGGGCCAGAAGCTCTCGGGCAGGGCGCCGCACGAGATCGTCGAACTGGGTATCAGCATGGTGCCGGAGGGGCGTCAGCTCTTTCCCTTCCTGACCGTGCAGGAGAACCTGCTGATGGGCGCCTACAAGCGCTCGGCCCGCAGTGCCCGCGATCAGCGGCTTGCCGAGGTGCTGAAGATATTTCCCCGCGTCCAGGAACGACTGCCGCAGCTCGCCGGCTCCCTGTCGGGCGGCGAGCAGCAGATGGTGGCCATCGCGCGCGGCATGATGGCCGGGCCGAAGCTGCTGATCATGGACGAGCCGTCCCTCGGCCTGTCGCCGCTGCTCGTCGAGCAGATGTTCGACGTGGTGCGGCTCGTCGCGTCGCGCGGCGTGACGGTGCTGCTGGTCGAGCAGAACGTTTTCCACACACTGAAGCTGGCCGACCGCGGCTACGTGCTCGAGAACGGCACGATCACGCTCACCGGCACGGGCAGTGAGCTGCTGGCCAACCCGCACGTGCGGCGGGCTTACCTGGGGCACTGACATGACCGCTGCACACCCGCTTCAGCACAACGGCCGCGTGGCGTTGATCACCGGTGCCGCCGGCGGCATCGGGTCGGCGCTGGCCGAGGCGTATGCGCGCGATGGCGCGGCCGTCGGCCTGGTCGACTTCGATGCGACGGCCGGACAGGCGCTCGCCGCCCGCCTTTCGGCCGCAGGCCACCGCGTGCACTTCATGCAAGCCGATGTGGCGGACTACGACGCTTGCGTGGCAGCATGCGCCGGCATCGAAGCGGCGCTCGGCGCCATCGACACGCTGGTCAACAACGCCGGCATCTCGCCCAAGCATGCGGGCAAGCCCGCGCCCATCTGGCAGATGGCGCCGTCGGAGTGGCATCGGGTGATCGATGTCAACCTTCACAGCGTTTTCAACTTCGTGCGCGTCCTCTCGCCCGGCATGGTCGAGCGCCGGTTCGGCCGCATCGTCTCGATGTCGTCGGTGGCGGGCAAGGCCTACCTGGACATCGTGGCGGCGCACTACGGCACGACCAAGGCCGCGCTGATCGGCATGACGCGGCATCTGGCCGGCGAACTCGGCCCGCACGGCATCACCGTGAACGCGCTGGCGCCGGGGCGCATCGACACACCGATGGTGGCCGGCGCGCCCCGCGCCGCGAACGACGCGGTGATCGACGTCACGCCCTTGCGGCGCCTCGGCAAGCCGAGCGAAGTGGCCGACACCTGCGTATTCCTCACGTCGCCGAAGGCCGCGTTCATCACCGGACAGGTGGTTGACGTCGCTGGTGGCTGGCTGATGACCTGACTTTCGAATCACGTGGACTCCAAGATGACTGCAGAACTCAAGAAGAATTTCGTCGCTGGCGATTGGCTTGCCGGCACCGACGTGAACCGCAACGTCAACCCGTCCGACACCAGCGATGTCGTCGGCGAGTACGCGCGGGCCGACGAGAAGCAGACGCTGCAGGCCATCGACGCGGCCTTCGACGCCAGGCTGTCGTGGCAGAGAAAAACCGCCGAAGAGCGCGCCGACGCGCTGGACCGCATCGGCACCGAGATCCTCGCGCGCCGTGACGAACTCGGCCGGCTGCTCTCGCGTGAAGAGGGCAAGACGCTGGTGGAGGGCATCGGCGAGGCGACCCGGGCCGGCCGGGTCTTCAAGTTCTTCGCTGGCGAGGCCTTGCGCCTGGGCGGAGAGAAGCTGGCGTCGATTCGTGCCGGCGTCGAGGTCGATGTCGTGCGTGAAGCAGAAGGCGTGATCGGCATCATCACGCCGTGGAACTTCCCCATCGCGATTCCCGCCTGGAAGATCGCGCCCGCCTTGGCCTACGGCAACACGGTCGTGTTCAAGCCGGCCGACCTGGTGCCCGGCAGTGCCTGGGCGCTGTCCGAAATCATCGTGCGCGCCGGTGCCTTGCCGACCGGCGTGTTCAACCTGGTGATGGGCGCGGGCTCCAAGGTGGGGAACACCCTGGTGACTTCGCCCAAGGTGCGCGCCATGACCTTCACGGGATCGACCGGCACCGGCCGACAGATCGGCCTGCGATGCATGGAGCGCGGCGCCAAGGTGCAGCTCGAGATGGGCGGCAAGAACCCGCTTGTCATCCTCGACGACGCCGACCTGGAGCAGGCCGTGTCGGTGGCCATCAACGGATCGTTCTACTCGACCGGGCAACGCTGTACGGGCTCCAGCCGCCTCATCGTGCAGTCTGGCATTCACGACCGGTTCGTGGCCGCCATGACAGAGCGCATGGCAGCGCTGCGCACCGACCACGCGCTCAAGGACGGGACGGACATCGGGCCCGTGGCCTCGAAGGACCAGCTCGACCAGGATCTGTTCTACATCGCGAACGCCAAGGAAGAGGGCGGTCGCATCGCGGCGGGCGGCGAGTTGCTGCAACGCGAGCACCCAGGCTTCTACCTGTCGCCCGCGTTGATCGTCGACACGCACAACGCGATGCGGGTGAATCGTGAAGAGGTCTTCGGCCCGGTGGCCAGTGTGATCCGCGTCAAGGACTACGACGAAGCGCTCGCCACCGCCAACGACACCGAATTCGGTCTCTCGTCGGGCATCTGCACCACGTCGCTGAAGTGCGCGTCGGACTTCAAGCGCAACTCGACGGCCGGCATGGTGATGGTGAACGTGCCGACCGCGGGCGTGGACTACCACGCGCCCTTCGGTGGCCGCAAGGGGTCGAGCTACGGCTCGCGCGAGCAGGGTTCGTATGCGCGCGAGTTCTACACCTCGGTCAAGACGACCTACACGCAAGCCTGAGCATGACGAACATCACCGGACACACGCGCATCTTCGGCATCCTGGCCGACCCGATCCACCACGTGAAGACGCCGCAAGGCATCAACCGCCTGCTCGACGCGCACGGCTTCGACGGCGTGATGGTGCCGATCCACGTGAGTGCGGGCCACCTGGCGGACATGGTGCAGGGCCTGCGCCGCATGAACAACCTTGGTGGCTTCGTGGTCACCGTGCCGCACAAGACGGCCATGCCGGCGCTGTGCGACGAACTGACGCCGGCGGCAGCGCGCATCGGCGCGGTCAACGTCGTGCGCCGCACGGCTGACGGCCGCTTCGTCGGCGGCATGCTCGATGGCGAAGGCTTTGTCGCGGGCCTGCGCGGCGCGGGCATCGAGCCGGCCGGGCGCAGCGCCTACCTCGCTGGTGCCGGTGGCGCGGCGAGCGCCATCGCCTATGCGCTGGCGCAGTGCGGCGTGGCACGCCTGACCGTCGCCAACCGCACCACGGCCAAGGCCGAGGAACTGGTGGCCCGCCTGAAGGAGGATTTCCCCCACCTGTCGATCGCGGTCGGCGCCGACGACCCTTCGCACCACGACCTGGTCGTGAACGGCACGTCGCTGGGCTTGCGTGACGGCGACGCGTTGCCGCTCGACGTCGATCGGCTCACGCCCGAACAGACCGTGGCGGAGATCATCATGCAGCCGGCAGAAACGCCGCTGTTGCGTGCGGCTGCGGCCAAGGGATGCCGGGTGCATTTCGGCGCGCCCATGCTGGCGAGCCAGGTGGCGCTGATGGCGGAATTCATGGGCGGGCCGGCCGCAAAGGCGCCGACCCAAGATGCCCAACCGACCGAGGCGCAGCGACCATGAGCGACACGCTGTTGATCGACGCCCTGCGTGTCATCGTGGGCGAACGCGGCGTCGTGACCGACCCGCACGACCTCGAGAACTACAACGTCGACTGGCGCCACGTCTTCAAGGGCCAGGCGCGCTGCGCGGTGCTGCCGCGGTCGACGCAGGAGGTGGCGGCGGTGGTTCGGCTGTGTGCCGACCAGCGCATCGCCATCGTGCCGTACGGGGGCAACACCGGCCTGTCCGGTGGCGCGACGCCCGACGACAGCGGCCGCCAGGTGGTGCTGTCGCTGGCACGCATGAACGCCATCCGCGACATCGATGTCCTGGGCGAGACGATGGAGGTCGAGGCGGGATGCATCCTGCAGACCGCGCAGGATGCCGCGACGCAGGCGGGGCTGATGCTGCCGATCAGCCTGGCGGCCGAGGGGTCGGCGCGCATCGGGGGGATTCTTTCGACCAATGCCGGCGGCACGAACGTTCTGCGCTACGGCATGTCCAGGACACGGGTTCTGGGCCTGGAGGTCGTGACCGCGCAAGGCGAGATCGTGAGCGGGCTGCGCCGCCTGCGAAAGGACAACGCCGGCTACGACTGGAAGCAGTGGTTCATCGGCGCCGAAGGCACGCTCGGCATCATCACGGCGGCCGTGCTGCAACTGGCGCCGCAGGCGCGCCATCGCGTCACCGCGCTCCTGGCGGTGCCGACGCCCGACGCGGCGCTGAAGGTGCTGCGCGCGGCGCGCCATCACATCGGCGAGACCTTGAACGCCTTCGAGCTGATGTCCGGGGCCGCGCTGGAACTGGTGGCCCGGCATCAAGCGGTCAAGACGCCGCTGGCTTCTTCCGATTGGTTCGTCCTGGTCGAGGCCAGCTCCTGCCTGCCGGGCTTGCGCGATGCCGTGGAAGCACTGTTCGCGCTCGTGCTGGAAGAGGGCGAAGCGACCGACGGTGTCATCGCCGAATCGGAACGCCAGGAAGCCGAGCTGTGGCTGCTGCGCGAATCGATCACGGAGGCCGAGGCCCGCGAAGGGCGCTCGCTCAAGCATGACGTGTCCGTGCCCATCGCGCGCATTCCCGCCTTTCTGCACGAGGCGGACGCGGCGGTGGCGCAGGCGTTTCCCGGCTCGCGCGTCAATGCGTTCGGCCATGCGGGCGACGGCAACATCCACTACAACGTGATCATGAGGGCCGACGCGGACGGCCACGCGTTGAACAGGCTCGTCCACGATCTCGTGGTCCGGCAGGGCGGCAGCATCTCGGCCGAACACGGCATCGGCCAGTACCGCGTGAGCGAACTCGAACGATGCCGAGCCGCTCCCGAACTTCAATTGGCCCGGCGCATCAAGCGGGCCCTGGACCCGGCCGGAACCATGAATCCCGGCAAGGTCATGACGCTCACCCAACAGGCAGACTAGACATGGACGCTTACGACTACGTCATCGTTGGGGGAGGCACCGCCGGGTGCATCCTCGCCAACCGGCTGACCGCCTCCGGCACGAACCGCGTGCTCATGCTGGAAGCCGGCGGCGAGCCCGCCAGCATGTGGATCAACATCCCTGCGGGCTTCAGCAAGCTGCTGACGAACGCGCAATACAACTGGCGCTTCCAGACGGAGGCGGAAGACAACACCAACGGGCGTGTGATCTCGGTGCCACGCGGCAAGGGGCTCGGCGGCTCGACGCTGATCAACGGCATGGTCTACGTGCGCGGGCAGGCCGGCGACTACGACGCCTGGCGCGACGCCGGTGCGCATGGCTGGGGATGGAAGGATGTCGAACCCTACTTCCGCAAGCTCGAGAACTACGAGAAGGGCGGCCCGACGCGCGGCCACGACGGGCCGATGAAACTCGAGCAGGTCAAGGAGCGGTTTCCCATCTCCGATGCCTTCATCGCGGCGGCCCAGGAAGACGGTCTGCCGTTCAACGACGACTACAACGCTGAGCGCCAGGAAGGCGTCGGTTACTACCAGGTGACGCAGAACCGCGGCCGACGCTGGAGCGCCTACGACGGCTACCTCCAGCCGGTGTTGTCCCGGAAGAACCTGACGGTCACGACACACGCCCACGTGCTTCGTTTGGAGATCGACGGCCAGCGCTGCACCGGCGTGACCTACCGCAAGGATGGACAGGAGATCACGGTTGCCGCGCGCGTCGAGGTCGTCCTTGCCGCAGGTGCCATTCAGTCGCCGCAGTTGCTCGAGCTCTCGGGCATCGGCCAGCCTGCGCTGCTGCAGGCGCACGGCATCCCGGTGCGCCACGCGCTGCACGGCGTCGGCGAAAACTACATCGACCATTTCTGCACCCGCATGAACTGGCGCGTGAAGAACGCCGTCACGCTCAACGAGATGTCGCGCAGCTGGCGTCTGGGCCTGGCCGTGTCGCAGTACTACGCGCGGCGCACCGGCATCCTCACGCTGGGCACGGGCCTGGTGAACGCCTTCGTGAAGACGCGGCCCGAACTGGAGACCGCCGACGCCCAGTTCTTCTTCGTGCACGCCAGCTATGCCAATGCGGCGGAGCGCGTGCTGGACAAACTGCCCGGCATGACGATCGGTGTGACGCAACTGCGCCCGCATTCGATCGGCACCATCCACATCAAATCCCCGGATGCCTCCGCCGGGCCGGCGATCCGGCCGAACTTTCTGTCGAACCCGATCGACGAGGAATGCATGGTGCGCAGCATGCAGATCGCCCGCCGCATCGTCGAACAGCCGGCGCTGCGCAACCATGTCGTCGAGGAAATGAGCCCCGGTGCCGCAACCCGGACCGATGCCGATTGGCTGTCGTTCGCTCGCCGCAACGGCCAGACCATCTATCATCCGATCGGCACTTGCCGGATGGGCGAGGACGAGGGCGCGGTGGTCGATCTTCGCCTGCGGCTGCACGGCATGGCGGGCCTGCGGGTGGTGGACGCGTCAGTCATGCCCAGGATGGTGTCCGGCAACATCCAGGCGGCCGTCATGATGGTGGCGGAAAAGGCCGCCGATCTGATTCTGGAGGACGCCGCACGGTGAGCTTGAACAACGCGATGATTTCTGGCTTTCGATGACTCTGGAACGGCGCTCGACCCTCGAAGACGTGGCCCGGCTGGCGGGCGTTTCGCTCGGGAGCGCGTCGCGCGCTCTTTCCGTGCCGGACCAAGTGAAGCCCGCCACGCTGGCCAAGGTCCGGCATGCCGTGTCCCAACTCGGCTACGTTCGCAACGGTGCGGCGCAGGCTTTGGCGTCGCGGCGTACCCGGATGGTGGCGACGATCTACCCGACGCTCAGCAACCCGATCTTCTCGGTGGCGATCCATGAGCTTCAGCAGACACTGTGGAAGTTCGGCTACCAGCTCCTCGTCGCCAGCCACGAATACGAGCCCGAGCGCGAGATCGACCTGCTGAGAACCATCGTCGAGCGGGGCGTCGATGCGCTGGTGCTGGTCGGGACGGACCATTCGAACGAAGTCTTCGAGCTCGCGCGGCAGTACGCCCTGCCGTACGTGATGACCTGGTCGATCGACGGTTCGCACTATCCGCATTGCGTCGGTTTCTCCTACTACGACGCGGCTTTCGATCTTGCGTCGCTGGTGGTGCAGAAAGGGCACCGGCGCATCGCGTTGTGCAACGGCTTCGAGCGCACGAACGAACGCGCGCGCGCACGCGCAGCAGGCACCCGCGCCGCGCTGAAGGCGGCTGGGCTGTCACTCGACCCGTCGCTTGTCACCGAACAGCCCTTCAACTTCGAGGGCGGGCGGGAGGCTGTCCGCCGCTTCCTCGGGCTCGCCGCGCCGCCCACCGTGCTGATATGCGGTACCGACCTGCAGGCCATCGGCGCGATCGACGAATGCCGACGCCGCGGCATCCGGGTGCCCGAAGATCTCTCGATCACCGGCTTCGACGACATCGAGCATGCGGCCATCGTGGTGCCGCCCTTGACAACGGTGAAGGTGCCGACCGAAGAGATCGGCGTGCTGGCGGCCCGCCGTGTCGTTGCGTTGCTGGAGGGCCAGGCCGTACCGCCGGCCAGACCGCTTGAGACGAAGGTGATCGTGCGTGAGAGCCTCGGCGTCCCGCCGACGCGCCAGTGACTGAGCCGTCGTCGGGTCACGTATCTTGCGAGGACATGATGAATGAACTGACGCCGGCGCTGATCGCCGAACATCAGATCGAGGCGGGCTGGCACTTCGGGCTGACGGCCCAGGCACGCTGGAGCGATCTGGATGGCTTTTCGCATGTGAGCCATCGGACGCATCTCGTCTGGTTCGAGGAGGCACGCAACGCCTACTTGGCCGCGCTCGGGTTCCCGCTGGTTTCCGCGGACGTTCCGGGGCCGGTCATCAGGGAACTCGCCTGCAGCTATGAACGGAGCCTGGGCTTCGGCGACGGGGTCGTGATCACTGCACGAACCGTCTGGTTCGGCCGAACCAGCTTCGGGATGGACTACGCGGTCTGGCGCCAGGGTCTGGTTGCGCGCGGCAACGCGATCTGCATCTGGTTTCACAACCGCGCTTCGTCCAAAGTGCCGCTGCCGCTCGCGCTATGCGACGGAATGAGGCTTGACGGCGCAGCATTCCGGTCGACTCAAGCGCCTCGGGAGTCGCGGCTGTTTGGTTTGAGTCAGACAAACCCCGCCGCCGCCTGATCGGCGATTTCCCACCCGGGCGAAAGCCGCGCTGGCAAGCTTCAGTATCTCGTTCGCCCGGCGCAGCCTCGTTTTCGCGCCCAGTCTCAGGGCACGGTCCATGACATCAGAAAGCCTTCAGCTTCCGGCGTTTCAATGAGCCTATGCCTTCGGTGCATCCGGCACCGGGCAGCTCAACCATCCTCCAGGAGTGACGCCATGAAGAAGACCACCACCGCTTTCGTCCTCGCGCTCGGCCTGCTCGGCGCCGCCGCACCTGCGCTCGCGCAGTACACCGGCCCGACGTCTGGCGCGCAGCCCGCGGCAACCGCCGCACCCGGCTATACGGCCCGAGTTCGGTGCCGACGATGACGGTCAAGCAGTTGCTCGACACCGCGACCGATGATCAGCATGTGCGCCTGCAGGGCCGCATCGTGTCGCACGACGGCGGCAAGAACTACACCTTCGCCGACGACACCGGCCGCATGCCGGTCGAGATCTCCGCCAAGCGCTTCCCGGCGGGCCAACCCATCGGTGCCGATCAGCGCGTGGAACTGGTGGGCGAGGTCGACAAGGACTTCCGCAAGATGGAGTTCGAGGTGGAGCAGGTGCGCCCTCTGCCCTGATCAGGCAGGCTGCGGTGCCCCGTCCGGCCGGGCGGCTTTCGGGCTCGGTGCGGCATCGCCGTCCTCCACGCGCAGGCGCGGCAGGAACTGCGGGTATTCGCGCTGCATGTAGCCGATTACGCCTTCGCGCACGGCGCAGCGCAGGTCGAAGGCCAGGCTCGAATTGGTCGCCGTGCACAGCACGCGCAGCTGCATCGTGCGCTCGGTGGTGTCGGTCACCTGCAGGTTGAAGAAGCGGCCGTCCCATTGCGGTGCCGCCTTCACCAGGCGCTCGACCTCTTCGCGCAGCGGCGCGAGCGGCATGCCGTAGTCGGCGTAGATGAAGACCGAGCCCAGCAGCTGCGAGCCCGTGCGCGTCCAGTTCTGGAACGGCTTCTCGATGAAGTAGCTCAGCGGCAGGATGAGCCGCCGGTCGTCCCAGATGCGCAGCACGACGAAGGTGCCGGTGATCTCTTCCACACGGCCCCATTCGCCTTCGACCACCAGCACGTCGTCGATGCGGATCGGCTGCGCCAGCGCGATCTGCAGGCCGGCGATCAGGTTGCTGAAGACCGGCTTGGCCGCCAGGCCCGCCACGATGCCGATCACGCCCGCCGAGGCCAGCAGGCTGGCACCGACCTGGCGCGCGCCGGGGAAGGTCATCAGCATCATCGATGCACCGGCCACCAGCAGCACGCTGTTGGCGGATCGCGCCAGCACGCGCGTCTGGGTCAGCACGCGGCGCGCCTGCAGGTTGTCGGCCGCGTCGTAGGGGTGCTTGGCGATCAGGCCGTCGGCGAAGCCGTTGACGGCGCGCACCAGCACCCAGGTCGCCATGGCGATCAGCAGCAGGCCGTTGAGGTGCCGAACGCCGGCGATGAAGCGCAGGTCGTCAGGTGCCGCCTGCCACACCGCCTGAAGGGCGATCAGCGGCAACAGCGCCTGCGCCGGCACTCTAATGTTGACGAGCAGGGCATGCAGCACCGGCAAGTGGCGAGTCACTCTCTGGAGCACCACGCTGGCCAGTCGATGCGCGATCAGCGCAAGGCACACGGCAATCAGGGCGGAGAGGAGGGGCGGGAACCACGGGTGGCCGAGCAGCATGTCTTTGGTCATCGTTCAGGGGATCCTTTCATGGGACGTCGGTTTCGGGGTGGTCGAGGGATTGCAGGATGCGTGCCGCATCGTCGCGCAGCTGGCTCGAGATGGCCGTGGCGAGGTCGAGTCTGCGCAGCAGCCAGGGGCTCACATCGTTGTCGAACGGGTCCGGCAAGGGGACCGCCCCGGCCAGCGTCGTGGCGGGCGGGCTGGCGGGCAGATTGCTGCCGGCGATCGGGGTGCTGCCGATGGCCGCTTCGATGCGTGCGGCCGTGCGTTCCAGCGGCCCTTCGATGTCCGCGGTCGTGAGCCGGTCGCGCCGCAACACCAGCATCGACTTCACGGCACTCAGTTGCGCCAGCAGCTGGTAGCTGTGGGCCTGCAGATGTTCCAGCGGTGCGATGGGCGGCCGCACGGCGCGGGGTTCGGAGAGCGAACGCTGGGTCGCCTGCACCAGCGCCGAGAGACTGTCGAAGGCCTCCTTGCGCGCCAGCCGCCATTCGAGTTCGTGGCGGGTGTCGACCGCATGCAGCTGGCCGAGGCCGAGCGCGAGCCGCGCGTGCCGTGCCTGCGCCTTCAGCGTGCGCGACACCAGCGATGCGATCTGGTTGCGCTCCCACGAGGGCAGCACGTAGCAGAAGGCCCAGGCCAGGGCAGCGCCGATCAGCGTGTCGGCCATGCGCTCGAACAGCGCGAAGGTCGGGGCCGCGCCGACGTTGAGCATGTGCGCCTGCACCAGGCCCAGCACCGTCGCTGCGACCGAGGTGATCAGGTAGCGCCGTACCGCGAAGCCGTGCGCGATGGCCTGCGCCACCACCGACGCGACCAGCATGCCCATGGGCGAGGGATGCGTCGACAGCAGCGCCACCGCGAAGACGCAGCCCAGCAGCGTGCCGGCCACGCGGCTGTTGCGGCGCTCCAGCGTCTGCGAGAGGCTCCCGCGCAGCACCACCACGATGGTCAGCAGGATCCAGTAGTCGTGCGAGCCCCAGGGCAGCATCAGCGCGATGCCGTAGCCGGCCGCGATGGCGAGCGAGGCGCGGATCGCATGGCGCAGCGGCGGGGCATCCCAGCGCCACAGCGTGAGCAGGGGGCGCCACGACCAGTCGGTCGGGCTCACGAACATCTGCCAGTTGGCGCGGACCACGGCCAGGTCGGGCGCGACGTCGCCGCGCGCCATCGCCACCAGGCGCAGCACCTCGTCGTTGATGTGGCCGATGCGGCTGGCCAGGCCGCGGGCGAGCATGGCGGCGGTGGGGCCGGACGCGCCGTGGGCGTGCGCGGCATCCGGCGCGAGATGGATCGCCGACAGCTGCGGGCGCCGGTCGGGCACCGGCTCGGGTGTGCGGCCCAGCAGCAGGGCGTCGGCCAGGGCGGCGGTGTCGTCGGCCAGCGCTTCGAGCACGCGGCGCATCTCCCGGAGCGCCGGGGCGTGCGCGGGGTTGGACTGCAGCGCTTCCAGGTCGAGTTCGCTGGCGAGCAGCTGGTCGCGCATCTCCAGCACGATCACCAGCATGCCGGCCAGGCGCTGACGGTAGGCGGTGCGGGGCGATTCCAGCACGATGTCGCGCGTGGCCTGCAGCTGGTCGGCCAGCGCTGCCTGCTCGCGCAGCAGGCGGCCCAGCAGCGGCGCGGGCACTTCGCGCACGTCGCCCGACTCCTCGCGCGAACTGAACTGGCTGGCCTCGGTGCGCATCAGCGCCGCCAGCGACAGCAGCACGTCGGCCATTGCCTGCACGCGGTAACGGCGGTTGAGCGCGAGGTTGGCCAGCACGGCGTACACCACGTACAGCGCGGCGCCCAGGCCGAAGATGACCGTGCGGTGCAGTGCCTCGTCCAGCCCCTCGGGCTTGGGCGTGGCCATCGAGAAGATCATCGAGAACATCACCGCGATCGCGATCGGGATGCCGCGCTTGCCCCAGGCCATGGCGGTGAAGGCCAGGAAGGTGGCCGGCACCAGCACCAGCCCGAGGCGGATGGGTGCAGCATGCAGCATCTGCACCGCGAAGAACAGCGGCAGGCCGATGAGCGGTGCCGGCAGCATCTGCCAGAACTTGCCGCGGCGCGGGCCCGGGAGGTCGGGCGGCGCGGTGACGATCACGCCGACCGCCGCCGAAGCCGCTGCCAAGGTGCCGAGCCAGACGTGCACGCCGGCGGAGATCAGGAACAGGCCGAGCGCGACCGACAGGCCGTTGGCGATGTAGTGGCTCAGGCCGATGCGCAGGGCGGCCCGGCTGCGCTGGACGGCGGCGCGCGGCGCCTGCATCAGCGCTCGGCGGTGTCGCCCTCGGCGGGCGGGACGGGGGCGTTGTCGCCCGCCGGGTCGCGGCGGATGCGGGTGAGCTTGCGCGGTGCCGGTGCGGCGGCCGCAGCGGGTGCCGCGTCGGCCGCGGACTCGTCGTCGCTCGCGATGGTGCTGCGCGCATAGATGTCGGCTGACGACGCATCGGCGTTCGGCGCGATCGAGGCCGACACGGCACGCGCGCGGTCGCTCGCGCGCATCTTGGCGTCGAGGCCGGCGAACTTGGAATACTGCGACAGCAGCGGCACCAGCTGGCCGTAGATGCGCGGGGCACCGGCCAGGCATTCGCGCTGCTCGAGGAACTCGGGCTCGCCGGTGAAGTTGCCGATCAGGCCACCGGCCTCGGTCACCAGCAGCGAGCCGGCCGCCACGTCCCAGGGGCTCAGGCCGGTCTCGAAGAAGCCGTCGGTGAAGCCGGCCGCCACGTAGGCCAGGTCCAGCGCCGCGGCCCCGGGGCGGCGCAGGCCGGCCAGCTTGGGCATCAGGTCGGCCATGATGGCCAGGTACTGCTTGAAGTTGTCGCCGGTGCGGAAGGGGAAGCCGGTCGAGATCAGGCACTCGGGCAGCTTGGTCCGCTTGGAGACGCGGATGCGCCGCTCGTTCATGTAGGCGCCGCGGCCCTTGGTGGCGGTGAACAGGTCGTTGCGGCTCGGGTCGTACACGACCGCCTGCTCGACCTTGCCCTTGACGGCCAGCGCGATCGACACGCAGTAGACCGGGAAGCCGTGGATGAAGTTGGTGGTGCCGTCGAGCGGATCGATGATCCAGACGTAGTCGGAGTCCTTGGCGCCGTGCTCGGTGCCGGATTCTTCCGCGAGGATGCCGTGGCCCGGGTACGCGGTGAGCAGCGTCTCGATGATGACGCGCTCGCTGGCGTGGTCGACCTCCGTGACGAAATCGTTCACCTGCTTCTGCGAGATGCGAACGGCTTCGACGTCGAGCGCGGCACGGTTGATGATGGCACCGGCGGCGCGGGCGGCCTTGACGGCCACGTTGAGCATGGGATGGAGGTTGGGCGACGACATGAATTGTGGGAAGAGCGGGCGAGGGCGGGTGCCCCGGGAATGCGGCCCGGCGATGCGGGCGGCGAGAATCGGGGGATTTTACCGGCTCGCCGATTTCCGCGCGCTGCCGGGTTTCCTCTGCCGACGTTTCCAGCCCATGCGCACCCGCTTCATCCTGATCCAGACCAGCCATGCCGGCAATGTCGGCGCCGCCGCCCGCGCCATGAAGACCATGGGCTTCGGCGACCTGGTGCTGGTCGCACCGCGCTGGGCCAACGTGCTGCGCCGCGAAGAAACCATCCAGCGCGCCAGCGGCGCCCTCGACGTGCTGGCCAACGCCCGCATCGTGGAGACGCTCGACGAGGCGCTCGACGGCGTCACGCACCTGTGCGCCACCGCGATGATCCCGCGCGACTTCGGCCCGCCGACGCGCACGCCGCGCGAGCACCTCGAGCCGCTGGCCCAAAGCGACCCGCCGCAGCACGTCGGCTTCCTCTTCGGCTCCGAGCGCTTCGGCATGCGCAACGAGGACGTCTACCGCTGCAACGTGGCGCTGAGCATCCCGGCCGACCCGAAGTTCGGCTCGCTCAACCTGGGCGCGGCGATCCAGCTGATCGCCTACGAATGGCGCCTGGCGCTGGGCGGCTTCCCGGTGACCGAGGCCATCGCGCCGACGCAGGCAGCCGACGCCCAGGCGGTGGCCGGCATGCTCGCGCACTGGGAGCGCTCGCTGGTGCAGATCGGCTTCCTCGACCCGGACGCGCCCAAGAAGCTGATGCCGCGGCTGCAGCAGCTCTTCAACCGCGCCCAGCCGACGCCCGAAGAGATCCACATCCTGCGCGGCATCGCCAAGGCCATGGCCGACGCGAAAACCCCGCCGCCGGCGCGCCCCGACGGCGCGGCTTAGACTGCGCGCCCGCTGTCCTTATAACGACAACATCCATGCTCTCGCGTCTGCGTTCCGACATCCAGTGCATCCTCGACCGCGACCCCGCGGCGCGCACGCGCTGGGAAGTGATCACCCTGTACCCCGGCTTCCACGCCGTGGTGCTGCACCGCGCGGCGCACTGGTGCTGGACGCACGGGCTCAAGTGGGTCGGCCGCTTCGTCTCGCAGTTCTCGCGCTGGGTCACCGGCATCGAGATCCATCCTGGCGCCAGGGTCGGCGAGCGCGTCGTCTTCGACCATGCGATGGGTGTCGTCGTCGGCGAGACCGCCGAGATCGGCGACGGCTGCACCATCTACCAGGGCGTGACCCTGGGCGGCACCTCGCTCTACAAGGGCACCAAGCGCCATCCGACGCTGGGCCGCGACGTGGTCGTGAGCGCCGGCGCCAAGGTGCTGGGCGGCTTCGTGGTGGGCGACGGCGCCAAGATCGGCAGCAACGCGGTGGTCATCAAGCCGGTGCCTGCGGGCGCGACGGCCGTGGGCATCCCGGCGCGGATCATTCCGTCGAAGACCGGCGCCAGCGCCGACGTGACCGGCACCGAGCGCAAGTTCTCGGCCTACGGCATCACGCTGGACGACGACCCGCTGTCGCAGGCGATGCGCGGGCTGATCGACAGCGCCAAGGGGCAGGAGCACCAGATCGCGCTGATCTGGGAGGCGATCGAGAAGCTCTCGTCGAGCACGGCCGACAGGGGCGACTGCATGCCCTGCGATGCCGCGCGCGAGGAGTGCTTCGAGGCGGAGAAGCTGACGCAGCTGGTCGGCAAGTGAGCCGACCGAGGCCGCGGGCCTACATCCCCACGTAGTTCGGCCCGCCGCCGCCCTCGGGCGTGACCCACACGATGTTCTGCGTCGGGTCCTTGATGTCGCAGGTCTTGCAGTGCACGCAGTTCTGCGCGTTGATCTGCAGCCGTTCTTTGCCGGCGCTGGCCTCGTCGGGCACGAACTCGTACACGCCGGCCGGGCAGTAGCGCGCCTCGGGGCCGGCGTACTCGGGCAGGTTGATGCGCACGGGCACCGTCGCGTCCTTGAGCGTCAGGTGCGCCGGCTGGTTCTCTTCGTGGTTGGTGTTGCTGATGAACACGCTGGAGAGCCGGTCGAAGGTGAGCTTCCCGTCGGGCCGGGGGTAGGCGATCTTCTTGCACGCGCTTGCGGGCTTCAGGCGTGCGTGGTCGGCCTCGGTGCGGTGGATGGTCCACGGGATGTGGCCGCGCAGCACGAACTGCTCGATGCCGGTCATCACCGTGCCGACCGTCAGGCCCTTCTTGAACCACTGCTTGAAATTGCGCGCCTTGTTCAGCTCGGTGTGCAGCCAGCTCTTCTCGAAGGCGGCCGGGTAGGCGGCGAGTTCGTCGTGCTGTCGGCCGGCAGTCACGGCCTCGAAGGCGGCCTCGGCCGCCAGCATGCCGGTCTTGATCGCGGCATGGCTGCCCTTGATGCGGCTCGCGTTCAGGTAGCCGGCTTCGCAGCCGACCAGCGCGCCGCCCGGGAACACCGTCTTGGGCAGCGACAGCAGGCCGCCGGCCGTGATGGCGCGCGCGCCGTAGCTCAGGCGCTTGGCCGGCTTCAGGCCCTTGTCCTGGCCTTCGAGGTACCAGCGGATGTTCGGGTGCGTCTTGAAGCGCTGGAACTCCTCGAAGGGGCTCATGTGCGGGTTCTGGTAGTCGAGCCCGACCACGTAGCCGATGATGAGCTGGTTGTTCTCCGCGTGGTAGACGAAGGAGCCGCCGTAGGTGTCCGAGGGCAGCGGCCAGCCGGCCGTGTGGATGGCCAGGCCCGGCTCGTGGCGGGCCGGGTCGATCTCCCACAGCTCCTTGATGCCGATGCCGTAGCTCTGCGGGTCCTTGCCGTCGTCGAGCTTGTACTTCGCGATGAGCTGCCGGCCGAGGTGGCCGCGCGCGCCTTCGGCGAACACCGTGTACTTGCCCAGCAGCTCCATGCCGAGCTGGAAGTTCTCGGTCGGCTCGCCGTCCTTGCCGATGCCGAGGTTGCCGGTGGCCACGCCGCGCACCTGGCCGTCGTCGGTGTAGAGCACCTCGGCCGCCGGGAAGCCGGGGAAGATCTCCACGCCGAGTTCCTCGGCCTGCTGCGCCAGCCACTTCACCACGTTGCCGAGGCTGACGATGTAGTTGCCTTCGTTGTGGAAGTTGTGCGGCAGCATGAAGTTCGGCGTGCGCGTGGCACCGGTCTCGCTGAGCATGAGGAAGGTGTCGGCCGTGACCGGCTGGTTCAGCGGTGCGCCGCGTTCCTTCCAGTCGGGGATGAGTTCCGACAACGCGCGCGGGTCCATGATGGCGCCCGAGAGGATGTGCGCGCCGGGCTCCGACCCTTTCTCGAGCACCACCACCGAGATCTCCTTGTCGTTCTGCGCCGCGAGCTGCTTGAGGCGGATCGCGGTCGAGAGCCCGGCAGGCCCGCCACCGACGACGACGACGTCGTACTCCATGGATTCGCGCGGGCCGAACTGGGCGAGGATTTCGTCGTGGGTCATGGGTCTGTTCGATAATGGGTTTTGAGCGCATCGGCACATGAAATGCTGCCGAACAACGGCGCATTTTATGCGGCGGCTTTCGGCGGGCCCTGTCGTCCACGGTCGCCAATGCAAGGCGCAGCCGGTCACCTTCGCGACTCGTCAGTTCCGGTCCATCACGCCATCCTTCCCCCATGAAGATCGAAATCCCCGAGAAGAAAAAGCTGGTCTACGAGATGTCCATCGCCATCCGCTGGGGCGACATGGACGCGATGGGCCATCTCAACAACGGCAGCTACTTCCGCTACATGGAGACGGCGCGCATCGACTGGATGCGCTCGATCGGCTTCGAGCCCGACCCGAGCGGCGAGGGCATGGTCATCGTCAATGCCTTCTGCAATTTCTACCGCCAGCTCGAGTACCCGGGCGACGTGCTGCTGAAGATGTACGCCAGCGACCCGGCCCGCACCACCTTCGAGACCTGGGCCACCCTGGCGCGCGCCGATGCGCCCGACGTGATCTGCGCGGCCGGCGGCGCCACCACCATCTGGGTCGACTTCCCCAAGCAGAAGGCCATGGCGCTGCCCGAGTGGCTGCGCGAGCTCGTCAGCGCCTGACGCAGGCGCCGGACGCTCAGGCCCGCATCAGCGTGATGCGCGCCTCGAAACCATGCGCCGCACCCGGCGGCGGCGACAGCAACTCGAGTTGCGCATCGTGTTTCTGGACGATCGTCGCGACGATCGACATCCCCAGCCCGTAGCCGGCGCGCTCCGCGCTGTGGCGCACATGGCGCAGCTGCAGGGTGCGCAGCTCGCCCTCGGTGACGCCCGGGCCGAAGTCGCGCACGATGAGGCGGCCATCGGCGTCGACCTCGATCTCCACCGCGGCGCCCTGGGCATAGTGCAGCGCGTTCTCCACCAGGTTGCGCAGCGCGATGGCGAGGGCGTCGAAGTCGCCCAGCGCGACCGGTGCGTCACCGCTGTCGGGCACCTTCAGGCCGAGCCGGTCGATCACGGCCGGGTCCTGCCAGAAGTCCTGTGCGACCGTGGCCGCGAGCTGCATGAGGTCGATGCGTTCGCGCGTGAACGATGCACCCGATTCGGCGCGCGAGAGCTGCAGCAGCTTCTCGGTGCGGTGGCTCAGCGTGCGCAGCGCGCCGAGCGCCGCGACCACGTCGTCGCGGCGCAGGTCGTGGTCGAGCGCGGTCTGCAGCCGCAGCCTCGCTGCAGCCAGTGGCGTGCGCAGTTCGTGCGCCGCGTTGGCGGCCAGGGCGCGCTCGACGTCAAGCGCCTGGGCCAGCCGGTCGAGCAGCCGGTTGACGTGGTCGCCCACGGTCTGCAGCTCGCGCGGCAGGCCGGGCAGGGCGAGCGGCCGCAGGTCGGTGCCGCTGCGCTGGCCGATCTCGGTGGCCATGGTCTGGAGCACCTGCAGTTCCTCGCGTGCGATCTTGCGCAGCATCCAGGCCAGCAAGGGCAGCACCGCCCCCAGCGGGATGATGAGCCCGAAGAGCGTGCGGTTGAGCGTCTCGCGCCGCCTGTCCAGCGGGTCGCCGACCTGCAGATACAGATCGCGCTTGGGATGGCGCACCGTATAGACGCGCCACGCCGCGTCGTTGGCGAAGCCGGTGGACAAGGGCACGTCGAAGGTGTCGCCCGGGGTCTCGGTCGAACGCAGCAGCACACGCCCGCCGGGGGCGACCACCTGGAACATCACCGCCGCGTCGGCGAAGGTCGGCGCCGGGGCGATCAGGATGCGCTCGCTGGTGGCCTCTCCCTGGCGGCGGTCGAGCTCGTCGAGCGCGAGGTCGAACATGCGGTGCGACACCTCGACCAGCTCGTTGTCGAAGTTGTAGTTGATCTCACCGTCGACGTACCAGACCACGCCGACGACGCACAGCAGCCAGACGCCGCCGACCCACAGGATCAGCGTGCGGATGAGCCGTCCGGCCAGCGTCTCGCGCGGCGGGGGCACGGTCGTCGCGCTCACGGCGCGTCGCTGCCCGCGTTCACCAGGCGGTAGCCCAGCCCGCGCAGCGTCTGGATGTGTTCGCGGCCCAGCTTGCGGCGCAGCCGGCTGATGAACACCTCCAGCGTGTTGCTGTCGGCCTCGTCGTTGAAACCGTAGAGCGCGTCCTGCAGGTTGTCGCGGGTGTGGATGCGGTCGGGCCGGGTGGCCATCACGCGCAGCAGCGCCCATTCCTTCTGGGTCAGCGCAACCGGCACGCCGCGGCTGCGCACCAGTTCGCGTGTCAGGTCGATCTCCAGGTCGCCCAGTTGCAGCACCGGCGCGGTGGACGTGCTGCGGCGGCGCTCCACCGCGCGCAGGCGTGCCAGCAGCTCGCCCGGGTCGTAGGGCTTGATGAGGTAGTCGTCGGCGCCGGCGTCGAGGCCGCGGATGCGGTCGGTCACCTGGTCGCGCGCGGTGAGCACGATGACGATGGGGCGGTCCTTCAGCGCGCGCACCTGCGGCAGCAGCGACAGCCCGTCGCCGTCGCCCAGGTGCAGGTCGAGCAGCACGGCGGCGTACTGGGCGCCATGCAGCGCCGCGCTGGCCTGCGCGAGGCTGGGCACGGCGTCGACCACGAAGGCCTTGGCCCGCAGGTAGCCGCAGACTGCTTCCGACAGGGCAATGTCGTCTTCGACGAGCAGGACGCGCAAGACGGTCTCCGAAAAATGAAGGAGTCTAGGGCCTCCCCGGGGCGCGGCCTTCAGGCGCGGTTCATGCGGCGCCGTTAGGCTCGGTTGCCTCCATCTTCGATGCTGCCCGGGGCGCGCTGCGCCCGTCCAGACATGACCCGTCGGTACCCCACCGCTTTCTCTCGGCTCTCTCTTTTCACGTTCACCGCGCTGCTGCTGATCCTGCTGTGGGACCTCGCCGGCCTCGACCTGCCGATGGCCCGGCTCGCCGGCGGCTCGAGCGGCTTCGCGCTGAGCGACGATGCGGCGCTGGTGCTGTGGCTGCACGAGGTGCCGCGCTTGCTCAGCTGGGGCTGCGTGGCGGTGCTGTTCGCCGCGGTTCGCTGGCCCTTCGCGATCCTGCGCGGGCTGAGCCGGCGCGAGCGCCTCCAGCTGGCGCTGACGGTGATCGCCTCGGTGATCGCCGTCTCGCTCCTCAAGACCAGCAGCCGCACGAGCTGTCCGTGGGATCTGGCCGAGTTCGGCGGCACGGCGCGCTACGTGTCGCACTGGGCCTGGGGCGTGCACGATGGCGGTCCGGGCCGGTGCTTCCCGGCCGGCCACGCGTCGGCGGCCTTTGCCTACCTGGGCGGCTGGTTCGTCTGGCGGCGCTCGATGCCGCGCGCCGCCTGGGTCTGGCTGGCGACCGCGGCTTTGCTCGGACTGGTGCTGGGCCTCGCGCAGCAATGGCGCGGCGCGCACTACATGAGCCACACCCTGTGGACGGCCTGGGTGTGCTGGGCCGCGGGCTGGGCGGTCGACGGGGCCTTCCATCGCCAGCGGCCGGCCGCTGATCTGCGCGCGACGCCGAAGCTGAACGAAAGCTGAGCGCCTCGTTCAGGCTGATTTCAGTCCCGGTTTCCAGTATCGGGGGATGATCGTTTCTCCCGAAGCCGCGGACCGCGCGCACCCGGCCGCGGCCGGCACCGGCTTTTCCGCCCCCCTCTCCCTGCGCTGGCCCGACGCGCTGTTGAAGTTCGATGCCTGGCTGTCGCGCCCCCGGTCCGCCCGGGCGGTGGTGGCGGCGCTCTCCGTCTATCTGCTGCTCGCCGCCAACTGGCCGCTGTGGATGGAGCTGGCGCGCATCGGCGGCGCGCCGAGCGTGTACCTGCGCTCGATCGGCGGGATGGCGCTGCTCACCGGCTTCGGCACGGTGGCCGTGCTGTCGCTCAGCGCATGGACGCGTGGCATGAAGCCACTGTGGTTCGCCGTCGTGCTGCTGGCCGGGGTCGTGCAGCACTACATGCTGACCTACCACGTCGTGATGGACCCGACGATGGCGGCGAACGCCATGCAGACCGACTTCCACGAGACGCGCGACCTGCTCAGCTGGCGTCTGCTGTTCAACGTGCTGATGGTCGGCGCGCTGCCGGCCTGGGGGCTGCTGCGCGTGCGCATCGTGCCGATGCGGCCGCTGTCGCAGCTGTGGCGCAACGCGGTGCTGTGCATCGCGGCCCTCGCGGTGGTGGTGGCGAGCGCGGTGACGATGTCGCGCGAACTGGCACCGTTGATGCGCAACCACGTCACGCTGCGCTACATGATGAACCCGCTCGCGAGCCTGTATTCGGCCGGCGTGGTGGTGCTCAAGCCGCTTCTCCAGCACAGCCGAAAGCTGATCCCGATCTCCGGCGGCGCGGCGCTGGGCGCCAGCTATGCGGCGCAGAGCAAGCCGCCGCTCTTCGTCGTCGTCGTGGGCGAGACGGCGCGGGCCGATCACTTCGGGCTCAACGGCTACGCGCGCAACACCACGCCCGAACTCGCCGCGCGCCAGGTGATCAGCTGGTCCAACGTGCATTCCTGCGGCACCAACACGCTCGCCTCTGTACCGTGCATGTTCTCGCACCTCGGCAAGGAAGGGTACGAGGGGCGCAAGGACGACTACGAGACCTTGGTCGACGTCGCGCAGGCCGCCGGGCTGGCGGTGCTGTGGATCGACAACCAGGCCGGCTGCAAGGGCGTGTGCGTGCGCGTGCCCAACGTGTCGGCCGCCGAGGGCCTCGACGACGCCACGCGCAGCGCGCTGTGCAGCGGCGACGAATGCCTGGACGACGTGATGCTCAAGAACATCGACCAGCGTATCGCGGCGCTGCCGGCCGAGCGCCGCAACCGCGGCGTGCTGCTGGTGCTGCACCAGATGGGCAGCCACGGGCCGTCCTACGCCAAGCGTTCGGCGCCCGACACCAAGCGCTTCATGCCCGAATGCACGACCAACGTGCTGGCTGACTGCAGCCATGGCGAGTTGATGAACGCCTACGACAACTCGATCGTCCATACCGACCGCTTCCTGGCGCGCACCATCGACTGGCTGCAGGCCCAGTCGTCGCACTACGACACCGGCATGCTCTACATGAGCGACCACGGCGAATCGCTCGGCGAGTACGGGCTGTTCCTGCACGGCCTGCCCTACAACATCGCGCCCGACGTGCAGAAGCATGTGCCGATGGTGGCCTGGTTCGGCGACGGCCTGAAGGCGCGCGAGCACCTCTCGACCACCTGCCTCGCGAAGGGCCGCGACGCCGCCCTCACGCACGACAACCTGTACCACACGGTGCTGGGCGTGATGGACCTGAAGACGCCCACCTACAAGCCGGCGCTCGACGCCTTCGCGGGCTGCCGCGGCCCGGCGGCGTAGCCGCTACTTCCTGTCCTTCGGGATGCGTCCCATCAGGAAGAACTCGGTGTTCGGCTGCATGCCGGCGAAGCTCGCCATGCGGTTCGACAGGCCGAAGAAGGACGTGATGGCCGCGATGTCCCAGATGTCCTCGTCGTCGAAGCCGTGCGCATGCAACGCGCTGAAGTCGGTGTCGGCTATCTCGTGCGACCGGTCGCACACCTTCATCGCGAAGTCGAGCATCGCGCGCTGGCGCGGCGTGATGTCGGCCTTGCGGTAGTTCACCGCCACCTGGTCGGCCACCAGCGGCTTCTTCTCGTAGATGCGCAGCAGCGCGCCATGTGCTACCACGCAGTAGAGGCACTGGTTGGCCGCGCTGGTGACGGTCACGATCATCTCGCGATCGCCCTTGGTCAGCGAGCCTTCTTCCTTGAGCATCAGGGCGTCGTGGTACGCGAAGAAGGCGCGCCACTCGGCGGGGCGGCGAGCGAAGGCGAGGAACACGTTGGGCACGAAGCCGGCCTTCTCCTGCACGGCGAGTACCGCCGTGCGGATGTCGTCGGGCAGGTCCTTCAGGTCGGCCATGGGATAGCGCGGTGCTGCATGAGAGGGCATGGTCTGTCTCCTTGTGGGTAGGTCGTCGGCGGACATCATGCACCGCCGGAGCGCTTGGCCGATTCGCACCAAACTTTGGCCGACTTCATCGGTGGAAAGTGACCTCTGCCGATTGCCTCGACGCCGTCGCAGTGCCATGCTGGACTCATAACAACACAGCGGCCTCATGCTGCACATCCATCGATGACAGACGTTCCCTCACCGGGTCGGCGCGGTTTCCTGCGTCGGTCCATCGCGATCGTTCCCGCCGCCAGCGCACTCACGGCGACCGGCTTCGTGGCCGGCCAGCAGGTGGCAGCGCAACCGGTCCCGGCACCCGCCGGCCCCGCTTCGCCGCCGTACACGCCGGCGTACTTCCATGCCGACGAGTGGGCCTTCATCCAGGCCGCCGTGGCCCGGCTCATTCCCTCCGACGAGACCGGCCCCGGCGCCATCGAAGCCGGCGTGCCGGAGTTCATCGACCGGCAGATGGAAGGCGCCTTCGGCCATGCGGCCATCTGGTACATGCAGGGGCCCTTCGTGCCCAGCTCGCCGCTGTTCGGCTACCAGGGCAAGATGCCGCCGCGCGAGGTCTACCGGGCCGGCATTGCCGCCACCGATGCATGGTGCACGCAGCAGAAAGGCGGCAAGCGCTTCGCCGAACTCGATGCAGCGACACAGGACGAGGTGCTCAAGGGCCTCGACGGCGGCACCCTCCAGTTCGCCGAGGTCGGCGCCAAGGACTTCTTCACCTTCCTGCTGCAGAACACCAAGGAAGGCTACTTCAGCGACCCGATCCACGGCGGCAACAAGAACGCCGTGGCCTGGAAGATGATCGGCTTCCCCGGCGCCCGCGCCGACTTCCTCGATTGGGTGCAGAAGCCCGGCGTCCATTACTCGCTGCCCCCCGTCAGCATCAACGGGCCGCAAACATGAATCACCCCCGAAGCGCCTGCGGCGCCTCCCCCTCAAGGGGGCGATACCAGCGGCCCGGCAAAGCCGGTTCCGCGGTATCCCTGGAATGTGGCGGCGTCAACCTCGTGTGTCGCGGATATCGCAATAGCGCGGTGGAGAATTAGCATGGCCACCATCAAGAAACCCAGCGTCGACGCCGTGCTGGTCGGCTTCGGCTGGACCGGCGCCATCATGGGCATGGAACTCACCGCCGCCGGCCTGCAGGTGCTGGCACTGGAGCGCGGCGAGAACCGCGACACCGTGCCCGACTTCGCGTACCCGCGCATCACGGACGAGCTGAGCTACGGCATCCGCGGCAAGCTGTTCCAGAACCTCTCGAAAGAGACCGTCACCATCCGCCACACGCCCGCCGACGTGGCCGTGCCGTACCGCCAGCACGGCTCCTTCCTGCTGGGCGACGGCGTGGGCGGTGCCGGCGTGCACTGGAACGGCCACCACTGGCGCGCGCTGCCGGCCGACCTGCAACTGCGCAGCACCTATGAAGCGCGCTACGGCAAGAAGTTCATCCCCGAGGGCATGTACCTGCAGGACTTCGGTGTGAGCTACGACGAGCTCGAGCCGCACTTCGACCAGTTCGAGAAGATCTGCGGCACTTCGGGCAAGGCCGGCAACCTCAAGGGCCAGATCCAGGCCGGCGGCAATCCCTTCGAGGGGTGGCGTGCGAACGAATACCCGCTGCCGCCGCTGGCATCGCCCAACAGCGCCGTGCTCTTCGAGAAGGCCGCGCGCGAGCTAGGCTACCACCCCTTCCCACAGGCCGCGGCCAATGCGTCCCGGGCCTACACCAACCCGCACGGCGCGCAGCTCGGGCCGTGCAACTTCTGCGGCTTCTGCGAGCGCTACGGCTGCTACATGTACGCCAAGGCCTCGCCGCAGACCACGCTGCTGCCCACGCTGATGAAGCGCTCCAATTTCGAGCTGCGCACCCGTTCGCACGTGCAGCGCGTGACCATGTCGCCCGACGGCAAGCGGGCCACCGGCGTGACCTACATCGACGCCCAGGGCAACGAGGTCGAGCAGCCCGCCGACCTGGTGGTGCTGTGCGCCTACCAGATGCACAACGTGCGCCTGCTGCTGCTGTCGAACATCGGCAAGAAGTACGACCCGGCCACCGGCGAGGGTGTGGTCGGCCGCAGCTATGCGTACCAGTTGAACGGCGGTGCCACGCTGCATTTCGACAAGGACCAGCCGATGAACCCCTTTGTCGGCGCCGGCGCCAGCGGCCATGCGATGGACGACTTCGACGGCGATAACTTCGACCACGGCCCGCTGGGCTTCGTCGGCGGCGCCACCATCAACTGCATCAACACCGGTGGTCGTCCGATCCAGCAGCTCAGTCTGCCGGCGGGCACGCCGACCTGGGGCGCAGCGTGGAAGAAGGCGGCCAAGGAGAACTACGTCTACCAGACCAGCGTCGGCAGCCAGGGTTCGGTGATGGCCTACCGCGACAACTACCTCGACCTCGACCCGACCTACAAAGACGCCTTCGGCCAGCCGCTGCTGCGCATGACCTTCGACTGGAAGGACAACGACATGGCGATGACCGCCTTCATCGGCACCAAGGTCGAGCAGATCGCCAAGGCGATGGGGCCCAGGCACATCAGCATGGGCTTCAAGACGAAGGGTCAGCATTACGACGTGCGGCCCTACCAGTCGACCCACAACACCGGCGGCGCGATCATGGGCACCGACCCCAAGACCAGTGCCATCAACCGCTACCTGCAGACCTGGGACGTGCCGAACGTGTTCGTGATGGGCGCCAGCGCCTTCCCGCAGAACTTCGGCTACAACCCGACGGCTGTCGTCGGCGCGCTGGCCTACTGGTCGGCCAAGGCGATCCGCGAGACCTACCTGAAGAACCCGGGAGCGCTGGCATGAACGCCGCGACCAAGACGCGCCTGCGCGTGACCGGGCTCGGCATCGTCGTCGCGGCGCTGCTGTCGACCTGGGCTTTCGGGCAGAAGGCGAACCCTGTCAGCGGGGGCGTGGCCTCGGCACCGGTCGTGGCCACCACCGCGGCCAGCCAGGCGCCGTCGTCCGACCCCACGGTCGAGCGCGGCCGCTACCTCGCGCGCGCCGGCGACTGCGTCAGCTGCCACACCGGCCCGTCGAACGTGCCCTTCGCCGGCGGCCTGCCGATGGCGACGCCCTTCGGCACCATCGTCTCGAGCAACATCACGCCCGACAAAAGCGCGGGCATCGGCGGCTACACCGAGGCCGAGTTCGCCCGCGCCCTGCGCGAAGGCGTGCGGCGCGACGGCCAGCACCTGTACCCGGCCATGCCGTACCCCTCGTTCGCCAGGTTGAACGACGAGGACACGCATGCGCTCTACGTCTACTTCCAGCAGGGCGTGCCCGCATCGGCCGCCAAGCCGCCGCCGACCGACCTGCCATGGCCCTTCAGCATGCGCTGGCTCATGATGGGCTGGAACATGCTGTACCTCGACAAGGGCGCCTACCAGCCCGACAGCGCACGCAGCGCCGAGTGGAACCGCGGCGCCTACCTGGTCCAGGGACTGGGCCACTGCGGCGACTGCCACACGCCGCGCAGCCTGACCGGCGGCGTGAAGGCGGCCAACGAGCGCCAGGGCGACAGCTACCTGGCCGGCACGCTGATCGACGGCTGGCTCGCGCAGCCGCTGCGCCACAGCGAGCGCGGCGGCGCGGCCCAGTGGTCGACCGACGACTTGGTCGCCTACCTGCAGACCGGCCGCACCGCGCACACCGCGGCCTTCGGCCCGATGTCGCAGGTGGTGCAGAACAGCACGCAGTACCTGAGCCGCGAAGACCTGGCGTCGATCGCGACCTACCTGCAGTCGATCGGCACGGCACCCGCGACGCCGGCACCGCTGCAGGCTGCCGTGGTGTCCGCGGCCGAAACGCACCCGAGCACGCAGAAGCTGCGCGCGGGCACGGTCGAAGGGGCGGGCGGCATGGTCTACCTGAACAACTGCAACGCCTGCCACCGGTCGAGCGGTGCAGGCGCCGAGGGGGTGTTCCCGTCACTGGCAGGCAACAGCGTGGTGAACGCGAAGGACCCGACCTCGCTGATCCGCATCGTGCTCGCCGGTTCGGCGATGCCCAGCACCGAGACCCGACCGTCGGCGCTCGCCATGCCCGGCTTCGGCTGGCGCCTGAGCGACGACAACGTGGCGGCGCTGCTGAGCTTCGTGCGCAGCAGCTGGGGCAACCGGGGCGAAGCGGTCACGCCGGCGCAGGTGGCGAAGGTGCGCAAGGGAATCCCGCCACCGTGATGGCGCCTGGCCGCGCGTGTCAGCCGCGCTTGGCCAGCATCTCGTCCGGCGCCGCCGCCCCGCGCTGCGCGCCGGTCAACAGGAAGTAGCCGTAGGCCAGTGCCATCAGCACGAGGAACAGCAGCGTCAGCATGCCGTTGAACCAGACCATTGCGCCCAGGCACACCACGCCCAGCCCCAGCGCGATGGCCGGGAACACGGGGTAGAAGGGCGCGCGGTAGGTGCGCGCCAGGTTCGGTTCGGTGCGGCGCAGGCGGAACAGCGCGGCCATCGACACCAGGTACATCACGATCGCGCCGAGCACCGCCATCGTCACGATGTTGGCGGTGAGCGTCTGGCCGCCGAAGCGCACCCATTCGTCGCTGAAGATCGCCACGATGCCCACCACGCCGCCGGCCAGCAGCGCGCGGTGCGGCGTGTCGAAGCGCGGGCTCAGCCCGGCGAAGTAGGCCGGCAGGTAGCCCGCCCGCGCCAGCGCGAAGATCTGGCGCGAGTAGCCCATGATGATCCCGTGAAAGGACGCGACCAGCCCGAAGAGGCCGATCCACACCAGCATGTGCAGCCAGCCGCTGTTCTCGCCAACCACGGCCTTCATCGCCTGCGGCAGCGGGTCGTTGATGTTGGCCAGCGTGCGCCAGTCGCCCACACCGCCCGCGAAGACCATCACGCCGAAGGCCAGCACCACCAGCGTGACGATGCCGGTGGTGTAGGCGAGGGGGATGGTGCGGTGCGGGTCGCGCGCCTCCTCGGCCGCCATCGCCGCGCCCTCGATGGCCAGGAAGAACCAGATGGCGAAGGGGATCGACGCGAAGATGCCCGAGACCGCCGCGCCGTTGAGCACCTCGCCGCCGGCCCAGCCGTGGGCCACGAAGTTCGCGAGCGACCAGCCCGGCGCGACCACGCCCATGAACACCAGCAGCTCGACGATGGCCAGCACCGTCACGAACAGCTCGAAGGCCGCCGCGATGCCGACGCCGACCCAGTTCAGGCCGATGAAGAGCACGTAGGCGCCCAGCGCGAACCACTTCGGGTTGACGGCCGGGAACTGCACGTTGAGGTAGGCGCCGATGGCCAGCGCGATGGCCGGCGGCGCGAAGACGAACTCGACCAGCGTCGCGAAGCCGGCGACGAAGCCGCCGGTGGGTCCGAAGGCGCGCCGCGCATAGGCGAAGGGGCCGCCCGCATGCGGGATGGCGGTCGACAGCTCGGTGAAGCTGAAGATGAAGGTGGTGTACATGGTCGCCACCAGCACCGTGGCCACCAGGAAGCCGAGCGTGCCGGCGGTGGCCCACCCATAGCTCCAGCCGAAGTATTCGCCGGAGATCACCAGCCCGACGGCGATGCCCCACAGCTGGAAGGGGCCGAGCACTTTCTTGAGACCGGATGTCACGGGCTGTTCTCCTGGTTGAGAAGTCCCCCTGCAATAACGGTGCCATCGCCCGCGGGACGCGGTCGCCCGCAGGTGCCTCGGATCGATCAGCCGGGCGTTCGGGTCGCGATCAGCACGGCGTTGGTGCCGCCGAAGGCAAAGGAATTGGACAGCGCGTGCCGCAGGCCCGGTGCGGCCCGGGCGGTGCCGCGCACGAGGTCGAGATGGATGCCGGGGTCGACCGTGTCCAGGTTCGCCGTGGCCGGGAGACGGCCATGGGCGAGGGCGCGCAGGGCCACGATCAACTCCACCGCGCCGCCGCCACCCAGCAGGTGCCCGTGCAGCGGCTTGGTCGAGCTGATCGGCACCGACGGCCCGAAGACCGCCGCCACTGAGCGGGCCTCGGCGTCGTCGCCGGCCTGCGTGCCGGTGCCGTGCGCATTGATGTAGCCGATGTCCGCGGGCTGCAGGCCGGCGTCCGCCAGGGCGGCGCGCATGGTGCGGGCCTGGCCGGCCGGATCGGGCTGGGTCATGTGGGTGCCGTCGCAGTGGGTCGCGTAGCCGGCCAGCGTCCATGGCACTGCGGCGCCACGCGCCTGCGCATGCGCGGCCGATTCGATCACCAGGGCCGCCGCGCCTTCGCCGAGCGCGAAGCCGGTGCGGTCCGTCGCGAACGGGCGGCAGCTGGCGCCGGGGTCGTCGCCCGGCGGCGCGGTCACGCGCATCGCATGCCAGCTCGCCAGCGTCCCCGGCGTGAGCATCGCTTCATGCCCGCCGACGATGGCGACGTCGATCCAGCCGCCGCGAATCGCGCGCATCGCCTCGCCGATGGCCACCGCGGACGAGGCGCAGGCGCAGGCATAGGACAGCGCCGCGCCGCGCGCGCCGATCTGCAGGGCGATCTCCGCGGCTGCGGCGTTCGGCATCGTGGTCAGCACGGTGGTCGGCCGCACCCGCTGCGCATCGGCGTACAGCCCGCGGGCCGTGGCGTCGAAGCTGGCGCTGCCGGCCATGCCGCTGCCCCAGTAGACGCCCAGACGATCGCCGTCGAACGCCTGCGCACCGAGCCCGGAGGCCGTGAAGGCGGCGCGGGCAACGGCCATCGCCATCGCCGTGCCCCGGTCGAGCGGCAGGCGCGAGCTGCTGCGCTCGCCGTCGTCGAAGTCGCAGGCCGCGATGCCCATCGTGAAGGGCGCCATGCGCGGCAGCGCCACGGTGTGCGAGCGCACGGCCGAGCGCGCGTTGAACAGCGCGTCGTCGAAGGCCTCCAGCGTGGTGCCCAGCGGTGTGATCAGGCCCAGCCCGGTGACGGCGATCTGGCCGGTGCGTGGCATGGGCCGCCGTGGGGCGACGGCGGCCGCGGCATACGGATCTCTCATGCGTGGGTGGCCAGCGGGGCGATGGCCGTGGCGGGCCCGTCCTGCATGTCCTCGACCACGTCGCACAGCTGCGCGAGCGTGAGGCCGGCCTCGCGCGGGTCGAGCCGGTCTTCCGGAATGCGCAGACGGAAGGCGTCCTCCACGGCGAAGACGAACTCCATCAGCGCCAGCGAGTCCAGGCCGAGGTCGACCAGCGTCGTGTCGGGGCGGATCTGTCCGGGAGAGATCTTGAAATCGCCTTCGAGGATGGCGGCGATGCTGTTGTAGACCGGGGAGGGCATGCGAAGGATTCCTTGGTGTGCGAAGGCGAGCCGCGCCTTCAGGCGGTGTCGTGCGCGAGCGCAGCGGCGAACTCGGTCGTCTCGCGGACGACCTCGTGACGGTCGTTGTCGATGGTGATCATGTGGAAGCTGTTGCCCAGCACCACGGCGCGGAACGATCCGCAGCGCAGCCCGCGTGCCAGGATGGCGACGTTCTCGAGGCTGGCCACTTCGTCCTCGCGCGCATGAAGCACGAGCACGCGGGCGCACACGACCTGGTCGAGGCGCGCGCGCACGTGGCGCAACAGGCGGTCGTGCTCGCGAAGATGGCCGATGTCGATCACGGCGCTGCCGGCGCGCGAGATCCGGCGCGCTTCGAGCTCGCGTGCGATCCAGGCACGCACCCGCTCGTTCTTGACGCCATACGGCGGGCGTTCCCTGTAGCGCCAGAAGCGGCCGAGCGGGGTGTAGAGCGCCAGCGGCAGCAGCGCATGCAGCCGCGGAATGGCCCAGCCGTCGAAACGCAGCGGGGTGGACATCAGCACCAGCGCGTCGATGCGCGCGCCGCAGCGGATCGCCGTGCCCAGCGCCAGCGTCGCACCCGCGGAGATGCCGACGAGCATCACGCGCGCATGCGTCGCGCGGAAGGCGTCGACCTGGCGTTCGATGGCGTCGATCCAGCTCGACCAGGGGGCCGCCGTCTGCACGATGGCGGCGGGATCGAAGGCATAGCCGTCGACGCGCAGCGCTTCGACGGTGTAGCCGAGGCTGCGCAGCGGGGTGTCCACGGCCCGCAGTTCGTCGGGCGTGCTGCACAGGCCGTGCAGCAGCAGCACGGCTGTGCGCGCAGCGGCCGAATGGTCGCCGTGCAGCGCTTCGGACCATGCGTCGCGCCCGCTCATGCCAAAGGCTGGAAAGTCATCGGCGGTTTATCGTCCCGGGGCCCTGACCGAGCGCTGACGTGCCATTTGTGGTGTTAATCGATCGCCTGATAGCCTTGGCGGATGCGAATCCTCGTGGTCGAAGACGACGCTGTTCTCAGCGATGTGATGTTGCGCAGCCTGACCGATGCCGGCCATCGAATCGATCTGGCCGCCAACGTGGCGGACGCCGACGCCCTATGGCAGGTCCAGATCTTCGATGCGGTCCTGCTCGATCTGAATCTGCCGCCGACCACCGGCTCTGCCCGTGCCTCGGGCAACGACAGCAGCGGCCTCGTGGCCCTGCGCAAGGCACGGGCGCGCGGGGATCGCACGCCCGTGCTGGTGCTCACGGCCCGCAACCGCACCGAGGAGCGCATCGCGGGCCTCGATGCGGGGGCCGACGATTACCTCGGCAAGCCCTTCGATCTCGCGGAGGTGGAGGCCCGCCTGCGTGCCCTCGTGCGGCGGGCCAAGGACACCGAGGACTACGTGTCGGTGGCGGCGTTGAACCTCGATCGCAAGCTGCACCGGTTCAGCATCGGTCGCGACCCGCTCGAGCTGCCGGCGCGCGAGTTCGAGGTGCTGGTCGAGCTGATGACGCCGCCCGGCCGGGTGGTGAGCAAGCGAACCCTCTCGGACAAGCTCTCCAGCTTCGACGATGCGCTGGGCGACAACGCCCTGGAAGCGTTCGTCTCGCGGCTTCGCAAGAAGCTCGTCGGTAGCGGGGCCGGCATCCGGACGCTGCGCGGCATCGGCTATCTGGTGGAGCCCGAGACCTGAGCAGCGGCGCGCCCATCACCCTGGACACGGTGCATGGCAATAATGGATGCTTCCAACTCTGCAAGGAAGCTCTCGTGCGATTCATCTTCAAGGCGGCCTTCGCGTCGCTGTGCGCCGTCTCTGCCATGTCGGCCGCCTGGGCCCAGAGCGCGCCCGTCACCACGCCCAGCGGCCTGGTCTATCAATCGTTGAAGGATGGCAGCGGCACCTCGCCGACGGCCAGCGACACCGTCAAGGTGCACTACCGTGGCACCTTCCCCGACAGCGGCAAGGAGTTCGACAGCTCCTACAAGCGCGGCGAGCCGATCGAGTTCCCGCTCTCCGGTGTGATCCCCTGCTGGACCGAAGGCGTGCAGAGGATGAAGCCGGGCGGCAAGGCCAAGCTGGTGTGCCCGCCGAGCATCGCCTACGGCGCGCGCGGCGCCGGCGGCGTGATCCCGCCGAACGCCACGCTGAACTTCGAGGTCGAGCTGATCGCCGTCAAGGGGCGCTGAGCACGCGCGGCGCGTGGCCCAGCGTGCCCGCCACCAGCGCCGCACCGGCCACCAGCAGGCTGCCCACCAGCATCGCGCTGGAAACGCCGCTGCCGTCGACCACGAGGCCGCCGAGCAGCGCACCCGAGGCGATCGCCACCTGGAAGGCCGTGACCAGCATCGCCTGGCCGGCTTCCGGCGCCTGCGGCAGCGCGTTCAGCATCCAGCCGGTGGCCGCCACCGGCACCATCCCGAAGGCGACGCCCCAGGCCAGCACCACCGCGCCGCCGGCCAGCAGGCCGTCGCCCACCACCGCCGACATCGCCAGCGATGCGGCCAGCAGCACGGCGGTCGCCAGCAGGCCGAGCCGCGGGCTGCGCGCCACGAGGTGGCCGCCGATGAAATTCCCGACGAAGCCGGCGGCGCCGTAGGTCAGGAGCAGGGCGGTCACGAGCGTGGGCGACAGGCCGAACACCGTTTGCAGCAGCGGCTTGAGGTAGGTGTAGGCCGCGAAATGGCCGGCCACCATCAGCAGCACGGCGCCCAGGCCCACACGCGACAGGCGCTGCGTCAGGGGCAGGAGCAGGTCGCGTGGGCGAATGGCGCGCGCGGCGGGCAGCGCCGGCAGCAGCCGCAGCTGCATCGCCAGCACCACCACGGCCAGCGCCGCCGACACGGCGAAGGCCGAGCGCCAGCCGGCGACGCTGCCCAGCAGCGCCCCGGCCGGCACGCCGAGCACGGTGCCGACCGAGATGCCGGCCAGGATGATCGACATCGCGCGGGCCTGCGCCATGGGCGGCACCAGCTGTGTGCCGACGCCCGGCGCGAAGGCCCAGAAGCCGCCGACGCACAGGCCGAGCAGCAGCCGCGCGGCCAGCATCGTCCCGAAGTTCGGGGCGAAGGCGGCGAGCAGGTTCGACACCAGCAGCAGCGCGCTGAGCGCGATCATCACCGTGCGCCGGTCGAGCCGGCCCGCCGCCACCGTGAGCGCCGGCGCGGCGATCGCGGCGAGCACGCCCGGCATGGTCATCATCAGGCCGGCCGTGCCGTCGGACACGTTCAGCCCGCGTGCGATGTCGGTGAGCAGGCCGACCGGCAGGAACTCGGTGGTCACCATCACGAAGGTGCCGACGGCGATCGAGCCGACCGCCAGCCAGGCGGCGCGCGAGGCGTCGGCCGGGGTGGTCGCGGCCAGTGCGGGCGGCGCGTCGAGCAGGTCGTCGCAGGTGGTGCAGGAGGAGGAAGAGGGCGTCATCGGGAAGGCGGGGCCGCAGCGTGGCGATAGGGCCTCGCAGTGTGGTCGCCCTGCATGACGAGACCAAGGGGCCGGGGGCCAGCAATGTGTTTCCCTGCCGCCAACAATGCGCCGCGCTTCAGCCGATCTCGGTCGGGTGGCCCGAGGCGAGCCAGGCGTCCAGGCCGCCGGCCAGCGGCCGTGCCTGCGTCACGCCCTGCGCCGCGAGCAGCCGCGCCGCCATGGCGGCGGTCACCTCGTTGGGGCAGTTGCAGTAGAGGACGACGTGGCGGTCATGGGGCAGCTCGGGAATGCCGCGGTTCTTCTTCATGTCCTGCAGGTGCAGCACCAGGGCGCCCGGGATGCGGCGGGGTTCGAGTTCGGCGCCGGCCGGCGAGCGCACGTCGATCACCACCGGCGGTGCCTCCGAGGCCATCAGCGCGTGCAGTTCGTCGACCGTGACGCGCGGGATGTCGATGGCCAGCAGCATCGCGCGCCGCCGCCAGTAGCGCAGGCCGATCCCCGCGGCCACCGCCACCAGCAGCACCAGCAGGGCCGCCGCGCCGGCGTCGGCCATGGCGTCGAGCACCGCCTGGATCTGCGTGCTGAAGATCCAGCCCGGAACCAGGAAGGCGGCCGACCAGATGGCCGCGGCCAGGGTGTCGAAACCGACGAAGCGTGCCGTCGACATGTGCAGCGCGCCGGCCATCGGCGGCGCGACCACCGACACGCCCGGCACGAACTTGGCCGCGATCAGCGAGGCACCCCCCCAGCGCGTGATGAGCGATTCGCTCTGCCGCACGCAGGTGTCCGGCGACAGCGACACCTTGCACAGCAGCCGCATCATGCGGTGGCCGAAGCGGCGTCCGGCGTAGAACCAGGCGGCGTCGCCCAGCAGGTTGCCCAGCAGCGCGCCCAGCACCGTGGACCAGAGGGAGATCTGCCCCATGGCGGCCAGCCCGCCCGCCACCACCAGCACCGCCGACGCGGGGATCGGCGCACCCAGCCGCGCCGCGAGCGTGGCGAAGAAGACCACCGCGACGCCGCGCTCGGTGGCCAGGGACAACAGTTCTTGCATGCGGGCAATCTACCCGTTTCGCCTCGGCGCCGCTGGCGGCCCCGGCGCGCCGTGGCGTGCAACGGCGGATCAGGCGGCGTGGGCCGCGGCCGTGTAGCCGGGGAAGCGCAGCGCAGGACGCATGAATGGCGACGGCACCGCCGCGGCCGGGCGCTGCACCTCGCGCTCGATCGCAATCAGCCCGCGCCGCGACGCGACCGCGGCCGCTTCGGTGCGGCTGCGCGCATCGAGCTTGCCGAGGATGGCCTTGACGTGCGTCTTCACGGTGCCCACGGCGATGTCGAGCCCGCTGGCGATGGCCTTGTTGCCGCGGCCTTCGGCGATGAGCTGCAGCACGTCGAGCTCGCGCGGCGTGAGCGCCTCGTGGATCAGGCTGTCGGCCAGGCGATGGCTGACCGCCGCGCAGAGCGCCCGCGCGCCACGCGCCACGGACCGGATGCCGTCGGTCAGTTCCTGCAGCTGGCAGCCCAGCAGCAGGTAGCCGTGCACGCCGGCCTCGAGGGCGGCGCGCACCTCGCGTTCGCGGTCGATGGTGGTGACGACCATCACCCGGCACAGCGGATGCGCGTGCTTGCGCGCCTGCAGTGCCCAGGCGACGCCGCCGTCGTAGTCGGCGATGACGATGTCGGCAGAGGCCGGGTCGGCGTCGATGCCGTGCACCGAAACCTCGAAGTCGGGCTGCTGGCGCAGCGCGGTGGCAAGACCGATGGCCACCAGCGGCTCGTCGTGCATCACGAGCACCTGAAGTCGGTCGGCGGGATGTGGCATGGGCGTTCTCCGGAGCGTTGGGGGAGCCGCCAGTGTCGTGAGGCCATGCTGGTGTCCCGTGTCGAAGCACCCCCGCCCAGATGTCAGGTGAAACAAAGCAGCCATCGATGCGTGACGCCGGCCTTGCGCGAGCCGGGCCGCCCGGTTTCGGTGGTAGCGTCGAAGCCATGCTGCCAACCGATGTCTCCGACGATCTTCCGTGCTGGGTGGTGCATTGCGACGGCAGTGCGCAGCCCAACCCGGGGCGCATGGGGCTGGGGGCGGTGCTCGTCGCGCCGGACGGCAGCCGTCAGGCGCTGTCGGAAGCGGCCCCCGAGCGCGGCTGCAACAACGAGGCCGAGCTGCGGGCATGCATGGCGGCGCTGCACCGGCTGAGCGCGCAGGGCGCGACGGCGGCCCGTCTCTACAGCGACAGCAGCATCCTGGTCGAGCAGCTCCGGGGCGCGGGAGACGGGCCGCCGGTGGCGCGCCTCGCGCCGCTGTTCGACGAGGCCCGGGCCTTGCTTTCGAGCTTCGCGCGCAGCAGCGTTCACTGGGTGCCACGACACCGCAACGCCGAGGCCGACGCGCTGGCCCGTGCAGCGCTGGGGCTGGCGCCCAAGCCGGCCCGCAAGCCGGGGTCGGCCCGACGCAAGCGCTGAACACTGCGGCGGCAGACTCCGGCCGCCTTCACCTTCCCGGCTATCCTCGAGCGGTTTTCCCGATGCCCATAGAGGTTCTGCCCGCGCGATGAAAGTCATTCCCCCCAAGGGCCCCGGACTGCTGCGATTCAACCTGTTCGCCTGGCTGCTGCTCGTGAGCCTGCTCGCGACGCTGCCGATGCTCACCTATGCGGTCTTCGCGTTCCGCAGCCGGGTGGCGGAGCGACAGGTGCAGGGGCAGGAGGCGCTCGGGCGCCGTGCGGCTGCATCCGCCATCGCCATCCAGCAGGAGCTCAGGAGCGTCGAGCTGGAGCTTCGTACGCTCGCGCAGTTGGACATCGTGATCAATGGCGACCTCTCCACGCTCCACGAGTTCGCCCGGCGTGTCGTGGCGGCCGACCCCCGCATCGCGGCGTTCCGCCTGGCCGACAGGAACGGCCGGCAACTGCTGCGCACCGACGAACCCTTCGGCAAGGACCTGCCGCCCGTGCGCGCCAGCCAGGAGACGCCGCGTGTTTTCGCGCGCGGCGAGTCCGAGATCTCGCCGGTCTTCCTCGACGAACCCAGCCGGCAAGGGCTCGTGGCGCTGACGGTGCCGATGAAGGTGGGCGGTGACAGTCTCTATGCGATCACCGCCTTCGTGAAAAGCACCGCGATCACGGGGCGGCTGAACGAGGCCGAATGGCCGCCCGGCTGGGCCGCCGTCGTGCTCGATGGTCAGCGCCGGATCGTGTCCCGCTCGCAGGATTCGCAGCGCTTCGTCGGCCAGCCGAGCACGCCGTCGCTGACCGACGCCCTCGATCGCGGCCTGACCTCGTTCCGGTCGCAGACCAAGGAGGGCGTCGAGATGATCACCCGCATCGCGGACGTTCCGGTGTTCGGCTGGAAGGTGGTGGTCGGCCGCTCGTCGTCGGCGATCGATCGGGAGGTCCGCTCCGCGCTCAACAGCGTCCTGCTGGGCGGGCTCGGCTGCGCCGCCCTCGGCATCGCGTGCGCGCTCTACGTCGCGCATGTGCTGCGCAAGCGCATCCGCGCCGTCATCGATGCGGTGCGCGAAGGGGGCGACACCGTCCACACGTCCAGCGCCGTGAGCGAGATCGATCAGCTGGCGACGGCGCTGACCTCCGCCCGCAAGAGCGTGGGCCGCACGATCGCCGCGCTCGATGCGGCCCGGCGCGATGCGCTCACGGGTCTGCGCGGCCGCGCGCTTTTCATGCAGGACGCTGCGGCCGTGATCGACACCGCGCGGCTCGGCGGCCACGACGACCGCGTCGCGCTGCTCTACATCGACCTCGACGGCTTCAAGGAGGTCAACGACCGGTACGGCCACGAGGCCGGCGACCGCGTGCTCAAAGGCGTGGCCGAGGTGCTGCTCAAGAGCCTTCGCGGCAGCGACGTGATCGGGCGCATCGGCGGCGACGAGTTCGCCGCCTGCCTGTGCGCGCCGGCCGACAAGATCGCCAGCGTGAGCTCCCACGCCGCCGAACGCATCGTCGCGGCGGTCGCAGCCCTGGGGAACGGCGTCGGCTGCAGCATCGGCGTGGCGATCGGTGGCGACTCCGAACTGGACGTGCTGCTCGACCGCGCCGACAAGCGGATGCTGGCCGAGAAGAAACGGCGCCGCATGCGCAGCGTCTGAGTGACCCGTGCCGCGCTAGGACGGCCGGTACTGGTGGAGCCAGGTCTCCGACAGCGCCTGGGTGCCGTGGCGCAGGAAGAGCCGCATCTCGACCGGCTCGTCACCCGTGGCGGCATGGTCGAACTGCGCCCGCCAGTGCCCCGGCACGCCGTTGGGCACGGGTTCGGCGAAGGTGTACGAGAAGGTGCCGCGCGTCGCGGTCAGCACGAGTTCGGGCCGCGTGCCGAAGGGCAACGCGGCGAGCGGGGCGCCGATGAATTCCACCATGAACTTGCGCACGCCGGCCGGCCGCGGCTTGCCCGGCTGCCCGCCGCGGCCGGTGCGGGTGGCCACGCAGCGTGCCAGCGGCGCGGGGTGGGGCTCGGCGCCGGTCCAGTGCAACCGGTAGCGCAGGGCGTAGCGCGCACCGGCGGTCGCCGGCGCCTGGGGCACCCAGCAGGCGACCACGTTGTCGTGGATCTCGTCGTCCGTCGGGATCTCGATGAGTTGCACCGCGCCTTCGCCCCAGTCGCCCAACGGCTCGACCCACAGGCTGGGCCGCTGCTCGTAGTGCACGCCGTCCAGGTAATGGTCGAAGACGCGGTCGCGCTGGAGCAGGCCGAAGCCGCGCGGCTGCGTATCGGCGAAGGCCGACGCGGTGGTCTGCGCCGGGTTGTTGAGCGGGCGCCAGACGCGCTCGCCGTTGCCGCGCCACAGGGCGAGGCCGTCGGAATCGTGCACCTCCGGGCGCCAGTCGGTGGCGGTGGGGCGCGTTTCCGAGTACCAGTACATCGAGGTCAGGGGCGCGATGCCCAGCCGCGCCACGTCGCGGCGCAGGAACAGCCGGCAGTCGACGTCCATCACGACGGCCTGGGTGCGTCGCATCTCGAAGCGGTAGGCGCCGGCGATGCTGGGGCCTTCGAGCAAGGCGAAGACCGTGACGCTGTCGCTGCCGTCCGTCGGCGGCTCGAAGTAGAAGTGGGTGAAGGCCGGGAACTCCTCGGCCTGGCCCGGCACCGCCACGTCCACCGCGATGCCGCGGGCCGACAGGCCGTACTGGTAGAGCGCACCGATCGCGCGGAAGTAGGAGGCGCCGAGGAAGGCGACCCAGTCGTTCTTTCGCCAGTCCGGCGCGCTGGCGTCGCCCCGTCGGCTTTCCTGGAAGCGGAAACCCGCAAAGCCGGCCCCCGGGGGCAGCTGCCGTGCCGGGCTGTCGGCCGGCATGTCGAAGTAGCCGGGGTCGTAGAGGATCTCGCGCTCGAAGCCGTCGCCGGCCGCGGTTTCGATCAGGTGCATGTGCACCGGGGTCGGGAAGAAGCGCCCGAGGTGGAAGAAGGTGACCGGGAAAGCGCCGGGACCGTCGCGGAAGAGGGCGCTGCCGGTGTCGAACCTGATCTTCCCGTGCGCCTCGTAGTCGATGCGGTCGAGCACGCCGGCCGGCAGCGCCGGCGCGGCGACGAAGGGGCGCCCGGCCAGCGATTCGGCCTGCGCGGCGAGGCGCTCGAAGGAAAACGGCCCGGGGCGGCCCAGCTTCAGGCCGGTCGCAGCGAAGGCGGTATCGGTAGGCCCCAGGGCGGCGAGCGCCGCGGCGGCGCTGCCGGCCGCGAGAAAGGTGCGTCGGTCCAGCATGGGCGCCCATGCTGCCGAAGATGCCGTGCGGGCGATGTAGGTGGAGGCCGGACGTCTGGCGTCAGGGCGTTCTTTCGCTGGACGCCATCGGAGACGGTCGGATTCAGGCGAATTCGGCCGCCGCGCTGCGCCAGGAGCGGTGCGACATGCGGCGCAGCAGATCGAGCTGCCGCACTTCCTCGGCATCGCGCAGGCTCTTGGCCGCCCGGGCAGCGACGTAGTCGACGAACAGGGCGTCGACCCGGCTCGTCCATTCGCGCGCTGCCTCGGGGCAGGCAGGAATGTCGAGCCCGCTCTTGCGGAGGATGTCGGCTTTCTGGGCGGTGGTGAGCATGGCGTGGCCTGAAGAAACGGGACGATGCCAATCTATCGGCAACGCAAGCCCCGAACCATTGGCTACATGGCGTATGCAGGTGTCGGACGATGCCAACTATGACCGGAATCGGTGTCTCATTGCGTCGTGTCGCCCGTGAGGGCTGCGGATCAGCCCGCCATCAGCTTCTGCACCAGCTCGGCCGTGGTGGCCGCGGCGTACTTGCGCATCAGCCGGGCGCGGTGCAGTTCGACCGTCCGGTGGCTGATGCCGAGCACCCGGCCGATCTCCTTGGAGGTCAGGCCCTGCATCACCTGCGCGGCCACCTCGCGCTCGCGCGGCGTCAGCGCGGCCTTGGTCGACCGGCGCGAGCCGAGGTCCTCGAAGGTCCAGATGCCGGCCTCGTGCGGGGCCGCGCGGTTCAGCGCATGGCCGGTCACATGGCACCAGAAGGTTTCGCCGGCGAAGGCGCCGTGCAGGCCGCCCAGCCGCCGCATCATGCGATTGTCGGCGTAGCGGCCGCTGGCATTGAGGATCGGCACCATGCGCTTGCCGATGCGCTCGAATTCGGCGACGCTCGGGTACAGCACCCGGAAGGACTGGCCCACCAGCATCTCGCGGCCGGCACCGAACATCTGGCAGAGCCGTTCGTTGCAGTCGACCATCGTGCGGTTGCGCGAGAGCACCATGCCCACCGGCGCATGCTCGAAGGCCAGCCGGTAGTCGATGGCGGTGGTGGCTGCCGTGGCGCTCTCGGGTGTCTCCATTACGAAATACTACGTATGCGGGTACGTAGTATCGTCGCCAAGCAGTTTCCGTTTTCTCATCCCTATCCACACTCACCCCGCGAGGATCACGACCCATGGTGAACAAGATCTATGCCTCCGCCAAGGAGGCGCTGGCCGGCGTCGTCGCCGACAACCAGATGCTCGCCGTCGGCGGCTTCGGCCTTTGCGGCATTCCGGAGGCGCTGATCGATGCGCTCAAGGACAGCAACGTGCAGAACCTGACGGTGGTCTCGAACAACGCGGGCGTCGACGGCTTCGGTCTCGGCAAGCTGCTCGAGACGCGGCAGATCAAGAAGATGGTCGCCAGCTACGTCGGCGAGAACAAGGAGTTCGAGCGGCAGTACCTGGCCGGCGAACTCGAACTCGAATTCACGCCGCAGGGCACGCTGGCCGAGAAGCTGCGCGCCGGCGGCGCCGGCATCCCGGCCTTCTTCACCAAGACCGGTGTGGGCACGCAGGTGGCCGAGGGCAAGGAGCTGCGCGATTTCGACGGCGAGACCTACGTGATGGAGCGTTCGCTGGTGCCCGACGTGGCGCTGGTGAAGGCCGACGTGGCCGACACGTCGGGCAACCTGCGCTTCCGCCTGACGGCGCGCAACTTCAACCCGGCTGCGGCGATGGCCGGCAAGGTCTGCATCGTCGAGGTCGAGCGGATCGTCGAGCTGGGCGAGCTGGCCCCCGACGACATCCACCTGCCGGGCATCTACGTGCACCGCATCGTGCTCAACGCCAACCCCGAGAAGCGCATCGAGAAGCGCACCGTGAGCGCCGCCGCGCCGGTGGACGTCGAGGCCGCGAAGGTCGAGGCGCAGGCCGTGATCGCGCAGGCCGCGGTGATCGACGAGGTGCCCGTCCCCAAAGTCCCCGCCAACAAGAAAGAGGGAGCCTGACATGCCCTGGACCCAAGACCAGATGGCCGCGCGCGCGGCCCGCGAACTCGAAGACGGCTTCTATGTGAACCTGGGCATCGGCATCCCGACGCTGGTGGCGAACCACACCGGCGACAAGGAGGTCTGGCTGCAGAGCGAGAACGGCATGCTGGGCATCGGCCCCTTCCCGACCGACGACGCAGTGGACGCCGACCTGATCAACGCCGGCAAGCAGACGGTGACGACCCTGCCCGGATCGGCCATCTTCGGCAGCCACGACAGCTTCGCGATGATCCGCGGCGGCAAGATCAACCTGTCGATCCTCGGCGCCATGCAGGTGAGCGCCAAGGGCGACCTCGCCAACTGGATGATCCCCGGCAAGATGGTCAAGGGCATGGGCGGCGCCATGGACCTGGTGGCCGGCGTGAAGCGCGTGATCGTGCTGATGGAGCACGTCGCCAAGAAGAAGGACGGCACCGAGGACCTGAAGATCCTCGAGCAGTGCACGCTGCCCCTGACCGGCGTGGGGGTGGTCGACCGCATCATCACCGACCTCGCGGTGATGGACGTGACGCCCGAGGGCCTGAAGGTGATCGAGCTGGCCGAAGGCGTCAGCTTCGACGCGCTGCAGGCCAAGACGGGTGTGCCGCTGATCCGCTGATCTGCGGGCGCGAGCACCAGAGGCGCTGAACCGCCGAGCCTGCCCTCAATGCAGGTTCTGCGGCAGCGCCTCTTGCGTCGGCGCCTCGCCGGCGCGACTGCCCAGCCCCTGCCTGGGCAGCACGAAGGCCAGCACCACGATGCCCAGCGTGACGGCCAGCATGACCAGGAAGGTGAACTGCAGCGAGCCGGCCAGCGCTGCGCGGATGGCGACGTCGCTCACGCTCGCCGCCGGGCCGTCGTGCGTGCCCTCCAGCAACTGACGCAGCTGCGATTCCGAGATCAGCGCGCCGCCGTTCGCGCGGCTCAGCCCGACATTGAAGATGGCGCCGAAGAAGGTGGCGCCCAGCGCGCTGCCGAGGTTGCGCGAGAAGATGTTCGACGCGGTCGCGATGCCCCGTTGCGACAGCTCGACCGATTCCTGGATGAGGATCAGCGAGCCCAGGCTCAGCAGGCCGAAGCCCAGGCCGATGACGAAGGAGCCCACGCCGGCCAGCACCGGCGAGCTGCCGGGCCGCAGCAGCGCGAAGGCCAGCGCACCCAGCGGGATCAGGGCCGCCCCCGCGAACACCACGCGCCACAGGCCGAAGCGCTGGAAGGTGCGGGAGGCCAGGGTGGCGCCCAGTGGCCAGCCGAGCATCACCATCGTGAGCGCCAGCCCGGCCACGACCGACGAGCGCTCGAGCACCACCAGGACGTACATCGGCAGGAAGGTCGTGATGCCGATGAGCGACATGCCCACCAGCATCGACGCGCCGTTGACGGTCGCGATGACCCGCGCGCCCCACAGGCGGAACGAAATCATCGGGTCGTGGGCGCGCCGTTCCTGCACGACGAAGAGCACGGCCGCGACCACGAAGCCGAGCGCCCAGGCCGTTGCCGGGCCGGTGTTGCCGATGCCGAACTCCGTGAGCGCGATCATCAGCGCGGCGATGCCGACGGTGAAGAGCAGGGCGCCGATCAGGTCGATCGAGCTGCGGCGCACCGAGGGGGCCTCGCGCAGGAAGAACCAGAAGCCGGCGGCGGCCAGCAGGCCGATCGGGAGGTTGACCCAGAAGATCCAGGCCCAGGAGAGCTTCTGCACGATCAGCGCGCCGAGCATCGGCCCGAGCACGGCCGACACCGCCCACACGCTCGCCAGATAGCCCTGCACCTTGCCGCGCTCACGCACCGGGTACAGGTCGCCGACGATGGTCAGCGCCACCGGCTGGATGGCGCCGGCACCCACGCCCTGGATCAGGCGGAAGGCGATCATCGCGGGCATCGACCAGGCGAAGCCCGCCAGCACCGAGCCCACCAGGAAGATCGCGATGCCCACCAGCATCACCGGCTTGCGGCCGTACAGGTCGGACAGCTTGCCGAAGACCACCGTCATGGCCGTCTGCGCCAGCAGGAAGGACGCGAAGACCCAGCTGTAGAGGTGCAGGCCGCCCAGCGACGTGGCGATCTGCGGCATGACGGTGGCGACGATGGTGGCTTCGATCGCCACCATGGCCATGGACGCCATGATCGATGCGATGACCAGCGGCCGGCTGGTGGTTCGGGGGGTGGAGCGCATGCGGTGCCGCGAGGGCCTGTCTCTGTGAAGCGGGAATGCTACAGAGAAGCGGCCGCCCCCGTGCGGCGCTCAGCCTCTGGTGCCGTGCGCAGCGGCCCGAGGGGCCGCCGCGGGGATCAGGGCCGGCTTGGTGGCCGGTGTGGCGGGGGTGGCCGACGGCGCCGGTGGTACAGCCGGTGCAGGCGGCGGGCTCGGCGGCAACTGATAGCTCCAGGTTTCGCTCAGCGTCCTGTCGCCCTGCACGAGCGCCGCGCGCATTTCCACCGGCAGCGCCGGGTTCTTCACCTTCACGCGCAGCTGCACGCGCACACCCTTGATGGCCGGGTTGCGCTGCACCGAGTTCTCCAGCAGCTCGGCGTTGTCGCCCACGCTCACCAGCGCGCTCACCGGCGCATCGGGCGGCAGCTTGGCCAGCACCGGCCCCTCGAAGTCGATCAGGAAGGCGGCGCTGCCGTCGAGCGCGCGGATCAGGTTGGCCTGCAGCTGCTCGCCGTCGGTGTGGAAGGTCTGGCGCACCCAGGCGTTGTCCTGGCCGTGCAGCGCCGGCTCGTCGGTGGTCCAGTGCATGCGGTAGGCGAACTGCAGCATCTGGCCGCGCTGCGTCGGCGCATCGGGCGTCCAGTAGGCGACGATGTTGTCGTTGGTCTCGTCGGGCGTCGGGATCTCCATCAGCGTGACCTTGCCCTTGCCCCAGTTGCCCTGCGGCTCGATCCAGGCGCTGGGCCGCAGGTCGTAGCGGTCGCGCAGGTCCTCGAAGCGCGAGAACTCGCGGCCGCGCTGCAGCAGGCCGAAGCCCTTCGGGTTGTCGACGCTGAAGGTGCTGATCGCCAGCGTCTTGGGGTTGTTCAGCGGGCGCCACAGCCACTCGTTGGCGCCGGTGTGGATGGCCAGGCCGTTTGAGTCGTGGATGGCGGGGCGGAAGCTGCGCTTGAGGTCCGACTGCTGGTTCGGTCCATAGAGGAACATGCTGGTGAGCGGCGCGACGCCCAGCGACTGGATGTCGCCGCGCACGAACACGTTGGCCTGCACGTCGACCACCGCGTCCTTGCCGCCGGGCTGCAGGATGAACTGGTAGGCCCCGGTGGCGCGCGGGGAGTCGAGCAGGGCGTAGATGATCAGCTGCTTCTCGCCGGCGGCCGGGCGCTGCACCCAGAACTCGCGGAAGTTCGGGAACTCCTCGCCGCCGGGCGGCGCGGTGTCGATCGCCAGCCCGCGGCTCGACAGTCCGTAGACCTGGCCCTTGCCGATGACGCGGAAGTAGCTCGCGCCCAGGAAGCTCATGATCTCGTCGTCCTTGCCCTCCTGGTTGATCGGGTACAGCACGCGAAAGCCCGCGTAGCCGAGCGTGCGGGTGGCGTCCTTGTCGAAGCTGAGGTTGCCGAAGTCGAAGCGCTCGGGGTCGTACTTGATCTCCTGCACCGCGTCGCCGGCGATCTCGTTGATGCGCACCGGGGCGTTGAACTGCATGCCCTGGTGGTAGAAGTTCAGCCGGAAGGGCGTGGGCTGGTCGCGCCACTCGAAGCGGTCGGTGCGCGGCTGCATCTTCTGGTAGTCGGCGAACTGCATGCCGCTGAAGACCGGCGGCAGGTTGCTCACCGGCGCCACATAGGGCTTTTCCATCAGCGCCCGCGCACGCGCCGTCACGTCGTCGAGCGAGAAGGCATGCGCCTGGGCGGCGCACAGCAGGGAGGCGACGACGCCCGTGCAGAGCAGGGTGATCGAGGATGTCTTTTTGCGGCGAGCGGTCGAGATCATGGGCTGGATTCCGGAAGGCAGCTGGGAGAAGGGGAGAGGATCACGCGGTCGGTCGCGGCGGCCTCGTGCATGTCTGAACGACTGCGCGGCCATGCGACGAATCCCGACAGGGGCGGGCGCTCGTGGCCACGACACTCGCGAACGCGCATTCGCAAGTCAGAAGCCATCGCCCTGCCGCGCGCTGGCGGGGCGGGTGGAACGGCGGCTTGTCGACATGGGCTTAGCTTAGCATCGCCAAATGTGCGGGCCTGTCGGCAAAGACCGGCTTCGCACCCATCCTCCGAGAAAGAGACTGAATGAAGATGTCGTATCTGCTGGCCTTGGTGGCCGGCCTGGCCAGTCCGCTGGCCTTCGCCCAGCACGATCCCTCGGCGCTGGCCAACAAGGGCACGTTCATCGCGGACATCGTCGGGAAGATGACCCTCGACGAGAAGATCGGCCAGCTTCGCCTCATCAGCATCGGCCCCGAGATGCCGATCGCGCAGCTGGCGCAGGAGATCACCGCGGGCCGCGTCGGCGGCACCTTCAATTCGGTGAACCGCCCGCACAACCGCCTGCTGCAGGACGCGGCCATGAAGGGCCGGCTGAAGATCCCGATGTTCTTCGCCTACGACGTCATCCACGGCCACCGCACCACCTTTCCGATCGGCCTGGGCCTGGCGTCGAGCTGGGACATGGACGCGGTCAGGCTGATGGCCCGCACCGCCGCGAAGGAAGCCGCGGGCGATTCCGTCGACATGACCTTCGCGCCGATGGTCGACATCTCGCGCGACCCGCGCTGGGGCCGCACCTCCGAAGGCTTCGGCGAAGACCCATACCTGGTGTCCGAGATCGCCAAGGCGACGGTCCAGGGTTTCCAGGGCACGCTGCCGGTGCCGGCCGACCACATCATGGCCAGCGTCAAGCACTTCGCGCTGTATGGGGCGGTCGAGGGCGGGCGCGACTACAACACCGTCGACATGAGCCCGATGCGCATGTACAACGAGTACCTGCCGCCGTACCGCGCCGCCATCGATGCCGGTGCCGGCGGCGTGATGGTCGCGCTGAACTCCATCAACGGCGTGCCGGCCACGTCGAACACCTGGCTCATGCAGGACCTGCTGCGCAAGGACTGGGGCTTCAAGGGCGTGGCCGTGAGCGACCACGGCGCCATCGTCGAGCTCATGCGCCACGGCGTGGCCAAGGACGAGCGCGAAGCCGCCAAGCTCGCCATCAAGAACGGCATCGATCTCAGCATGGCCGACTCGGTCTACCTGAAGGAGCTGCCGGCGCTGGTGAAGTCCGGCGAGGTGAGCATGCGCGAGATCGACAGCGCGGTGCGCGAGGTGCTGGGCGCCAAGTACGACATGGGCCTGTTCCACAACCCGTACCTGCGCATCGGCGTGGCCAAGGACGATCCCCCGGACCTCGACGCCGAGAGCCGCCTGCACCGTGCCGCCGCACGCGAGGTGGCGCGCAAGTCGATGGTGCTGCTGGAGAACCGCGGGCAAACGCTGCCGCTCGCGAAGTCGAAGACCATCGCGCTGGTCGGCCCGCTGGCCGACGCGCCCATCGACATGCTGGGCAGCTGGTCGGCGGCAGGCAATTCCAAGAACGCCGTCACGCTGCGCACCGGGCTGAACGCGGCCGTCGGCACGCAGGGCCGCGTGCTGTATGCGCGCGGTGCCAACATCACCAACGACGAGGGCATCGTCAAGTACCTCAACTTCCTCAACTGGGACACGCCCGAGGTCACGCAGGACAAGCGCACGCCGGCCGCGATGATCGACGAGGCGGTGGCCGCCGCGCGCCAGTCGGACGTGATCGTCGCCGCCGTGGGCGAGGCGCGCGGCATGTCGCACGAGTCGTCGAGCCGCACCAGCCTCGACCTGCCGCAGAGCCAGCGCGACCTCGTCACCGCGCTCAAGGCCACCGGCAAGCCGCTGGTGCTGGTGCTGATGAATGGCCGCCCGCTGGCGCTGCAGCGCGAGCAGCAGGAGGCCGACGCCATCCTCGAGACCTGGTACACCGGCATGGAAGGCGGCCACGCCATCGCCGACGTGCTCTTCGGCGACTACAACCCGTCAGGCAAGCTCCCGATCTCGTTCCCGCGCTCGGTCGGCCAGATTCCGACCTACTACAACCATGCGCGCCTGGGTCGCCCCTTCACCGAAGGCAAGCCGGGCAACTACACCTCGCAGTACTTCGAGGAAGTCACCGGCCCGCTGTACCCCTTCGGCTACGGCCTGAGCTACACGGACTTCGCGCTGTCCGATGTGGTGCTGTCGGGCGCGACGATGGTGCGCAACGGCAAGATCGAGGCGGCCGTCACGGTGAAGAACTTGGGCCAGCGCGCCGGCGAGACGGTCGTGCAGCTCTACATCCAGGACGTCGCCGCCTCGGTGGTGCGACCGGTGAAGGAGCTCAAGGATTTCCGCAGGGTGGCGCTGCAGCCGGGCGAGGAGAAGGTGGTGCGCTTCACCATCGACGACTCGAAGCTGAAGTTCTTCAACGCGCAGCTGCAGCATGTGGCCGAGCCCGGCGCCTTCAACGTGCAGATCGGCCTCGACTCGCAGGCGGTGAAGCAGCAGCGCTTCGACCTGCAATAAGCGGAGGCGGCGAGCGATGCCCGACACCGACGCGCTGACCCGTCTCCGGCCGCTGTGGCAGCAGGCCGGCCTGCCCGCGGAGGCGCTCGCCTTCGCGCACCTGGCCGGCGCCGACCCGGTGCTGCCGTCGTCCTTCGCCGTCGGCGCTGCCGCGCAGACCAGCATCGCGGCAGCGGCGCTGGCCGCCTGCGAGCTGGGCCATGCGCGCGGCACGCCGCGGCAGGCGGTCGCGGTCGACATGCGTCATGCCGCGCTGGAGTGCACCGGCTGGTTCAGCCTCGACGGCCGGGTGCTCGATCCGTGGGATGTCTTCTCGGGCCTGTACCGCTGCGCCGACGGCCATGTGCGCATCCACGCCAACTTCCGCCATCACCGGGAGGGCGCCTTGCGCTTGCTCGGGCTCGACCCCGAGGGCGCACAGCGCAGCGACGCCGAGCAGGCGCTGCTGGCCTGGCGCGCGCTGGACTTCGAGCAAGCCGCCGCCGAGCGCGGGCTGGTGGTCACGGCCTTGCGCCGCTTCGACGACTGGGACGCGACGCCCCAAGGCCGCGCGGTGGCCGCGCAGCCGCTCCTCACGCTCGAGCGCATCGGCGACGCCGCACCGCGCGCGCTGCCGCCGCTCGTCGACGACGCGCCACCGCTCGCCGGCCTGCGGGTGCTCGACCTCACGCGCATCCTGGCCGGCCCCGTTGGCGGCCGTGCGCTGGCGGCCTACGGCGCCGATGTGCTGCTGGTCAATTCGCCGGTGCTGCCCAACATCGACGCCATCGCCGACACCAGCCGAGGCAAGCTGTCGGCCCATGTCGACCTGCGCAGCGACGACGGGCAGGCCACGCTGCAGCGCCTGGTCGCCGATGCGCATGTCTTCGTGCAGGGCTACCGGCCCGGCGGCCTGGCCGACCTGGGCTTCGGCCCCGAGGCGCTGGCCCGCCTGCGGCCCGGCATCGTCTGCGTCTCGCTGAGCGCCTACGGCACGCAGGGCCCGTGGGCATCGCGGCGCGGGTTCGATTCGCTGGTGCAGACGGCCATGGGCTTCAACCATGCCGAGGGCCAGGCCAAAGGCGACGGCCAGCCGCGCCCGATGCCGGTGCAGATCCTCGACGAGGCCACCGGCTACCTGATCGCCTTCGGGGCCGCCGCCGCCCTGTGGCGCCAGCAGCGCGAGGGCGGCAGCTGGCATGTGCAGGTGTCGCTGGCGCAGACCGGCCAGTGGCTGCGCAGCCTGGGCCGCGTGCCGGGCGGGCTCGACGTGCCCAGGCCCGGCATCGCCGACCTCGCGCCCTTCATCGAGACCAGCGCGTCGGGCTTCGGCGAGCTGCAGGCGCTGCGCCACAGCGCCCAGCTCGCCCGCACGCCGGCCGTCTGGCGCCGGCCGTCGATGCCGCCCGGCACGCATCCTGCGCAATGGCCGTGATGCACGCTCGAATGGCCATGCATCTGCATCGCCTGGGAACCGGCGCGAAAGTGGGAGGGATCGGGGCCGTGGTGCTGGCCGCTGCGACCTGGGCTCAGGCGCAGGGCAACTGGTTCACCGTGGCCGGTAATCCGGCCGATGCGGCCGCCGACACGGTGCAGGTGGACCCGGTCCCGGTCCGGCGCGAGCGCGACGCCCGCATCATGTACGTGCGCGTGAGCCGCGCCACGCCGCGCCGCAACTGGGACGGCGTGGGCTATCGGTCCTACGAGTCGGAAGTGCACTTCGACTGCCGCACGCGCCGCGCCCACTACCGGCAGGCGCGCTTCTACGACCAGCCGCTCTGGCGGGGCGACGCCCACACGCACAGCGACTACACGGGCGACCCCAAGCCGATGCTGTTCAAGGACATGGCACCGAACCCGACGCAGCGCATCGTGCGCGCGGCCTGCGGCACCTAGCCGACCCGCGCGGTCGCGTCCGACCTTTTCACCGCGATCTTCGATCGGCCATGGTCCGGTCATGTGCGCCTGATGGCCGGCGAGAAGAACCATGTCACCGATGGAGAAGGAGGTTCCTTGATGCGTATCAGCCGCGTTGTCGGGTACGGCGCCTAGAGTCGCTCAACTTTCGGAGTCCGTCGGTGATACCTGTCGACATGCAGCTTTTCTTGACGCAGAGCGGCCTTTCGCTGCTGCGTGCGGTGGGGCGTAGCGGGGCGCGACCGTGTGTCATGGCGACCTGGATGAGCCGCGGCCACAGTGGACGCACTTCGGCATCGCAGCAGCAGCCCACGCGATCGGATCTATGGCTACGCACCGCGTAGCGGCCTTGGCGCTGGCCTCCGCGCTGGCTGCCGCCGGCTGTACCACGGTGGGGCCGGACTACCGCCCGGTACATCCGAACGCGCCGTCGGCTTGGCAGGCGCCGCGGCCGCATGGCGGGCAGACGCTTGAGATGCTGCGCTGGTGGGCCCGGTTCGACGACCCCACGGTGGGCAAGCTGGTGGCGCTGGCCGAGGCCGACAGCCCCGATCTGACCGTGGCCTGGGCCAGCATCGAGAAGGCCCGTGCGACGCTCTCGTCGGTGCGCGGCGGTGGCGTGCCTGCGCTCACCGCGACCGCCGACGCCAGCCGCACGCGCACGGCCGGGCAGCTGCTGACGTCGCGCAGCGCCGAGTTCGACGCCTCCTGGGAAATCGACCTGTTCGGCAAGATCCGCCGCAACGCCGAGGCTTCGGAAGCGCGGGTGGTGGCGCGGACCGCCGACTGGCACGACACGCGCGTCTCGCTGGCCGCCGAGGTGGCGGACACCTACGTGCAATGGCGTGCCTGCGGACTTCTTGCCGATACCTATGAGCGCGAGCTGAAGTCGAACTCGCAGACCGAACTTGCCACCTTGGCGTCGGTGCGCGCCGGGCTGACCGCGTCGGCCGACGAGGCGCTGGCGAGCGCGAGCCTGGCCAGCGCCCAGAGTTCGCTGCTCGACCAACGGGCGCAGTGCGACGTGCTCGTCAAGGCGCTGGTCTACCTCACCGGGCGCGATGAACCGGCGCTGCGCGTGCTGATGACCGATTCGCCCGTGGGCATCCCCGCGCCGGCCCAGTTGGCGGTCGGTTCGGTGCCGGTCGACGTGCTGCGCCAGCGGCCCGACCTGGCCTCGCTCGAGCGCGAACTGGCTGCCGCCAGCGCCGAGATCGGTGCCGCGCAGGCCGCGCTCTACCCCAGCCTGTCGCTCAGCGGCGCGATCGGGGTGTCGGCCAACGGCGTGAGCGGCCTGTCGGCCAGCAGTGGCGCTCCGGCGATCGGCTGGTCGTTCGGGCCATCGATCTCGCTGCCGATCTTCGACGGCGGCCAGCGGCGGGCCTCGGTGCGCAGCGCCGAGGCGGCCTACCTGTCGGCCTTCGCGTCCTACCAGCAGGGCGTGCGTCGGATCGTCAAGGAGGTCGAGCAGGCACTGGTCAACCTCGGCGGTGCCGCCAGCCGCACCGAGCAGGCGACGACTGCCGAGCGGCAGTATCGCAACTACTTCCTGGCCACCGAGAGCAACTGGCGCGCAGGCAACGTCAGCCTGCTGACCCTGGAGGAGGCGCGCCGCCTGGCGCTGACGGCGGAGATCCAGCGCATCACGCTGCAGCGCAATCGGGTGCAGTACTGGATCGCACTCTACAAGGCAGCCGGTGGCGGCTGGCAGCCCGGGCAGGTCGTGCAGGCGCCTGCCACCCCCCAGGTCCCGCCATCGGGCACGGATCGATGATGCAAGGCTCCACGATGAATCAGGACACTGTCGACCCGAAGAAATCGCCCTTGAGCGCCGATGCCGTGGCCACCCAGTTGGGCATCGGCAAGGCGGGCAAGACCCCGGCCCGCTCCTGGCGTTCGTGGCGCTTCTGGGCCTTGGCCGCACTGCTGGCCGTGGTCGCTGCCGCCCTGCTGGTCGTGTGGATGCGTCGCGGCGACACGTCCGGCGCGCAGTACGAGACGGAGGGCGTCGCCACCGGCGAGCTCGTCGTCAGGGTCAGCGCGACCGGCAATCTGCAGCCGCTGACCAAGGTCGACGTCGGCAGCGAACTCTCCGGCACCATCGACAAGGTCTTGGTCGAGGACAACGACAATGTGCGCCGCGGCCAGGTGCTGGCTGTGCTCGAGACGAGCAAGCTGCAGAACCAGGTGAAAGAGTCCGAGGCCGCGCTGCGCATGGCCGTCGCGAGTTTGCGCCAGTACAAGGCGGCGACCCGCGAGACTCAGGCGAAGCTCAGGCGCAACGAAGAGGCCTGGAAGTTCTCCGGCGGCATGGTGCCCGCCAGGAGCGACGTGGAGAACGCGCAGATCGAGGTCGAGAAGGCCCAAGCCAACGAGGCCAACGCGGCGGCAGCGATCGACCAGGCGCAGGCCACGCTGAACACGAACCGGACCAACCTGTCCAAGGCGTCGCTGCGCTCGGCAATCGACGGCGTGGTGCTCAAGCGCTCGGTCGAGCCGGGCCAGACCGTTGCCGCCAGCTTGCAGGTGACCACGCTCATCACGCTCGCACAGGACTTGACCCAGATGAAGCTGGAGGTCAACGTCGACGAGGCCGACGTGGGCCAGGTCAAGGAGGGCCAGTCGGCGCAGTTCACCGTCGATGCCTACCCGGAGCGTTCGTACCCGGCGCGCATCGTCCGGCTGCGCTATGGCTCCGACACGACGAACAACGTCGTGACGTACCAGGCCGTGCTCGAGGTCGACAACAAGGACCTGAGCCTGCGCCCGGGCATGACGGCCAATGCCCGCATCGTGACGCTGCGCCGCGAGCGTGCGCTGCAGGTGCCCAACGCTGCCTTGCGCTACACCCCGACGCGTGCCGGCAAAGCGGCCAAGGGCAGCGTCACCAGCCTGCTGATTACCATGCCCCGGCAGGCGAAGACCACGCAGTCGAGCGCCGCCATCGTCAGCGGCAGCGAGCAGACGGCCTGGAAGCTGGTCGACGGCCGTGCGGTCGCGGTCAAGCTGCAGGTCGGCGCCAGCGATGGGAAGATGACCGAAGTGACGAAAGTGCTGTCGGGTGAGCTGAAGGATGGCGACCGCCTGATCGTCGACACGCTGGAGTCGTCCGAGTGAACGCGCTGGAGGGCTCCGACGCCGTGCCGGCCATCTCTTTCCGCCGGCTGTCCAAGACCTACGGCGAGGGGAGCAACCGCTTCCAGGCGCTCAGCGACGTGGATCTCGACATCCAGCAGGGCGAGTTCGTTGCCATCATGGGGCCCAGCGGCTCCGGCAAGTCCACGGCGATGAACATCATGGGCTGCCTGGACACGCTGACGTCCGGCAGCTACCGCTTCTGGGGCACCCCCGTCGAGACGCTGAACCAGGACCAGTGCGCCATGCTGCGGCGCAGCTACATCGGCTTCGTCTTCCAGGGCTTCAATCTGCTGCGCCGGACCTCGGCACAGGAGAACGTCGAGCTGCCGCTGGTCTACCGGGGGCTGCGTCCCGCCGCACGCGCCCAGCAGGCCAGGGCGGCGCTGGCCGAGGTGGGCCTGGCCGGCTGGGAGCACCACACCTCCGCCGAGTTGTCCGGGGGCCAGCAGCAGCGTGTGGCCATCGCACGCGCGATCGTGACTGAGCCCCGGGTGCTGCTGGCCGACGAGCCGACCGGCAACCTGGACAGCCAGCGCGGCCAGGAGATCATGCAACTGCTGGTCCGCCTGAACGAAAGCCGGGGCATCACGGTGGTGATGGTCACGCACGAGCCCGACATGGCGGCCTTTGCGCACCGCATCCTGCGCTTCGTCGATGGCCGGCTCGTCAGCGACACCCGCAACGAAGCCTTGCAGGACCAGCCCCAGACGGCAGGAGCGCACGGATGATGTGGGCGAACACCCTGGTGCTGGCGCTGCGCGAGATCCGGCGCAACCTGATGCGCTCTCTCCTGACCATGCTGGGCATCGTCATCGGGGTGGCCGCGGTCGTGACGATGGTGACGCTGGGCAACGGCGCCACGGCCTCGGTGTCCAAGCAGATCTCGAGCCTTGGCAGCAATCTGATCATCGTGATGCCCGGCCAGCGCATGGGGCTGGGCACCAGTACCTCGCCGCCCAAGTTCAAGCAGGCCGACGTCGACGCGATCGCGACCCAGATCACGGGGGTGGGACGCGCGGCGCCGATATCCACCACATCGCTGACCGCGATCTCGAGCGCCAGGAACTGGAAGACCAGCGTCACGGGCTCGACCGCAGACTACCTGATGGTGAGCAACTGGACCGTGCGCGACGGCCGCACCTTCACCGACCTGGAGACGCGCGCCGGCAAGTCGGTGTGCATCGTCGGCGACCGTGTTCGCAAGGAGCTGTTCGGCGACCAGCGGCCACTGGGCAGCGACCTGCGTCTGCAGAGCTTCAGCTGCCAGATCATCGGCTTCTTCAACGCCAAGGGCCAGAGCTCCACCGGCAACGACCAGGACGATTTCATCCTGGTGCCGATCACCACGCTGCAGCGGCGCGTCACGGGGAACAACGACATCGGCGCCGTCCTGATCTCCGCGCGCCAGGGCTTTGCGACCGACGTCATCAAGGGCCGCATCGAGCACCTGATGCGCGAGCGCCGGCACCTGGGCGAAGGCGAGGACAACAACTTCAGCGTCATCGACACCAAGCAGCTCTCCGACACGCTGTCGGGCACCACGCGCATCCTCACACTGCTGCTCGGCGCCGTCGCGGCGGTCAGCCTGCTGGTCGGCGGCATCGGCATCATGAACATCATGCTGGTCAGCGTGACCGAGCGTACCCGCGAGATCGGGATACGCCTGGCGATCGGCGCGATGGCCCATGAGGTGCTGATGCAGTTCATGGTCGAGGCGGTGGTCCTGTCCGCCGTCGGCGGCCTGGTCGGCCTGGTCCTGGCGGCGGTGGCGTCGATCGGGCTGTCGTCGCTGATGGGGCTGCCGTACAGCTTCGACGTGCAGATCAACATACTCGCGTTCGCATTTTCGGCGGCGATCGGCATCGTCTTCGGCTACACCCCGGCCCGGCGGGCCGCGCGACTCAACCCCATCGAGGCGTTGCGGCACGAGTGAAGGCCCTGTTCCCTAGCGCGCCGGAACGGCCCGCACCAGCGCATCCTGCAGCGCCGCGCCGGCGTTGAGGCCCTTGGCGAGGCTCATGCCGTTGGTGGTGGTGTCGATCACGGTCCGTGTCTGGATCGACTGGTCGTTCAAGGTGTTCTGCACGATCACCGCCGCCGGCACCGCGGCGGCGCCCGTGGGCGCCACATTGCCGCTGCCGACCTGCACCAGGCTCGCGCTGCCGACGTGGCGCTCGAGGGCCGCGGCCTGCGCCGGCGTGACCCGGCCGAGGTCGGGCACATGGAAGGCGGTGCTGGCCATCAGCACGCCGTTGACCGAGATGACGCGGCTGATGCCGAAGGACACCATCACGCCGCCGCCCAGGTCGAAGCCGCCGCGCATCGTCTCCAGCGTGGCGTCGCCCACCGTCATCCAGACGGCCGCGTCGGCGGGCGCCCGGGGGGCGTCGGCCCGGCAGGCGCCGGCGGCCAGGGCGAGCGACAGGCCGAGGGCTGTGGCGAGCTTGCGGACCATCAGAACTGCCCCGGGCCGTTGCGCGGCAAGGTGTGGGTGAGCGCGTCGCGCAGGAACCCGCCGTCGGCGAGCGGTGCGGCCGGTGCGGCGCGCCAGTCGGCGGCAAGGTTGAAACGCGCCAGGTCCATCCGGTTGTGGACGACGAAGAGCAGCTTCTGCTTCCACTGTGCTTCGAAGGTGGCGCGTGGCATGGCGCGCGTGCCGTTGGCCGGGTCGCCGATCAGCACGCGGCCGCGGTCCAGGCCCTTCACCACGACGAAGTGGTGGTAGCCGTTCTCGGTGATGAGCGCGATGGCCGGCAGGCCTTCCTCGCGCAGTTTCTCCAGCGGCTGTCGAAAGCCATCGGCCTCGAAGCCGCGCGTCTGCAGGAAGCGCTTCATGTCGAGCAGCGAGAAGCCCTCGCGCCGGATCTTGTCCTGGTCGCCCTCGGCATACATCTGCTCGAACACCTCGCGCTCGCCGGTCGGCACGCCGTAGTGATGCGTCAGCAGCGTGGCCACGGCGGCCGAGCCGCAGCTGAAGTCGTACTGCTGCAGCAGCGTGCCCGCCTGCTTGATCTGCAGCAGGCTGCGGATCGGCACGGTGTAGCTGCCGCCGCCGATCTCGGTCATCTGCGGGGAGCGCGGCTGCGCATGCACGGGGGCGTGTACCAGGCCCAGGCAGAGCAGGGCGGCGGGCCACGGCAGAAGGGTGTGCATGGCGCGCTCCGCCTATTGCATCTTCACGTTGACGATGACGGCGTTCTGGATCAGCACGTTCGCCCCCGAGTTCTGCACCACGAGCGGCAGGCCGCTCATGCCGGAGAACGCGCCGCTGGTGATGGTGTTGTTGCCGGTGGCGACATGGTCGGCCACGTTGCCGGCGGTGATGCCGTCCAGCCGCATGTCGTTGTGGGTGATGTCGCGTCCACCGCGCAGGGTCGACAGCGTGTCGGCATCCACCGGCGCCGCGGCGAAGACGGAGGCCGTCGCCGTACCTGCGGCGCCGTCCTGCGGCACGGTCTGCGCCGACAGCTGAAAGGGCAGCAACGCGACCGCCGTCATCGCGAGACGGTGTCTCCAAGGCAGGTTTCGCATGATGGCTCCTCGAGAAGGAAAGACGCCGCCGCACCGCGGCGCCGGTCTCGTGCGAGACCGCGCCGCGGACGGCAGGACGCGTGAGGGCCTCAGCGGACGCTGAGGTTGGCCTGCACGTTCACGCTCTGCTGTACCAGGCTGCTGATGCCGCTCTGCTGGTTGGCCAGCATGATCCCGGCGGCGGACTGGCCCACGGAGGTCATGGTGTTGGACATGTTGAAGGTGCCGGCGCTCACGGTGTTGGTGCCGCCTGCGCCGCCGCTGCCACCCTCACCCACGCCACCGGTGCCCCCGGCCGCGGTGTTGGTGCCGCCGCTGCCCGCGCCGCCGGCGCCACCGGTGCCGCTGCCGCCCGCACCGCCGCTGCCCGCGCTGTTGTTGCCGTTGCTGGCACTGCCGTTGGTCGCGCTGCCATTGGTGGCCGGGCCGCCGGTGCCGCCGTCGCCGCTGCCGGCCGTGCGTGCGCCGGTGTTGGAACTGGTGGCCGTGCCGCCCATGCCGCCGGCGCCGCCTGCTGCACCGCTGCCCGTGCCGGTGGCCGAGCCGCCGGCCCCCGCCGTGCCTGTGCTGCCGCTGGTGCCGCCGGCGGAACCGCCGAGCAGACCGCCACCGCCATCGGCGCTGCCGCTGCCGCCGCTCCCGCCACCGTTGCCGCCACCGGCGGCGGCGCTGCCGTAGCCGCCGGCCCCGCCGTTGTCGCCATTGGCACGGGCCTGACCGCCGGTGTTGGCGCCCGATGCGGAGCCGCCCGAGCCGTAGGCGCCGTTGCCCGCGGTCGCGCTGCCGTTGGTCGCGCTGCCGTGGCTGATCGCCCCGTTCGACGCGCTGCCGCCGGTGGCACCCACGGCGCCCGAGCCCACCGCCCCGTTGCCACCCTGGCCGCTGCCGGAGGCGGAGCCGCCCGCACCGCGCCCGCCGTAGCCACCGTTGCCGGTGCCGCCGGCCGACGAGCCGGTGTTGTAGGCGTAGTTGCCGATGCCGCTGACGTTGTTGCCGGTGACCACGCCGCTGAGGTTGCTGCTGGCCGTGGCGGTGGTCTGGTTGAAGGCGTTCGAGAAGCTGCCGGTGGACCCGTTGTTGAGCGCGACCGAGCGCGCGGCATTGGCGCGCGCCGCGCCCGAATTGCGGTTGCTGCTCCGGTCGCTGCTGTCGCTGGTGGTGGTGCTCGAGTCGGTGTTCGTGCTCGTGCTCGTGCTGGTGCTGGTGCTGCTGTTCGTGCTGTTGTCCTGCAAGGCCAGTGCGGTATCGGAGGCGTTGGCGCCGCCGCCCGACTGCGTGTTCGTGTCGGCGAGCCCCGGACCGGCGGCGACGCCCAGGGCCAGCGCGACCGCGGAAGCGAGAAGTGTCTTGTTCATAGAGTCTCCTGGATGGTTGGTTGAATTGCTCTGCCAAGGGTTGTGCTGAACGCGCAACAAAGGGCGATGTGCAAATTCGATGCCAGGGTATTTATTCGGTGATCCGCTCTCCCGGCGTCCTGAATTCGACGATGAAAAGAGGCCTGAATCAGGATGCCGAGCGCCTCGAAGTGTCACGTTCCTGTGACACCCAAGGCGATGAAATTCCAGAAGAATCGTTTGGCGACAGGCATTTGCGAATGAATCTTGCACTCCGGGAGTGTCGAGCCTTCGATACAGTCTTTGGAAATAGGCCAATGGGTGGGGCGACAAATGCATCCGGGTTCTATAGAACGGAAGAACGCCGCGAAGAAGAAATGAAGAACAACTGTTTACTATTATTTCTGAATGCAAACTATTGCGGCAATTCGTAGCGCTAGGATCGCCTGCGACAAAAAGTATTAGAGACAAGAGGGGCTGGCATGACTCATCCCGCAGGTTTTTCCCGCATCGCGCTCTGCCTGTGCGCGACGGTCGTTGCGAGCGCCGCCGAGGCGCAGACCACGGCACCGCGGCCGGCGCCGCGTCGGGCGCCATCGCCCCTGGCCGAGTTGCAGCGACAGGTGGCCGAACAGGGCCGCGAGATCGAGGCGCTGCGGCAGTCGATGGCGGAGCAGACCGCGCGCCACGAGGAACTCCAGCGCGCACTGGCCGAGAACCGTGCCGCCGCGGACGCGGCCGCCACGGCGGCGGCGCGGAGCGAGCCGCGCGCGGTCGCCGTCGCGCCGCGCCCCATCCAGGTCGGGCAGCCGCCCAGCCAGGACACGCGCACCTTCAACGTGGCGCCGCTCTTCGAGCAGCCGGGCATCCTCACGCCCAAGGGCACGATCGTGCTGGAGCCGTCGGTCCAGTACGCGTACTCGTCGAGCAACCAGGTGGCGCTGGTCGGCTACACCATCATCCCGTCGCTGCTCATCGGGCTGGTCGACGTGCGGCAGGTCAAGCAGCACACCTTCACCACCGCGCTGACCGGCCGCTTCGGCATCACCAACCGCTTCGAGATCGAAGCCAAGCTGCCCTACGTGTACCGCTCCAACTCCACGGTGAGCCGCGAGATCTTCACCGGCTCGGCGATCGACAACGTGTTCGAGACCAGCGGCCGCCACATCGGCGACGCCGAGGTCACGGCGCGCTACCAGTTCAACGAAGGCGACGCGTCGACCCCGTACATGATCGGCACGCTGCGCTTCAAGTCGCGCACCGGCAAGGACCCCTTCGAGGTGGTGACCGACTGCGTGACGCGCTGCATCGGCAACACCACCGGCACCGGCCTGCCGCTGGACCTGCCGACCGGCTCGGGCTTCTACACCCTGCAGCCCGGGCTCACCTGGCTGTTCCCGTCCGATCCGGTGGTGTTCTTCGGCAGCTTCAGCTATGCCTACAACTTCAAGCGCAGCGGTGTGAGCCGGACGGTGCGCGACGGCGGCACCGAGTTCCTCGGCGACTTCCGTGCCGGCGACGTGATCGGAATGAACTTCGGCATGGGCCTGGCGCTGAACGACAAGTCGTCGTTCAGCATCGGCGTCGACCTGAATTCGGTGGGCCGCGTCAAGCAGAACGGCACGCCGGTGCCGGGCTCGGTGCGGACCCAGCTGGCGACGCTGATGCTCGGATATTCGTACCGCTACGACGCCAAGAGGAGCGTGAACATCTCGGTGGGCGCAGGCCTCACGCGCGATACGCCCGACCTCACGCTGACCGCGCGCATCCCCTTCACCTTCTAGGCGCCGACGATGCTGGCGCGACGACTCCTCTGCCTGGCGCCGGGCCGGCGGCCCCCGGGCCTCGACGCCCATCTGCGCGCCGAAGGATGGGAGGTCGTCTGGGCCACCGATGTGACGGCCGTGCGCCGTCTGCGGCAGCGGCTCGCGATCGGCTTCGGCCTGGTGCTGATCGACGCCATCGACCCGGCGCTCACCGCCGAACTCGACGCCGCCGTGCGGCCGGCCGACGGCGTCGAGTGGGTCGTCGTCTGCCCGCCGCGCGCGCTGGAGCTGGCGGCCTTCCGCGAATTGGTGGCCGAGGCCTTCTTCGATTACCACACCGAGCCGGTCGACCCGAGCTGCCTGCTGCAGATCCTGGCGCATGCGCACCGGCGCGCCACCCTGCGTGCGGCCTGCCGCGTGGCGCCGCCGGCCGACGGGGGCGATGCGCTGGGCATGGTCGGGCAAAGCGCCGCCATGGCGCGGCTGCGCATGCAGATCCGCAAGGTCGCCGTCACCGAGGCGCCCGTGCTGATCGGCGGCGAAAGCGGCAGTGGCAAGGAGCTCGCGGCACAGGCGATCCACCGGGGCTCGGCGCGCGCCGAGGGCCCCTTCGTCGCGGTGAACTGCGGCGCCATCGTGCCGGCGCTGGCGCAATCCGAACTGTTCGGCCACGAGCGCGGCTCCTTCACCGGCGCACTGGCCGACCGGCGCGGGCTGATCGCCTCGGCCCAGGGCGGCACGCTGTTCCTCGACGAGATCGGCGACCTGCCGCTCGACCTGCAGACCAACCTGCTGCGTTTTCTGCAGGAAAAGACCATCCAGCGCGTCGGCGGGGCGCGCAGCCTGCCGGTGGATGTGCGCGTGGTGGCCGCGTCGCACATCGACCTGGCCGAGGCGGTGGCCTGCGGCAAGTTCCGCGAAGACCTCTATTACCGGCTGCATGTGCTGTCGATCACCGTGCCGCCGCTGCGCGAGCGCAAGGAGGACGTGCCGATGCTGGCGCAGCACTTCTACCGCCGCTGCAGTGCGGACCTGCGCACCACCCGGGTCGAAGGCTTCGGCCGTCAGGCGGTGGCCGCGATGCTGGCGCACGACTGGCCGGGCAACGTGCGCGAGCTCTTCAACCGCGTGCAGCGCGCGGTGGTCATGACCGACAGCCGGCTCATCGCGCCCGACGACCTGGAGCTGGCCTGCGACGAGCACGAGCACGGCGTCTGCCTCGATGCGGCGCGCACCCTGGCCGAAAGGGATGCCATCCGCTTCACCCTCGACCGCACGGGACGCAACGTCACGCACGCGGCACGCGAACTGGGTGTCTCACGGATGACGCTGTATCGCCTGATGGAGAAGCACCGGATCGCCTCGCCAGGCTGATCGGCGGGCTGATCGCCGGGTGGACAGCGGCGCGTCAGGCCGGCCCTTGCAGCACCTCGCGCTGGGCCTCGACGGTCTCCCGCACGAAGCTCCACACCGCCTGCATGCGCCCGAGGTGCTTGGTCTCCGCCGGCATCGACATCCAGAAGGTGCGCGTGAAATGCGCCTGTTGGGGCAGCACCGCCTTCAGCGACGCATCGCGCTCGGCGATGAAGGCCGGCAGCACTGCGATGCCGGCGCCGGCGGCCACGGCGGCGTGCTGCGCCAGGATGCTGGTGCTGCGCAGCGCGAAGGTGTCGGGCTTGTGCAGTTCGTCGAGGTACTGCAGCTCCTTGCTGAAGAGCAGGTCGTCGACGTAGCTGATGAAGGTGTGGCCGCGCAGGTCGTCGCGCGTCCGGATGGCGCCGTGCTTGGCGAGGTAGCCCTTCGACGCGTACAGCCGAAGGGTGTAGTCGGTGAGCTTGGTCACCACCACCGGGCCGCGCGCGGGTCGCTCCAGCGAGATCACGATGTCGGCCTCGCGCCGCGACAGGTGCACCAGGCGCGGCATGGCGAGCAGGTCGATCACCAGCTTCGGGTGCCGGCCGGCGAACAGCGCGAGCTGCGGCGCCAGCACCACGGTGCCGAAGCCCTCGGTCGCGCCGATGCGCACCACGCCCGACAGGCCTTCGTGCGACGCCGGCGCCGCGCTCTCGACGCTGCGGAACGCGTTCTCCATCGCCTCGACCTGCGGCTGCAGGCGCCGGCCGGCCTCGGTCAGCCGATGGCCGCCGGCCTCGCGCGAGAACAGGGGCGATCCGACCTGCTTTTCGAGTGCCTGGATGCGCCGCGCCACCGTGGTGTGGTCGACCGCCAGCCGGCGCGCCGCGCCCTGCAGCGTGCCCGAGCGCGCGAGCTCGAGGAAGAAGCGCAGGTTGTCCCAGTCCATGTGTTGCGATTATGCAGATCGTGGGTGCGTATTTGTCTATTGCTATCGCAAAACTGCAAAGCTAGCATCGTTCGTTCGCCGCCCTCCGGCCCCAGATCTACAAGGAGACAAATCCATGGATGCCAAAGTCAAGCCGACCACCCAGGTCGCCACCGTCAAGCTGCTCATCGGCGGCGAGTTCGTCGAGTCCAAGACCACCGAGTGGCGCGATGTCGTCAACCCCGCCACGCAGGAAGTGCTGGCCCGCGTGCCCTTCGCGACGCCGGCCGAAGTCGATGCCGCGGTCGCATCGGCCAAGGATGCTTTCAAGACCTGGAAGAAGACGCCGATCGGCGCACGCGCCCGCATCTTCCTCAAGTACCAGCAGCTCATCCGCGAGAACATGGGTGAATTGGCCGCCATCCTGACGGCCGAGCAGGGCAAGACGCTGCCCGATGCCGAGGGCGATGTGTTCCGCGGCCTCGAGGTGGTCGAGCACGCGTCGGCCATTGGCAATCTGCAACTGGGCGAGATGGCCAACAACGTGGCCAACGGCGTCGATACGTACACGCTGCTCCAGCCGCTGGGCGTGTGCGCCGGCATCACCCCGTTCAACTTCCCCGCGATGATCCCGCTGTGGATGTTCCCGATGGCGATCGTCACCGGCAACACCTTCGTGCTGAAGCCCTCGGAGCAGGACCCGATGGTCACCATGCGGCTGTGCGAACTGGCGCTGCAGGCGGGCATCCCGGCCGGCGTGCTGAACGTCGTCCACGGCGGCGAAGCGGTGGTCAACGCCATCTGCGATCACCAGGACATCAAGGCGATCAGCTTCGTCGGCTCGACCAAGGTCGGCACGCATGTCTACAACCGCGCCACCCCCACGGGCAAGCGCGTGCAATGCATGATGGGCGCGAAGAACCACGCCATCGTCATGCCCGACGCCAACAAGGAGCAGACGCTCAACGCGCTGGCCGGTTCCGGCTTCGGCGCGGCGGGCCAGCGCTGCATGGCGGTGTCGGTGGCGGTGCTGGTGGGCGAGGCGCAGAAGTGGGTGCCCGACCTGGTCGCCAAGGCCAAGACGCTGAAGATCGGCGCGGGCACGGAGAAGGGCGTCGACGTGGGCCCGTTGGTGTCGTGCGCCGCTCACGAACGCGTCAACGGGCTCATCGAACGCGGCGTGGCCGACGGCGCCACGCTGGCGCTCGACGGCCGCAAGCCGACCGTGCCCGGCTACGAGAAGGGCAACTTCGTCGGGCCGACGGTGTTCGCCGACGTGAAGCCGGGCATGGTGATCTACGAGCAGGAAATCTTCGGCCCGGTGCTGTGCCTGGCCAATGCCGCGACCATCGACGAAGCCATCGAGCTGATCAACGCCAACCCGAACGGCAACGGCACCGCCATCTTCACGCAGTCGGGTGCGGCGGCGCGGAAGTTCCAGGAAGAGATCGACGTGGGGCAGGTCGGCATCAACGTGCCGATCCCGGTGCCGGTGCCGATGTTCTCCTTCACCGGCTCACGCGCGTCGAAGCTCGGCGACCTCGGGCCCTACGGCAAGCAGGTCATCATGTTCTACACGCAGACCAAGACGGTGACGGCGCGCTGGTTCGACGACAGCACGGTGAGCCAGGGCGTCAACACCACCATCAGCCTCAAGTAACCTCGGCTGCATGGACTTCGAACTTTCCGAAGAGCAGCGCGCCTTTGCCGAGACCGCCCGCGCGTTCGCCGCCGCCGAATTCGCGCCGCACGCCGCGCGCTGGGACGCCGAGGCTTTCTTTCCGAAGGACGCCATCGCCAAGGCCGGCGAACTCGGCTTCTGCGGCCTCTACGCGCCCGAGCGCATCGGCGGCCTCGCGCTGCCGCGGCTCGACGCCACGCTGGTGTTCGAGGAGATGGCGGCGGTCGACCCGTCGACCACCGCCTTCATCACGATCCACAACATGGCGACCTGGATGCTCGGCACCTGGGGCACCGAGGCGGTGTGCAAGACCTGGGGCGACGACTTGACCAGCGGGCGCAAGCTGGCGTCGTATTGCCTCACCGAGCCCGGCGCCGGTTCCGATGCCGGCTCGCTCAAGACCCGCGCCGAGTTGCAGGGCGGCGACTACGTCATCAACGGCGGCAAGGCCTTCATCAGCGGCGCCGGCGCGACCGACGTGCTGGTGCTGATGGCCCGCACCGGCGGCGGTGGCGCGGGTGGCATCTCGGCCTTCGCGGTACCGGCCGATGCGCCCGGCATCGGCTACGGCAAGAAGGAGCACAAGATGGGCTGGAACAGCCAGCCCACGCGCACCATCGCCTTCGACAACGTGCGCGTGCCGGCCGACCACCTGCTGGGCGCGGAAGGCGAGGGCTTCCGGATCGCGATGAAGGGGCTCGACGGCGGGCGCATCAACATCGCGACCTGTTCGGTCGGCGCGGCGCAGGGTGCATTGAACGCGGCGCGTTCCTACCTGCACGACCGCCATCAGTTCGGCAAGCCGCTCGCGAGCTTCCAGGCGCTGCAGTTCAAGCTGGCCGACATGGCGACCGAGCTGGTCGCGGCGCGGCAGATGGTGCGCATGGCCGCGAGCAAGCTCGACGCGGCGCACCCCGATGCGTCCACCTACTGCGCGATGGCCAAGCGCTTCGCGACCGATGCGGGCTTCACGATCTGCAACGACGCGCTGCAGCTGCACGGCGGCTACGGCTACCTGGCCGAGTTCCCGCTGGAGCGGCTGGTGCGCGACACGCGGGTGCACCAGATCCTCGAAGGCACCAACGAAATCATGCGGGTCATCGTCGCGCGAAAATTGCTCGAAGGCGACAGCGACATCCGCTGACCTCAACCACTTCATTGCCCATGACCGAACCCGTCGTCCTCTTCAAGGAAATCCCCACCGCCAACGGCCAGCGCTTCGGCGTGGCCACGCTCAACGCACCGGCCTCGCTCAACGCGCTGTCGGTCGACATGGTGCGCCTGCTCACGCCGCAGTTGCGCGAATGGGCGGCCGACGCCGGCATCGTCGGCGTGCTGATGGACGCGGCCGGCGAGAAGGCCTTCTGCGCCGGCGGTGACCTGCGCCAGCTCTACCAGACCTTGCTGGACTGCAAGGCAGAGCGCAACGAATACGCCGAGCGCTTCTTCGGTGAGGAATACGAGCTCGACCACCTGATCCACACCTTCCCCAAGCCCTTCGTCTGCTGGGGCCACGGCATCGTGATGGGCGGCGGCGTCGGCCTGATGGCGGGCTGCTCGCACCGCGTGGTGACCGAGGGCAGCCGCGTCGCGATGCCCGAGGTCAACATCGGCCTGTACCCCGACGTCGGCGGCAGCTGGTTCCTGCGCCGCACGCCGGGCCGCACCGGCCTGTTCCTGGCCTTCACCGCCGCGCAGATCAACGCCGCCGACGCGATCTTCGCCGGCCTGGCCGACGTGCTGGTGCCGCACGCGGCCAAGGCGCACGTGCTGGAGGCGATCACGACGGCCGGGTGGAAGGGCACGCCGGACGCCGACCGCGCGCTCATGTCCAGGCTGCTGGCGCAGGCGGGCGAGGGCGCGGCCATGCCGCCATCGAAACTGCGCGAGCACTTCGACCTCGTCAACGCCACGCTGGCCGGCGACGACCTGCTCGCCATCGACCAGCGCCTGCGCGCGCTGCAGAGCGAGGACCCGTGGCTGCAGACGGCCGTGAAGACCTACGCCAAGGGCGCGCCCAGTTCGGTCGCGCTGTCGTGGGCGCTGTGGCAACGCGTGCCGCGCATGTCGCTGGCCGAGGTGTTCCGCCTGGAGTACTGGGCCTCGCTGGGCTTCTGCGCGCACGCCGATTTCGCCGAAGGCATCCGTGCGGTGCTGGTCGACAAGGACCGCAACCCGCGATGGAACCCGGCGACGCTGGCCGAGATCACGCCGGCCTTCGTCGATGACCACCTGCGCGTGCGCGGCGAGATGGCGCCGGAGCTCGTGCCGCTGGTCTGAGACGCCTACCCCCCATGAAAATCAACGGAGACAAAGACATGAAGATCGCATTCATCGGCCTGGGCAACATGGGCGGCCCGATGGCCATGAACCTGCTCAGGGCCGGCCACACGCTCAGCGCCTTCGACCTGTCGAAGGACGCCTGCGCGAAATTCGCGGCCGATGGCCTGCCGATCGCCGCGTCGGCGGCGGCCACGCTCGACGGCGCCGAGATCGTCATCAGCATGCTGCCGGCCAGCGCGCATGTCGAAGGGCTCTACCTGGGCAGCGACGGCCGTCCCGGCATCCTCGAGAAGATCGCGCCCGGCACGCTGGTGATCGACAGCAGCACCATTGCCGCCGCCACCTCGCGCAAGGTCGCCGAAGCGGCCGCGAAGAAGGGCGTGGCCGTCATCGATGCACCGGTGTCCGGCGGCACCGGCGGCGCCATCGCCGGCACGCTGACCTTCATGGTCGGCGGCAGCGAAGCCGACCTCGAACGCGCACGGCCGGTGCTCGAGAAGATGGGCGCGAATATCTTCCACGCCGGCGCGGCGGGGGCGGGGCAGACCGCCAAGATCTGCAACAACATGCTGCTGGGCATCCTGATGATCGGCACGTCCGAAGCCATCGCCCTGGGCGTGGCCAACGGGCTCGACCCGAAGGTGCTGTCCGAGATCATGCGGCGCAGTTCGGGCGGCAACTGGGCGCTCGAAAAGTACAACCCGCTGCCGGGCGTGATGGAGACGGCGCCCGCCTCGAAGAACTACGCCGGCGGCTTCGGCACCGACCTGATGCTCAAGGACCTGGGCCTGGCGCAGGAGAACGCGGCCGCGGTGCGCGCCGCCACGCCGCTGGGCGGCCTGGCGCGCAACCTGTATGCCGCGCACAGCCTGGCCGGCCACGGCGCGCTGGATTTCTCCAGTGTCATCAAGATGGTGCAGAAGCAGGGCTGAACACCCGGATCACTCGGTGTCCTTCGACTCGTGGCCCGGCAGGCGCAGGCCGGGCACCGCGGGCATCGGCTCGGCCTCGATGCACACGTCGTTGGGGTTCTCCCACGCGAAGTGCAGGGTCGAGTCGCCGAGGGTGAGCACGTCGCCGTCGGTCAGCGGCTCCTGCATCAGCTTGCGGCCGTTGAGCCACACGCCGTTGGTGCTGCCAAGGTCTTCGATGGTCACGAAGGCGTGTTCGACCGTGATGGCCGCGTGCACGCGACTGACGCGGCGGTCGTGCACGATCACCTGGTTCGAGGGTGCCCGGCCGATGGTGGTGCGACCGGTCGTCAGCACGTGGACTTGGAACAGGCCCGAGGGCAGGAGGATCGCGAGGGTGGGTAGCTTGTCGCCGCTCATGTCCCGATGATCGCAGCAAAGTGAGGCATTGGGGTCAGTCAGGTCCGCGGCTTGATGGCTGCGCATTCATGGTCATCCGGCGCGTGCTTGGCGCGCCGCTGCGCCCATGCTTCCCAAGGGTTGATGTCGATGACGGCCTGCCACCAATCGCAAGAACGACCCGCGATCGTTTTTCCGATCCGAAGGAAGTGCGAGAGGAAGGGGAACAACACGTATTCGAGCATCGACAACGGCCCTTGCCTGAGCCAGAAGTAGCCCACGGCGAAGATGAATGCGATCAGTGCGACGTTGAGGTTGATGAATGCCAGCCGTCCCAGAAAGTGCCGTCGTGGATCGACCGTTGACCGGCCTCGCGGCCAGCCCAATACGAGCATGGGAAAGATGAGAAATACCATGCCCGCTCGGTGCAGGATGCTTTGCCACCAGCTCAGCGGCCGTGGTGGCGGCGGTTCGATCTCGGTGAAGTAGTGGTTCCAGAGCGTGAGCACCGCCACGGTGAAAATCACGCTGATGATGACGAACAGACTGCCTTGACTCCTCAGGTCTCCCAGATCGAAGTCGCCTGCCTGCTTGTACTTCCCTTCGAATGTGATCAGGTTGTCCAGCGCCATGGCGTGGGCGTGAACCCCCGGTATCGGCCCGTGGATGGGCGAGGTGACCTTGTCGCCGGTTCCGATGACATCCGCGCCAAGAACCACGATCTTGTCGGCAAAGGCGGCGCCGAGTTCGGCATCGGAGAACCCCTTGCCGTTGAAGGCCCGCAGGGGGATGACCTGATGGTACGGACAGGGGGGCATTTTTCTCGAGAGCGCTTCGCGTTCGAGCGGCCCCGCCTTGCGCTGGCCGGCACCGGATCCGATGATCCATCGGGTGATCAGCGCTTCGGCCAACACGGCGCCGGGCACCGCCTCCCAGGCGGGGATGCCGTCGCGGCACGTGGGTTCGTAGGTGGCAGGCACCTGCCTGGGTTCTCGCTCCCGGATCATCGTCTGGACATTGGTCGGGAACGAGCGGGCGGGCCAGATCACTGCGAGCGAGGGCGGCTTTCGCTCATCATGGGGGCAGAGATCGGGCTGCTCCCGGCAGAAGATCTCGAGTGCTGCCGAGCGGATGTGCCGTGGAGCTTCTGCGCTCGTCTCGATCTGGATGGGGTAGTCCCATTGCGACTGGTCATGCGCGTCCGGCGTCACCCGCGCGTCCACCGGGGTGGCGCAGACACTCATCCTCAGTGGCGAGTCGGGCGTGGGTCGGGGCTCCGGATGTTCCTTGAACAGCTCGGCTTCGGTCGGGGAATCAGGCAGCAATCCGCGAAGCGATGCGATGTAGACCTTTGTCGTTCCGCGCGACTTGCAGATCGCGTCGCGCAGGGCGGCAATCTCCGAAAACGAACTCTCGCGTTTGAGGAGCAGGTCGATGAACAGCACCCGCGGCTTCTTTGCCAGCAGGACTTCCACGCGGCGGCTCAGAAAGCCAAGCGCCAGCGGCCATGTCTTCCCGAAGGCATCCAGGTCGGCGTCATCGATGGTGACGACCGTGATTTCCCGGCTGCCGCGCTCGCCGTAGATCGGCGTCAGCGCGGGTGACACCGCGCGCATCACCGCGCGCTTCGCGAGTTCCTGCTGCGGAATCTGCGCTGTCATCCAGGCCAGGGCCAGACCCGTCGCTACCGTGACAATCGCCACCCAGAGATCCCAGCGCCAGTTCCTTTGCCTCCACAGGGGGTCACCCGCGGCGCTCATTTCTTCAGTGCCTTCTCGCAGGCCAGGCGCATCTGCGCCTGTTTGCGCCGGCATTCGACGAAGACGTTGGCGGCTTCGTCCTTCATGCCATACCGGGTGTACAGGGCAACGAGACGTGGATAAGCCGAGGGCGCGTTGCTGAATTTGGCCATGGCATTGCGGCCGACCTCATGGATGGCCGCCTTCTGGTTCCGGGCGCCGTAGTACGCGGCCGCCGAGTCGAAGGGCTCCCATGTCGGCTCCGATGCCGCAAGGCTGCGCCGCAGCGCCTGCTCGTTGGCCGCGCTGCTGCCGCCGCCGCCGCGCTGCGCCTCGAACATCAGGTAGTTGGGCAGGGCATGCGAGGCGATCACGCCGCTGCCGGTCAGTCGCCGGAGGGTCGGCAGGGCCTGCGCGAACTTCCGATCGACGACCTGGTTGCGCGCCACGAAGGCTTCGCGGTAGCCATCGATCGTTGCCTTGACATCGCGCTGCTGCATGAACTGGGTATAGGGCGCGACCGTGGCCTTGCGAGCGACCTCCGAGTTGGCATGGACCTTGTCGAGGTAGACGTCGATTTCCTCCAGCCGCTTGCTGCCGTCGTCGTGTGCGCGCGCCATCTCCTCGAGCACGTCTTTCATCGCGCCGTCGAGCGCCATCTTGGCCGACGCATCGATGCGCCCCTGGCTCGACAACGCCTCGATGCTGGCCTGTCGCTCAGCCGCGAGTTCGGCGCGCAGCTTCGCTTGCTGTGCATCCCACTCGGCGACCTTGCCCAGCCAGGGCAAGGTGCCGTCGGCCACGCTGTAGCCGGCCTTGATCATCAGGTCGACGCCCAACCGGTCCGCCTCGGCTTCCTGCCGTCGCCCCCAGGCCGGTTGCAGGGCCCGATCGTTGAGCTTGACCAGCAGCAGCATGCGGTCGAGCGTTTCCTGCTGGCCCGGTGTGTAGGGTTTGGTGGGTGCCTTGTTGCCGGAGACCACGTTCTCCAACGTGTTCTTGAGCAGCGCGCTGTCCTCGAAGAAGGACATCATTTCCTTCTGCTTTCGACCGATCCAGTTGCTGTCGTGATGGTGCAGCAGCACATGGCCGAGCTCGTGGGCGAGCAAGGCGGCGAGTTGGTCCTCGTTCTGCAGATTTCGCAGGTAGCCGAGCGATACGAAGATGTTGCCGTCGGGTGTGGCGCCCGCGTCGAGCTGGTCGTTGGCAACGACGAACACCCTGCCGGGCACGTCCGTCACGCCGCTGGCTGCCTTGAGCTTGTCGAGCACCCGGTTGGCGTAGGTCGTGGCGGCGGGTAGCGGCACCAGGCCGTGGCTCACGCGCTTGTCGTTGATGTCGATCTCGTCGCCGATGGCTTCGTTGGATGGCTCGTAGGCGCCCGGATTCAGGCGCGAGATCATCGGCTTGCTGTCGAGGCCGCCCAGCACGTTCGACAGTGCTTCCTTGCCGCGCTCCAGCAGACTCGGCTCGCTCCCGGAGCCAGACCCTGTGCCAGAACCGGTGGGGGCGGCGCACCCCCACAGGGCAGCCACCAGGGCCGCCGACACCATACATGCAGGACGCATCTCGGGAGCTCCTCGATCTCTGTTGTTTGGGGGGTGTCAGCCGAACCCCCGGCGGTCTCGAAAGAATCAGCAGGCTGTCGCAGCCGAAGTCGCTACTTCAATCGGCAGGCCTCGTTGGCATTGCGCGTGGCGCCCGCATGGACCGAGGGGCCCACCGTCGAGCACATGTCGCGCACGCTGAGGGTCGTTTCGGTCGGCCGAACGTCTCGCTTGAAGATCCACGCGTCCTTGCCTGCAAGCTTCACCCGGTAGCGCTGACCATCCGGTGATTCCTCGAACACGGGAAGGGTGAATCCGCCTGGCGGAATCTCGTCGCCTCGCTCCGAGCCTTTGTCTTGCTTGTAGGTCTGGATGACCTTGCCGGGATTGTTGGGAACGACCGTCGATGGCAATGACTGTGCCGCCGCAGGCCCGCCCACCATCGCGAGCACCAGAAGAGAAATCCGCGGACTCATGCGCACACCCCGTTCCAGGAAGAGGTTGGAAATTGCAAACTATTGTGTCTAAAACTTTTTGGAACTGCAATCCTTCTTCTTAATGAAGACAGGGATGGCGGCATCGTTCCGCGCCGCCTGCATCCCGAGATATTTCCTGCATCCCCTGCATCCAGAAGCGGCTCCCGCGGGTAGTACCTGCAGCAGCAAGACGCTGCGCACCCGCCACTGCAACCACGTCGAAGGAGCTCCCCATGCAAGCACTGATCTCACCCCGCACCCTGGCCGTGTCCACCATCGCCGCCTCGGCCTGCATCCTGGCCGCCTGCGGCTCGATGGGCCCGATGGACACCAGCAAGCCGATGTCGACCTTCTCGCAGGCCAGCCTGCCGCCGAGCATCCAGGTGCCCGCGGGCCACAAGGTCGCACTGGAAACCGTGGGCGTGGGCGACATCACCTACGAATGCCGCGACAAGGCCAACATGCCCGGCCAGACCGAGTGGGTCTTCGTCGGCCCCAGCGCCGTGCTGAACGACCGCATGGGCAAGCAGGTCGGCAGGTACGACGGCCCGCCCGCCACCTGGGAAGCGATGGACGGCTCGAAGCTGACCGCCACGCAGCTCGCCGTCGCACCCTCGGGCCCGACCAGCCTGCCGTACCAGCTGGTGAAGGCCAACCCGGCGATGGGCGTGGGCGTCATGAGCGGCGTGACCTACATCCAGCGCGTGGCGCTCACCGGCGGCGTCGCGCCGGCGTCGATGCCCTGCACCCCGATGACCAAGGGCCAGAAGGCCACCGTGAAGTACCAGGCCGACTACATCTTCTGGAAGGCCGCGTAAAGCGTGCCCGTGCGGGGCAGGGGCCTTGGCGAGAAGCGGTGGTGGCTCGACTACCATCCGGGCTTCCACCGTTCCACCCGGGCATCCTGTTGCCAGCTCCAGACGATTTCGACTACGACGCTGCGCTCGCCGCCTGTGCCCAGGGGCAGCCGCAGGCGCTGGCGCAGATCTACCGCCGCGAGAGCCGCTACCTGCTCGGTGTGGCGCTGCGCATCGTGCGCCAGCGCCCGCACGCCGAAGACGTGCTGCACGACGCCTTCGTCGCCATCTGGCAGCGCGCCGGCACCTTCGACGCCGCACGCGGTGCGGGCCGCGGCTGGATCTACAGCGTGGTGCGCAACACGGCGCTGAACTGGGTGCGCAACCACGCGCGTGACGCGCCGGTCGACGAAGAGACGGGCGCGGCGCTCGAAGACGAGATGGCCCTGCAACACCAGGCGAGCACACGCGATGCCGCCGAAACCCGCGCCGACCTCGGGCGGCTCGATGGCTGCCTCGCGCAGCTCGAGCCGGGCCGCCGCGAGTGCATCGTGCTCGCCTACGTCGATGGCTGTTCGCACGGCGAGATCGCCGAGCGCACGAAGACACCCCTGGGCACGGTCAAGGCCTGGATCCAGCGCGGCATGCGGACATTGCGCGAGTGCATGACATGAACCCGAACACACCCGGCTCAGCGCCGAACGACGACGCCCTGCAGTCGCTGGCGGGCGAGTACGTGCTCGGCACCCTGTCGGCGGCGAAGCGGCGCGAGGTCGAGGCCCGCATCGCGCACGAGCCGGCGCTGCGCGATGCGGTGAACGAGTGGGAGCAGCGTCTGCATCCGCTGACTGCCCTGGCCGAACCGGTCGAGCCCTCGGCCGCGCTCTGGGCGCGCATCGAGCGCAGCATGGCGCCGCAGGCCGCGGCCGACGGCGTGCGGCGCGCCGCCTCGGGCGTGCAGACCTGGTGGAACAACCTGACGCTCTGGCGCGGCCTGGCCGGCACCGGCTTCGCGGCTGCGGCCATCCTCGCCGCCGTGCTGGTGGTGCGCATCCAGGCGCCCGCCCCGCCGCAGTACCTGGTCGTGCTGGTCGCCCCGCAGGACAAGGCGCCCGGCTGGGTGGTGCAGACCAGCGGCGGCCAGCAGGCGCAGTTGAGCCTGATCCCGCTGGGCACCGTCGCGGTGCCGGCCGACAAGTCGCTGCAGTTCTGGACCAAGGCCGACAGCTGGCGCGGCCCGGTGTCGCTGGGCCTGGTGCAGCCGGGTCGCGCGCTGCGCGTGCCCATCGAGAAGCTGCCACCCTTGGAGCCCAACCAGCTCTTCGAGCTGACGCTGGAGCCGGCCAACGGCTCGCCGCTCGACCGGCCGACCGGGCCGATCCAGTTCATCGGGCGCGCCGTCAAGGTGATGTAGCCCCATTCCCTCTTCGCCACATGACACGTTCCCACACCTCCCTCCGCGTCGGCCTCATCGGCTTCGGCGCCATCGGCCGCTCGGTGGTCGACGCCTGGTCGGCAACACCCGTGCGCGGCCACACGCTCGCCGCGCTGCTCGTGCGCGAGCATCAGCAGGGCGAGGCGCTGCGCGCGGTGCCGCCGGGCGTGGCCGTGTGTACCGACATCGCGGACTTCCTCGCGGCCGATTTGCAGCTCGCGGTCGAGGTGGCGGGGCACGGCGCGGTGATCTCGCACGGCGAACGCATCCTTTTGGCCGGCGTCGACCTGGCGATGATTTCCGTCGGCAGCCTGGCCGACGACGGCTTTCGCGCGCGCCTCGACCACGCGGCAGCGCAGGGCGCCAGCCGAATGCTGCTGCCCATCGGCGCGATCGCCGGGCTCGACGGCCTGCTGGCGTTGCGGCGCGCGGGGCTGTCTTCGGTGACATACACGTCGACCAAGCCGCCCGCGTCGTGGAAGGACACGCCCGCCGACGGCCCCTTCGACCTCGACGCGCTGACGGAGCGCACCGTGATCTTCTCCGGCACGGCCGCCGATGCCGCGCGGCTCTACCCGAAGAATGCCAACCTGGCCGCCGTCGTCGCGCTGGCCGGCCTGGGCCTGCAGAAAACGAGGGTCGACCTCGTCGCCGACCCGGCAGCCACCGGCAACATAGGCCTCATCGAGGCCACGGGGCCGTCGTCGACGCTGACCGTGAAGGTCGCCGGCGCCAGCGCGGCGTCCAACCCCAAGACCTCGCAGATCACCGGCATGAGCGTGCTGGCCGCCCTGGACAACCGCGGCGGCGCGATCGCGTTCATCTAGGCCCGCAGCCGAAAGCGCGCGCCGCCTACAGGCCGAAGGAGCCCGCCCGCACGGATACTCGGCCGCACCACCACCGACTTCTACGGAACCCCGATGCGACTGCCCTTCACCTGCGGTGCCATGCTGGCCAAGTTCGGTTGCGCCCTCGCGCTGGGCGCGTCGCTGATCGGTTGCAGCGTCGTCAAGCTCGCCTACAACAACCTTCCCGAAGTCGGCTACTGGTGGCTCGACAGCTACGTCGATTTCAACGGCGCGCAGTCGCTGCGGGTCAAGGAGCAACTCGCCCAGCTGCTCGAACGCCACCGCCGCAAGGAGCTGCCCAGGCTGCTGGCGCTGGTCGAGAAGGCCGAGCGGCTCGCGGTGGCCGATGTCACGCCGGCCCAGGTCTGCGCCGCGAGCGATGAACTGCGCGACAGCCTGCTCGCGACGGCCGTCGATGCAGCGGGCCCCGGTGCCGAGCTGGCGCTCGGCCTGGGCGATGCGCAGCTGCAGCACATCGAAGGCAAGTACGCGAAGAACAACGCCGACTACGCGAGCGACTGGCTGGAGCGCAGCGTCGACGACCAGCACCGCAAGCGCTACGACACCTTCCTCGAGCGCAGCGAGGACTTCTACGGCACCCTGGACGAGGGCCAGCGCAAGCTGCTGCGCCAGATGGCCGATCGCTCGATCTTCGATCCGCGGCGTGTGGACGCCGAGCGGCGCCAGCGCCAGCGTGAATCGCTCGACATCCTGCGCAGGTTCGCCAACAGCGGTGCCCGACCGTCCGAGGTGCAGGCCGCGCTGGTGGCCTACGCGAGGCGCATCGCCCAGCCGCCGCCCGGCCCCTGGCGCGAGCACCAGCAGGCACTCCTGCAGGAGAGTTGCGGCAACATCGCCCGGTTGCACAACGCCACACGCCCGGCACAGCGCGAGCAGGCGGCGCGGCGGTTGCAGGCCTATGCGCAGGACATCCGGGATCTGATCGCGGTGCATTGAGCGGCCGTTGCCGGCGGCCAACAGCTGCGCAGGTGCGTCACATGCGCTGCCCACAATGTGGCCATGGCACGCCGACTCCTCTCGCTCGCCCTCACCGTCGATCAGCACGACAGCGGCGACTACGCCTGGCGCATCCTCGAATCGCCGGACCATTTCGCCGAGTTCGAAGTGCTGGTCGAAGGCGCGGTGCTGTATGACACCTACGCCGATGCGCTCAAGGCGGGGTGCGACGCGCTCCTGGCGCTGTGCGAGGACCCGCTGATCGGGCCGATGGAAGACGCGCCGCCGGACGAGGACTTCTGAACCCGTCGCGCCAGTGGGCTACAGCGCCGTGATCCGGTTCGTCGCCGGCGGCGCGAGCGGGTCGTTGGCCTTGATGTAGGCCTCCAGGGCGTCGATGTCCTGGTCGCCGCCCAGCGTGTTCGTGCCCTGGTTGAACACGGTGAAGTTGTCGCCCCCGGTCGCCAGGAAGCTGTTCATCGTCACGCGGTAGGCGGTGGCGTCGACCATCGGCACGCCGCCCAGCGCCATGGCGGTGATGCGCGAGCCGGCGGCTGCGGCCAGGTCGTAGGTGTAGGTGAAGCCGGCCGAGGGCAGCAGCACGCGCGGCGCGGCCACGGTGTTGCTGCCGCTGTTGAACTGCTGTTCGAGCAGCGCGCGGATCTGCGCGCCGGTCATGGTCTTCACCACCAGGCTGTTGCCGAAGGGCTGCACGCTGAAGAGCTGGCCGTAGGTCACGCTGCCGTCGGCCGCGGGCACCAGGTCGGCGCGCACGCCGCCCGGGTTCATGAAGGCGATCTGCGCGGCGCCCTTGCCGGCGGGCGCGGTCGCGGCCAGCTGCGCATCGGCGATCAGGTTGCCCATCACGCTCTCGCGCGAGGGTGTGGCGGTGCGCGTGGCCGGCCCGGTCAGCTTGCCCACCACGCGCTGCACCAGCGGTGCCGCGACCGTCTGGTACTGCGTGACGAGCGTGGCGATCTCGGTGTTCTTCTCGAACTTGGGGTACTGGTCGGTCAGCGCCACCGTGGTCGAGCCACTGGTGTACGCCTCGCCCTGCACGATCACGTTGTCGGCTGTCTTGGCCGTGACCTTGCGCGTGGCGGTGTCGACGGTCAGATCGATGTCGGTTACCAGCGTGCCGTACTGGCCGGCGCTCGTCAGCAGGAAGGGCTTGGCGGCGTTGGTCTTGGCGTAGTCGCACACGTAGGCGCGGTGCGTGTGGCCGGAGACGACCACGTCGACGCCGGCATCGAGCCGGTTCAGGATGGGCAGCAGGTCGCCGCTCAGCCCGGTGCAGCTCTTGTCGTTGTAGCCCACGGTCGTCGTGGCGCCTTCGTGCACCACCACCACGATCACGTCGGCGCCCTGCGCGCGCAGGCTGGGGATGAGGGCATTGGCCGTGTCGGCCTCGTCCTTGAAGGTCAGGCCCGCCACACCCGACGGCGTGACGATGCTCGGCGTGCCCTTGAGCGTCATGCCGATGAAGCCGACCTTCACCGTCGCGCCGTCCTGCGTGAAGGTCTTCATGCCCGTGGCCGGGAACAGCGTGGAGCCGTCGGCCTTCACCGTGTTGGCCGCGAGGAAGCCGAAGTTGGCGCCGGGGAAGGCCTTGTTGACCTGGCAGGGTTCCAGCGCCGTGTTCTTGGCGCAGCCGCCGTTCTTCATGCGCAGCAGCTCGGTCTGGCCCTTGTCGAACTCGTGGTTGCCGACGGCGTTGAAGTCGATCTTCATCACGTTGACCGCCTCGATAGTCGGCTCGTCGAGGAAGAGCGCCGACACCAGCGGCGATGCGCCGATCATGTCGCCCGCCGACACCACCGCGTGGTGCGGGTTCTTCGCTCGCAGCACGGCGATGGCCGACGCCAGGTAGGCCGCGCCGCCGGCCGGCACCGCCACCGTGCCGCCGGCAGCGGAGGGCGCGGTGATCGACGTCTTCGGCGGCTCGAGGTTGCCGTGCAGGTCGTTGAAGGCGATGAGCTTGATGGCCACCGTGGCCGGCACGGTAGGTGCAGGCGTTGTCGGCGGCGGTGCCGCAGCCACATCGTCGTCGCCCCCGCCGCAGGCGGCCACCGACAGGGTGAGAAGGATGCTGGCCAGCAGCAGTCGATTTCGGTGCATGTCCATCGCAGCCTCCTCAGGTGTTGGATGCGGCGGATGCTAGGCAGCGGGGATGACGCAACGGTGACGCGATTCACGGGCGCGTCATGCGCGTTGACTTCAATCGGGGCCCCACCCGGAGCATTCAAAATGACAACCCGCCACATCCCGCCCGCACCGCAGCCCGATACCGATCCCCGCGAGGTCGCCAACCGTCGGCGGCGCGACTTCCTCGACTTCCTGGTCAAGTCCTCGTCCAGCGCGGTCGCGCTGGCGGCGGTCGGCTCGCTCGCGGCCTGCGGCGGCGGTGGGAACGACGCGGCCCCGGCGCCCGCACCAGCACCGCCGGCCGCCACGCCCGCGGCCTTCGCCTTCGGCGTGGCCAGCGGTGACCCGCTGACCGACCGCGTGATCCTCTGGACGCACGCCAAGGTGCCCGACAGCACGGGCGACGTGGCCCTGACCTGGGACGTGGCGAACGACGCCGCCTTCACCCGCATCGTGCGCAGCGGCGCGGTCACCGCGACCGAGGCCGCATCCTTCACCGCCAAGGTCGACGTGACCGGGCTCACGGCCGGCGCCAGCTACTTCTACCGCTTCCGCGATGCCACCGGCGCCACGTCGACGGTCGGCACCACGCGCACGCTGCCTGCGGCCGATGTCGCATCGGTGAAGTTCGTCGTGTTCTCGTGCGCCCTGTACTCGGAAGGCTACTTCCATGCCTACGACGACGCCGCCAAGTCCGACGCCCTGTACGCGCTGCACCTGGGCGACTACATCTATGAGTACGGCTCCGACCCCAAGAAGTACGGCAACGGCAGTATTCCGGGCAACCGCGTCGCGAGCCCCGCCAACGACATCGTGACCATGAACGACTACCGCACGCGCCATGCGCTGTACAAGTCGGACCTGAACCTGCAGGTCGCGCACGCCCGCATGCCGTGGATCACCGTGTGGGACGACCACGAGATCGCCAACAACGGCTACGTGAACGGCGCCGAGAACCACGACCCGGCCACGCAGGGCGACTGGGTGACGCGCAAGAACATCGCGGCGAAGGTCTATCACGAGTGGATGCCGATCCGCACGCCCGATGCGGCCAACCTGCTGAAGATCTACCGCCGCTTCGACTTCGGCAGCCTCTTCACGCTGCACATGCTCGACACCCGCCTCGAAGGGCGCGACCGGCAGTACGACAACTACGGCGACGCCGACGGCGGCATCGCGCGCTACCTGGCCGGCATCACGCCCAACGCCAGCGGCATCCGCCCCGACGCCTCGCGCCAGATGATGAGCGCCGAGCAGCAGAACTGGCTCACCGGCGGCATGCAGGCGTCGAGCGCGACCCGGCAGCTGCTGGGCAACCAGACCATCATGGCCCGCATGTGGCTGCCGGGCTCGGTGCTCTCGACCGTGCTGGCCAGCCCCGCCACCGCGCCGGCGGCCATCAACGCCTACCTCACCGCCAAGGCCACCCGCGCCGCCGCCGGGCCGGGCGCGCTCACGCCCACGCAGACCGCGCTGCTCGACCCCGCGACCAACCCGCGCCTGCCCTACAGCCTGGATTCGTGGGACGGTTACCCCGCCCAGCGCGAGGCCATCCTGCAGACCGTCAAGACCCAGGGCAAGCGCCTGGTGACGCTCTCTGGCGATTCGCACAACGCCTGGTTCACCCAGCTCACCACGCTGGCGGGCGACAAGGTCGGCGTGGAGTTCGCCGGCACCTCGGTCAGCTCGACCGGCTTCGAGAGCGCCGGCCTCGGCACGCTGGCCAGTTCCATCGACGGCAGCGCGCTCGTGCCGCAACTGGGCAACGCGGCCATCGGTGCCGGCCTGGGCCTGGTCGACGACGTGAGCTACTGCGACACCACGCGCCGCGGCTACCTGGTGATGACCGTCACGCCGGCGCAGGTGAAGGGCGAGTACGTCTACGTGAGCAGCGTGAAGGAGCCGACGTACACCACCACGCTGGGCCGCACGATCACCGTCGCGGCCACTGCCGGCGGCACGGCGGTGCCGGTGATCGGCTGAGCCTCGGCCGGAGCCTGGGCGCGGTCGGTCAACGCTGCGGCATGTCCTTCGCCGAATAGCCCAGGCTGATCGTCGCGTCCGCCGGGATCGGCGGCATCCCGGCGTTCCAGGCCTCCCAGTCAGCCCGCATGCGGGCCAGGCGCTCGGGTTCCTTCTTGCCGAGGTTGGCGCGCTCGCGCTCGTCGGCGGAGAGGTCGAAGAGGTAGTCGTTGCCATCCACGCGCAGGTACTTCCAGTCGCCCTCGCGCATCGCCTGCTGGCCGCGGTGGTTCATGCGCCAGTGCAGCGGCCGCGCGAAGCGGTGGCCGGCATCGCGCAGCACCGGCATCAGCGACACGCCGTCGAGCGGGTAGGCCGCGTCGGCCGACACGCCGGCCGCGTCGAGCATCGTGGCCGACCAGTCCATCGTCATGCACAGCTGCCGGCTCTCGCCGCCGGGTGCGATCACGGCGGGCCAGTGCGCGATCCACGGCACGCGGATGCCACCTTCGGTCAGGTCCATCTTGCCGCCCACCAGTGGCCAGTTGTCCGAGAAGCGCTCGCCGCCGTTGTCGCTGGTGAAGACGACCAGCGTGTTCTCGGCCATGCCGTGCGCCTCGAGCGCCGCCAACAGCCGGCCGATGCCTTCGTCCATGTGATGGATCATGCGGCGGTACACATGGATGTTGCCGCCGGCCAGGTCGAACAGGTTGTCCTTCACGGCCGGCGCCTTGGCCGCGTCGTCCCGCGTCTCCCAAGGCCAGTGCGGCGCGGTGTAGTGCAGGCTCAGGAAGAAGGGCTTGGCATCGTCGGCCGGCTGCTGCGCCATGCGGCCGACGTAGTCGACGGCGCGCTGCGAGAGCAGGTCGGTGAGGTAGCCCTCGGCCTGCGCTTCTTCGTCGCCGAGCCACAGGTCGTGCGTGCCGCGCGAGTCGCAGTGGGTGAAGTAGTCGACGCCGCCCGATAGCGGCCCGAAGAACTCGTCGTAGCCCGAGCGCAGCGGCCCGAAGTGCGGCGGATAGCCCAGGTGCCATTTGCCGATGAGCGCGGTGCGGTAGCCGCTGTCGCGCAGCAACGAGGGCAGCGTGGGGTGCGCCGGCGGCAGGCCCAGCGCGGTGCTGCCGCGGCTGTCGCTGCGGATCGGTTCCTCGGCCGCGCCGCGCAGGCGGTACTGGTAGCGGCCGGTGATCATCGCGAAGCGGGTGGGCGAGCACACCGGCGAGTTCGCGTAGCCCTGCGTCAGCTTCAGCCCCTTGGCGGCCAGGCCGTCGAGCACCGGCGACACCGGCCCGAAGACCGCGTCGCGCCCGCCGTAGCAGCCGAGGTCGGCATGGCCGAGGTCGTCGGCCACGATGAAGACGATGTTGGGCCGCTTTGTTTGCGTTGCCATGTCGCGTGCGTCCTCAGGGCTGGTAGCCGGACTTCTGCACCACCGGCGCCCACTGCGCGCGGTAGGCCTTGAGCATGGCGACGGTCTGCGCCTGCGTGCTGACGACCGGCGTCATCAGCGAATCCTTGAAGCGGCGCGTCGTGTCGGGGTCCTGCATCACCGCCTGGATCGCGCGCGACAGCCGCTCGACCTTGTCCTTGGGCATGCTGGCCGGCGCGAAGAAGGTGTTCCAGCCGGTGGCCGACAGGTCGAGGCCGGCTTCCTTGAAGGTCGGGATCTTGGGCGCGAAGGCCGAGCGCTGCGCGCCCGACAGCGCGAGGATGCGCAGCTTGCCGGCGTCGTGCTGCGGCAGCACCACGTCGGCCGTGTCGACCGCCACCGGCACCTGGCCGCCGAGCAGGTCGTTCAGCAGCGGGGCCGAGCCGCGGTAGCCCACCACCTGCGTCGGCACCTTCGCCTTCTCGCCGACCATCAGCGCGAAGAAGTGCGGCAGGCTCCCAGTGGCGGGCACGCCGACGTTGGCCTGCGCCGGGTTGGCGCGCATCCAGGCCAGCAGGTGGCTCAGCTCGCGCACCGGCAGCGTGGGCGACACGGCCAGCGCGAAGTCGTAGTCGTTGACGTGCGACACCGGCACGAAGTCGCGCTCGGGGTCGTAGCCGCTGTCCTTGAAGACCAGCGGCGCGACGATCATCACCGCCGGGTTCGCCAGCATCAGCACGTTCTGGTTGGCCGGCGTGGCCTTCACCTGCTGGGCCGCGAGCCGGCCGCCGGCACCGGGCTTGTTGTCGACCACCACCGGCACGCCCAGGCGCGCGGCCAGCTTGTCGCCGACGATGCGCGCCACCCGGTCGGTGGCACCGCCGGGCGCGTAGCCCACCACGATGCGCAGCGGGCTGTCGAGCTGCGGCTGCGCCTGCGCGTGGGCGCTCGGCAGGGCAGTGGCAATGACGCCGGCCACGACGGCGAGCGTGGCCAGGCGGCGGGTGAATGGCCGGCGCGGGCGTGAAGGGAAGGGCGTCATGAGGATGTCTCCGGGGGTGATGGGATATACGGCACGCCAGGCGCGCGCGGCTGCGGCGATTCTGGGGAGGCTACAGTCGATTGATCAAATCAACCATCGTCCGGACTAACCCGGATGAAACGGACCCACGGAGCCCCGCCCCATGACCCTGCCACCTCGCGAACCGCTGGAGGCGCTGCTGCTGTACCGGCTGTCGCGCCTGGTCGTCGTCGCCGGCCGCATGGTCACGCGGCTGTGCGAAGGCCGCTTCGGCATCACCCGGCGCGAGTGGCGGCTGCTGGTCACGCTGGCGAGCCTGGGCGAACTGGGCTCGTCGCAACTGGCCGAGCATGCGCAGCTCGACCGCGCCCGCACCTCGAAGGCCGTGGGCTCGCTGGTCGCCAAGGCCCTGATCTCGCGCGAGACCCGTGCCGGCGACCGCCGCCAGGTGACGCTGGCGCTGACCGAGCGCGGCCGCGCGCTGTACGACGAACTCTTTCCGCTGGTGAGCGCGATCAACGCCGAACTGGGCACCGCGCTGGATGCGGAGGAGGCCGCCCGCTTCGACGCGGCCCTGCGGCGCCTGCAGGCCCAGGCCGATCGCATGCTCGACACGGCGGTGCTGCCCAAGGCCGACCGCGGCCGGCGCGGCGCGGTGCCAGCCGCGGTATCGTTGCCCAACCTGTCGACGGAGCCACGCAGCCATGTTCTCGATCCGCAAAGCCACGCCAGCCGATGAAGAGGCCCTGTGGGGCATCCTCGAGCCCGTCATCCGGGCCGGCGAGACCTACGACTTTCCACGCGACACCGACCGGGCGTCGGCGCTGCGCGCCTGGCTGGCGCCCGTCAACGACTGCTTCGTTGCGCACGATGGCGAGCGCGTGCTGGGCACCTACGTGCTCCATGCCAACCGCAACGGCGGCGGCGCGCATGTTGCCAACTGCGGCTACATGACGGCCGCCGACGCGCAAGGCCGCGGCGTCGCGCGCGCGTTGTGCGCGCATTCGCTCGATGCGGCGCGCGCCGCCGGCTTTCGCGCCATGCAGTTCAATTTCGTGGTCGCCAGCAACCATCGCGCGGTCGCGCTCTGGCACAGCATGGGCTTCGACACCGTCGGGCGCGTCCCCGAGGCCTTTCATCACCCGGTGCTCGGGTACACCGACGCGCTGGTGATGTACCGGCGGCTGTGAATCGATGGCCGTGATCGGCAGGGACGCCCACGGCCCGTGTGGGCCAGCACCTATCGGCCAGATTGAGAGTCCCTATTCGCCGGCCAACCCATTCGCGACAACAATCGACACGTCTCTCGCCATAGCCAAAACCTAGTAGGAGTATCCCCATGAGCACGCAAACCAACGAAGCCAAATGCCCCTTCCACCAGGCTGCCGGTGCCGGCACCACCAACCGTGACTGGTGGCCCCAGCAACTGCGCGTGGACCTGCTGCACCAGCATTCGTCGAAGTCCGACCCCATGGGCGAAGCCTTCGACTACGCCGCCGAGTTCAAGAGTCTCGACCTGGCCGCCGTGAAGGCGGACCTCGCCGCGCTGATGACCGATTCGCAGGACTGGTGGCCGGCCGACTTCGGCCACTACGGCGGGCTGTTCGTGCGCATGGCCTGGCATAGCGCCGGCACCTACCGCATCGGTGACGGCCGGGGCGGGGCAGGGCGCGGCCAACAGCGCTTCGCGCCGCTCAACAGCTGGCCCGACAACGTGAGCCTCGACAAGGCGCGCCGCCTGCTGTGGCCCATCAAGCAGAAGTACGGCCGCAAGATCTCGTGGGCTGACCTGATCATCCTCACCGGCAACGTCGCGCTCGAAACCATGGGCTTCAAGACCTTCGGCTTTGCCGGTGGCCGCGCCGACGTGTGGGAACCCGACCAGGACGTGTACTGGGGCCGCGAGACGAAATGGCTCGGCGGCGACGTGCGCTACGCGCAAGGCTCGCCCGGCGCCGACGACAAGCACGGCGTGCTCGTGAAGGACGACGACAGCAAGGTGCCCCACACGCGCGACCTCGAGAACCCGCTGGCCGCCGTGCAGATGGGCCTGATCTACGTCAACCCCGAAGGCCCGGACGGCAAGCCCGACCCGATCGCCTCGGCCCGCGACATCCGCGACACCTTCGCTCGCATGGCGATGGACGACGAAGAAACCGTGGCGCTCATCGCCGGCGGCCACACCTTCGGCAAGACCCACGGCGCCGGCCCGGCCGACAACGTGGCGGAAGAACCCGAAGCCGCCGGCCTGGAAGCGCAGGGCCTCGGCTGGAAGAACAGCTTCGGCACCGGCAAGGGCGCCGACACCATCACCAGCGGCCTCGAAGTGACCTGGACCACCACGCCCACGCAGTGGAGCAACGACTACTTCAAGCACCTGTTCGGCTTCGAGTGGGAACTGACCAAGAGCCCCGCCGGCGCGCACCAGTGGGTGGCCAAGGGCGCCGCAGCGACCATCCCGCATGCGCACGACCCGTCGAAGAAGCTGGTGCCGACCATGCTCACGTCCGATCTGGCGCTGCGCATGGACCCGGTCTACGAAAAGATCTCGCGCCGCTTCTTCGAGAACCCCGACCAGCTCGCCGACGCCTTCGCCCGCGCCTGGTTCAAGCTGACCCACCGCGACATGGGCCCGCGTGCGCGCTACCTCGGCCCCGAAGTGCCGGCTGAAGAACTCATCTGGCAAGACCCGGTCCCCGCAGTCGACCACGCGCTGGTCGACGCGCAGGACGTCGCCGCGCTCACGAAGAAGGTGCTGGCCTCGGGCCTGACGACCGCACAACTGGTGTCGACCGCCTGGGCCTCGGCATCGACCTTCCGCGGCTCCGACAAGCGCGGCGGCGCCAACGGCGCGCGCATCCGCCTCGCGCCGCAGAAGGACTGGGAAGCGAACGAGCCCGAACAACTGGCGAAGGTGCTGTCGGTGCTCGAAGGCATCCAGGCCGAGTTCAATGCCGCACAGACCGGCGGCAAGAAGATCTCGCTCGCCGACCTCATCGTGCTCGCCGGTGGTGCCGGTGTGGAGCAGGCGGCGCGCGACGCCGGCCGCGAAGTCAAGGTGCCCTTTACCCCAGGCCGCACCGACGCATCGCAGGAACAGACCGACGTGCATTCCTTCGTGCCGCTGGAGCCGGCCGCGGACGGCTTCCGCAACTACACCAAGGCGCGCTTCGCCGTGCCGGCCGAAGCGCTGCTCATCGACAAGGCGCAACTGCTCACGCTGACCGCCCCCGAGATGACCGTGCTCGTCGGCGGCCTGCGCGTGCTGGGCGCGAACACCGCGCAAAGTCAACACGGCGTCTTCACGCAGAAGCCGGGCACGCTGAGCAACGACTTCTTCGTCAACCTGCTCGACATGGGCACGGAATGGAAGTCGGTCGACGGTGCTGGCGAACAGTTCGAAGGGCGCGACCGCAAGACCGGTGAACTGAAGTGGACCGGCACGCGCGCCGATCTGGTATTCGGATCGAACGCGCAACTGCGGGCGATTGCGGAGGTCTACGGCACTGCGGACAGCCAGGCGAAGTTCGTGGATGACTTCGTGGCGGCGTGGGTGAAGGTGATGGAGCTGGATCGGTTCGATATCGCTTGATCGGTGGTTTCGCTTGCTGCGCCCGGCGCACTCCGCGTCGGGCGCAGCAAGCATCCTTTGAAGTAGACTGCACAGAATTCTGTCATCCACTTCTTCGGAGAGCCGCCATGGGATTTGCATCCAGCGACGTCGTCGCGTTCACGCAGGCTCGGGCCAACTTGTCCGAGTTGGCGGACCAGGCCAAGGCGGGCGCCGAGAAGATCATCACCAAGAACGGTGAGAGCTACGTCGCGCTGATCGATGCCGACCGGTTGGACTACTACCACCGTCTCGAACGGGAGCGCATTCACCTGCTCCTGATCGACGACGCCAAGCGCGGCCTGGCCGACATTGCGGCAGGCCGCACCTTTGAAGCCGACGGCGCACTCGCCAAGCTTCAACAACGCCGCGCCGCTGCGCCCAAGACCGCCAGCCCCACCAAGCCCGCCAAGAAGCGTGGCTGACGCGCTGTATCGGGTCGAACTGACCGCGAGTTTTCTGGAACGCCTGGAAGCCATCGAGGCTTTCCTCGTCGAAGCCGACGCAGGCTTTGCCTTCGACGCGCTGGTGGCCGAGTTGCGCGCCACGGTCATCCCCAACCTGCGCCGCTTTCCGCGCATCGGCCGGCGCTACCTGGCCAACCCGCCGCAGTCTGCCGAAGCGCTGGCGCAGCTTGCCGCGCTGCCTGCCGGCGCCCCGGACGCGCTGCGCGAATACCTGCATGGCGACTACCTGATGCTCTATGCAGCCACGGAGGCCGATGCCACCGTGTACCTGCTGTCGATTCGGCATCACCGCCAACTTTCGTTCGACTTCGCTGGGCTGTGGCCGAGCTGATCACCAGGAGACGTTGCCATGGAACTCATCGACAACATCAATCGCCTGCTCGGCGATGACCTGAAGCGGACGATCCGACCCGGCGGGCGTCTGAAGATCGCCGCCTCCTGCTTTTCGATGTATGCGTATGAAGCGCTGAAGGACGAGCTGGAAAAGGTCGAGCATCTGAGTTTCATCTTCACCTCGCCGACCTTCGTTGCTGAGGAGGCGACAGACAAAATTCGGAAAGAGCGCAGGGAGTTCCACATTCCCCGGGCCGAGCGGGAGCGGAGCCTGTACGGCAGCGAGTTCGAGATCCAACTGCGCAACAAGCTGACCCAACGCGCCATCGCCAAGGAGTGTGCGGACTGGCTGCGGCGCAAGGCCACCTTCAAATCGAATCGCAGCAAAGCGCCCATGCAGCAGTTCGCTTGCGTGCAAGTCACCGACGCAGACGCAACGGCCTACATGCCATTGCACGGCTTCACCGCCGTCGATCTCGGTTACCAGCCAGGCAATGCCGTCTCCAACCTTGTCAACAAGATGGACGAGCCGGCCTTCACCGCCACTTGGCTCAGCTTGTTCGATCAGATTTGGAGCGACTCCGAGAAGCTCGAAGACGTGGCCGAAGGCACGTTGCTGACGCGGCGCACGGTGGTCGAGATTCTGAAGGGCATCAACGCCGCTGTGTTCGCACAGTTCAAGACCAACCCGGAGAACTTCATCGCCGAGGCGATCCGTCTGATCAACGAGCAGAAGGCTACTGTGATCATCGAGCACCTGGCCTACGATGCAGTGGATGGTCGCTTCGATCTGGACATCTTCACCACCGGCCAGACCAAGCAGGACTTCAGCAAAGCGGGCGAGAAGCTCACGCGCCACATCTACGACTTCGTCCTGACCGACTCCAAGGTCGAGCGCGACTTCGTGACGGAGCTGGACACCTGCAAGGAGGTCGTGGTCTACGCCAAGCTGCCGAGGGGTTTTTTGATCCCGACGCCTGTCGGTGACTACAACCCCGACTGGGCCATTTCTTTCCAAGAGGGCGCGGTCAAGCATGTGTATTTCGTCGCCGAGACCAAGGGTTCGATGTCGTCGATGGATCTGCGGCCGATCGAAGCAACGAAGATTCAGTGCGCCCGCAAGTTCTTCGAAGAAATCAATCGCAAGTTCGCGCCGGAGAACGTGAAGTACGACGTGGTGGACAGCTTTGGAAAGCTGATGGAACTGGTGAAGTAGCTCGGCGATGGCAGCAGGGGGTCACAGGCCCGCCGTGTCTTGACATCGGACCTTCGACCCTGATGTGATGAGTCTGTGCTCCCTGATTCCTTCCACCCCGCCGTCACCACTTGGTTCGCCGGAACCTTCCCCGCCCCCACACCCGCCCAATCCGCCGCGTGGCCGTCCATCCGCGCCCGCCGCGACACCCTCGTCGCCGCGCCCACCGGCTCGGGCAAGACGCTCACCGCCTTCCTCGCCGCGCTCGACGATCTGGTCGTGCGAGGCCTCGCACCTGGTGGTCTGCCGGATGAAACGGCGGTCGTCTATGTCTCGCCGCTCAAGGCGCTCTCCAACGACATCCGCCTGAACCTCGACGCGCCGCTGGCCGGCATTCGGGCGGAGTTGGCGGCGCTGGGGTTGCCCGATGTCGACATCCGCACGGCGGTGCGCACGGGCGACACGCCGCACCGGGAGCGGCAGCAGAGCCTGCGCCGGCCGCCGCACATCCTGGTGACGACGCCGGAATCGCTCTACGTACTGCTGGGCTCGGCGTCGGGCCGCAAGATGCTCGCGACGGTGCGCAGCGTGATCGTGGACGAGATCCACGCCATCGCCGCGAGCAAGCGCGGCAGCCACCTGGCGCTGTCGCTGGAGCGGCTGCAGGCGCTGTGCACGGAGGCGGGCGGTGCGCGGCCGGTGCGCATCGGCCTGTCGGCCACGCAGAAGCCGATCGACGAGGTGGCGCGCTTCCTGGTCGGCGCGGGTGGAGTGAAGAGCGATGGCACGGCCGACTGCGCCGTCGTCGACATCGGCTACGCCAAGCAGCGCGACCTGGCGCTGGAGCTGCCGCCCACGCCGCTGGCGGCGGTGATGTCCAACGAACAGTGGACGCAGGTGTATGCGCGCGTCGCCGAACTCGTGTGGCTGCACAAGACGACGCTGGTGTTCGTCAACACGCGCCGCATGGCCGAGCGCGCGGCGCGGCACCTGGGCGACATCCTCGGCAAGGACGCGGTAGCGGCGCACCACGGCAGCCTCTCGAAAGAGACGCGGCTCGACGCCGAGCAGCGGCTCAAGCGCGGCGAGCTCAAGGTGCTGGTCGCGACCGCCTCGCTGGAGCTGGGGCTGGACATCGGCGACGTCGACCTGGTCTGCCAGCTCGGCTCGCCGCGCTCCATCGCGACCTTCCTGCAGCGGGCCGGGCGCTCGGGCCACGCGGTGGGCGGCGTGCCGAAGGCGCGGCTCTTTCCGCAGTCGCGCGACGAGCTGGTCGAATGCGCCGCGCTGCTCGACTGCATCCGCCGCGGCGAGCTCGACGCGCTGCGCGTGCTGCCGGCGCCGCTCGACGTGCTGGCCCAGCAGATCGTGGCCGAGACGGCCTGCCGCGAATGGCACGAGGACGATCTCTTCGCGCTGGTGCGCCGCGCCTGGCCCTATGCGCAACTGACGCACGCGCGCTTCATGGAGGTGGTGCGGATGGTGTCGGAAGGCTTCACCACGCGGCAGGGCCAGCGCGCGGGCTATGTGCATCGCGACGCGGTGAACCACCTGCTGCGCGAGCGCAAGGGCGCGCGCATGACGGCGCTGACCTCCGGCGGCACCATCCCCGAGACGGGCGACTACACGGTCGTGCTGGAGCCGCAGGCCGACAAGATCGGCACGGTCAACGAAGACTTCGCGGTCGAGAGCCTGGCGGGCGACGTGTTCCAGCTGGGCAACACCAGCTACCGCATCCTGAAGATCGAGCCGGGCCGCGTGCGGGTGGAAGACGCGCAGGGGGCCGCGCCCAACATTCCGTTCTGGCTCGGCGAGGCGCCGGGGCGGACCGACGAACTCTCCTTCGGCGTGTCGCGGCTGCGGGAGGCGGTGGGGCAGGCGCTGCAAGCCGGCGGCCGCGATGCCGCGATGGCGCTGCTGACGCAGACGATGGGCCTGGCCGACGAGGCCGCGCGCCAGATCGTCGAGCACCTCGCGCACGCCGCCGCGGTGCTCGGCACGCTGCCGACGCAGCACACGCTGGTCATGGAGCGCTTCTTCGACGCCTCGGGCGGCATGCAGCTGGTGATCCATTCGCCCTTCGGCAGCCGGCTCAACCGCGCCTGGGGCCTGGCGTTGCGCAAGCGCTTCTGCCGCACCTTCAACTTCGAGCTGCAGGCCGCGGCGACCGAAGACGCGATCGTGCTGTCGCTGTCGACCAGCCACAGCTTTCCGCTCGACGAGGTGGCGCGCTACCTGCATTCCAACTCCGCCCTCGACGTGCTGGTGCAGGCGCTGCTCGACGCGCCGCTGTTCGGCGTGCGCTGGCGCTGGAACGCGACCACGGCGCTCGCGCTGCCGCGCTTCAGCGGTGGGCGCAAGGTGGCGCCGCAACTGCAGCGCATGCGCGCCGAAGACCTGCTGGCGGCCGTGTTCCCCGACCAGGTCGCCTGCCTCGAGAACATCGTCGGCGAGCGCGAGGTGCCCGACCATCCATTGGTCGCGCAGACCATGGACGACTGCCTGCACGACGCGATGGACGCCGACGGCTGGCTCGCGCTGCTGCGCCGCATGGAGTCCGGCGAGGTGCGCGTGCTGGCGCGCGACCTGCCCGGGCCGTCGCCGCTGGCGATGGAGGCGCTCAACGCGCGGCCCTACGCCTTCCTCGACGACGCGCCGCTGGAAGAGCGCCGCACCCAGGCCGTGCAGAACCGCCGCTACACCGACCCCGAGAGCGCCGACGACGTCGGCCAGCTCGACGCCGACGCCATCGCGAGCGTGCGCGAAGAAGCCTGGCCGCAGCCTCGCAACGCCGACGAGATGCACGAGGCGCTGGGGATGCTGGGCGCGGTGAGCGATGACGAGGTGGCCGCGCAGGCCGATGGGAAGGACTGGAAGAAGTGGCTGACGGCGCTGGCCAAGGCCGGACGCGCGACGCGCTTGCTGCTCGACGGCAAGGGCCGCAGCGCGCGCGGCCTGTGGGTGGCTGCCGAGCGCCTGCCGTTGCTGCAAGCCATTGCGCCCGATGCGCCGATGCAGCCCGCCATCACTGCGCCCGACGACGCCGAGCGGCCCGACGACCGCGACGCCGCGCTGCGCGAGCTGCTGCGCTCGCGCCTCGGCGGGCTTGGCCCGGTCACCGTCACGCAGCTGGCGTCGCCATTGTTCTTGCTGGCCGCCGAGGTCGAAGCGGCGTTGCTCGCACTGCAGGCCGAAGGCACAGTGCTGCAAGGCCGCTTCACGCCGGGCACCGAACACGTCGAATGGTGCGAGCGCCACCTGCTCGCACGCATCCACCGCTACACGCTCAAGCGACTGCGCCGCGAGATCGAGCCGGTCGAGCCGCGCGACTTCGTGCGCTTCCTGTTCGAGTGGCAGCACGTCGGCGCCGCGTCGCGCGTGAGCGGGCCGGAGGCGCTGTCGGGCGTGCTGTCGCAGCTCGAAGGCTACGAGGCGCCCGCGCCGATGTGGGAAGCCGAAGTGCTGCCCGCGCGCGTGACCGACTACGCCGGCGCGTGGCTCGACGACCTGTGCACGGCCGGCCGCGTGCTGTGGACGCGGCTGCGTCCCAACGCGGCGTCGGTAGAAGGGCGCAAGGGCGCCGGCAGCCCGTCGCTGCACGCCACCCCGGTCGTGCTGCTGCCGCGCCGCAGCGCCGCGCTGTGGACGGCATTGGCACCCGCGCCCGCCGATGACGACAACCTCGGCTCGCGTGCGTCCCGCGTGGCCGAACACCTGAAGCAGCACGGCGCCTGCTTCTTCGACGAGATCGCAGGCGGCACACGGCTACTGCCGGTCGAGATCGAGGAGGCGCTGACCGAACTCGTCGCCAAGGGCCGCGTGCGCTGCGACAGCTACGCCGGCCTGCGCGCCCTGCTGGTGCCGGCGTCGAAGCGCGCCTCGGCCGACACGCGCCGCCGCCGTCGCGTGCCGCTGTTCGGTATCGAAGACGCGGGACGTTGGACGCTTGTGAGGGTGCCGGCAAAAGTGGATGCCAGGGACACCGCGGAACCGGCTTTGCCGGGCAGCCGGTGGCGCCCCCTTGAGGGGGAGGCGGCTACACGAAGTGAGCCGCATCGGGGGTGGGCCAAGGACACCATCGAGCAGGTCGTGCATGTGCTGCTGCGCCGCTACGGCGTGATCTGCTGGCGCCTGCTGGAGCGCGAGCCCGCGTGGCTGCCGCCGTGGCGCGACTTGGTGCGCGTGTGCCGCAGGCTGGAGGCGCGCGGCGAGATCCGTGGCGGGCGCTTCATCGCGGGCGTGTCGGGCGAGCAGTTCGCGCTGCCCGAGGCGGTGGCGTCGATGCGCCGTGTCCGGCGCGAAGCGCACGACGGCGCCTTCATCGCCCTGGCCGCCAGCGACCCGGCGAACCTGCTGGGCACGATCGTCAACGGGCCGAAGGTGCCGCGCGTGGCCGGCTCGCGCGTGCTGTGGCGTGATGGCGTACCGGTCGCGACCAGCATCGCGGGGGAGATCGCGCTGCTCGAAGCGCTCGATGCGGCCGAGACGCAGGCGGCGCGGCGTGCGCTGGCGCTCGACCCGGCGCTGCGCTTCCTGGCGTCGGCCGCGTAGAAAAGCGCCGCGTGCTTCAGTGCGGCGCCGGCCGCGGGCTGAACCAGTACACCGCCGTGCCCAGCACCACCAGCGCCGACGCGCACAGGAAGATGCCCGTGTACGTGGCCGAGGCACTGGCGCCGTTGCGCTGGCCGGCGTCGGCGATCAGCCCGAAGGCCGAGGACGTGAGCCCCGAGCCCAGGAAGACGAAGGTGTTGAGCACGCCCAGGCCGCGCCCGCGCAGCGCCTGCGGCACCAGGCCGCGGCCATGCGCCATGACCAGCGGGTGGCACATGCCGAAGGTGGCGAGCAGCGTCAGCAGCAGCACGCCGGGCAGCAGGCCGATATCGGGCGCGGCCGTCAGCACCAGGCCGCCGACCAGCGACATCAGGCCCCAGCCGATCACTGTGGCCTTGAGCGCGTGGCGCCGCACCAGCACCGGCAGCAGCAGCGCGGTGGCGAAGCCGCCCAGGCTGACGAAGGCCAGCGCCAGGCCGCGCGCGTCGGCGCCGAGGCCGTACACCTGCGCCAGGTAGGGGCCGCCCCAGGCGTTGCGGAAGGTGGTGCCGGCCGCCAGCGCGACGCACAGGGGGATGAGCGTCCACATCGCGGGCACGGTCAGCAGCCGCGCGCTGCCGGCGAACAGGTCGCCCAGCTTTTCCTGCTGCGCGTCGGCATGGCCCTCGTCGTGCACATGGCGCCACACGCCGATGCAGGCCAGCAGCATGCAGACGGCGGCCACGCCCATGGCGGCACGCCAGCCGACGCGGTGCGCCGCCCAGCCCAGCGGCGCCGTGGCGCACAGCGCGCCGAGCATCGAGATGGCGTTGGCCCGGCCCACCACCGTGGCGTAGCGGTGCACCGGCAGGTGCTCCGACGCGTAGTGCATCAGGCCCATGAAGACCGGCGCGCAGGCCAGGCCGAGTCCGGCCTGCGCGACCATCGCCGTGGCACCGTTGGGCGCCACCACGAAGAGCACGGCGGCCAGCACGCCCACGCTGCTGAGCAGGCGGGTCGGGCGGCCGACGCCGTAGCGGTCGAAGGCGATGCCGATCGGGATCTGCGCCACCGCGAAGGCCAGGAAGAAGCACGACGACAGCGTGCCGAAGCCGGCGGGCGACAAGGACAGGTCGTGCTGCAGCTCCGGCGCGATGACCGCGAGGCAGGTGCGGAAGAACTGGCTGAGCGTGAAGGCGAAGATCAGCGCGCGGAGGCCGCGCGCGGTGTCGGGAGAGGGCATGGAAGGCGATGACGCGGCGGCGGTGCCGACAGGAAGCCTGCGAGCATAAGCGCTCCGGCCGCGCCGTCGTCACAGCAGCGCGATGCCCGGCAGGCTCACGAAGCAGCTCTCGCGCGTGATCTGCACGAAGTCCGCCAGCCACGGCCGGGCCGAGGTGGCCGCGGTGCAGGCCATGTGCAGCTCGCCGGTCAGCCCCTTCGCGCCGACCCGCCGGGCTGTGACGTAGCCGCGGCCGAGGTAACCCTGCACTGCCCACAGCGGCAGCGTGGCGATGCCGCGCCCGCTGGCCACCAGCTGCAGCATCGCGACTGTGAGCTCGGTGGTGCGCCGCTGCGCGGGCTGCACGCCGGCCGGCGCCAGCACCTGTCGCACGATGTCGAGCATCTCGTCGGGCACCGGGTAGGTGATGAGCGTCTGGTCGGCGAAGTGACGCGCCGTGAGGTGCGTCTTGGACACCAGCGCATGGTCGTTGGCGAGCAGCGCGACGATCTCGAACTGGAACAGCGGGTGGTAGTCGACCGTCTCGGCCGGGTCCTGCTCGGAGACGATCGCCACTTCGGCGCGGTTCTGCAGCAGCAGCGCGATCGGGTCGGGGTGGAAGCCCGAGACGATGTCCAGCTCGATCTCGGGCCAGCGGCTGCGGAAGGCGTCCATCGCCGGCATCAGCCAGTCGAAGCAGGTGTGGCACTCGACCACGATGCGCAGTTGCCCGGCGCCGCCGGCGGCCAGGCGCGCCACGTCGCGCTCGGCTTCCTCCACCATCGGCAGCGTCGCGTCGGCTAGTTGCAGCAGGCGCAGGCCGGTGCCGCTGAACTGCGGCGGCACCGACTTGCGCTCGAACAGCGGCGTGCCGTAGCGGTCTTCCAGCAGCTTGATCTGGTGCGACAGCGCCGACTGCGTGAGGTTGAGCAGCTGCGCGGCGCGCACCAGGCTGCCGGTGTCGCGTAGCGCGACGAGGGTACGCAGGTGGCGGATTTCGAGGATCGACTGCGACATGAATGAAATTCAAGTTGATGGGCAAAAGGTTTCGTTTGAATCATAGTGCCGGAAGCCCGACCATCGCGGCATGACACGCATCCATATCCTCGGCTTCCCGCGCATGGGCGCGCAACGCGAACTCAAGTTCGCCCTCGAACGACACTGGCGCGGCGAGATCGACCGCGCCGCGCTCGAAGCCGTCGGCGCCGAGCTGCGCGCCCGCCACTGGCAGGCGCAGCGCGACGCCGGCCTCGACTTTGTGACCGTCGGCGACTTCGCCTTCTACGACCACGTCGCCAACCACATCCAGCTGCTGGGCTGCGAGCCCGCGCGTTTCGGTTTCGGCGGCGACGAGCCCGCGCTGTCGCGCTACTTCACCATGGCGCGCGGCGTCGCGGCCGAGTCCGAACACGAAGGCTGCGCGCATGCGCACGCCGGCACCTTCGCGCTGGAGATGACCAAGTGGTTCGATACCAACTACCACTACCTGGTGCCGGAATTCACGCCCGCCACGCGCTTCGCGCTGGGCTCGGAGCGCCTGTTCGACGAGGTCGCGCAGGCGCAGTCGCTGGGCCACCCGGTCAAGGCCGTGCTGCTGGGGCCGCTGTCCTTCCTTTGGCTGGGCAAGGAGAAGGGCGAGGGCTTCGACCGCCTCTCGCTGCTCGACGCGCTGCTGCCGGTGTACGAGCAGGTGCTGGCGCGCCTGAAGGCGCAGGGCGTGGATTGGGTGCAGATCGACGAGCCCACCCTCGGGCTCGACCTGCCCGACGGCTGGCGCCATGTCTTCGAGCGCAGCTACTGGCAGCTGGCCCGCAGCGCGCCCCGGCTGATGCTCGCGACCTACTTCTCGCCGCTGGCCGAGAACCTGCGCCTGGCCTGCCAGTTGCCGGTGGCGGGCCTGCACGTCGACGCGGTGCGCGCGGCGGACGAACTCACCGGCGTGGCCGACTGGCTGCCGGCGCACAAGGTGCTGTCGGTCGGCATCGTCGACGGGCGCAACATTTGGCGCACCGATCTCGACGCGGCCCTGGCCCGCCTGCGGCCGGTGGCGGACAAGCACCGGGGCGAGCTGTGGCTGGCGCCGTCGTGCTCGCTGCTGCATGTGCCCGTCGGCCTCGCGGCGGAAGACAAGCTCGACCCGGAGGTGAAGCCATGGCTGGCCTTCGCCGTGGAGAAGCTCGACGAGCTGCGCGTGCTGCGCGCCGCGCTCGACGGGGAGGAGGGCGCCGTCGCGGCCGAGCTGCACGCCGCGCGCACGGCCATCGCGGCGCGGCGCAGCAGCCCGCGCGTGCACCGTGCCGACGTCGCGCTTCGCCTGGCACGCTGCGTCGACGGCGACGACCGCCGGGCCGCGCCCTTCGCCGAGCGCCAGGCGGCGCAGCGCGCGCGCTTCGCGCTGCCGCCATTGCCGACCACCACCATCGGCTCGTTCCCGCAGACCGCGGCCATCCGCGCCGCACGCGCGGCCTTCAGGCGCGGCGCGCTCGATGCCGCCGGCTACGCCGAGCAGATGCGCGCGGAGATCACCCTGGCCGTGCGCAAGCAGGAGGCGCTGGACATCGACGTGCTGGTGCACGGCGAGGCCGAGCGCAACGACATGGTGGAGTATTTCGGCGAGCAGCTCGACGGCTTCGTCTTCACGGCCAACGGCTGGGTGCAGTCGTACGGCTCGCGCTGCGTGAAGCCGCCGGTCATCTACGGCGACGTGGCCCGGCCGGCGCCGATGACGGTCGAGTGGACGGCCTTCGCGCAGCGCCTGACGGCGCGGCCGATGAAGGGCATGCTGACCGGGCCGGTCACCATCCTGCAATGGTCCTTCGTGCGCGACGACCAGCCGCGCAGCGTGACTACCGAGCAGATCGCCTGGGCCATCCGCGACGAGGTGGTCGACCTGGAGCAGGCCGGCATCGGCATCGTGCAGATCGACGAGCCCGCCATCCGCGAGGGCCTGCCATTGCGCCGCGCCGGCTGGAAGCACTACCTGCAGGGCGCGACGCGCGCCTTCCGCATCAGCGCCTCGGGCGTGGCGGACCGCACGCAGATCCACACCCACATGTGCTATTCGGAATTCAACGACATCCTGCCGGAGATCGCGGCCATGGACGCCGACGTGATCACCATCGAGACCAGCCGCTCCGACATGGAACTGCTGCGCGGCTTCGGCGCGTTCACGTACCCCAACGAGATCGGCCCCGGCGTGTACGACATCCATTCGCCGCGCGTGCCCACGACCGACGAGATGGTGCGCCTGATGCGCAAGGCCGCGGCGGTGGTGCCGCCCGCGCACCTGTGGATCAACCCCGACTGCGGCCTGAAGACGCGCGGCTGGCCGGAGACCGAGGCGGCGCTCGCCAACATGGTGGCGGCGGCCAAGCAGCTGCGGGCCGAGCTGGCGGGCTGATCAGCGTTGCGGCTCGGGCCGGCGCCACAGCCACGCCAGCACGACGGCCATGCAGCCGATGCCGGCGGCGGCGATCCAGGGGCGGTAGGCCGTCCATATCAGCAGGACGGCGCCGAGGGCCATGGTGGCGCTGGCGCCCCATTTGGCGCGGCGACTCACGCGGCGGCCGTCTTCCCAGTCGTGCAGCATCGGGCCGAACAGGCGGTGGCCCATCAGCCACGCATGCAGCCGGGGCGAGCTGCGCGCCGCGGCCCAGGCGGCCATCAGCAGGAAGACGGTGGCCGGCATGCCGGGCAGGATCACGCCGATGACGGCGAGCACCAGGCACAGGCCGGCGAAGACGAGCAACACCCAGCGCGCCGCCCGCGGCAGCGGCCGGATGGCGGGGCGTGGGGGCGGCGGGTCTCCTTGGATGGGCATGCCGGGCCATTGTCGTGCCATCGGCGTTTGCAGGATCGTTGCCGATGTTTGCACGATGGTCCGCCGAACGCGCCGCGCTAGAGACAAGTGCCGACGCGCCCCCTAAGCTTCGGTCCATGCTGACATCCACCCACCCATCACTGCGCGCCGAGCGTCCCGTCGAAGACCAGATGCAGGTCACGGTGATGCGAGCCGAGTTGGCCGCGACCATCGACCGCCTGACGCGGGTGGACGGTTCGCACGAGACCGCCATTGCGCGGCTCGCGCTGGCGCGGTTCTCGCAGATGCAGCACCCGGTGCACGCCATGTACGAGCCGGCCTTCTGCGTGCTGGCGCAGGGCAGCAAGCGCGTGCTGCTGGGCAACGAGGTCTACATCTACGACGGCAGCCGTTATCTCGTGGCGTCGCAGAACCTGCCGGTCTCGGGGCAGGTGATCGACGCTTCGCCGGAGTCGCCGTACCTCGGCCTGCGCCTTGTCTTCGACGTGAAGGACATCGCGGCCCTGGCACTCGAGTTCGGCCTGGGCGACACGTCGCCCCCCAGTGCGCCGGAGCGCGGCATCTTCACCGGCGAGCTGTCGACCACGCTGCTCGACCCGGTGCTGCGCCTGGTCAAGCTGCTCGACACGCCGCAGGACGTGCCCGCGCTCGCCCCGCTGATCACGCGCGAGATCCTCTACCGCCTGATGCGTTCGCCCGACGGCTGGCGGCTCGCGCAGATGGCCGCGGTCGACAGCCACAGCCAGCGCATCGCGCAGGCCATCGGCCTGCTGTCGCAGCGCTTTCGCGAGCCGCTGCGCATCGACGATGTGGCCGACGCGATCCACATGAGCGTGTCGTCGCTGCACCAGCACTTCAAGGCGGTGACGTCGATGAGCCCGCTGCAGTTCCAGAAGCAGCTGCGGCTGCAGGAGTCGCGCCGCCTCATGATCGCCGAACACCTCGATGCGGCCACCGCGGGGCACCGCGTGGGCTACGAGAGCCAGTCGCAGTTCAACCGCGAGTACAGCCGCTTCTTCGGCCTGCCGCCGGCACGCGACGTGAAGCGATTGCGCGAGATGCAGCTGGGCCGCTGACGGCCCCCACCCACCGCCCATCATCGAACGAGGTCCACCATGAAGATTCATCTGACGCTCGATGGCCGGGTCGTTCCCGCGACCCTGGCCGACAGCGACGCGGCGCATGCCTTCGCGGCCATGCTGCCGCTCGCGATCACGCTGCACGGCCTGTTCGGCCGCGAGAAGTTCGGCCCGCTGCCGGGCGCGATGCCGCCGGCGGAACAGCGCACGCAAGGCTACGAGGTCGGCGACATCGTCTGCTGGTCGGGCGGCCCCGACCTCGCCATCCTCCACGCACAGGACGGCCAGGCGCTCAGCGGCGGCTTCCATGTGCTGGGCCGCATCGACACCGGGGTCGATGCCTTCGGCGCGCGCGGCCCGCTGGATGTGCGCATCGAGCTGGCGGACGCGGATGAAGAGGACGACGAAGACGACGCCGGCGCCGCAGCGCCGCCCCACGGCTGCGTTGCCTACCGCGGCAGGAAGCCCAGCACCTGCGCGGCCAGCGCGTCGTAGTCGCCGCCCAGGTGATGGCCGCCCGGCAGAGCGACGGTGCGGGTTTGCGACGCGTCGAGCAGCGGGCACAGCGCCTCGGCCTTCTCGTCGGTGCCGTAGAAGCACACGGTGTTGGCGGCCTTGAGCTTGACGGCTTCCGGGAGGATCGGCTTGTCGCCGCTCTTGCCCAGCCAGTTGGCCACGTGGAACTCGAAGGCCGCCTTCTGGCCGGGCGCCAGCAGCACGTTGAGCCTGATGCTGTCCTTCGTGCGCTGCGGCAGCCGGTTGTAGACGAAGGGCAGCACGTCGGCGCCCTGGCTGAAGCCGATGAAGAGCACCTCGCTGCGCTGCCAGCGCGCGGCGTAGTAGCGGATCACGCGGTCCATGTCCTCGGTCAGGCCTTCGGGTGTGCGGGCCTTCCAGAAGTAGCGCAGCGAATCGACGCCGACCACCGGCACGCCGTCCTTCGCGAGCGCCGCGGCCAGCGCCTTGTCGATGGAGGCCCAGCCGCCGTCGCCCGAGATCAGCACCGCAAAGCGCTTGCCGGGCGTCTTGGCCGGCACCTCGACCACCGGCAGGTCGGACAGCTGGGTAGGCGGCGCCCCGATGGCGGCGCGCTTTGACGCGAGCTGCTCGTAGGCCGCGACGAACTCGGCGGGCACTGCACCGGCCGGCGTTGCGGCCGAAGGGACGACCCAGGTCGCGCCGGGCACGGCCTTGACGAAGGCGGCCGGGGAGGCGGCCTGCGACGTGGCCGGGCAGGCGGGGGGGGGCGCGGGCGGTGTCGCGCTCCAGGGCGCCACCAGGCGCGCGGCCGGCTGGAACTCGATGCCCTTGTCGGCGGCGGTGTGGAACTTGAATTCATTGGCGGTGCACAGCGGCATCGGCAGGCTCATGCGCGGACAGAAGCCGACCGATAGGGCGCCGGTGAAGTTGTCGGCCGGCGACTGGGCGAGCAGCACATACGGAAAGGCCGCGGCCGCGCCCGTGCCGACCAGGATCGGCTCGATGTAGGTCTGCATCCGGTCCAGCGCCTGGAAGTGGCGCGCGAAGTTGTCGACCGAGCCGCCGGCGTAGACGCACTTCGACACCTGGCTGTCGGCCATGAGCCGGCGGTAGAACGGATCGAGCGGCACCAGCGCCACCATGGCGCCGCGCGCGACCATGGTGTCGGCCAGTTGCCGGTCGCCCGGCGCGGGGGCTTCGCCGCCGGTGAACAGCATCACGAACTGCTGCACCGTGCCGGCCGGGCGCAGCAGCAGGATGTTGTCGAACTGGCCGTGCGACACGGTGGCGGCCGACGGCGCGGCGAGCGGCTGGGCCTGTGCGCGGCCGAGGGCCGGCACGAGCAGCGCGATGCTGCAGATCGCCAGCATGCAGAGCTCGCGCACGCCGTGCTTCCTGAATGGTTTCTTCATCGAGAACCTCGGTTCGTCGTCGGAGGGGCCGCCGTCGCCGATCAGCGCCGCCACGTCGGCCAGCACCAGCAGCGGCGAGATGCCGCCCGGCGCGGTGAGGTAGCGCGCTTCCCAGGTCGGCTCGAACTTGTCCTTGTAGTTGTACAGGCCGCGGAAGCTGTAGAAGCGCTCGCCGTACTGGAAGAGCAGCCGGCCCAGCCGCTGCCAGCGCGGCGCGCGCGGGCGCGTGGCCATGCCGGCCATCGGCGACATGCCCAGGCCGAAGCTGCGATAGCCGCGCTCCTGCATGTGCAGCAGGATCTTGGCGAAGAGGTAGTCCATGGTGCCGGGCGGCGCGTCGGGCGCGTAGCGCATCAGGTCGACACCGGCGTCCTCGGCGGTCTCGGTCGTTTGCAGGCTGGCGAAGGCGATCACGCGGCCCTCGCGCCGCACCACGGCGACCGGCAGGCGACGCAGGTAGTCCTCGTCGAAGCGGCCGACCGAGAAGCCCTTCTCGCGCGCGGACTGGCGCTCGAGCCAGGCGTCTGACACGGCGCGCAGTTCGCCCATCACGGCATCGACCTGCGCCGGGGCGAGCACGTCGAACACCAGCCCTTCGCGCTCGCCGCGGTTCATGCCCGAACGCAGGTTGGCGCGCTTGGCGCCCTTGAGGTTGAAGTCCTGCAGTTCGATCTGCGCATATTCGCCGAGCTTGAAGGCATGCAGGCCGCAGTCGAGGTAGAGCGGCAGGCTCGATGGCCGCACCTGGTAGAAGGCCGGCCGGCCGCCGTTGGAGCTCGCGAGTTCGACGAAGCGCCACACCAGGTCGGCCCACTCGCGCCGGTCGCCGATGGGGCCGAAGAGCGAGATCCACGAGCGCCCCTGCCGGCCGAACATGAGAAAGCTGTGGCCCGAGGGCGAGAACAGCAGGTGCTTGTCGCCCGTGAGCGCATAGCAGCCTTCCGAGAAGGAACTGGCGCGCACGATGGCGGCGGCCCGGTCGAGCTCGGCGGCGGTGGGGCGCGCGAGCGGCGCGGCGGTCGGCCGCAGCAGCTGCCACAGGCCGAAGGCCAGCGCCGCGAGTTCCACCGCCAGCAGCGCGCGCAGCGAGCGCGGCGCCTCGGCGTCGAGCTCGAACTGCCACCACAGGCGGTTGGTGTAGCGCACCTCCTGGTAGGCGAAGACCAGCAGCCAGGTGCAGGCGATCAGCACGCCGGCCAGCGTGATCAGCCAGCCGGGCTCCATGCGCTGGGCGAACAGCGAGGACGGCCGGTCGAACTGGCGCCGCGACATCAGCAGCAGCACGGCCAGCGTTGACAGCAGCGCGGCCTCGTTCAGCGCGATGCCCTTGGGCAGGGCCAGCACCGCGGAAATCACGGACAGCACGATCGCGGCCCACCAGGCGGCATCGAGCCGGTGGAACAGGCCGCGCGCGACCAGCACGAAGCCCAGCCCGGCGATGCTGCCGAGAAAGTGCGAGGCCTCGATCAGCGGCAGCGGCACGTGCAGCGTGGCCAGCAGGTCCTTGGCGTCCGTGGTCAGCGGCGTGACGCCCGACACCAGCAGCCAGATGCCCGCCACCAGCGCCAGCGCAGCCAGCAGGCGGGGGCTCAGGCGCACCGCGGCGCGCGCGATGGGGGCGGCCACGCCCGAACGCAGCTCGTAGGTGACGACCATGCCGGTCGCGACCACCAGCGGCAGCACGTAGTAGATGCCGCGGTTGAGCAGCAGCGCGCCGAGCATCGCGTCGGTGCCGACGTGCGACTGGGTGGCCAGCAGCATCACCGCCTCGAACACGCCGACGCCGCCCGGCACATGGCTCACGATGCCCGCGGCGATCGCGATGGCGTAGAAGACGACGAAGGTCGGCAGCGGAATCTGGCCCTGCGGCAGCAGGAACCACAGCGCCGCGGCCGAGGTGCCCAGCTCGACCGCCGAGATCAGCAGCTGGCGCAGCGCCAGCTGCGTTGTCGGCAGCCGCAGTGTCCAGCGCGGGCCGATGCTCAGCACGCGTCGCCGCGCGCATAGCCACAGGAACGCGCCCAGCCCGACCAGCGACGCGGCGGCCGCGGCCTGCAGCAGCACGGCCGGCACATGCAGCAGCGGCGCGACCTCGCGGGCGCCCCACAGCAGCCCGAGCGCGCCGAAGGCCGTGATGCCCAGGCCGAAGGCGATCAGGTTGAAGACGATGACCTGGGCGATCTGATGCGGCGTCAGCCCGGCGGCGGTGTAGATCCGCGTGCGGATGGCGCCGCCGGTGAGCGGCCCCAGGCCGATGGTGTTGGACAGCGCATAGGCCACGAAGGACGTGACGAATACCGTCGGGCGCGGCACCTTGGCGTGGGCGTAGACCAGCGCCGAGAAGTCGTAGCCGGCCAGGATCAGGTAGCTCAGCGCCGTCGCCGCCACGGCCAGCGCGATGTTCAGGTCCGGCGTGGCCGACACCGCTTTCATCACCGCGTCGTAGCGCACCTCGTCGAGGAAGCCGTGCAGCGCCTTGGCCATCAGCGCGAACAACGCCAGGCCTGCGGCGGCCAGCAGCCAGGGGCGAAGGCGCGGCCACCAGGCGCCGAGCCAGAGCACGGGCGTGGCAAGGGGCTGGGGATTCTCGGGCGCGGATTCCATCGGGTCGATCGGGCGTGCGCGCCTCGGGCGCGCGGGGGAACAGTCGTTTAACCGGTGATCAACGTTTGTTTACCGTGTTTCGCCGACCGCTGCCGGGGACGGATCGTGCTTTTTTCCGCGCTGGCGACGCTGAGCCGCACCGAGGCAGGGCTCAGCGCTCGCCCTTGCGGTACGGCTTCATCAGGGCTTGGGGGTAGCTGGCCTTGCGCGCCACCAGCACCAGCGCCAGGATCGACAGCAGGTACGGCAGCATCAGGTAGAGCTGGTAGGGCAGCACCGCGTCGCCCGATTGCTGCAGCCGCAGCTGCAACGCGTCGAAGAAGGCGAAGAGCAGGGCGCCCAGCAGCGCCTTGCCCGGCCGCCACGAGGCGAACACGACCAGCGCCACGCAGATCCAGCCGCGGCCGTTGACCATGTTGAAGAAAAACGCATTGAAGGCCGATAAGGTGAGGAAGGACCCCGCCACGCCCATCAGCGCCGACCCCGCGACGATGGCGCCAGTGCGCGTGGCCGCGACCGACACGCCCTGGCCCTCGGCCGCCTGCGGGTTCTCGCCGACCATGCGCACCGCCAGCCCGACCGGCGTGCGATAGAGCACCCACGCCACCAGCGGCACCAGAGCTAGCGCCAGCAGCGTGAGCGGCGTCTGCGCACCCAGCACCGGGATGGACAACCACTCCATCGGCGCGAAGGGCGTGATCGTCGGCGGCGTGTTCACCTTGGGGAAGCTCACGCGGTAGCCGTAGTAGCTGAGCGCCGTCGCCAGCAGCGTGATGCCCAGCCCCGAGACGTGCTGCGACAGCGCGAGCCCGACCGTGAGAAATGCATGCAGCAGCCCGAACGCCATGCCGGTGAGCGCGGCCACGCCGACGCCGACCCACAGCGGCGCGCCGGCATACACCGCCAGCCAGCCGGCGAAGGCGCCCGCGACCATGATCCCCTCGATGCCCAGATTGAGCACGCCCGCGCGTTCGCACAGCAGCACGCCCAGCGTGCCGAAGATCAGCGGTGTGGCGATGCGCAGCGTGGCGACCCAGAAGGACGCGTTGGAGAGGATGTCGAGCAGGTCGCTCATCTGCGCCGGACCTTGTATTGCGTCAGCAGCGTCGCCATCAGCACCGCGATCAGCGAGGCCGCGACGATCACGTCGGCGATGTAGGTCGGCACGCCCACCGCGCGGCTCATGGTGTCGGCGCCGACCAGCACGCCGGCGACGAAAACGCCGGCGGCGATCACGCCCAGCGGATGCAGCCCGGCCAGCATCGCGATCACGATGCCCGTGTAGCCATAGCCCGGCGACATGTCGAGCGTGACATAGCTGGTGCGGCCCGCCACCTCGATGGCGCCGGCCAGCCCGGCCAGCGCGCCCGAGAGCAGCGCGACCATCACGACCGTGCGCGTGACCGGTACGCCCGCGAAGGCGGCGGCGCGCGCGTTCGCACCGACCGCGCGGATGTCGAAGCCCAGCACCGTGTGCTTGAAGATCGCCCACACGATGACCGCGAGCGACACGGCCCAGAGCAGCCCGGTGTGCACGCGCGTCTGCGGGATCAGCTTGCTCAGTTCGAGCTCTGGCTGTAGCGACACGCTCTGCGGCCAGCCCATGGCGCTCGGGTCCTTCATCGGGCCGTCGAGCAGCGCCGACACCGCCAGCAGCACGATGAAGTTGATCAGCAGCGTGGTCACCACCTCGTCGACGCCCAGCCTGTTCTTCATCAGCGCCGGCCCGAGCAGCATCAGCGCGCCAGCCAGCGCGGCGGCCCCCATCATCAGGGGGAAGAGCAGCCACGGCGACGCCTCGAAACCGGTGCCGCCGTGCATGCCGCCCACGGCCACCGCGGCGAGCGCGCCGGCGTAGAGCTGGCCCTCGGCGCCGATGTTGAAGAGCCGCGCCTTGAAGGCGACGGTCGCGGCCAGGCCGGTGAGGATCAGCGGGATGGCGCGCGTGAGCGTCTCGCTCCACGCGAACACCGAGCCGAAGCCGCCCTGCAGCAGCAGCGCGTAGGTGCGGCCCACCGGCGCGCCGGCCCACAGCACCAGCAGTGCGCTGATGGCGAGCGTGAACGCGACCGCGCCGATGGGGGCGAGCACCAGCGCGGCGCTCGAGGTTTCATGGCGGCGTTCGAGCCTCATGCGTGCGTCCCCGCCATCGCCAGGCCGATGGCTTCGCGCGTCCACGCGGTGGCCGGGCGTGGCTCGCCGAGCCGGCCGCCGTGCATCACGGCGACGCGGTCGCCGAGCGCCAGCACCTCGTCGAGGTCGTCGGAGATCATCAGCACCGCGGCGCCTGCATCGCGCGCGGCGATCAGCTGCTGCTGCACGTAGGCGACCGCACCGATGTCCAGGCCCCAGGTCGGCTGGTGCGCGACGATCAGCCGCGGCGGCTTGCGCTGGCCGTCGGACGATTCGGGCGCCATCAGCGCACGGCCCAGGATCAGCTTCTGCATGTTGCCGCCGGAGAGCGAACGGGCCGGCGATTGCAGGCCGGCGCCGCGCACGTCGTAGGCCTTCTCCACGCGCAGCGCATGCGCACGCGCCGCGGCACGGCGCACCCAGCGGCCGAGCGGGCTCCAGCGCGAGAAGGCGGGGCTGCGCAGGCGTTCGGACACCGCGTTCTCCCACACCGGCAGGTCGCCGATCACGCCCACGGCATGGCGGTCTTCGGGGATGCGCGCCACGCCGCGCGGCACCAGCCGGGCGGGCGAGGGCGGCAGCGCGCGGCCCATCAGCGTGACCGTGCCGTGCGTGTCCTTGCGCGTGCCGCTGAGCAGCTCGGCCAGCGCCACCTGGCCGTTGCCGGACACGCCGGCGATGGCAACGATCTCGCCCGCCTTCAGCGTCAGCGTGACGTCGTCGAGCCGGTCGTGGCCGCTGCCCGTGGTCGACACATGGTCGAGCACGCAGACCGGATCGCCGATCGTCTGCGCCGGTCGCCGCGCCGTCTTCTCGACCGCATGGCCGACCATCCACAGCGCCAGCTCGGCCTGGGTGGTGTCGGCGGCGCGTGCCTGGGCCACCAGCTTGCCGCCCCGCAGCACGGCGATGCGCTGCGACACGCGCAGCACCTCGCCCAGCTTGTGGCTGATGAAGATGATCGACAGGCCCTGCGCCACCATCTGCGCGAGCGTGGCGAACAGGGCCTCGCTCTCCTGCGGCGTGAGCACGGCGGTCGGCTCGTCGAGGATCAGGATGCGCGCGCCGCGGTAGAGCGCCTTGACGATTTCCACGCGCTGCCGCTCGCCGACCGACAGGTCGCCGATGCGCGCCTCCGGCCGCACCGGCAGGCCGAAGCGCTCCGCCACTTCGAGCAGTCGGGCGCGCGCGGCGCTGCGGCGCGAGACCGGCCGCCACAGCGGCTCGGTGCCCATCAGCACGTTGTCGAGCACGCTGAGGTTGTCGGCCAGCGTGAAATGCTGGTGCACCATGCCGATGCCCGCGGCCAGCGCGGCCTTCGGGTTGCCCGGTGGCAGCGGCTGGCCGAAGACCTCGATGTCGCCCTCGTCGGCCGTGTAGTGGCCGAACAGGATCGACATCAGCGTCGACTTGCCCGCGCCGTTCTCGCCCAGCAGCGCCAGCACCTCGCCCGCATGCAGGTCGAGCGAGATCGCGTCGTTGGCGGTGAGCGTGCCGAAGCGCTTGGTGATGCCTCGCAGCCGCAGGACGGGCTTGGTGGTGTTCATGCGTGAAACACCGCAGAACCGGCTTTGCCGGGCTGCTGGTGTTGCCCCCGGCGAGGGGGTTGGCGAAGCGACACGAAGTGCGCGTAGCTTGGGGGTGAGCCTACTTCGCCGTCGACTTCGGCTGGCCGTCGTCCACCTTCACGGTGAATTTGCCGGCCAGGATGTCGGCCTGCTTGGCCTTCACCTTGCTCACGATGTCTGCCGGCACCTTCTTCTCGAAGGTGCCCAGCGGCGCGAGTTCGGAGCCCTTGTGCTTCATCATCGAATAGGGGCCGTAGTCCTCGGCCGTGAACTTGCCTTCCTTCACCAGCTTGATGGCGCGGTCGGCCGAGGGCTCGAAATTCCACAGGGCCGAGGCGACGACGGTGTCGGGGTACTGGGCCTGCGTGTCGATCACGTTGCCGATGGCGAGCTTGCCCTTTTCCTTGGCCGCGTCGCTCACGCCGAAGCGCTCGGCGTACATCACGTCCGCCCCCTTGTCGATCATGGCGAAGGCGGCTTCCTTGGCCTTCGGCGGGTCGAACCAGCTGTTGATGAAGCTCACGCTGAACTCGACCTTCGGGTTCGTCTCCTTGGCGCCGGCCATGAAGGCGTTCATCAGGCGGTTCACTTCCGGGATCGGGAAGCCGCCGACCATGCCGATCCTGTTGGTCTTGGTCATGCCGCCGGCGACCATGCCGGAGAGGTAGGCCGGCTCCTGGATGTAGTTGTCGAACACGCTGAAGTTCGGCGCCTGCGGCTTGAGCGACGAGCCCATCAGGAAGGCGACCTTCGGGAAGTCCTTGGCGACCTTGCGGGCCGCGGCCTCCACGCCGAAGACCTCGCCCAGGATCAGCTGGTTGCCGGCCGTGGCGTACTCGCGCATCACGCGCTCGTAGTCGGCGTTGGCGACGTTCTCGGTCGCCTTGTATTCGATCTCGCCGCGGGCTTCGGCGGCCTTGAGCGCCTTGTGGATGCGGCCCACCCATTGCTGCTCGAAGGGCACGGTGTACACCGCCGCGACCTTGAGCTTGGCCTGCGCCAGGGCGAGGCCAGGCGCGCCGGCCGCGAGCGCGGCGGCGATGGCGATGGAACGGACGATCAACTGGCGGCGTGCGTGCACGGTGCTTCTCCTCGGGTTTTTGAAATGGGGGGCGCTGCGCGCGTTACTTGGTACCAAAAATCCGGTCGCCCGCGTCGCCCAGGCCCGGCAGGATGTAGCCGTGGCTGTTGAGTTCGCGGTCGATGGCGGCCGTGTAGATCGGCACGTCGGGGTGCGCGGTCTGCAGGTTCTTCACGCCTTCGGGGCAGGCCAGCAGGCAGACGAACTTGATCGACTTGGGGTTGAGTTCCTTCATGCGCTCGACCGCGGCGATGGCCGAATTGCCGGTGGCCAGCATCGGGTCGACCACGATGATGTCGCGGTCCTGCATCTCGCTGGGCATCTTGAAGTAGTACTCGACGGCGGTGAGCGTCTTGGGGTCGCGGTACAGGCCGATGTGGCCGACGCGCGCGCCGGGCACCACGCTGAGCATGCCTTCGAGGATGCCGTTGCCGGCCCGCAGGATCGACACCAGCACCAGCTTCTTGCCGTCGATCACCTTCGAGGTCATGGTCTCCAGCGGCGTCTCGACCTCGATCTCCTGCATCGGCATGTCGCGCGTGACCTCGTAGGCCATCAGCATGCTGAGCTCGTTGAGCAGGCGGCGGAAGCTGTTGGTGGAAGCGTCCTTGCGGCGCATCAGGGTGAGCTTGTGCTGGACGAGGGGGTGGTCGATGACGTGAACGTTGCTCATGGTGTCGCAGATGGGTCGATGACAGCGCGGCGGTGAAGCCTTGTTGTGGTTCTGAAAAGGGTGAGAGTCTAGAAGACGGTGCCGTCGCTTTCGATCTGCAGGGGGGGCGAACCGTCTCGCAAGCGCTGTGCCAGCATGCGGCCCGCGGCCCAGGTGCCGCCTTCGAGCACGCAGGCCAGCGGCAGTTCGTCGGCGCTGCGGCCCAACAGCGTGCGCACGCGTGGCGCCAGCTCGTCGAGCAGGGCGACGGTCAGCGCGCGCCATTCGACGATGAATTCGTCGCCGACCTTCCAGCGGCGCGTGAGCGATGCCGCGTCGCGCGGCACGATCACGCCGGCGTCGATCAGCAGGCCGCCGTTGCGATATTCCGGCAAGCCGGTGAGCGCGTCGAGCCCGTGCACCTTCACGCCGGCCCACTCGAAGGGTTCGAGCAGCGAATAGGTCAGCCACTGCGACAGCTTGTGGAAGGGCATCCAGCCGTTGCTCAGGCCGGGGCCGTGCACGCCGGGGTGGCGCCAGCAGTCGCCCAGCGCGAAGTCGGGGTTGCCCGAGCCGATGCCGCCGGGCGTGTCGCTGCCGTCGGCGGCGATGCTGTCGACGAAGTTGGCGGCCGGCCAGATGCGCGAGAGCGACGCCAGCAGCAGCGACAGCAGTTCGTGCGCCGTGACCTCCGCGGTGGGGGGGACGGCAGGGCCGACCGGACCGACCAGCGCGTCGAACAGCCCGCCGGGGCGGCCGTCCTGGCCGAAGACTTCGGGTTGTTCGGTCAGCGCTTCACCCAGCCGGCGCAGCAGCGTCGTGCGGCCGGCGATGCCGACCAGCGGGTTCACGTCGCTGACCTGGAAGGCCTGGCCGAGGCGGTCGGCCACCAGCCCGCGCAGGCCGGCGGCGTCGACCTGCAGCGGCCGGTCGGGGTTGGACGAGAAGAGGCCGCTGGTGAAGGCGTGGAAGCTGGCGACGCCCAGCCCTTCGGAGCGCTTGAAGCGCTGGCCGCTGGCCGGCTCGACGTAGTGCCAGTCGGGGCCGGCACCGGCGTCGAGCAGCACGCTCACCAGCACCAGGTCGATCTGCACCCGCGCCCGCTCGCGCGGCGTGACGCCGTCGCCCAGCAGGCGGTCGAGCGCGGCCAGCCGATCGATGCCGCCCGCCTCGAAATGGCGCCAGCGGCTGTGGAAGGGGATGCGGCCCGACGGGTAGCGCTCGCGCGTGACCTCGGCCACGACCTGGGCCGCGTCGTCGAGCGTCGCATCGCCGCCGATGGTGAACCAGGCCGATTCGCCCTGGCGCGCGCGCGCCAGCAGCTGCGCGGCGCGCTCGCGCACGGCGGCGGTGGTGCGCAGGTAGGCGGCGGCCGGGCCCGGCTGCGTGAAGTCGGTGACCAGTTCCAGCGCAGGGTCGACATGGCCCTGCGCATCGGCATGGCGCACGGCGGCATTGGCGGTGGGGCGGTCGGGGTCCAGCCCGTAGTTGTCTTGGCTCATCATTCGCTCAGTCCGCGGCCCTTGGCCTTCTTGAGTTCCTCGGCATCGGGCACGGCGCCCGGTGTGAAATAGCCGGCGGCCATCTTGGCATCCATCTCGACGCGCGCATCGGCCGGGATCAGTTCGTCGGGGATGTTCACCCGCTCGCCGATCTCGATGCCCGAGCCTGTGATGGCGTCGAACTTCAGGTTGCTCATCGAGACCAGCCGGTGGATCTTGCGGATGCCCAGCCAGTGGAAGACGTCGGGCATCAGCTCCTGGAAGCGCATGTCCTGCACGCCGGCCACGCATTCGGTGCGGGCGAAGTACTGGTCGGCCGTGTCGCCGCCGACCTGGCGCTTGCGCGCGTTGTAGACCAGGAACTTGGTGACTTCGCCGAGCGCGCGGCCTTCCTTGCGCGAGTAGGCGATCAGCCCGACGCCGCCGCGCTGCGCGCCGCGGATGCATTCCTCGATGGCGTGCGTGAGGTAGGGCCGGCAGGTGCAGATGTCGGAGCCGAACACGTCGGAGCCGTTGCACTCGTCGTGGATGCGGGCGGTGAGTTCGACCTCGGGGTTCGCCAGGTCGCGCGGGTTGCCGAAGATGTAGAGGGTCTGGCCGCCGATGGGCGGCAGGAACACCTCCAGGTCGGAGCGCGTCACCAGCTCGGGGTACATGCCGCCGGTTTCCTCGAACAGCACGCGGCGCAGGTCGGTCTCGGAGCAGCCGAAGCGCTTGGCGACCTCGGGGAGATACCACACGGGTTCGATGGCGGCCTTGGTCACCATCGCGGCGCCGCCGGCGGTGAGGAACTTGCCGTCGGCCACCAGCCGGCCGGTCTGCAGCGCCTCGATCACCTCCGGCAGGATGACGTGCGCCTGGGTCACGGCGATGGTCGGCCGGATGTCGTAGCCGGCCGCCAGCTCGGTCGAGAAGACGTCGGCCACCGCCGCGCCCCAGGGGTCGAGCGACACGATGCGCCCGGGGTCGGACCACTGCGGGTACGGGCCGATGAGGTCGGTCGGCGCGGTGTTGGTCAGGTCGGCCTTGTGCTGCGGGTCGAGCGCGCCGGCCGCCACGGCCAGCGCCCGGTACACGCTGTACGAGCCGCTGTGCGTGCCGATGACGTTGCGGTGCGCGCGCTTGGTGGTCGTGCCCACGACCGGCCCGCGCTCGGTGGCGGTGGGCGCGCCCCAGCGGATCGGCAGGGCGCCGAAGCCGCCGGCGTGCGAGGTGAGGCGGATGTGCCGCGGAGCGCCGGCGGCGGGCGAATAGATCGGGGAGAGCGAGACGGAGGCCGCGGCCGCATCGGCGGGTGTGGCCGTGGGTGCGGGGGGTGAGGAGGACTGCGGGTTCGGCGGGGCGGGGTGGGGGGGATTCGAGACGGTGTCGACAGACATTGCAGGCCCTCAAAAAATGCAATGTAGCGACCGACTCCGCGACTGGCAAGCGCAGCGGTCCCTGCTGGAACGCGCCGCGCCGCGTTCAGGCGATGCGCAGCGCCCGGTCGAGCGACAGGCGACCGGCGCCGCGGCCGACCGGGTACAGCAGCAGGGCCGCCCAGGACAGATGCGTGGGCCATGCGTCCGGGTAGACGAAAACCTGGATCACCAGCGTCATGCCCAGCAGGGCCGCGGCCGAGAGCCGGGTGAAGAGGCCCAGCACCAGCAGGATCGGGAACAGGTGCTCGGCGTAGGCGGCCAGGTGGGCCGCGAGTTCCGGCGGCACGAGCGGCAACTGGTACTCGGTGCGGAAGAGTTCGTAGGCGCTGTCGCTGATGTGGAGCAGCCCGTCGACCTTGGTGCGGCCCGACAGGAAGAAGATGGCCGCGATCGCCACGCGCGTGGCGAGGGCGAGCAGATCGTGCGGCACGCCGCGCTCGAGCCTTCCCGCCAGCGCGTTCCAGTGCTGGCGCAGACCGATGGGTGCAGAGGCGGACGAAAGCGTGGTTGACATGGCAAGCCTTTCAGGGAGCGGAGATGGGCAGGAAGACGCCGGCGCGCAGGAGCTGCGCGAGCACGCCGGCCAGGTCGGTGTCGGGCGCGGCGGCGAGTGCGCCTTCGGCCGCGTCGCCGAGCGTCGCGCCGGCGGCGCAGGCGTCGAGCAGCGCGCAGCCGCCATGGCCGAGGGCGTGGGCTTGCACCGCATCGATCGGGCGCGTCAGCAAGCCGGCGTCGCCATGCCAGGGCATCGGTGCCGACGCATCGGCATCGTCGATCCGGTTGCGTTGCCAGATGGCAAACACCGGGTGGGTGTCGAAGCGTGCCCAGCGCGTGGCCGGGTGCGGCTGCAATCGCAAGGCGCCCAGCGCCTCGGGCGGCAGGCCGGCCAGCGCATCCGGCGCGAGCACGGCCGCGTCGGCGGCCGCATGGGCCTCGCGCCACAGGGTGTCCAGCCGCGCCACACCGGGCAGGTAGGGCAGCGACGCGGCCGGTTCGAAGCGGGCCAGGAAGTCCGGGAAGCCGGCGCCGTAGACCAGCAGCCGGCCGTCCCGCGGCGGCGCGTCGGCCACGTGCAGTGCGGCGGCCGCGCGGAACCAGTCCTCGCCGACCAGCCGCTGCACCGCGGGAAAGTTGGCGGCCAGTGCGTCGATGCAGGCCTTCATCACCGTGTTGCGGTAGACCGCGAAGGCCGGCTGGGCGACCCATGCGTCGACGTCGGCATGGCCGCGGCCGGCGCGGCCGAACAGGGCGTCGGCGAAGGCTTGCTGGAGGGATGCCGTGTGCCTCATGCGGCCACCGGTTGCTGCAGCACCGTGTGCGCGCGCTGGCGCTCGGCCATCAGCGCGGCGAAGGACGGCACGTTGCCGTCACGCTCGATCAGCGTCGGCCGCGGGCCGATGCGTTCGACCACGCGACGGAACAGGGCCCATACGCTGTCGGCGACCGGCGCGTCGTGCGAATCGATCAGAAGCTGGGGGCCCAGGGCTGGGTCGCTGCTGTGCCCGGCCAGATGAATTTCGTCGACGGCGTCGCCCGGGAAGCGGTCGAGCCAGGCCCCCGCGTCGAAACCGAGGTTGCGCGCCGACACGTACACGTTGTTGACGTCGAGCAGCAGCGCGCAGCCGGTGCGGCGAACCAGTTCGCCGAGAAAGTCGATCTCGTCCCAGTCGTGGCCGTCGATGCGCAGGTAGTGCGAGGGGTTCTCGACCGCGATGCGCCGGCCCAGCACGTCCTGCGTGCGCCCGATGTGCGCGGCGATGCGGTGCAGGGCCGCGTGGTCGCGGACGAAGGGCAGCAGGTCGGGGAAATGGCGGCCGTCCGTGCCGGACCACGCCAGGTGTTCCGACACCAGCGCCGGCTCGACGCGACGCACCAGCGCGGCCAGCCGCGCGAGGTGGGCCGCGTCCGGCGGCTGCTCGCCGGCCAGCGACAGCGACACGCCGTGCAGCGACACCGGATGGCGGGCGCGCACGGCCTCGAGCCAGGCGAGCCGCGGGCCGCCGTCGACCAGGTGGTTCTCGGCATGCACCTCGAACCACAGGCCGGCGTCGGTGGCGGCCAGCGCCGCGTCGAAGTGCTCGGGCTTGAGCCCCAGCCCGGCCGACAGGCCGCCGTCCGGCGTCGTCATGGCTTCAGCCCTTCATCGGCGCGAGCGTGCCCATGCCCTTGGGCGTCTTGATGGTGGTGCAGGTGCCAGCCGGCACGTTCTTCCAGGCATTGGCCTGGTAGTCGACCTTGGCGGTGCCGGCGCAGGTGGTGCCGGGGCCGGCCGCGCAGTCGTTCTTGCCGGACATGGAGACGCCGTAGCACTTCTCCATGGCGGGCTTGGCCATGTCGTCCTGCATGGGCTTGGCCTGGGCCAGGGCGGCACCGGAGGCCAGTGCGCTAAGCGTGAGGGCGGTAATGGCGAGGGGACGTGCGATCATGGAAAAGCTCCTTGGTGGTGTGGAAGCCCCGCCGGACGGCGAGGTGCCATCTAGTTCGACCTCGCGGCCGGTCCGGTTACAGCGCGCGGCACAATGCGGCCGAACTTTTATTTCGGCCGATGCTGTAACCGGCGTGCTGCATGAACCGAACAACCAGCGAGAGTCCCGCGCGAATGAACGATGCCGAAGCGGTGCTGCACGAGCTGTTCGTCCGTGGTCTGGCCGGCGACGCCGCGGCCTACCGCACCTTCCTCCAGAAACTCGGCGTGCACCTGCGGGCCTTTCTCGGCCGTCGCCTGTTCGGGTGGCCGGATGATGTGGAAGACCTCGTCCAGGAATGCCTTCTTGCCATGCACAACCAGCGCCACACCTACCAGAGCGACCAGCCGTTGACGGCCTGGGTGCATGCCATCGCCCGCTACAAACTCATCGACCTGCTGCGCGCCAAGGGCAGCCGCGAGGCGCTGCACCAGCCGCTCGACGACGACCTGGCCGTGTTCGCCGAATCGGCCACCGACGCGAGCGATGCGCGGCGCGACCTGGGCGGCCTGCTCGAGAGCCTGCCCGACCGGCACCGGCTGCCGATCGTCCATGTGAAGCTGCACGGCCTGTCCATCGCCGAGGCGGCGCGCGCCACCGGCATGTCCGAGTCGGCTGTGAAGGTGGGCATCCACCGCGGGCTGAAGGCGCTGGCGCTCAAGATCAAGGAAAGCCGATGAAGACGGATGACCTCATCTCGCTGCTGGCGGCGGACACCACCCCGGTGCCCCGCCATGCGAGCGCGCGGCGCATGCTGCTGGCGCTGGCGTTGTCGCTGCCTGTGTCGATCGCGATCATGCTGATCGAGTACGGCCCGCGCCGGGACCTCGTCGAGGCGATGTTCTGGCCCATGTTCTGGGTCAAGCTGATGTTCCCGATCGCAATCGCCGCGGCCGGCTTCGTGCTGGTGCAGCGCCTCGCCCGGCCCGGTGTGCGCGGCGGCCTGGCCTGGGCCGCACTGGCGGTGCCGGTGGCGCTGGTCTGGGCGATGGCCGCGATGACGTGGCAGATGGCCCCGGTGGCCGAGCGCCCGGCGATGCTGTGGGGCACCACCTGGCGCACCTGTGCGCTGAGCATCGCCCTGATGGCGGCGCCGGTCTTCGTCGCCGCACTGGTCGCGCTCAGGGGGCTCGCCCCGACGCGGCCGGCCCTGGCCGGCTCCGCCGCGGGTGCGCTGGCCGGCGGGGCGGGGGCGGCGGTGTATGCCATCCACTGCGTCGAGCTCGCCGCGCCGTTCCTGGCGGTCTGGTACGTGGCCGGCATCGCCTTGCCGGTGGCGCTTGGCGCCCTGCTCGGGCCGCGTCTGCTGCGCTGGTGAAGGGCCGCGCGGCGGCCGTCAGCAGAGATCGCCATGGCGCACGACAATCGCGCGCACATTCATCAGGAGCATTCCATGGCGCTATCCCTCTACGACCTGTCCGTCCCCGTCTTCACCCGTGGCCTCGGCCAGCTGGCCCATTTGCTCGACAAGGGGCTGGCCCATGCGCAGGCGAACGACATCGACACGGCCACGCTGGTCGGCGCGCGGCTGGCGCCCGACATGTTCACCCTGGCCGGTCAGGTGCAGAGCGCCAGCGACGCGTCCAAGCTGGGTGCGGCGCGGCTCGCCGGCATCACGGCGCCGAGCTTTCCCGACACCGAGACGACCTATGAGGAACTGCAGGCGCGCGTCGCCAAGACGCTGGACTTCCTGGCGACCGTGGACCGTTCGCTGATCGATGGCTTCGAGAGCCGCGAGGTCGTCGTGAAGAACCGCCGCGGCGAGATGACCTTCACCGCCGACCGCTACCTGTTGCAGTTCGCATTGCCGAACTTCTTCTTCCACGTCACGACCGCCTATGGCGTGTTGCGCCACAGCGGCGTGCCGGTGGGCAAGCTGGACTACCTTGGCAAGTTCTGATCCATCCCCTTCGCGGGCAGCGGCTTCGTCGGCCAGCCGGCGAGGTGGCGCTCGGCGATGCCGGCCAGTGCGGTGATCCACGCCGGGCTGTCGTTGAGGCAGGGGATGTAGTGGAATTCCCTGCCGCCCGCATGCAGGAAGGCTTCGCGGCCTTCCATCGCGATCTCTTCGAGCGTCTCGAGGCAGTCGGCCGGAAAGCCCGGGCACATCACGTCGACCCGCGCGGTGCCGGCCGCACCCAGTTCGCGCAGCGTCGGCTCGGTGTAGGGCTCCAGCCACTTGGCGCGGCCGAAGCGCGACTGGAAGGTCACGCGGTAGGCGCTCGGCGGCAGGCCCAGCCGTTCGGTGAGCAGCCGTGCCGTTTCCAGGCACTGGCCCTGGTACGGGTCGCCCAGCCGGATGTTGCGTTCGGGAATGCCGTGGAAGCTCATCACCAGCTGGTCGGGCCGGCCGTTCTGCTTCCAGTAGCCCTCGACGCTCTGCGCCAGCGCCTCGATGTAGTGCGGGTCGTCGTGGTACTGGTTGACGAAGCGGAGCTCGGGCAGGCTGCGCTTCGTGCGCGTCCACGCGGTGACGGCATCGATCACGCTGGCGGTGGTGGTGGCCGAATACTGCGGGTAGGCCTGCAGCACCAGCACGCGGGTCGCGCCCTCGGCCTGTGCGGCGTCGAGCTGCGAGGCAATCGACGGGCTGGCATAGCGCATCGCATGCCGCACCGACAGCCGGTGGCCGCGCTCGCCGAGCCAGCCGGCCAGCAGCCTGGCCTGCTTTTCGGTCCACACCTTGAGCGGCGAGCCTTCCGGCAGCCAGATGCTCCGGTACTTGGCGGCCGACTTGGCCGGGCGCACCCGCAGGATGATGCCGTGCAGGATCAGGCACCAGATGGCGCGCGGGATCTCGACCACGCGGTGGTCGTGCAGGAACTGCGAGAGGTAGCGGCGCACCGCCGGGGCCGTGGGCTCGTCGGGCGAACCGAGGTTGCACCAGAGCACGGCGGTGCGTTCTTCGGCAGGGTGGGCGTGGGGTGCCCCGCTGCCGGATGTCGTTTTGGAAGGCATGCGATATTCTGGGCCATGACCTTGGAGACACCGGCCCTGGCGGGCCACGACGGACTCGACGTGAAGCGCATCGCGGCGATCTCGCTCGACCTGGACGACACCCTGTGGCCGATCTGGCCGACCATCGAGCGGGCCGAGCGCGTGCTGCACGCCTGGCTGCTGCGCGAGGCGCCGAAGACGGCCGAGTTGCTGGTCACGCCCGGCGTGCTGCGCGAGCTGCGCCAGGCCACCGAGCGCGAGCGTTCCGACCTGGCCCACGACCTCAGCGCGCTGCGCCGCGAGTCGATCCGTGCGGCGCTGCGGCATGCCGGCGAAGATCCGGCCCTGGCCGACCCGGCCTTCGATGCCTTCTTCGAGGAGCGCCAGCGCGTCGAGCTGTATGAAGACGCGCTGCCCGCGCTCAAGTGGCTGAGCGAGCGCTACCCGCTGGTGGCCATCTCCAACGGCAATGCCGACATCCACCGCACCGGGGTGGGCCGCTGGTTCCGCACCGCCTTCAACGCGCGCGCCTTCGGCAGCGGCAAGCCGCATGCCCCGATCTTCCGCGCGGCCGCGGCCTCCGTCGGCCTGCTGCCACGCGACGTGCTGCATGTGGGCGACGATGCAGCGCTCGACGTGGCGGGCTCGCTCGACGCCGGCATGCAGGCGGCCTGGCTGGTGCGCGATGCCGACGACGAGCGCAAGCCCTGGACCCACGGCGCACGGCCGCAGCTGGTGGTGCCGAACCTGCACGCGCTGTGCATGGCGCTGGACGCGCAGTAGCGTCAGTCGATGGCGAACGCCGCACGGAAGGCGGCGCAGAAGTCCGCCGAGCCGACGATCGACAGGCTGACCGTGTGGCGCGGTGCGCCCGCGGTGCCGGGGCAAACCGTGAGCCGGCCGCGGCCTTCGTCGTAGGTCAGCGTTTCCGACAGGCTCCATTCCTGCAGCGACTGCAGGTCGAAGTCCCACGCACCGCCGTCGTCCAGCGGCGCGCGCTGGCCGGCGAAGGCCGCGTGGGCCCAGTCCAGCACGGCGACGATTTCCGCGTGCAGAGCCGTCCGGTGCTGCGGGCCGACCGAGGCCACGGCGTCGAAGCTGCCGCTGCCATCGGCCTCTTCGCTGAAGTCGAAATCCAGGTAGTCGAGCGTCGTCATGGGCCGATCCAGCGGGCGGCCGCCAGGCCGCTGCGCACCGCGCCTTCGAGCGTGGCGGGGTAGGGGCCGTCGAGGTAGTCGCCGCAGGCCGCGAGACCGGGGGCGATCTGCATCCAGGGGCGGCGCAGCGCGGGCGTGCAGGCGAAGGTGGCGCGCCGCTCGATCACCGTCTGCACGATGCGCAGGCGCGCGGCGCCGAGCTGCGTGGCGGCCTGCGCGAGCACCTGTTCTTCCAGCGCATCGCGTGGCAGGTCGCTCGCGCTCACGACCAGCGCGACGAGGCCGTGCGGCCCGCCGAGCTGGCCGCGGTCGAAGGCGAACTGCGCCGGCGCGCCGGGGCCGGTGCGCAGCGCCACCATGGGCGCCGCCAGCGCGGGCGCGCCGTCGGCATAGAGCGTGGCGATGGCCTCGTAGCGCAGGGCATCGGTGACGGACAGCCAGTCGTCGGCATCGATGGTGGCGGCGCGCACCAGGCGTGCGGCGTCCCAGGGAGCGCCGGCGATCACGACGCGGTCGAAATCCTCGCCGTCGACCTGCCAGTGGGCGTCGGTGCGCACCAGTGTCTGCACGCGGCAGCCGGTGCGCACGGTGGCCGCGCGCAGGCCGAGCCAGCGCACCGCGGCATCGGGCAGCAGGGCGCCGAGGTCGACGCGCGGCAGCAGCAGGTCGGCGCCGCCACGCTCGGTGAACAGGGCGTCCTCGAGCACCCGCAGGAAGACGGTGCCGCTCGACTCGTCCACGGGCGTGTTCAGCGCCGAGACGCACAGCGGCTCGATCAGCTCCTGCATGACGCGCCGTGTGAGCCCGCGGCACAGCGTCGCCACCGTGGCTTCGGGTGTGCAGTGGAAGCGCGCGCGGCGCCAGCGCAGGGCGGTGCGCAGCAGCGAAGCCTTGTCGGCCCAGGTCCAGCCGCGCGCGGTGGCGATGCCGGCGAGCAGGTCGAGCGGCGCCGCCATGCGCGGCAGCGCCAGGCCGCCGCCATCGGCGAAGCGCAGCGACAGCGGGCTGCGGAGCAGCGCCTCGTCGGGATCGACGCCGACGGTGCGCATCAGCGCCAGCGTCTCGCGGTAGGCGCCGATCAGGATGTGCTGGCCGTTGTCCAGCGGCGCGCCGTTGTGGCCGGCGTCGATGCGGCGGGCGCGGCCGCCCGCTGTGCGGGCGGCGTCGAACAGGGTGACGAGGTGGCCGGCGCGCGTGGCGTCGACGGCGCAGGCCAGGCCGGCCCAGCCGGCGCCGATGACGGCGATCCTCAAATCCGCCCCAGTGCCTGCACGCGCCACGCCAGCCAGAACTTGCGCAGCGGCGTGAGGCTCACGCGCTGGTTCAGCACCTGGAAGTCGTCGCGCTCGATCTCGCGCAGCAACGCGCGGTAGATGCTGGCCATCATCAGCCCCGGCTTCTGGCTGCGGCGGTCGGCGGCCGGCAGCAGCGCGAGCGCCTCGTCGTAGGTGCGGTGCGCGCGCTCGGCCTGGAACTTCATCATCGCCACGAAGCGGTCGGAGTGAATGCGGTTGAGCACTTCGTGCGCCTTGACGTCGAACTGCTGCAGCTCGTTCATCGGCAGGTAGATGCGGCCGCGCAGCGCGTCTTCGCCGACGTCGCGCAGGATGTTGGTGAGCTGCAGCGCCAGGCCCAGCGTGTGGGCGTAGGCGGTGGTCTGCGGGTCGGCCTGGCCGAAGATGCGCGCCGAGACCTCGCCGACCACGCCGGCCACCAGGTGGCAGTAGCGCTTCAGGCCGGGGAAGTCGAGGTAGCGGGTTTGCTCCAAGTCCATTTGGCAGCCGTCGATGATCTGCTGCAACTGCGCGGCCTCGATACCGTGCTCGGCGGCCAGTGGCATCAGCGCCTGCATGACCGGGTGGCGCGGTTCGCCGGCAAAAGCCTGGGCCACCTCGGTGCGCCACCAGGCCAGCTTGGTGGCGGCGACGCCAGGGTCGCGCACCTCGTCGACCACGTCGTCGACCTCGCGGCAGAAGGCGTAGAAGGCGGTGATCGCGGCGCGGCGGCGCGTGGGAAGGAACAGGAAGGCGTAATAGAAGCTGCTGCCCGAGGCGGCCGCTTTCTGCTGGACGTACTGCGCGGGCGTCATCGATCGGGGGCGCTGGGCTTCTTGAAAGTCATTGCGTCGATTGTCTCCGCATCCGCAGCGCCCGCCAGGCGAGCAGCGGCGCGTCGGCCTTGCCGACGGTGGGGCGTTGCGTGAAGGTGTCGAAGCCCAGCGCCTCGATCTTGTCGAGGATGCGCAGCCCGCCCTGGACCACCAGCCGCAGCTCCCAGCCCATGCGCCCCGGCAGGCGGTGCACGAGCGGCGCGCCCTGGTTCATGAGCGCACGCGCCCAGGCGACCTCCGCCGCGACCAGTGCCAGCGCCTCCCGCGGCGGTGGGGCATCGCCGCGCGGGCGGATGGCGTCGAAGGCCGCGGGCGCGAGCCCGTGGTCGGCGCAGTCGGCATCCGGCAGGTAGAAGCGGCCGCGCGGCAGGTCAACGCTCAGGTCCTGCCAGAAGTTGATGAGCTGCAGCGCGCTGCAGATCGCGTCGCTTTGCGCCAGCGCCACGGCGTCGTGCACGTCATACAGATGCAGCAGCAGGCGGCCGACCGGGTTGGCGGAGCGGGCGCAATAGTCCAGCAGCGCGTCGCGGTCGGCGTAGCGGGCGGCGTCGCGGGTCTTCCCGATGTCCTGGATGAAGGCCGACAGCAGGTCGGCCAGCAGGGCCTCGGGCAGGGCGAAGGCGCGCATCGCGTGCGCGAGCGGGCCGAAGACGGCGGGCCAGCGTGCCGAGGCGGCGCCACCCTGTGCGATGGCGGCGAGGTCGGCGCGGAAGGCGCGCAGGTCGGCCAGCCGTTGCTCGGGCGACGCATCGCCTTCGTCGGCGATGTCGTCGGCGGTCCGGGCGAAGACGTAGATGGCCGCGATGGGCGGGCGCAGCCGCGGCGGGCAGAGCCACGACGCCACCGGAAAGTTCTCGTAGTGCGTCGGCGCCGGCGCAAGGGTTGGCGCCGTTGCGGCGGGTTCGGAAGGAGGGGACATTGGCACGCGGCGATTGTCGGGTACGGGTTGGGCATGCCTCGATTCGTTGACAGTCTGGAAGGCAGCCCACAAAATTACTAACCATTCGGTCATTAATGGCCCGTCAGTCCTCAAGGTGGTTCATGGCCGTATCGATCGTTTCCGTCGCCCACTCGCTTCCCGCCGCCGTGTTGTTGGTCAGCGCGGCCTTGGCGGGCTGTTCCAGGCCGCCCGCTGCCGAAGACCCGGTGCGCGCCGTCAAGGTCCAGACCGTGGGGGCCAGCGCCTACGGGACGGCGCCGGAGTTCTCGGCCGAGGTGCGGGCCCGTGTCGAAACGCCGATCGGCTTCCGTGTCGCCGGCAAGATCCTGCGGCGCCAGGCCGAACTCGGACAGCGGGTGCAGGCCGGCCAGGTGCTGGCGGAGCTCGACCCGCAGGACTACCGGCTCGCCGCCGATGCTGCCCGTGCGCAGCAGGCGGCCGCCCAGACGAGCCGTGACCTCGCGGCGGCGGACCTCCAGCGCTACCGCGAGCTGCGCGCGCAGAACTTCATCAGCAGCGCCGAACTGGAGCGCCGCGAATCGACCTACAGGTCGGCCCAGGCGCAGCTGGAGCAGGCACAGGCGCAACTCGCCTCGCAGGGCAACCAGACCCGCTACGCGACCTTGGTGGCCGACGTGGCCGGCGTGGTCACGGCGATCGAGGCGCAGCCTGGCCAGGTGGTGTCCGCCGGCACACCGGTGCTGCGGATCGCCCAGGACGGCGCCCGCGATGTGGTCTTCGCGGTGCCCGAAGACCGGGCGGCGCAGATCAAGCCGGGCTCCGCCGTGGCGGTGCGCGGCTGGGCCGGCGGCCCCGAATTGCAGGGCCAGGTGCGCGAGGTGGCGGCCAGCGCCGACCCTGTGACGCGCACCTACACCGTGAAGGTGGCGATCGACGCCGCCACCGCTCCGCCGCTCGGCGCCACCGTCTACGCCCGGCCGCAGGCCCTGGCGCATGTCGGGGCGCCGGTGCTCAAGCTGCCGACCACCGCGCTGCGCCAGGAGGGCGGCGGCTCGGCCGTGTGGGTGCTCGACAAGGGCAGTATGACGGTGCGTTCGCAGCCCGTGCAGGTGGCCACGGCCGACGGCAACGAGGCCGTGATTGCCCAGGGCCTGGAGCCGGGCATGCAGGTGGTGGTGGCGGGTGTGCATGTGCTCGCGCCGGGGCAGAAGGTGTCGATCTACCAGGGGAAGTCCACGCCGGTGGCTGCAGGTGACACGCCTGCGACGGCACCGGCTTCGGCCGCATCGCGCTGAGGACGGCGCGATGACCACCCCGAGCCAAGCGACCGGCAAGGCCGGCTTCAACCTGTCGAAATGGGCGCTCGAGCACGCGGCGCTGACGCGCTACCTGATGATCGCGTTCATGGTGCTGGGCTTCGCCTCGTACTTCCAGCTGGGCCAGGACGAAGACCCGCCCTTCACCTTCCGCATCATGGTGATGCGCACCTACTGGCCCGGCGCGACCGCGCAGCAGATGGCCGAGCAGGTGACCGACAAGCTCGAGCGCACGCTGCAGGAGGCGCCTTACGCCAGCAGGATCCGCAGCTACTCCAAGCCCGGCGAGTCGCTGATCATCTTCGAGATCAAGGATTCGTCGAAGCCCAGCGAGGTGGCGAACGTCTGGTACACGGTGCGCAAGAAGATCGGCGACATGCGGGGCACGCTGCCCGGCGGCGTGCAGGGGCCGTTCTTCAACGACGAGTACGGCGATGTGTACGGCGTGATCTATGCGCTGCAGACCGACGGCTATTCGCCCGCCGAGATCAAGACCTTCGCCGACGAGGTGCGCCAGGGGCTGCTGCGGGTGAAGGACGTGGCGAAGGTCGAGCAGTTCGGCCTGCAGGACGAGAAGATCTACGTCGAGGTGTCACAGAAGCGCGTGGCGCAGCTGGGCCTGGACATGAATGCGGTGCTGCAGCAGATCGGCGCACAGAACGCGGTGGAAAGTGCCGGCACGATCCAGTCGCCGCTCGACATGGTGCAGGTGCGCGTCGCGGGCCAGTTCACCAGCGTGGAGCAGCTGCGCGAGATGCCTATCCGCGGCAGTTCGGGGAACCAGCTGCGCCTGGGCGACATCGCCGAGATCCGCCGTGGCACGGTCGACCCGCCGGGCATCAAGGTGCATCACCAGGGCAAGGAGGTCGTGGCGCTGGGCGTGTCCATGGCCAAGGGCGGCGACATCATCGCGCTGGGCCAGGCGCTGCGCGTGGCGGTGGCCGACATCGGCCAGCGCCTGCCGGCCGGCGCGACGCTGGCCCAGGTGCAGGACCAGCCGCGCGCGGTGGCGACCTCGGTCAACGAGTTCGTCCAGGTGCTGATCGAGGCGGTGGTGATCGTCCTGGCGGTGAGCTTCATCGCGCTCGGTCTGCACAAGGGCGGGCGCTTCGGCTGGCACATCGACGTGCGGCCTGGGCTGGTGGTGGCGATCACGATCCCGCTGGTGCTGGCCGTGACCTTCCTGGCCATGAACTACTTCGGCATCGGGCTGCACAAGGTGTCGCTCGGCTCGCTGATCATCGCGCTGGGCCTGCTGGTGGACGACGCGATCATCGCGGTGGAGATGATGGTGCGGAAGATGGAGGAGGGCTACGACAAGACCCGTGCCGCCACCTTCGCCTACGACGTGACGGCCAAGCCGATGCTGACCGGCACGCTCATCACGGCCGCCGGCTTCCTGCCGATCGGCCTGGCCAAGTCGACCACCGGCGAATACACCTTCGCGATCTTCGCGGTGACGGTGATCGCGTTGGTGCTCTCGTGGATCGTCTCGGTCTATTTCGTGCCGTACCTGGGCACGCTGCTGCTCAAGGTGAAGCCGCATGACCCCGACGCGCCGCCGCACGAACTCTTCGACTCGCGCTTCTACAACGCCTTCCGCGGCGCCGTGAACTGGTGCGTCCGGTACCGCTGGCTGACCATCGGCGCGACGGTGGCGATCTTCGCGCTCGGCATCGCGGGGATGGGCCGGGTGCAGCAGCAGTTCTTCCCGGATTCGGCCCGGCCGGAGATCCTGGTCGACCTGTGGTCGCCCGAAGGCACCGCCTTCCCGGCCAACGAGGACATCGCCAAGCGCGTGGAGCAGCGGCTGATGCAGGAGCCCGAGGTCGTCACCGTGACGACCTGGATCGGCAGCGGCGTGCCGCGCTTCTACCTGCCGCTCGACTACATCTTCCCGCAGACCAATGCCTCGCAGGTGCTGGTGCTGGCCAACGACCTGCATCAGCGCGACGCCTTGCGCCGTCGCCTGCCCGCGTTGCTGGCCCAGGAGTTTCCCGAGGTGCGCGCCCGTGCCAAGCTGTTGCCGAACGGGCCGCCCGTGGCTTACCCGGTGCAGTTCCGTGTGATCGGAGCCGACCCGGTGCAGTTGCGTCTGCATGCCGACGAGGTGAAGGCGGCGATGCGCCAGAACGCGAACACGCGTGGCGTGAACGACAACTGGAACGAGTCGGTGAAGGTGATCCGCCTCGATGTCGACCAGGACAAGGCGCGCGCGCTGGGCGTGACGAGCCAGGCCATCGCGCAGGCATCGCGCACCATGTTCAGCGGCACCACCATCGGCCAGTACCGCGAGAACGACCGGCTGATCGACATCGTGCTGCGCCAGTCGCCCGACGAGCGCGAAGCGATCTCCGATATTGGCAACGCCTACCTGCCGACGGCATCGGGCCGCTCGATCCCGCTCGCGCAGATCGCCAGGCCGGTCTTCACCTGGGAGCCGGGCGTGATGTGGCGCGAGAACCGCGACTACGCCATCACCGTGAATGCCGACATCGTCGAAGGCCTGCAGGGCGCGACCGTGACCCAGCAACTGCTGCCCGAACTGCGCGCGCTGGAAGCGAAGTGGCGCGCGGCCGGGCAGGGCGGCTATCGCATCGAGGTGGCCGGCGCGGTGGAGGAAAGCAGCAAGGGCTCGACCTCGATCGTGGCGGGCATACCGATCATGCTGTTCCTGGTCTTCACACTGCTCATGCTGCAGCTGCACAGCTTCAGCCGGGCGCTGCTGGTGTTCATCACCGGGCCGCTGGGGATCGCGGGCGTGGCGGCGGCGCTGCTGCTGCTGAACCGGCCCTTCGGCTTCGTCGCGCTGCTCGGCGTGATCGCGCTGATGGGCATGATCCAGCGCAACTCGGTGATCCTGATCGACCAGATCGAGAGCGACCGTGCCGCCGGCGTGCCGGCCTGGGACGCGATCGTGGAATCGGCCGTGCGGCGGCTGCGTCCCATCGTGCTGACCGCTGCTGCAGCGGTGCTGGCGATGATTCCGCTGTCGCGCAGCGTGTTCTGGGGGCCGATGGCCGTGGCCATCATGGGCGGGCTGATCGTGGCCACCGTGCTCACCCTGCTGGCCCTGCCGGCGATGTATGCCGCCGCGTTCCGCGTGAAGCGGGAAGAAAAAGCGACCCCGGTTAGCGTCTAAAATGCGCGGTTGACCGATTTCGAAGCGGGTGGTCTGCATGCGAGGCCGCCCGTTTTTGCTTGATTCACCTGACAGCGCGGGTGGCGAAATTGGTAGACGCACCAGGTTTAGGTCCTGACGTTCGCAAGAACGTGCCGGTTCGAGTCCGGCCCCGCGCACCAGCACACCCTCACAAGGAATAACGAAATGACCGTGAATGTTGAAACCCTCGAGAAACTCGAGCGCAAGATCACGCTGACACTGCCCGTCGGCACCATCCAGTCGGAAGTCGATTCCCGCCTGAAGAAGCTGGCCCGCACCGTGAAGATGGACGGTTTCCGTCCCGGCAAGGTGCCGATGAACGTCGTGGCCCAGCGCTACGGCTACTCGGTGCACTACGAAGTCATGAACGACAAGGTCGGCGAGGCCTTCTCGCAGGCCGCCAACGAAGCCAAGCTGCGCGTGGCCGGCCAGCCGCGCATCACCGAGAAGGAAGAGGCGCCCGAGGGCGTGATGGCCTTCGACGCGGTGTTCGAGGTGTTCCCCGACGTCAAGATCAACGACCTGGCCAACGCAGAGGTCGACCGCGTCACCGCCGAGGTGAGCGACGAGGCGATCGACAAGACGCTCGACATCCTGCGCAAGCAGCGCCGCACCTTCGCGCAGCGCGCCCAGGACGCCGCCGCTGCCGACAACGACCGCGTGACGGTCGACTTCGAGGGCAAGATCGACGGCGAGCCCTTCCAGGGCGGCAAGGCCGAGGACTTCCAGTTCATCATCGGCGAAGGCCAGATGCTCAAGGAATTCGAAGACGCCGTGCGCGGCCTGAAGTCCGGTGACAGCCGCACCTTTCCGCTGTCGTTTCCGGCTGACTACCACGGCAAGGACGTGGCCGGCAAGCAGGCCGACTTCATGGTCACCGTGAAGAAGATCGAAGCCTCGCACCTGCCGGAAGTCAACGAACAGCTGGCCAAGTCGCTCGGCATCGAGGACGCCACGGTCGAAGGCCTGCGCGCCGACATCAAGCGCAACCTCGAGCGCGAAGTGAAGTTCCGCGTCCTGGCGCGCAACAAGAACGCCGTGATGGACGCGCTGATCGCCAACGCCGAACTCGACCTGCCGAAGTCGAGCGTGCAGTCCGAAATCGACCGCATGGTCGAAGGCGCCCGCGCCGAGCTCAAGCAGCGCGGCATCAAGGACGCCGACAAGGCCCCGATCCCCGACGAAGTCTTCCGCCCGCAGGCCGAGCGCCGCGTGCGCCTGGGCCTGGTGGTCGCCGAACTGGTGCGTGCCAACAACCTGCAGGCCAAGCCCGAGCAGATCAAGGCGCACATCGACGAGCTGGCCGCCAGCTACGAGAAGCCGGCCGACGTGGTGCGCTGGTACTTCAGCGACAACCGCCGCCTGGCCGAGGTCGAAGCCGTCGTGATCGAGAACAACGTGACCGATTTCGTGCTGGGCCAGGCCAAGGTCGCCGACAAGTCGGTGTCCTTCGACGAGCTGATGGCGCAGCAAGGCTGATCACGGCGCACCCCGACGGGGCTTGCACCCGCCGGCACCATCCCCATCTGAACCTTTACCGGGGCATTCCCGGCAGGTCAAGCACTGAACGGAGCTATTCATGAGCGCACAGGACATCCAAGGTCTCGGCATGGTGCCGATGGTGATCGAGCAATCCGGCCGCGGCGAGCGGTCCTATGACATCTATTCGCGTCTGCTCAAGGAGCGCGTGATCTTCCTGGTGGGCGAGGTCAACGACCAGACGGCCAACCTGGTGGTCGCCCAGCTCCTGTTCCTCGAGAGCGAGAACCCGGACAAGGACATTTCGTTCTACATCAACTCGCCGGGCGGCAGCGTGAGCGCCGGCATGGCGATCTACGACACGATGCAGTTCATCAAGCCGGCGGTGTCGACCCTGTGCATCGGCTTCGCGGCCAGCATGGGCGCCTTCCTGCTGGCGGCCGGCGAAAAGGGCAAGCGTTTCTCGCTGCCCAATTCGAAGATCATGATCCACCAGGTGCTGGGCGGCGCCCGTGGCCAGGCGACGGACATCGAGATCCATGCACGCGACATCCTGAAGACGCGCGAGCAGATGAACCGCATCCTGGCCGAGCGCACCGGCCAGCCGCTGGAGAAGATCGCCCGCGACACCGAGCGCGACTACTTCCTGACCGCCGACGAGTCGAAAGACTACGGCTTGATCGACCAGGTGATCTCGAAGCGCGGCTGATCCCGCGCCCCGGCGCTGCGGCGCCTGCGCAACGACGGCGTTTTCCATGCGGAGAACGCCGTTTTTGTTTCGTTATCATTGATCCACCCCTGTTACGAGGCATTTGCCCATGGCCGAGAAAAAAGGCTCTTCCAGCGAAAAAACGCTTTACTGCTCCTTCTGCGGTAAGAGCCAGCACGAGGTCAAGAAGCTGATCGCCGGTCCGTCGGTGTTCATCTGCGACGAGTGCATCGATCTCTGCAACGAGATCATCCGCGACGAACTGCCCGCGGGCGACGAGGCGCGTGACGCGCGCAGTGACCTGCCGACGCCGCTGGAGATCAAGACCAACCTCGACAACTACGTGATCGGCCAGGAACCGGCCAAGCGCATGCTGTCGGTGGCGGTCTACAACCACTACAAGCGGCTGCGCCACAAGGAAAAGAACACGAAGGGCGACGAGGTCGAACTCAGCAAGAGCAACATCCTGCTGATCGGCCCCACGGGCTCGGGCAAGACGCTGCTGGCGCAGACGCTGGCCCGCATGCTCGACGTGCCCTTCGTGATGGCCGACGCCACCACGCTGACCGAAGCCGGCTACGTCGGCGAGGACGTCGAGAACATCATCCAGAAGCTGCTGCAGAGCTGCAACTACGAGGTGGAGAAGGCGCAGCGCGGCATCGTCTACATCGACGAGATCGACAAGATCTCGCGCAAGTCGGACAACCCGTCGATCACCCGCGACGTGTCGGGCGAGGGCGTGCAGCAGGCGCTGCTCAAGCTCATCGAAGGCACGATGGCCAGCGTGCCGCCGCAGGGCGGGCGCAAGCACCCGAACCAGGATTTCCTGCAGATCGACACGACCAACATCCTGTTCATCTGCGGCGGTGCGTTCGCGGGCCTGGAGAAGGTGATCGAGAACCGCACCGAGGCCTCGGGCATCGGCTTCGGCGCGATGGTCAAGAGCAAGGCCCAGCGCAGCATCACCGAGGTGTTCCGCGAGGTGGAGCCGGAAGACCTGATCAAGTTCGGCCTGATCCCCGAACTGGTGGGGCGCATGCCGGTGGTGGCGTCGCTGGCCGAACTCAGCGAAGACGCGCTGGTGCAGATCCTGACCGAGCCGAAGAACGCGGTGGTCAAGCAGTTCACCAAGCTGCTGCAGATGGAGGGTGTCGACCTGGAGATCCGCCCGACCGCGCTCAAGGCCATCGCCCGCAAGGCGCTGGCCCGCAAGACCGGCGCGCGCGGCTTGCGCTCGATCCTGGAGCAGTCGCTGATCGACACGATGTTCGAGTTGCCCAATGCAACGAACGTCGCCAAGGTGGTGGTCGAGGAGTCGACCATCGAGGAAAACAAACCGCCGCTGCTCGTGTACCGCGAGGCGGCGAAAAAGGCCTAAGTGCCAGGGCTATTTCGCCCGACGGACCACGCGCCTGGCGCGTGCCCTACGATGAACGCGCCGCCGGGTCTTGAAATCCGCGCGGCGCGTGCCACTTTTGCCTGATCACTCCGAGGATTCGCATGTCCGGCCATACCCCCCTGCCTCCCGACGCCATCGACCTGCCGCTGCTGCCGCTGCGCGACGTCGTGGTGTTCCCCCACATGGTGATCCCGCTCTTCGTGGGCCGCCCCAAGAGCATCAAGGCGCTCGAACTGGCCATGGAAGCCGAGCGACGCATCATGCTGGTGGCCCAGAAAGCCGCCGCCAAGGACGAGCCCTCAGTCGCGGACATGTTCGAGGTCGGCTGCGTCTCGACCATCCTGCAGATGCTCAAGCTGCCCGACGGCACCGTGAAGGTGCTGGTCGAAGGCCAGCAGCGCGCCCGCGTCAACAGCATCCATGACGGCGAGACGCACTTCACCGCCAATGTCACGCCGGTCGAGGTGCCCGAGGCCGCCGCCCAGAAGGGCACCGAGATCGAGGCGCTGCGCCGCGCGGTGATGCAGCAGTTCGACCAGTACGTCAAACTGAACAAGAAGATTCCGCCCGAGATCCTCACCTCAATCTCCAGTATCGACGATCCGGGCCGCCTGGCTGACACCATCGCCGCGCACCTGCCGCTCAAGCTCGACAACAAGCAGGCGGTGCTCGACCTCGACAGCATCAAGGAGCGGCTGGAGAACCTGTACGGCCAGCTCGAGCGCGAGGTCGACATCCTCAACGTCGACAAGAAGATCCGCGGCCGCGTGAAGCGGCAGATGGAGAAGAACCAGCGCGACTTCTACCTGAACGAACAGGTCAAGGCGATCCAGAAGGAACTGGGCGAGGGCGAGGACGGCGCGGACATCGAGGAGATCGAGAAGAAGATCAAGCTCGCCAAGATGCCCAAGGACGCGCTCAAGAAGGCCGAGGGCGAGCTCAAGAAGCTCAAGCTGATGTCGCCCATGTCGGCCGAGGCGACCGTGGTGCGCAACTACATCGACGTGCTGATCGGCCTGCCTTGGAGCAAGAAGACCAAGATCAAGCACGACCTGGCGCACGCCGAGGCCGTGCTCAATGAGGACCACTACGGCCTCGACAAGGTCAAGGACCGCATCCTGGAATACCTCGCGGTGCAACAGCGCGTCGACAAGGTCAAGGCGCCGATCCTGTGCCTGGTCGGCCCACCGGGCGTGGGCAAGACCTCGCTCGGACAGTCGATCGCCAAGGCGACCGGGCGCAAGTACACCCGCATGGCACTGGGCGGCATGCGCGACGAGGCCGAGATCCGCGGGCACCGCCGCACCTACATCGGCGCGCTGCCGGGCAAGGTGCTGCAGGGCCTGACGAAGATCGGCACGCGCAATCCGCTGTTCCTGCTCGACGAGATCGACAAACTGGGCACCGACTTCCGGGGCGACCCGTCGAGCGCGCTGCTCGAAGTGCTGGACCCCGAGCAGAACCACACCTTCGGCGACCATTACGTCGAGGTGGACTTCGACCTGAGCGACGTTATGTTCGTGGCGACCTCCAACTCGATGAACATCCCGCCGGCGCTGCTCGACCGCATGGAAGTCATCCGCCTGGCGGGCTACACCGAGGACGAGAAGACGCACATCGCACTGAAGTACCTGCTGCCCAAGCAGATGAAGAACAACGGTGTGAAGGACGAGGAGCTGCTGATCACCGAAGAAGCGGTGCGCGACATCGTGCGCTACTACACCCGTGAAGCCGGCGTGCGTTCGCTCGAGCGCGAGCTGTCGAAGATCTGCCGCAAGGTGGTGAAGGGTCTGCTGCTGAAGAAGATGACGCCCAAGGTCATGGTCGACGGTGCCAACCTCAACGACTTCCTCGGCGTGCGCAAGTACACCTTCGGGCTGGCCGAAAAGCAGAACCAGGTCGGCCAGGTGGTCGGCCTCGCCTGGACCGAGGTCGGCGGCGACCTGCTGACGATCGAGGCCGTGGCCATGCCCGGCAAGGGCGTGATCAGCCGCACCGGTTCGCTCGGCGACGTGATGAAGGAGTCGGTCGAGGCGGCCCGCACGGTGGTGCGCAGCCGCGCCCACCGGCTGGGCATCCGGGACGACGTCTTCGAGAAGCGTGACATCCATATCCACGTGCCGGATGGCGCGACGCCCAAGGACGGTCCGAGCGCCGGTGCGGCGATGACGACGGCCTTCGTGTCGGCGCTGACCGGCATCCCGGTGCGCGGCGACGTCGCGATGACCGGCGAGATCACGCTGCGCGGCGAGGTCACGGCCATCGGCGGCCTGAAGGAAAAGCTGCTGGCCGCCCTGCGCGGCGGCATCAAGACGGTGCTGATCCCCGAGGAGAACGCCAAGGATCTGCAGGACATTCCGGAGAACGTGAAGAACGGCCTGGAGATCGTGCCGGTCAAGTGGATCGACAAGGTGCTGGAGATCGCGCTCGAGAAAATGCCCACGCCGCTGTCCGACGAGGAAGTGGCGGCGTCCGCTGCCGCCGTGGCGGAGCTGTCAAAGCAGCGCGCGGCCGCGCCTGCTCCGGCTGAAGGGTCGATCAAGCATTGATGCCGCGGACCTTGTAGACGCTCGAAAAAGTGTTCTATAATCCAAGGCTCGAAACGCGGGATTAGCTCAGTTGGTAGAGCGATACCTTGCCAAGGTATAGGTCGAGAGTTCGAGTCTCTTATCCCGCTCCAGTTTTGAAAAAGGGAAGCTCCGGCTTCCCTTTTTTTCGCGACAAACGAAGAATTCAAGACGACCCAGAAAAAGCGTGGCGCGATAGCAAAGCGGTTATGCAACGGATTGCAAATCCGTCTAGCCCGGTTCGACTCCGGGTCGCGCCTCCATCTTCTTCAGGCCCCGCCAACCCTTGTTGTCGGGGCTGTTTTGTTTTGGGTTATCTTCGTTGCCCAGACCGGCCCGGATGGTGAAATTGGTAGACACATCGGACTTAAAATCCGCCGCTTCCTGCATAAGGGGCATACCGGTTCGACCCCGGTTCCGGGCACCACCCTAAACTTGAGTTTTTCCGCATAGTTTCCTCGCCACAGGGAAAAGCGATGGAAACTCTGGCCTCGTCAGCCTATATGATTCGGTCGGCTTCCCTGCTACGCGGAATAGTTGGGAAGGTTCATCCCCCGAATTCCTCCCGGACGATCCCCCGAAATGGCGAAGGCAAAGAAGACCGCGCAGGGCACCTGGCGCGTGCAGATTGAGATCGCTGGCGTTCGCGAGAGCGGCACCTTCGACACGAAGCGCGAAGCCGACGAATGGAGCTCGCGCCGAACCCTGGAACTGCGCAGTGATGGCAAGGCCGGCCCAGGCTCGCGCAAGACGATGCTCGACATGCTGAGGCAGTACGGCGAGCAGGTGACGCCGGCCAAGCGCGGCAACGCCAAGGAGCTGATCCGCCTGAAGGCGTTTGAGGATCCGACGAAGCACCGGCTTCCGCTCAAGGCGAAGGTGCGCGACGTGACGTCGATGGATCTTGGCCAGTGGCGCGAGGAACGGCTGAAGCTGAACGCTCGAGGAACTGTGCTGCGCGACATGGGGCTGATGTCGGCGATCTTCGAGGAGGCCCGGCGCGAATGGAAGTGGATCCAGACCAACCCGATGCGCGACGTGCGCAAGCCGTCCAACCCAGACCACCGCGACAGGCTCATCTCGGGCCTTGAGGCTCGGCAGGTGCTGCGGAAGCTGGGCCACACGCACGCCGAGCCCAGGAAGGTATCCCAGGCGGTTGCCGCGGCTTTCCTGATGGCGCTGGCCACCGGCATGCGCGCGGGCGAGATCACGGGCCTCAAGTGGTCCGAGGTGCGCAGCGATCACGTCATCCTCTACGTCACCAAGACCAAGGGCCGGCTGGTCCCGCTGAGCCCCGTGGCTGCTCGCCTGATCGATCGGATGCGCGGCTGGGATCCGGAGCTGGTGTTTGGCATCGGCGCGCAGACCTTGGATGCCCTGTTTCGCAAGGCGCGCGCCCGGGCCGGGTTGGAGGGCTTCACGTTCCATGACAGCCGGCACACTGCCTGCACGCGCCTGGCCCGCAAGGTCGACGTGCTCGATCTGTGCAAGATCATGGGCTGGGTGAAGACGACTCAAGCCTTGGTCTACTACAACCCTAAGGCCAGCGACATTGCGAAGAGGCTGGCCTAGAGTGTGCCGCATGGATGTAGAACGCGCTTCGCGTTCAAGTAAGCCTCATGTGCCAGCTCAGGGGTTGGAAACGATCCGATGTAGTTGAATCGTCCGCCAACCACGATCTGCGCTATGAAGTGCTTTCGCTTCGCGTTGTAGGTGACCCCAAGATACCCTGACGTGCCATTGGTTTGCGCGCCCTTGAGGTTCTGGTGGTTTTGTGGCTTGCCGATGTCGCGCAGGTTCTCCATGCGGTTATCGGCTCGCTGCCCATTGATGTGGTCAATGACGCCAGCAGGCCACTTTCCATGCACGTACAGCCACGCAAGCCGGTGGGCCGCATACAGGCGTTTGTCTATCCGGATGACTTGGTATCCCAGACCGTTTATGCAGCCAGCGGGCAAGCCCTTGCGCCCGCGACTCTTACTGACGAACTCGCCAGTTGCCGGGTCATATGTGAGAGCGTCAAAGAGACGGGCTTGGGTCAGTTCGGTAGTCATGCACTATTGTAATTCGAGAATGCACTAGCTACAACCCCAACGTGTCAGATCTAGCGCGACGCCTCGCGTGATTCCCACTCGACCACTTCGCTGAGCAGCCACTTGCCATCGCGGCACGGCGATGGAACGTTGCCCTTGCGCACGCGGTCGGTGAGGGTCTTGCCGCTGATGCCCAGGCGCTCGCACATCGCGGCGCGAGTGAGGCGCGCACCGCTGAGCTTTGCCAGCGCGACGAACGCGCGCGTGAGGCTGTCGAGTCGCTCGAGGATTACTGCTTCGATCATATCGCACCACCTCCAGGTGGTAAGACACGGAAGGACACAGCCCAGACCCAGGGATTCGCATCCCATGCGCCGGGGTCGTTGATCGATTCCCAGAGCGCCGCGTAGGCTTCGCGCGCGCTGCGTGGCTTCATGGTGACCGTGCACCACTCCATGCCAGGGCTGAACGGCATCGTGATGGGCTCGCTCATGTCGACGCCCTCGGCCATCGAGTCGGCTTCGCTGATGTCCTGCAGCCGCTCGACGCGCACCTCTGTGACCTCCAGCAGGATGCGCGACGCCCAGCGCGGCATGTGAATGCTCGGGCGGCGCTTGAAGCCCCAGGCCTTGAAGTCTTCCGACTCCGATCGTGAAAGACCGTCGGCGTCGAAGTAGTAGGGCGCCCAGGTGTCGGCGCCTTCGCGCATCTGCCGAGGGGTGCGCTCGGGCCGCTCCCAGCCGTTCTCGCGCACCCACAGCCGGTCGCCGGGCACGCCGTAGGGGCAGACGATCGGGTAGGCATGCTCCTTCACATCCCATACGCCGGTGCCGCAGCATGGGTCGCCGTCGTAGCAGACCGCGAATCCGCCCGCAGCGGTATCCTCTATCCACATCCTGTCGTTGAGGCCCTTCACCAGCCGCCTCGTCTGCGTCTTCGTGCCGGCCAGCAGGGCGCGCACCATCGGCGCCGAAAAGAGAATCGGTCGTTCTTTCACGGCTTCCGCCCTTCTGTAGTGGCCGGATGGCCGATGTGCTGCAGGTAATGAGGCGGCAGCGCGCCCCAGTCGAAGTCGTCCTTGAACTCTCCGCAGTGGTGGTCGCGCAGCGTCATGACGTGGCCGGCCTCGGGCGCTGCCCCAACTGCTTGCACTGCTGCAGCTTCCTTCCCTGGCGCCCCTGGTGCGGGGGTTGCGCGCTGGTTCCAAAGGTCGACAGCCTTCTCTTTGGTCGCAGCGAATCCGCCCATGCCGCCGCAGCCTCCGGGACCGCCCGGCCTGCTTGCGTCGCAAATCACCGCGAAATAGACATCGTTGCTTTCGTCAAACTCGCCGTCGATCAAGTCTTGGAGGTCGCGTCTGTCGATAATCTTGGGGGCCGCCTGATGCGAACAGAACGGGCAAGGCTTCAGTTCGGCGCTCATGCGGACTCCTTGGTACTGGCCGCCGCTGGAGCGGCGTGGGCTGGGTCGAACGGCACGGCCTCGATTCGGAATCGGCGTGCCTCGCCTTGCTCTTCCAAGATGCGCAGCACGGCTTCCGACCGCGCTTTGTCGTGGTGCACGCAGACCGTGCCGCTGGCGCTGCCGTCGCTGTAGCGCCAAGAGATGACATAGCAAACGTCGATCACGATGACTCCTTGGGTGTGGCAGCCCCTGGGGGCTGGGTGGGCGGGACGATCCGCGTGAAGTAGTCCGCCACGTTCATGTTCCGCAGCAATCCGCGCTCCGTGGTGTCGGCGGTTCGCTCGCTGTTGCAACGAAGGCGGCGCACCACCTCCAGGCCGTCATATGCAACGACCTCAACAGTCCATGTGCTCATGACGCCTCCCCGCCCTTGGTTGGAGTGGCCTCCTTGGTGACGGTGACGGTCCACTTCTCGTCACCGCTGGCGATCTCGAATTCGCCGCCGTGGAACTCGGCTTTGTCGATGACGGCTTTGAGCACGTCGCTGGTGATGTCCTTCTTCTCGCCCGTGAAGGCGTTGCCGGCTGCGTTGACGCGACCCTGAACGATTCGTCCGGTCAGTGCTGTGCATGCGATACGGGTTGCCATCATTCGGCCTTTGTTGGGTTGGTGGGAGTGGAGGAAGCCAGAGCTGCCACGCAGAAGTCGATGGCGCTGATGGCTTGCTGATGGCCTTGCGCGTTGAGGAATCGACCGTCTCTATCGGCTTCCTTCATGCAACGTTCCTCAACTTCTCGCCGAACCGCCACCTTCTGCAAGCCATCGCTCAAGCTCGCCTGCACAGGCTGCACGCTCGCACCCATCAACCGTTTGCACAGCAGCATCAAGCCGCGCGGCCCTTCTCCGATGTAGACCTCGCGCACCTTCTTGTCGATGTCCTCGGCACTCAGTGACGAAGGCGCAGCGCTGGCGGGCGCACTCGGAGCGGCAAGGGAGGCGACGACCGCACGCACCAAGTTGCAGTGAATCCCTTCGATCACCGGGATGCGGTATGCGCCGCTGTCGTCTTTCTTGAACCCTGACCAAGCCAACCGACCGGCCGCGTGTTCCACAGTCGCGATCTCCGTGATTTGTTCGTCGGCCAGTTCCGCGTAGAAAGGTTTTGCTTTCGCGTGGTCCGAGCAGTGGCTAAAGCCTTCGTTGCCTGGGCCGAAGTCCTGCCCGCATTGGCTGCACGAAACGTTCGGGAATCTTGGCAGGGCTGACGCTGTTGCGCTCATGGTTGCGGAGAGAACTTTGCGCACATCGTCATACCGCACGAACGGGCCGTTATCGTCTTTGCATGTCAAGCCTAGCTTGCTGCTCAAACGGAAGCGGCACAGCCTGTCCAGGTCCGACCCTGCCGCGCTCTTGGGGTCCGTGGGCGCACTCGGGGCGGCGTCCTCGTCGGTCTTCCCAAGATAGACCGCGCCCTCCGGGTCGGCGTTGTAGACCGCGTACAAGCCCTCGCCGGAATGGCCTTCACCGGCCATCAGCGTGATTTCCGTGGGCTCGCCGCCGAACATTTCCAGAAGCTCGGTCGCCTGCTTGAAGTCAATGGTGATGCCGGCCGTGGGCACACTAGGGGCGTCACCCACAGGGGCGGGATGGCGGAAGCGCTGAGCCATCGGCGGCAGATCGAATACCGCTCGGGCGAGGTAGTCGTCGTCGGAGTCGGGGCCGAACCACTGCGAGCACCAGTCCTTGAAGACGTTCGGCCCTGGTGTCCACGCCACCACCTCGGCAGGGGCAGGCGCCCCCTTCAATCCCGCAGTGGTTGCAAGCCACAGGTCATCACGCATGACTTGCTCGCCGTTGATGGTGTCGGTGTACAGCACGGGGCATGCGTTTCCGCCAAGCTGCCAGCCCTGCGACATCCGGATTTCCAGTGCCTTCTGAAACGCCTGCTCGGCCGGGGCAGGCTGGGTAGCAAGGGCTGCGAGGCCGTCCTGCGCGATCCTGCGCATGTTGACGGCGTCCATGTTTGTCGCTTCGTCGGTCACAGGGAATTCAGCGATTGTGCGAAGGGCGCTCTCTCCGCTGCTGATGTTGGGACGCGGGTGCAGGTTGTCCAGCGGGTCCAGCGGCTGGCCGTTGTTGAAGGGGTCTTTGGTCATGGTGTTCCTATTCGCGCCACTCGACGCCACAAGAGGCGACGCAGCGGCCGGTGCTGAACCCGCTCGAGGCGGGGACGTAGAACTTCAGTCGGCTGCCGCAGCGCGGGCACGGCATCTCGCCGCGGACGTCCTGCTCGGGCTTGAACGTCGGCGGGCGGCAGTGCTCGGTCTTCACCGCCACCAGGGCCTGCTGTCGGAAGGGGCGCAGAAGGTTGTAGGAGCGCGTGGTCATCTCATCGGCTCCCTGGCGCGCCGCACAAGTTCGACAATTCCTGCGCCAGCTTGGAGCGCCACAACGCCGTTGCCAACGCACTTGAGGCGTGCGGCTCGGCTATCACCCATGCTGAAGGCCAGCCCATCAACCACGCACCGAAAAGTGGGTTCAAGTGCCGGGGCGAGCTCGGGGTGTTTGGCGAGGATGGCTCCCCATCGCGGGTCGGCTGGGCCTGGGGAGAATACGCCACGAAGTTCGCTAGCTGGTCCATGTGCTTCCTGCCCCCCCCCGTTACAAGCGCGTGTTCTTCCGAGTTCGCGCCCTTGGCATCGCGTGCCGCTGGGGTCGGCCAGTGAACCGCCGACGACTTCAAGTCGTCCGACAGCATCCCCGCCGCATTCACCGCGCCGCGCGCCACCTTGTTCTTCCATGCATCGCTGTCCGGATGTGTCGCGCCCCTTCGGGCATCCCCATCCCGCTGTGCTGGCGTCGGCCATGCGCCACGCGATGCAGAACCAGCGGGCGCGGCCGTGACTGGCGCCCACATCGGACGCTGAAAGAGTGATCCATTCCGCGTGCCACCCGCGGTCGGCCAGTTCTCCCACGACTCGGGCGGCCGCGCGCTCGAGTAGGCGTCCATCTTCAATGCCCACGTCCGAAAAGCCGCTTCCATCGGGCTTGGCGGCATAGTCGGAGGCGCTGGCTTCGTCCACAACGGAAGCGGTGGCAGAAGCGATGCCTGCAACGTTCTCCAGAACGATGAGCCACGCACCGCAAGCGTCGGCGATGTCGAGGACGGTGAAGAAGAGGCCGGAGCGCGTGCCGTCGAGCCCAGCACGGCGGCCTGCAAGGCTGAGGTCTTGGCAGGGGAAGCCTGCAGCGACGCAATCCACTGCGCCGCGCCACGCTCGAGCGTCGAAGGTGAGCATGTCGGACCAGACAGGAGCCGGGTCCAGGCTTCCTTCTTCGATACGCGCCGCCAAGACGGCTGCGGCGTGAGCTTCCCGCTCAACGTAGACGACGGTGCGAGTCTCGACGCCCAGATGTCCGAGCCCGGCTCGCAGTCCTTCTCCGAGCATGCCCACTCCGGCGCAGAGTTCGATGGAATGAAGAGCCATGTCAAGCCAGCTCCCCATGGTTGAGCGCCAGGTGCTCGTCCACGACGCCGCGAACGATGTCGACCTCGAGGCCGGTCCTCTGCGCCACGGCTTCGCATGCCGCGTCGTGGCTTGGCGCCAGCTCGCGGGAGCGGACGTACTCGTTGATGATCCGGTGCTTGGCCATGATGTTCATGTGTCAGGCGGCCAGCAACTCGAGGCCGGTGTGCGAGCGGTCGAACTCGGCGATGACTTCGGCCATGTAGGCGCGCGCGTGCATCACCTTCTGGTAGATCTCGGCTTCCTTTTCGGGGTCGCGCTTGATCGTCCAGCTGGTGAGCCGTAGGTGCTCAGGGATGTGGCTGACGACGTGCATCGACAGTGGCTCGAAGCCGATGAGGCGTTCGGGCGTGTCGACCAGCGCGTAGTCGACCGACCACTCGGCGGCGTCCCACAGGGCCATGTAGCCGCGCATCTGCCACTCGTAGAGCTTGTCTTCGCAGTCGGCCACCACGATCGGGAAGGTCTTCGCCGACCAGGACGACTTCATGTCGTGGCCGCGCCGCGCTGCGGCGTTGAAAAGGTCGCACTCTCCGGTCAGGAAGTCATTCGTGCGGCGCTCCTTGTTCTTGACGAGGTTAAGGCCGCGCACGCGATTGAACAGGTCGATCGCCTCCTGCTCGACCTCGATGCCCTTCTCCATTTCCTTGCTGGAGACTTGGAACTCAATACCGAGGATCTCCTGAGCGGCCAGCTCGCGGATGTAGGTCTTGGCGCCCACGGACAGCGGCCCTTCGGCCTTCGACTTCGGCTCGGTCATCAGCTTGCCGATGGAGCTGCAGCGGAATTTAAAGTCACGCATGGACGGCCTCCTTCAGCACGGCGCCGCGCGCCTGCACGGCCTTGGCGAACGCCGAATAGCCGTCCTTGTCGCGTGCGGACTGGAACACCTTGACGCCGTCCTGCATGACCTTGCGCAGCGCCTCTTCGGTCGTCGCGCTGGCAGCCTTTGCGGCCCACTCGTCGCGCACCACTTGCATCTGCGCTTCGCGTTCGTCCTCTGCCAAGTGGCGCACCAATTCAGCGTCGAGGTCTTCGAGGTCTTGACTGAACATGTCCGACGCTGCCGTGACGTTCAGAACCATCGCGATCTTGGCGCGCTTGCAGGCCATCTTCAGGACGGTATTCGCCAGGTCGGCGGGCTCGGTGCGCACCTGCTCGACGGTGTAGTGGCCGCCTTGCTTGCGGCCGAACTTGACCCGGCGCATGTCCGGCGCGGTCGCCTCAAACTCCTCCTTGCACACTGCCTTACGCCAGCGGTACTTCTCCTCATCGGTGGAACATTCGCCGAGGCCGGAACCCAGCACTTCGCCGGTCGTCTGGTGCTCGGCGATACACGTCACCCGGTAGCGGATGGAGCCGGCCGCCGACAGGTCGGTGACTTCGTACTTGTCGGCGATGCGGAAGGTCATGCAAAGCACCTCGGCGCCCGACTTCAGCAGCGTCGGCTTGTCACCGGCGCCGGGGATCGTCCCGTAGTGCACGTTCTGCTTCATGACCGACTTCATGACCTCCTGCACGGTCTTGGCGTGCGTGAGGACGGCGGCGGCCGGGTTGGCGTTGTTGGTGGTAGCCAGCTCGCTCATGCTGCACTCCCTTCCACTTCGGCGATCAAGTCGGCGATGCCGTCCTGTTCGGCGCCCTGCGGCATGTAGGCCACTGCGATCTTGAGCGCTTCGAGCAAGCGCGGACCGGCCTTCTGGGCGGCAGCCAGCTTCGCGGCGGCCTTCGCTGCCTTCTTGGCTTCGGCCTGGGCCTTGGCGCGCGCTGCGTCGGCGGCGCGCTGCTGCTCGGCGCGCAGTGCTGCGGCCTCGTCGTCCAGACGCTTGCGTTCAGCGGCGGCTTCGGCGTCGGCCTTGTCCTGGGCTTCCTTGCGTGCTGCGGCGTCCTTGGCCTCCTGTGCTTCGCGGACGGCACGCTGCTCGGCCTCCAGCACAGCGCGGGCGTCAGCGATGCGCTTGTCCTCGGCGGCGCGGGCTTCGCGTGCCAGGCGGTCTTCCTCGTCGCGGCGCGCACGGTCGGCGTCCTCGCGCTTCTTGGCTTCTGCACGCGCGGCAGCCTGCTCCTTCTCGAACGCGGCGCGCTCGGCGGCTAGGCGGTCGGCTTCCTTCTTCTGCTCGGCGGCGACACGCTCGCGCTCGGCCTTCTCGCGGGCTTCCTGCTCGGCGCGCTGGCGGGCCAACTCTTCGCGTTCGGCTGCGAGTCGCGCCTGCTCGGCTTCGAACTCCAGCGCGCCATCCAGCATGTCGTTCATGCGCTGCAGCGTCTGCGCCTTGGCTTGGGCTGCTTCGCCGGCACGTTCGCCGAACGCCTCCAGCGTGATCTCTACCGCCGTCAGGTTGTCGATGCCGACCTGAATTCCTGCGGCCTTGACGTTGGCCGGGATCACGGCGAAGGCGCGGATCGCGTCGATGCGCACCTGAACCGCCGCAGCAGCTTCTCGCGCTGCCTGCTCGCGCGCCGCCTTCTCGGCTTCCTTGCGCTGCTCTTCGGCCTTGATCTGGTCGTCGATGGGCTTCTCCAGCGCGACCAGCTCGGCGGTGAGCGCCTTGGCCTCGGCATCGATCAGGCGGGAGCGCTCCAGAGCCGGGGCCTTCAGCTCGACGCGCTTCGCTTCCAGTGCGACGCGCAGGCCCTTGACCTCGGCGCGGTCTTTCTTGGCGATGTCGAGGCCTTTGCCTGTCGACAAGTCGTAGGCCACATTGGCGAGCCGGCCGCGCAGCTCAGCCAGCGCGGCGGCGGTTGCCGAGTATTCGGCGATGGCGAACTTGGGCGATTCGAGAACTTCGGTCATGGGTCTCTTTCAGTGGGCGAAGAAGCAGTGCACGCCGTAGGCGGCGCACACCAGGATTGCGATGCAGAAGGCGGCGATGGACACCAGGGCGCCCCACGGCACTCCGGGCCCTTCGATGCCCTGGTGCACAGCCGGATCGGCGGCGTAGTCCAGTGGCATGAATTCCGAAGGGATGCGGCCGGCGCGTATGCGGCGCGTGGCGCGCGCGGTGCGATGGCTGGCCAGGTCGATCGGCCGGTGGAAGGCCGTGTCTTCGTGTTCCATGGTCAGCCCCTGGTGAGCCAGATGACGACCAGGGCAACCGTCCCGATCCATGCAATGCAGCGGTCAGCGAGCGTCATGATTCGTCGTCCTCATAGAAGGGTTCGGGGTGGTCCGGGTCGCGAGGGTCTGGGTGGGCCATAAAGGCGGCGTGGTGGCGGCGCTTGGCGGCGTCTTGGCGGGCCAGGCGCTCGAGCTCGTCGTCGCGCTCGCGGGGCTCGGGGGTGGCGTTGCGGTAGCCCATCACACGTTCCCGGGCAACTTGGCGCCCATGCGCGCAGCGATGCGTCTGACAGCCTGCTCAGACCTGCAGGGCTCGAACATCGCGCGCTGTTCCTGCGTGAGGAAGCGGTAGGCGCTTGTGATGCGGTCGAGGAATGTCATGCGGCCTCCTTGGGAGGTGCAGTCAACTCCACATCAGCGATCCAGCGATCCGCAAGCTTCTCCGCGAGTTCTTGCTTCGTTACGCCCAGCACATCAGCAATAGCGCCAATCGCCTGCGATGCCTGCGAACGGCTGATGGTCGGAACGCGCATTCCAAAGTCGACATTGAAGTCGTCCACCTTGCCGCGCAAGAAGTCGCATGCGAAGGTGTACGGGTAGCGGCTGTGACTCTTGAGCGCGCTCATGCTTCCCTCTCCGCAGCACCTGTGGCTTTGGCGATAGCCGTGCGCATCACCTCGAGCAAGCTTCCAGGTTCACCATGGATTTCGGTATGCGGCACCGAGTACATGAACTGTTGGCAGGCAGCCAGCAGATCAGGAGCCGCGGCGATCAGTTGGGCGTCTGCTTCTGACACATCAAGCCATGCGGAGCCGGCGTATTCATCCGCGACGCAAGGGCCTATCGCGGTGATTGACGTTTGACGTCGCTCAATGGGCCACGGCCCAGGCGTGTGCGTCGCCGCGCTCACGACAGGCTCCAATCCGCCGGCACCGTGCCGCGCATCTCGATCACCCGCTCGCCTGCAACGTGCGGCACGTCCAGCTTCAGCCGGCCGTTGATCGCGTCCAATGCCTCAGCGCCAGACAGTTCGCTGACTTCGAGGCCAGCAGTGGTAGGGGTGAGGTCGTCCATCACGCCACCTCGACCGCTTCAACAGCAGGCGTCCAGAGCGACACATGCACATCCACCATCGCCAGCGCTGCGCGGTACTCTTTGCCGTGCTCGTTTTCGCCGTGCTCCTCATCCAGCTTTGAAACGAACTCGTCACGCGTTCCGAAGAAGCAGCCAGCTTGCAGGCGAAGGCCCTGGTCGGTGATGTACGCGACCAGGTTGTCGTGGCGCGAGCCGATCGGGCCGATGGCGAAGTAGGGGCGCTTGCCGGCGAGCTTCAGGCCGCCGCGCAGGTTGGCGTCGCTCAGGTAGGCGCCGCGCAGGTTGGCGTCGCTCAGGTTGGCGCCGCTCAGGTAGGCGCCGCGCAGGTTGGCGTCGCGCAGGTTGGCGCCGCTCAGGTAGGCGCCGCGCAGGTTGGCGTCGCTCAGGTTGGCGCCGCTCAGGTAGGCGCCGCGCAGGTTGGCGTCG